>CAWGRD010000001.1:0-39449 GCA_963824915.1 uncultured Nitrososphaeraceae archaeon
ACAGCAACAGCAAAAAGTGCATCAGTCGGTGGTGGGGGTAGTGGTGGTGATACAACAATCTCATTATCAGGATCAGAGAACAGGTCATTCTACAGCCGATGGACCTATTGATATAGGATTTAAATCAAAGAGACAACCTGTTGGCAAATTTCAAGGTATCGAGGTATGGGGTCCATATGATGCTCCTGGGCAATTAGGAATATGGGGTACGGATGTTTGTGTAGACTTTGATATATGTATTTCAGATGGTGCATGTATAGATGCTTGTCCTGTAAATGTTTATGAATGGTTAGATACTCCAGGCCATCCAGCATCTGAAAAAAAACCTTTTATGATACGAGAAAAACATTGTATATTTTGTTTAGCATGTGAGAATGTTTGTCCTCCACAGGCTATTAAAATATTTGTAAAAAAATAAAAAAAGGGAAAATATTATCCTTTTAAATATTTGAAAATTCTATATCTGAGATTGTTGTGTACTTCATTACACTATCCCATTTTGATCCTTTTTCTGAGGTAAGGTCAATAAAGAATTTCTTTTGATCATTTCCAATTAAATCAAACGCATTTTCCCCAACGATTATCTCATTAGGCGATGCTAAAGATGTAATTTTAGAAGCTATGCTAATACTAAAACCTATTAAATCAATATGAGCAAATTCGATATTTCTTCCATAAAGTAAAATTATAGCCTCACCATATTCTATGCCGATCTTTACGTTAATTGGGGGCAAAGAATACTTTTTGAAAATAGGATTTATTCCATTCTTTATGATTTCCAAAACATTCATAGCACAAGCCAAAGAATTCTCTATGGCTTTTCTTGGATTATGTTCTGATGGAAAAAGTCCTATGACCGCATCCCCTACGAATTTTAGTATGTATCCTCCGTAATTTGTGATGGATAAGCTCATTTCTTGAGAAAAAATTTGTATAATCAATGATAATTCGGCTGATGATAAATCTCGAGACATTTTAGTCGAACCATTAATATCCACATATAATACTACAACACGAGTTTTCGAATTTATTTTTCTTTGTAGATATCTTTTGCAGTGATCTATACTTAAATCAATTAGCAGTCCTTTATTTTCCAAAGTGTGAGATACTCGAAGTTGTACTTTTTCAATTAGAGTCAAACCCTCTGTTTCATGACTATACATAATTTTTAAATTAAATAAATACGCCAGTAGGTTTATTTTTTTCTATTATTGAATTTTTTGAAAAAAAGTATTTGAGTATTGTTTGTAAAATCCTATGAATTATTTATATTATTTTTTATAATATAATACATTATAATAGTTAGAATAAATTACGTATGTTTTATTTTTTTTATTTTATATCTATAAAGTTAGTATTTATGAAAAATATTAATAATGGGAATTATAATGTATTTGTCAGGTAGAAACACATATGATCGAATAACAATATTATTTTGTTATACATAGATCATATAGTATATATTAATTACAGAGGATAGAGGTTGCTAATACTAGGATAGAGAAGAGAAAAAGATATTGTATTATATAATATTAAAATTCTTTGGATTATAAAGTAAATAAGATTTTTCTTATAGACATGAATTTAATTTTGTATAAATAAAATCTTCATAAAAAAATTACTAATCTTAAAAAAAATATTTCAGTAAAATAAAAAAAAATAATATATAATAAATTTAATTGTAGATTTTTTCAATCTTTTTATTAATTAATAAAACAGAATAGTTTGATGCCTCAAATTAATTATTTCTTTAGAAAACCAGATTATTATTATGAATATGAAAAAGATGATTTATCTCTAAATCTAAAACATCCTGAAACTGGGAAGAATCTTACATTTTTTGAGGCACTTACATGCAATCTGCTTTATGAATTATTTATAGATAGGACTATATGGACATTTAAGATTATTGCAGTGACAAAGGATGGACCCAGTCTTTATTTACTTGCTGATACTCGTAGAGTAATACAACTTAAATTAAAATCAAAATCGGAGTTTTCGGAGGATAAAAAATAGTTCGATATTGATTAATTATTATTGATATTTGCATTATAATATATTTTATATTTTGTCGTTTTTGCATTTTATGATTTTTTATTAGTTTGAAAAGATAAGAGGGAGATACATCAATTTTTTTCATATGGTAATTGTAATTTTGGCCAATACATCAAAATCAAATAATAAAAAAAGTAAGATGTAAATTTGATATGTTTGATTCCACCAAGGAGAATTATTTAACTTTCTACTATTTTAAAATGATAATTAATCTAGTAAATCTATCAATAATTTTTTTATTTTAAATTTTTTTGTATATTTAATATAATTTTAGTAATATATCCAAAGTAATAATCCCGATTATTACTTTTTAGGGAACCCTTTTATTTATGATTATATATTGATGACGTGATTTGTTTAAAAATAATTATATTAGAATAAAAAAAATATCTGGGTGTGTATAATTTTAATAATTAGTATGATATCAAGTCTTGGGTTAGTTTTAGTTCCGATATCTCTTTTTCAATAAGTCTCAAATCTATGTCTTCTTTTACATATTTTAATAATCTTTCACATGCTTGTATTTGAGCTAGTATTATCTCTCTTCTATCAATACATAAACTATGACTTGATTCTATAAATGAATATGTTATATTTTTCTTATTTTTGCACCCGCAAGTCTTTGCTTCAATTACAAATGGATTCTCTGTTTGAGCAATGTTCATTACTTTTTCAAAACCTCGTTTTTACCAAAGTTCCTTTTTTTAGATATATATTTATAGTATAAATTTTTGAAATATAAAACAATCTTATTCATATTATATATTAGATAAACTATATTATTAGTCTTTTGATATTACCCAATAGCAAAGACCTTAGTGGTACTATATTTGTAAATTCCACAAATTATTTTAATTTTATACGATTACGTTAACAAGAATTATATATATATTTATCTATTCATGTTTAAATACATATTATTTATTAAACAAACAATTTATTATAATTTAAAGTCGATAAAAAACTTGACTTAAAACATTCTACATAAATAAAAATTCGTATGTTTTTAGACTTTATTAAAAAAAATATCAATTTTATGAATCGTATTTTTCCTTCAAATAATTTAGAAAAATTTTATATTATAATGACCAAGATAATCTTGTATCATTTTATCTATTTTTTAAACGATTGTTTACTTTTTGGTCCTTTAATTTTGAAAATGATATCTTTTCTATGATAAATATACATCGGTTATCATAAATGGTAAAAAGTATTAATAATAAAACATTTTAAAAATAATAATTAATTAATTATTTTCAATATCAATTAAAATTTAATTATATTTAATTTTATTTATATGCATATTTATGATATTTATAAACGTATATAATCTGTATCTGAATAGTATATTATATGTTTTAACCAGTAAATCGAATTATCTATCCAATCCAACCACCAGGTAACCTTGTTCCAAAAGCGGCTCAAGCATTACAGGAAGAAATTGGTTTACAATTCGTTAAAATAATAATAATGCAATTTTTTTTTAAAATAGAAACTTGAAAAGATGTCAAACTCTGTCAGAAGATTTCTAGAATGTATCAAGATTGGAATTGACCAATCTTAATAGATTGCAAATATCATTAACATTTTATTATAATTAGGCCAAGTTTCTGATAAACAATATGGATACCTTTATCTGTATACTTGAATTCTATAAATATATTCCACTTTTTAGTTGCAGGTCAAAGTGCGAGGCGTGTCGATATTGTCAAGCACCCTCGATCTCCTTAATACACCTATAAAAGCAGAAACTCTATTTGAAATATAATAACTTAGTGCTAGAAGTTAAAGACAAAATTATAAAAAATAGACATGATGAAATGAATAATAATGCGTTTATATCAAAGGTATCATTGATATCCAGTTAACGAAAAAGTATTTTCAAAAGATCTCAAATCTTTGGCTATTAAGTAAGCAAAACATCATCTGTACCAGGATTTGAAACTACAAAATGCAAGAAGTTAAAGATTTAGAAAGAAAGAATTTGCATAATCTAATGTGGACTTTTACTTACAAGGGTGAAACAACTTTTCTTAATGACCATTAAATGGATTCCAAATTGGGCGATTGAAGAAATCAGAAGTATTTGAGGAGTTTTCTGAAGGAGAAGAAATACCTAATTTCCCAGAAGATCAAAATTCTATTCTGAATTAGATTTTAATTTGATGAAACCATTAATAAACTACAAATAGTATCAAAAACACCTCATTTATGGAATACTTTTTCTGTATAGCCTAAATAATACTAATTCATCTTGAACGTATTATTTGATATAAATTATAATAAAAATAATATAAACGACTGCTCTATCAATTCTAATATGGATCCAGTCAATTCCAATATAAATTGGGATGATGTTCTAAAGAAAGAAGCAAGAGGACTTGACGATGCAAATTTTGGAGAAGTTCATGAAGTTGGGGATGATTTTGTTCTTACCCAGAAAGGTGTAGTACATAAAGATAAATTTTCTTTACCAAAGAGCCTTGTAACAAGATTTGATGGACATAAATTATGGTTTAATATAACCAAAGACGAATCTGACAAATACAAAAATATTCATGATGACAATTTATCAGAGAATGCTACCAAAACTATTACAGATACTGATGATATAACCATCAACAAAAACATCGACCATCAAGAACAAAACAAAGATAATACCAATGGAGGATATTTGAATCGAGATGATAAGTATTTATCTAGAGAACAAGTTTCTAAAGATATTAATGACGTAACTGATAAAAGTATTAGTCATAGAGGTCAATACCAAGATAATGTAAATGATCCAGAATTACCCAGGAATACAATAACTACTGATGATAATTTTAATAATCGTGTTATAGATGAAAGTGCATTAATTACAGATAATGACTTGGAAAGACAAAAAATAAAGGTTGATGAAACCATTGATGCGAACACGGAATATAAGGGTAATATGAACAATGATAATATTATTTCTAATTCTAGGCCCACTTCCGATTCCAATATAAATTGGGATGATGTTCTAAAGAAAGAAGCAAGAGGACTTGACGATGCAAATTTTGGAGAAGTTCATGAAGTTGGGGATGATTTTGTTCTTACCCAGAAAGGTGTAGTACATAAAGATAAATTTTCTTTACCAAAGAGCCTTGTAACAAGATTTGATGGACATAAATTATGGTTTAATATAACCAAAGACGAATCTGACAAATACAAGAGAGACTAAATCATTTCTCCTTATTTTATGGATTTAATTCCAAACTCTTTTTTATTAAATTATTTATTGAATACTAAGTAGTTTATTTATCGTTTTGTCATTTCTCAATGGATTTGATCATTAAGAAAATGATTTATGAATGAATGAGTAGGAACATTAAAAGCATAACTTGATTCGATAGTGACAATTTTTGCATTCCGCATAGATTTTGTATAATTAAAAAAGAGTTTCGGTATTTTTGATCTTCGATAATATTTTTATAAAGTTTTTTGGTTCTATTCTATCTTATCTGTTCTAGTTATTTTTATGGTCATTATTTGTCAATATATTTTCTACCTCGACTCCATTACCATTTTTTACAATAAATGCACAACTCATTTCAGGTTCCAAAATACCATTTATTAATAAGCAATGGTGTGAGCTCAAGAAAAATTTACAATCTTTGCATTTAAAACCTTCAGTAAGCTTCATTTATAACATGTCCGTTTTGAAAATCTAATTTTTTACCACCTCCTTTTATAAAACTCCACAAAACATCACCGGGAAGCATGCCATGGCCTTTGGGAGAAAAATATTTAGATATCCCATTCTCATTGTTGACCTTCCCTTCTATAATATGACATATTTGCTCTGCAGGTAAATTAAACTTGCATTTATCACAAGACTGTTTATTATCTCTTGGAGTATTGTTAATATTTTGTAATTCTCTATAATTGGATTCATGCTTTGAAATTTTTTTTCCTGTATTCAAGTAATTATAAAGTAATTGATCCCCTTCATTCATATCATCTTCTTCCTGATCACCTACAGATTTGGCAATACCTGATTCTTTTGCCATATTTAAACTGATATTATAAATAATTTGTTAATAAATCATACCAAAATAATAGTCCAATGATTTTTTACTTGTAATCGGAAATAGTGTTATATAATTTTTAAAATGTATACAGGTTTAAATTCCCTGATATAAAATATAAAGAATTTTTAACATCAAGTTTCATATTTGTATATTTTTTATTTATTAATTATTTTCTAATATCTATATAAAATATATTTATAGTCAAACAAAATGATGTCCTAATTAAGCAAATTTGTGATACTTTTTCTTTGCCTTTTCTCGAATCAATAATGAATCTATATCCGGAAAGGATGCTCCGGCCGGGATTTGAACCCGGGATCGTCGCCTTGAGAGGGCGAAATGCTTAACCGGACTACACCACCGGAGCTTTTATTTTCTTCGTGATTGTTAATCTTGCTGAGAATATAAAACTTCGGTTTAAAGACAGATTTTTCCATAGAGGAAGATTTTAAAGATATAAAATTATCAGTTTGAGAGACTATGTTTGTATCAGGATTACTGATATCAGTAAGATTTGCCCTTTCTTAATTTTCAATATTGGTTACCTTACTAAATTCAGTGAGATTGAAGTTAGGAAATAATGAGGATATTAAAGGGATTTCCATACTCATAAGGTTGGAAATCTTTTTTTAAGAACCGATTTTAATTTGTATTCATAAGATTTTGAAATCATCTTTTTACGACGTTGAAGAAATTGAATTTCAGACTTGGAAGAAGTTACATATTTTAAATGTAATTGAAATGGTTAAATCGAGTTTATCTGTATTTTTGATTGTAATTAGAATCGATTTCTATTATTAATGGTAGAACAGTATTTTCATAAATAATAAAAAAACGTTAGCAATAAAAGTATCACTATTAATGTCATAGTAGATTTGCTATGTTCTACCATCCTGATTAGATGAAGTTGATGAAGTTGACTGTTGCGTTTTATCCTTTAACCTATCGGCCATCTTCCAGCCATATTTGATAACATATGGAGCGATAAATGTAGTAACAATAGTCATAGTGCCAACCATTGGCAAAACTAAAGAACTGGTTGCTCCTATGTCATTTCCTCCCTTTGCAACAACTAATGCTAATTCCCCGCCTGAAGATGACAGACCAATTGCTGTACCGAGCTGATGTTTTTTTACTAATTTTTTGTCCCCTACATGAAAGAAATACTGTTATAAATTTGGCTCCAATTGAAACACCAATCAGTACAAGTGCTGGAATTATGAAAAGAGGAATCAGCTTAAAGTCCATTAAAGCACCAACAGAGACAAAGAACAATGCTGCAAAAATGTCTTTTACAGGAGTTGATAACACACTTGTAACTGCATGAGATTTTGATTCTGCTACTAGAACTCCCGCAAAAAAAGCACCAGCTGCTACGGATATTCCTAATTCTGATGCTAAGAAAGCCATGCCAAAAGCTAATCCAACTGCAGCCACAATCAAAACATCATGTTGATTGGTTCTGGCAACAATATCAATTAATTTAGGAACAGTTCTAGAGCCTATTATTAGTACTCCCAAAATAAATGCTACAGTTACTCCTATAGACAGAATAATTTCATTAATTGATATATTTCCATTTGCTCCGGCTGTAGATTGAAATATCGCAAGTAAAGATATAACCAAAATATCTTCTATAATTGCAGTTCCAAGAATTATAGTGGAAGCTTCTTCTTTGAGCATATTTAATTCTCCTAACACTCTCATTACAATCACCGTACTTGTTACCGAAATTGAAAGTGCTAAGAAAAGACTATCATAAAAGACAAGGCCCAATTCTCGAGCATGTAAAAAATCCTATAATTAGAGTCCCAAATGCCTCACTCGTTGCAATTATTATGGCTTTTCTTCCAATTTTTTTTAGTTTATTTATAGGAAATTCCATACCGACAGTAAAGAGTAACAATACTACACCAATTTCTGCAAAGAGGTTAAGGGCATCTACATCATGGATAAGACTGAAGGGAGGAGTGTGAGGCCCGATTATAATTCCTGCAACAATGAAGCCTATCACTAATGGTTGTTTTAATCTGTAAAAAATTAGTGCCATTGCTGTTGCTATTATCATAATAACTGCAAAATCTTGCAGGATTTGCTCGATAGGAAGATTCACATGAAAAATGATATTCTAATGTAATTTAAGTAATTGCAAATAAAATCAAAGATAATTTCTAAAAGAGGAGAATATACCAAAACTAATTATATCCACTGAAAAAGACTGGCCACTAATATACAAGAATCATATTATGAATGTCTTCACTGCAATCACCAATATTTACAACATTAATAATTACGTCCAAAAACACTAAAATGTAAATGAAGAATTGATTATTATGATGATGTATGGTTTTACATGATATAATCATTGTTTTATTGTTTGAAAGTAGAACTGTTTTATCCTTTTTTCTAATTCTTCCAAGAAAAGTGGTTTTATAAAAAAATTGTTTTTCTCAATTCTTGGAAATAGTTCTTAAATTATCATAATAGTTATTGACGTCAGTAAAAAAAGAAAACCTTTGTCGTAACATCATTTTCATTGCTCTGAATTTCAAAACAACTCAAATTGTATTTTGAATCCAATCGTCACAAAATTAAAAATTATATCAAACTTTATAATGCTAAAGGAGTTCAATGATACATTAACCTTAAACCACATCATCTAGACATAATTTGATAGGCTTAACAATGTTCTATTCATCATTTAGAATTTTCAACAGTCTATTCTTATTCATGTTTGTTACTACTATCGATTTCATTGTTATTTTCGTTGTTATGATATTTTTGTCCCAAATCAATATTATATTGGGAATGATTAAGAGTTTTTAATTTTTGTTGACAATATAGGAATTAGAAAGTAAAAAGATGATCCCGGTCCATCAGAATTGTTTTCTGCCCATATCAATCCACCATGAGCTTCGATAATACTTTTTGATATAAACAGTCCTAAACCAATGCCTGATTCGGACTTTGTAGCAAATTTTGTAAATAACCTTGGCATTATTGTAGGATCTATTCCTGTTCCATTGTCTTTGATACTAACAAGTACTTTCTTGTCACTTTTATTACTGTTTTGCATTTGTTGAACTGCAGTTGTAATAGATATCTTTCCTCCAGTTTTTTTGCTAAACTTTATAGCATTATTTAAAATATTAGATAACACCTGAGTTAGTCTTCCTTTATCTGCTTCTAAAATTATATGGTCTTCGGGTTTATATAATATCTTTATATCGCCATCATTCTTTTGAATATCGTTTTTGAAATCTTCTACCACATTAGATATTAGACCTGTTAGATCGAATTGCTCTTTATTTATTTTTAATGTTTGGCTTTCTATTTTTGTGACATCTAATATATCGTTGGTAAGTCTTTGTAATCGCATAGCGTTTCTAGATATTCCATCATAGATTATTTCTCGTTTTTCTGGATGTTTATATAATAGCTCTGAATAGCCAAGAAGAGCTTGGGTTGGAGTCTTTATTTCATGACTGGCAATATTAATAAATTCCTTTTGCATCTTATCATGAATTTTTAGCTGTTCATTTGCTGTTTTTAGTTCTGCAGTTCTTTTATCTACAGTGGATATCAATCTCTTGTTCCATAAAAATACTAAGAGTGCAATTCCAATCGCTACAGATGCAATTGCAATTATTATAATGGTGCTAATATCCTTTTGTTGATTGATTAAGATATTAACGTCGCTTGCAAGATTATGCGGAGCAATGATATATAATGTCAAAAAGTGTTTGCCATTGACATTCACAGGTTCATAAGATATTGTGCTCTTCATTCCCCCTGCAGAGATTTCGCCCGATCCTTTACCTCCATTTAATGAAGTCTTTAGCAGATTATTCAACGAAGTTTTAGTTTCTTGAGGAAGTGATGAGAAGCTTGATTGTATTTCGCTTCCAAAAACATTTTTACCTATAAATGAAGGAGTATTTGAATAGAGCACTATACCTTTTCTATCCAATAGCCCTACTGAACTATTAAATTGTGGAATTAATTGGTTCTGCAGTGTATTCCCTAAGATAGTAGCTTTCATCGATGCAACTACAACACCGGTAAATATCCTCTCTGATCCTTTTATGGTTGTATTAAACACTGGATAAGATATGTATAATCTCGGAACTTTGTCATTAGATTCTAATAGACTGCTATAATATGCAGTATGATTATCTCTAGGAATAGAAAAATATTGCCTATAGCTGAGATCTACTCCCTTGTACTTTTGATACGAGCTTTGATTAATATTACTTAGCCAGTTCATTTTGCCATTTTTATCAAGCCACATATAAAAATCCGTAAGTTGATGTGAATATAGTTGCCTGGTGTCGATAATGGTATATGCCCTTTTATACTCATTATTATGTATGGCCGGTGAATCAGCAAGTGTTAGCAAGAGATTACTTATACTTTCAAATTTATTTGATAATATTTGTGAAAGATCATGAACTTGAATCTGAGCATTTGTCTCAACCTCATGTGTAGCAATATTCGAGATTTTATTAGCAGTAAATGTGTAATATTGGTATGAAAAAACCGAGAGTAATATTGCAACGACTGCTATCGCAATTAAAATAGTAAAATTAGTCTTTGATATATGGCCCGTAGCATTATTAAACAATGGAAGATTAACTATTTTCCTATTTGTATGCTTCTACATAAGTATTGGGATTGTATGCATATATTTGCAAAATTATAAAAATAGTAGATATATCACCTTAAATAGAACAAGTATATAATGGTGGTAATTAAATCAAATATTCAGCAATCATTTGTAATAGTTTCGAATTAATAATCTGATAATATCGCATAAATTAAAGTAATAATAAATATAGAATGATAACAAATTCCTACTCCACTAACAATAAATTCATTATTACAAAACAAATGTAAAACAAATGAATAATTGGATTTTGACATAAAGTAAAACTGACGCCATTATTTAGTATAAAAAGGTGTTATAACATGTGAATTATTTTATGCGATAATATTAAACTAGTTTAACCAATAAACGACGGATCAAATGGTATAATACAAATTAGAGAATAATTTGAATTGCTTGGAATATCTAAATCTAGTCCTTTATATATCTCATAATTATTTCTTTTGCTTCTGATTGTGGAAAGATCTCATTTAACTTCCGTGGTTTTTTATCCTCGAAAATAGAATCAGAATACCATTTAGAGCTGAAGGCAGTCAACATTAGTAAAATGGGTAGAGTGTCTTTACCTTTCTCAGTAAGGCTCCATAATACCATCATTGGCGTTCTCTTTTCTTGAATACATTGGATTAATCCTTCTTTCTCAAGCTCCTTTAGACGCATTGAAAGAACTCGTGGGTGTAAGTCCAGGAATAGATTTTAAGAGAAGGTTGAAACGCTCAATCTTGCGAAAGCCTATATCCCTTATTATTAATATTGTCCACTTTTTGCCTAATACTCCTAAACTGGTCTTAATAGGACATTTGACAAAACTTAGTTTGGGCAATAGTAAACCTTTGTAATTATTAGCTGAATCATCCACGTGAGATTTGATGGTTTGCAACTATACTTTTACTCCCATACATATTTTTAAACTATATTTGTGTGGTATAGCCAATGAGTAATTCAAATGCATCAGAAAAAGAAGAGGAGATCGGAAATCATGTTGTGCTTTTCATCTATCGTCTGCCAAAAAAAAATCATGAAGCATTGGTGCAGCTGGGAAAGCAAGCTAATGAGATGTTTAAAAAGGTAGGGGTGATCCGATCAGAAGTATTTCAACTTAGCAATACGCAGGATATGATGGGATTTACTAATATATCTAAAACGGTCTCAGCCAATAATGACGAAGAAGAAGTTGTATTGGAGACTCAAACATATAGAGATCAAAAGCATTTATCTGAAGTGGGTGCAATCATGGAAAAAGATAAAAATGCAGGTTTGCTTTACCAGCAGTTTATGAACCTTATAATCCCAGGGTCCTGTATTTTTGGAGAGTTTGGACGCATACAGGTTTAATCCTGTATATATATAACAATAATTTTTTAATAGATTAATTTTAGTTTTTATAGATATAGTTATCTTCGTCAAGTTAATAATTATCACAAAATGTTAAAGATAATCTATTTAATCTAACTATAGAGGTTTTTATAGTGTTAATTTAGTTGAGATTGCAATATATACAATTGAAAATTATCTCAAAAAGAGATACAAATAATTATTTTAGAGAATTAAATATAAATCGCATAAACATAAGACAAGATTTAAAACTTGATATAATTATTTTAATGCAATTTATTCATTTATCCTTTACAATAGACATTTTATTAATAAAGAAGTATATATTCGTCTCCATCAACTATATAGGGTTTTGAAAACTAAATGTTATTTTATTTTATTGTTATAGGCAATAATGATAAGTTATCTTATAATAAAAAAAAAGAAAAGTTATATTTGAAATATTAGATTTCAATTGAGATTTATGGGTGTAAAAAAATTAAAATTGCAACCAGATCACATAATTTTAATATAAATAAAATTATATATGATAACAAATATCTTGCAATGCTTTATCTTGACTTTTGTCATAAGAATAGCATAAATTAAATGATATTTTTATTTTATTTAAAGTCAAGGTACTTATTGTGTTTTATTATTTATGTCTGCATTATTTGTTTTATTTGTATTAGAATTATCTAATCCTATACCACTAATGAGAGTTCCATACATCTCATTTGGACTGGCAAAGTGCCCCTTGGTTTTGGCAACATCAATCATTAATCCTAATACTTTTTTACCCATAAGGTGAACAGTTATAGGCACCTGTTTGTATTCAATTCCAATATTCGAATGGATATCTGCTATTCCTGTTATAATTATATCATTGCCAGCAAATATAACATTAGTTGATGTAAAATTATTGATAAGGTGATTATGAGAAAGACTTCCATCTGGTTTAATCATGGTAAAACTAGCATTAAAAACAGCTGTTAAATTTGATTTATCATTGAAAGAAAGAGATTTGTCATGTGGTAAACTTTTAATTTTTAAATCCCAAAGTCCGCCTTGAATCCACGAGACCATACCATCTTTTATCTGGTTATTTGCAAAATGACCAGTTGCATTTGTAATTATATACTCTTTTTGTGCATATTTTTCAATATTGTTATTAGCAGTAGTAATATTATTAGAAGGTTGTTGTGCATATATTCGGTGTATAATCACGGAAGATGACATTACTTTTGAGACTTGTAGTTGGCAACATATATTGATGGACTATTATCAAAGATACAAAAACAACGAAAACTATTAAGGAAATATTTCTGTGATAGGTAGAAAAAGAATAATTCATATTTGATTTTGTAGTAACTATCTCAATATATCCATTACTTTGTTTTCTATCATAATTTTTACACAATGAACAGCTGAATTTTATGTCAAAGTATTCTATAATATGTGTCAAAGTATCCTATAAAGTAATCAAATTAAAAGAGGTATGGTGTATTTTGAATATATATGGTAATATATATAACAGTATATTGCCTCCCATATAGCTTTTATTGATATAATTGTGTAATTTACGCAATCCTATTCAATTATAATAAATACATCTTTAAACTCATCAACAATTATTTTCAATGAGATGTTTAATTGATTGAAAAGGGAATAATAAAAAAGATGTATGTAGTTTGGTATGAAATAGTTGTTTTAATTTTTTGGGATAGAATTATAAATTATCTTGAGCCAATTTTAGATGCATCTTTGCTCCATCTAAATCTCCGGAATTCAAAGCCTTTATTGCTGCGTCCAAATGTGTCTTTGCTGCTCCTGTTAAGGTTTTATCGGCTTCATCCAAATGAATCAATGCTTCTTTTGAATCTTTTGCATCTAAGGCACTCATTGCTGCATCCAAATGGATATTTATTTTTCAGCTAATGCAATAGAGCCTGTACCTATCATCATCATGATAGCAGAAATTAAGACAGTAGCAACAACAATAGTTGTTGTCTTAGAATTTATTTTCATCATATAGTTTTATTTAAACATATATTTAAATTTCACAAAATATTTGAATTTTAAATATATATAGGAAATTTATTAATTTTCTTTTAGATACGAATTATTATATAGTTAGTAAATGATAAATGTGAATGGCATTTATAGAATATTGATAATTTAACAGAATTTTAATACTTTGTTTGAAAACGGTATAATTATATAATACCCATACATATAGAGGAAAAAACAATCACTTTTAAGGGAATCTTTTATCATATTTTCAAGCTTCTTGATAGTCATTATAATAATGCAATGATAAGTAGTAACAAAATGAGTGATATTTCTCTAATATATTAAATAAGAATTTGTTTAATTAGTCCCTTGGCTCCAATAAAAACAAAAATTCAATAACTAAAAGGTACATATATCAAACGGTTTTTTTGTGGTAACTCTTGCAAAGACGACTATAGTGAAAAATATAGTGGAAGAATAGAATCAATAAAAAAAAGATATGCGAGGAAAATCTGAGAATTAGAAACTAGTTATAATTTAATTTAATTAATCTTCAACTATAATTTGAATGGCCTTGTTTAATTGTTGTTTACATGATAAAGAACAAAGATAGACATTGTTTCCATTAATTTCAGATATATTTTTGCGCTTTTCTCATCCAACATCAAATTTCATATCGAGTATTTTGTCCTATTAATATATAGAGAAATTCGTATTAAATCATAGGTATTAATTATAAATGGCAAATAAGAAAAAATCATAATAATTTACAAAAATTTTTTATACTAAATCTCCTTATTTTCTCAAACGTTCTGCATAACTAAAAAATTGAATAATTAACATAGGTAGAATCCACCATTAGAAATCAATATGATTAACAAATTAAATAAAGAGAAAAAGAAAAGATGTTTTCAAATTAATATTCATTGCCTAAAATATTAATTAAGGCTCATTACAATCAACCTATACTAAAAGGGGTATATAGTTGTTAAACAAGTTTCTTATATCTTCGATTGTTATCTTACTTGCTTTCATCGTTTTAGCATTAATTGTTTCACCAAAAATAAATCATGGCAATAATTCAGTAGCGAATATAGATAAAATAGCCTATCTAGATATTAATAACTTTCATTATTCCCCGATCAATCAATTAATGATATATCTTACCCTCTATGGCAGAGAGGTATTTTGGGTTTTAGCAATTATTATTTTATTCATTTTTGGTGGCAGTGCGGGGAAAAAGACTGCAATAATTTTATCAATAGTGATATTAGTTCTTATACCTATAGGTATAATTGCTAAAGAGGTTATAGAAAGACCTAGACCAGCTATCCCATCTGCAGATTTTTTGATTCAACCAGACTCAGAGTTCTCTTTTCCTTCTGGACATGCTCTTATAGTATCTGCAGGAGCGGCAATTGTTTTGATATTGTATAGTGATTCCACTGAGGAAATTGGCAATATCTCTATTTTTATCAATAGAGGCAGGTCTGGTTTGTTTTTCGAGGGTGTATGTGGGAGGTCATTACCCGCTGGATGTAATTGGAGGGATTTTTTTAGGGGTTGGGATATCTTTTCTCTTTTTATGGAAGAAGAAAAAATTAGAAAGCACGATTTCTATTCTAAGCAATCGGCTTAATTTCCGACACAAATAAATCATGGATATTATAAAAATTTGAGATTATAATTATCTTTATAATTCGTTCTTACATATATTACTATTAAAAGTATAATTTTATTTTTTATCCCTCGAGAGAAAATGATTCAAATCAGTTTAACAAAGTATTTTTTTTGCCTTGAGTTTTTTGGAAAAAGATTATTTTTATATTGATTGGCATTTTTTAACCTGATTATTTCTTATTGTTATATAAAAATTGTAGTAAAAGATTTATTATTTGAAAAGGATTATTGGACTGCATAATAACAGAAATAATTTTTAAATAAAAAAGTCAGAAGATTTTTAAACTTAAAAGAATCGTCCCTCCAATTGTGTCATGGTCAAAAATGTTCTACCAGTTTGCCACATATGTGGTGCATGGGTCATTGATTTTGTGGAACCGGAAGTAGAAAAAGAAGGAAAAATTAAAAAAGGAAAATTTGTAGATAATGTTTGGATTTGTAATGATTGTATAAAAAAATAAAATTAAATAGGTATTATTTATTATAATAGTAAAAAAATCTTTTTTGTAAATAAAACTATACAATATTATTTGATGTTTTTAGATTGAAAATATTGAACTTATTCCAACGATCTATCATTTTATAAAAGGTACATTTATAAAATATAAAAATCACCGTTAGTTTCTAATTTTAAATTTTCTACCAAGGTTTTGGTTTCTCGAACAATATTATAGTAAAGGCAATTAGTTACCTTGGTGATTTTCATTCCAGACCTTTAACTGACGTAATAGATTCTTGGGATAAAAAATAAAAAAAATGAAAGTCATAATCATCAAACCCGGAATAAATTAGAGAAGGAATAGATAGGTTCAACATCATTGGTTTGGAATCATTGAAGGACATCCCATCACTAGAAATTCAAAAAGGACCAGAAAATCAATTTTTGGCGGAAGCATCGATCACTATTGCCACAGCATTCTTCACAAATTCAGGTTGACTGATGATGGAGAACAATAATCTTTAGATATAAAATAGGAGCATTCATTTGTACAACTGATATTAAGCGATTTTGAGTTACGAAAATTCTATCTACATATTTTAGTATTACAGTTAAAAATTAGATTTTAGAGAAATGGGTTTTTTGCCTTTGCCTTTGCCTTTGCCTTTGCCTTTGCCTTTTTTCAAGGTTCAAGGTTCATTATCTGTATAGCAGTTAATAGTAATAGCAGCATGAATTAACATTGAAAACGATTTTTCTTATATAAAGGACAAAATCAGTTGATGCTAATTTTGAAGCATTAGGATGATATCATAAACTATCTTTATCCATTGGTTTTAGAGGACTATAATCACTTAGTACAAGTAATCTATCGAACTTTTTATCTTCAATTCCTACAATTATTTTAAAAAATATGGCGCTTTATATTGAAAACAATCATAGATATATTTAGGGATAATTCATTCCAAATCGGTGTCTTTTGTATCTTTTGTGTTATTTTATCTATTCTTCCTCTAAAATTCAAGCATTGACTTTGTATGTCCTTTTATCATATACAGAATAATCGTTATTAAATAATTGTAGTTTGGCTATACCTGCTATTGCTATTGCTATTGCTATTGCTATTGCTATTGCTATTGCTATTGCTATTGCTATTGCTATTGCTATTGCTATTGCTATTGCTATTGCTATTGCTATTGCTATTGCTATTGCTATTGCTATTGCTATTGCTATTGCTATTGCTATTGCTATTGCTATTGCTATTGCTATTGCTATTGCTATTGCTATTGCTATTGCTATTGCTATTGCTATTGCTATCTACATTTGCTACTTCAAAATCCCCTCTGCAACCATTGTTTAATTCCGTCTTTAGAAGATAGATTCAAAATGCAGATATCTTGATATCTACAGGAAGGATGCTTTTGAAGTCAAAATATACTTTGATTTTTTGTTTTTATTTTAAGGTAATCAAATAGAAGTCATCATCAGACTGACTATTTTTATTTTTTATTCTTGACATATGGTGGTGACTAGGTATGAAGTATACGCTTGATTTGCTATACATGCTATTTTTTTTTCATCTCATGGCCAAATAGACCTTTATGACTACTTTCTTTCTGGGTTCTTTACATTGGATGACAGAAGATAGTGGTGGTAGTGGTAAGGGGGTTTGTAAAACGGGAATATAGTCTACCTTGAGGAATAAAATTGTCGTGATTTTGCAGATAACTTTACTTGCCTATATGTATTAATTGAAAAGATTTCGTCAATGTATCGGCAAATAATGCGGTGTAATTCATCAGTCATATGAAATGCTGTGGCCATTAACGGCTTTAGATTTATCATCCCTTTACTGAGACGTATTGCACTTATGGGTACTTGACCCGTGTTTTGATCCAAAATCTTTAATTAATAGCATCCTCGCCAAAGACTAAAAACCACTTGATGTTTCATTATGTGATCCTCACAAGTATTGCCAAAGGGCAAGAAATGGAGAGGAATAATTTGTTATAATGAAAACAAGACAAGACTAGTGACTGCTTTCCTCGACCAGAATCAAGAACAATTCTCAAATCTTCAATATTCTCATACTCATACCCTGCCCAAATCGCAAATACCAATTTCTACACAACTGATTTTAATATCTTTCAAAAACTTGCACATGACATTGATCCTTTTTTAACTCCTTAAGTAATCCTTTACCCCAATCAGCTTCGGAATAAGGTCATTCTACGGAAAGTATAGTATTGTGAATATTGAAGTAATGTATCCAAAGTTTAATCCTTTTATCTATGGTAGTTTCAGTAATAGTTCAGGAATGGTAAAGTAATACCATTATCCTTGCTGATGCTTCAATCTGTGTTTTCTTCTATTAAATGCGATTCCCGCAATCTTTGTTCTATTACAACAATAGAAAAAGCAGAATCATATTTTTATTTCATTGATCCCAAAATATTTGTGAAGAGATAAAATTAAACTACGAATTCGTTTGAATCTGGATAAATAAAATTATCAATGATTGTCGCCTTTTACCTATTTTTGTTCTTTAAAAAGTGTAAGAGATTGCGACTTTATCTAATTTAAATACTGTTTGTATTTCCCGTTGCTCAAAGCCATCAATTGCTTATAGCACCTTTTTCCATACTATTTATCTAATACTTTAGTTGTAAATGCAATATCTTTGCGCTAAGAGAAGATATACATCAAACAATCGAAGAAATATATGCATTCTATATAAATTACATGTTTTAGTTGTTTTTCATTTTTAAATTTTAATATTTGTCATTTAGACATTTTAGTTCGAGGGATTTGAATTCTTACATATTCACAAATATTATATTCTTTTTTGTCTGAAGGAAAGAGCAAAGATTATGAATATCCAAATTTGCCTATTTACCAGTTAATAGAGGGATGTTTTTGTACACCATGAGATAGTACCGATATCTCATATCTAATAACTATTGAGAGATGAATCCATTATTGCCCATGGTCTGTTTTATCATTACTTGATATCTTATATCGTTATAGTCATATTTTGTAGCTCATTGATGGAAATCTATAGTTCCATGTATAGAAAAAATATGAAATTGTAATTATGATCCAGTATTATATAGAAGGTCCATCCGCATTAACAATTCTAAATTTTTATTGATCAAGAAATAGATTGTGATTTTATTGTAGAGCATTTTCATACCGAAACCGAGTCGATGACTATTTAAGGAAATTTTAAATTATTCTTTCGGATTTGAATCGGACCTCCAATATATAAAACAAAACTCGGAGTTTGTCATGGAGGGGTTCCTAAAGAATAACTGTTTGTATGAATCAGTCCAAACCTTGAAATACCCTTGCCAAATTTCCATTGCAACACTAAATGCATTAGGATTAGTATTGGTATCAATGGTTGTAATGTTGCTGTCATCATCATGTTCTCTATAAACTGCACTCTTGCCTTTGTCCACATATACTATTTTATCATTGTTTGAGTCAATCTTATTATCCGTCATAGCATTTTTAGTATTATTTTGATAATTATCAGAACTAGTGTTGCTCATTTTGCTACTACTTAGTGCGATGAATTATTATTTAATTTCTTCTATCTAATGTATTTCTTTCAAATTTAAATTCAAAATATTTTATTCCTAAAAAACGTCTTGATGTATGATTAGTTCTAAAAAAACTATTTTCTTTTAGATCATGTCAATCAACTAAGGATAGTGGATAATGAAAATTTTAAAGTCACTCTTTGATGATATTTTGAAGTTTGGTTGCAGGATATGTATCACCAACTTCTTTTTTATGGAATGAAACACAATTTTATCCATCCATCGTATATACCCTGTATTTTCAGTTCCTTTCTATATGGTAAAACATCTTTATTTATCTAACTTGTCTATCTTATCCTATTGTTTTGGAGAAAATGATTTGATTATTTCCTATCTTGGGTATAGTTTGAAACTTTTTTTTAAAAATATATTTGAAATTCTTATTGAAATATCTAGACGCAATCAGTAAAAATATATCTTATTTTAGCATGCCATTGTTTCATTTTTATTCCAAAAATGAAGATTATACAATATTAATTTAAAATAAATTCTTAATCTTTTTGAGATAACTATTTATTGTTTTAAAATATACAATAAAAGAAATAATAATTAGGATTTTAATAGATGACTATAGTATTATTTTAATATACTACCTATTGCGTTAGTTGCTTGTTGTTTTAGAGGGGATGTTGATGTTGAATTAGCTGTTGGTGATGATGTTGTTGTCGAATTATTATTTGAGTACTGTTATTATTATTTGGGTTTAGTAAATTAGTTGCTTTCTGTTTGATGGATGAGAAATCAATAGCTGAAGCCATTTGTTTTGATGTAATTATTGCCAAAGATGCTATCAAAATAAATGAAAGTGCAAAGGCTGTAAAAACTATATTCTTGTTCATTTTTATTCAATCTTTTATATACATTATTGTATTTAACCCTTTTAAACAAAATAATATTTCATAATTTTCGCATTCAATTTTATATTTTTATATATCCTTTTTCTAGTAAACAGTATTATATTTGTCATTTGGTCTCTATAAATTCACTTTATCTCTAGTTTGTAATTTGATTTTTCAGATGTTTTGCTTTGTACCACCTATAATCAAAGTTACCATCGTCAACACTAAATGAATAATAAAATTATATTGGATTTATATTTGACAATTTATGAAAAGACAATTTAATATAACAAATAATTATTAATTTTCCGTTAATAAAATAATATTATAAACATTGTCCAAAATTGATATTATTATAAAATGAAGTCATGTAAATTAAATTTCCTTTGATTTTCGTCGTCTTTTTATATTATATTGTATATAATCTATGAATGGGAGAAATTATAGATAAGGTTAAAGAAAAAGCAAAGGATGTCAAAGACAAAGTTGTAGATACAACAAAAGACGTAGCAGGAAAGACAAAAGATACAGTAGATAGTAAATCTTCTTCTTTAAACGAAGAAAGAATTTATGAGGAAGGGAGACCTGGAACAGAAATCGGTAGAAAGGACAATCCCTTGACAGAGTATAGAGAAAATGAACCAATGACTCCATCGAAAATTAAAGAACACGAACCTACGGCAGTAAAAAGAGCATCCTAATGATCAAATAATAACTGAACCAGGTAAAACCGGAACAGATACAGAACAAGCAGACGAGCAATATCGTAAACGCGGAATGACTAAAGCAGATTCAAACACTTCAGATATTTCATAATATCTTAATCAATATTTAAAAATCAAAAAATAGACCTATATTTTATAATTTTTTGCTAGCCACAGATAAAATTTTTTTTGTCATTTCCATTTATTTTATTCAATTATAATATCCTCTTAAAGTAATAATAGTGTCAACGCAATATTTTTTTCCTCTTTCCTGTTTTGATATCTTTATCATTACAGAATTAAAATCGGATGGTAGAAAATTATCCTACTAGTCCCTGACTTTTACATTTCCAATCTGAAAGCATCATACCGAAATCACATTGAATTGAAGTTTTCGATATATTTGGATTTCCTGTAGATAATGATAATGCATTGCCTATCTCTGTTTCAATTTTTTTATTTATAGTTGCCTTGTCTGTAAAAGGATTTGGCAATGTCGGCTGCTGTTGCTGAGAAGGTCCGACAGATGCTTTAATATATCCTATAATTGGGGAATTGTTAAAATCGGCTGTAATTGTTGACAGTATTAATTTTTGTTCTTTTTTAATTGTATCTATATTTCCTATTATTGTATAGGTAGTGTGAAATGTACCTATTTGTGAAGAACCTGAAGAAATTGTGTATGAATTGGTTAAATCCTTTGTTATTTGAATCGGTGGTGATGACGAGGAGGATTGACCAAAAACCTCGGAATAAGTAATAATTGCCAAATTCCCAAACGAAAAAGAAATGCTAATAAATATTAATGCAATTATGATTGCAATTGGTTTGACTCTAAGACTATTCATTAAGACAGGTAAAAAGAATCTATATATAATAATTATTGTTAAAAAGAAATATACAAATTAAATATAGATAAATGGCAATTAAAATTAAAAAAAAATATTAATGATGAGAACATATCTGACCCTTATCCTTTCATGCAAGCAATATATTTATTTTCCATAATATATGGGAAAATAGATTGATTAGATTTTTTTGTTGCTTTGTTGTTGTGTTGTGTTGTTGTGTTTGAGATTGTAGTTTCATTAGTATTGCTGTTTGATGATAGTATCTTTAGCTGCTGCATTTATCTCTCTTGAATTTTGTTCAAATGTTTTTGCTGCATTAACGTTTTGATTGAATATTTGTTTTGAATTATCTTTTGCTTGCTCAATCCTGATTTCCATGAATCCAAGTTTGAGAATATCATGTTGTTTGTAACTCTCAATGCTGATACTGCATTGTCTGCAACATTGCTAACAATTCTGCTGTATGCCTTTACTATAGAGTCTGGAGATGAAAAGCTATTAACCATTCCATTGTAGCTTTCACTATATGGTTTCCATGCTGATTGAATAGAGTTTATTATTGCCTTTTGTGATTCAATATATTCTTCTGAAATCTCTTTAGCTGCTTGAAGTGATTGTTCTTGATAACTGTTTACGATGGTATTATAACGTGGAATTTGGTTTTTTGATTCATCTATTGATTTGTTGATATTATGTTTAGTTTCATCAAGTGATCTGTTGATTGATTCTTTGAAATCTTGATTATTATTGTTATTTTGTGAATATGAATAACTTTCTTTGCTTTCGAATTTATTTGACATAGTGTCTGTTAGTTACCATAGTATATAAATACTGGTATCAAATGGTTTTTAATGTATATTAAAGACTAGAATATGACAGCATATGGAAATAATGGTAATAGTATATAATAATGTTAGTCAAAAGAGAGATAAGATAAAAAAAGAAAATCGAACATATTTTAATTGACCGAATTATAAAGCCTCAAATAAAATGGGATCTGAGGGCGAATAAAATATACTTTTGCAGAAGAAATGATTCTCACATTTTGAGTAAATCAGAATAATTAATGAATTTCTTTTGGTTTTGTCCTATGTATTTGATATTTCAATATGTTTTATAGTTGATTTTCAGTGATAGTATTTTGTTAAGTTAACAGGCCCAGTTTAATATAGGATATCATTTATTAAAATAATACTTTTATACACATTTCTTATCTTTTGTAAATAGAATTAATTAAAAAAATAAAAAAATTAATTTTTTTATTTTATATTATAAAAATGTATATAAATCTTAAATATTTGTAATTAAATTTGTAAATATGATATTCTTAAAATTTAAAGAATTTATTAAGAAATACAATCATGAGATTAATTCCACATTTTGCTATGGAGAGATTGGGATCAATACAGAAAGTGAACCGATGAAAATACACTGATATGTCGATGCTAAAATCACCTGGATGGTTACGTGCAATTCAAATTGGCTTTGGAATAATAATTGTAATATTATCTTTAATTGTTATTTTAAATCCAATAGTTGGGTTTTTATCTATTATCTGGCTTTTAGGAATTCTTTTATTTATAATAGGTATCGAGATGATAATAAGTCATGGATTTACACCTCACAGATCTCGTTTTGCGGGCATAGGTTTAGGTATTGCGGTCATTGTACTTGCAATTATCTCGATTAGTTTCCCATTGATTGCTTCTATTATAGTTATATCATTGTTAGGCATTGCTTTACTACTAAGTGGTATTTCAAAGATTATTCATGGTATTAACGACAAATATAATAAAAATTGGAAGAGAGGATTAAGCATAGCTGCTGGATTATTCTCAATAATTTTGGCAATTATGATCTTTATATTCCCTGTTTTGGGAATTGCTTTTGCCGGACTATTAATAGGAATAGCATTGCTAGTTACAGGGTTGCAAATGATTACAAATGGGGTCGCAAGTAGATCAGAAATGAGGGATGCAAAGGATTTAGTATAATTAGATATACTCTGCCAGTTGTTTTATTTATTTTATTGTAATACTTGTCAAAAGTTGTAAACGGGATATGCGCCTAAATAATTTTAATAGCATTTATCACATTTACGATGAATCCAATGATGAAAGTATTGATTTAATGCGCCATTTCATTTTTCCCCTTTGTGTTATTAGGTAGTTAATAATTTTCATACGATTCTAATAATAAATGTGATGTTTGATTGATTGTTTCATAAAATTTTAATAATTGGGTGAATTTTCTAAAAATTAATAAAAATAATTGTAACTCTTTTACCTTACATTAGTCTTTATTAACCAAATTGATGAATTTTACAAAGTTAATTGATATATTAAATTGGAGGAAATAATTATTTTAATTGTCCGTCTAATAAAAGCCAAATTATTGTGTTTGACTTTTGATATCTTTAAAAGTAAAAAAATGTTATGATTTATATATTGTTATTATCTTTTATCGTTTTTGTGAGATGCTTTGCCGCCTTCACTAGCAACCCGCTGTCTTGTTTCTTCATCAGCAGCTTGTAAACCTCTTTTTTCGTGTGGTGCTTCTCCCCCTTTTTTAGCTACTCTTTCTTTAGTTTTTTCATCAGCAGATGCTAATCCTCTATTATCAGTATTATCGCTATCTTTATTTTGTACCATATTATCATCTATTGTTCAACATAGTATATATCCAAGAGTTATTAGTTATGTCTAGATTTGTTATATGATTCCGTAAATCGCTTTTGTAAACGTTTTAGTATTATATTGTGAAATAAACAGCATAACCTATACAATTTGCCAAATTTGCGATATAGTTTCATCTATTTTTCGAATCATTTAACAAAGCAGTCAAGTTTAACAAAAATAAAAAATAATATATTATATTTAAAATAACACCAAACTTATTTGCTATTGTTATAATGAATAAATATAATTTCGATATCTTAAGTTATATCTTTAAAGATTTGTAAAGGTAAATAATTATTATACGAATAATTATATTGATACTAAATACCTAAATCGATAATATGAATACTTTACTAATAAAAAAGAGATTCTTTGTTTTGATTGTCAAGAGAAATAGAAAATATTCTATTTCAATGGAAATCCATCTGCGTCGGAGTTTATTGCTCCTTTAAATTCCTTATCATAGCATGCTGTAACATCAGACAATGAAAGAGCACCGCCACTATTTGCTATTTTAGTAACGCAGTTGATGTATTTTGTTAATGCATGTGCAGAATCTATGTGTGCTATCTGAATCAATATTGCAAAAGATATCACAAATGCAATTATACTCAATAATGGAAAATTCAGTTTTTTTATTGCATTCATTTTAATTTTATCTATCTTCATATTCGAGATCACTTCCCTCCATTCTTGATGCTTTGATCAATACCTTTGTATCTGCGTTTTTATCGGTGCTTTTATCGGTGCCTTGATGAAGAATGTTACTATTATAACAATCAGTTACTTCATTCCTTGTTGGCTCGTGTGTAAAATATGAAGATATGCCAGATACATGTTGATTTGATTTTATTGCTTTGCCAACGCAGCTATAAAAACTGTGCAGGTTTTTATCCAAGGCCGAGTCTCCAGTGTTGATTGGAATTAAAGGAACAGCTTGAGAAAAAGCGTTGTTTACAAAATGGAATGACAGCAACGACCCAAAAGAGGTTACAATGGTAATTATATAAACCATATTGCTAATTTTATTTATGGTCATTATGAATTGATTTGTTTCATGCTATTTATCAAGTTCTAGTATTAATTATGGTAAAAATATACTTATAAATTTCTTTGAAAAAATAAATATTTGTTTACCTAATCAAAATCAAATATTAAAATATGAAATAATTATTTACAAAATAGATTAATCTTATGATTTATTTTATGAAATGAGTTGTTATTTGACTAAATCAACTATATAGATCCTAAGTGAGATGATGTTAATGGTTGCCTTTATTCAACCTAAATGTTATATATCTATAGATTAAATAAAATATTAAAATGCATCCACTAATTGAATTTCAATATGGAACAGTACATGAATTTATTAAGCAGGTTTTGGAGGGTAATGTATTATCGACGATTGAAGATAATTACGGTGAATTAAATAATCTGCACAAAAAAGTCAATGAATGGATTGACAAAAGCTATGAGAACGACTTTAACTTTCATAATAATGAAAATTTACAACAACTTACCAAAGAAATATTTGATCAAGTTATTTATTTGCGATTAACGGGTAAACTAACAGGTATTTTATCGTTACATAAGTTTGGTAAATCTTAAGTTTTGTAAAATAATACTAAATCAGAGAATCTAAAAATAATTTTTTATTTCTATCAATTTATTATAACCAATTCGGGTATTAGAAAATAGATTATAATTTTGCATGATATTTTTTATAAAATAAAATAAAAAGATGGATTTAAAAATAGGATTTACTTTTATTTTTTGTCATCGTTACCTTTTACTATTCCTTTTACTTTGTCCACTGTACCTGAAATAGTATCTTTAATATGCTCTGGGGCTACTTTGTCTGTAATAGTATCTTTTACTGATCCAGTGTCAGCATCTTCTTTTTTCTTCAAAAGATTTTAACTCAGATACAGAAGTATTTAAAATGATTTGGGCCCCATCAAAAGACTCAATCTTTGATTTAGGTATTACATAAACATGGTCATGTAATACGCCCTTTTCTACAATTATTGAATCATCTCTTTCACCGATTATATTTCCACAGGCTTCCCTATCTGATGTAAATACTCCTTTTTTTGACTTTATTGCTTCAGAATAATTAATAGATGACATACTGTACCCTTACTTTTATTTTATAAAAGCTTTTACAATTGATTTTGATAATATGTATTTTTGTAAATAGACGTTATAATATATGCATTTAACATATTATATTATTTATTTATATAATTATTTTTAATTCATTTTTCTAAAAATATTATTTATAATGTCAAAATTCATAATTTTTTTATTAATTAAAAAAATGATTATTATGAAATATATAAATCAATATTATTTATTAAAATATTATTCAAGATTTGTACAAGTCCATGAAATTGCATCATAGTGAATTTAATTCATTTAATAACTCCAAGAATTATATTTAATATCCTGTTCATAATTTATTTATACTACTATAGATAACGATATAAAGATCTAAATATGAATTATGACAACTTTTTTGAAATTCTTATGATTGAAAATTAGGGTTTAAAAATTATACTATAATAAATTTATATCTACAAGAAATAATATGGATCTAATGAATAAAGAAAAAATTATTTTTATGATTTCAATTTTAATTGTAGCTATATTAAATCAATTAGTTACAAATGTAAGTGCACAAAATATAACACAGAATAACACACAATTACTAGATATTCAAAAACTTACATCAATAACATTTCAAAATACATCTGTATCGTTGCCATCAGCAAGTGCAAAAATTAACAATCAAGAAGTACCTCATTCAATAGTTGTTGCATTACCAATAAGAGCAGATGAAAAAATATGGACTGGGACTGTAACATTTACTGCAAGTAAACCAATTGAAGTAGAAGGTACTTCACAAGTATATACCAATAACAAAACCAGATGATAAACATGGAGAACCATCTAATGCCAAATGGTTTGATGGAACCCCTATTGCTTTATCAACTATGACGATGTTTTCAAATACGCCTGTTACAATTACCGACAAACCCTATAGTGCCGGTTCATTTACTTTTGCTGGGTCTGCTCTAATATTTCACAAAACAAATGGACAGCCTTTCTCTGTGACATATACATTAGATGCTGTAGCAAAAAATATTACCAAATAATCATAAATTATCTTTTTGTTTTATATAATTATTTTTAGTATATGTAATTTTGGTCATTAGAAGAAAAAATATGTAAAGGAAATAACCTCTAAAATATTTTCTTATAAAGATTAATATAAAATATAGTATCTTTACTTTGACAGATTTGCCAAGCCAAACAATGATAAAATATGCAATAAAAATAATAAAGCAATACTTGTAAATATCAATTATATATCGAAAAAGAGAACTGTTCTATTTTAACTGAGTTAGATATCTATATTTATATTTTTATATGGAAATAAACAATCATACATAGTCTTTTGTGATATAATCAGCCTAAAGATCTACAATAATTAATATTTAAAATATAAAAAAATGGGTTTTTATGTTTATGAGACTATTATTTTATATTTTAATAATTTTACCCTCTTTTAGTAATACAACTAGAATTATTTTAGCTATCTCGGTCACATATTTAGTATCTAGGTAAATAGATTCATCTTTAGAAGAATGATAATAAGGATAATTCTCAGCACCTCCATCATATAATCCAGCAACCACATATCCCAATGCTTCAAAAGGCATGTAATCGCTATCGTATATAGGACCTGGCATAGTGTTTATAGTTGTATTTAATTTTGCTATTTCTTCTATACTTTGAGCAAATACCTCAGAATATTGGTCATTTGATATATTTGAATTTCCTATATCTCTCTCAACTACACAGTCATAATTATCCCTAGAAGAATATCCTACCATATCCAAATTAATTAATCTTTGTAAAGGAATATTGTTGTCTTTAATAAATTTGGCATAGTGTTTAGATCCCCATTGACCTTGTTCTTCTCCTGAAAAAAATACTAATTGAATGGAATATTCAAATTGCAAATTTGCAATAACTCTTGATATTTCTAAAATAACTGACATACCGCTTGCATTATCATCTGCACCAGGTGCCCGTGATCTGGAATCATCCAGGTTTTCCATACGCGAGTCATAATGGGCACAAATAAGAATCACCTTATCAGATAGTCCCCTAATATGACAAATAACATTTTTTAAATTATATCCATTTTCTGTGTAACGATGAAATCTCACATCTGTTTGACCATTTTTTTCTAACTCATCTTTTAACCAAAAAGACACTTCATCAATAAATTTTGATTTCGAATGTCTTGTATGAAATAATGTTATTTTATTAATCCATCTTTCGATATTTGCTATTGATATCGATGAAATTATTTCTTTAATGATATTATCGCTATTGTTAATTGCCGCTATTGATTTCTTTTCATCCATATTATTTTTTGAAATAAACTGATTGATTTAACTCTTTTAATTGATGAATAGTAGGAGTCAATTTTTTCATAAATATTGCCTTATCATATCTAATCAAAACCATGAATAATTATGATATTTAAAATTGTAACAAATCGTCATATTTATCGTTTCTATTTCAAATAAAAATAGGTAAAATAATTAGATAATTATCAAGTTTCTAAAGCACTAATAGTAATTTTAATAAACAAATAGATAAATTTCAACATATAAGCACTTGTTTTCTCCCATCTTTAATGCAAGCTTTAATTTTTAATAGTATCAATTAGATATAAACAACATTATATAATATTGCATCGAGTGAGTTTGTTGTAACAGATTCGAATATACAAAACAAAAAGTTGTAATCTTCTTTTAGGATAATCAATATTATTTTTATTTTTTTAATAATTATATTTTTTGATAGTTTAACATCAAAATAGTGGTTAATTGATTGAGATCTTTATCTCTATATATTTTCGTGTTTTGTTATATTTTGTCTATTTTGTAACAAAAAATCTATATTTTTTATTTTATCACATATCCCATTCTCTTTTTTTACCTGTTAACAATTAATGTTCGGAACTGAAAATTTATTAGAACCATCGCAGTATTTTACTATATCTTCTGCGGGGCTGTGCAGAGAGAGAGCCAGAGCAGAGCAAAGTAAGAGATTTTATTCCGTTTAAAATTATTAAATTAAATAATTAACAAAAACAAAAACAAAAAACAAAAAAAAATTTATGGAATGGATTTACTGTAGAGTTTTCCTTCAAGTGCTAGTTTGTACATTTCTGCTACATATGGGTTCCTTGCTGGAGTTTCTGCACCTAGTTCTACCAAACGAGCATATACTCTGACGACATAGGCTAAAGCTCCCATAAAGGCTACTACTACACCCATGTTAAACATCCAGTGGTTTGGTACTGAGAATATTTCTTCTACGAACCAAAAGTGCCACAATTCATTGATACCAATTGTAAACATGGTTGCTAGGTAACCAATAATGGTTATCTTGAGACCTGTATTCATTGAATTGTTTGGTCCTCTCAATGCTGGAACTCTTCTATCGTACATTGCAACAAATCCCCAACCTAGTGGGAGTGCAATAAAGTGGCTATATAACCACCAGTGTGCTGGAGTAAATGCACTGTCTCTAATGGCTGTTTGGTGCAATAATCCATCAACAAAATTATCTACTTCTACTGATGCAGCAATTGAACCTAACATTATAACAATTACATATATTTTTTTTAGCCTTTGAATCTCTACTTCTTTTGGAATTAATGCTGGCATTTGGGCCATGTTTCTTCATAATAACTTTGTTTCTATGTTATATAAAGTATGTATTATAATATATACAATAACTATCCATACTAATTGAAAGATTATTATTTTATTTACGTTTATTTTGTAAATATAATTAAAATAAAGATATTGTTGAGAATACAGTCAAGATAATCATTAATGATAAACTATGAATGATTATCATGAAAACGGTAATGGGATAAAACAATTTCAATCATCTATTACAATAAACAATATCTTTTATAAAAAAAAGTTATGTATTCGTGATGTTGCTTATTGATGAATTGTAGACTAGTACTTCCATTTGATATTATTATATTCTTAACAATATCAAAAGTATTTCCAGAATTTCTGTCATTAATGGAATATTTTATTTGATATTGACCAGGTGGAAATGGTGTTGAATGGGTTATGGTAAATGGAATATATACTTCTTTATTTTTATAGTGCGAAATGATATCAGGTATTGGAACATTTATTATATTCGTCAAATTTTTACCATTTTTATCATATAATACAAAACTAGCAGAAAAAGATATCAAATACAGTGGATTGTCTTGACTATCTTTTAGATTCTTATATACAAATCCAACAGGTTCAATGTATAGAATTATATCTTCCCCTGGTTGAAAGACATTCGAATTACGCTCATCATAAATTCCATATCCTTGAGGTTTTGAAGCAACGAACAAATCTTTTGCAGAATAGAAAGAATTATTTGAATTTGTTGGGCTTGTAACTTGAGCAAGCAATTCATTTGAAGGTGAATTTGTTTGCACAAAAATTAAAATTGAAAATATTCCTACCAAGCCAATAAAAAATAAGTTTGTTACTAATCTAGACATTATGCTTACTAAATACAAGAACTTGTTTATTAAGATGTCTATTTCAATGTGTATTGAATGATTTTATCATTTAAAATATAATATTTTTATAAAAAATTTGCAATATTTGACTATTAACATATTTAATAAATATATAGATATACAATTGTTGTGGTAAGTTTGCTTGAATACCTTCCGATTATAACTTCTGGACTTTTGCTACTGTCCATTTTAACATTAGTTGTAAATAGAAATAATTTGAAATTGCAGAGCGAATATCAAATATATGCAAGGATGATTGAAGCCAGAATGAAACTAGAAACATCTGAAACCTTTATAAAAATGGCAAAAGAGAGTCCTTTTTACGCAGAACGTTTCGCACTATTAGATAGCCCAGAGCAATTCTACATGATTCGAGCATATATTGATTTATATGAATTTATTTTTAGATTGCATAAAAAAGGAATGATAGATAAGCAGTTTTGGTCAAGGTGGATGTCCTCTGCTAGATCTATGAAATCTATTCCCAAGTTCTTGCTTATTTGGGATAAAACTAAAAATGTACATTCTCCAGATTTTGTTAAATTTATTGACTCTTTGTAATCTTTATTATAATATGGATTATTCTACACCTTGGCAATTACTTTTATATATGGAGTCTATAGGTTTAAGAAAAAAGCTATTGGTTTTGATTACACTACTTAGTTTACCATTATGATATCCAACATATAAGAGTGAATAATAATGAAATAGAGGATAAAATTTTTAGATTATATTTTCAAAACCTCAATAATAAATAAATTACCAAAAGCAATTTTTTGAGATAAAAATTGTTAAAAGGAACTCAAAAGGCATTATAATATACTATTGGATTTAAGTCACAATTATAAAGTATTTTGTGTTTTGCAGAAAAGAAATGCACGATAACTTAAATCAAGTAATAGATTTCGAAAATATTTGGTTATCCTTTTTACATAAGCAATATATTTTTTTTATTCCTTGTTATTGCAATATTTGAATTGTCACAATTCTTCCAATGTATAAAAACAAGAATGATAATACTACATTTGATATCGTATTTATTACCATCTGTATTATATGATTATTTATAAACAATACTATATATTCTAATGCTGGCTATGACATGGTAATCAACGAACCTCATAACCCAATGGCCATTAAAAAAGAATATTTGGAATCTATTTTTTGAGGAAGAAGAAAAAATGGAAAAAATTCTCTAAAATAAAACTTCTAATCATATTAACAACCATTGCATTTGATCCAATAATGCCAAAGATAAAAGGAATCGATGTAATTTTATATCTTAAAAATGCACCCAATATGGCATCTAAAGATATTAAAACAAACTCGATAATTCATTTTATTTGACTAGTTGTATTATATTTCCGGGTATTTGAAAGTTTTATTATTATTCACTCATTATTTTTTTGTCAAATTTTTATAATACTATTAATTCAATGAAAGAAATGGGTATAGATGAAAAAAATATACTTCACCATATACAAAAAGTATATTTAAATTTATTAAACTCCAGATAAAAGAATTTGTATTTAAAATTTTTACATCTCCTCTCTCGTCTATTTTATCTCAGTCAATCAATCAATTATTAACAAATGTAACGACAAAAAAAGATATTAAATATAAATTGAGAAACATCTTGTGAACCCAACTGAAGAATTATTAAATGAACATGTAATAATTAGAAGAATTAGAGATATTACCCAAAGATGTTCAGATGTTTTATATGAAAATTGGAATGTACCTTTTGAAGATATCGAAATAATTACTGTCGTAATGAATGAATTTATTGACAATTTTCATAATTTTAAAGAAGAGAAATCTTATTTTCCAGTAACAAATGATAAAAATGAAAACGCTGAAGATATAAGGAAATTTTTAATAGAACATGAGCTTGGTCGGCGAATTGCAAACATGCTGTTAAAAGAAGTTCATAAATGGAAAAATGGCATTGAGTCTAGAGAACCAATTGCAAGATTCTTGAAATCTTATTCTGTTTATATATCGGATCATACAGGTAAGGAAGACAAATTTTTTAATAAAATATTATTAAACAATGAATTGATAGAGACCGAAAACAGAATTTTAATAGAACAATTTACCGAATGCAAAAAATCTGCAGGGGGAGAGAACCGTATAAAAATAATGCTTGGATTAATAGACTACCTTGAAAAAGTAGAATGGATGGAAGGCATTCAAACTAAATGATAATTTTTCATTTAAAAATTGCATATGGCTTTTATTATTCTAAATATTTTATTAAATAATTGGAAAATGTATTTGACGATATAATTGATTTTCTTAAATTATCATACCCTGCTGATGAAAGTATACTAATTGGATGTAGAGCTGAATCCTGTAATTCATACGAATGCTGCGAATACGATATTATTGTTTTAGAGTCAAATAAGAATGAGAATTGCAGTATTTCTAAAAAAAAAAATTTTGATTTTTTCCAAATTTCTGATAAAAAGTTAAAGATATGTTTTTGTAACAAGGATAATTTTATTTATAATAAAGCGATAGATTTTCAAACTTATATAAATTTAACAAATTCTGCTTTAAAAAATAATTCAGATAATTTTTTTAAAAAAAAAAGAGAATATAGTAAAAAAAATTTTAAAATTTTAACGAAAAGAAAATTATTGCAATTTGCTTTGGATTGCACCAATATAAATAAGATAGTATTAAAAGATTTTTCTTCTCAAAGTTTATCTTCATATTATGTAAACATGATGTCTTTTAACGTTTTAGAATTATTAATACAATTATTTTCAAATAAAAATCCAAGTCCATCTCATCTAAAATATCAAATAAATACTATCAAAGAAATTAATCCGAAAATAAAAGAACAAGTTGATATCATATCAGAATATCTTGCATTAGATAGATCCAATGTTTCTACTATAACAAGAAGTGAAAAATCATTATTTTTTTTGTTAAATCATAATAAATGCCATAAATTGGAAATTGAATTTTTTATAAATAAACTACAATATTTTAAAAAAAAGTCAATGTATGTCGATGCAAATTTACTAATTCATAGTTTCTTAAAAAAAGAAAATTTTAATATAAATTATATTAGGAACTACAATAAACTATTAAACTATATCCTAGACATCCCATATAAGGAAACAATTATAATATTAAAGGAATTGAATTATCTTTTTAATATTATCAATAAATTTATCAAAAATAGTTATTGAATAACTATTGCTTGTTCTAATTCTTGTGGTTCAACACTTTGATTTCTTGCTCTAAGTTTTGCCTTGTATTTTAAATTTCTTGGTTTTGTTCGTAATCTATATCCACAGCAAGGACACCATAGACCATCCCATTTGATGAATATTTCACATATTTGACAGCGCTTTTGACCACTTGCATAACGGCCTGATCCCACCGGCTTTTGAGCTTTATGTCTGATACATATACCTTTACATGTCATTCTGAAAACATAACAAGCTCGCGCTTGTTCTATATAAACATATATAACTATGAATCGTTATTACTATCTACTAATTTTATGGAAAAAAAAGGGTTTAGGAAACTGAGATATTTTTTACCTTAAATAAATCATGCATCAATAAGTATTCATCTAATTTCATTCTAATATCATCAGCGTTCGTATCATCCATCCCTGACATGCCAGTTTTAAAACTGATTTTGTTTCCTGAAATGTTTGGATCAGAGACTTCCATATCAGCATAAACATTAGCAAGTTCATTTACCCATTCTTGTGCTTCGCTTTCATTCAAACCTTCTGTATCAATATTTACATTAAACATCTTGGTCATCTATAATACCACTGCTTTTTTTTTATTAAGGATGTTAATAAAGTTGACGCAATTAGATGACATTCAAAATAAATCTCATTTTTTTTCCTCAAATCCCCAGTGCTTCATTATTTCTTTTTCAAATTTTTTTGCCTGATCATCGCTTAATGGATCACCACAATTTTTACAAGAAGGAACAACTTTCATACTGTATAATTTAAAATCAACATCATAAAAGTGAACTTTAGAACAACTACACATATACTATAATCTGATTAAATGAATTCTAATTTATTTTTTATTAAAATTGTCCCATTTTTCTATTTAGTATATAAACATTTAAAGAGTATATCCTTCTATTTTATATAATTCAAATGTTAGATAAAAAATCAGAAAAGAAAATAATTGCATTTTTTCTAATTTTTACACTTGGAACAATGGCATTACAAGTTAATCAATTCATGGGGACTGCCAATGCACAATCTGATGCATGGTATGTTGGAAAAGGAGTAAAACCTAATACATACTATACTTATCAAATAAAGAATGAAGATGCAAATCAAGGTCAGCCATTTGTTATGACTATTTATTTCAAAGATTATAATGCCACAGGTAAATACTGGAATGCTCCAACTTACTGTGGTAGATCAAGGTCAGGTATTTAATGGCACATTTCATCTTAGTGATCTTGATATGACTGCTTTAGGGTCTCTCCAATTCCCACAGAAATGGCCAAGTACAGAGGTGCATATGCAACATCATTAGATTGGTTATCTGCTTATGTACCAAAACCTGGTCGATCTCTTACTCTGCATCATGGGGTAAAATTGGTTCTATTGGTGGATCTGAAATTAAACCTTCTGGGAGTGCTAAAATAACGACTCCTGCTGGTGCTTTTGATACAACAGTAATATCATATCATAAAGGAGTGGACAATAATATATATGTAAATAAGGATATGCCTTTCCCTGTAAAAGCTGTAACCTTTGCAGACGTAACAACAGGCAATCCTCCAATTCAATATGCAGTTGAATTACAATCTACGGGAACAGGACAGCCTCCAACACCTAAATCTCAAACTCAAATTCCAAAACCTCCACTAACTCTTACTACCCCAAGGGGATCTTATCATGTACAGTTATTGTGGGAGCCAGCTGTAATTAAAGCAGGGCAAGATACCAAATTCGGGGTAGTTCTTACTGATCAAAATAATCAACTTGTTCCAAATGTTTCCTATGAGTTCAAAGTAACTGACAAAAATAATACAGTTGGGGCAAACAATCCAATCAGCAAGCATCGGATGGAACAGGGACAACCACTTTTAAATTTCCAGCACCCGGGTTATACCATATTCAAATAAGTGTTCTAACTTCAACATCAGCCATGATACGGATTTGTTTGTAGAGTCTGTTACTTTCGATTTGCCCGCCTCTTAACCATTCTAGTATTTTTTAATAAATACTAGAACAATAAATTATTTTTTGTTGATTCATTTGGTTTGTGGTTGTCGATTTAAATAAACATTTAACAGTAACCAATTACAAAACTTTTCAACATCTTCATTAATTTTTACCCATAAATGAAAAGATCCGGGTAATACTTCAATTCGTGATTTATTTTCATCATTGAATACTATCTTTATGCCTTCTTTTCCTTCATACATATAGGCATCAATAACATTTGCATTTTTAAATGAGTTTATAGCTTCTTGTTTAATTATCTCTCTTGCTATAGGAAATACTTTTCTGAATTTATCTATCACAATACTAATGTTTTCTGTACCGTATTCATTGGTGCTATGTATTTTACTTGGATTAGGAAAATGAAGTTCGAGTTTTAAATTATACCTTGAACCTACAAAATTTGATAATTCGTTTATTTTGTAATAAACCAAAGTAGGTTTGGTTATCAATGCTGTTTTAAAAAATTCCATATTGCTATTAATATTATTTGATAAATCTCTAATTAATGATGAAAATTCATTCATGATATGGTTCTAATTGTGTGTAGTGTTAAAGTTTAATAAATAAGTTAAATGAATTCATATAATATTATATCATGTTTGCTTCTGATAATGATTCTGAAAGAGCGACAAGTATTGAGGATTATCAAAATACTTGTACTAATTTTATAAGTGATCTTTGTAAGGATTACAAAGATTGGATAGTTCGCTATAAACTTTCAAAAAATGAAGAAAATTTCAGAAATGCGAAAATTGACGAAATTGTAAAATTGACTAATGAATTTATTTTCAAATTCGGAGATACTATAAAAAAAATAGATATAATAATGAATGATGGTATCAATAAAATGGCAGAAAATACCGCAGGTTATCCTTTTAAATTCGATATTTTTGTAAATGATAATAGTAGATATATAATTCATGATAAAAGATTTATAAAAATAAGTCTTCAAGCATATCCAAGAGAAGGCAGGCAAATCAGACTATGTAATTACGACAAGGCTCAAATTTTTTTAATAAATTCAAATAATCCTATAGATTTTAATTATACTAGTACAAGCTTTGAATCTTCAGATTTGTTGGATGATTTCATTTTAATAAAACCTAAAAAATTTGATTCATCTGATGTGATATCTATTACAATAAAAGCAGAAGAAGTTGAAAACAACATATCAGTTGACAGTCGTGGATATACAACTTTAATAGTGATTAAATAACTATTGGATTGTTTCCATTTAAGAACCAATTTTTAAATCATGTGTACAAATAGAGCGCAAACATTCGGCTGCCGACAATATTGCTAAATAACTTGTTTTAGGATTTTCTAAACTTGGCCTATTGCTAATTTTTATTGTAAATTCTCCAAATTTCCAAATAATATGTATTTCATGAATATTGTTTGATTCATTTGGATCTGCTACAACCTTTACATTAGTTTTTTTAAATCCTATTCCAGCTAAACTTATCAAGGCAGAAACATTAACATTAGAAGGAAATTGTTTTATTGCATCTTCGGCATTTCCATCAAAAATTATTTGTTTTTTTCTTATTTCATCGATATTTATCTTATTATTTATAAAAAAGGGTGCACCTTTTAACGATTTATTATTCTTTGTTGTTATTAATGTAATTGATTCTATGTAATTTTTTATACTTCGGATAATATCAATACCACCAATTGCTCCAGATGGTAAAAAAACATTACTTGATTCTATTTTAAGAAATTGAATAATATCCTTATAAAAATTAAAGTCCGCAAATACACCTATACTCATTATCATTATGTCTTTTCCTTTTTAAGGATATCAATTACATGACTTGAAGCCGCATTAATAGATGCAGCCTCAACCACCAAATCAATTTTTTCAAACTGGGAGGAATCCACAAACTCTTTGAAATCACTGAAAATGGTTGGTTTATTTTTCAACTTTTCATAAACTGTTTTTGATTTTTCAGGATCAGTGTCAAAAATTATAGATAAAGAACAATTAGGGACTATCTTTTTATCGATATTCTGAGCCAACTCGCCACCAATCACACCACAACCAATTATCGCTATTTCTTTTTCCAATATTATTTTAACTTGATTTATTTATTTATTTATTGTGCAAAATTGTTCTTTTGATAATCTTTTTCTTTTGATAATTTTCAATACCCAAAGTGTTCAAATTTTTATCTTTGGATAAGATAACCTGTTCCAATTTTTTTTTAAATTGTTTTATCTTTAAGGACAAATCATTTGAATGAGTGGCTAAAATTGAACATGCCAAAATGGCAGCATTCTTGGCACCATTGATGGCCATAGTCGCAACTGGTATTCCAGGTGGCATTTGTACTATATATAATAGAGAATCTATTCCAATTACTGAAGTAGATGATTTTATTGGGACACCTATTACAGGTAACGATGTTAATGAAGCTACCATGCCCGGTAAATGGGCAGCTCCTCCAGCTCCAGCGATTATTACCTTTATACCTCTTTGTTCTGCATTTTGAGCAAAATCAAACATATATGTAGGTGTTCTATGGGCGGAAACAATTTTGATTTCATGTGGCACCTCAAAATCGTTTAAAATCTCTGATGCTTCCCTCATAACATATAGATCAGAATCACTACCCATGATAATACTAACAATCGACAAATTGTATTTTGTTTTGTCTTTGTGATTAAAATATATTGTGAAGTA
>CAWGRD010000002.1:0-63810 GCA_963824915.1 uncultured Nitrososphaeraceae archaeon
TCCATATTAGAATTGATAGTGCAGTCATTTATATTATTTTTATTATAATTTATATCAAATAATACGTTCAAGACGAATTAGTATTATTTAGGCTTTGCCGAAAAAAAATTTCATATATAAGATGTTTTTGATATTATTTGTTTTTTTCAATGGTTTCAGCAAATTAAAATCTAATTCAGAATAGAATTTTAATCTTCTGAAAATTAGGTATTTCGTCTCCTTCAGAAACTCCTCAAATACTTCGCATTTCATCAATCGCCCAATTTGGAATCCATTTAATGGCCATTAAGAAGAGTTGTTTCACCCTTGTTTGTAAAAGTCCACATTAGAATATGCAAATTCTTTTTTTCTAAATCATTTACTTCTTGCATTTGGTAGTTTCAAATCCATGTACAGATAATGTTTTGCTTTCTTAATAGCCAAAGATTTGAGATCTTTTGAAAATACTTTTTCGTTAACTGATTATCAATGATACCTTTGATAAAAACGCATCATTATTTATTTCATCATGTCTATTTTTTATAATTTTGTCTTTAACTTCTAGCACTAGGTTATTATATTTCAAATAGAGTTTCTGCTTTTATAGGTGTATTAAGGAGATGGAGGGTGCTTGACAATATCGACACGCCTCGCACTTTGATCTGCAACTAAAAAGTGGAATATATTTATAGAATCAAGTATACAGATAAAGGTATCCATATTATTTATCAGAAACTTGTCTTAATTATAATAAAATGTTAATGATATTTGCAATCTATTAAGATTGGTCAATTCCAATCTTGATACATTCTAGAAATCTTCTGACAGGGTTTGACATCTTTTCAAGTTTCTATTTTAAAAAAAATTGCATTATTATTTCTTTTAACGAATTATAAACCAATTTTTCTTGTAATGCTTGAGCCGCTTTTGGAACAAGGTTACCTGATGTTGGGATTGCATAATAATTCGATTTACTGATTAAAACATATAATGTACTTTTCAGATACAGATTATAACGTTTACAAATATCATAAATATGCATATAAATAAAATTAAACATAATTAGATTTTTATTGATAATGAAAATAATTAATTAATTATTATTTTAAAATTTTTTGTTATTCGTACTCTTTACCCTTTAATAACGGTGTATATTTATCATAGAAAAAGATACTCTTTTCAAAATTAAAGGACCAAATAGTAAACAATAGTTTAAAAAATAGATAAAATGATACACGAGATGATCTTGGTCATTATAATATAAAATTTTTCTAAAATATTTGAAAGAAAAATACAATTCATAAAAATGATATTTTTTAATAAATTCTAAAAACAGACGAATTTTTATTATGTAGACTGTTTAAGTCAAGTTTTTTATCGGCTTTAAATTATAATGAATTGTTTGTTTAATAAATAACATGTATTTAAACATAAATGGATAAATATATATATAATTCCTGTTAACGTAATCGTATAAAATTAAAATAATTTGTAGAATTTACAAATATGGTACCACTAAGGTCTTTGCTATTGGGTAATATCAAAAGACTATAATATAGTTTATCTAATATATATTATGAATAAGATTGTTTTATATTTCAAAAATTTATACTATAAATATGTATCTAAAAAAGGAACTTGGGTAAAAACGAGGTTTTGAAAAAGTAATGAACATCGCTCAAACAGAAAATCCATTTGTAATTGAAGCAAAGACTTGTGGTTGTAAAAACAAGAAAACTATAACATATTCATTTATAGAATCAAGTCATAGTTTATGTATTGATAGAAGAGAAATAGAATATTGTTAAATTCAAGCATGTGAAAGACTATTAAAATATGTAAAAGAAGACATAGATTTGAGACTTATAAAAAGAGATATCGGAACTAAAACTCACCCAAGACTTGATATCATACTAATTTATAAAATTATACATACCCAGATATTTTTTTTATTCTAATTTAATTATTTTTAAACTAATCACGTCGTCATTATATAATCATAAATAAAAGGGTTCCCTAAAAAGTAATAATCAGGATTATTACATTGGATGTATTGCTAAAATTATATTAAATATACAAAAAATTTTAAATGGAAAAATTATTGATAGATTTACTAGAATAATTATCATTTTAAAACAATAGAAAGTTATAATTTTCCTTAATAGAATCAAAGATATCAAATTTACATCTTACTTTTTTTATTATTTAGTGATTTTGATGTATCGTGGCAAAATTACAATTACCATATGAAAAAAATTGATGTATCTCTCTATTTTCAAACCAATAAAAAATTATAAAATTAAAAAACGACAAAATATAAAATATATTATAATGCAAATATCAATAATAATTAATCAATATCGAACTATTTTTTATCGTCCGAAAACTCCATTTTGATTTTAATTTAAGTTGTATTACTCTACGAGTATCAGCAAGTAAATAAAGACTGGGTCCATCCTTTGTCACTGCAATAATCTTAAATGTCCATATAGTCCTATCTATAAATAATTCATAAAGCAGATTGCATGTGAGTGCCTCAAAAAATGTAAGATTCTTCCCAGTTTCAGGATGTTTTAGATTTAGAGATAAATCATCTTTTTCATATTCATAATAATAATCTGGTTTTCTAAAGAAATAATTAATTTGAGGCATCAAACTATTTTGTTTTATTAATTTATAAAAAGATTGAAAAAATCTACAATTAAATTTAATAAATGAATTATTTTTTTTTATTTAACTGAAATATTTTTTTTTAAGATTAGTATTTTTTTATGAAGATTTTATTTATACAAAATTAAATTCATGTCTACAAGAAAAGTCTTCCTTACTGTATAATCCAAAGTATTTTAATATTATATAATACGATATTTTTTTCTCCCATATATCCTAGTATTAGCAACCTCCATCCTCTGATAATTAATATATACTATATGATCGAGGTATAACAAAATAATATTGTTATTGGATTATATGTGTTTCTACCTGACAAATACATTATAATTCTCATTATGAATATTTTTCATAAATATTAACTTTATAGATATAAAATTAAAAAAATAAAACATACGTAATTTATTATAACTATTCTAACGTATCATATTATAGATAATAATATAAACAATTCATAAGGTTTTACAAACAATACTCAAATACTTTTTTTCAAAAAATTCAATAATAGAAAAAAATAAACCTACTGGAGTATTTATTTAAATTAAAAATAATGTATAGTCATGAAAATAGAGGGTTTGAATTTAATTGAAAAAGTACAACTTAGAGTATCTCATACTTTGGAAAATCATGGACTTTTAATTGATTTAAGTATTGAGCATTGCAAAAGATATTTACAAAGAAAAATAAATTCAAAAACTCGTGTTGTTGTAATGTATGTCGATATGAATGGTTCGACAAAAATGTCTCGTGATTTACCATCAGCCGAATTATCATTGATTATTCAAATTTTTTCTCAAGAAGTTAGTTTATCAATAACAAATTATGGCGGATATATTTTAAAATTTGTAGGAGATGCAGTAATAGGGTTTTTTCCTTCTGACTATAATCCTAAAAAAGCCCTAGAAAATTCTTTTGCTTGTGCTATTAATGTATTAAATCATAAAAATGGCATAAATCCTATTTTTAAAAAATATTCTTTTCCATCAATAAATGTAAAGATAGGCATTGAATATGGTGATGCAATAATATTAGTTTATGGAAAAAATATCGAATTTGCTCATATTGATATAATAGGATTTAGTATTAGTATAGCTTCTAAGATTACATCATTAGCATCTCCAAATGAAATAATTGCAGGTGAAAATGCATTTTATTTAATTGGAGATGATCAGAAGAAATTTTTTATTGACCTTACCTCAGAAAAAGGATCAAAGTGGGATAGTATAATGAGATATAATAATGATCTAAAATATAGAGTTTTTAAATATTTAAAAGATAATAGTTTCCCTTTTTTTATTTTTTTACAAATATTTTAATAGCCTGTGGAGGACAAACATTCTCACATGCTAAACAAAATATGCAATCTTTTTCTCGTATCATAAAAGGTTTTTTTTCAGATGCTGGATGGCCTGGAGTATCTAACCATTCATAAACATTTACAGGACAAGCATCTATACATGCACCATCTGAAATACATATATCAAAGTCTACACAAACATCCGTACCCCATATTCCTAATTGTCCAGGAGCATCATATGGACCCCATACCTCGATACCTTGAAATTTGCCAACAGGTTGTCTCTTTGATTTAAATCCTATATCAATAGGTCCATCGGCTGTAGAATGACCTGTACCTGATCCTGTTAATGAGATTGTTGTATCACCACCACCACCGACTGATGCACTTTTTGCTGTTGCTGCTGTGCTATAGGTTCTGGGGCTAGTTGTGGAGCAGGAGGAACATTAGTAATTATTTTTTCTTCAGATTTATTAACTGCAGGAATAGCAGAGGGAGTAGATAACTCGGATATAGGTGTTTGTTTATCGATACTTTTCGTTTTCTTTAAAGCATTTGCAAGAGGTGTTATTTCGTTTAATTTTTTTATAGCATCCTCTTTAGAAAGTTTTTGTATTTTTTGATAGTAAACAAGTAGTTTTTGACCTATCTTTGTACTTTGAATAATAGTATCAATAATAATTTTAGCAAAATGATCTGCTTTATACTTATAGTCTTTAATCCAATAAAAATCACCAAAGTGTTCCAAAGATTTTATCTGATAAATTAAATCGATAACCTCGCCTGTAACTATTTCAACAGTTATTTCCAAGTTAGCACTTTGTTCTTTATTTGTATAAATATCAAAACCTTTTTCAGTCCATTTATGAGTGACAAAAATTCTATCTGCAAAAGTATCCAAAATAAAACCAGAATTTTTCAAATCATTCATAATACTATTAAATTCAGATTGTCCAACAATATCTATAGGAAGTCTAAAGATACCTAATTTAGAACCATGAGTAGGATATATACCTCTTTTTGCGACCTCAGAAAGCATTACCCAAACTTTATCTGAAAGCAACAAAGACATTGATGTATTATTTTCAGATTCAGGATATTAAAATGTATTTATATAGTCTCTAAAAATACTAGGTTTTTATAATTTCGATTTATGATAACTATAGAATCAAAATATCATTTTAAAAATTTGATATCAATAGGTCATTTTAGATAATAATAACAAATTCAAGGTTAAATTCGATATTTTAGGGAAGCGAAGTCAGGGAAAAATTCAAATTCTAAGGTGTATAAAACTAGTTTTTATAAATTACATATATTTCATGTTATTTTGCAATGATAATTTATGGATTTTAAGAATATATACAAGTTTAATAATAAATATAAATAAATTAACTATACAACATATTTAAAAAAGAGAAAGATTTGCTTTAATAATGAGTAGTGTTGGTTCACGGTTTAATCTATAAAATATCAATAAAAAATTTTGATAAAATTTTAATCGATTAACTAAATCTCATTTTTTCATTTTTACAAAAATTAATCACTTGGGCATGTTATTTCTCTAATTTCAATATAACGTTTTTCCATTATTTGCGCATCTTGTTCTATTGTTTGTAATGAATACTCAATTTTTGGATAATACCATCTAATGCTTACTTTATGACCTCTGCCATCCATATCATAAATCATTCCTTTTTCTGACAAAACATTTTTTTTTTCAGGATCATTTGTTTTTTCTTTAACCTCTAAACCACGTTTTGTTTTATCCTCTAAAATCCAATTATTTAGAATCATCGTAAATAAAATAGAATTTTCCCTTTTTTACCAAAGTTAAATCGGAGGTAGAAGATGATGAAGGTTTTGTATTGGATGTACTCATATATTTAATCACTTATTTTTCTATGGGATTTCCAATCATATTGCCCCATTCAGTCCATGAACCATCATAATTTTTAACAGATGGATATCCTAAAAGGTATTTTAGTACAAACCATGTATGAGAGGATCTTTCACCTATTCTACAATAACAGATTATATGTTTATCAGGAGTAATACCAAGATTTCCATATAAAGATTCCAATTCTTCAACAGTTTTAAAAGTTACCATCTTCATTTATTGCTTGGAGCCATGGAATATTTTTTGCTCCGGGAATATGTCCACCTCTCTGTGCATGTTCCATAGGATATTCGGGTGGTGCAGTTATTTCGCCATTAAATTCTTTTTGAGAGCGAACATCTACCAATCCAACCTCAACTTTTTTGAAAGAACGTTTAATGTCATCTAAATAAGCTCTTAATCCTTCATCGGGAGCTGATGCTACATATTTTGTTTGGGTAGGAGTTGGTTCTTCTTTGGTATATTTTCGGCCTTCGCTCTCCCATTTTTTTCGACCACCATTCATAATCTTAATTTTTTTATGACCAAAATATTTGAAAACCCAAAAAGCAAATGCAGCAAACCAATTATTAAAATCTCCATATAGTATTAATTCTGTTTCAGGCAACACGCCGATACGGGACATTAGAGTTTCAAATTGAATTTTATTTATTATGTCTCGAGTAGACGAATCATTGATATCTTTTTTCCACCAAACTACATATGCACCAGGGATGTGACCTTCTTTATAAGCATTTTCAACATCATAATCAACTTCCAGTATTTTTATATCAGGATTGTTAAGGTTGTTATCAACCCAATCGGTATCACACAATACATCCTGATTAGCATATTGTTTTGTCATAGATATTTAATATTCAAAGCTAGATAATATATTTACTATATTTGCTCTTGTAAAATATTTATCAATATAAACAATAAAATATAACAATAGAACATGTTGACTTGATTATTTAAAAGGGCCGGTAGTTTAGTCTGGTAGAATACCTGCCTTGCATGCATATTTGCAGAGGATACGTAGGTGGTCGTGGGTTCAAATCCCACCCGGTCCATAGTGATAATGGTGCTAAAATACTGTCCCAAAGATATTGATATATCGACAATGGTAGATAACAATGTTCTAACAGAATTAGATCAATCTTTTTGTTATTTACAAGTGCAATTCATTCAAACCAGATAAAGGAAAAACATCAATGGCGGCTGAGCATCTTTTTCGATTTTATGGCATTGTCATAAAGTATTTTAATGAAAGGTCAAGATTGTATAAAAGATAGCAAAAAGCAGATTTCCACTTATCCATTGATACCTTCTATTTATAATTTATCAAAAAAAAGTCTGCAAGTATAAATTATATAGAACCAATACCTTTAAAGCGACCGAATTCACTATTGTTGTATCTAGAATTCGATGTTATCAGATTCAGAAACTGATGGCCCTCTTCTTTCATATCCTTATTATTTTCATCTTTATATCAATCTCCTCATAGTTTTTTTTGGTATCGATAAACTGTATCTAAGCATATTTCTTTATCGTTTAGTCAGCTGAGTGTATTTTGACTATGGTGATAAATTCCACCAGGTCTCGGTAGAATAAAAATGATAATTCAAACCGATGAACCTGTATTTCTTAATTGTATCAATGATACGGTTAATGAACTGTATGATATCTTCATGATTCTTTTTAGATTAGGTATATTAGAAAAGTACAAGACTTGCCATTTCTCATCTCTTTTTTTATTACATCAGTTTATTTCAAAAGTACTAACTAAATAAATTTAAAAAATATAATAAGAGTAAAAGTATAGTTAATTATTTATTGCTGCCTCATATAATCCAAACATATTATTTTCGGTGTCCAAAAATACTGCATAAAATCCCATATTTGGAATTTCTGTTTTAGGAATAATCACTTTGCCACCTGCTCTTTCTAATTTAGATGCATATTCATCAACTGATGAAACAGTAATGTAATTTGTGACTGTATGTTCAGGAGACTGACGTTTCATCATTCCTCCTCCAATGCCGCTGTTTCCTTTATCGTCTTTGGTTTCAAAGTACCAATAGTCCTTTTCAGGATTTTCAGGATTACTCCACTTTTGCATATCCCATCCAAATACATCTTTATAGAATTTTTGCACTCTGTCCACATCATCTGCGGGCATTTCAAAATGCTGTATAATTGGCATTTCTAGAAGAATTTCTCCTTTTTTACCAAGTTTGAAATTGTCATGCACAGTACTATACAATGTAGACTATAAAAATAAGTAAGGGAGTAAAAGTATAGCAGTACGTAGAGCACAAATCTACTCTTCTCTTTTATAATACTATTAGCAAGAATAACAATGGCTATCCCAATAACACATGATCATAATAATTAATTAGAAATTACCTGTTGATAATTTGACGTTTGTGGCTGATAAAATATTTATATAAATAGAGAGCGATATGGAGCAGATATTATACGAAGGATACAGCATTCAAAATATTATTTCATTACTACATCATATTTACCAGAAAGTGTGATTCTCCAGCAGAATAAAATTCCAAATTATGTGTATCTACGGGTATATCGACAACCATATTTCAGCATTTGGAACGCAATTTCATAGTGCAAAATGACAATATTCATTGCAGAAAATTATACAGCATTGCATTAGTCTGATGGGATATTTATTCACAAGTACTGTCAACCTCCTCTTAACTATTTTAATACTAGCTGTAGATGGAATTAATTTACTGTTATTTTCTTTTATTTTGCTTTATCATATATTAAAGGTAAATCAGGTAAAATTTTTCATGCATTTTTTCCAGAATATTTGAAATCTTTCTTCTGCAGCTTTTAAAATATTATTGATTCATCATCAATTAATCGACATTTTATGTTACTCAACTTACGATTTAGATTAGTCATCTTATCGATATTTTATTGAAACATAAGTAATCATACTGCTTTCAAATTCATCTCTACATAGCCACCCAGCAGTAATCCTTGAACTTCGTTGTTTATTCTTCTGCCAAAGTAGCCTAGATCAGTCTATTATCATAAGTTTGTCTCTGTTTCAAAAAATAATATCAGAATAAACGGCAAAAATTATCTAGATATTATCATGATTGTATCAAAATCCATCCATCTAATCGCGCCAATTAAGAGGTTATTTCTTAAATACACGATGCTATAACCGTTATTTGATACCTTTCGAAAAGAGAAAAAAAGAAAATTATTTTATGATGGATATGCTTTTTTTCATTAATAAAGATAAATGTTAATCGCGCTGGCCTTCCCAATACTCATCGTCATGGGTCCTTTCAAAAGACGGTCCAATAGAAGCAGTGCCTCTTGTAATATGAGTGCCTTTAATCTCATCCACATCCTCATGAGATGAAAGTTCTTCAAGCATTTGTAAAGTTATTCTATGTGCCGCTACCATATGAGTTCCATTGTCGTAGAATGTAGCCACTTCTCCTGTTTGTCTAGCTACTCTATCACGTATTGCATTAACGTTGGAATTTGTATTTAAGAATATTTCCACTGTATACATTGGCGCTGCTTCTTTTTTCATCAACTGAAGTACCTCTGTAATTAGTTTTGGATCAACTTTAGGAAGGCATGTTTTCATTGCATTTTCATATGCATTAAATTTTTCTTTGAGATCTTCAATACAGCTCATTAGTTTTAAGATTTAATCATTTGTATAATAATATATCGTAAATATTAATAGATAGTTCCGCTATTGAGATAAAACAGTTTGTAGTCGGTATATAAAATCTGCGATAAAGAAAGAAAATAAAGACGATACATAATTTGAAATATTGCAGATATTTTAAATATAATAAGATAATAAGTTTTATTATTAGGGAGATCATTTGCGATTAAATAATCCATTTATCTATCAGTTTAATTCAACTACAATCAGCTTATAATTTATTGTCGTATTTTTGTTTTATATAATAAAAATAAATATTAACAATTATCTTTGTTGACAATGACAATATTTAAAATATTTTAATATATTAGACTGAGAATAGGTTTATTGAGATACCCTCTTTTTTTAATTACACAAAAACAGATTTAATATAAAATAATATTTATATTATGCACAATATTTTTCTTATTCCGCATATAAAATATATCAATTTATACAATGAACTTTTTTTTGCACTTAATTTAAATATGGAAATTATTAATAATTAATTAATTAATTTCATTATCTTTTAACTCTTGTTGCATTGATTTAGTCAATAAATCTATTCTCTCGGAGAAAGGATGAACTAATTGAGTAGCTGTCAAGAATTCCTTCTTACTAAATTGAATATCACAATAACATGGAATAGAGGATATAACTTTCATTCCTACATCATCAGAAAATCCATCTTTTATATTTATCGATATTTTCTTCTGATCACCCTCTGTTAACTGTCGTCCATGATGTGATGTGCTCTCCTCTGAATTATATGGCAATAATATATCTTTACCAATACCATCATTATTATTAAGATCCTGATTTTGATTTAAATAATTGTTCTCAACATTCCCCTTAAGAAAGGTATTAGGGATGCAATATCCTGAAACTTTGTTCAAAATGAGAAAAGACTTTGAGCCAAATGTTGTAAAGGAATTGTAGATTTCACTGACCATCTTTTTAGTGCCATCTATATCCACATCGCCCATCTTTAATGTGAGGAAAATTATATCTGACAGAGCTAATGCATTTAAAGACCAATATCTTACTCCAGGACTAGTATCTAGTATGATATAGTCAAAATTATAGTTTTTAATTAAATGCTCTCTAAATACAATCAACCGATGAAATGATTGTTTTCGAAAATCATTATTGCTTCCTTCAAGTTTAATAAAATCATCTTTATTAAAATCACTTAAACCAACGTATAATTTTCCTTTGGATGACGATAGTGATGATTGTCCTTCTCCTTTTTTTTCGGATACTAAATAGGAGAGATCGGTAAGAACATCATCAAATGTCACATTATAATACAAGCACTCATTTAACCATTTTTTTGGATTTATTTCAAAATATGTCTGCAGGCTTGGAGCATAAAGATCTAAATCTAAAAGACAAACTTTATAGCCTTTTTTTGCCAAAAATGCAGACAGGTTCGAAGCTAAGGTTGTCTTTCCGGTTCCTCCCTTATAGGAATGAAAGGCTATACTATATGTCATCTTGTGGAAAATACAATTCAGATGAGAACAAGTAATATAAAAATGACATCACTCTTCTTTTCATTTCTTTTACATCTTTTATTTTATTTCGTTTAAAGTACCCAATTGCATTAAAATCTTTTCTGGTGCTAGCGTTTTTTTTATAAAATGATTCTTATCCGAAATCCCATACAATTCTCGAATGGGCTCATAATTGGTTTCTCCGGAGGTCAAAAAAACTACTTGTGATATTGTCATCTTTTAGCCTTAGCTGAGAGCTTAAATCAAATCCATTTAATTCAGACATTTCTACATCAAGAATCACAAAATCATAATATCCTGAAATGAATATTTGCAGTGCTGACAATGGACTATCAAGTATATCAACTATATAATCACCATTTTTTTCAAAAACAGTTTTTAAAGATAATGCAAAAGATGGCGTCTTAACAACTAAAAGAACTTTTCTTACTTTAGTATTCTTTTCAATTTGCATTATGATTGGCAAGGTGAAATAAAAGGTAGCACCTTTTTCCCCTCTATTATTTTCAGCCCATATTTTGCCACCATGAGCCTCGACGATACTTTTTGTTATAAATAATCCTAATCCAATCCCCTTACCAGGCTTTGCTACAAATTTAGTAAATAATTTTGGTAAAATATGTATATCGATACCAGGACCCATATCTTTTATGCTAATCTGAATTTCATTTTTATCGCTTTGTTTTAAAGAAAAATAAATAGGATTGTTATCATAATTGTATCCCATTACTCCAATTGCATTATTTAAAATATTAAAAATGACTTGTATCAGCTTATCTTTATCTGCCTCTACAAAAAAGACAATATCCTTGGGAATGACTTTGATTATATTTAAAGTGGAATTATTGTTAATATCTTCCCTTGAATATTTATTTTCGTAATCTTTTATAATATAATTTATGAAATCAGTTAGATTAAATTTTTCTTTTTCCAGGCTTATCATACTACTTTCAATTTTAGCAATTTCAAGTAAATCATTAGTTAATTTCTTTAATCTTTTTGCATTCCTGATTATAATATCAAGCATTTCACGCTGAGAAGAATCTGTTATTTTATTTCTTACAAGCAATGATAAGCCAAGTATTGGTTGTATAGGGCTTCTTAATTCGTGAGCACAAATATTGATAAAGTCCTTTCTTTTTACGTCATCTTCATTTTTAATGTCTTCAAAATTTTCAGTTTGGTTCCACAGCGCTTCAAATGAAGCAATATGCGAATATACAACAGAGTCGCTAATATCATTGTCGCTTTTGTTATATAAAAAAAATGTTTTCTCAGTCAACATAAAATCTTTATTTTCTATATCACTTTCAGCGCTTTCCAGACTATCTTGTTCTTTTATTTTAATAACCAAAGAGATTTTGCGGTCTACAATTAAAAATACAGCTTTTTCAACAGAATCATCATTTATTTCTGAAATATAATGTACAAAGGAATTGTTATTTTGTTTAAATTTTTGAATAATTTCATATAGTATTTTATCATAAGGAATTATTATCCTGATTTTTTGATGATTTTTAACCTCATTTTTATTGTTATTGACACTATTTTCCATTATTTCAAATAATTGCCGCAATATTAACGAAGTTTTGAAAGAAAGAACAGAGCTAACACTAGGAAATAAAGCCATTATTTCAGTGGCATTTGAAAAGGTCTTTCCATCATTTAACTCTAGCAATTTATTTTACTTGTCATCATATATTTAGCACAGTTTTAGATATACTTTTTTCTATAAATACATATAAATTTTATTGTTTCAATAATACAAAGCAAAATTGTAAATATTGGTCGATAAAAAAAATTATTTCTACACAGATTCATTCATTATCCGCTTGTATCATTTTTTTGCAAAACCCGTACAAAATAAATTAATTGGTTTTGAATTTGTTATATTTGATATTATTAATCTTGGCTGTATTATATATTGAATAAAATTTTTTCAGTTAACTTTAATATAAATTATTTAAAATCCTATAATAGGATTGGTTGCTTTTTTAGAAATATTAAACTAGTAATTAATTTAAGATATTTTATTCTCATGTGATTTGACACAGTCTGTACAACATAACGAATAAGATTGGTCTTGATTTTTTCCATATTTGGCAGTGCAATTTTTGCATTGATCAAATGGACAATAATCACACTTTCGTAATTCGTTATCGCATATTAATTGATTGCATATTCTGCAATATTTTATATGATTATTACAAACAGTATTATTGCATTGTTGACATCTTTTTATATCTTTACCTCTAGTAATGACTATATTCTTTTCGCACACTATACAAATTTTTTTTGCAGATGGCATTATCCTTTTTCCCCTCCTTCCATTCTAATAATAAACTCAAATACCTAAAACACTATCTTACAATATTATTCATTTACAATATATTATTAACTATTTTTTTATATGAGTATATCAATCAAATATATTAAAATTAAATGCATAAATAATGAAATTAGATAAATTTTAATATATTATCTGATTAATTTTACAAAGATTTCCATTTTAAATTAACACTCAAGATAAGGTCTAATCAAGGATGATTCATTTTAATCGTTATCTAGTCGAAAAAAATTTTTTGTGTGTATGATTATGTTTTGCTAAACAACTTTCTGAGATATTTACCATACCATAATTTGTCCTAGCCTAAAATAAAAATATCAAAAGTAAAAAGTTCACATTATTTACATCAATAATATAGTTGACTCGGAAAATCATCTTGAGAAGAACAACTAAGATATTTTAATATTATAGAATTTTAATTTTAATTTTAATTTTAGGAATTCAATCCACATATTAAAGGAATAATTATGAATCTTAGATTACAATTAAGATTATTGCTATCACTATTTTAAAGGCGTTAAAGAAAAAAGTGATCACATCTTTAATATCTATATTTATTATCATTGTTTAAATGAAAGGAATTATGTTTGACATGGATGGAGTATTGATTGATGCGATGCCATATCATGCAGAAGCATTTCAAATCGCATTTAAAGAAGAAGTTAATCAAGAAATAGACAAAAAGGACATTTTTTTACTAGAAGGAATGCCAGGACCTGAATTGGTTAAAGAGATATTCAAAAGAAAAAAAATAGAAGACAAAGATGTAGATGACATTCTTGTAAAAAAAATAAATAAAAGAAAAGAACAGATTTTTAAAGAAATTCAAAAAGCTCAAGCATTTGAAGGAGTTAGAGAGTTAATAGATTCATTAAATTGTAATAATTGTCTAAAGGCGGTAGTAAGTGGCGCATCCAAACAGGAAGTAGAATCGCTCCTTGAAAAAAATGGATTAAAAAATTTTAATGTAATAATATCAGGTGAGGATTTAAAGGATGGAAAACCCGATCCAGAGCCATTTAAAACCGGACTTGATAGATTAAATCTAAAACCTTCAGATGCAATTATAGTTGAAAACGCGCCTTTAGGGGCAGAATCTGCAAAGAGGGCAGATATAAAGTTTATAATTACACTTAACAATACCCCACTAAAACTTTCAGATTTTAGAGCCCTTCTACCTGATGATAAAAATAAAATTGACGACATTGTATTCAAAGATACTAAATCAGCAAGTAAATTTCTAATAGATTGGTGTTGTGAATGAGAATTGGAGAATACGACGAGCCATTTAAATAATGCAATTAAAGAAACAGAAACTATTTTCTATACAATAACCTTTACACCTCAATAATACATTTTTAATAATTTTTTTAAATTTTGCCACGCATATTATTTTACAAAAATAAAAAAAATTCTGATAAAAGTATTACCTTAACTTCTTTTCCAGAGACAAATTAGCAGGATTAATTGTTGAATTAACAGAAATTTATTATATAATATCAATTCAGTTTTCTCGAAGGTATTTCTCTGAAGAATTTTAAATATATCAAAAAAAGTAACATAGATTGATTATGCGAAATGTTATATCAATTATGATAATTTCTTTGATTGTAATAAATTCAATTATAAATATTAATTATATTTTTGCAATAAAAAATGATTCTTTATCTTCGGATAATAATGGTAATGGCGTTAACCAGATGAATAAACAAAATATTAAATGCAATATTAATGCCAAATGTAACAATCAATCACAACAACAACAGCAACAACAACAAACTCATCAAAATATTAAATGCAATATTAATGCCAAATGTACAAATTATTCCACATCCAATATTGTAGTCTGTAAAGAACGTTCGGTATGCTTAATTCAATATGAAGGTCCATTTGAATTATCAAACCCGTATTAATTCCATAGGTAATAATCAGGGATTGTAATTAGAAAAAAGGTTTATTGTAAAATATTCATTTTTTTAATGCTATTTAACATTTAAACGATGTTAATTCAAATATTACACAAATGAATCAAAGCATTGGAGATTATATCCTTCTTCCAAATATTAAAATATATTGTTATGTGATAATTGTAGGAGTATAAAAGTTTAAAAAATTTATTCTGTTTATATATAATTGTGATCGTTCAACAATTAATTTGTGATGATTGTAAAATAGTCTTATTAGAAAAAGATCCAAAACATCTAACTGATGAAAAATTCCCAATCACAGAAGATGAAGCTAAAATCATTGATAAAAATCATAGGGGGCACCAATGTCATATAGAAGTTGTAGAAAAAATGTCATAGTAAAAATTGATATTTTACAAAGAGAATTAACATAGAATAGACTTTATTTGTCAATAAAAAGTCGCAATATATTTTCAGAAGATCAACCTTAAAAACAAAAAAAAGTAATAATGTCGACAATAATAATCAAATTTGTAAAGACAACAAAAGAAAATTCATAAATAAAAAAGAAATGTATTTAAAAAAATGGTATTAAATTCTTTATTCATTTTTTTTGCTAATCAATAATAAATAATTTAAGATGATAAAAAGGTAAATTTGTGATCTTCAGAGCAAAAGAAATCAATTTTTTTTACGCCCAGATTTAAATCTCCATCAACATGTGGCCAAACATCTTTTTTAGATATATCAATTCCACAATATGCACAGGTAATTTTTTGTTCGTTCATAAATTGATACATCACTAGAATAACTTAACTTTTAATTTTATTTGATAATAAAAAACGAATTTATGTAAGATCAAGAATAAACAAAATATTGTCTTTTTTTGGAAATGCATCAGGAAACAACAGCAAAAGCAAAAATCGCGAAAAGTACAAGGAACTTACACTAGGAATTAAGCAAACAGTATTAGAACGATCAAAGAACAGGTGTCAAAGCTGTTCAAAAAAATTATCAGGGTCAAATCAGCCTCAATTTCAATATGTTAATGGATCAAAAAAAGACAATAGACCAGAGAATTTACGTGCACTATGCTTAGAATGCTATGAAGAAACTCAACCATCTAAAGGCAATAACTTTATGCTTTCATCCATAAAAAATATATTTTCAAAAAAATAATCTTTTTTATATCTATTTCAAATTATAATAAGACGAAGGTCAGTCATTTTAGCATAATTTTGCCTTTCATGTATGAATGTATAGTACAAAAGTAATCGAACTCTGCGCCCTTCAAGGTAGATGTATCCAAAAGATATGTTTTATTACTCATTATTATAGAGGAATCAAATGATTTACCAATGTCTTTGAAACTCGTGACGGTATGGGGAACATTATCATGATTGGTCCATTCTATTGCATCACCTTTTTTTACAGTAATTATTGCGGGAGAATAGCTTGGATTTCCCTGTCCAGAAGCACCAGGTGGAATTGAAGCTCGGAAAACCGTTGCATTAATAACTTTTGGAATAGATTGTTTTGTAGAATTATCGCCTTTATTTTCAGAGGCAGTCGTAGCTGAACTGCTGCTACTACTGCCTATCCAAGAAGCAGATATAATAATTCCAGAACCAACAATCATCAAGGCTATACATGCAATTGTTATCTTATTCAAATATTGATATTTTTTATGAGATGCAATAATAATTATCAAAGTTGGAATACTGATAATAACTATAATTCCTATAAATGAAAGTATAGATGGCACCTTACTGCTAACTTGGTAAGCACCTACTAGTCCAGCAACGATAAATAAAGTTAAAATTATCACTGCTGCTTTTTTTGCTTTATTAGATCGAGGAAATCCGTCTTTGAATAATCCACCACTTAACATTATTAAACCAAAGAACATGCATAAAAGTGAAACAGCATGCATCCCCTCCAAAAAGGTATTAGATATTCCTGATAACGCAATCGTTACTCCAACAGCACCAACAGATGTCAAGCCAGCTCCAGGTATGAGCAAGTCCCAATCCGCCATATGTATATACAAATAAAAAAATAAGTTAAGCATAATTAATAGTTTCTTTATTTTTTTTAATGTTTTTAGAAACAAAAACAGTAAGGATAATTTGCAATAAATAATAATTATAACATATGACAGAAGAAGAAGCAAAAGATGAAGTATCATTTTCAATTAAAATTAACAAAAAGCATTGGAGCATGCTGAAAAATTATTCGGAAAAAATTAAACCATTAGAATCATGTGCAATTCTTTTCGGAAAAAGAAAGTACAATCAATTTACCGTCACTGAAATAATAACAATGGATAATGATGATAAATCAGAGATAAAATTTGCAATAAATGAAGAAAAACTTTATCTAACATATAGAAAAGCAGAATCTGTTAATCTCTCAGTCGTGGGAATATACCATACACATCCCTCAAAACCTATACCATCAAAAACAGATATGAAATTTATGGAAATAAACCCAGTACCTTGGGTAATTCATTCAACAATCACAGATGAGACAAAGTGTTACATCCATAATGAAAGTAAAGGTATATTGGAAATAGAGTTAATAGTTATGGACTGATTCTAGATGTATCTCTAGGATATAAAACTACTTCTCTAATATTAGGTAAATTTGATAAAACCATCATAAGTCTATCGAAACCCAAACCACATCCCGAATGAGGAGGCATTCCCCATTCAAATGATCTCAAATGATTTGTAAAACTATCAATAGACAAACCTTGGCTTTGAAGTCTAGATTTGAGCTTGTTTATATCATGCTGTCTTGTACCACCGGACACTAATTCTAAATATCCAAATTGTAAATCAAAAGATTTGGATAGCAGAGGGTTTTGGTCATGTTCGTGTATATAAAAAGGTTTCAAGTCTATGGGCCAGTCGATAATAAAGAAAAAATTCCTATACTTTTCACCAAGCTTACGTAGAGATGAATCAAGAAGATCATCACCAAAATTTATTTTTTCATCCATTCCCCCAAGGTCTTTTAAACATTGTTCATAACTTAAACGAGGAAAAGGGAATTGTATAATGTCGGTAATTGATTTTCCTTCTGTGAAAAGATGGTCGTTCAAGTTCCCTTGTTCGTTTAAAGATTTCAATATTATTTTTAAAAGTTCTTCAATTATATCCATGATATCAAAATAGTCAAGGTAGGCAGCTTCTATATCTACACTAAGAAATTCATTCAGATGTCTCACAGTATGAGAATTTTCAGCCCTAAAATATGGAGCTATTTCAAATACTCTATCAAGTGAAAGTACAAGTTGTTCTTTATATAACTGAGGACTTTGAGCCAAAAAGCCCTTTCTTTTAAAATAATCAAATGAAAAAAGATTTGATCCACCTTCACTTGCACTTCCAATAATTTTAGGAGTATTGACTTCAACAAAGTTATTTAAAATAAAAAAGTCACGCATAATTTTCAATACTTTTGATCGTAACAGGAAAACTTTGGAAATTTTTGGATTTCTCAAATCCAATGCTCGTGAATCAAGCCGATTATCCAAATTAGATTCTATCCTGCCGGTAGGATCGATAGGTAAAGAGTGATTTGCTTCAGAATATACATGATATATCTTTGACTGATACCTCAATTTCAAAATCTCGGGATTTAGATGGCTGTATTGTCCCAACTATTAGAATACTGCTTTGTCTGGGTATATTTTTTGCTTTCACTAAATTATCGCCGTAAAGAACAGCCTGAACTGCACCGGTTACATCTCGAATGGTCAGGAAACCAAGTTTTCCTATATCTCGGAAATCTTCAATCCATCCAGCAACTCTGATTTCAGAGCCTATTTTTAAATATTTTAACTCTTTTGAAAAATGAGTCCTTGTTAACAACTAGTTGAATTTATTCAAAGTCATAATTATTTATTTAGATCATATTTTTTTTAGATGAATTTAATAAATTTAAGTTGGATAGAATGATAATACATTATAATTCTGTATCAACAATTAACTCTATTTTTTTCAGTGATAAGGATATTTTTTTTATATTCTCAAGTGTTTTTTCTTTTATATAATTTATTTTTTTATCCATAACAACTCTTGTTAACTTGTTCCCGTCAGGTAGCCAGATGAAATTTATATTATCAATTCTAGTGGGATAAAATAAATTTTCTAAAAATCGTCTATCATTAGAATCAGATTCTACTATCCATACATTTTTTTTAAAAGATTTTTGAATTGTTTCATATAATTTTGCATTTGAACGAATTATTCTCACATCTGAACTTTTAAAAACTAAAATTACTTCATCATCAATTTCTTTTGAACTGATTAAAGTCATTTTATCTATTTCTGAGTTTTTTTGAGCCAATTTTGTAATAATAATAGAACTGTCTACATCCGATTTTGTAATTTGCCCAGAATCAAGTTTACTTTCACACATATTACATAATATACCAGTTTTAGCATCAAAAGTACAAATAGGTGTTTTCAATATTACTTTCCACCTTAAATTTTAATGGTAATTAACACTTAAATATCTTGACCTTAAGATACGAAAAACAAATCAATAGATAGATATATTCCATTAGCAAAGCAAAGCAAAGCAAAGCATTATCATATATATTTAAACATAATTGCACAAGGTATAAATTTGTATATTTTTACAATAATGGATTAATTTATTAATTTAAAAATCAAAAAAGTAAAGAGAGAAGATCATCAAGTACATTTTGGAATAAAGTTCAAACTATTTGGAAACTTGATATTGGAACTGGTACTTAAAAAGGGTTTATTTGTTTCAGGATGTCTGAAAGCAAAAACCTTTACTCTAATTCCCATTGCATTAATAAAATAACTATTTTTGTTATTCCAGATTTCATTCGCAATGGTTTCTACGTCATACCTAGCATTATCTATACCAACCTGAACTATTATACCATGTTCATTTTTTTTGACACATGTTATTAGAAACTCCGCCATATTTTCATATAACTATTAGATGATTGAATTATTAAATCCGTTGTTTATTTTAATTTATTTTGTTTCCTTTAATATAGTATTAATAAAAAGATAAAATAGTAATGGTATTATTAAAATTAATTTCTTGAAAGATGAATATGACATGAATTAAAATTTAAGAATGAAAAATAAAAATACACATAATGAATTTCTATTAACAATTTATCAACAAATAATAATAAAAAGGAGTAATAAATAAAAGAAATAATACGAATCAAACAGTTGAAAAAATTATCATAAAAAACCTAACAATAGAATATAAAACTAAATTAGGATTTATAACAGCTGTTGAAAATATTTCATTTGAAGTTGCTGAAGGAGAATCGATTGGAATTGTAGGTGAATCTGGTTCGGGTAAAAGTACATTGGCGCTTGCATTAATAAAATCATTGCCCGAAAATGGATCTGTTCGATCAGGAAATGTGATGATAAAAGATCAAGATATATTAAATATGAAGGACAAAACCTTTGATGAAATTTTTAGGTGGAAAGAAATTTCAATGATATTTCAAGGCTCGATGAATAGTTTAGATCCCGTTTTTTCTATCGAAAAACAAATGAAGGAAATTTTAAAAGTTCATAAAATAAAAAATGGAAACGGTAGAGGAAAATATGATTCGATTATAAAAAAATCCCTAACTGCGGTTGGTCTAGATCCGCAAGTAGTATCCAAAAGATATCAACATGAATTAAGTGGAGGAATGAAGCAAAGAATTGTAATTGCAAATTCGTTACTGCTCGAGCCCTCAATATTGATTGCGGATGAGCCTACAACTGCTTTAGATGTAATAACACAGTCACAGATCATTGCCCTTTTAAAAAATATGAAACATACAAAGAAAATGAAAATAATTCTAATAACCCATGATTTAACTTTAATCCCAAATGTAGTCGATAAAGTTATTATTATGTATGCCGGTCAAGCCGTTGAAATATCAGATATCGATACGATATTGAACAAACCTTTGCATCCTTATACTCAAGCCCTAATAAAATCAATTCCAAATATCAAATCAACTACCAAAAAAACAATTCAATTTATTACAGGAGAATCTCCTAATTTATTAAATATAAAACAAGGATGCAGATTTAAAGATAGGTGCCCACAAGCATTAGATATTTGTGAAAATAATAATCCTCCTGATATAACCATAGAAGGCAATCAAGTAAAATGCTGGCTCTATTATAATGAAAATGATAATGGCGAAAAATTAACCTGACATAAACAATTGCCATCGATAGGCAAGCACACTCTGCAAACTTGGATTTCATGTATATACACTTATTATGTTTATATCCTAAAATAGAGAAATAGATAATAATAATGCAAGCGCTATTGGATGTTTATAAAATTAGACAGGATTTTCCAATATTAAAGAGAAGTTTAACTAATGGAAAAAAGTTGGTATACTTGGATAATGCTGCAACTACTCAAAAACCAAAACAAGTTATCGATGCAATATGTAAATACTATTCAGAATACAATTCAAATATTCATAGGGCAGTTTATCAGATTGCTGAAGAAGCTACAGCAGAATATGAAAAAACTAGGGAAAATATTCGCAGATTTATTAATGCTAGATATTCTGAAGAAATTATTTTCACGCGAAATACCACAGAATCTATCAACTTAATTGCACATAGCTGGGGAAAAAATAATATCAAGAAGGGAAATAAAATTATTCTAACGGATTATGAGCACCATAGCAATATTGTTCCATGGCAAATGTTATGTAATGATTATGGAGCAAAAATAAACTATATAGATACTGATAATAATGGATATCTAAATTTAGACTCATTTTTAAATTTTTTAAAAGAGGATGAAGAAACTAAACTTGTTTCTCTAAGTCATATGTCAAATGTCTTGGGAACCATTTATCCTGTAAAAGATATCATCAAAATATCACATGAAAAAGATATCCCAGTTGTTTTAGATGGAGCCCAATCAGTCCCTCATTTACAAACAGATGTTCAAGATATAGATTGTGATTTTTTGGCTTTTTCCGCTCATAAAATGTTAGGTCCAACAGGAGTAGGGATACTGTATGTAAAAAAGGAAATTTTAGAATCCATGTCGCCATTTATTACAGGAGGGGACATGATAAAAGAGGTTCACAAAGATAGAACTGTTTTTAATGATTTACCATACAGGTTTGAAGGTGGAACACCCAACGTTGCAGATGTAATAGGATTCGATGCTTCAATAGAGTATCTGAATGAGATAGGAATGAAAAATGTAAGAGAGCATGAAAAAGACCTTGTAAAATACCTTTATGATAGCATCAAAGATATAAAAGATATCAAAATTTATGGCCCTGAAAATACCAAAGATAGGGGAGGATTAGTAACATTTAATCTCAAAGGTATTCACCCTCATGATTGTGCTACAATCTTAAATGATTTTGGAGTTGCAATAAGGTCTGGGCATCACTGTGCTCAAGTTTTGATGGAAAAATTAGACATTATTGCTTCTTCAAGAGCAAGTATCTATATTTACAATACAAAAGAAGAAATTGATATATTTGTAGATGCTTTAAATCATGTTAGGAGAATATTCAAGGTATGAGCGAGGACATTTATAGAGAAATGATATTGGACCATTATAGAAATCCAAGAAACAAGGGAAAAATAGAGGAACCGGATGTCAGAATACACGATAGTAACCCCCTATGTGGTGATGAAATTTCCATTGATTTAAAGGTCGAAAATGACACTATAAAGGATATTAAATTTGATGGAAGAGGCTGTGCAATAAGCCAAGCCAGTGCTTCGATGCTCACGGAAATGGTATCAAACAAACCCTTGACAACAATAAAAGATATTACAAAAAATGAAATTCTTGAAAATATTGGTTTAACAAATTTGGGGCCAGCGAGAATAAAGTGTGCACTATTATCTTTGAAGGTATTGAAACTTGGAATGATCAAATACTATATAGATAAAGATCCACATTCTGCTGAAAAATTAAAAGAAGAATCAAAAGTTTTATGATAAAATCAAAAAGTCAAAATTAGCCACCAATTAAAACTTGATCTTTAAAAATACGAAATTTTAAAAGTATAGTATTTATGAATCAAAAAAACAATAATAACAACACCACCACCGAACATAACCCTTTTCTAAATATAAAATATTCATATATTTTATTATTTTTAATATGTTTTACAATAATTACAGTATTTACCACCACAGGATTGGTAAAAAATATTGATGATTTTATTTTCAATTATTTTAAGAACTTGCCAAGAAATTCACATAGTGACTTGCTAGTTATAATTGTAACAACTATTTCAGATACAATAAATCTAATAATTATAGGATTTATTTTAACAATAATTAAAAAAACAAGACGTTTTGGAATGATACTATTAATTTCAATAGTAGCAATTACAATAGTAACAACCTATGTAAAACCTTTTTTTGCAGCAAATCACTTTCCAACAACATCTGTTTTTGAATCACTAGTTAAACTTCCGGCCAAGTTTACTCTAGAAAAAGACAGCTTTATGCCATTTGCTCAGAATTATTCTTATCCGTCAAATCATATAGCTTCCACAACCGCATTTTGTTTTGTAATTGGAGCGCTAATCTATAAAAGGTCACCTTATTTTGCCAAAGGTTTTATTATAATTTATCCCATCATAATAGGAATTACAAAATTATATCTTTTGCAACAGTATTTTTCTGATATTATAGGTGGATATATTTTGGGGTTGATAATATCAGGATTAATAATAAAATTAACAAAAATAGGAGAAGAAGAAAGAAAAAATAATGGTGTTGAAGAAAAAGAAGAAGCTAAAATTTAAACCAAGAAAAAATAAAATGGCAATGGTAGAAAAGGATATTAATCTGCATTTAATATATCATAAATTGACGGATCAATCAATAACCATCCAAAGTGCTCTTCATCATGAACATATTTGAATTCTCGAATATTAGGTTTTAATTTTAATTTCCTTATCCCCAATAAAAAATCATTTTGAATTTGTAAACCCATTTTTTTAGTGTGATTATTAATTTTTTGAGAATCCTTGGAACGTGGTAATAGAATTCTAAAACTAAAATTATGCTCTGTAAAAGATTTTGAGTAAGCTTTTACCATAATTTCAACCAATCTAGGGATTTCTTCAAAATCAACTACCGTTTCAGTATTTGAAGATTTAAATGATAGAATTGATTTGATATTTACCATACAAGTTCAAAAATAGTATTTAACATTAACTAATATAGATTTACTATGCGTATGAATTATAATAATATTGCAAATATTTTTTTTCCAAAATATTACTTAAATTGGTTAAAGAAGGCAAATACTATTGTATCAAATATTTATTTAATCTATTTTTTTTAAAAAAATAAAACGACATTCTTTAATAAATAATAAAATGTTCGGTTATGACGGTTTTACTTTACTACTGCAAGCAAAAACTTATTCTTTTTTTACACCTTCGCTTTTAGTTTTAAATTTTGTTTTCAACTTATTTAGATTGTCTGTTAGAGTCTTTAGTGTTTTTTGCATATTATTTATTTCAGTCATGGCCGATTTATCTTTTTTATCTTCAGGTTTGTCAGATTTTTCTGATTTCTTTGAACTCATGATAGGTAATTTATAATAACAGTTAAATAGAATATGTTTCTTACTACCAGAAAATAGTATCATTTTAAAAAAGGGTATAATATTTATATGTTATTTAAATTAGTATATTAACTATAAATATTTTAATTAATAATATTGAATATTTTTTACCCTATATTCAATATCAAATTAAAATATCTATAATAGTTAGTTATAATAGAAATGACTAATAAATATTTAATATTTAAATTAAGAAATGTACCTGAGTCATTGCAAAAAATTTCTTGATCGTTTTTATTTAAATAATTATTTTGGAAAGATTAAACCATAATCTTTAAAAATTCATCAGTTATTTTGAAATTAATTATACGAAATGAATAATATATACAAATATATTTAACTTGTCAAGACCAAAACTTATATATTAAATTTTTTTTGTGTTATTATAATGACGAATTTCGTATCAGGCAATGAGATCAATGCTAATCCTTATCAAAATGCATTAAAACAATTAGACGAAACAGCCAAATTAATTAATTTAGATCCAGGCATTCACAAAATTTTATCAAAACCAAAGAGAATTCTCACCGTTTCTTTACCTGTTAAAATGGACGATGGACATATAGAGGTATTTACAGGATTTAGATCGCAGCATAATGATGCTAGAGGTCCTTTTAAAGGTGGAATAAGATACCATCCACAGGTCTCAATTGAAGAGGTTATGGCCCTTTCTATGTGGATGACATGGAAATGTGCTATTGTAGATATACCCCTTGGCGGAGGGAAAGGAGGGATAATTTGCAATCCCAAAGAATTATCTCAAGGTGAACGTGAAAGATTAACAAGAAGATATGCATATTCAATTTCGGACATCATAGGCCCACATACAGATATTCCCGCACCCGATGTTTATACAGGAGGGGAGGAAATGGCATGGATAATGGATACATACTCCACTCTAAAAGGAAATTATAACCAGCCTGAAATTATTACAGGTAAGTCCATACCCATAGGAGGATCATTGGGAAGAACTGAAGCAACGGGAAGAGGTGTATCAATAGTTGTTAGAGAAGCAGCCAAAAAATTAAACATACAAATGAATGGAGCATCAGTTGTTGTCCAAGGATTCGGTAATGCAGGCCAATATGCAGCTAAATTAGTTGAAGAACAAGGCGCCAAGATAATTGCTGTTTCCGATACACAAGGAGCCATAATAAACAAAAATGGTTTTAAAGTGGATGAATTAATTAGATATAAAACCAAAAATAAAACAATAAAGGGATTTAACGGTTCCACAGAAATAACCAATGAAGAATTGTTAACAACCGAATGTACTGTTTTAATTCCAGCAGCATTAGAAAATCAAATTACAAAAGACAATGCTTCAAAAATAAATACCAAAATAATTGCAGAAGCAGCAAACGGCCCCACAACTCCAGAATCCGACAATATTCTTTATCAAAATAAAATACTAGTAATTCCTGATGTTCTCGCAAATAGCGGAGGTGTCACAGTATCGTATTTTGAATGGTTACAGAATTTGAGAAGAGAATACTGGACAGAAAACTATGTTAACGAAAGATTAGATAGTATATTGACAAAAGCATTTAGGGATATTTATGACGCTCATTTACAATATAATACAAATATGCGAACAGCAAGTATTGCATCAGCTGTTAAAAGAGTTGCAGAAGCCATAAAAATTAGAGGAATTTGGCCTTAAACAATACAGTATAAACTTTTTTATTTTTATTTTTACTATAATCATTAAATAAATTAAAACTAAAAATAGTGATTATTGAAATTCATAAAAATAAATAAATGACTTAAAAAATTATTCTGTGGAAAATGAATGACCACAAGAACAACTTTTTGTTACATTCGGATTTGATATTTTAAATCCAGAACCCATCAAGCTTTCAATATAGTCAACATTTGCTCCTTTGAGGTATTTTTGACTATAGTTATCAATTAAAATTTTAACGCCATTTTGTTCTAAAACCATATCATCTTCATCAGGATTTTCTTCAAATCCCATTCCATATGAGAGTCCAGAGCATCCTCCCCCTGTAACATATACTCGTAAATAGAGATTATCTTTGCCTTCTTGTTTCATAAATTCTATAACCTTTTCCGCAGCTTTTAAAGTCACATCGACGACTTTAGTTTGTTGAGCACTTTCCATTATAGATATAATATGCAATCAACTCTATTAAGTTTTTCCAAAGTATAAAAAAGTAAAAATATCCAAGAAAAAATAATTGTTTATTTGTCAGATAATAAAGACCACTGAGCCAAGGTGCCAGCAGCTGTTGTCCAAGTATTCACAGATTGATAAACAGGAATTTGATTTTCTTCTAATTTATTAGCCATCTTTTGTGTAAATGGACCACCTAATGCACCAATTAATATGGGTTTTTTTCTTTGCTTGTTAAATTCTGAAAGAATATCTATAATAGATTCTTCAAGGGGATCGTCTTGAAATACAAACCAAGGCATTACAATATCCACATTTGGATCATCCAAAAAAGTTTGTATTGCAAACTTGTAATCTGCAGCATTTGCTGAGCCTGTAATATCACAAGGGTTACCTATAACATAAGTAGGAGGATAATGAGATTTGAAGGAAGATATACTTTGCTCACCAAGATTAGCTAATTCAAGGCCAAGTCTTTCAAATTGATCTATAGCAGCAATAATGGGTCCTGCACCATTTGTAATCATTGCTACTTTATTTCCTTTAGGTACAGGTTGCCATGACAGACATTTTAATGAAGCAACTAACTCATCATAACTATTTACAGATATAATACCACTTTGAGAAAATGCTCCTTTAACAACAGTATATGTTCCACCCAATGAACCCGTATGAGAGGCAGCCTGTTTTGCACCTCTACTAGTTCTTCCATTTTTAAAAACTACAATTGGTTTTTTTCTATCTGAGATTACTTTTTTAGCGGTTTTAACAAATTTTCTGCCATCTCCAAGTCCTTCAACATATAGGCCGATAACTTTTGTTTGTGGGTCTTCAGATAAATACCATATCATATCTGCCTCATCAACGTCAGATCGATTACCATATGAAATCATTTTACTCATTCCAAATGGCGATGAGTGTTCCATAAATGCAATGCCAATAGTACCACTCTGAGAAAGAAATGCAACATTTCCATTTTTAGGTCTGAGCATTCTTTCATGGCCCTGAAATGCGCAATCAAGGCGGTTTTCCCCGTTGAACATGCCAATACAATTAGGTCCAATTATACGTATATTCAATTTGGAAGAATAGTCTTTGATTTGTTGTTCTATTTCTGCTCTTTCACCTCCTAATTCTTTGCCTCCGCCTGAAATTATAACTACATTATGAATATCCTTTTGTCCACATATTTTCATCAAGTCTGGCACAAATTTTAAATCAACAGTAACTACCACTACATCAATGGGGTCAGAAATTTCATCCAAGCTTTTATATGCTTTCAAACCCATTATTTCTGGATACCCTTTTGCATTTACAGGAAAAACTTTTCCTTTATAATCATGTTTAACCAAAGATTCTAAAACAGAATTACCAACTTTACCAACTTCTGGGGAAGCACCAATTAATGCAATAGATTTGGCATTAAAGAATAAATCCATGTGTGTAGAATTGGGCTCTGCATCAGATATAACATCATATTTTGGATTGTCATTTAATAAGATCTTTGCGTCGGCAACGTAGTAACTATCAGAATATACAATAATAGGATTAAAATCAATGCTTTCATAATAAGGGGAAATATCAAATCCCAATTTTCCAATATTAACAAGAGCATTGCATAGAATTTCCAAATTGATGGGTTGAGAACCTCTGTAACCTTTGAGCAACATTTTACCTTGTAGCTCTTCTATCATTTCCAAAGCATCATCCTGTGTAATTGGAAGAACTCTAAATGAAACATCTTTGAAAAGTTCAGTAAAAATACCACCAAGACCTACCATTATGACGGGTCCAAACTGAGGGTCATTTTGTAGACCCACAATCATTTCGACCCCTTTTGGAACCATTTTTTCTAGCAATATACCTTTTACATCATATTCTTTTGAAAGTCGTACATACATATCATTAAATGCAGTTTTAACATCCTCTTCATTTTTAAGGTCGATTTTAACACCTCCAACATCAGTTTTATGAAGAATTTGGGGAGATACTATTTTAGCAACAAGAGGGTAGCCGATAGAATTAGCTTCTTTTATAGCATTATCAACGTCTTGGACTAGAGCAAAACGGGGTACTTTAATATCATATGTCGTCAAAATATTTTTTGCTATTTCTTCTGTAATTACCTTTGTATTATTCTTAAAAGCATCTTCAAGTATAGATTTAACATTATTTTGATATGTCAATAAAAACTGTTTGAAGGTTACGATTTAAAAATTTTCCTTAATTTTCTTTAATATAAATAATAAATATTCATTAATGATAATATTTTTTTTGTTTCACAAAGACTGTTGGGGTGAGATAAATTATATCCATACAAATCAAATTTTTTTGATTTGATTTATTTGTAGGCAACAACAACAATTGCTCCACCTAATAATTTTTTCTGAAATATCACTTTAGAAAAACTTTTTGATAACATATTATTTAGAACTTGGTTTTTAGGCCATCTTAAAAAAGTACCATAAAGTGTTTTAAATGGAATTCCCCGCTTTCCTGCGACTGAAAAAGCCAATATTGCCAAGAAATATTTTAAATAAAAAGATACTAGAATTCTGGATATAAAATTATCCGGTTTTCCCAAATCCACAATTACCAATCTACCATCTTTCTTTAGAACCCGATGTAATTCCTCAATTGCGACATTTAGTTTTATGGCATCTCTGAGCGAATATCCACATAATACAACATCAAATATATTACTTTTAAAAGGTATTTTTTCAAAAACTCCACTGCATAAAAAAAAACTAAAAGGATTAATACAGATATTAATATTATCTTTGACTTTATTTAACATCTCATATATAGGATCATAAAATACAATAGTTACATCACTAGAAACATTATCTAACACTGTTTTTGACATATTCCCAAAACCTGAGCCAGCATCAAGAATAAAATTTCCAGAGTGAACGCTTTTTAATATACCTTCTTTTCTAAAGTTATTATCTTTACCTAATGAAACTACACTATTTACTTTGTCATAGACAGGAATAATATTTCTCAATACATTAATAACTTCATTCCAGTAAGTATTTCCCAATCCATTACTTTTCAAGATATATAATTTGAAGAACACCCTGATAATGAGTTTTTGCGTTAAAAATAAAAATTGGAAATATATAATATTTAACAATTGGATAAACAATCAATGGAAAAGAAAAGGAAGAGGAATATCTCAAAGACATATATCAATATGATGAAATAAATGTATTGGTTAAGGGATTTTTTCTTTTAGATAATGATATAAAAAAATTATATAATAGCCTCAAGTCCATCCATAACGATATTAACATTGTGATTGTAAATGCAAATATTGTCTTTGGAATAGAACATATTTTTGGCATTCTGAAAATAATTAATGAGGAGATAAAGAGGAAAGAGGAAAGAGTAATAAAAAATTTTGATGTTGAATTCTTGTTAAGAATTTGTTATACCAGTCAAATCTCATATGCATTTCAATTGTTAAACGATAATAAAACGAATGACTTTATATTCATTTTATTTTCCAAAAATTTAACAGATATTAAAAAAATATATATTGATTTAAAAAACTATGGAGAAGAAGATATATCAAATTCTTTAATTCAAATCTCTGAGGCTAAAAAATTGAATATACTTAAACTTTTTTTCAATAAAGATTTAAATGATTTAGGGAATTTATCTATTATCAAGGATGATTTAAAATTTCAAAATTTTCTCATTGAGAGATCCGCAATAGTTTTAAAATAATGAGAATCTTTTAAATTAAAATACAAATGAAAAATCCATAGTTATTCTAAATTTCGTTTCTCAATCATGGAACTAAATAAAATTTCATTTTTTATCACAGAAATTCCAGTAAATTTTCCTATTATTTCTATCAGGAGGATCCATGAGGGATTTGTTAAATCCACCTTTGTTGATATAAAAGGAGCAATTTCGTTTATAATATCCAGTTGTTTCAAATTGGTATGCCTTTTTTCAATCTGTATCTTCAAGGATTCATCAGATGGTATTTTTTTCATTAATTCTATAGAGATATCTTTTATTTCCAAAATATCAGTTAATACGACCTTTTCAATTGGAATGAACCTTAGTAAATACCTTATTTCCCAAGGGACATCCCTTAATTTTTGTCTTATAAAAAATATAAATTTGATAGGATCATTTAGACAATGTCCTACAATAAGTCCATCTATATTTGTTGTACGGATATTTGTAGACAAATCTCCAAACTCATAAAATAGTTCTCTTAATTCATCCATAAGGTCATCTTCTTTATACCTAAATGTTGTTGCGATAAAATTAAATTCCAAAAACAATCACTTTTTATCTTTTTCATTCAATGTTTCAAAAATCTTTTCTTTTGAAATTATACCCTCTCTTAATATTTTCAGATTATTATTTTCTACAAGATCAACAATAGTAGAGATGAATGATGAATTATGAGCTGTAAGAGATGTTTGTTCTCCCGATACCGACCCATCTTCTGCTACTTTATTATCTACTATTTGTTCTTCTCCTGCCTCTCCTTCTTTTCCTCCTTCTAGCACTGCATCATAACCCTGTAAATTACAGGAATTTAGGTCTTTAAGGTTAGAAAGAGGAGAATGGTTAGATAAATTAGCGCTTGTTCCCACCAATAATTTGTTCTTTGTAAGTTGTATCAAATTTAGAGTACACTTATTGTCAGGAATTCTAATTGCAATGGTATTATCAAAAGCATATCTGGATGTCAAAGAACCATTTTTTTTTAGTTTTAAAATCAATGTTAATGGACCAGGCCAAAAACGATTGATTAGTATCTTTGCTTTTTCTGTAACTTCAACCAGATGTGATAAATGTAAAATATCATCTGTCAAAATAGGCAGATGTTTATCTAATGGTCGATTTTTTATTTTGAAAAGTTTTAGAACAGAATTATCATTTAATGGATCACATCCAATACCATATACAGTATCTGTTGGAAAAATAATAATTGAACCTCCATCTATAAGAGATGCGCATTTTTTTAAATCTTCACTTTTGTAACAACTAAAATAAAAAACCACAGAGAAAAATAAGATTTATGTCAATTTATTTGTACTATAAATGATATTTGTAAAATAAATAATTTTCTATTACCTTTCAATTTTTTTGATTTGAGCAAAGGTTTAATATTATTTGGAACAAAAATAATCTCTATTAACTTTAAATATTTTCTGTAAATTTGCAGTAGTAGAATACTTTTAAGACATCATATTCTCTTTTAATTAAATAATAGAATTATTATTTACAGAAAGATTAATAGATAATTTTAATTGTAATGCAGAGTCAATTTCAAGTAAATATAGAAAAAAAGAAGATTAACAAATATTTAGCAAAGGTATTTTTAATTGATCATTTTATAGTAAATTCTATATAAAATAGATTTAAAATGGTTGTAAAAGATACTAATGATAAAAAGAATTTAGATAAAAGTTATTATGATGACAATTCAATCGTTGAATTTGATAATATAATCAAGGGATATTACAGGTTAATTGGTGGCATCGACAGCAAATATAATAAAGAAACTAGTAGAAGATTACAGTATTTTGGGGATGAGCTTTTACGAAAAAGGTCTTATGATAAATTTACTACTTTTAAAGCAGAACATGATGATATGATAATAGGAAATCATCTGCGTTTATTTTCTTTTTGTGAACATCATTTACTTCCTTTTTTTGGCGAGGTTGCTATAGGATATATCCCAGATAAAAAAATTTTTGGTCTTTCTAAATTTCAAAGACTTATTGATAAAGTCTCTTCAAAACCTCAATTACAAGAGAGATTAACATATCAAATTCTTGAAGAGATAAGCAACAGATTAGAGCCAAAAGGAATAGGAGTTGTTATAAAAGCTATACACACATGTGTCTTTGCAAGGGGAACCCAATCAAGCACAGCCGAATTTACTACATCCGCAGTAGAAGGAATATTCAAGGAAAATATAAATACAAAAAACGAATTTTTAGCCATAATTAATGCAAATGGTAGACTTCGGCTGTAATTTCTGAATTTAAAGAGTCAGGCAATAAAGTTTTGGCAATTATTCCAAGAAATGCGATATATTTTAATTAGATAAAGTGGCGAGAAATGTTAAATTGATATCTGCATCAGCAGCAGCCAATACCAATGTTAGCGGTAGCAGCAACAGTATTAGAGATACAAATAATAATGTTATCGAATATTTAGATTGGAATAATGCTCTTGAAATATTGGATAAAGCATATAGACTTGGTCTTTTTGTTTTAATTATTGGACCCAAAGGCACTGGTAAAACGACTCTGGTAAGGAAATTTGCCAATTCGATAAACAAAGAACTATTTTCAGTCAATTTTAGCCTTAGAACAAGAGAATCACATTTGATTGGAACAAATACAATTGATAATGGTCAAATAAATTTTGTTAATGGAATATTGAGTTCGCTCGATGACTGAAGGCAATCTACTATATTTAGATGAGCTTAATGCAGCAGAACCGGATGTACTGCTCAGATTAGACGAAGCTCTGGATGATAGAAGACAGATAGTTTTGAAAGAATCAGAGGGTCAAACAATAATGGCAAAAGAAGGGTGGTTTTCAATCGGAACCATAAACCCTTTATCTCATGTAGGAACAAAAGAATTACCCCCTCAGATAATAAGCAGATTTCCGATTAGAATAATGCTGGATTATCCTCCAGAGGATACAGAATTAGAAATAATAAAAAAACATGTGAGTTTAAACTATACCGAAGAAGAGATAGTTAAAAGTGCAATAAAATTAGCTAATAATTTAAGAAGAGCGGCATCTCTAGAGGAAATTTTTTACAGTCCAAGTATAAGAGAAACAATTGCATTTTCAAAACTTATTATCAATAATACCGATTCAAAATATGCTGCAGAAATAGTTTTTGCAAATGTATACCATCAGTGGGGAGAAATAGAATATAGAAAAGTGATGGACATTATAACTTCAATTTTTATTTAATCTGGTTTGATCTAACAAATTGTCAATTTTCTGGAACATAAAAGGAAAAGGAAAAGAAGAAAAAGATAATAATATAAAAAAAAATAATCAGATAAAATCCACTATAAAAGAATATGATACTGAAATCGAAGATATTTCTATTAGAAACGATGTTTTAATAGAAATATCTACTTTTTTAGCAAGAAGATGGTCAAACATGAATAATGTAATAGTTACCATCTCAAGGGAAAGAAAAATATCTACAAATATAGAAAAAAGGAAAATAACTTTACCTGATTTAGAATATTTTTATGGGAATACATTCCAAATGTATCGTCAATGGAGAACGCTATTATGGTATGAATCTATGAGATTAAAATATTCATTTAAAATTTATGATACCGATATAGCATTTGGATATATTTTTAATATAATAGAAACAAAGAGAGTGGAAATATTGGGCCTAGATGAATGGAAGGGCATGATCAAAGAAATAATATATTTTGAAGTTTTATCAGGAAATAACAAACCACTACTAAATTCACTCCATGGAAAAACTAAAATAATTGAAGCTTTCTCCCAGTTTTTTTTAACAGGTTTTTTTAAGGGCGAAATTTTTGGTGGCGAAAGTGAAAGGGTAATGAAAGCCTCAGAATATGCAAAAAATACGATTAAAGAATATGTTAAAAATTATAAAAAAAACCATAAACATATGGATCCTATTGCAGATCAAAAATGGCTTGAAAGTGAGACAAGACAAATAATAAAGATACTTCAAATAGATTCACTAATGTCTATACCACCTATTCCCCTTCTCATGCCTAAAAATAAGTTCGGTCTCTCTATGAGTCATGAGGAAATAATAAACCAAATAGAAAAGATTGTTAAATTAAAAAGCGATAAAGAAATAGAAATAGAAAAATTAGAAAAAGATATAGAACAAGGTAAAGACATAAAAGAAGAATTTAGGGCTCTTGTAAAAGAAAGTAAAAAAAATGATAATAAAGGTTTTGAATCTATAGAAAATCTTTCAATTACAATACCAGATAATAATATAGATATAGACGAAAGTAAGATTTATGACTATAATTTAATTAATAAAGTAAAAACAGCATTGAAAGAATGGAAATCAGGATGGAAAGAAAATTACGATTACCAAGGTGAAGAATTAGAAGTCGAGCATTATATTGAAAGACATCAAAAAGTTTTCATAAATGATAAAAAGATTTCAATAAATGTCAAGATTTCAATTCTGTTAGACCTTTCAAGTAGTATAGAAGATAACGAAATAGAATATAAAAAATCAGCGGTGGCTCTTTGTGAGGGATTAGAATATTTAGGTATTAAATTTTCAGTTTATGCATTCAACACTGAATCAAGAGCTATTAAATGTTGGATTGATAAAACCTCAAAATGTTAGATGGGGATCGATTTACGCAAAGAGATTAATGAAAATAAAACCTTTGGGTGGAACTCCACTAGCAGAGGTTTATGGAATATTACAGCCAGCTATTAATTCTTTTAAGCCAGATATTTTTGTTACACTAACAGATGGAGAGCCATCGGATATGGATGCGGTAAGAAAAACGGTAACATCATATAAAAGAAATGGAATAAGAATGATTGCAATTGGTTTAGGAGTGGATATTAATGATGCAATAGGTATTGGATATAACCTAAAATACCTGAACTATGAAAAAACATTGTCATTATCTAAAAAGAGACTACAAGATTTACCAAAAAAGGTACTTGGCTTGTTAACCCTAGAATGATTATTTATTTGATTAAATTTTGAATGAAAAGAGGGGGGACTTCTCTACCTTCTCTCGGATAAAATCAATATAATAGTTTGCAAAATAGTTTGATAAAAAAATTAACTCTTGTATTAAGAAATTGTAATGTTGCCTTTAAGGTAAATAAGAATTTCATCCATTTTATCTATCATTGTTTTTAGATATGTCATTCGTAGTTTGGATTACTTTTAAAATGTCATTATTTGTAGCGGAGGATATTTGGTCTGATATACACTTGGATCAGACTTATTTGATTGCCCGAATCGTTCGTCTATGTTATCCATAAAAATGATATAAGATTGAAAATTTAAAGTTTGTATAGTAAATCTGCATATGGGTTTTGTTATCAGTATTTCAATGGATATTATTTAATATTAAAATAACAGAAAAGCTAAAAGGAGAGAATTATAAATGATTCGACGGCAATCCTTTGCCGGTAATCCATCATCTTATAAAAATGCAATTGGGAGGATATTGATAAAATTGCATTGTATAGGTTGAGAGAAGTACAATACCGCTGCTATCTTCTCTCTGCTCTCTTACAGAGATTGAATTGAAGATTAAATGGTGTATTCATATAGAATATCAAAATATTAAATATATAATTTGAGATAATTCAAATATAATGATGCATCTTTTTCATGGAATCAATCACTATCTTTGTTAGACGCTTCTTATTTATGGATGTAGAGAATATAATAAAATTGAATATCGCTATTTAAGTAACAGCACATAAATATACACTAAAATATATTTTTACATTGTAATAATAAAAAATAATTTAAAATTGTAAATTTGGATTTGTTTTTTTTAGTTTTTCCCAATCTCCCAGAAAAGTATCCAAGCCCTTATCAGTCAACGTGTGATGTATCATTTTTTGGAGTATTTCAGGCGGTAAAGTAACAACATCTGCACCTAGCTTGGCAGATTCAATTACATGGATTGGATGACGAACACTGGCAACTAGTACTTGTGTGGATATATCATAATTTGCAAAAATTTGAACTATATCACTAATCAAGGTTAGCCCATCTTGACCCATATCATCCAGTCTACCAATAAATGGGCTAACATAGGTTGCTCCAGCTTTTGCAGCAAGTAATGCTTGATTTGCAGAAAAAATTAGTGTTACATTGGTTTTAATATTTTTTTTAGTCAACATATTAATAGCCTTCAAGCCCACACTGCTCATAGGAATTTTAACTACCACATTATCACCATAATTAGCTAGTTTTAACGACTCCTCCATTATTTCATCAAACTCTGTTGCAACTATCTCCAAACTTACTGGGCCATCTACAAGTTTGACAATCTTTTTCATTATATCTATTGGATCGCCGCTATTTTCTTTGAAGAGAAGGCTCGGATTTGTAGTAATGCCATCCACTACTCCAAGTTCAAGATATTTTTTTATCGAGTCAATATTAGCAGTATCTAAAAATATTTTCATTTTCTATCACTTTTTTTTAATTCAACCACATTCTTTACTATTTCTTTTGAAGATAGGCCATACTTATCAAACAACTGATCTATTTCATCATCCCTTGCCGATTCACCAAACATATCACGTATACCTAATTTTTTAACAATAGTTGGGCAATATTCAGAGGTAACATCCGATATAGAAGAACCTAAACCGCCAATAATACTATGCTCTTCTATTGAAACAATAGCTCCTGCTTCTTTAACACATTTATAAATCAAATCTTTATCAATTGGCTTTATAGAATACATATCAATAACTCTGCAAGAAATATCATGTTCTTTTTTTAGAATATTTTTAGCATTAATGCAGGCAGATACCATTGTACCACATGAAAATAAACTTGCATCATTTCCATCACTAATTATATTACCCTTACCTATCTGAAATTCAGAATCCGGAGTATAGATTTCTTGTGTTGAAGGTCGAGCCAGCCTTACATAAAACGGTCCAGGAATATGGGCTATTTGTTTTATTAATTTTTTGGTGGCTATAGAATCAGATGGGACTAAAACTCTCATATTAGGAAGAGATTTCATTACAGAAATATCTTCTATTTGTTGATGAGTAGCACCATCAGGTCCTACCGACAATCCTGCGTGAGAAACTACAATTTTTACATTTAGATTTGGATAGCAAATTGCATTTCTGATTTGATCCAAACATCGACCAGGAATAAATGCAGCATAAGGTACTAGCAAATGAAATTTTTCCTGCTATCGCTAAACCTGCAGCGATGGAAACCAAATTAGCTTCAGCAATTCCGACATTATAAAGTCTATCCGGAAACTTTTCTCCAAATGTTTTTGTTTTTAAGGAATCAGTGGTATCCCCACCTACGCAAACAACATTAGAATATTCAGTACCCAAATTAACCAATGTTTCTCCGTATGCAGAGCGCATTTCTGAAATTCGTACACTATTACTCAAAGAAAACGAAGACGATGACATTATTGTTTGACCACGTTTGTTATAATATTTTCAAAGACATTTTTAATGATTATTTCTGTTGTTGTTGTTACTCCTAGCATATTTCTTTGACCACATTAAATCGATTTAAAATATCCTTTCTATTTTTTATCCAATCTTCTTTTATATCAAATGATTCTGATTCCATCAGTAATTCCTTTTCAAGTGTAGAATTTAATAAAAATCTTGTATTTTTAATAGCTTCAACAATATTATCAGATCCAAAAATAGCATTACCCATAACAAAAATTCTGCAACCTGCTTCAAAACAGGAAGATATTGTTGACAAATCAATACCACCGTCGGCCTCAAAATATCCTCTATATCCATTTCTTTTAAGATCAGGAATCAAGTTTTTCATTTTGGGTAGAACCGAAGGAATAAATTTTTGTCCTGCAAAGCCAGGATTAACGGACATTATTATTATTACATCCAAACGATCAAGATAGTTATATAACCATTTTGGTAATTCTGTACCTGGATTAACTGCTAAACCAGGGCTAACACCGCTAGAGAGTATTTTATCATTTATTTTTTCAAATTCTTTTTCATTATCAAACGCTTCAACATGAGTCGTGATTATATCACACCCGGCATCAATGTATGAATCTATAACCTCATATGGGTTATTTATCATAAGGTGAGTATCAAAAGGTAATTTGCTTATCCCACGAAGATTTTTTATGGTATCATAAAAAAAACGTTGAATTTGGTACAAATTTTCCGTCCATAACATCAAGATGAATCATATCAGCACCGAATTTTTCAACCGTTTCGATTTTGGATTCAAAACTTTCCTTATCACTATTTCCTGCTATAATAGAAGGTGAAATCATATATTCGCCTTCAAGCTCCTTTATCAAAAGGGGAAGATGTTTTTTAGATGGAGCCCTCCCATGCCATTGAGGATTATTTGCCATGTGTTTAATCCCATTTCCTTTTACAGTATTAGCTATTATGATTTTGGGCTTTCCCATAGATCTTGTTTTAAGGGCATCTATTATTTGTTCTACTTTATGACCATTTACTTCAACTACATTCCAATTAAAAGATAACCATTTTTCTTTCACTGGGTCAAGAGGCATAATATCGTCACTAAACCCATCTTGTTGAATCTTATTCCTATCCAATATTGCAACTATGTTATCTAGTTTAAACTTGGCAGCAGCCATGGCTGCTTCCCAAATCTGGCCTTCATTTATTTCACCATCTCCCAGTAAACAATAAACCATATTATTTTTATTATCAAGTTTGTTAGCAAGCCCAATACCAACAGAAACTGATAATCCTATTCCTTCAGATCCTCCAGAATATTCTATTCCAGGAACACTGTGATGCTTCTGAAAGTCACTATATCTAACAGGATGACCCTGCAGTCTAGAATTCAATTTCCTTAATGTCGTTATTTCTTCTTTTGGAAATGAACCGGCAATAGATAATACAGCATAATATCCAGGAGCCGAATGAGCTTTAGAATTTATAAAATAATCACGGCTTTGGAGAAAGGGATTGGCAATATCAAATTGCATAATTTGAAAATAAAGCGATCCCATGATCTCGGCTGCAGAAAAAGAAGCTCCTGGGTGACCAGAGCCGGCTTCAGCTATCCCAATTAGTGCTAAAGTTCTTGCCTCTTTAATTTTATTTTTTAAAGATAAATATCTTTTTAATTCATGCATTATTTTTAATTCACCATTACCATACAACCATCATAATTATCATCATCAATCAATGTAAAAATTACTAGGATATTGAATTGGAAAATTGATACACCATCATTTTTGATTAGATTTTGTAGTGTCATCATTGTCATTAATATCCGATAAGATTGATTGCAAATCAGAGCTAGTTAAACCTACACCCATTTTTGCATCCCGTCTGCTTTTAATAGAATTATTTGAAAAAGCGATTAATGTAGGTACAGCATTGATATTATATTTATCCCATAGAGGATTATCGTCATCATTAATTTTTACACCTCCAACCAAAATTTTAGGGCTTATTTTTTTCACAGTTTCTTCAAAAATTGGTTTAAATCGACTACAATAATGACACCAATCAGCATAAAACAATACAAGGGATTTTGAATTGTTATTTGTAAGTAAATCCATTTCATCTAAAGCATAATCTTTCATGCTAATCTATTATCCAAACAATAATTAAAAAATATATTTATTTCCTATCAATTTTAAAATTAATAATTTTGATTTAAAGGAAGAATGTATAGGGTTAGAAAATCCATAGATAGAATATGAAGGAGACAGTATGGAAGAATAGCAATAATAATAATAACATAGTATTTTGACAACCAGAAAAATAAAATAAAATAAATTAAAAAAAGAAAAGAAAGAAATAATTTATCCGGGCAGTTTGAAATCAGGTAGCTGGGGTAGTTTGAAATCAGGTAGCTGGGGTAGTTTAAAGTTTGGTAGTTGAGGAAGTTGCGGTAAATTTGGAAATGGAGAATAAGGATTGTTATCTGGCGATGATGGTAATTGAGAAGAATCTGTATTGGGTAAAGATATTGTAGGTCTGGGTGTTAATATTGCTGTTAAATTTAATATCTGTCCATTTCTATTAACAGTTAATTTAAGTTCATCGCCAACTTTTTTATTTAAATCCAAATAAGAAACAACATCATCAATTCTTGAAACAGGTGTATTATCTACCCCGATTAGAATATCTTTATCAATAATCCGTTGTCGGCCATCCATATCAACCTGTAGTATTAATCCTCTCAATCCTGCTTTATCGGCAGGTCCATTTTTTACAACATTATCAATAAGAACGCCCTTATAATTTCGTTGAAGACCAAAAAGTTCAGTTAAATTGGGCGTGAGTTTACTTCCAGAAATTCCAAGCCAAGGGTGTTCATATGTTCCACTTTTTATTAATGATGGAATTACCCTTAGAATATCATATGAAGGAATTGCAAAACCAACACCAGTATAGGCTCCAGTATTTGAGAATATGGCGGTATTCATACCTACAACATCACCACTTAAATCAATTAAAGGGCCACCAGAATTTCCAGGATTTATTGCTGCGTCTGTTTGAATCACATTAGGGATAGAATATCCTGAATCAGAATTAGGCAAAAGCCTTCCCATCTGGCTTACAATTCCAAAAGTTAATGTATTGTCTAAACCATAAGGATTTCCAATAGCAAGTACTGGATCACCCACCTTTAAATTTGTAGAATTAGAAAATACCACAGGAACCAGATTTTCATCTACTGGTTGTACTAATTTGATTACTGCAACGTCTCCATATGGATCTGTTCCAACTAATTTTGCCGGATATGAATTTCCATCGTTGAAAGTGACTACAATATTAATGGCAGAATCGACAACATGTGAATTTGTTATAATGTTACCTGTTTTATCATATACAAATCCTGAGCCATATTTTACGGGTATAGAATTAGCACTATTACCGCTGCCTGTATCGGAAAATTGATTGGAGATATCAGATGGATTTGTATTCTGTAGTAATTTGTACAACCGAATCTTTTACTTTGTTAAATGCATCATTTAATAAAGAATTGCTGCTGTTATTACCAAATAGTCCAGGAACCAGTTGCTGTTTTGAATTTTGGCCATAAATATCAAAGGAGTTTGTAACGGTATTGGATAACAAAATTAAAACAAAAAAAAATATGATATTTTGTTTATCAAACAACAATAACAAGGAAGGATTCATTATGAAAGATGGTACTATTTGATATTTATATGTACATTTAAACAAATGTTTTTGAAAATACAATGGTAAAGGTGTATTGGAATAATTAATTAATTAATTAACTAATATAATTTTTTTAAAAAAAAATATAAACGATAGTTATGGATGTAATTTGAATATAAAATAATGTCCGTTATAGATGAAAATAATGATAAAATAGTAACCATAAAAAACTTGAATTTGAGAAACAATTCAGACATTATTTTAGAAGATGTTTCATTTGAAATTAAAAAGGGAGATTTTTTAGGGATAATAGGACCCAATGGAGCTGGAAAAACTACACTCTTTAAATGTATGCTAGGATTGAATAAAGATTATTCAGGAACAATAAAATTATTTAACATGGATATAAAAAAAGAATCAAAAAATATCTATAAAAAAATCGGTTATATCCCTCAATCAAATAACTTTGATCCCAGGTTTCCCGCAACAGTGAAAGAAATAATACAGCTAGGTACCATAGGAAAACAAATTAGTAATGAAAAAATGGAAAACCTGTTAGAATTAACAGGTATATCAGAATATCTAGATAAAAGAATAGGCGATCTTTCAGGAGGGCAACAGCAAAGGGTTATGATAACAAAGGCATTGATCCATGAACCGGAACTTTTAATATTAGATGAGCCGGCTACAGCCATCGATGCAAATATTTTAAAATTGTTTTATAAACTATTAACAAAATTAAACAAAGAAAAAAATATAACTATAATTTGGTCATCACATGACCTGGATGCAGTTAATTTATTATCCAACAAGGTAGCTTGTATTTATAAAAAGTTATTATTTCACGGTAGTTCAGATATATTTTTTAGTGATGAAAACAATTTAAAGAAATTTACAGAATCAGCTATGCACCTACATATCAAAAGTCATTATCACTAATCTTTATAGGTATAAAAATATCACATGAGAGTTTAAAGACATGAAAAAATCATTATTTTTTTAAAACAAACAACGGTTAAATAAAAAATTGTAAAAAGAATCATTATGAAAAAAGAAGACGATAATGAGAATATCATCAATAAAGCAGGCAAAACAAGAAGCATTACATTCAGATTGGAAAGCTCTATAATTGAAGAATTGCAAACTGAGGCAGAATATAGAGAAACATCATTAAATGTTCTCATAAATCAAATATTACGAAGGTACTCAAATTGGGAAAGATATGAGAATAAAATGGGTATGCTACCTGTCCCTAAAATAATGTTATCAAGCATGATGGATGAGGTAATGAAATTCGGAAAGGAAAATGGAATTGAGGACATAAGTATGTTTAGAAATTTGCTGATGAAAGAACTTTCACAAATAGCTTTTATTTTCTTAAAGGATTCTGTTTTGTTAATAAAAAAAAATTATAACTTGCTAACCGTTTTAGAGGTTTTGGAGCAATACATGAAAGTAGTTGGGATAAATTCAGATCACAGAATAGACGAAGACGGAAAGCACATATATGTAATTCAGCATAAATTAGGAGAAAATTGGTCATTATTTATCAAAGAATTTTTGATATTGATATTTGAAAACCTGGGCAAGGTAAAGGTGGATATATCAAGCACTCAAAATACAACCGTTGCAAAAGTTTTTATAAATCTATAAATTTATTTATTTGTTTAAATATCAATTAACAAATGTTTTGAGTTTTAGTAGAACTAATTGAAATCAAATTTGAAAGAATAAAGCATATAACCCTGCATAACAAACTATTGTAGAAATGTATTGTTTTGGCGTATTTATTATGCTATAAAAAAAAACAACTATTTAAAAGCCTCAACACTACTGATATTTACATGTTCTATTTTTGCCACTATTTTAAATATTGAAGGAACTAATTGTATAACTAAAATAAATTCATCAGAGAGTGGCTGCACGGTAGCGGCAAATGAACAAAAAATTAATAAAACTAGCCAGCAGCAGCAGCAGCAGCAGCAGATAGTAAATCAAAATCAGAGCAGTAAAGAAAAAAAAATAGAATCTTTTAAACTTGTGCAATATTGTTTCCTTGTTACAAATCTATATGTCTATTCGTTATATGGAATAATAATAGGTATAATAATTATAGTTGCTTGGTATATAAAATACAGAATAATTTGGAGTAAAAGAACAAAAGAATCAGGCAAATAATACTATTTTTTGTGCCCCTTTTAGCCTTTCTTAATCTTGTACCAAATCATCATCGCATATTTTTATTTATTACATTCTCCTTGATTAAATAAATTGCTTAAACATAACGTAATTCCATAGATTTTTAAATAAATCATATATAAAATAAAAATATATAGATTGTCTGACAAGGATTTAGTATTAGAACTGGTTGAATCTTCTTATTCAAATGCTCCAGCATATAAAGAGGCATATTGCGGAGTGCCAGAAAATTATAAGGAGATAAAGACCTTAAAAGAACTTTTAGAAAGTAATTACAAATATCGTTCAACCAAAATCCAACTAAGGGAAAATTTATTATCAAAAATAAAAAATAATGAAAATCCTTTTACAGGGATAATAGGGTTTGAAGAAACTGTCATTCCATCCGTAAAGAGAGCATTATTAGCAGGCCATGACATATTATTTATTGGTCACATAGGCCAAGGAAAGACAAAATTAGCAGAAATACTATCGGAAAATCTGCTTTCCCCAATTCCAATTGTAGAAGGGACTATTACAAACGATATTCCAACTGAAATTCCGTACTCTCAGCTTATCAGTCTTTTACAAGATAAAGATATTCATAGATCACTGCCAGAATTTTTCGTTTCAAAAGATTGTGAAGAGATTATAAAAAACAACAAATTAAATACTAGGATTAAATGGGTTGATGGAAAATCAAGATATAGATATATTTTAGCAACACCGGATATTTCAGTTAAAGACCTAGTCGGTCAAATAGATGTTGTAAAAGTGATAAAAAAGGGAATAGAAGTATTTGATATAGATTCCTATTCACCAGGTTATCTTTTACAAGCAAGGTACGGTATTTTGTGTTTGGATGAGCTTCCAGTTTTTATCCCAGAAAGCAAGTAACATTGTTAAGTGTTCTCCAAGAAGGTAGATTTACAACCGGCGCATATCCTGTATTCTTTAAACCAGATGTTAAAATAATTGCAACTGCAAACCCAATAGATTATACTCACTCTGGAAAGATAATTGAACCACTTGCCGATCGTCTGAGAAGTCATATAGAAACCCACTATCCTAGAACACTAGATGATGAAATATTGATTTTAATACAAGAGATAGATATGTTATTTAGGAAAAATACATTTTTGCCAGTTTTCATATTAAAAACTATTGTAAAAATATTCCAATCACTAAGAACTAATTCTGAAATAAATAATGAAAGAGGGGTAAGTGTTCGATCTACAATCCACTCGCTAGAAATAATGATAGGTGAAGTGGAGGTAATGAGATCAATAATTAATAAAGTAATGACAATTCCAAGATTTTCTGATATCTACTGCATATTTCAATCTTCTAAATTTGAACTTGACGAGATAGAAGATACAACTGAAAATAAAATAAAGTTTTTAAACAATACAATTTATGAAATAATGAAGGAAACATCTATAGATTATTTTACCAAACTTATTAATTCAGAAGAGCTGAATATCTATAAAAAATGAGTTTAAAGGTAAAACTTTTACAGTATTGCAAAACCAGTATCAACATCATCAACATCAACAGGAACAACAAAAGCAAATAAACAACAGAAACAATCAACAGATTATTAAAATCAAATTTAAAAAATTCAGATTCCAATAATATTACTACTACTTCTAATAACAATAGCAGTTTACTTTATTCAGAACAATTAAAACATTTTTCATTTACAAAAAAAATTGTAAAAAAAGTAATAGATGAGATTAAAGAAGAACAAACAGAATACATTAACAAAGCACAAAAAAATAATATCTCCAATAATCTTGAATATTTAGAATACAACAACAAGAATAATAAAAATAAAATACTTGAGGAAGGAGAATTTGATAAACATGAAGAGCTCATAGCATCTATAATGGAATTATTATTAGAATATCTCAGATTTTCTAATCCTCCCATATTAGATAGAAAAGAAAATAAATTTGAATACACTGGAATCTAATTTGAACATCAGTAATAAAGAATTTATTTATTTTTCAAAATCATTCAAAGGTGATGATGATGATGATGCTGATAAATGGAAACAAGAAAAAGAAAAAGATAAAGATTTAAGCGGATCAGGTAACAAAAACAGAAATAATAATGAATTATTAAAACATTTTTTTCCGGATATTCTAAAAGCATTGGGTAACAGTGCCATAAAGGAAACCACACCATCTCTTCAAGAATTAGAACAGTACTTGCAAAATCACATCCAAGATTTAATGACAGAAGAAAGGAAGAAGAGAAGGAGATTGGCTTTATCATCAGGGGCAGGAGCAACAGATAATGCTGATGTGACTGACCAAAACAAAAAATCTGCTGCTGCTGCTGCCACCGATGCAAGGAAAGGGGCAGTGGCGTGGCGGTGATGGGGGTTTTGACTCCACTACTCAACAAGACAATTTTAGATTAAATTTTAATTTTAACAATCCATCTTCAATAGGAGGCAACAGCAGCGGCCTGCCCATAGTTAGTCAACTGATAGAAAGAGGTTATCTAGTTGACTCAAAGAACTGGTTAAAGAAAAAAGGATTTTTAAGGGTTGGTCAGGAGATATTAGCAGAAATAATCAAATCTTTAAAAGCGGACAAATTAGGAATGCATGAAACCCATTTTACTGGCAGCGGTAACATAATTCAAGAAAATTCTAAAAAATATGAATATGGAAACGAAATATCAAATATAAACATAAACTCTACAATTACAAATTTCATAGAAAGAAAAATCAAAAATAAACATCAACAACAAAATACGATAATAGAGTTTCCACTTGATATCAATTACGAGGATTTGGAAATATATGAAACCATTGAAGAAATACAGGTAGCAACAGTTTATTGTATAGATCTCAGTTCTACAATGAAATACTCATCCATGTATAACGAACTAAGCAGGATAGAAGCTGCTAAAAGAGCGTTATGGAGTTTATATATCCTTAATAAAAAGTTCTTTCCACTTGACTCCATTTATGTAATAGGATTCGGATCAGTTGCATCTAAAATCGATACATTTGATATTCCTTTTTTAAAAACATTTGAAACAAATGCAGATTTTTTACATTACACAAATTATCAAGCAGCATATAGACTTGCAAAAAAGATTCTAAAAAAAAATGGAGCCAAAAACAAAAGAATTGTAATGATTACAGACGGCCATCCAAGTGCATGTTTTATTGATACTACTAATGAAAAAGAAAAAATAATGAAACAAAGACCATATTCACATTTTTATATTCCAGATTATAATGCACTCGATCAACAATATTCAAAAAATAACAACATCAAATTAGAGATAAAAGACAAACAAATAGTGTATTTATGTTATAGATACAGACAAATTGATCAGTATATAGGAGAGCAAACAATAAAGGAGGCGAAAAATACTTTCAAAGCAGGTATCAATATTGATACTATAATGGTGAGTGAAGAGGATACGTTACTTGATTTTATAAACGAGTTAGCCAAATCTGTAAATGGAAAATCAATTTATATAAATCCAAAAGACATTGATAAAATATTAATAAAAGACTATTTGTTAAATAAAAAGAAAACTATTAAAAAATAATTCAAAGATTTTTTGTTATATTTTATATATAAATTTTCTTTCCTGCTTTCCTTCTTCTTATTTTTATACAGACAGAGCGCCGCCGCCTCTCCTCTTCTCCTCCATCTCTTCAAAATTTCAATATCTTTAAAACAAATTATAGTTTATTATTAATGTGAAATAATATAATATTTTGTTATAAAAAAAATAATTAATTTAATTTAATTTAATCTAATATATTATTTTTTTTTATTTATCTCCCGTTGCCACCTGGATTTGAGGAAAATAGGTTTGAAAACATAGAAGAAAGTTCATTTGATAATTGAGAGGAAGAAGGATTTGAAAATGAGTTAGTCAATTTGTTAAGTCCAGGTACATTATTTAGTCCTTCTGTAAGGTTACCTCGAATATTGTTATTGTTCGCTCCAAGGATATTCTTCAGAGTGTTTTCCAGAGAGTTGATATTATTATTAGTACCATTTAGCTGAAATACCACTATTAGGGTTATTGTTCGCTCCAAGGATATTCTTCAGAGTGTTTTCTATTTGATTTTCAAGTTTGTTATTGTTGTTGTTATTATTATTAGTGCCATTTACTGAAATACCACTATTAGGGTTATTTTCAGTATTGAGGCCACCTACTCCTACTCCGCCTCCGCCTCTACCAGCAGCAGCAGCACCGGACCCATTAGTACTATTTACACCAACATTTCCAATTCCATTATTACTACATATTTGGGAAACTAAAGGAATACTACAAACTTTTTCCAATGTGCTTGATGGTAATGAAGAAAGTGATGAAGAGGCAGAGGATGGTATTGATGAGGGATTTGATATAGATTTATTAAAAGTATTTTTGGAATCTGCCAAAATATTAGTTAATGAATTTTCAATTGAATTTTTTAGATTTTTAAGCATCTCTGGAGAGTTGTTTGTGATATTATTTAATTTCAAAGATGACATCAGATTCTCTACTAAAGGAATGCTTGGTGGTGGGATGTTGGCATTAGGTTGTTTTAAATTCAAATTTTCATTTGATGGCAGTGTTGCATTTCCATTACCTCCTTCTGCTATTCCCATAGGTATTGTTACACTAGCGGTCTGTGGATTTATTTTAAAGGATTGAATAATTTTATTTGCTGTTGGAAGTGAATCGAGATAATTTGACGAATCAGTTTGATAATTTAGAGAATAAACTTTATTGTTTAATATTGTTGAAATTAGCACATCGTCTATCGTTAAATTATTAATATGACTTTTAGTTATCAACTTGTAGGCAGGGTATCCTGAAAGCAATGTATTGTTGGATCCTTCAATTATTGTTACATCCTGATTTCCCTGTTGTATAGAATTGGCTAAATTTTGAGAATAGGCAACGATATCAAAATTTGCCTGAGGAGAAGGATTTGAAAACGAAGAGTTGTCATTAGAGAGAGGTGATAAAGGTTGTTGTTGTTGTTGTCGGAGTTAGGATTTAACATTTGAACAAAAACATCCATCCACAAGATTTGGTTTTCAGGAGATATGTTTGCGTAATTTGTAGGGTAAAAACTTATTTGTTGAAGGGTATTGTTTGATTTACTTTCATCTATTAAAAAATTTGATGGATATTTTAGGGATACACCAAGTCTGATTATTTTCATAATTGTTAAATTGAACTGGTTGAATTATACTTCCTGCTGCTCCTCCTCCTGCTGCTCTGCTCCTCCTCCGGCTGCAGAGATTAAGAGGGTTGATGGTTGCTGCAGAGTTTTGTGCAAAAGAATTATTATTAAAAATGGTAGTAGGTTCGGAAGTTGCAACAAGTAAAAAAAGCCAAGTAATTGAGGTAAAAAGTAGAGAAAACGTCATTAAACTATGTTTTGTATTCATCGAAGGTTAGTATTTTTTCCTATATATAACATTTTTCTATTAAAGACAATTATAAACGAATACCTTTTTAAAATTGCAAAAGCTAATAAATTATAAAAGATATGGCAAAAAAAAAGGATTCATTCATTACAGATATTACAGATGAAGAAGAATTGAATGAGATTCGAAAAATTGCAAATATGCTAAATCCAGATGAAACCGTTCTGCTTGTTGCAAGACAATCAAGAATCAAACCCGGTGGTTCATTTTCCACACCTAATACAGTATATGCAACAGATAGAAGAATAATATTAAGAGATCCCAGTATGCTGGGTTTAAAAGAGGAGGTATTAGACATCCCTTATAATGTAATATTAAATGCACATCTTGAGAAGGGAATATTATCATCCTCTGTTATTTTTAATGCTCCAGGTTTGTTTAATTCCAATATGAGTAATAGAATTCCAGGAATTAAAAAGATAACTGAAGGAGAACATGGAGAAAACGGGGTAATCGATGCCATTCCCAAAATAAAAGGAGATAGATTGGTTGAGATAATTAGAAATGGAATAATACAGGTTAGAGCACATCCAGGATTAAATGTATTTGGCAATAGAAATACCAGTATTTCAGGATTAGGAGCAGGAAGAGCAGGAGAAGGAGGAAAACCATCTGTAGTTCAGGAATTGGAAAAACTAGGAGAATTAAAACATAAAGGAATCATCTCCGAAGACGAGTTTATAAAAATGAAGGAAAAAATATTAAAAAGCGAGTAATATTTCAATTATATTAATACATCAACAAGATAAATTTGAGATATCATTAGTTAAACTTTATATTCTTGGTAAAACTCTATCTATCCTAAAATATAATTTATGGAAATCAATTACTGTTTTTTTTCTGAAAATAATTCAAGTGTCAGAGGCGTAATGTAACAAAGTTTTATGTAGGTCAATTGGTATATTTGTGCATAAATAAATTATATGGATATCTAAAATTTCGTATTGACATTTTAAAATTTTTTAAATAGATTATTTTCTATATTTTTTATTTTTATTTAATTTAAACCAACCAGATACTAAAAAATAATTGATTCTTTGACCATATAGATAATAAAAAATAGCAAAAAAAGATATGTCCAAATCTATAAACAACATAGATAACAACAACTCCACTGTAAATAACAAAAAATTCAATTCAAGAGAATCAAGCAGCAGAGCAGCAGCAGGATTAGAAAACACAGACGACAAGTTAGATTTTCTTTTTAACAAACAAAATGAACTTTATAAAAAGCAATTGGAAAACTCTGAAAATAAAATGAAAAATCTATATGATATAAAAGAGCCTTTTGAGGGATACAGAATTTTCATGTTATCAACTGCACTTGTACATGAAGCAATAGAACTGCAAAGAGAAACAAATTGGAAATGGTGGAAAAAAGAAAATGCAATGAATAGGGACAAAATACAAGAAGAAATAATAGATGTATGGCATTTTTTAATTCAATTATCGATAGAAGCAGAATTGGATTCAAAAAAGTTGGTAGAAAAATATGTACAGAAAAATGAGGAGAACCTGAAAAGACAAGTAAAAGGGTATTAATTTTATTAAATTTAATTTATTTGAATATCTATCCAAGCAATTCGATTTCATCATATAACCCTTTGACAGCCAGCATAAACAAATCCTCTTCAAATATCAATAGCCAATCACTTGTTCCTATAACAGGTAATTTACGAATTAGAATTTTAGAATCTTTTAACAATGTTTTAATATAAACATTAGGAGGAAGATTATCCTTATCATCACTTTTTAAACGAAATAGATCTTTTTGTAATTTGATTCCCCTTTGTCCGGCTTGTATATTCAATTTTCTTGTATCACCATCTCTATCCACTATTTTTGATGTAACATAACTTTGACCAATGTCAAAATCAAGAGAAAAAGAAAGTTTAATTTTGGATAGATTACTATTTGGAATTTCATTAAATAAAGACTTGGATTCTTCATCAAAAAATTGATTGTCTCTCATAAATCCTTTTTAAAATGAATTGATTTAATAAAAACTTTTTTTATCTATATTTTATTTTATCTTATTTTTAACACATTTTTTAATCTTTATAGATATTATTTTACATAATAACAAGTTAAAGTACATTTAATTAAATATGTCATACTTGTTTTAGAATCTAAATAAAATAAATAAAAGATTTTAACCATCAATTAAATAAATTATTGGTAAATAGATAGAGGTAGAATTATTATAGTTTGAATTTAGGTAACAAAAACTAAACCCAATTTTTATCAGCAATGGCACAGATTCAAATAGGAAAATGCATTAAAAATTATAGATATTTTTGCACCATCTCTCTATCTTATACTCTTTTTTTTAGTATATATCAATAATAAAAAATCAGAGTAAAAAAAATTAAAGATGATGATTTAACGAAATTCTTTATCATCATAATATACTTATATCCACTTTCAGCCTATATTATCAACATTCTTTGAACAAGAAAAACACAATGTAGCATTGGTATGAGATAGAAATATTTTACCACATGATGAGCACTTTACTCTTTGGTCTTTGGGCATATTCATTAAATTGAATAACTTGTTAAAAAAAACTTTGTCATTTTAAAAAAAATATTTTTATTTAACAATAGAATTTAAAAAAATTTACATTTATACAAAATTTATTTATAAAAATAATACAAAAAAAATAAAGAAAACTATTTTGTTTGTAAATATTGATTTGTGGGAAAAGATAAATCACATATAGCGTTTTTCACTGGCATTTCTCTTTTCCCTAAATGTCAAAATCATATAAAATCAATAAATAAATTATTAGTAAAAAATAATTACTACAAAATCTTTCTTTCTTTCTTTCTTTCTATTAAGAATAAATATTTGGACAGTTATGAAAATTATATTAATAAATAATAAGGCATACAATAAGCATCAATAATAACAAATGTCTCAGGATATTGCAAAATTATTTGATAATTACAATAAAATTATAATAGAGATAGGTTCTGGAGATGGAAGATTACTGAGCAATCTTACAAAGCTTTATGACAAAAATAAGGTTCTTTTTATAGGTATAGAAATTGATAGTACTCAGTACAGCAATTCTTGCAATAGAGTAGATGAAAAAGAGAACAAGAACTTGCAATTTATCAATGAACCCTTTGAAAAAGCATTGGAAAATTTTGATGATAATTCAATAGATACAGTAATATCGGTTTTGCCTCATCCTACATACATTGACAAGTTAAATCAGAAAACATGGATACCAATTTATAAATCGATTTTAGATAAAATAAAAGTATGTGGATATTTTATATTAGTAACTGAATTAATTGACGATCTTCTTGAGCCTGTTTCAGCCTCAGACTATACATTATGGAAAAAGTGGCTAATTGAAACATTTAGTTTCATAGGATTTAAAATATTTAGGATTATAGAAGGTGGGGCGCCATCATGTTTTTCATCGCACTACCTAGATAAATTTATGAATGATTCACAAAGAATAAAAATTATATCGCTGATAATGATAAAAAAATAGAGATAATATAATCTTCACAACACACACTCTCACTCCCTCTCTCTATCTTTTCTTTATTTTTTATTTTTTTTTTTGACATAAAATAAAATATGTTAATTAATTCTACGAACAACAGTGTTACCATTTTATGTTAATAATATGGTGTATGCTGCAAGAGGTAATAAGGACAGGTAATTGAACAAAGATACCGGCAAAATTGATAATAAAATACAGTTAAAAGTTTTTTTTAAAATATTAATAATATTAAGTCTCTCATTTTTTTATAAATCATATTAAAGTTAAATTATCTTGTAATCTTGTTAATATTTTTTTCCCTATGCAATACCAATATTATAAGAACAGGAAATATTAATCCAATCAGCAGTAAAAAATGAATTGTAATAACTATAAAAAAAGCATTCATAATCAACCATACATAACAAATTGTAATTATATAATCATAGGTACTCTTTAACATTATATTAAACCATACCTATAGCCGATAGATAAAAGTAATTATTCTATAATAACATTATCTATAACAAATCTATTTATATTTATTTAGATTAAACAGTAAAATACACACAGAGATATATACTGATTAACATCGATTCCATATAGATATATAATATTATTTTTTTTAAAGCAACAATACAATATATCAATTTTTGATAAGATATAATAACTTTTGTTACCATTTGAAATCTATTAGAATATTTGCTATTGATTAATTAACATTTGAAAATTAAATATATGGAGAATAATAATAATAAAAAAAGTATGTAGATTAAGATTTACCAAAAAATAATTTTACGTGCGGTCTATAAAAATAATATACAAGTAGCAGGCTTATTCCTATTTCTATTGATATTAGGATTACAAACCCGAAAATAAGATTATTGATATTATTTGCAGATAATTGTTGAAAATGAGGAGACATCAAAATCATAATAATGCTAATGATACTCATCAATACTCCTAATACAGTTAATACAATAAATCCTGACCATGACCAACTCTTACCTTTTCTCAACCCCCATCCAATTACAATATATGCAATACCAAATGCAAATGAAACAATTCCTTGGATGCTTGAAGAAATACCCAAGATGGATAAAATTCCGCCAATAATAAAAAAAATAGAGATAATAGAAATTCCTGCAGGTCTTTTTTTTACCTGATTTGAATCAACAAATACATCGTTATCTGTGTTATCGGGATTATTTACATATGACCCGCAATAAGAACAGTTTTCTATGTTTATTGGCACCTCTTTACCACAGGTTTTACAAAATCGCATATTTTTTAATATATTAAAAATTAACTTTAATAAATGTAATATATCAATATACAAAGATAACCTCAGCTATTGAAATGAAAGTAAGAAAATGTATCAATCACTATTCGGTTAAATACATAATGGTATGTTAAATCACACTACTAGAAAGACTATTTGTATATCAAGTATCATAAATACACTGGATAATGCGATATTCCATTCATCTATTAGAAGAACACCAAGTCCGTAGTAGATATAAAACCTCCTCTTGCCATTACAGTGAAACCATTCTGCTAAAATAATTAGACTATTGCAAATACAAACTTGACAAACAGAACAATTGACAATAAGGTTTGCTTGCCAAACTACATGCAAGGCTAATTCGAGACTTTATTAAAATTTTAGATAGAAATAAATTATATTTTATTTTATAGTTGAAAATTTTGTAATTTAATTGAGAGATTCCAAACAAAAAAAATCGTAGCCGTATGGACCCCATCATTAGAAATTCAAAATATATGTGGTTTTTAGAGTCGTATTACCCTAAATTTTGATAAATGCAGCACACACATACTAGTAGGATAATATTTTGCAAATTAATTTAGTTTAACAGCTATTTTTTATTATCAAAAGCAGTTATTAATATGTATTACCCAATTGCAGGACATTTTTTCATGTAAAAGCAATCCAATGTAAAAAAATTTTGAATAAAAAATAAATGATATAATACTATTCAATTTAGAAACAAATTTAAAAAAAAATAAGAAAAAGTATGAACTTTATAGTGTATAACGATTTTTAGTATAAAGAAAAAAATATGCCATTTAATTAACAATAGGTAAACTAAAACTAAATATTGCACCTTTTTCACTATTATCATTGTTATTTTCTGTCCACATTTTTCCACCATGAGCTTCAATTATGTTTTTTGAAATATACAATCCCAAGCCTGTTCCTTGAAATGATTTTGAAGCAAACTTTGTGAATAATCTTGGTAAAATTTCCTTATCTATACCAATACCATTATCTTTGACAGTGACAACAGCCATATTATTATTTTCACTGCCAGTAGTATCACCATCATTATCTTTTCTTCTTTTAACATATATAGATATAATTCCTTTTTCTTTTTCTTTATCAATAAATTTAATAGAATTACAAATTAAATTAGATATTGCTTGTATTATTCTGTTCTTGTCTGCATAAACAATCGCATTATTGTAATCGTCAGAAGGATTATACTCGAGCTTTATATTTTTTGTTGCCGCTTCATTTTTATAATTGTCAATTACTTCAAGTATTATTTCTTTAATTGCAAAATACTCTTTATCGAGAAGTAAAGTATCACTCTCAATTCTTGTGACATCTAAAATATCTTTTGATAACGTTTTTAATCTCTGTACATTTCTACTTAACACGTCAATCAATTCTTTGTGTCTTTCACCTTGTATTTCTCTATTGAGGATTGTTGCTATTCCAATTATAGGTTGAAGAGGAGTTCTTAATTCATGAGCAGCTGTATTAATAAACTCTTTTTGCATTTTATCATGATTTTGAATTTTTTCATATGCTTTTTTTAGTTCGTCATATAATTCTGCCTGTTTCCAAAGACTATCAAAAATAGAAAAATAGGACATTGCTGTAGATTTGCCTTCAATAAATATTGTCGCGCCAATTGAATCAACAAAAGGCCTTTTTGTTTCATCCTTTACCTCTAGTAACAAAACTTTTTCACCATCTATAATTATGACTCCCAGAATGGATTTTAAATCGGTATAAAAGTTTCTAAATTCAATTTTTTTATATTTTGCTTTAATTGAATTCATGTCAACCTGTAAATCTTTTTCTAAAGGGATTAGTATTCTTACTTTTATTCCATTTAGAGCCAAATCCTCAAAAAATTTTAATCCGAAATTGGTTTCTACTCGAAATATTGCAACAGAGGAAGAAAGTATTAACAATACCTCGCTTTTTACATTTTTAAATAATTCTTTGATAAATTTTAGTGATTCTTTGGGATTTGGTATTACATCTACATCAATAGAATGATCTTCTTCAATAGCCATTATCCTATCATGGATATCAATACTTTTTTTCCATAGAGATTCAAAAATTGTGTTATAATGGTTAATATATAATGTCTCGTTACTAGATATAATATTAGTTATCATTTTTTTACCTTCAATCTTTTCAACGGTAAAAAGAAATGTCTTATCGCTTAATGCAAAATTACTGATTAATAAATCTTTAACATGTCTTACCTCGATACCATCATCCATAAACTTTTTGACTAATCCTATGTCCTCTTTATTGTTCAATGATGTGAGCCATTTAATACCCTTATGTTTTCCATCTTCGTATTTTTTTAAAATTTCATGATGAAGATCAAGATAATTGCTATAAATTAATTTTATAGCATCAACAGGAGAACAAAATCTAATTTCATTTGAATTATGATAAAAATCCTCCAATTTTTTTAATATTTCTTGTTGATTGTAAAGCACTTCTGTTTTTTTTTCCAATTTCAATAGTGGTGGTGGTGACGGCATTGATAGTATTTCTTTTCTCCCTCCTCCTCCTTCTCTTCCTACTACTTCCCCTCCATTCTGCCCTTTCACTTTCTTATTTTGAGGTACCGGTATGGAGTTGTTCCATAATAAATTAAAGTAAAACTGCTGTTGCTCTACAAAGGATTGAACATCACTAATTATTAATTGTGGTAATGGTAATGTTTTTTCTTGTGCAATTGAAATACCAGCATAGGTTGTTTCATTTATTAAAAAATTACCTTTAATTTCATCAAAGTGTCTGACTTCATCTACCGTCGATATTAGCTGTTTGCAATAATTAACATTATCTTGGGTATTTTCAATAATACATCTTGATCTTATTTTCTTATTTTCATTAAGTTCAAGTATAGATTTTATGATTAGATCTGTAATAATGGATATGAAGGGATCATTGATTTTGATGCAAATATCAAGTTTCTTGTTGGTTTTATTTATTTCTTGGAGCAATCTTGAAGAGATGGCATCTTTATTATGAATAATTTCGGTATTTGTTGTTGTTTTATCTGCAGAATTCTCCGAATCGCCTTCCACCATCATTATTAAAAATAAAGTGAGAATTATATAAATAAATAAAATAATTAATAAAAAAATAATAAAACTGCATATTTTTTGCAATTTATTATTTTAGAATTGATTTGATATTTAATATTGCAATTGGAAACAAAGTAATTATATTAATTAAATAAACAAAAAATATTTATTTTTATCATATAAAAATCGATTAACAAACAGCTCAGAGCTAGAAGGTGGTCATCATTACTGCTTGCAAAGCAAAGTTAAACATCGACAAATAAAAACATTATTTTTGATATTATTATTCTAGATTACAATTAAAAAAATTAAAAAGGATGTTTGAATTGAAATATATAAATTATTATAAAATATACGTAAACTAAGCCAAGACATGGGGCTGATGGTTCAGCTTGGTACGAACGTTCGATTCGCAATCGAAAAATCGCGGGTTCAAATCCCGCTCAGTCCATCGAATAGCTTTCGGTAGAAATGCTCGTGCATTTTTATGCTTAATTTTATAAAATAGTTGACCATCAAACCATAATTTTTAGATTAAAAATAGCAAAAAAGTTGACTATATGGTTGACCATCAAAGCAAGCAAATTTAATTGATGGTCAACTGTTTGTTGTTGATAGTCAACCATCAACCTCTGATGGTCAACCATCATTTTTTTAGGTTTTACTTTTAAGAGAAACCTAAAACTTATTTAGAAGGTTTACTTTATTATAGAATAATAATTGCCTCAAAAGATTAATACGGATAAGGAAAATAGAGAAATTATCTGATCAGATAATCATACACAATCACAACAACAACAATCAAGACCAAAAGAAAATAAAATAAAATATGTAAGAAAATCCCCTTTAAAAGATAATAGAATTAGCTTAACAGCAAGATTAAATGAAAATGACTTGGCCATTTTCAATCAAAGGCTCAAACTATTTGGATTTAACAGCTTAAATGAAATGGTACGTGAATTTACCAAAGGAAAGTTCCCTGTAGTTACAGAGGATAAACAAATTGATAATTTATACCAAAATCAGCAAGCAGGCGGTATAAAATCCCTGTTAGAAGGAGGAAGTAATAGTGATTTTTATGAAAGAGCAGATACAAAAGACATGTATAATTATTATCTTAATGTTAGGAAATTTCATCCTAATACTTGTAGAGATATAATTAGTTATTTTAAAAGATTTAGAGATGTCTTTTTCACAGAGAAAATAGATGAGATTAGAAGCCTAACACCAAGAGTAAAATCAAAGATAATGGATGCATTAAGAAAGTTTGGCCAATACTATCTTTACAAATACAATAATGAACAAGTTATAGACCTTGTTGAAAAAATTATTAGAAGACATAGTCTTTCTGTTGGTAATACAGATCACGGTAAACTCTACATTGTAGATGATAATTACCTTGAGAACAAACTAAAACTAGTATTTGATATGAATGGTGAAATAGGTCTTATTGTAAAGTTTGGTCTTTTTTCAGGACTAAGAGAAGATGAATTAATTTATGTGTATAGCAAGTCAATATGCAGCAATCTTTCGGGTTGTACTTGTGAAAAAATACATGTTATGGAAAAGCCTAATGGAATTTCAATTATATTGATACAATGGCACAGAGGACATAAAAAATGTTATTTTACTGTAGTGCCAACTGAACTTTTTAAATCCTTTAGAAACCTCGGTTCATTTTCATATAAAACACATATTAAATCAGCTCATTCATATATAAAGACAAAAGATGAAACATTAAATTTTATGTGGTTAAGAAAAGCTCATTATAATGTAATGTGTAGAACTATGAAACCCTTTGAAGCAAACATATTGGCGGGAAGAGCAAAAACAGTAGATGCCAAACACTATGCAATATATGAACTTGATTCAATGACAAACAAATATGTTGAAGCATGGTCAAAATATGGAATTAATTTTAACTATCTTAATTTTCTTTAAGGAATTATATATATAGCATATAGTTTACAAAATAAATGTCTAATGCCAATGACATTAACAACAACGAAACCAAGACAAAACAAATACAAAAGATGAAAACAAAAAAAAAAAACATATTAAAAATATAGAACCAAAGAATCAAAGCATTTGGGAATCTATTGCGAAAAATTATGAAATGATTCAAGGAGCTCAACTTTCTAATAGTTTTATAATACTTATGGCATTAGAAGAAAACAAGGATGAACCTTTAAACACTACACAAATTTCTGAAATAATTGCAGTGCGCACCAAGGGTCAAATTTATAAAATTTCGGCAACTCTTAAAGATGCATTAGAGCACAGATTAAAAAGAGAAGGATATGTTGAAAGTACAGAATTAAAGAACAAAAGCCTATACACAATTACACCAAAGGGCAAGAAATTACTAAAAGGATGGATTTCTTTTTTAGATGCATTTGAATAAATCAGAAGAAATAATTAAATAAATAAATTTTCATATACAAAAAAATTATTATCTATAGAATTCTAAAAGTTAAATATCAAGTTAATAATCAAATTAGAAATAACAAATATTTCTATTGAATAAGTTAATTTTAATAATTCAAAGAAATCAAATGCATTGAATAAAATATTTTAAAATATCAAAAAATCTTATTTTCATCTATTGGTTTTTTAAATCATCTATCTTTGATGATTTTGTTTTATCATTTTCGTGCTTTCTTTTAAAATTTTTTCCATAACCAAAATTATTTTTTCTCTTTGTTTTAGATCCTCATTTAATTTATTTACTCTAAGCATAACCTCCAAAATAGGAATAAGTTCTAGCGATCTCTACAGTAATATTAGCTAGTTGCTTTAATGCTTTTATCTTATCTCTATCTTTAGTTTTTTTATTATCAACAATTTCCCACAATTTCTTCTTTATTTCATCAAAGCTCAATTCAGTCATAAAATAATCTGAAGCAAATTTGGTTTTGGTATTATTTAGATAATATTCTCTATTAAATTCATTTTTAATAAAAGAAATATCTCTTGATACTGTGGGTTGGCTAATTTGTCAAGTAGAAGAAATCTCTTTTTGAGAATATCCTTTTGCTAATAATTCTCGAACTTTATTTTGTCTCCATTGTAATTGCTTTTTATATTTATTTGCAGTAACATTAGATCTTGCATTTCTTTTTGGAAAATGAATTTCCGATTCTAACATTTGTATATATACCATAATACAATTTATAGTTTGTATATTTTGTCATATAGTGTCCTGTAATAAAAGAATCTTTTCATTTATCAATAGATCATTTATTTTTTGAATAAATCAAAAAGACAGATAACAATAATAACGTTATAACTATATGTAAATATAAGTAAAATATATCTTTTATAATTGTGATGGAAATCGTAAAATATTAGAAATTAAAATGATATTTGAAATTCTAACATCTTTTTTGAAAGATATTAGCGAAGGCATTTTTTCTTAAATTTATTTTGCCTATATCACTTTCATTTTCAATTTCATAATATCGTTTATTTAGAAGATTAGTTTTTTTTTATCATCTCCAATCCCCTATCAACATGGAAAGGAGCCCAAAAGTTATGGATGATTGTATTCTTCATCATATTCGTTCTTCAATTCATCCAATATCTCCCTTTGAGCCTTGGCAAACGCCTGTGCTGTCGAAATGCTATTCTTTCTTTCCCGCTTTTTTCCATCATTATTTTCATAAATGCCGTCTTTAAGTATAGTATAGAATCTGTTTCATCAACATCTCCGTTGCTTCAGAGTTTACCGTCCATAGACTCACAATGACTGTAGAGGCTCCCAGCATAGAGCAATGACCTTGTCAACCCTATTCACTCATCACCTGGCTTGTTCTCGACTAACGGCCGTTTTCGCATGCACTAAGATTGTTACTAAAGAGCTAGGAAGTCTTTTGCTTCGAAGGAACTCGAACAGATCTTTTGCAGTCAGCAGTTCATTATTTTTTAAAGAGATTCTGCAGATTTTAAAGGCTCTTGGTCATCAAATTGGCCATGGGCAGCAAAGTGAAGTATCCTTGCACAAAGATGTTTCAAGACATCGGGTCTCTAGTGGGGTTTTCTAAGTAAAATCCCAAGGTACAGTTTAGATACCATTTAGATTCTCTTAAAAATTCTGAATCATTTTCACTATTACTTACACCAAAAGCGTTGCATGGAGATAATGTCCTATGATTGGTAGACCTATTGCTGTTATCTACAGCATAATTGTCATTTTTTTTCCTTAGAGATGATGAAACTGCAAAATAGATGTGCTTGGAAGATAAGATACAACATGGGTTTGGATTAGAGGCATAGATTGAATTGCAGATCAGTATTAATGTTTATATTGGGATCTATACTTTTTTCTTTATTTTCATTTTCATTTTTAGTATCATCCGGCGATAACTCTAAAAGATGCAATGGAAAATAATGAAGGAACGAATGAGGGACAAACACTATTTCATCTGCATTCTGCACTGCATCTTTGATAGGCTCTATCATACACTTACTTAAAAAAGATATCCAGTCATGCCATGATGGTGAGTATCAATGGCGGTGATGTTCCAGTGCTTGTCTGTTGGTTATAACAGTAGCGTATTTTCTCTTGAATTTCAACAAGACATTTGTTGTGGTACTGTTGATAGTATTTGTATAATTCTTCTGAGGTAAGTTCAGGTGCCGCTTACCAGCAACTTCCCTTCTGATACACAGAAAATATACGTACCATATAAAGGAGTTACAAAGTATTCTACAAGTATCTTTTTGCTGTTGTTTTTATAAATATAGGTGTCATCTTTGAACGATGAGAATAAGAAATTCATTTGTTCTATCCAAAATTTGAGAAAATAATAGGGGCACAGGTCTTCCTTAAGGAAACATATTCTGGATCATAAATTTCAATCCTAGAATATATGTAATCTAGTTCTTTTAGGATTTTAATAAGTTCACCATGGCTTGAACGCATGTGGATTATTGTTTGCAACAGAATAAACAAGCAAACCACCATCATTATCTTTATCATTACCATTATCACCTGTTATACACAAGACCATGATTCTGGGCAGGCCGTTTCAGATCTAACAACTCTTGTTCTCTTTTTACTTGCTTTTCTATCTCCTGTCTATCGGACTCGTTTCTTATTGTAGGATAAATATTTGCTGTTGTAGATAAAAGGTCTATAAAGGCCTGGTGGATTTGGCCCTTTGTACTAACTCAAAGGCTTCTTTTTGATATTTTTCCTCTTCAAGATAATAAGCAATGAATACTGCAAAGTTCATAATAATCTGCATATCGTCCATGATAATTTATCTTCATTGTATCATCCTACTAGGTTTGAGCCAATCTTTTCATAAGATGAAATGGAATCCTTCAGATGACTATATGCGTCTTTCAGACATTCCAGGTTCTGAAGTATTACCCTCGGATTGATTTATCATAAAGATCCAAATATAACCTGCTTAGATTATAATGGCACACACCTTCTATAGATTACCTCACCTATTTTTTTGGCTATTTCCAAAGATTTAGCATGGTAGTCGATGGCTTTGTTAAGGTCACCAAGAACACGTGTTGCGATACCAAGGTTATACTTATAACATTTAGTTTATTCCCAGATACACTTCGAATTCTTTTGGCTATTTCTAAAGACTTGATTGTGGTAGTCGATGGCTTTGAGGTATTCTCCACGTGCATGTGCTGTTAAGCCAAGATTTGCAGAACATGCCAGCTCCAATGCTACGTCGCCTATCCTCTTGGCTATTTCTTAAAGCTTGATTGTGGTAGTAGATGGCTACTGGGTATTCTCCAAGGTCATCTGCTGCTATACCAAGGTTCATATAACATTGCTCCTCTTTATCTCCTATCCTCTGGGCTATCTCCATTGAATGGTTGTAGTAGTTAATGGCTTTTGGGTATTCTCCAAGTGCATGTGCTGCTAAGCCAAGATTCATGTAACATTTTAGTTCTCCAGATACATCTCCAATCCTCTTCGGCTAACTCCAGGGAATGGTTGTGATAGTCGATGGCTTTTGGGTATTCTCCAAGTGCATGTGCTGCTAAGCCGAGGTTAGTATAACATGTACTTTCCCCCTCTTTATCTTCAATTCTTATGGCTATTGCCAAAGATTTAGTATGGTAGTCGATGGCTTTTGGGTATTCTCCAAGGTCATCTGCTGCTAAGCCGAGGTTAGTATAACATTTCACCTCTGTAAATACGTCGCCTATCCTCTTGGCTATTTCTAAAGACTTGATTGTGATAGTCGATGGCTTTTGGGTATTCTCCAAGTGCATGTGCTGCTAAGCCGAGGTTAGTATAACATTTAGCCTTCCAATGCTACGTCGCCTATCCTCTTGGCTATTTCTAAGACTTGA
>CAWGRD010000003.1:0-7544 GCA_963824915.1 uncultured Nitrososphaeraceae archaeon
AATAATCCTGTTGCACCATAAATATAGAGTTATTTAAACGCTTTTCTTTGTTCTATTATGCTATTAATTCTATAATTTCTTTTTTATGTCATTATGATTAATAGAATTTTATTATTGTATTTTTATTTGCGGGATAACCTTACCATCATTCAATAATTGGCTAATTCACTATTGGATGAATGTTCTTTAATGTCGACCTTTTTTCTTTTCTACCCAAATGGGATTTTAATCATCGTTTGTTTTCCTCCTCCTTGTTTATATAAACAACTGATAAACAAAATATAAAAGATAAATTATATTGCATTTGTAATTTACAGAATACAAATTAAACTAATTAAATAAGCACAAAATATAAAACACAATTTAGAAGAATATCCTATGGTAATTTAATAGACCGATCAATTAAGGATTAGTAATGCATATTAATATTGTATAAATAGACTACAAGGACAACAAAATAGCAATAAAAATTTTTACTGATATCTTAAAGATACAGTTTTTTTCCATATTTATGGAGTTTATATAGTTTCAAAACCATATACGACTAGTATCAAAAATGTATATTGTGATAATAGTTGGCAGATTCTACCATGGAATCAATAAAAATTAACCAGGGCAAAAAAAAGTCCTAAATGGATTTGATGGATCTGGAATAATTTTAACCTTACCTTTACAAAAGTATATCATGGCTCTGATGATGCAAACAACGCAATTTTGCAATTTATAGATAGGAACTAAAGTGAAAATAGATTCATGTATAAGTCTATAGCTCCATCCGTGATTATTGAAGTTGATTCTTTAAAAGAGAAAAGAATGGATGCCGTTAAAAATAAAAATATTAAACTTGATATGTCACTGAAATAACAAAAGACAATATCAATTATGTTAAAGAAATGCATACTTTTTCAGAAATTCGTCATTTGGATGGAATGAAAGGAAACTTTGAGATAGCAGATGAAAAAGAATATGTTGCTTTTGCAACTTTACATAAAGCACAAGCAATTCCCCAACTTATATTTAGCAATGTTCCGGAAATTGTAGAACAGCAGCAATTTATTTTTGATACTTTTTGGGATAAGGCAATACCTGCAGAACAAAAAATAAAAGAAATAGAAGAAGGAATAGTGTACCTCAAATTACAATAATCTTTTCCGATTACAAAAATGCATCTACGAAAAGGAAATTGAAATGATAAAAAATGCTACAAAAGAAATCCAAATAATATATTCTACAGCAAATGCATTTCATTTACAGGAACATAGTGGTACTCTGCAACTTTTAAAAGAGATGGCAGAGCAAAACCATGATTTAAAGATTAGAATTCTTACACCAATAGATTCATTCAATTAAACAATCTTTATCTCTTCATCTTTTAAAGAACATAATATACGATAATATCCAATCCAAGATATTGCACCTAGTTTTAATATCAAAATAAAAACTTTGGTAGTAGACAGAAAGGAATCATTAATAATGGAATTAAAACACATGAGAGAAGAAAAAGCAACTGCTTCAATAGGCTTTTCAATTTATTCTAATAGTGAACCAACAGTTTTATCATATGCATCCATATTTGAAGTTCTATACAATCAAAGTATCATTTTTCAACAACTGAAACAAGAAGATAATATAAAGAGTGAATTCATAAATGTAGCAGCACATGAATTGAGAACTCCAATCATGCCAATACTAAATGGAATGGAAATACTGGAGGAAAAGCTTGGTGAAAGAATAAAGAATCTTAAACGAGAAATGGATATAATTACAAGAAATGCATTAAGATTGCAAAATCTAGCTGAAAGTATTTTACAAGTAAGTAGAATTGAAAGTGGAAGTTTTAGTATAAATATACAAAATGATATAGATATTCGTTTTTTTGATTTCTCAAGTAATAGAAGATATTGAAAAAAAATATGCATATACAGATAAAGTAAATAAAGTTTCAATATTATTTTTACCTATTATATAGATAGATGTGAAGATAATGAGGATGTTAAATAAATGATGATAATGAAAATGACCATACAAAAACAGAAATAAAATCTAGAAAGAGAAAGAAAGCAGTTAAAAAAAATAAAATTCCATATAATAATCATCATCCTCATCAACCTTTGTACATAAATTGTGATTCCCAAAAGATTAGTCAGGTAATTTTCAATTTATTGGATAATGCTATGAAATTTACAGCAGAAGGAAAGATTATTGTTTCTCTTAAATCTAGATTCATCTACATAATATTCACACTCAAAAATATTCCATAATAATGAAAATAAACTAAACAACGATATTAATCAATAATAATTTTGAAATACAATGTGATACAATCAGAGTTACAACAAGAAAAAGCATGATGAAAGGAAATAATATGTAATAGTTTCAATACAGGATACAGGAATAGGAATCAATCCCCATATAAAAGATTCAGTGATTTGAAAAATTTGCTACAAAATCAAAACAAGGTACTGGACTTGGTCTTTATTTATCAAAAAAAATTGTAGAGGCACATGGTGGAAAGATTTGGGTTGAAGAACTAACTGGGAATAATATAAACAACAATAATGTTAATAGCAATAATAAACAACCGCATCTAGGTACAAAATTCAATGTTTAGCTTGCCTGTTCAAATTTCTAATATCAATGTAATAGGAGATTTAGAAAAAGAAACAATAGATAAAGGAGAGATAATTGGGAATAGCCTCTACTGGAGAACCACGAAATTTAATTACCAGTAAAAAAAAAATTTTACTTGTAGATGATGAGCAAGATTTTGCTCTTCTTTTCAAAGAAGGTATTGAAATTTTTAGTGACTATAATGTAGATGTGTATACCGATCCCCTATCTGCATTACATTATTTTCAAATCGATATCTATGATTTGGTGCTTGTTGATATCATTATGCCCAAAATGAATGGATTAGACTTGTATCGATTATTAAGAGAAATAGATAAAAAATGTAAAGTATGCTTCTTTTCAGGCTTCTGAGACTAATGAAGAGGATTCTAGAAATATGTTTCCTGAATTAAAAGGAATGAATAGTGTTCTTATCCGAAAACCTATAAAATTAAAGGAATTTTCAAAGAAAATTTTAGAAATTGTTGCTGAGAATAAGTGACTTTGATTATTATTTTTGAATATACTTATTATTGAGTGGGGATGCAGTTTGTTCTCCAATTCTGAGCATTACATCATTATGTTTATTTTAAAAATTGCATAACATGAAATTCTATTTGAAATTGAAATGATTATTGAAATTCAAGAAAAAAATATAAATAAATTTACTTTATCTATCAACATATTCATAATGAGGTTGCCTATGCAATTGAGGCGAAGACTTGAATTTGAGAAAACAGCTTGTGAAGTTAGGCTTGTCTAATGGACTAGCAGATTGAATTATAGTTTGGGGAATTTTATAATGGCTATGATAATAATATTGGGTGCCTAAACCAATTAATTACTATCATATATTTTATTAACATATATTTTATTAACATATATTTTGCAAGTTTTAAATAAATATATGTTAATCTATTATATTAGTAAAGTAATGATAATAAAAGGCTTTATCCAAAATATATACTAAATAAAAGAATAAATTGATTCTTGTCCTCTACAATACATATCATTATCTAGATGGAATTTTTTATAAATGAATTAGAAACCTTTTATCATTTAAATCTTATAGTTAAATAATGTATTGGTTCTGAATTAAAAAAACATCTTTATTTTTTAAATTTCTATTTATTGGCAACACTTTCGAATAAATTGATACGATTTTTTACTATAAAAACCAAATTTAAAAATTCCTATATTTTTTATATTATCAAACTATGAAGTTATAACTCTTTATCTTCTTTTTATATTTATTGAAGATTGACATATGTTTTATATAAAAGATTAGCAAAATAATTAAATTCCAAAGTATTTTGTTAAGATAATATAATCAATACCTATAAAAAAGAAATTATTTATATTTGGAGAAAAGAATATTTTTAATTATTTTATAAATTTGTTGTATATCCATACTCCTCCTATAACAAGAATTGCGAGTATAACAAGCCCTATGAAAATAGAAGCGATTATTTTTATTATAAAGGAGATTATTACAATTAGGATTATCAAAACAATTATTCCAATGATTATATTTCCTATCATTTTGAATTAATTATGTATAGCCTGATATATCTTATCCTAGTCTCGTTCAATAAATCTTATCTATATTAATCTCTAATCTTAAAGTTTTCAAAACCTATTGATAGTCTTTATCAGTAATAATAGATGACGCAATATCGCATTATTTATTTTCAAAGGGGGTTTATGTTCATAATAGTTTTTTATTAAATTATATCTAAAATAAAAGTTGTCGATTTATTTATCGTTTACAATCAACAAAAAGTTTGATAAAATTGTTTAGGAGAAAAAGGTAACACGGGTATTATTGTTCCTGATAAGCGATGAACCTATCAACTACATAGTGTATTATTCTATCTTTTTAATAACAGGTCATGCAGTAGCGTGATGTAGAGCATTTTTACAAATAATAGAATAATGGTTTATTAAATCTGGAGGACTAAAAAAATTTGTTCTTGCGAATAATGCTCGTTTATCATTTAGGGTATAGGTGAAAATAATAGTTAGTAAAAAAATATCTCGATTTATGGAAAAGTTATTAAATTGTCGAATTCAAAAAATAAATCAAATTTAAACTTATTTTTTTTTTGCCTTTAATCGTTTGAAGGTCTGATAATAAAAAAATCCTTTTCATAATACATACAAAAAATTTTTCGCTTAGTATTTTGTTTATATCTTTCTTAGCGTGTTTATTTAATATCTCTTTAAATGGTTACACCAATACAATTTTCTCAAATAAATAATTCTATTTTTTTATACGACCTGTAAAAGCTTTCTGCTATATATATTTATTTAATATAACTAAATGTTGTATTCGATAAACTTTATTGTTCAGGTGGTTGCAATATCGCTCATATTATTTACTTCGCTGCTACAATTCTCTCTTTTATTCTATTAGTATAGATTAGCCATATTGAAATAATGATTATACCTGCTTGATATGCTTTATATTATGGCCAAACTTGCAATGCCGTCAGGTTTTTTATTCCAAGTAAATAGGAATAATTTGATATGCTTATCAAATAAATTATTATAATTGCAATTGTCCTACTTAATATTATGGTAAAGGCTAAATTGGAATTACGAGTTATAGCCCAAATTCTAATTGGAATATATAAAACTGTAATAACCAAAAAGAACGGTCCTTCAATATTTGGTTATTATTAAATGGTACTTTTGACTCCCATGCATAGATGGCCGTGACTGAAATTATTAAACCTATAAGGAGACCTAAAAGAAATCTTTTATCCATGCCAAATAAAATATTATATATAATTTAAGATATTACGTAACAAAGTTATGTCTCAATGGTGGAAATAAAATAATATAGTTAAAATGTAATTTTCTAAGGATGACAACAACAAAATTAACCAAAAAACTGGTAATGATTTTAGTGATTGCAACAAGTGGCTTTTTATTAACTGCTATGTTTGCAACTCCTACCCTGTTTGTTAATGCAGTTATGCAACAAAATATGATGGGAGGAAAATCGATGATCGAAACAATGGACATCAAATGAATGGTGTGTATGTCAATAATATTCCTCAAATAAACGGTACATTAAATTTAAAAAATAACACCAATAGTATATCTATTAAAAATATGTCAATTCCATTTCTAACTGCAGTCAAAAGTGCTCAAAATGCTATTTTAAATGGTAAAATTATAGGTGGTCACATTGGTATAACTCAAGGATTTTTAACATATAACTTTGCAGTTTCAAATCCCACTAACAATACAATTTCTAAGGTAATTGTAGATGCAGGAAATGGAAAGGTATTGTATACATCATCGGGGATATCGATTAACTCAACTCAATTTGCAATGAATGGTATGAAGGGTATGAATGGTATGGCTGGTGGCTTTGGTCATGGTGGCTTTGGTTATGGTGGCTTTGGTCATGGTGGCTTTGGTCATGGTGGCTTTGGTCATGGTGGCTTTGGTCATGGTGGCTTTGGTCATGGTGGCTTTGGTCATGGTGGCTTTGGTCATGGTGGCTTTGGTCATGGTGGCTTTGGTCATGGTGGCTTTGGTCATGGTGGCTTTGGGTAACTAATCACGCAGGTAATTTCTATTTTATTTATCATTTATTTTTTTAAAAATGGGGTATAATTACATTAAGTTCAGTACGCTAAACATGGGGAACTAAAACCATAATAAAATATAATATTTCTGAAAAAGGTAATTCTATTCTTAGAGAAATTCTAGAACCATATGAAGAACTATTTCCAAGGAACGACTGAATCCACAACACATGATTTCATCTTATTTATTTAATTTATCGTATTTGCAAAAATTACTAAAATCATAAGTGGGTTAAGTTATGTCAAAAGAAAATAATGATAAAAATCCAAGCAAAGATAGTAAAAATCTTTTTGAGATAATGGATGGAATTAGAGATATAAACTAAACAAAACAAACAGGCTTTTTATCATAATGATATTGACTGTGATGATAATTCCTCTGATGGTTTTTGTTATCACATTTGAACTATTAGGACCACCAGTACCCCCATCTTCTACTCCTTCGCTTAATTCTCACATCCCACATCATCATCTTCCAAAATGGAAATGATGGCGCATCATAAAAGTGAACATCGGGAAGGCTTACTAGGCTATAATCCATTATTTACTATTATTAAGAATATCCCTTTGATAATTGGTATTGTTTGGTTGGGTATTGGAATAAGACAATGGATTTTGCTTTCAAAGTGGAGCAGAAATATCAAAGATATAAGGAATTACAAAAGAAAATAGATGAAAAAATTGATAACGATAATGATTTGAATAGTAATAATATATCTGATGTTGATAAATAAAAAGATAAAGATGACAATGATACACAACAACCAAAACTAAAAATAATTAGTTTTATCTTTATTATAAATTGTCTTTCAAAACCACTATTAATAATTATTCTTAAACCATGAAGACTCAATAATATGGTATAGTATATTGATTATTCAATTTTTTTTAAAATATGGATAATGTTTAATTCATCAAGAGGATAATAAAAAAGAGATTATTATTATTAAAGCATCCTTAATTATATTTTCAAATACTGTCAAATCATTCCAAGTAATTTTTTTTGAATATGGAATATCGTATCATTTGTCTCATTATAAAAAAAATAGAAAAGGCAGTTGGTCATATATTCAACAACCCCAATTTTGACTCACAAATTTCATATAAAAGAAGCAAAAAAGGACATAAAGAATTGTTTACATTTATTTATGGAGAATCACAATAAAGAGATTGCGCCTTATGTAGGTGTCGAAAATGACACCCATTAAAATATAATTTTATCCATATATATTAGTATTAATTTAGTTTGAATTTAGAAAACGGGCAATATATGTTAGTGGTAACATTAGATTGGATGTCATGGTTCAGTGTAATATTAAATAATTCTTATCC
>CAWGRD010000004.1:0-107070 GCA_963824915.1 uncultured Nitrososphaeraceae archaeon
ATATATCTATTACTAAACCCCTTGGGATAAAACCACGAATCACATTTGTTCATATCGATTTGTTTATTTTGTTCTAAATATTATTGCATGGCTAATGGAAGACTGAAGGAAAATGTTGCTCCTCGTTCACCATCTTCATTATTGTTCTTTGCCCATATATTTCCACCATGAGCTTTGATGATGCTTTTTGATATATACAATCCTAAACCAGTTCCTCCTTTTGATTTAGTAGAGAATTTTGAAAATAGATGATGGATAATTGATGAATCTATACCATTACCAGTATCTTTAATATGGATATACACTTTTTCTGTGTCATCATGTCTTTTTTCAACAATAATTTTTATGATTCCTTTTTCTGCTGTTGTGAACTTGATAGCATTATTTAATAAATTAGACAATACTTGGCTTATTCTGTTCTTGTCTGCAAGAATACGGATTGGATTTATTGTATCTTTTTTGATTATTCTTTCATTTTTATCAAATTCATAATCCTTGTCATTTTTACAACAAATAAATTCATGTTCTAGTTTTATATTTTCTTTATCAATCTGATTTTTATAGTCCTCGATGATATCAGAAATTAAATCATTTAGATTAAACAATTCTTTGTCTAAATTAAGGTTGTTGGTTTCTATTTTTGTAACGTCCAGAATATCGCTTGTCAGTTGAATCAACTTTTTTGCATTTCTATTAATAATTTTTATTATGTTAATGAGATCATCCTTTTTGTCAGGGATATTATTTAGTAAATGAGAAGATAATCCTAATATTGGTTGTATTGGATTTTTAAGCTCATGTGCTGCAATATGAACAAAATCTTTTTGTAGTTCTTCTGATTCTTTTAGTTTCTTTACCATCTCTGATTGTTTCCAGAAACTCTCAAAGATAGATACATATGATAATACGGTTGCCCTGCTGTTAGAATAGGTTGCAAATCCTATTGAATCCACAAAGGTATCTTTTGTATCATCCTTTACTTCTATAACCAAAGACTCTTTTTTATCAATTATTGCAATTGTTGATTTTGTTGTCGAATCATTCTCTATATTTCTCACTGCAATAGGAAGAGAGGAAGAAAGAGAAAAAGACAATAGAGTATTTTGTTCTTGTTGTTGCCGCTGCTGCTTCTGTTCTAATACATAATACAAGTCATTCATTTGAGGTGCTAAAACTCTAATGTCTATACTCTTGTTATTATTGTGATTGGCCCCTACTTCTTTTAATAGTTGAAGTATTCCAATATCTGCTTGGGAATATATTGCATTTGCATTGGGAATGATAAGTATTATTTCTTTTGTAGCGGATCTTACAAGATCCAGATAGCGATTTTGTATTTTAATAGGATCGGTTATAGTTTCTATAATATCGGGTTTTATCCCCTCTTCTATTTCCTTTATTTTTTGTATTGCTGGAATTGATGTTTTCCAAAGATTATCAAACATATACTGTTGTGCTTCTACAAGTCCCGTTACACTAGTCACAATAGCCTGGGATAATGGATTTGTTTCCTGTGATACACCATGTAATAATACCTCTTTTCCATCAGCTATACCAAAATTAGTTCTGACTCCATCTAGATGACGAAGTTCACAAACTTCTAAAAGCTTTTTACAATAAGTAACGTTATCTACTGTGATCTCTGTTACAGATCTTATTTTTACACCTTTTCTTTTAAGCGAGACTAAGCTAGTCCATATCGGTTCGTATAAAACATGAATAGCGGGGCCTGCTTTATCAATAGAACCTTCTATATTTTCCTTTACCCACGAAAAGGTCTCTAATGTCTTTTTAATAATGTATTCATTACCGTATAACACTTTGGTTTTATCCGGTTCTGGATATTTATCATCTGGAAAAGCCATTAGCGATAATGAATGTCGGCAAAGCCCTATATAAGCAAATCAAGACGTATTAAGACTTTAATATTGTGATTGATAGATTAATATGCATACTTAAAAGGGATAAAACGGTTTAAGTGCTGCATTTCTTTCAGATATAAATAGTGATATTGATATCATCAGTCTATGCTAAAATGGATAAAATACATTGTAAAGTTAACTAACAGGACCTAGCAATTTTATAATTGTTTATAATATATCTAACTTTTTATTTTAAAAGTTGTTACTGGTTCAGGTTCTAAATGAAAAATATTCCTTGTAGAAAGAAATTGATATTTCGGACCCGTGATATATCTATTACTACACTCCTCGGGTCAATGTAATGGACTAGTGATATAAATAAAATACATTTTTATTAATTAGAGTAAAGGCATTTCTAATATCTATCAACATATTTTAGTAATATACTATCTAGAAATCGAAGAAATCTTTCATTATTCAATACTTCCGCAGATGGATAAATCCCAAGCGCTATGACTTTACCTTTTTTATAATTATGCTCATATGCAGCAATTCTAAAGTCATGTGGTTTAGTAATGTTTTTTGTTGAAATTGATGCGTTATAATCTAGTAGAATAGTGACATTTGGATTAGTAATAAATTGCTCTTCATTTCCTCCATAACCAAATGGATTATTTCCAAATATAGTCAAATATTGATTATAGTTACTGCCAACCCATTCGGATGTTTCGTTTTCCCATTTTTCATTTATACTTCTCAGGCTAACTTACCGTTAAATGCCCAATAATGTCCATTGACTAAATTTATTGTATCATTTTTATAATTATATTTTACCTCTGCATAAAATATATTGCTATATGGAAGAATGAGAATCCCGCCGTTTGTTACGAATTGTTTTAGATAATTGTATTCTTTCTGAGTCACATATTCTTGGTGTCCCAAAATTAGGACATTGTATTTGTTGGATGTTATTGTATTATTATAAAAAATACTTCCATTATCTATACCGACATCTGTTATGAGGCTAACATTTGCATTAGGTATTAAATTAGAAATATGATTCTTAAGATATACAATTGGCGAACTAATTATTAAATAGGCAAAAGGAGATATTTGTTCAATAGATTCAGAAGTTATATCTTTGTTAATTTTGCTAGTTAAAAGATTGAGATATTTTGTAATATTTTGATTATATGAAAAATTATTATAAAGATTATAGAATATATAAAAGGAATTATCATAAGCGGCATTTGTAAATATAGGATCTACAAGTGCGATTCAATTGTATCTTTTTTATTTAAGGCAGATAGAGAATTGTCTGTAGCTTTATAAATTATATTATTTGTTAGAGGATAATTACTTATTCTATTATCTTCTTTTTCTTTGTTACTGTTTAATACCTCTTTTGGTGTACCAATGGCAGTATAATTTATGTTTTTGAAATATATTTCGTCGTTTGACGTTAAAATACTATTCCATAAAATAAATGCTTTATCATAATTATTAGATACAACTACTTGAGGATTTGAATAATATGCATTAGCTGTGTTAAATAATATTTGTATTTTTTTCTATATCCTTATTTTTATAATTATTAATCTTTTTAATGCTAATACTAGATCCGTTATTTGGATTCTCATCTACCCATGTAACAAAAATATCGCCACTATTGGATATATCAAAAGATGGTTGAATTGAATTGCTGGTATTATTACTTAAATTTATTTTATAGTCACATTCTGTTGAATGTATTATTCCTATAGCACAAAGAATTATATCGCCATTTTTATTTTGATTTACTTCTTCCCACAATACATATAGTTTATCATCCGAGGATTTTATCTTTGGATTAACCGACCATCCAGTGTAATCGTTCAAACTAATAACTTTATCAAATGTTTCTCCGAAATTATTACTATGTGTAAAAATAGTATCTTTAAGTAAAGGAAATTCATTTGTTACAAATGTGCCATTAGTCCAAACAATATATACATTATTTCCTGATGATGCTATTTGCGGATCAAAAGATAATTTGGCATTATTTGTTAAATTAGTAACTTTATCAAAAGTAATTCCTTTATTTAGACTTTTTGTAAAGGCTATTTCCAGAGTCTGGTTTTCTGTGCTTTGATTATGAATACTTATCCATGTTGAATAAACATTATTTCCTTGGGAAGAGATTTTTGGATTAAAAGAGAGAGAATAATTATTACTTAAACTGATTGTTTTGTCAAATGTATTGCCAGTGTCGTTACTTTTTCTTAATACTATTCCATTAGAGGAATCATGCCATACCACATAAACATTGATGGCAGTTCTATTAGTATTTCCTACTATGTCTTTTGAAACAGATATTTGAGGAATTCCAAAGAATCCTGTATTATTGCCCATGTTAATAGTTTTTTCAAAGGTCTTTCCGCCATCAATGCTTCTTTTAAAAAAGATTTGGCCATTGTCATTTGGAGATTGCTCCCATATTACAAATACATAATTATCCATTATAGCAATTTGATGATCAAATGCTCCGCCTGTCGTATTACTTAAGTTAATAGTTTTTTCAAAGGTCTTTCCGCCATCAATGCTTCTTTTAAAAAAGATGTCTCTATTTCCTAAAGTATTATCCAACCAGATTACATAAACATTTGTTCCTAAAACAGCTATTTTAGGTAATTCTGAATGACCTTTATTTAAACTAATATTTATCGGATAATTGATTTGTGTTGTATTTGTATAGTTACCTTTATGATTTGAATTATTGTTAAATTGAGAATATGGTAAATAATTATAAGTGTTAATAGCATAATTGGTTTTCTTAATTGATGAATCAAGTGCAAATGAAAAAAATACAAATTCAAAATGAAAATAAAAATTGGATGAGACAAATAGAAATATACAGATAATTGAAATTTTATAAATAATCATATTTTAACATAGTAGATACTTTTTAAAACCTTTCTGATGGTACTAATTGTTAATGATATCCATTTTTAATCAAATAAAAGCAAAAAAGATGCTTTTATTTTACAACTAAAAATACTCCACATTTCAAAAGGAATATTGTAGTAATTAATAATAATATGCAATTATAACCAAGCATTGTTTAAGATATATTTCGAATTATCTATGCAAATTTTTATGTGTTCAAATAAATTAATAATTATTAATTCAAATCTTTAAATTAGGAATTCTCTTAGTCTGTAACAGAATCTATTTTAAACAACCGATATTCGCATTAGTCCTCTTGGGTTAAAACCATTAATTAAATGCGTTCAAACTCTATTTTGTTTTATTTAGATTGTTATTATATGGCTAATGGAAGATTAAAAGAAAATGTGGCACCTTCTCCATCTTTATTATTCTGAGCCCATATCTTTCCACCATGAGCTTCAACTATATTTTTTGAAATATATAACCCCCATCCTGTTCCCCCTTTTGATTTAGTAGTGAATTTTGAAAACAGATTTGGTATTATAGATGAGTCCATACCACTTCCAGAATCTTTAACAGTAACATAAAATTTTCTTTCCTCATATTTTCTTTCCACTATAATTTTTATGATACCCTCTTCTTCCGCGGAGGAGGGTGTAAACTTGATTGAATTATTTAATAGATTGAATAATACTTTAGCTATTCTTGTTCTGTCTGCAAGAATATATATTGGATTTATTTCTTTTTTGAATAACCTTTCGTCTTTTCCATACTCATGCTTATCATCAATTCTTTTAGGAAATGTAAATTCGTATTCTATTTTTATATTTTCAATTTCAGGTCGATTACTATAATCTTCAACTATATCAGAAATTAAATCATTCAGATTAAACAATTCCATTTGTAGACTCAAGTTGTTGGTTTCTATTTTTGTAACGTCCAGAATATCGCTTGTTAGCTGAAGCAATTTTTTTGCATTTCTATTTATGATTTTTATCGATATTTTAATATTCTTTTTATCAGGGATATCTTCATCAAAAGAGATAGATATCCCAATATTGGTTGAATTGGATTTTTAAGCTCATGTGCTGCAATATGAACAAAATCTTTTTGAAGTTCCTCAGATTCTTTTAGTTTAAAAGATCGGACTGTTTCCAAAAACTTTCAAAGATAGATACATAGGATAACACAGTTGCCTTGCTGTTAGAATAAGTTGCAAATCCAACTGAATCAATAAATTATTTTTTGCATCATCCTTTATTTCGATGACCAAAGATTCTTTCTTATCAATTATAGCAATAATGGATTTTGTTGTTGAATTTGTTTCAATATTTCTCAAAGTAATAGGAACGGAAGAAAGAGAGAAGATGACAACAAATTATTGTGTTCTTTTTGTTGTTGCTGATGAAGGTGCTATATTATAATGCTAGTTATTCTATTTGAAGTGGACCTAAAATTCTAATATCTAAATTTTTATCTTTATTCTCAATATTATCCTTTTCCTTGGCATTTCGTTTAATAAAGGCAAATACACCTACATCAGTTTGATGATTCATTGTATTAGCAGTAGGAATAATTAACATAATTTCTGTATTAGCGGATCTTAATAGATTCAGATACAGATTCTGTATTTTAATAGGATCTGTAATAGTTTCTATGACATCAGGTTTGATTCCTTGTTCTATTTCTTTAATTTTATGTACTGCTGGAATTGCTTTGTTCCACAAATTCTCGAACATATATTGTTGTGCTTCTACAAGCCCTTTGACGCTGGTTAGAATGGCTTGAGAAAGTGGATCTTTTTCTTGCGATACACCATGAAGTAGTATTTGTTTCCCATCGGCTATTCCAAAATTTGTTCTAATGCCATCAAGGTGACGAAGATCACAAACTTCCATCATCTTTTTGCAATAAGAAATATTATTGGGTGTAACTTCAGTGACCCTCTTATTTTCACCCCTCTTTTTTTAAGGGAAACTAGACCAGACCATATTGGCTCAAATAATACGTTAATGGCCGGACCATCACTATCAAGTGCCGCATCATCCCTTTTTTATCCAAGAAAATGTCTCTAGTGTTCTTTTTATAATGATATCATTACCATACAGCACCTCGGTTTTATCGGACTCCGGGAATTCATCATTAGCAAAAACCATTAGGATGATACAATATCGGTATATGGTTGTATATAAGCAAAATAATAATCATTAAAGACAACATTTGCTCGATAAATAGTATCGAAATCATAAAGAATAAAACGTTAAAGGGTTGGACCTGTTTTTATTATATGTTATGGTTTTAGACATACTCTAATTTATGATATAATGGTTAAAAATTCATACAAAGATAATTAACACTGTATAGTTTACATTTATTATTTATTATAAAAATTAAAACTCAAAATAATCTCTGATTTATATCATATTTAAAGTTATTTAAAAATATTTATTGCAGAAAGACATGGACAATTGGACCCGTGATATATCTATTACGATACCCCTTGGGCCCACGGATTACATGGGCTCATACTTGATTTCATATCGTTATCTTGGTTGGAGAAACTAACAATAAATGATTACAAAACCATATACGCCTGCAAAGATTGAGTCATTCAGAATAAATACAAAATGGATATTTAATATTGCAGAAAGATCACTTTCTTATGAAATAAATGAATAGAACCCGTAATAATAGATTTATTGCAAAGAAGACTATGCAGTCTAGTATTTGTCATTCATTACTATCGACCCGACATTAATGAAATTATTACAAATAGGATAAGTCAGATTGGATGAGTTTAGAAGTCAATTAGCCTAGCCATTTTATGCTACATCAACTTATATCCGCTACAAACAAAAGAATTACTTTGCAACTTATGCCTTCCATCCAAAAGACAAACCAGGCCATTTAGCCATTCAAGCTCCTTGTCGTCAGTAAACCATGTCCTTAACACATAGAATTTACCATTCTTACTTACATCCTTTCCAACAAAGGATATTTTCTGTCCTTTATGTGTTGTGAAAATTCCTTGCCAGTTTGAGATTGAGATTCCATTTTTGAATATTATTGAATTTCCATGACCTTTTGCAGTTCCGCTTGGAAAAGAGTCAAATCCTCTAATTTCTCCTGTCCAACTGCTTTCTCGCTCTACAATCCCCTTATCATGGTCTTCAGATACAATTTTGCTACTTTCAGGTTTATCAACTTCTTCAAATAATTTGTTTTCTGCTGAAATCATAGACCATTATAATTGTGATTATTATTTATACAGTTTTACATCATTAGTTTACTGTTCTTAATCCATGTGCAATGCCAGCAAAACAAATTATTACATATGATTACTCAAAATGTTTACTTGTCAAATTAATCCTATAATAGTTATTGAACCCATTTATCTACCCAATTCAAACCCCTTGGACATATGATATTTCTTCTCTTTTACGGGCCCACAACAAATCACAATTATCAATAAATGGATTTAGCTACTATCTACCAACTGCTTCTCCCATAACAAAATAGTCCACCAAGGAAATTTCTATCGTTTTTGTTATTTCAAGTAAGATTATATCAAGAAGCTCGGTTAATTGTTCTTCTTTGAGAGTGATTGTAAAGTAATCTTGATAATGCTATAATTCGCCTAAAGTGTTAAAAGTGACAGAGCATGAAAAGCAAGTCGAAGACATAATTAAAGAAAAACAACTCTATATAAAAGTGGCCAGTCTTTGATACATTGGCATGTCCCTATTGTAGTATTACTGAAGACAGATGCTGTATGTTAGGACACCTATATAAAAATAGGCAAAAATTTTCTAAAGTTATCCACAAATAGTTTGTTTTTTCATATAAATACGATAATCATGTAACAACTAGTAAATTTCTGTTATTCTTTTAAATTTAAAATATTTTGTATACAAAAAGACTGAAAATAAATTTAATTTATAATATTTCTTTCCTTATTAATAATATAAGTAATAAATTTGCAGTCGAGTGGACAAATACAACTTAGAATGTAATTACAGGCTACGATAGAGTGTCATCAGGTTGCAGAAATTATTATGCCGAGATTTGGGCTCCAACTCCAAAAAATGGGAACTAAAAAATATGAAAATGGACCTAAACTCGTAATACATGAAGATATATTTGATTTTCCTTTAAAAAATAAAAGAGCCTAGAATGATTTTTGTAAATAGCATTTATGAGATATTTCATCAAGATAGTATTCTTTGAATTTGAATTTTTAGAATGATTTTTGATGTTATTAAAAGAGCAGACTGACTTAAATTTCAAATCCATAGCTAAAAGAAGTGAGAGAATAAAAGAATTCGGCGAATTTATGAAAATGGTGGACTATTACTAAAAAATATCTTTTCACATTTATCTTGATCTGCAATGTGAGAAATTAATGGCAATTGAGATATTTTGGAATCGGTAATGTTGTATTGGGAATCATAACTATTTCGATAAGAAAATCAAATAGGACTAAACTTTCTATAGTATTATTATTAAACCATATTACAAATCTTTATAAAGTCAAAGCTTACTTTATTAGAAAATACATTATTAAAATGATTTTAAAATCATTTTGTATAACATAAATTTAAAATGCTTTTATACAGTGTAAAATACTTTGTATTCATGACTTTTACATCAGTCAAGAATTTTTGTTTAAATCCAAAGCATAAACCTATAATAGTTATGATGTCTCTTTTTATAACCTCAATAATTGGTTTTGCTTTTACTAACCAAGATGCTTTTGCTCAAAATAGTCTTAATGTTTTTTCTTCCAGTAATGGTGGTAATGCTTCTGCAGGTTCAAACACTGCCAGTGTTAATATAAATTCAGTGCCATCCAGCAACAACAATTTGCTAGCCAAATCCATATATGATACAGGAAAACTAGTATTGATTCCAGATTTTAGTGGATTTATAATTAGTCTACCTGATGAGACACACCATCCTGATACAGACAAGTTGCAAATAAGCCCTCAAAATGGGCACTACCTTCCAGAAAATCTTGTAATTCCATCTGGAACTGCTATTGCATTTGCCCATGGCAATCCAAACCATGTGCATACTGAAATTGTAACAGATAGTAATGGTAACAAGGTATGGACAACTACCACAATTTCTCATCCAGATGCAACTGATTCTAGAGTTCTACCTCCTGGAACATACACCATTACTGATGCTAAATATCCTCCAATGAAAGGATCAATAACCGTAGAACCAAATGTTAAATCGACCGGAAATGGTGTTACTGGAGCAATATTTGCTCCTACTCCTTCATTGCAAAAATATATAACAGAGTTTCAGTCCGCTGGTTTTCAAATTGCATCGACATATGACTTTACAAGTGCTGCAACAAAGCAAAAAGACCTTGCCGGACCTACTACTTTGATTGTATATTCTACTAAAATGAATATGGATGATGCAAAAACTAAACTATTGCCAATACTAAAGTCATTGCCTTACAAGTGAAAATCATTTTTACTTTATTTTTTTAACTGCGGAATAATAATATTGAAAATATCCTAAAGGATATTACATAAAAAGGACGAAATTGTTTGAATTCTAAAGATATGGTCATCATTTTATATTGTCATTCAGGAACTAAGATTTGGCTACTTTATTCTGAATGATTCTATGATGTGTTTGTTGTTATTTTGAGTTTTAGATGCTAAATATAAATACATAATAACTAACTTTGATAATCATTATTCAGAATTTGTTCTTAAATCAGTAAATTATTATCTGAAGATAATAGGTAAACAAATATATCTTTTTTATATAATCCTTGAAAAAGATCTTGATACTTCGATATTACTTTGGAAATTAAACTTTTATAATACTCTTTAATATAATAATATTCTATTACCTTTTGAAGATTTGTTTATCTTTTACTATGATAATAACACAAACATCTCAAAAGTTGTTTTTGAGTCCATCACCCAAAGGAGAGGAAAGGTATTGTATCTTCTTTCCTTTGAGAATAATGTTTAAATTAATCTAAGAAAATTTATCATCTAACAAAGTAATTTTAACAATTCGTCAAATTTATTATAAGATGTCGCAAAGTTAATAATAATCCATTATTAAAAGTTAGTAGAAGTGCTCTGAACTTTACTTTCTAATGTTATTTTGAAAGCTAAAATAATATATATTTTATTCTGATTAGTAATACCGAAGAACCATATTTACTGCACAATCAAAGCCCCTGGGCTCACAAGATATCTCGTCCCTTTTTTAGGCCAAAGTTAATAATAATCATTAGTAAAGGGTTTTAACTATATCACTAACTGCTCCAATAAATGAAAATAACGATCTATTTCCATATGATTACAAAATTATAGATAACAAAATAAAATGTTGATGATAGTTTAAATAAACATATTTAGATTTAGTATCAATATTAATTGGTGTATTTTAACTTAAGGAAATCTTCGTAATTGTGTTAATCACATTTGTTCTAAGGGTGAATAAAATTGATATTGATTAGATTGTATTTATATAATAATAGTTTACTTTTTCAGTTATCAATTACTGTTAATGAGGAACATGGAATAATATAATTTAGAAGTTATTTGGGGTTTCGTTACCTTCTTTGGCTCTAAATTCTAACTTAATTAGATATCCTTGATTAATAATCCTCATCATTAATTATACTAGTTTTTGATTCTTTGTAACTAGTCTATAGTAATTTTACAAGATTAATTAGTATATTGTAAATAGCGCATCATGTCTTTTAATATGCGTTTTGGAAAAATGCCAATCTAAGATCAATTATTATTGTTTTTGCTGTTAATCTGCTATTTCTAGTTGTTTGAATAGTATTACTAGTTATTTTGCAACCCTGATGTTATATCTAGCCAATAAGATAAAGCATTATTAATATGAATAATACAAATTTGGTAAATATATAAAATATTCCCATAGAAAAAGTCCAGGTCGGAGATATTGAAATTGGATATAAAATTTTAGCTAAGGGCCAGCCTATTTTTGGTATGGATCGTAATAACAATCAATAAAGAAAACATTCATTTACAACTATTAGGAGGATGCTTATGAATAGAAGGAAAAACGTCAGCATCCAAAGATAACATAGGGTTGGACAAAGAAATTTAATAGAGGCAGTAGAATTTATCATTTATTCCAAGAATTAATAGATGTATAATATTGCAATAAAACCTGTATTTTATGTATATTTTATATACTTTTGAAGATCAACAATTAAAAAGATACGATATTTCCGATAATATTTTATATTTTTAAATTGGATTGGTAATATGGATGTCATTCTTTTCTCAAAGGTTGTTAAGAGCCTTAAAGCAAAATATATTATTTGTTATGCCTGAAAGCTTAAAACTTGATCCATTGAGAAATAGCCTAGCAATAACTTTTGCTGTGGCTATGGCTACCTTTTTTGTGTGTGATTTAAATGCTATTGAAGCATCTGAAAAAAAATAGGTCATCGACTATAACTTAGCCCTAATTCTTTTAGCTTTTCTTTAGTTCTCTCTTCAAAGTTATAAAAATTCTAACACTAATCTAAGGAATCAGATATATAATTATGGAATAATAAGCAAATAATGTTAAAATTTAATAACGTTCACCTTTACCGCAATCAGGCAAACAATTTAGACTTTAATGTTATAGCAACAGAACTACAAAAGTATTTCCCGAAAATTTCGATAGATGTGAGATATCCTTTTTTGGATCAGATGGATATTGAACTTGCAGAGAGTTTAGTGTATATTAGGATATCTGATATTAAGAAACAATTTAATGAACAACTAAGAATAAATGTTCAAGAAATATTAGATAAAAATATTGCTTATGAGATGAATTTTCCAAGACAAGATAATCTTTAATGGTATTAGTAATAGTATTACTACTGAAAGGGCAGTATAAAGAATTAATATTGTATGATGGGTTTATGATGCAAAGATTACTTGGAACAATGATCAATGAAAGTGAGTCAAATACCGATCATATACATATAGTGTTTGAAGATAGATTGCTATGTACTTTTAGCGAAGAAGACTGGCGCTATCATGCAAGAACATTTGTAGGAGGCAGTCCTTCAATTATTTCCACTACTGGTATTGTAGAAGCACCTGCCAAACCAAAAGAGTGGTACATAAAACAAATGCAATCAGCTATTTATAATATGGATCAAGATGATCATAATCGCTACCAAAATGAAGAGATGTTATCATTATCTAATGTGAAAAAGTATCTTGATTATGGTGATTATAGAATAAACTCTGCGGCTGTCGGATATGCTCTTCAGACACTATTTTTCTTTATAACGGAAGGCGATCCTTTCTGTAATGATATCAACTGCAGACTTTATAATGCGCACTGGCAAGAAGAACTAATACAATCACAAATACAAAATAAGGACTTGTGTAATGAGCATAAAGCATTATTACTTAAATTTGATACCACATGCAGATGCTAAATAATTTATAATTGTCAATAAATTAAATAATACTTTGTAAAAAATAAGAATTGAAATCTGAAGAAAAGATGTAAAAGAAATATGTTAAATCAACATTAACACTATCCTATAACTATTATAAAATAAAAATATCAATTTATTTTCTCAATCGTCTGCTCCATTCTGCAAGATTCTGAATCAATTGTCTCAGGAACTTTTGAGTGTTCTCATCAATTAACTTGCCATGTACATCAAATTTATCTTGTGCAAATGGAACTATAACCTCTGGTCCATTTATTGGGAACATGTTTAGAAATACAAATATCTGACGAAGATGGTATTGAGCTCTTGCGCCACCTAACATACCAATAGATGCACTCATAATGGCAACGGGTTTTTCATTAAATGGATTATCGCCATATGGTCTTGAAGCCCAATCAATTGCATTTTTTAATACCCCTGGAACTGAATAATTATATTCAGGAGTTGAAATCAGAAGGGCATCTGCTCTCCTAATTTTAGATTTAAAGTCTTTCACCGTAGCTGGCATATCGCCCTCAATATCTTGATTGAACACAGGTATGCCCGCGATATCAAAAATTTCTAGATTTACATCCTCTGGCAGTAATCCCGCTGCAGCACGAAGAAGGGCTCTATTATATGAACTTGTTCTTATGCTACCTGCAAAACCAAGAACATTTATCTTGTTTTCCACACAAGCATAAATGATTACCAATTCTTTAGGTTTTGTATCTTCTAAAGAATCTTTAACTTACAAAAGCTCGTGACTTGGCCATAGTTATGAACTTGTTAAATTCATTGTATCATTACCATCTTTATTTGTGTATAATATAGTCTTGATTAACGTTTTTTAATATATTTTGTTATCATCCAATAAATAAGATATATTGTATCTCTTTACTATTGTATCACTAATAAATTAATTAATTCGGTTTTTTTATGTTATAAAAAAATATCAATTGAATAAATAAAGATTAGTATTTCTTCTTTATCTGAGTTTACAAGTTCAAGGAAAAGATTTTGTCTTTCCTTCTCTTTTTCTTGGTTAGAAAGAACTAATACATCAGCTGTATCTGTTTACAATCTTTTAAGTCCTTATGATATATGGACAATCTTCGCTATTTCTCTAATTGCCTTTCCCTTATTTGCAATTTTGATTACAATTTTCTCTTTTTCCTTTATGCTTATTATGGGTGGGGTGGGGTACAGAATTACATATAGATTATTAATTAAAAAAAATGTAATTCTTGATGCCTTGATTTTTCATGCTTTGTTATATGTCTTTTAGGCGGGCCTTTTCATACTATGATATAAACACCATAATTTTTGGATTAATTTTTATTAGTAAATTTTTTTGATCTATTTTTTAGTTATCTTTTAGGTACCTTTGAGTTGATTTATTTTCTGTTAGAATAAACCATCTTCTATTGTATATATTCTCTTTTAAGTGACTACTAAAATAAGGGTTTTAATTTAATTATTTATTTTCTCTGTCTAATTTGCAAACTCAAATCTTTATATTATTCAAATAGTAATCTATGAAAGATAAGAGAATAATTTTTAACATTACTTTAATTTTGTCAGAAATGAATCAAATCAATAAAATTAAATTGCATTTACCATTATCATTCTATTTCCAATATAATATCTTGGTCTATATCATTACCTATTATAAGATTGCATTATTTGAGGTTATTAGAGACTATATCTCTATTGTGTTAATCGGTATTTACTCAGATTAATTCTGAACCCTTTATATCTATTTAATATGAGGTCTAGTTTTTTTTATAATAATCCTACGTGGAGTTTAGGTATAGTCGGCAAATGGATTTATACTAATGCTTAATGAGGTAAACTAACCAATAAATTTAAAATTAACAATTATGAATTACTTTCTAATGGATATTTTAATTTAATTTATTTAATTTAATAAATTAAATTACATCTACCTCATGCAAAGTGATTATACCATGGTCATTTACCAGATGCTTTATTTGTGGAAGTAGAGATTCTAATTTTGATTTCTCTTCAACAATGTCGATCATCATGGGTTGGTTAATTGTCAATCCTTCCAAATGTAATGTAGACTTGCCGCTCTTTCCAAATCCATCTACTCCTAGCCATACTATTGCGCCAGAAACTTTTGACTTTATCAAGAATTCCATCAAGACTTTTTCTAACTTCTTCCCATTAATTTCATCATTCTTTTTGATACGTATAGTAAGACAAAGCATTTTTTGTTTTACCATTAAACGTTCCCTTCTATTATCCTGGATATTAGGATTCTTCCACTATATACTGCTAAAAATGATAATGCTACATTTGAAATAACGTTTATCCCTAAATAGAGAAATTGTTTATCTTCCATCATATTTATACTCTCTAAAGCAAATGAAGACATTGTAGTCAAAGAGCCACAAAATCCTATAGCAACAAGAAAAGAATACTTTGAGTCCAAGTTTAACGAGGCAGATAAAACAGAAAAAACGCCTAAAATAAAACTGCCTATAATATTAACCAGAAGTACATTTGAGATAATATTTCCAAAGACAAGTGGATATGAAGTAATTTTATATCTAATATATGCTCCAAAAATCGCACCTATAGCAAGAAAAAGAAATTCAATCCACTTCAATTTGATATCCTTTTAAAATAGAGTCTTGTTAAAATGTATCTGCTAATGGATTTAGCGACCAATTCGATTAGTTAAAGGTTATTAATCATCATTTAAAAAAGTATGTTTAATATTACATTTTTATTGTTATTTTCTGATAATAATGGTATCAATGTATTACCTGGATTATCTACGTTTAATGTTATTTAACCTTAAAACATATTCAAAATCATTGGAAATAAAAATATGAACTATCGCTTCAAAAAGGAAAAAGAAATCTTGTCATATGTCAAACAAATGTTCTATTTTGAAAGTTATAGACCTAAATGCTATATTAAATCAATTGAATCCTTGCCTACCTTACTCAAACCCCATTGGATCCAAAATCTTAATTCACAATATATTTTAGATTTAAAAGGAACATTGATAGTGGTTATCCGTATATAAATAACCCATTATATCTGAAGTCAATTAATAAGACTTTGTATAAATATCCAAATCTGTGTAATCTAGTATTTTATAATGAATCTACTTGAAATAAAAGTCAAATTAATAAATTTTCGTATATACTAATGATATTTTTAATTAAATATATTTTTGATTAAATTAAGAATTATTACCTTAAAAAAATTTTATAATTTTTCTATTTAACTTCTTTTTATCTTTCAAATTACATTAGAAAGAAAGAAAGAATGAGAACCAAAGACAGGTATTTAAAAACTATCTATTTCAAAACTGCTATCTGTATCAATGGCTCATCTCCTAGATGAAAAAACGAGTATGATAATATGAATACAGTAGAACATACTTGATTATACTCGTTCATTTGTCCTTGTTGACTTGTAATACATAAGTTGCGATTAATAAACAAGTAATGAGTAACTCGGAGTCACTCTTTTAAAGGAATATAACATTGCCATTATATGAAAGATGATTTTCTAAAAACCCTTTTGTAAGGTTATTAACAAAATAATCAATTGTTAATCTCAAAAGCTTAAAGTAGTTAAATACAAATTCTCAAATCTTGATAATTATTTTTAAATAGGCTAATAGTTTAATCACTTTATTCTTGTTTTGTTGATTAAAGTATATTTTGAGATTTTTTTAAAAGAAATAGTCTAATCTTAAAGTCTGATTCGTAATCTATCTATTATTAAACCCTTGGGCCAACGTATTACATGGACTCATATACTTGATTATGTGATAGCGATGTGGTTAAAGTAAAAATTTTAATAGTATCTATTCTCATAAAATCCAAAATATGTATATCATTCATTAATTACAATATCCGTAATAAAAGAAACTATATTGTTTTGGTGTAAGTTTAATAGTTTATAGTTATTGAATATAATGAATGCAAAAAAATAGACCTTTAGGTGTTACAATAATTGCGATACTTGCTGTTATCGGCGGTATTAGTTCAGTTTTAGGAGGATTAACAGTCTTAGCAATAGTACCAATACTTGGTATAATACTTGGTGGAATTCTCATAGTAATTGGATTAGCCTATTTTGCTGTGGCTTATGGATTGTTGAAAGGATTAAGATGGGCCTGGGTTTTTACCTTGATAGTATCTGTGATAGGGATTATAGTAGGTCTAGGATCTATTGTTGTTGGAAATGTAGGTTCATTATTCCACGTAATAGTCAATGCTATTGTCATTTACTATCTATATAGACCAAATGTCAAGGCGTATTTTGGAAAATAATTGATTCCATATTTTATATAGAATCTCTAAAATTTTTTTTGCTTATCCAACGTTATTATAATTTCTATTAAGCATAAAACAGAAAGTTACCATTTTTCGTTTATTTTACAAAAAAATAAAAAAATAATAAATTGATTTAGGTTCCTATGGTGAAGCAGTCTATGCATATGATCAAATAGTAAATAAATAGATCTATTGCAAAATACGCGTTCATTTTTATTCGAACTATCTTTGCATCGATTATTTTTAGATACAATTTAGAATATCATCTTTTTATGATAGTCAGATACTGATAATCGCTTTGGCATTAAGTAAATATATTTTGCATTATTTCACTAACCACAATATGATTTTACCATTATTGTGATCTTAAAGTTGTATATTGACAATATTTTCAAAAATAAAATGAATTCAACCGGAAAATAAGATAATACTGTTATGGGGCTTATTAGATTATTGTATAGTTGTAGTTGGACGGCCCTTCAACTGTACCGACCAACATATCTAATAAACCCCTGATCAATTGCAATCAACTCATTAATATGTTGATTGATGTTACTACTACTACAATACTGATTTAAAGATATCTCTAGCAAAAATAGAGATTATCCTTTTCTTCTATATTTTAATATAATATATTTATTTTGTTTAATCTAAAAAATATGTATGTAGAGATACATTAGTTCAGACCATCTTCCATAGGAACGGTGCTTAACCATTGGATTAATCATTTTCATCATGATTAAATGAATATTTTTACACATCAAGTCTAATAAACTAGATTTTGTTTGAAGAAATATATGGACTTTTCTCCACTAGATTGATCATATCTCCATGGTCCTATAGGATATCTTTTCTCTTGTACCTGAGCAGTTCCTAAATGTTCATATCTGATTTACTTCTTTCCCTTTGTTTCCATATCAATCGGTATGGCATTTATCGTTATTCCAACAAAAAAAATCTATAATAGTTTAAATGAATATAAAGACAGCCTATGGATCTCTAGGATTGAAGATTTTATGTTCAATTACAAATTAACGAATTAATTATCAAAGTGCCAATTCGTTTACAATCTAATAGAAAAAAATGGATGTCAATATTTACAATTTCAATTTGATGAATGGTGATAATATATTAATTGCCTAATATATGAAACAAAATCTTTGTTTACTTTAAAAACCATATAAAAAAAATCTATTTCAACTCTCTTAATAAAGTCCTTTGAGTATTGTAATTATTTTTTTTTAACAATCTGTTAGAATCCTGAGTTATAATCCATAATTCTTTATACAGATTAGATATTTTTGTTGTTATGTTATCAAAAATCAATTTTATAATATATGTCGATCTTCATTTCATCTCTTTTAATATTGATTCATCAATCAATAATTTCCTATACCCACGTGGATAATACTTTTGGAGTATGTCATTTTTTGTTGAATATTATCTTATTATTTAACGATTTATTCTTTATGAGATGGTTTTGCAGGATTTATAAAATACGGGAAAATCCTATAAATGTTGCATTTTTTGATTAAAAATTCTTTTAAATTATCAAGAATGTCTAATTTATTTATTATAAATATTGAGAATATTTTTATTACTTGGCATAAAAGAGGATTTATTTAAAAAAGATTATAGGGATATTTATTCGCCTATATATAATAATTAAATTTAATCCCAGACATTTATCTTTTTACTTTGTAATGTACTAATATCTTTTTCAAATAATTTTAAAAAATTGGAGGGTGAAAAATAATTTTAATATTTTTTCTTAACAAGTGGTAATTATTCTTACAAAATTGCAATAAATTGTTTATATCTCTCCAATTAGAGTATTTAAAAATTTTTAGTTAGTATATGTGACTTTCCGGGCAAAAAAATTTTTTTGCTGTTTATAAAATGAGATGATTTCCAATAGATATCCTTTTTGCTATAGCCTAAATGTTAACATAGACATGGAGACTTCATTATAAAACATTTTGATTAATTGAATCTTCTTCTCCTTCATCGCCACATTCAAATAGTGATCTCCATTACCACTACGAGGCTCGCTACTACCTTTACTATCGCTACATCCATCTCCAATTGTTTAATCATCACTTGCAAAACATGAGCCCCAGGACAAATATCTCCACTTATAATATCACCAATATCACTACTTCTACTACCAATAGCCGTGCATGTAACCAATCCAAAACAAAGATTGCTACAAATGCACTGTTTATTGGTACAATAACAACAAGGGCACTAATTTGTATAAAAGATACTATTACTACTAGTCATATGATCAGATTAAATGAATTTTTATTATCTTTTATCAGGAACAATATGGTTAAAACATCACTTATGGTTTTAATTGACTTTTATAAAAATCTATTAGTTAAATACCTTGACACATATAACTTTAATAATTTATTCCAAATTTTGATAAAAAGTTCTTTTATTTATATAGTAATTTAGAGTAAATTTAAATATTTATCAAAGTCTAATTCTTGACTATTGTTCCAAATTGTAATACGAATTATCATTTTTCTATAGTTGATCCTTAAAATAACATAACTTGATTATTTTTCAGTATGCCAAAGATGGAAGAAAAGGCGTCTGTGGTTCTTGGTAGGGGCCAATAGTCATAAGATTTGCAGGCCAACCAATTTGAAAGCCATTTTCAAGCAACCAATTAATTATTTCATGATTTCGAGCAGGGGCAAAGAAACCAGGGCCAAGAATTGCAGAAGCATTAGCAATCAGTGCCTTGAGATCTTCATTTGACTTTGCAACTGCGTGACCAAATATACCTATACCTGCTGCGTAGCCTGTAATGACTCCATCTCGTTCTATCATAGTAGCGACACCTTGGTCTTTCGCCTGACGCAATTCCATTTCCCTTGAAAATCCGTATACTAACTTACAAAGCCCGTTGCATACAGAAATATCGTTATTATCATGAACAGGGCGAACCTTAGTGCTGCTTTTATTAATACCAATATTTAGTGGCTGCCCTTCCATCAAAAATAAAGGCTCACGAAGATAGAATCCAGACTTTGTATAGAATACGAAGGAACGAATATGACTTGGCGATTGCACTAATCTAATCTGGTTATGGTTTTGTTTACGAGCATGATCTAGAGCAGCATCCATCAACTTCTTGCCTACACCGCCCTCAGAGAAGGATGAACTGTAAGTGGGCCTATCACTACCACAGGTGAAGGTGGAAATTTATGGAGAAATATGCTTCCTAATGTCTTGCCTTGTCGTTCTGCTAAGACGCCCCATGAATTTGGATTGTCCAAGAAGTCTTTTGATAAGTCCTATGCCAAATTCTTCAGAAGGCTGCTCGGAAGGATAGCCATGAGCGGAAGAAATGGTTTTGTGTGCTTCGTATCCAATCTTGCCACATATCTCTGCATCATTCTGTTCTATGGGTCGAATCATTAAACTCATTTATAAATTATAGAGATCATTTCTATAAAAAGTATTTCTATTAAAAGTATTATTGAATGGTGATATTTATTAGACCGATATTGAAACAGATATTGGTATTTTATTGATTATATTTTAAACAGTCTAGGAAATTTATTTCAATTTAAATCATAATTAACGGATACATTAGGTACTAAGATTACATTTTAAATATAACGAAAATATGTGATCACTTTATTTGTTATTGCATTATTGCTTCTTGGTTTGCATTTACTAACATAGTATAGGACTGTTACTTAAACATCGTTTGTTGAAACTTGCTAACATTCTTTACTGTGTTAGATATTGATCATTTTATTTATCAATTCATATGTTGTAGTTAGATTTGAAAATGCATACTGGTTTAATCTACACATTAAAAGGTTCCAGAGTAAAGACCGAATGTCCGAATAACTTATGGACATCGGACGAAACTTTTAGATATCTTTGTAGATTGTTTAATAATTAGTTTGAATTTGTATATATGTTCTATAATTCTTGAAATTAGAATGAATTTACTGATTGTTATCCTAGAAAGATTAACAACTAAAGAGATTTTAAACAAATACTATGTCGAATATCACGATAAAGACAAATGGAAAACCTGACTTTGGGGTAAACATTGAGGACTGTTAATGCCGATATTAATAGCTCAATGGATACAGATTGATAAATTGATTAAATGAAAGAAATTCTTTCTAGAACTTTCACGACTGACCATAGTCATTAATGGGTATGTAATTATTTTTGGCGTATTATAAAGGCAAATATTATGATTATACTGAGGTTTATTTGCTAGTGATGAATGGTGGCATTTTAGATTTATTACCATTGTAGTATAGAAATTTAAAATTATAAATTCATATGCAATACCTTTCAAGGATATTCATCTTTCTGCTCACTTTAAGGATACTTCGTAAAATATAGAGTTTTTCTGTATTTGATAAAAGGTTGATGTTAGTTGTAGAGGTAAAAGAAGACGATATCAGCGGCATTGACGAAAATAGTCAAATTATCTTTTATACTTCACAATAAGGCAATCCAAGAAGCAATTCTAACGACAGGCTATTGTAAAATTTAGTGTTATACATGTTATTGATTGATTTAATATAGCGCATAAAACAAACTCAATCAGACATATTTTTGGTTTCTTGACTTGCTGTTGTTTAAGAATTGTGCTACACTGTGCTACACTGTGCTATTAACTCCACTGGATAATTTTTTTATGTTATACACATTATTAAAATATTGGAGTTCATGATATTTCTGTCTATTAAAAATTCGTATTAATCTTCATCTATTAATTAGGGTAATAACTAATAGTACTAAGCCATATTTTAAGATAAATTATACTTTCTCCTTGGCATTGACAAAAATGACCTCTTTATTGACGGCTTTAACCTAAAAAAGCGACGAAAATGACTACTTTCGTTATTTTTATTTCCAAGGTTATAGTAATTATGTTTGGTTTAAGAAATATTTGATAGGTTAAAACGACCTAATAATCGCTAGTGAAATCGACATCCAGTGTTAGATAAAGGGTTACAATACCTAATTAAATCATATTCTTCTACAGAAAAGATATCAATATAATTAGAAGTAAAAACCGGGAATAAGTATATCAGATGTATAAGAAAGAAATAAACAATTTTGCATACTATATTTTATCATGTGATATAATATGTTAGCAAACTTTTTCCATATCTACTAATTTTCGATAGCGATTTTTTTATATATTTAACGAATTGATTATTGACAATCAGTTTTGGGAATCCAATAGTGATTTAGAAAATTGAATAGTAAATGTCTTAATTATTCGAATTAATAGACATTAGCAATTATAATATAAAAAATGCTTTGTCGTATGATTCGAAAAACAGTTAAAAGTTGTCATAAATTTGGCAAATTGTATTAGATTATGCTGTCTAATTCACGAATATCATGCTAAAACGTTAACAAAAAGTTCTGGCACTGTTCACTTAAGCATTTTCAACTCATTATTATGATAATCAACAAAAAGGTTTAACCAATTTCGTAGATGTTTTAATTTACATTTCTTCAACCTACAAGGAAAGTAATCATCGAAACTTTCTGTAGTTCTGTCCTTGACATACTGCATTGTCCTTTCAATCAGGCTTTTTTCTAAAGAAGAATGAATGTGATGTCGTAACTTTAGAAACCGACAAGCCATTGGGTACCAGGTTACACCATCGGTTGAAACAGGATGTATTCCATAATTATGGACAACATCTGTGACAGAAAGTGTTCTGCTACCACAAACATGTTTCTCTCTTTTGATACATATAGTGCGAGAATCTGTTTGTTTTCAGGTTCGATTGCAATCCCATAACCATATATATTCAGAGCCAACCTTTAACATGGTCTCATCAACAATGCACTCGGATACCTTTTTCCTTTTGGATTTTATCTTTTGAGGCTTGTATTTCTGAATCCAATTCCATACCGAAACATGGTTTCGCCTGATAAAGCAAGAAAGCATTTGAGATGCTCTTCTTAATGATAAGCCTGAAAAGTAAAAATACAAACCATAACCAATGTACTCTGAAGGTGTTCTGTTTCTTTTTAATCACAATGGAAATAGGATATCTTCGAGCTAAAAGAATTCCTTAAGTGAACAGTGCCCTTTTTCTATATCTACTAATTTTTGATAGGGATTTTTTTATCTATTTAACGAATTGATTAGTGGCAATCAGTTATGGGAAACCAATAGTGATTTAGAAAATTGAATAGTAAATGTCTTAATTATTCAGATTAATAGACATGAGCAATGATAATATAAAAAATGCTTTGTTGTATGATTCGAAAAACAGTTAAAACTGTCATAAATTTGGCAAAATGTATTAAATTATGCTGTCTAGTTCACGAATATAATGCTAGAACGTTTACAAAAAGCGATTTACGGAATTTTTTAACAAATCAGACAAAAAATAATAATGAAACGGTTAAACATGGGTGACGTGTTATCTAGTGACACTAAAAAATGATTTTAAAAAAAGATGAAACCAGAAGAGTATTCTCCGTTGCTATTTCTGCATTACTTGTATTAAGCATTATAACTAATATTTTGTTTATTGTTAATAATTGGAAGATATCACAACTTTCTGCTTTAACATCATCTTCGTCTGCAAATATTGGGAATGATAATACCGATGGCAAAAATATTTCTAAACAAATATCTGAACAACAAATACCACCACCAAAAACTCGTGAATATACTCTAATCGCAGAAAATACAACAGTTGAAATAGCTCCAGGCATACGTGTTGATGCATGGACTTATAACGGTACTGTTCCAGGTCCAACTCTAACAGCAACAGTGGGGGATAGAGTAATAGTTCATTTTATTAATAAAACTCCTTTGCCCCATACTGTCCATCTTCATGGTGACCATCCAAGTGAACAAGATGGAGTTTTTGAACAAATACCTGCAAATGGAACTTATACTTATGATTTTATCGCACAACCAGCTGGTGCTTTAATGTATCACTGTCATGTTTCACCGGTAATGCAGCATGTGCGAATGGGTTTGTATGGCGCATTCATTGTTTATCCAAAAGTTCCATTGCCTCCAGCTAGAGAATACGTTTTAGTAGATGGTGAATATGATACTCAAAACCAACTAAATCCACTTCCAGAATACTATATGTTCAATGGTTATACAAATCAATATCATATGCATCCACTTCCTGCTATGACTAATGAGACCGTCAGAATCTACCTTATAAATGCAGGTATGTCTCCTGCGTACGGTATGCATATTCATGGAACATTGTTTAAAGCATATCCCTCAGGCATATTGGAAAATCCTACATTTAAAGTACAATCCTGGGAATTAGCATCAGGCAATACCGCCATACTGGAGGCCAAATGGCCATGGCCAGGTAAATTCACATTCCATTTCCATGGGATACCTGAAGAAAGGGGTGCGATGGGATACTTTAATGTGACAAAAGCGCCTGCAAATGCAGTAGATGGAAAGGACATAGCCATTAACAAGTCTATATCCATGAATGACTGGCAGATGAATTTGACAAAAAGTTTACAGAAAGCAAATCCAAATGGAATAATAACTGCAACATCTTCCAATAATACTGAATCAACAAATAATCACAAAGGAATGAGCGACAAAGAACAACATACACCATTATCATCATCTTCATCTAGCAATTCAACAGAAGTTTCAGTAGTAAAAGGAGGCAACTACCCTTGGCAATAAAGCATTTTCTCCTAATCCACTAAAAATAAAAGCAGGGAGCACAGTCACATGGATAAACAACGACAATACTATACATACTATTACCTCAGGCAAACCTAATACTCCAAATGCAGGCGAGGCATTTGATTCAGGTTTAACGGCACTTATTATGCCAGCTAAAACATTTTCACATACATTTACAAATATTGGCGAATTTTCTTACTTTTGCAGACTACATCCAAATATGATGGGAACAATAACCGTTGTCCAATAGATAAATGTTTAATGGTTGAACTTATTCCAAATTTTTTTAAAGCACTAATGCTTTACAACATAATTATATTTTAATAATTTTTCTTGTAGTAGTGATATGCAAAAATTCTTTAAAATGGATATAGATAAACTTGAAAGATGCCAAAAAATTTGATAGTAGTAGGATAGATTAATCATTTTTGTTGTATTTGTAATTATTGTCTTTGTAATCCTTTCTTTATTATCTATATGAATAATAAAATCGATTTTGAAAAAGAAAATCTACTCGTTCCATGGTAAAGCTTATGCTTTATTTTTCTAGTATTAAAAAGGATAAAATCGGCAAAGAATAGATATGATTATTAATTATTTAAATATAGATACAAAAATATTTGAAATTATAAAAAGATGCATAAATAGATAGTGAAAAAGATAAGTGGATATAATTGTAGGTTTTGATGAATTGCAAGAAAGAGCAGAAATGAATATTTCGGTAAAACAAAAACCCAAGACCATGTTTACTTTCACCTGAATAAATAGAAAAATATTCTAATAATTGGTGATTGAAATTGATGGTAGTGGCATTAGATATATTAAACGGTTTTAAAATCGATTTTTTAATTGGTCTAGGTTTATCTGTATTGGCAGGATTTCTTATTGGTTTGGAGAGAGAACACAAAGATAAACCTGCTGGTATAAGTACACATAGTTTTGTCATAGGGGGTTCTATGATTTTTACATACTTATCTGCAATTGTGGAACCCCAACATACGTCAAGAATTGCTGCTGAAATCGTTGCAGGAATTGGATTTCTAGGAGCAGGAGTTATTTTAAAAGGGGAAGAAGAAAAAAGAATAACTAATTTGACTACTGCTGCTAGCATATGGTTCTCAGCTGCAATAGGCATGACACTCGGATTTGGTTTCTATATTGTGGCGATTATAGCTTTAATTTATGCTGTGGCAATTCCCTGGCTTCCTCATATTTCTGATTTAAAAAGATATAATAGTAGAAAATAAACCGCTATAATGAATCTGCCTTATTTATATAAAAATGCTAAATTAAAATAAAATGAATTAAATTGAGAGATTTATGAATTATTGAATAAATTCAAAATATATTGTACAAAAAAATATTCTTATGTATAAATGGATTATTTAAATTTATTATTTCAAAAAAAAATTAAATTGTATTATGTTTTGATTAAAATAATTACTGGAATATTTTGCTTTACAAAAAAATTAGGTTATAACATTAATAATGCATTCAATTAATAGGAAAAGTAGAAAATATGGATATCAATTTGGATTTGTGTTTTGTTCCCGACCAATTGATATCGTTAATTACACATTCCATAGAAATAGAGCCATTTTTGGTAAAGAATTGTTATACTAGTAAACAATCTAGCAATACAACAACTATTTATAAATTGGAATTTCCCGGAACCATAAAGGAGTTTGAAGATCTTCTAAAAACTGTATTAAAAAAAAATTCCATTGAAGAATATATTGTGGTACAAGATATGGAAAAAGAAAATACTCTTACCATTTTAAGGGACGGGGATATGGGACAATTAGGTATTTTGATTTGTGACTTGTGTGGTGCACTATTTAATAGTGAAGACGAAAAATACATTCATCAAAGAGCGCATTTTTTATTCTAGGGCCTAAGACAACAATTTTCATTGCTATCATTATTATCTTTTCAAAAAAATATTAAATATGGAGAATCCTATTTAATATCGTTTTTTAACTTGATGACTGTTGAATCCCTTAGATTACTCCTTTTTTTCTTGGCTATGGAAAATCTGTCTGACCGATAATTAAATTATTTTAATACTCTTTTAAAATTAGAAATCCGCTATGCAATATTGAAATATTAGTAAAAATTTGATTTTCCTTGATTTTATTTAAAAAAATAAAAATTCTTTACTGTTAATGTTTCTATATCTATTTTGACTTTTTCATTTAACTATATCCATAATATACATTTAATTTCAATACTCATTGATGAAATAAACATCGCAGATACTTAAAATCACCATGGCGATAGTAGTAATAAACATAGAGGGGAGTGGATATTGTATCTTGGCAGAATGATTTGTTTAATTAAATTTTGGACTGAATTGTACTATCTAGGATTATTATTATCTCTTTATATTGAATCTGATTAATTTTAAATATTGAATTATTGAAATCATTAAAAAAGAAACAATATATCATTTTTAAACTATTTTATTCAAAATTGATAATTGTTATTATTATCAAAAAATAATATATGTATTTATATATATTCATCTCACTTTATCAATTTAATAATATTAGAATTAGCATGATTCTGATAAATTATGGGTCTGGGCTGGTTAAAGAATTAGCTAGAACTAAAGAAACAATAAAACAAGTTAATGTTGTTCCGCAATTATTATTCTTATCTAACAGAATATAGTTATATAATATTATGATTATTGATATAATTCTAAAGTGTATTTTTATATAAATACAAAAACCATAAATCATTTAAGATTGTTTTTAAATTGTGACAATATCTTGGGATGAATATTTTATAGAGGTTACAAAATTAATATCTAAACGATCTTCTTGCATAGTCAAGCAGTTTGGAGCGGTCATAACAAAGAATAATCGTATTATATCGACTGGATATAATGGTACGCCATCACAATTCCTCAATTGTAATGAGGGAGGTTGTGAAAGATGTAGTCTCAGAATGGAAAATAAGTTAAAGACAGGAGAGAATCTAGAAAAATGTTTATGCATCCATGCAGAAGCAAATGCAATTTTACAAAACTCAAGGGAATGTGAAAATTCAACTCTTTATGTTACGGGTGAGCCATGTATCCAATGTGCCAAATTAATCTTGGCAGTTAAAATAACAAGAGTTGTATATATGAAAGGAGTCTATCCTGATAATGGTTTATTTCTCTTAAAAACTAAAAGCAAGGATAATAAAAATGTTGTAATCGAAGAATGTAAATATATACAACAGAACACAAAATAAAAAAATTCCTTTGAGATGCTCTATTAGCTTGTCAATCACTGAATAATCCTTTATAATACACTAAATAAATTCAAACATTTATTTATATCTATTATGTTACGATTATTCTCTTTTTATATAATGAAATAATATTCGCCAAATAAAGTATTCTATATTATTAGATTACTTATAAAGGAATTTTTAAAATATTTTTATCGAGTTTTCAAAATTCTCGAAATATCAATTTCAATTAATAATTCAAAATAAAAATAGAAATCTAGTAATGATAAAAAAAATATTTAGAATCATAATTATTATCGAAAGATACTGCCACATGCCATAAGTTAATAAAATTCAAATATTCGATATCAAACAGATTAATTACCTTAGCATCATTTTTGATATCTTTTATTTTTGGATTTGGTTTTATTCTGAATAATGTCTGCTTTAGTTCTAGTTGTTGATGATATTCTTCTTTTATTGCAAATAGAAATGGCTCAATATACATTTCTGAAGTTGGATTATTGTTTCCTCCTACATTCGGATCAACAATTATCATTGATTGTGTAATGGGTAAATCAATCATTCTGATATCTATATTTTTTATTTCTTTAGACTTGAGTTCTGTTTTTAAACTAAATATCGATTGCATGTACCTATCAATAGGATTGTTATTGTTTGATTTGAAAGTCATAGATGATGCAGAACTTGAACCTTTTTGCTTTTCATATCCATAATAAAATATAACTAGGATTCTTGAATCAATATTTTTACTTTATCTATATTAAAAAGCTCTTTCAACAAAATAATATTTTCTAAATGTTCATTGACCAAACATGTAAAAGGACTATAAACTATGTCTAATTCTTCTTTTGCTTTATTTAATACTGACGCTATATTAGTATTTTCAATTGGTAATATTTCTATTTGTGAAACGTTTGTACTTTTTTGTATATCAGTACCTTCTTCTGTATTTATCTTTCTTGTATAAATAAGTAGTAAGAATATTCCTATAATAGTTGCACCTATAATTGCCAAGATACCTGTTATTCCTTCAAAAATTTGACCAGGTACCCAATTTCCTGTAATAAGGCTTTTAGCAAAATCTATTGCTTTTTCAATAAACCGCATTACTATAATTGTCAATATAATTTCTACAAGCCAGAACCAACCTATCTTTGATGATTTTATTCCTATTTTCTTCAAAGAGATCTTTGCTAAAATATGGGATATAATATTGATTGCCAATAATTTTATATATATAAAGGGATTAAAAATATTTTATTTTTCTAAAGGTTTTAGTTTATAAGATAATAATAATGGCTCATTTGCCCTCACAATATAAATTACCTGAAATATAGAAGAATCTTTTAGTATAAATTAAGAATACATATATGGTTAACATAGTAATTTAATCAGTATATCGAAAAATTTAATTATCTATCATAAATTTATAAAATTAAAACTTTTGGCGAATAAACATGTTGTAGAAAAGGATATTTTTATACCTTTGTTGTAAAAGCGACCAAAGCAATTTTTATATGTATACTAAAATGCAGATACATTGACAATATTATTTGTCATTTAATGCATGTGTCTTTCTTAATGCAAAAAAGAGGAAGGTCAAATCAATTCCTATGGAAGGCCAATGTACAACCTTGTCTTCGCATACATAATCTATTGGTTCAATAAGTTCAAAACCATTTTCTTCAGCTAATATTACTATATTTTCCATTTCATTCCTACTGAAAATTTTATCAGGCACAGTGCTAAATGAAAACACCTTTGTTGAATTATTGATTTTATCATGCCAGTAATCAGTAGATGTCAGAAGTATCCCACCCTTCTTTAATATTCTATTCATCTCTATAAAGTATTTTTCAATGTTAACGCCATGTTCAATAACCGATAATGAAGTGATATAATCAAACATATCATTTCTGTAATTTGTATTTTCCAGATTTTGAATCGATAAGTTAGGTTATGCAGTTTTATTTATTCCTAGTTGTGAATTGCTTGATGCATCAAAAAAAAGATCGCATCCATATAATTCGGTAAAACCAAGACGTTTAAGCATTAACAAAATAGGAGAACCATTACAACCCACATCAAGAATAGATGATGTTCTATCATGCTTTATTAATTATATCGACCATTTTGCTAACATCCCATGATTTTACTCTATCAGAATGGGGGAATAGATTAAGTGAAAGCAGATATTTTACCGCTTCATCTATTTGAGATGAATTTTTTAAAACTGAATTATAATACAATATAGACCTAGATAAATTATTTAAAGATGTTATATAAATCGATAACATTCAAAAAAGGTATCTTTAGAGAAAGACTATGCATATAAAACTTCTACACCTTAAAAGAAACAAAAAGAATCAATCATCTTATAAAAATTTTAATTAATTTTTTGTATTCTCTATTATTAAACCAATATTTAGACTTTATACTGAAAAGTTGATACTTAATTGGATATGTAAAATATGAAATTTGCTATGCAACTCTAAAACATAATGAATTGATTAGTCTAAGAATAAAAAAGACGTTGTACTTTCAAAATTAATAAATTTAATTAGATTAATTTTCCATCTACCGGGAAAGGTTAATTTTAGTAAAAAAATAGATGTTGAAATAATGATAATGGAAAAGACAATTATAAAAATATCATTTATGTGGTACTTTGTTATGTAATAAATCTTTAATATAATTATAATGTAAATGAATTATACTATTTGTTACTGCAACATTATTCAAATTTATTATAAATCTTAAAAATCCTTTGTTATTGTCTATGAGCAATAAATATATTCTTTCAAAAAAAAATATTAGTTTGGTTTTAATTGTAGGATTACTAATAGGAATTATTGTTGTAGCAAATCAAATGGCAAAGGGATCTCAAAAATTAGAAATTCAATCTAAACAAAACCATGATTTAAGCCATTTTAATAAAATTAGTACATTTTCAAATATAACTACACCTGTATTAGCAGCTAATAATGCTACTAGTGCAAATATAACTACACCTGTATTAGCAGCTAATAATGCTACTAGTGCAAATATAACTACACCTGTATTAGCAGCTAATAATGCTACTAGTGCAAATATAACTACACCTGTATTAGCAACTAATAATGCTACTAGTGCAAATATAACTACACCTGTATTAGCAGCTAATAATGCTACTAGTGCAAATATAACTACACCTGTATTAGCAGCTAATAATGCTACTAGTGCAAATATAACTACACCTGTATTAGCAGACAACTATAGTATAAATAAAACTTCATTTACATCTCAAAAACCTAGTAAAGAAATAGTAAATTTGCAACAAGTAACAACTCCAAAAGCCGATCAAGTACCAAATAAACAAATATCAAAAAAATCCCATAGTAATACAAATATAAATACACCTAATAATTTAGATGATAATACCCAAACCAAAAGTGTACATAAAATAAAATCAAATCATAAATCTACCGACCAATTAAATACTAATTCAATTTCACATTCAAAAACTACTTCAAAGAAAAAAACCAATACCTTTTCTGACCCATCTACACCTTCAGAATCATTTGATTTACCATTTGCAGCAATAGTACCCGATAATCTTTTTTAAGATGGAGATAATCAACAATTATAAAACCTTTTATTTTTTTTTCAATATAAAAACCTAATAGAATAATATCCTTACTATGTCTTTTTGTTTTGTACTTTTAAATTATTAGTGTTTATTAAGTATTATATGGTATTTTGCAACTTTCAATTTTTATAATATCTGAAGCATATAAAACTTTATTAATCTTCCAAAAAACAATTTCGCCTAAAATACCATAAAGAACAATTTTATAAAATAAAATGAACAATTTAAATTCAGTTTAAATATAACAATTATCACACTAACAATATAACAATTAACTAGAATGCTGATACTAACTTAGGAACATATTACATATGTATAAGATTAATACAATATATAACTATATTTCTATAAATTACTCAAGCCATAATAATTGGAGATCTCCGTAAAAATAAAATTTATAATAATAATATCGTTAATTTAATGTTGAATAATTATATGCTAAATTCTATTTGATTTGCAATTCTGATATAAAAATCTTATCCTATTGTGTTTCTTTTCCAATCTCTTTTATTATTGTTATTCTATTTTGATCTCTATTTAGAATCCGTTCCACATAGGATATTGATAATTAATCTAAATATATTTTTTCAATTATGTTTTAGATTATTAAATACCCGTTTGATATTCAAATAATTTAAATGTTTAAAGAAAAAAATAATATTATCTTTATTCCACCAAAAAAAATATTAATCATGGACTTCCTTTATATGTCCATTTCTCTCTTGACTATTTTTAAATTGTTTTCCACAGAAAATACATTGTCCGGGTAAAGGAAATGATAATATGCGTTTTTTCATTCCTCTTCCTCTACTATCTTCTGATTTTGAGATACTATTTTCATCTTTTACTTGTTTGTCATCAAATATCATATAAAACAGCCAACAGCAATGTTATTTTAATTTTTAAAATTTTATATATTAATTAAATTATTATTAAATATAATATATCACTACTTACACCATTATACAAATATGGGGCATTGTACTCTGTCAAGATAATTATAGACCCGAAAAAAATTTTTATCGACAACAAATAATAAAACATTGTTTATCTTTTGATTATAATAAGTGTAATCGATATATGGGAAATAGTGTAATGGTTATAGGTCTTAGTTTTAATCTTGTAGCAGCCTTTTTAATTGCATATGGAAGAATATTTCGTAGTAAAGAAACAATAAGAAATGAATCTAAAACTCAAGGAGAACGCAACCTATACGAAGAAAAGCAGAGACTAAAGGAAACAAGAATTGCACAAATAGGTGCCATAATTATGGTTGTAGGATTTGCTATTCAAATTATTGGCAACACTTTTTAAATAATCAACTATAATTTATTTAACTTGTATTTTATTTTAGTAACAATTAATACAATTAGTCGGGTCTAAAGTCTTCAATAGAAAATTCTATAAGAGTAATATGATATAAATTATTATGATCTGTTCTATTCCATTACATATATCAAGTGAAATCTATCTTATCTGCATTGCCAACAATATGTAATATCATATTGATACCAGTTTGAAATTTAATTAATTCGATCTGATTAAATATAATCAAAAAATTAACAATAATAAAGATTTTCAAAATAAATACGTAAAAGTTTTTACGAGGAATACTTTTACAAATCTTGTCACTTATCGTTTACCTTTTTATCCTAAAAATATAGTTCACGAAGTTATAAATAATTGGTTAATATATAAATAAAAAATTTATTCTATCTAAAAACATATTCGAGATTTATTTATTCTAAAAAGATAAAATTCAATATTAAAATTCCTCAAAAAGCATGCTAAATATATGCTTTTTAATAAAATAAAAAGGACTTTACTATATTGTAAATAATTATCTCTATGATGGAGATTGCAATGGAACATTTTCAGAAACTCAATTCGATCTTAAAATTGCCACATAAAAATTGGATTTCTAGTTTATTTCTTGTTGTTGTCGTCGCTGCCTGATTTACTTGATTGTTTTTTAACTTTGTCGCTTTGACTTTTTGTATCCATTGATTGTTGGGCGACCCCGTTTATTTTATTAGAGTATATCGAATTATTTTTAGAATCCGAGGATATTTTTATCCCATCATCTTGTGTATTATCGATAATATTGTTGTATATCTTGTTTTCTGAAGAACCTGCTTTAACAGTTATTCCTGCAGTAGGCGATTTTGAAATTACATTATTGTAAACTTCATTGTTATGTGATGCTGATACTTCTATTGGAGTTTCCTGATTATTTATGATATTGTTTCTTGCAATAGAGTTTGTATTATTTCTACTAAAGGAAATTCCTGCACCATTATTATCATGAATTTTGTTATTTTCATAAGTTATGTTATAGCAATTTAAAGAACAGATTACAGCTGTACCATTATTGTTATAGACCGTATTATTTCGAATTATCATATCGTGAGTGCCTGTATGCGGATCAATGCCATAATGACCGCTATCATGAACTATATTATTTTCATAAAGTAGTGGACCAACACCAACTGAGTAAAATCCAAAATAAAGATGGTCAAAGTTGTTATTTCTAATTATACTTCCATCACCTGCATTATAATGGAGTCCCTCTTGCTTTTTACCCCATCCTGCTTCATAACCTATATATCCAATATAGGAATTGGTGATGTTTGTAGTTCCTGTAGCACTTGGCTCGACTATTAAATATGGTCTTGGAGCTCCTTTATGGGTTAGTAAATCTTTAATTTCAATCGGACAATCGGAACCGCAGTCTTCTGTAGCTCCTCCTGAGCTTTCCCTTGAGCCATAACTCATTGCAAAATTATTTGTTTGAGGATTCCATGATGTTACCTTTACTGAATCAATTTTTAAACTGCCCTTTATATGAATTCCATATGCAAGTGTTTTTTCATCGGATATTATTTTTAACCAAGTTGTATCTTTGGGATCAATAGTTAAAGATGCTCCCGGATTTATTGTTATATTGGAATTTAAAACCCATACACCATTGGGCTGTTTATCTAAAATAGCATAGTTGTTTATCTTATTTGATACATCAGTTAAGGTTGAAGATTTACATGAAATTATAATCATTCTTTTGACATTATCGTAATTTATACAACTGTTATTTTGTGATGATGAGGTGGTAGAAATGCTGTTGCTGTTGCTGCTTCTGCAGCCTCCACTATCTCAACTTTGCCAAAATCAACTTGTCCTATTGTCATGAAAAATGAAAAGGATAATAATGCCAAAATAGAAATGCGAATAATTGTGATCATAATAAATAACGAGTAGGTAAATAATATTAAATACCTTTCCTAAAAGAATTTATTTATGATATATAATCCATTAAATTTTATTATTTTGAATATTTTTCTACTTTGACATAATATTTTGTCCAAGTTATTTTTATCTTATGGATATTTATTGAATTAATAATAGACAGCATAATTATAACTTTTAATCGATATATTGTATAACCAATGTTATAAAAATATACATAAGTTGTTAACTGAGATATTATTTCTGATTATAGTTTATGATCATAAAATATTCGTAATTATTATTTTATATTATATAATAATCTAAAAAAGAAGCAAATAAATTATAATTAAAATAAATGACTGTATAGTCAGTTAGTTTTATTAAATACCATTTAGTATATATATTATGAAAAAGGAAATTGATAAAATTTGGATTTTTAAATTAAAATATTCACCTTTGGAATTGTCCATAATGTTATTAATGATAGGCGTAATAGGTTGCTTTTTACAGATAGTTGGAACAAGCTGGGATGTTACTACTCATTTGTTGCAGCAACCTGAGACTTTTTTTACCCCTTCACATGCTTTACTTTATACAGGTATTGGTCTTTGTATAGTATCGGCAATAATTGGGCTAAATCTGTTATACAGAAATAAAGAAATTCAAATATTATCATTTGCATTTTCCATTAAATTACTAATAATAGGATCAATACTCTCGTTAGTAGCAGGACCATCTGATTTTCTTTGGCATAGTATATTCGGAGTTGATGGACTTTTAAGTCCAACTCATCTAACATTAATTACAGGTATGTTAATAAATTCAATTGCTGTTGTTTTAGGACTGGCAAGGATAACTGCAAGTATACAAACTGTTATCCAGATGAGGATAGTTAAAGCTGCATTGATTCCTGCATTCGCTGCCATGTGGTTAACATTAATATGGTATACTTACATGTTTGCTTTGCCGTTTTCAAATGGACAACACTTTAACTTTAATCTAAATCCAATAGTAGAAGCATTAGTTGCAGTTGTTGCATTACCTTTTATTAGCTCGATTGTCTTTGTCACCGCCTCTAAAACTATTGGTACATACGGAGCAAGTTCAGTTGTGGCAATACTGATTGCAATAACTACATTAACAAATATTATTCCCGTAACAAAGTTAATTCCATTCTTACCATGGTATTTTTGTATTATTATCATTGCAATAGCTGCTGACCTAGCATTAAATAAAACAAAAAGAATCGTTCATTTAGATTCAAAAATCGTGGGAATAAAAAAGTCGGTTTTTGTTGCAGGTGCTATGATGGGATCGGTATTTTACATAGTAGGTTATCCCTTGCTTCCTTATGCATTTGTAGAATTTTTTGGATATTATGATTTTCTTTCAATCAGTGATGCATTACTAATATTTATTAATTCTGTACAAACCATATTGCCATTCACAATTATTATAGGAATAATAATGGGAATAATGGGTGCGATAGTTTCAGAAAAAAAATTCAATCGGGAAAAACCTATGTATAGTCATACAAAAGATGTAATTTAACCTATAGTGAAGATTGATAACATGCAAAAATGTCACCAAAAGTTAGTACACAATATAAAATAGAACTAAGAGAAAGGATACTCCAATCTGCAGTAACCATTTTTTCCAAAAATGGTTTTGATAAACCTAGGATGGAAGATATATCTCTAGAAGCGGGTATAAGTAAAGGAACTTTGTATCTTTACTTTAAAAGTAAAGACGAACTCTTTTTTGCCATCTGTGAAAATAACATTAAAAAACTAAAAGAACAACTTGATTTTTTACTTGCACAAAAGAAAGAAGATTTGATATATAACGTAGAAAAGTTTTATGATAACTTTCACAATGCAATAAAAGATGATGAACAAAAAGTATACATGGAATTAATATCTGAATGCTCCAGAAATCCAAAAATAAGAAATGTAATGTATTCACATAGAATAAAGGTATTTGATATAGTTTCAAAATATCTTAATTTACAAATTGATAAAGGATTACTTAAAAAAGATTTGGATGTAGAAGCCATTTCATCAGGTTTGGTATCCATCTATGATGGCTTAACATTGAACAAAATTATGGGTATCAATAATGAATTTAATAAAAAATCATGGACAGAAACAACTAAAGCGATATTTGTAAGTATAAGCAATCAATAGAATAGTATATTGGTTCATAAAGTATATTCTATTTTGCAATATTGATGATTTTAAGGATGTATCTGGTTAAGATAATTTAGAGGATTTTAATATGAAAAACAAAACTTTGATTAGTATTAGAATTTTCAATGATGCCAAAGTTAAGAAAAACTTTGCATGATTTTCTGACTACTCTTATTTTTTTGTTAAGAATAGAACAGTTTAAAAGTTGCAAACTTTCTCAATAAAGATTGCCTAGAAGTATAAATGATAACAGATCCTCTGGACCGTTCCGTATTGTCATATGTTCATGGATTGTTTTTTATTATAGATGAAAATGTGGATGTTGCAAGCGCTGTTAAACAAATGCATTCAAAAAATGCTGAAACAATTATTGTGTCTAAAGATAAAAAACCTATTGGCATTGTAACAGATAGTGATATTTTGGACAAAGTTGTAATGAGAGGAGAAGATTCGGATCAAATCTCATTAAAGTCTATAATGTCTTCTCCGATTATAACCCTCTCTTCAAAAGCAACTGTAAGACAGGCACTTAATATCATGAGACTAAATATAATTAAACGAATTCCTATTATTGATGATATCGAAATTTTAGGCGTTGTAACTCAGGAAGGATTAGCAAATGCTATCAGGACTTCAGTATTGGAAAAAACATTTAGAAATTATAGAGTCATTATAAGAGAACATTACAAACCTATACTTGCCAATCTTGGATTTATACTACAGTTTGCTGGAATACTTTTTATAGCTCCAGCCATTTTGGCTACCTTACTCGGAGAAACTATATCCGCTACAGGAATATTCTTAGGTATCACTGTTATGTTTCTAACAGGATTTATTCTCAATGCTTATGGCGAAAAAACACCATTAAATTTGAAGCAGGCATCTCTACTTGTAATTTCCAGTTTTGTATTGTTAAGTTTCTTTGGAAGTATACCGTATATTTATGTGAATCCCTTTCCTAGCAGTTTAAGTCCACTGTCACTTTTAGTTAACAGCTTCTTTGAGAGTGCATCAGGTTTTACTACAACTGGATTATCTTTTATAACTCATCCTGAAAATTTGCCGCAAAGTTTTTCATTTTATCGGTCATTTACTCAGTGGGTTGGGGGTTTAAGTTTCGTTTATCTTGTTATCACTTTCTTCTATCCTGAGCGCAAGTTAATACATATGAAAGGAATGATTAGTGGAGGGTTACTTAAACTAAAACAACTACTTTTAACAATTGGGGTTATTTTCACAGTATACACAGTAATAATCAGCATATTATTATATCTACTTGGGAATTTTAATATTATTAATAATATCTCTTTGGTTTTTAGCTCGGTTACTGGAGGTGGGTTAATTCCGATTTCTAATGCGATAGATGACAAAAATCCATTACAGTTAATGGTTCTGATTACTGGGATGCTAATTTCAGCTTTACCTTTTGCATTCCACTATGCTCTTTTTAGTAAAGAATTAAAAACAACAAAATTCCGGCCTGAAATTTATTTATATTTTGGTATTATCATCGTTTCCATTCCGATTTTTTATATTATATTAAATACTCAAGGTAACCAATCAGATTGGTTTACTGCGGCATTTCATGTAGTGAGCGCTTCAACCACTACTGGTTTTCAATTTATCGATATATCTTCGCTATCTACTGGGGGTAAGATTTTTTTGATCATACTTATGTTAATCGGAGGATCCGCTTTTTCAACTGCTGGTGGAATTAAGGTTGGCAGAGTTTTACAAATTTTTCAAAAATTGACAAATAGAAAATTTGCAATAGACTCTGCTATAAGTTCCATATCCTCTGTATCTTCTCGATATAATAAATCATATATCGGCTATGAGAAGAAATCCGAATTTCTTCGTGCAGAAAAAGCTTATAGAGAATCACTACTGGTGGTAACACTATTTCTGTTATTGTCCTTTTTCACCGCTTTAGTTTTATTTTATTTTGAACAAAGAAGCTTTATTGATTCACTTTTTGAATCAGTTTCTGCTTTAACAACTACTGGAATAACTTCAGGAATAACTTCTATTGATATGCATATAATTTCTAAGGTTTTTCTTATTTTTAATATGATTTTAGGACGATTTGAAATTATTGCTATTTTATATCTTTTATTCGATTATAATAAAGTAAAAATAAAACTAGGTATATCAGAGTATTTAAAAATATTAAACAAAGCAAAAAATATCAAAGGTTCAAAGAATTCAGTATAATGATGAATGAAATAATGTGTAATAAAGAAGAATTGATTATATGAAGGAGATGATGATGATGATGACAAAAATAATACTGACGCTTTAAATAAATTTTATTTTCATATATCATCAACATCTAAATGAAAATGTTAAAAATTAATCCATTCATTTCGAACCTGATTACTAAATATAACAATGTACTTTGTCCTCTTTCTTTTCTTCTTCTGAGTTCAAACGTAAGTTTCATAAAAAAGAACTGAAAATAATCAATTAAATAAGGAGTTGATAATATCTATTCTTTATTTTTTACTTTGTCATTTGTGCATGTTGTAATTCCTCAAAAGACTTGGCTTTTGGAATATATGATTCTTGGCTAGAAATAATTACTGAATAAGGTCCTTTCAATGTTGTATTACCTTCTCCTACATATTTTAATGCTAGGTCAGATACAGGATCTCCAAAACCAAATTGGCCATGATATACACACATGAAAGGAACTGATGATATATTCTGTAAATAGCCTAGTGGCATTGAAAACAAATCGGGTGCTCTTCCAACTAGAACCTGAAATAGTGGTTGTGCAGGATTATCTTTATTACAAGGTAATGTAATTGCCACATGACCTTTACTAGCATATGGTGTAGAGTCTGCTAACAATATGAATTGATTTTTGCTAAAGTTCAATCCATTTAGCAGAGTAGTAGCAGAAGATCTACTTGTATCAGCCTGATGAATATAATCAGTTCCAGTCGAAATGCGATTATAAAGGACCGAGTCAAGCTTCAAAAACTGATCAAGCGCATTGTTTGCATTTTCAGAAAAATAATTAATAGTAATAATGAATGCTATATACACTAGCAATACAAAACAAAGTGAAATTAATATTGTTTGAGATAAGCCCATACGTATTTAAATTTGAATTTATTAATAAAGTTATTTATATTTTCGAGAATCAAACGCCTTTTTTTGATTGTAAATATTGAAATAATTATATTTTAAAAAATATGAAATGATTTTTCAATTAATATCATTATCATCAAAAGGATCATTCGCTTTTATCTTCATTCATTTGTTAATTTATCTTCCCTGTCTCTTGTAGAGCCAGGGTATTTCTTTTTACAGTATTACCTCATTACCTCGTCATTTACAATGCTAATATATTTAGATATTTTGGATAAATCCAAGATATAAAAACAAATTTGCTGTTGATACTTCGTATGATTATCCTTTCAATACTGCAATCACCATATCTATATTATCTGAGTAGGAAAATGATTTCATGAATTTCCTCCCAGTAATATTCGGATTGCTTCTTTGAACTCTTTGTCATTTAGCGGAGGAACATTTGAAATCTTCAGATTTTGTTCAATATGTTCGGGATTTTTATATCCTATAAGTGGAGCGATAACAGAAGGACTTGATCGAATTACCTGAACCAATTTTGCTACCTGATCGGTTAATCCCATATAGTCAGGAATTTTGGCTTGAAGTAATCTACTCTGAAACAATGGGATACTTGTAAATACTTTTATATTTAATCTCTCGGCAGCCTCCAATATGGTCAAATTTTTTTCTGATCCGACACTTTGATTTTTAAGTAATAACGCCTCGCTATAAGCTAAGTTATAAGGAAGTTGAATAAACTTAAATCCATGCTCTTGTTTACCTCCAACTTCTTTAGCGATATTGACAACTTCTTCTAATGATAAATACTCTTTATTATCTTTTGATACTCTAAAACAAGTCCATGTTGCCATTCCATAATATCGTAATTTGTTATTTGATCGGTATTTTTCATATACTTCAAATACTTTTGAAATCATCTCTCCGAATTGTTCTCTGCTAATATCATTATACCAGCTTCAAAAGCATTATGTATATACACCAAGTCGATAGTATTAAGATGCATATTCATAAGTGATTTGTCAATGCATCTTGCAATATAGTTTGGATTAAGAACATTGTAACCAGAACTTATATCACTTGGTTTTATTAAACCGGTCAAAATAAACATATTTTGCATATATTCCATTACATCTATGCCAGGATAATCGCCATCATTTGTAATGTATCCATTTTTTTGTACAAACAAATACTTCATCCCTTGTTATAATGCCCTCTTTTATCAGACGTGATAATGCTCTCCCAATGCTTTTCTCTGACTTCATGGCACGATAATTAATAGCTGAATCAATTACATTTACACTTCCAGATTTAATTGATTCATAAATTGCATTTTCCATATCCTTGTCATCTTTAGTGTTTGGTTGACCAAGGTAAGTTCCAATGCCAATGCTTGATAGATACAATTCGTCAACAAGACGAAAGTGTCTAACTGGTTTTCCTTTTTGAACCGCATACTCTAAAAATTTTTTAGTTCCATTTGAGGTTGCATATCCATCTAATACTTCATATGTATAAGACAATTATACCTCGCTTACTGTATCTCTGAGATTAATATGTTTAACATAGTATAACTCCACTTTAGCATATCATATTATAAATTAACAACCATTCCTTTTTCATACTGTTTTTTATCGATAAGGACACTGTTCTAAAAATTTTCTCGCCAATTTAGAACTTCAGTATACAGTTATTGCACAGAATAATCATTTTATTTACCTTCATAACAATCCAAAATAATTACATATCCAATTGAAGGAGAACAAATAAAATAGATATCAATGAGCGTGATATTATGAATCATTAATATTTAGAACGTTATATTAAAGAACTAATATTATTAAATTAAATACTTTTTGTCCATAATAATTTCTTTGAAATTGTTGTTGCTTTATATTAGAAATGCGTAATTATCAGAGAAGATATATAGTATTTGTATTAATACAAAATGTTAGTTAAAATAAAAAGCATTAATGAAGATGAACATAAGGTAAAAGTTATAATGCTTGATATAGATGATTATGGTTCGTTAATTCCATTGGAAAATCTAGAGTTTAACCTACCATCAAACGATAATTCAATTACCGATATATTGAAAAATTCTTCATATGCAGCTATTTTTACTGAAGGTGATTCTTACCATAATAATGCCACAATAATCCTGGCAAATGGCATTACATATGATGAACTTGATAAAGAAAAGAAGAACACCATTAATACTGCAATGCATAAAAGATGAATAAATTTGCTTTATAATTCGATACCAGGTTATAAGTGAATTTGGCAAACAATGTATACCAACGAAATCTTCCCAGAAATGGACTACAATATTTCTTGTGAAAAGCCCATATGATCACAATAAAATATGATGGATGCTAAATAGTTGATAAATTCAGTTACAGTTAATTATTTGAATTCTCATAAGTAAAAATAAAATCTCTGATAGTAATACTGCTTTTAAAAAATGTAAAAAATTTTAAACAATACTATTAGCATATTATTTACCTTTGAGAATATAATTTATCTTAACCTTGAATATACAACGAGATTTCTATTTCTATATCTTTTTAAACAGTATTACCAAATAACGCAGGCGATTTGGTATTACCATTGTTTTGACAGCCGAGCAAAATTCACCTTTAGTAATAGATTCTTCAAATTATGGATCGAAAATTAACGAATATTTAATATGTTTTACTCCTCTGTCAATGACATTTGATTCTACCAATCCAAACATGGATTATTGTGGAGCATTTAGCATGGAATGTTGGAAAACTAATGTTAATAGCCATACAAGGAAAAAAATAGAAAATTTGAACAATTAGAATCAACATCATATTGGTCTTTACTCTGAGACCAAGCATTCATCATATTAGCTGGATTGAAGTCTGATAGAAATACCTAAGGATTTCTATTTTTTGCAATTGAAGCAAGTTAAGCTTGTTCAAAGCCATGATTGAGTAAAAACTTGGAAAGTTAGAGTTGATAATAGTCCATATGATACTCATACTTTATAAATCATAAAATGATTTCAAAACGTTATATTCTAAAAAAGGGAATGGATATTTTGAAAGTAATGATTATGGTGATTCTTAGAATATTCAAACGAAGGAAAGGTCATAGATATGTGTTTAATATGGTTATAAATTCCATTGATCCTCAAAACGTTTTCATTTCATCCGCAATAAGCGCTGGAAAGATTTACCTTGACAGAAATACCTAATCTTTTTCGTATGTGCGCTCAATAACATAATTAATAGATGTTATTTACTAAAGGTATACATAAATCAAAAGGAAATGTGATTTCAGTCCTTAATTCTAAACCCAAGATAAGAGGAGAATTTTATTGTTTAAATGATCGTGGAATATTTTGTTCTGTCGATTCAGATATTATATGGCAGAATCTTAAGATTCTATAGTCAAGAGAATGCTATTTACAACATCCTTGGGCACTTGCTATCAAAGGATAATATATTGAAGCAATAATTTAATAAATGAATGAGAAATTAATTTTATCAATATAATAAAAGTAGAGATAGGTTAGAATTCGCTATCTAATATCTCAACAGTTACCTTCATTGCTATTATTCTCTTTTTATCAAGATATAATGAGGAATATTATATATTGTTGCAGGATATGAAGTTTTATATTCCCACCCTTGTAAAAGCAATTTCTTTGCTTCTTGTATGTCTGTAACTGTAGCTAAATCCACTACTTTTCTTCTTTGAAATATTGACTTTGTATTATTTTGTATACTGAATTTGTGTTTGTGTTCATTACCGTTTTCATCTAGTGGCTTCCAGATATTTTTTCCTGTAGCAGAATCTTCTCCTATTTTCTCAAAACTAATTTGTTGATTAGGAAATCCTGTATCTTTGCAAATATTGCATTCTCGCATCTTTTTTTGAAGCGGGTTGGATGCTTCCGGTTGATTTATTATATTAGACATTTAAAGTGATACTATTATCACATTCAAGAGTTATTAATATAATTAAAATTTTCTATTTCTTTGTTTATTTTCTTAAAAAAATAATTTACCAATTATAAGAAATATTGTCTAACAAATATCTTGTTACCTTAAAATATATCTATTTTTATTGCAAAAGTCGAAACAATTGAAGATGGCAAAGTGGAATTTAACTAAAATCAATATATTAATAATTTTTTTAAAAAACTATTTTTTTATAAATGATTTTAATTTGCTGCTGTTGGTTTTAGTATATGTATATTTAAAGATGGAAAATCCTCTTTAATGAATTCATAACCCCTATCAAACGTTATGAATTGATCAGCTTTTGCATATTCTGCTATTATTGCATGTTGAATATCATAGTGATCGATACCTCTATAGGAATATTCATGATATTCTGATTTACATATAAAACATTTGGTTGTTTTTCGGATTTCGCCAAATTTATTCTTTAGAATTTTTTGCTCTTTTTTTAATATATTGGTTAATGATTCATCTATCTTTACTATCTGCAATTTTCCAATGAATTCCCATCTTGTAATATAGTCAATAAATTCTCTTGTTAGTTTGTCTATAGTTGATTTTAATTCTTGTTTATTTTCTTTGTCATTGATAGAGATATTTCCGTTGATTTTCTTCTTGGCAACAATTTTTTTTCTTATGATGCTTGTTATTTCTAAAATGACAAGATGACTTGTTAAAGCAATTAAATTGCTATCTGAATTAATTTTATTTAAAATGATATCTGCTTGTTCATATTCTATTGAATCTTTGTTGCTTTCTTGGTTTCCCTTTAATAGGAATGAAAACCAAACATTTGAATCAAGATATATTTTCTCTACCGTCTTTGATAACATCTACCAGACTTTCCACAGAATCAACATATTCTTTCAAAAGGCCACCTAAATTTGCAATTATATCGGTTGATATTTCGTCGTTTAAAGGAGGTAAATCATATAATTCTCTAAGTTCATTTGCTAATTCATGACTTGCTAATACTTCTTGGTCTTGGTCATGACTATTGTGCTCCATCATCTGCAAAGGCATTTCGTATTGTTATTGTACTATTCATCTTTATATAATTATAGATGTATTATTTTATATAACATACAGATAATTCATTTTAGTCTTTGTTTATTTTACCATTTTAATTTAAATCACTAAAAGTAATATTATTTAAAGTTCTATTTTATAAATTTCCAAGTTGTGATGAATCGTGCTCTAATATAATCAATCTAATATTTATTATCCGGATAACTGAAATATACTTATTTAAATAGTAAAAAAAGCATAAATCGGTTTGAACGAATTCAGCGGCAATAAAAGCATTAGGTTCAAGAAAAATCCTATAATTCGTACGGATTTTCATCCAATGTGTTAAAAGTGTAAATGCAATTATATAATTACCTTTACCATATAAAAGTTCAAAAAAAGAAAGAGGTGGTTAGAATATATGTATTACTTATAATTTGTTTCAAATGTCAAAATAGATAAATTAGATATGTATATTTCTCTAATTTTACAAGTGGCAAATAAAATAAATCCAAAAGAATTGCGAGAAAAAAAAGATGAATATTTGATAATTGATGTGCGAGAGTCTGATGAATTAGAACAAGGTAGTATAGAAGGAGCAATTAATATGCCCTTGGGACAACTAATAAGAAAAACAAGACAAGGTGAAATAAATTACTTAAAGGAAAAGAAAATTTGTACTTATTGTTCTGGTGGTTATAGGGGAAACATGGCTGCCGATGAGCTGAATAAACATGGGTTTAATGCCGTAACACTTGACGGAGGTTATCTCGCTTGGAAAGATATACAATATAAAAAAGAAAATAATAATAATAATAATAATGGTTATATTTTATTGTTGAAATAAGATATAATTATTTCTCAGATTCTGTTTTGATAATGCTTGCAAATGTTTTGACATTTTATTTAACATTTAATCCATGGTGATCCTTACTAAAATTTACTTAAATTATATTTTGTACTTCTTTAACAGAATAGACTATTAACATTTGTATCCTACTTTTTTTAAATGAATGGATTATAGTTATGGCTAATTAAGCCGATATCTAATACAATGAAATACAATTAGTAAAAAAATTATTAATTTATAATATGTTCTCATTTTTACAAAAAGAAAAAGAATGCCTAGCAAAACCATTGGCATTATAATTTTGATATCTTTGCTATGTGGATATATTCATCTTTAATTCTTAGGCAGTTCATATTTAGAATATCTATTATTCGTTTATTGATTCCTTTTTCATATGCCATTGTGTTTTTATTTGAAGAAATTATTAAATAAATCTGAAATACTTTTAAATAAATCTGAAAAAAAATTACTTGAATTGTTATTTATAGGAGGAGGAGAATTAGGTAATTGAATATCAAATGAATCTAATGCAAACCCTTGATTGTCCTTATATAATTGTATAATAATTTTATTTTTTACAACGTTTTGAAAAATATAATTAATAGAGATCTTTCCATTATGTAATTCTTGTTTATCGAATTTGTATAATCCCCCATTGCTGTCAATTATAGTCACAGTAGCTGTTACGTTCTTATTGTATTCTGAACCATTCAAATGATTTATTTGAAACAATATTTTCGTTTGTTGATAAATATTTGGAATCTGTGGATCAAATTTCATAGTTATATTGAGGTCGTCTGATTCGGTAACCCGGGAATAAATATTATTATTATTACTATTTTTTTCTAAATTCTGAGAGTAAACTATATAATAATTAGGAACAAAAATACTGTAATTTACGATTAATACAAAAGTCAACAATAATAGTGTAGGTTTTATGATGATTCTTCTCAATAGATATCTTACTTTTATTACCTTATTTTCTTGTATAGTTTATTTTAATATATTTTTATTATATGCTGAAAGATTTTATATAATACTTAGTAATTTTTTATAAAGTTGTGAAATTAAAAAATATAATTATATATTAAAATTATGTATTTTATAAAAGAATAACAATAATTTAATTGGCTTCAAATTAAATTATGGATGTGATTTAGGAAATAGGGTATAGACATTGATAAAAATGAGATAACTATAACAATAAATGTATAAAATAGCAAAATATGATCAATTTTGAAATTCTACAAAAAATGTAAAAACTTTGCAATTCAGAACTTCATAATATCAATGTCTTAGATAAGATTAAATAAGAATATTATTAGAGGCATATACTATCTTAACATACTCTATGTTATTATTTATTTACACTATATCTCCTTAAATATTACAAATATTATATATTATATAATTGAGTGATCCTTTCATTAATTCTCAAAACCTGGATAATACTATCTCTGAGAAAACACAGGTAGTTTATGGAATAGATAACATAATTACTAGAGCAATAGATCGTTGGAAAAGTACTGAAAAGAAAATGGATTCATGTATTGACAAATTACAACCAAAATTACTTATTACAGATAATATGATTTTTCCCGAATTACTTGAACTAATTAAAAAAGATATTAGAACAAGAACGATTTTTGAAATCACAGAAGAAAATGTTTTCTATGTCAAAGAATTAATGAGGTTTATCAAATCATGTGGTAACAAACATATTATTCGTCATCTAGATAACGTCGTAGGAAATTTCTCTATTTCAGATGAAAAGATATTTCAAAGTCATGTAATGGGTGATTTAAGTGAGCCAGGCAAGAATAACAATGATTATGAAACTAAAATGGAGCAGAAAGAATACAATTCCTCTATAACATATATCCCACAATGCATATTAAGCAATGTTAAAGCATTTGTAGAACAGCAACAGAGTATCTTTGAATTAATGTGGGAAAAAGCAATATCTGCTGACCAAAGAATAAGAGAAATTGAACATGGTATAAAGCCAGAGGTAATAGAAACTATAAAAGACAAAGAAGAAATACAAAATCTTTTATTTGGTCTTTTGGAATCTGCAAATGAAGAAATACATATTATTTTTTCTACAGCAAATGAATTTCATCGACAAAAGAGTGCGGGATATTTTACAATAATTAAAAGAGTACAAGAGACAAGACCTTGGATAAAAATTCATATTCTTACACCTAAAGACAATGAAATACAAGAAATAAAAAACAAAGAATTTCCTTATCTTGATATTATATTTACAGAACCACTACAAAGAGTATCTGTTTTAGTGGTTGATAAAAAATATTCTTTAACAGTGGAATTAAAAGATGATACAAAGCAACCATCTACAGACGCTATGGGATTAGCGTGTTACTCTAATAGTCCACCAACAGTGTTATCGTATATTTCAGTTTTCGAAACTTTAAGAAAGCAGACTAAATTATTAGAACATCTTAAAGATCATGATAAAATTCAGCAGGAATTCATTAATATTGCAGCACATGAACTTAAGAATCCAATACAACCAATAATTGGATTATCTAACATTCTTATGAACCGACAGGACCGAGATCAAGGAGAAAAGGAGATCATAGATACTATTAATAGAAATGCAAAAAGATTGAAACGGTTAACAGAAGATGTTTTAGATATAACACGAATAGACGGTAATTCTTTAGTTCTATATAAAGAGAAATTCAATTTAAGCGATACTGTTTTAGATATTATTAAAAATTATAAAATTTTTGATAATAAAGTTAAAAATATACAATTTAAATATACAAATTTGAATAGTCCCATAATATTAGAGGCAGACAGAAATAGAATACATCAAGTAATTACTAATTTAATCAGTAACTGTGTAAAATTTATTGACAAAGAAGGATATATTTACATTGGTATTAATAAAATAAAAAAAGGTAAAAGCGAAAATAAAGAAGAAGAATTAGTTATTTTTGATATTAAAGATAATGGTATTGGCATAGATAAAGAGATAATGCCAAAGTTGTTTACAAAGTTTGCATCAAAATCATTTCAAGGGACCGGATTAGGATTGTATATTTGCAAAAGTATCATTGAAGCTCATGGTGGAAAGATATGGGCTCAAAACAATAAAGATGAAAAGGGTGCAACGTTTAGTTTTAGTCTACCACTCCAATATTGTTAATACTTCAGCTCAAAAAATGATAATACAGACAGTTTTGGTTATCAATCAGATGATGTAAATATTTTACAATTTCATGATTATTGTCAACTGAATTTCAATATATAATATTTTAATAGTTTTAACAAATTTATTTTGACTAAATGTTTATATGATATTTTTTTTGTTATATGTTGGCTTTAAAATAAATTACAATTCATTCAATGAATGGAAAAATATCTATCTATTTAATATTTAATCATTAAATAGCTCTTATTTACTTAATGTATCTTCATATCCATCCTGCATTAATTTATTTATTGTTTCAGAAGTAAAGTCGGCAAGTTTTCCTGATATACTATCGATATCATCTTTACGTTGTATTTGAACAACTTTGACTATTTTAAATGTATTTTTAAGTATATCAATATTTTTCTTAATCTTTTCGGTTATAAAGCGTCTTGGTGTATAGTCATCTAATATTCTTTCAATTTTCTCTTTTATTATTTCATCATTATCTCCAAGACTAATCAATTTTTCAATTAAATTCACATAGTCCGAATATAGACCATCTGTTTTTGCATCATACCCATCGCTAAGTTTTATATCCACATGTCTATCGCGAACACCGTCAAAGTCTTGAGGGACGATATTGCTATCTGTATTATTATTATTTTCTTTAGCATCCAATAAATTTACTATATATAACTCCAAGTCAGGAATTCTTTGAATATTATTCGGTTCTTTCTCATGTAATGTATTGTACTCGTTTATTTTATCCTCTTCTATTTTCATCTTTCTTCGGAATGAATTCTCAAGATTATCTGATCCTATCCGTTTTTCCCAGAACCTTTTGTGTGCTTCAAGTAGTTCTTGAATTGGAGTATTGCTCAACAGACCTCCATCCCAAAACTTGTGCCCATCTATATCTTCATAAGCATAAACTTCGGGCAATGTTGAACTTGCAATCAAATGTTTGATACTAATACCCTCATTGTAATTTATAATAATTGATTTTCCTAATAATGAATCCCCATATTCTGTTTCTCTTTTTCCCTGTTCATTCTCGTAACTATCAAATGTAACTGTTGTGCCTTCCGCAGCATCAACACTGATTACAAGAAGTCTTGGTTCACCTCTTTCAAAGCTAGTTGCAATAGGCAATTTGGCAAATTTTTCTGTACTATCTCTTAATGGTTGATTATCGAATAAAAACCATTGATTTTGCGGATCATAAAATCTATTATCTTCTTTTGGAGGCTGTATAGGCTTGAATACGTTTTTTACACCTGATTTTGAAAATTCTTTTACTGAATAATACCTTCTTGCTGATTCTTTTGAGGCAACTAAAGGGTTACCTTTGTCATATTCGTCTTTCCATAGTTTTAATGCTTCTGATATTTTTGGTGTAGGTGTCGATAAATACTTCCAAAACGATTCTAGTCTTTCTGCGGATCCATTCCAAGTTTTATTTTCAAGAAAATAACTTACAAGAATTGCGCCATTAATAGCACCGATAGATGTACCTGCGATAATATCAAATAAGGGTAAATCATTACTCATCATCAGTTTGATTTCTTTTAATTTTTTCATAAAGTGACTTGAAGACACCGGCTTGATAAGCACCAAGTGCTCCACCTCCCTGAAATACCAAAGCTCTTTGGACTTTGGGAATAGATGTTGTTTGTGAGGTTGCTGTCGTCATACATATAGATCCAGTGTAAGCTATATTATCCTTTAAAATATCAGTTATTTTTTACACCTGATTTTTAAATGAAAAGATATAGAAAAACGATGATTTTCGAGATTAAAACTTCTTGTATTTAATATTTAAGTTTAATTACATATTTTTTAAATATTTCAAATTCATTTCTCATTTGAACACTGAATCTATTAATGCCATTACATTTTGTGCTACTTTTTGCCAAGTTGGGAACTGGAAGAATGTGTTATTTTCTTTAAGTATATTTTTGTTCGTGTTAAGTTTATTTAGAGCCTTGATACATTCTTCTGCGAATAAATTATAGTTTCCATATTCTATTAAATGAATTTTTTTAGTTTTATTTTTTTTTAAATAAAATTCTTCAAAAACTGGAAGTTTCCATGCTATAATAGGTATATTGGCATAAAATGCCTCTGCTACAGCTATACCAAATCCTTCTCTTGCTGATGGAAAAATAAAGACTTTGGATTTTGAATAAAGTTGAATTTTTTCTTCTTCAGAAACAAAACCTCTATGATCTATTCCAATTTTAGAAAGTTTATCGATACTATTTTCGGATATACTCCCTGCCATGACTAAATTAGCATCTGTTCTTTGTTCTTTTATTGCCTTCCAAATTTTTTCAATACCATTAAATTTTTCGAACCTTCCAATACAAAAAAAATCTATATCTTTTTTCCCATCTGTTATTCCTATATTATTAAAAAAATATCTCTTGTCTATACCGGTTCCAACAATAGCAATTCTCGGATAAGAGATATTTATTTCGTTTCTTATTTGTTTTATCTTTAAATTCCCCTAATCCTATTTGCCAATATGCCATAAATTATATTTAGTTGTGTTTCAGATGATTGACTGACCGTTAATATAATCTCTGAATTTTTTAGCATTGCCTCAGTAGCTTTTTGAATAATATTGTTATATGTCAATTCAAGGAAATTTCTACAATAAAGTATTCTCGGCTCATGATGATGAAATACAACGAATATCTTTGTTTTAGGTTTTAACAATCTAAGGAGCAACCATAATAAAATATTAGATTCACCCCATGCATCCAAAATCGCAATATTTGGACTTTTGACAATGGCTAGTAAAACATTGATACATATTTTTTATGAATTTATCAAGTGTCTTTTTATTATAATCATGATTACATATTTTCAAGACGTAATAGCGCCCACTTTTCTCAACTCAACATTGTCTGCAACTTTTTTCATCCATAGACGCCCTCCTGTATAATTTACCAAATTTGATGGATAACCAAAGAATAATAATCTGATTTGCTCTATTTTATTTTTAATCATATAACAATTTTATATAGGTAGTGAGTAATCGTTTGATAAATGTTAATCCAAAAAACTAATAAATCATATAATTATAGTTTTGTTATCATAAATTAAGAGTGTTATTACACCACCTATAGATGATTTATTTAAAATAAACTTTTGAATATTTTCTCCATCTAGTTTGTTCTTGTTATTGCTGTAGGCTGGATTAGTATAATATGTTAGATACCTAAGGTTAATATGATTATTACAATTGTTATGATAGAGTAAATAGAGCGACTCTCTTTTTGATTCACTATTTTCTTTACTTTGCAAGTTAATGTCAAAAAAATATTTCATTCAATTTTGAATGAAATATCGAATTATATAAAGAGGGCATATAGAATTTAATGCTTCATTTTCAAATTAATAATACATAAAATATATATAAATTTCTTATTTTTGTTTTTTATTTTATATAAAATTTTTGATATACTTTTTTATTTTATTGATTAGATAATTGTAGAAATAAAATAATAATACTACAGAAATAAAGATTCTATAGTATTTTCCTTTATATTATGGAAAAATAGATTGATTAGATTTTTTTGTTGCTTTGTTGTTGTGATGTTGTCGTATTGTTTGAGATTGTAGTTTCGGTATTGCTGTTTGAGATAGTATCTTTGCTGCTGCATGTATCTCTCTTGAATTTTGTTCAAATGTTTTTGCTGTATTGACACTCAAATTGGATATGTGTTTTGAATTATCTTTTGCTTGCTCAAGTACTGATTTCCATGAATCCAAGTTTGAGAATATCATGTTGTTTGTAACTCTCAATGCTGATACTGCATTGTCTGCAACATTGCTAACACATCTGCTGTATGCCTTTACTATAGAGTCTGGAGATGAAAAGCTAGTAACCAATCCATTATAGCTTTCACTATATGGTTTCCATGCTGATTGAATAGAGTTTATTATTGCTTTTTGTGATTCAATATATTCTTCTGAAATCTCTTTAGCTGCTTGAAGTGATTGTTCTTGATAGCTGTTTACAATGGTATTATAACGTGGAATTTGATTTTTTGATTCATCTATTGATTTGTTGATATTATGTTTAGTTTCATCAAGTGATCTGTTGATTGATTCTTTGAAATCTTGATTATTTGTTATTGTTATTTTGTGAATATGTTGTATTATTTGTAGTAGTGGTGTTCTTTGACATTATTTTATATTAGTTTTTAGACTATATAAAGTTTGGTATTAAATGGAATTTATAACCGGATGCTTCCATAGTATTGTATAAAATTGATAGTATGATAGTGAATAAGGCTTGGTATGCATTTTTTGTTTTTTAATGGTTAGATATTTTATTTAAAATAAAGATAAAAAATCAATAATATTCTATTAGATTTTATTACTTAAAAAGATTCCATAATTTTTTCCGATACTAATCAGATAAAATTCCAGATCAGCATGTTTGTTTTCTAACTGACTAGGTATTTTAGTCGGAGTCAGTTGATATTGTTTTTATAAATAATTGAAAATTTCTATAAATTAAATAAAAGGGGTTAATTTTTTAAACTGCTAGATTTTACAAATACATTTCAATTTAAAGATAAACAAAAGTAGTTTTACCCATTGATTTTAAATGAAAATATAGTCGGATGTAATTAGATTATTTTCTTGATATCAATGGGTCGTCTAACTGTCCTATTTCCATCTTCGGTTTATCCTGCTTATCTATTCTATCTTGATTTGACTGGGGTGAAGATGTCGATGTTGGTGAATGTTGATTAACTGTTTCTTTTGTCTTCTCGGCAATATTTTTTGTTGTGTCTATAACTTTACCTTGGATATCTCTTGCTTTTTCTTTAACTTTATCAACAGGTTTGTCTTTTTCTAGAATGATGGTTTTTTGTCTTGGTCGACTTTTGAATTTCAAAAGTTAAATGCTCTAAATCTTTTGATTTTATTATAATTGGGTAACCATCAAAAACCTTTTTTTCATTATTATCTAATGTAACGTGAATCTTTTTTACAGGAGTTGTTTTATTATCCTTTATTTCTTCAACCTCTTCCTTAATCTTTATCATTACATTTTATAGTTCATAATGATTAATATATTTAATAATAAATTATTACCATAACTATTATAAATTTATGAATAATCAATTGAAATTCAAATAAAATTTTTTAATTTACAAAGAGATAATAATAAATTATATTGATATACTTCTCTTTATTAATTAATTTATAATTTGAAGCATTTGAGGATACTTAAAAAAATTAAATCCAAAATAATGATAAAAATGGGGATATTGGCTCTAATCCAAATCATTTTTATAATAAGTATTTTTGCTATACTTATTTACTTTCAATCACAACAAACACTTTTGGGCAATACCATTAATATAGCGGGTAAAGATCGTTTTCTTACCTCAAATCTTCTTTATCAAATATCAGAATTTTTACCAAAATCGCCAATAGCCGCAACTAGTTATAATAGTAATAATATTTCACAAATAAAAATTGCAGAACAGCAGTTAGAATCCAACATATTGGCCTTGAAAAATGGTGGTAATATCTCTAATATCCAATTACAACCAATTTCTGCCAAATTCATAAATGGATGGAATTCTGTATATGAAAAATGGATTAGCTTAAAAACAGTTTTAGCAGATCAAATTTATAAAAAAATTAATACAAACGGACAAAATGCTATAAATGCAAATCCCGGGCTCGGTTCACATGCTATTATAGATAATTCAATAAAACAGGATATTGCTCCATTGGCTTTTGGGATTATTAATTCATCTGATATATTAGTTACACAATTGGGGAAAGAAGTAAAAAAAAATATTGACGATCTTATTCTATTGCAAATTATTTTGGTAATATCCAACGTACTATTAATTATATTTATTTTATTTTTAATTGGTCGAATGCTTAAACCAGTGGATTTACTTACAAAGGCTACTTCAGAGGTTAAAAGAGGAAAACTTGATGTTTCAGTCAATTATGATGGCAATGATGAACTTTCATCTCTTACAGAATCTTTTAACTCTATGATAACCACAATAAAAAATTATGTTATAAATCAAACCCGATTAACAAATGAATTAATTTTACTAAATACACAGCTAAAAAATGCAAACAAGGTAAAGGATGACTTTATTAATATAGCAGCTCATGAATTGCGCAACCCTGTTCAGTCAATAGCAGTTTCAGTCAGTCTACTTATCCATAAAACAAAAGATATAGAACAAAAAAAATTAGTTGATATTTTAAATAGAAATTCAAAGAAATTAAAAATACTAATTCAAAATCTTTTAGATGTTTCAAGAATTGAGAGCAATTCATTGAATCTAACCAAGGAAAAATTTTACTTGAATGAAGTTATGTTAAATATAATTAAAGATTATGAAGATACTTTATGTTTATTTCATAACTGCAAAATTCTATTCCAAAGTTCATTTAGTGATTTTATAATTTATGCTGACAAAAATAGAATAATTCAGGTTATGTCCAATTTAATCGATAATTCTCTTAAATTTATTTCAGAGGCCGGAGGAACTATATCTATAACTACTGAAAAGATAAAAAAAAACAGTTCTGATATGGGTATTGAAGAAAGCTTGCTTATAACCGTAAAGGATTCTGGCAGTGGAATTGATACGGAGATAATGCCATTGTTATTTACAAAGTTTGCATCAAAATCCTTCCAAGGCATAGGATTGGGATTGTATATTTGCAAAAGTATCATTGAAGCTCATGGTGGAAAAATATGGGCGGAAAATGATAAAGATGGGAATGGAGCTATTTTTTACTTTAGTCTACCATTGATATAAATAATTTTTGAATATCGATTACTTTAACATCAATATACTAATTGACTCCTATTTTGTTATTAAATTCTTTTGTAATATTGGATTTAAAAGATATATTGGTTAAGATATATATTATCAATTTATATGGCCATGACCAAATCCTTTCAATCTTTATTAGCCTTTATATTAGTTATAACAATCATAATTGGGATAAATCCTACTAATACTGTATTATCCCAGCCAATCATAAAAGATACAAAGTTAAAAGCAGAGATATTTGCTCAAGGATTAAAATCTCCTACAAGCATGGCATTTTTAGGTCCAAAAGATATATTGGTTATTGAGAAGGAAGACGGGACGGTAAAGAGGATTGTCAATGGGAGCTTGTTGCCACAACCATTACTTCAAGTTCCTGTTGCAACAAAAAGTGAAAGGGGTATGCTGGGAATAGATATTGCAAAACATACAAATGGTCCTACATATGTTTTCATACAATATACACAATCTGGAAGTGGAACTAAAGGCGATGATATAAACAATGGGATTGAACCAACTGGTAACGTTCTTTACAGATATGAATTAGTTAATAATCATTTAATAAATCCTAAACTTTTGCTTAAACTTCCTGCTACTCCTGGACCTAACCATGATGGTGGAAAAGTTTTGATTGGGCCTGATAATAATGTATATGTTATTATTGGTGATCTCAGATCCCACAGAACTCAATCTCAAAATGTAATTCATGGAACTCCAGCAGATAATACTAGTGGTATATTGAGAGTTACCCAGAATGGTCAAGCAGTATCAAAATCCATTTTGGGTGATACCTATCCTCTAAATTTGTATTTTGCTTATGGAATACGCAACAGTTTTGGTATGGATTTTGATCCGATTACAGGCAAATTATGGGATACGGAAAACGGGCCAAATTATGCAGATGAAATTAATCTTGTTGAACAGGGTTTTAACAGTGGATGGGCACAGATACAAGGTATATGGACTCCAAAAGGTAAAATAGGGAATGAAAATGCAGGATCAATCAAACTTAATCCTTCTGATAGTTTGGTGAACTTTGGAGGAAAAGGAAAATATAAAAATCCTAATTTTATATGGTTTGAAACAGTAGCTCCCACTGCACTAAAATTTTTTAATTCTACAAAACTTGGCAAGCAATATCTAAATGATCTGTTTGTAGGAGATGATAACAATGGTAATTTATATGATTTTAAACTAAATCAAAGTAGAACGGGGTTTGTTTTTAATGATGTTAAACTAGATAATAATATTGCTCATACTCTAAAGGATAGTGAGTCATTGATATTCGCTAGTGGATTTGATGGCGGAATTACTGATATAAAAATCGGACCGGATGATGGTTATCTATATGTACTTACACTTTCAGGGGTGATTTACAAACTAGTTCCTTCTTCTTTGACATCCTAACTAACAAACAACAACCATTCATTACATATAGTACTTTTAATTATATAATATATTAATTATTTTAATATAATTTATACCACCTTTTCAATTTTACTAAAAAAATGATATTAATATTGAATCCTATCCTTTAAGAGTTATAATTTCTTTAAATATTTTATTATTTTTCCAAAGGTTTGTAAATGCAATTGAATTAAAAAATAAAATTTCCAAACTTTGAAGAAAATCATTGTCATTGATAAAATTAATTATAATCTGATAACTTAACAATTACACAAATTTGAACTACAAATGGACCGCACTGAGTAATACTACAATTGGCACATTAATGGCTTCTCTTGATAGGAATATTGTTATTATTGCATTACCTACAATATCATTTGAACTTCATACATCTCTTCTAACATTAGTATGGATAGCGATAGGATATTGGGTAGTTACTGCCTCTGTACTTTTGACTTTTGGCAGATTAGCTGACATGTTTGGAAGAGTCAAATTATATAATATTGGATTTGTAATATTTACAGCCGGTTCTGCATTATGTAGTATTTCTATTACAGGAGAACAGTTGATAGTTTTTCGAATCATCCAAGCATTGGGTGCAGCATTTCTCTTCTCAAATAGTGCTGCAATACTTACAGATGTATTTCCTGAAAATGAGAGAGGAAGGGCATTGGGATTGAATCAAATATCCATAGTTATAGGTTCTGTAATAGGTCTGACTTTGGGAGGATTCTTGACATCTTATTTGGGATGGAGATCCATTTTTTGGATAAATATACCCATAGGCATATTTGCAACGGTTTGGTCGTATACTAAACTCCGTGAATTAGGAACGATTAGAAAAGAGAAAATAGATTGGCTGGGAAATGCCACATTATCAGGAGGGATACTTTTTATTTTGATTGCAATAACCTTTGGTGCCTTCCAGATTATTAATATCATTTGAAAATATTTTTATTTACTTTGGGCAGTTTTGCTCTTATAACTCTGTTCTATTTTGTAGAAAAAAAGGAATCAAAACCACTGTTTGATTTTTCTCTATTCAAAATTAGGCATTTTGCTAGTGGGATTATAGCCATTTTTCTTAATGCTATGGCAAGAGGTGCATTTACATTGGTTATGGCTTTCTACCTTCAAGGACCATCGATGGGACTAAGCCCCCTTAATGCAGGTATATATCTAATTCCAGTTTCTGTAGCTTTAGCTATTTGTGCACCTTTAAGTGGATTATTATATGACAAATACAAACTAAGGATATTTATACACTTTGGTTTGCTCCTATCTGCAGCGGGTTTCTTAATACTTACAAAGATAAATTCTTCGATCTCATTATATGAATCGATACTGCCATTGGTATTAGTAGGCGCAGGAATGGGAATATTTGCTTCACCTAATAGAGCAACAATTATGAGCTCTGTTCCTTCTTATAGGAGAGGAGTTGCTGCAGGTATTAGCACTATGCTGGTTATGACAGGAAGTGCATTTAGTATAGGTTTGGTATTCGCAATATTTACTCAATACCTGCCATTACATGAAGCCCAAACTCTCTTTTCTGGATCATTTGTTACATCAAATATTAACTACTTGATAGTAGGTAAATTTATGAATGCATTACATTTTATCTTTTTTATCTCTGCAATTCTAATGATTGGTTCAATCATACTATCTATAATAAAATGGAACTTTGTAAAAAAGTAAATGTTAAATTTCTTTTAATATCTTTAACATTCATTTTTGCTATTATTAGGGATTAACTATTTTTCGTAAATCTAAATAAATGTAGAACAAGAAAAAAATATATGTTAATATAAATTATAAATCAATTTCCAATTTTTTGTTATCATTTCCAATCTTGATTTGTGTTACATGGACACGCATTTGGATACATCTGTATTGAGAAATTTGATTTAGTTATTTTTGTTACTTCTATTGCTACTGCGTACTATAGTTGGATAACATTTCACTTTAATATGATACTAATAGCTATTGTTTCTACTGTTACTGATATTTGGCTTATCAAATCTTGTATTATCTGATGCAATAAGATTCGTAGGCTTTTTAATAGTTCTAATGCTGATAAAAGTGAATATTAAAATACGCAGTGCTTGGATAGCATAATTGGTTCTGATGTTATAGTTAAAAGTTTTATAATATTCATCATTTATTAAAATGCAAATCTAAGAATAAATGATTAATTTTTTTTTGATTTTGATATAATTTAATAAATTATACTTCTCTGGATAAAAACCCTAATTTTTTTATAGCAACTATAATCAAAACAAAAAGATATATCATTTAACCAATAATTTTGTAATTATGTACAAATTGATTTGCAAAAAAATAGAAAAAGTTAAAATAAAAAAAATTAACCACTACGAGATAAGAACTTGATAATGTAGAGTAACAAATTATCATGATAAAATTAAATAGAGACAACAAGTACCACTAAATAAATTAATCTTGCTGAAAATGTCTATAATAATGCCGTAACTTAAATAATTGTTATTATTATATACTACATCTGCATATAATTGGCAATATCTGATGAAATTGCTCCTAAAAAAAAGGAAGGAACTGAAATTATATATGATATGGACGTTGCAATATCATATGGAGTAGATTTTCTACAGAATTCCAGAAAAAGAATGGATGTACTTATTGATGAAAGCGGGCCTTCTTTGATTATAAAATACAATGTATACAAGGATAACTATATAAAAGCAAGAAGTCGAGGTGTAAAAATACGGTTTGTTACAGAGATCACGAAAGAAAATGTCAGTTATTGTAAAGAATTAAGAAATATTGTTGATGAATTAAAACATCTTGGTGGCCTTAAAGGATCAATATCTGTAAATGAATCAGAATTTTTAGGTTCAACTACATGGAGTGAGAAACAGCTTTTAAATCCGGTCACATATAGCAATGAGAAAGAAGTTGTAGAACAGCAGCAATATATCTTTGATACTTTTTGGAAAAATGCAATACCTTTTGAACAAAGAAAGAGGGAAATTGAAGAGGGTATAGTACCTGGTGTCATTGAAACTAGCAATGACCATAAAGATATCCAAAGCAAAGTATTTAGTCTTTTAAATTCTGCCAATAATGAGATATTAGTATTATTTTCTACAGCAAATGCATTTCATAGACAAGCAAATGATGGATTTATTCAAAAGATAAAAGAAATAAGGAATAACAAACCCTGGATAACAATTAAAATTCTAACTCCTAAAGATACTGAAATAGAAAAAATAGCTAATGAATTAGTAAATTCCAATTTTATTATTAGATTTATTGAGCCACTATCTAAAGTATCTATTTTAATAGTCGATAGAAAATATTCACTAGTTGCAGAAGTAAAAGATGATACAAAACTGTTATTTATCGATGCGGTAGGATTTGTTACCTATTCAAATAGTGTACCAACTGTATTATCATATGCTGCAATATTTGATTGTCTCTGGAGTTATATAGCGATGGTTCAACAATTACAAATCAATGATATAATGCAAAAGGAATTTATCAATACCGCAGCCCATGAACTTAGAACACCAATACAACCTATACTAGGTATAACAGAACTAATTAGAGATGAGTTAAAAGATGACAAATATAGGGAATTTCTTGATGTTATAAGTAGAAACGCGCATAGACTTAAAAAATTATCAGAAGATATATTGGATGTTACAAGAATTGAAAGTAATACTTTGTTTCCTTATAAAGAACACTTTAATATTAAGGGATTGATTCTTGATACTATCGAAAGTTACAAAAATATTGCCTATAGCAAACATATAAAATTTGAAGAAGTCATATTCGATGATTTAATTATTTATGCTGATAAAATTAGTATAGGGCGAGTTATATCAAATTTAATTAGCAACTCTATCAAATTTATTCCCCATGGAGGTCTCGTTTCCATAGTTTTTAAAAGAAAGAGAATTGCTGGTAATGGTGATAATAATAAGGAAATAGTTGTTGTTAGTATAAAAGATGACGGACTTGGGATTAGGCCAGAAGTATTTCCTAAACTGTTTACAAAGTTTACTACAACCTCATTTCAGGGAATGGGATTAGGCCTTTTTATATCTAAAAACATAGTTGAGTTACATGGTGGAAGGATATGGGCTGAAAACAATAAAGATGACAAAGGATTTACATTTTCATTTAGTCTGCCTTTAAATGGTTAAAAATACGACGATCTATAATTTTTATAAATATTTATAAAATCAAAATAAATCTGATACTTAGTCTGTTAATGATCTTTAATCTTTACAAAAAGTCCATTACAAGTAAGTTAGTGAAAAATTAAGAATATAATAAATATGCCAAAATATTAATTGTTTTAGTATTGATTATTGAAATTTTTAGGTTAACTTATAGAAATCTTGTAGCTTCAGTTGATAAAGTATTTTTAATATGGCAAGTTGTTTTTCCTGTTTTTTATATATTTATCTCAGGATATGCATATGCAGGATTGATTGGTAACCAAGGTGTTCGATTTGGAGATATATTGGTATCATATCCTTCATTTTTAGCTGTTGGGATGATAGGTTTTAATGTTATGAATAGCAGTACAGTAGCTGGAAGCATTATTTGGAATGATAAGAGAAATGGTATGTTTCAACAAATACTTGTGATGCCTTATACAAAACTCCAATATATAATTAGTAATCTTGTGACCATAATGATAATGGGATTGGCTAGTGCTGCCATAATCCTAATAGTTGGCATACCCACAATGTTAGGTAGCGCCAATCCTAAATTCCCGGATATTCTATATACAATTTTTTCAATTATCATTGGTGCTATATTTTTTGGATCTTTTACGGTGATCATGTCTACAAGACTAAAAAGTAATGAAGGTTTCACTGTAATTAGTAATGGTATTTTTTTATTTTTTGCATTTGCAAGTTCAACATTTTATCCTGCTCAAGGTGTTACCGAACCTCTAAAAACAGCTTTTTATATCAATCCCCTTACATATATTGTAGATATTACCAGAGCAGGTATATACTCACAGATTACTAATTTTACGAATACCGAAGTTGTTGTAATTTCAATACTCTCATCCATTGCCTTTTTTATAGCCTCAATTTCCATGTTAAAAGTCAAAGTTTAATTGGCATATATCCGATTTGATATCATTTTTTATCATGTACCATATCCAGAAATACTTCTTCTAAAGAGGGAGTTTTTATTATAATACTTTCGATTTTAATATCGTTTTTTGAAAAATCTTGAATTATTTTAGTTAAGATTTCTTGAGCACTAGAAGATTTTATTTTAAATCCGTAGGTTCCTTCAATTTCAATTTGGGATCCAGAAGCAATTTTATTTATCAATGGTAAAATAGAAGAAGCAGCAATATCTTTTATTTTTAAATCAATAATGTTGTTTACATCATATTTATGTTTTAATCCATCAGGGGTATCAAAAGCAATTATTCTACCTCTATTAATAATGGCTATGTCGTCACACAAATATTCTGCCTCTTCCATTATATGCGTTGTAAAAAAAACCGTTAATCCAGATTTTACTTGTCTTTTAATATAATCTAAAAGCATTCTTCTTGAGGAAGGATCTAATCCTACAGTCGGTTCATCGAGAAAAAGTAATTTCATATCATGAATAAATTCTCTTGCAACTTGAACTCTTCTTTTCTGTCCAATTGATAATTCATCATTTTTTGAATTTCTAATTTCTTGTAGATCAAACGCTTCAATTATTTCGTTTACTTTATCTTTTCTTCTCTTACCTTCAATTCCCCATAATAATCCATAGAGATCTAATGTTTTTTCTACTTTTAGATTATTCTCTGAACTTGGATGTTGAGATACAACACCTATTTTCTTTCTAATTTCAAGTCCATGCTTTGTTATTTCTTTTCCGAAAATACGGACAGAACCAGAACTTGGATTAAGTAACGTAGTAAGAATCTTTATTACTGTACTCTTACCTGCTCCATTAGGACCAAGAAATCCAAATACCTTTCCATATTCCACTTTAAATGAAATCCCATCAAGAGCAACTTTTTTTTGCCCATATTCTTTTCTTAAATTAGAAACTTCAATACAGTGTTTGTTATTATCTTTATGATCTGCTTGCTTAATCACAATATTATTATAAATTATTATTTTTAGTTTATAATAAGTTATTTTGAAATATCATAGTCTATGACTGTATCATAATGATACAAACTGAGGGCAGGCATCGAAATTATTTTTTCCATATCGTTAAAATAACTATAATAACTTTTAATATTAAATTCAAACCAACTTTGTGGATTTTAAGACTATATATTATATTATAATACTTGGATTTAAATAATATTCGATATTTTTAATACATAAAAATGTAGTTGTATATTCATTTAACTTTACCATTTTTTTCCAAAATTAATAAAATTATTTATTGATTTAGATACAATTTCTGTATATAAAAAAATTAATTAATTTACATTGTATGTTAAAACAGATATTTGAATTTATTATAGTTATTATTTAATGATAAAAAATTATAACAATGTTCTTCCAAAATCCTGGAGAAGGCATCATAAATGAGTTTATTTTATATTCTAATTTAATTTTTTAACATTATATACACCATTAACATGGCTATTCTCTTTTATTTCAAATACCAATTTCATTATCCTTTTTTTCTAATAGTGTTTTTCTTAATTTTATTGGAATATCGTAATAAGCAGCAAGTGCTATTGCATCAGAAGCACGATAATTTCTTAATATCAAAATTTCCTTTTTTCTATTTTGAAAATAGAGATTGGCTCGTAAAATGGATTTACTTTGATATATTCTTACTTCTAATAATAGTAAATCATGCATTACCGCAATTTCTTCAACTAAATTATATATTGTAGGTATATCATTTTTTTTTCCTTGTTGAAATAGCGCAATATGTTGGGCGACCTCGCCTGAAAATGCAACAATTGGGAAATCTATTCCGTCAATGGATTTGAGAACAATGGCACCTTCTAGTCCCATTGTATCAAGAAAGCCAATATTGTTTATTCTAGCTTCTACATAGTCCGAGTCGTCTCCTGCAAAAAAGTTATCAGACATTCTATTTACCTTGTAATAATACATGTCTTAATTATGGATAAAGGTTATGAGAAATTGTATTTTTATTATTCCTTGCACATGAAATATTAATCAAATAAAAAATCATAATTAAATTATTAATTATATGATATCTTTCACCATAAATGCCTTTATTTATTGACTACAAATGTTTGTCCTTTTTAACTTTGACTAATTAATAAAGAAAGTGATAAATAAATATGATACTTTAGAAAACAAAATTATTAATATTTTGACAATCATAGAGTTATATGAAATAAAGTTAAAAATGATTAATAATATAAAAAAATCAAATACACTATTAAGAGAATTATTTATTACTGAGAATAATCTATATAGTTTATGAATCATTTTCCCATAATTCAGTATCTGAATAATATAATATAGTGAGGTAAGGTAAGTTATCCAATGTTCATCAAATATCAAATAATATTTATTTTAGTTGTTACTATTTATTTTGATTATAAATGCGTTTTATGATATATTTTGAAATTTGAAATTTAAGAATAAGGTTTAAATTTTTTTTATTGAAAATCATAATAAAGATATTCTTAAAACACAAAAAAAAGTTTGTTATGTTTTTATTTTACAGATTAAATAACGAAATTAAAAAATGTAACATCACTATAATAAAAAATGTATTATTTTATGAAATTACATTTATAATAATTATGTTAATACAAATTTATATTCATTCTTTATTATTCTGCCTTTTTTCCCCATGCTAATGATATTTTATACAATTTATTCGATATAAAAAATCTATACAGAAAAACCTTGTTTTGATATCAAATATAATACACTATATAATCAAGGAAGCCAAGATTACATTTTTTTCAAAATAAATCAAGTTTGAAAGATAAAAAATCTTTAACTAATTTTATGCAAAAAAATGATTCTATAATTTCAATTGCTGAAGATAATTGATTCAAATTATTTGGAAACAACAAACAGATAAATCCGATAATTTAACAAGGGCTTATCAGACTGAAATTGCTCTATGGAATAGTCATTTTTATACCAACACAACAATGGCGAAGATAACGGAAACATTTTTACCAAAATTTATAACCCAACTAAATCAATTTAAAAATACTGATGCACCAGCAAAATATAGTAAAGTAAAAGAAAACTATGTAAAATCCTTTGCAAGTGAAATTAAAAGTTATCAACTTTTCGATGACTATTTAAAAACAAATAACTCTACTGCAAATAAATTATCAAATGAAAATTTAACTGTTGCATTGAAATACGAAACAATGGCCCGTAATGCTTTTGTTAAAGCCAATAATAATAACAGTATTCTCCTGATGGACAAAGAAAATAATTCCAATAAACAATCATTACAACGACAACAACAGCAGCAATTTGTTACCCTTAATATCAAATCCAAATATTCTCTATTCTGTTTGTAATTGTGTAGTGTTTCCACAACCCACACATTATTTTCTCTTTAATTGAGAATTACATCAATATGTATATTCTAAAACCATGATATAATATTAAATCTAAAATGATGTTTATATTAATAATAAGAAATATTACAATCGAATTTTTTTATTAACTAAATTTTTTTACAGTATTTTATACATTCACAAATTAATTATAGGATTCTTTCTAAAATCCTATCTTTAATTACATTTTTAAAAAATAGTATATGCTAAAACCTAAATTAAAATTATATCTGCTACTCTAAATATATTGATTAATTAAAATTAATAATTATTTTAAAGCCATCTTCAAAAGGCATATCAATTGACCTTAATTTTTTTAAATCAATGATAAAACATTGTTTAATCTAATAATTATTTTATAAGTTTCCAATAGAAAAAGATATCTATAAAACGACTTTTGTGTTCTTTTTATAAGAATGATTTTTAATTAATTTGATCTAAAAAAATAAAAAGAAAAAATAAACATTTACATATTAATTCAAAGCATTTGAAGGAAATGACGAGATTTGCTTGCCCTAAATGTGGTGAGTCATACGATGCTTTTCCCCCTGATGAAACTCATAGAAAGATATCTAGATATCCTGATAGAAATACTATACCAAGCTCAGTTAAATGTGAAACATGCGGAGCTACTAATAGAATCTATTGGCGAAATTCAGATTAGCAACTCATCGATTTTTTAATTTTTTATGACTCCATAAATTGTCTCTTACATATTCATCAACTAATAGTATAAAGTTTTAACAAAAATGCAATACCTGTTTAATTTCATATCATGAAATATATCTTGTCAAATTCTTTAATTTAGTTGATAGTGACTTGAATTTTAAAATTATTGAATTTCATATTAATTTCATTGCAAATATCATTTCCTTAATCGAGATATACCTAATATTTTTGATTTTTCTTTTTTTCTCTGAATTAAGATGCAAATGAATATCTTTTAATATCGATATAATTCAATTAAAAAAAAGACTATGAATTAACAAAAAATTTAAATTCTAAAATTATTATTTATAGAGAGGACCATTTCATTTAACGATATCGGGAAAACTATATGAGGACTCAATGTTATCCCATTACTTGCAATAATGTTTATCCAATAAATTGTAATTAGTAAAGAAACTATTACGATAACCAAAATAATAATCCTTGATTTCAGATTAGATTTTGCAACTTCCTTTTTTACTGATGGTTCTTTTTTACTCTTCTTGTAGATTTTTTCTCTCTATATATTTAGATGAATTTAAAATTGGGATCTTTTTTATAACTGTATCTTCTAGAGCAGATTTTTGAATTTCGTATAAAATCGTATTTTTCTCTTCTTTGGTTTTTTCATTGAAAATTTCTAAAGCTTCACGATAGTTTGATATTTCATTAGTAGATGATTTTTCAAATTTACTACTCCATTCGACTATCCATACCTTTTTGACATTAGATATATCCTCTGCTTCAAAATATGTGTGATTATCTTTCCTATCATTATTTTTTGACATTCTCTTATCTTTAATATATGATATTATAAAATAAACATATATTATTTTCAGTTTAAAAATAATAATTAAATATTCAAATATATACACTTTAATGCGACAACAAGACATCACAATCCATCATTATTATTTTATCTCTCTCTAAACAATTAGAGAGAATTCTATCTTTATGTGACGAATATTTTAATAGAATCTAATTATTTCAAAAAGGTAAAATATATTAAAAAATCTTATTTAAAGATTAGATGAATTAACTATTGTCCCTTTTGTTTTGTAAAAATTTGCTTTTGAATATATTTAAATCGCTATTTAAAACAAAATGTAATCAAGCCCTTTTAGATTGTTTTCGAGTTGGATATATTCTATTAAAGAAAATAGAATAGCAGAGTGTAACTATTCAAAATGTATTGATTATACTTTTAATTTACACGTCTATATCTTTCTTAATCTTTTTTATTTATATACAAATATTTAAGAATTAAATTTATTTCATAAATTATATAATGAGTTCGGAACAACAATTTCTTTATCTTACCACAACAGGATGGAAAACTCATAAACAACATAGAATAGAAATCTGGTTTATTGGTTATAATAAAAGATACTATATAATTTCAGAACGTTTAGATTTTGCACATTGGATTCAAAATATTTTGCATGAACCAAAAGTTTTATTCGATATAGGTTTTGATAAATTTGAAGGGCTTGCAAGAATAGTTAGTAGCAAAGATTCTGCTTTGGTCAATACTGTTTCAAATATGATGAATGGTAAATATGGCTGGAGTGATGGATTAATCGTAGAATTAATTCCTAATAATATCTAATAATTTATTAATAATTTATTTTAATTGAATATGAAAGTTCAAATTATTCAATTATCTTATTGCTCACTTTTCTATAATCTATTAAGTTAGGTTTTATAAAAAATGGATAACTTTAAGAAAAAAAATTCAGAAGTTTTAGATGTGGTAAAAGATAACTTTTTACCTGTCTATTTAACATTATTTAATATATACTCATCCTTATACATATTAATTAAATTGAGTAAAGCATTTTTCATTTATTTCATAAAAATTATTTGTTATAGATATTTTATTTGCTATATTTATTTACTTTGTAGATAATCCTCCGCCTGCTCCACCAGTTCCAGTTCCATTTGCGGTTGAATTTTCTGTCAAATCCTTTGAATTGGATTTAGCTATATTTACCGAATTGGTAGATAATCCTCCGCCTGCTCCACCAGTTCCAGTTCCATTTGCGGTTGAATTTTCTGTCAAATCCTTTGAATTGGATTTAGCTATATTTACCGAATTGGTAGATAATCCTCCGCCTGCTCCACCAGTTCCAGTTCCATTTGCGGTTGAATTTTCTGTCAAATCCTTTGAATTGGATTTAGCTATATTTACCGAATTGGTAGATAATCCTCCGCCTGCTCCACCAGTTCCAGTTCCATTTGCGGTTGAATTATTGGTGTTGTTCTGAGCAAATGCAACAGACGATATTGTTGGGGTGGCTATCAGAAGCAAAAATAAAGGTAATATACCGATTATAGATTTCATTTGATTTTTAATAAAACTATAGTATAAAAACAATTTTATCATTAAAAATACTTAAAAGGAATTGAATCTATTAAAGAACTAATTTCGTCTTTTTTTAAAGATGATAATCGGTCTTGATCAAGGATTGATGGTTAAAATTTTTATTATGCTATACTTTATATGAAGAAACTAAAAGCAAAACAACTTACTATATTAAAAGATCAGAAACAAATCTATCAATTACATTTTTCCTATCTTTTATATATAATTGTTCATGGTTCAAATTATTATGTCTGAATTTTTTTATATGGCTATATGGATAATAATAATTCAAAAAAACACGATTCATCAAATGCTATGTTATACTAATTCAATATAATTACTTACTATAATCTATATTTTTTATTAAAATACTGATTTTACGAGTTGAGTAATAATATTATTACTTGATATTTAATTGAATTAATTGTAGTAGTGTATTGTTATGAGATCGATTTTTGATGATAGAGGATTGCTGACTTTGGTAATTCTGAGTACAATTGGTTTAATTGTTATGTACGTTGAAACAATGGTAGCACCAGCTTTACCTGATTTTATCCGGGATTTTAAAATATCTTATAATATTGCTCCTTGGATACTCACTGCATATCTAGTAGTTGCGGTAGTCATGACACCAATTTTAGGAAAACTGTCTGATATTTACGGTAGGAAAAGAATACTTTTGGCCGGCCTGGTTGTATATGCTGTGGGCACTTTTGCTGCTGGATTCTCTACTAACATTTACTTTATGTTGATAGCTAGAGCAGTGGAGGGGGTGGGAATTGGAATTTTTCCTGTTGCTGTAGCAATAGTGAGAGATGAGTCCTCTGAAAGGAAACTTGCATTTAACCAAGGGATAATAACTTCAATGTTTGCAACCGGGGCAGTTATAGGATTAGCAGCAGGAGGTACAATTATACATTACTTTGGATGGAGGTCTACATTCTTTACCATACTGCCTGTGCTGCTTTTACTTATTGTTTTAGTCATCCGCTATATCCATGACAATAATAATAAAGATAATGTCATTAATAGCGATTATGGTAGCAGACAATTACAAGGTGATACTAAACCTTCCTCCTCTTCCTCCTCCTTAAATTCCAAAATAGATTTTAAAGGAGCAATAGTTTTTTCTATAGGAATAACATCCGTTTTACTTGTAATAACAAATGTTGAAGTACAAATGTCATTTAACAATTGGATTATAATTAGCATTCTATCTATCACAGGAATTATTTCTTTAATGACGTTTGTTTATATTGAAAATAAAGCAATATCTCCTTTAATTGATTTTAAACTAATATTAAATAAAGTTCTGCTTTCTGCTAATTTTTTGAGAATGATTTCAGGTCTATTTATGTTTACAATTTTGAACACAATACCGATACTTATCAGAAACCCAAAGCCACTAGGATTTGGCGAAAGTGCAATAAATACAGCATATATTATTATTCCATTTATGAGTGCCTATCTTATAATTGGATTGTCTTCTGGTATTATTCTATCAAAGCTTGGAAATATTAAAGTTATTTTGATAGGATCTATAATTTGTACTATTGGTTTTATCATACTTGTACTGTTTTTTCACTATTTAATACTTCTTTTAACTGGCCTTGCTATTTTGGGTATAGGGTCTCAGATGCTCCATCAAGGTGCAATTAATATAAATTTGGTTGCTACTCCAAAAAGTCAAACCGGAATATCATTTGGAATTAGCAATGTATTTTATCTAATGGGAAGTGCAATAGGTCCCACTATTGTGGGCATGTATATGCAGGCAAACCAGATATCTATTAACGGAGTTATCGGCTCATTCCCCTCATCTGAATCATATATCTTGATATTTACAACAGGCATAATATTGTCGATAATAACCATAATAATAGATGTAATGGTAATGAAAAAAATTAACCAAGAAAGTAATACTAGATCTTTTAAAATCAAATCAAGATAAAAGGAGATTTAAATCACCTATAAAATATTACATTACCGCTGATATTGACTATTCAAAACAAATATGGATAATAAACGATCACTATGTAGATGTCTTCTTTGTAATGGTTAGTTCTATAAACAATTACTTTACTTCTAGTCTTTATTTTTATTTAATAAATCAATAATATTTTGATTTTATAATATTGGTTATGAAGGCAAATTTAAAAAAAAATATAGTTATTTTAATATCAAAAAAATTGAAACTTAATTTTTCTTTTCAGCCTTTAATAATATATAATCAATTATACCCTGATGAGAAACACTATCCATTTTTAAAAGTGATTTATATAGTATAGTTTCAAGAAATTTTGAGTATTCTTGAGAAACCTTTTCTTTTAATTTATCTCTATTCTCCATATAATATCTAGCTAGTGGTCCATAAACATTAGAGCCTATACATCTGATTTCTTTGATTTGAAATCCATGTGTTTTAACCATAGTTTTAATATATTCCAAATTGTAATGCTCTGAAGCCCAAGTTATAGATAAAATTCCTAACTTTGTAAATAGCGGTAATGATAGTAATTTAATTGAATTTGTTATGACTGGCATTGCCATTACTAAAAATCCTGAGTATTTTAATACTCTATTTGATTCTTGTATAAATTGAGTTAATGGTTTAAAATGTTGGGCAGACTCAAAAGCAATTACTCTATCTACAGAATTACTTTTAATTGGTAACATTGTAGAGGTGGCATTTAAATGAAATATATTGTGAATCTTTGAATAATTAATAAATGTTGATGAAGTATTAGAAATTTTTTGATTTATTCTTTGTTTATTGGGACTATTGTCAGAGCCTTCTGGTAGCAATATTTAATTGTTGTAAATTTATGTTTATACATAGAATATTTAGAGAATTATATTGTAAATTCCATTGGAGTGCTGGGGCAGAATATCCACTTCCAACATCCAATAATGTTCTCGCTGTCTGCAATGAGGCAAATTTTCCAGTCATGGTAGAAAGTGCATACTGTGCTTGCAATGGATTTAGAGTTTTTTCGTTCCAATATCCAAAATTTAACATGTTTCCTCCGGTTGTTATTTGCATTAGTTTTGAGAATGAATCATACAGATTTATTACATCTCGTTCATTTCGTCTAAATGCGGATAGGAATAACCCAAACAGACTGGTCAAAAGCAATAACAAATAATACTATGGATATTTTTATCTATTTAATTGCCATCGAGATTTTATTATATTTTACTGCTATTGTACAAATTTGTTAGTTGTTATTAATGTGACTGAATTTTTAAAAATTACAAATTTAACATACTCTTTGTGTTGGGTTATCATCAATAGGTTGATTATATGGGATAAAATAAAAAAAGCATATTATAGTATGGCCAAGATTCCTACGTCAATAGTTGGATAATTTACTATATGCAGGTGGAAATTTGGCAATATAATATTGGTTCTGCAAAATGATGGTATAAAGATTAATTTAATATATTAATCTATATTATCTTTATGTAAATTCTTTGTTGAAATTGTTACATTTTTCGGATTATTATTGTTTGGTTGGTTTTCTTCCAATCTTTCCAAACGTCTACATATCATATTAAAAGAATCTAAAATATCTATTTCTATCACTCCAGGTAAATGCTGAATGTTAGGAACATAGTTATTTATAGTATATAGATTTATGTACTCTCACCTCTATCTTGATATCTTTATTTTTCAAATCCTCAGAATCTGACCTATTTATTACCTTTATAAAATTTGCAAAATGTTTTTGGTGCATATTTTCAAAAGAGTATTTTTCCGAACGAATAGCATCTTCTATCATTTTACATAGTTGTGAAATTTGCATAGCTTATTTTTATAACGTATTTTAATACTTTAATTTATTGAATTGCATTTTAAATTGATTCTATTAACTTGGAGATTAATATTTAATATTATACTTTTGTTAATTCTGAATAGAATGGTTGATTAAACTATCAAATATCAAATATCAAATTCGATTGCCTTTATTTTCGTCAAAATCTTGAAAAAGTGATTTTAAAGAGGTCACGCAGTAAGGACAATGGGTTACTGTTAATCTTAACTCCTTTTCTGTTCTTTTTACAATTGTTCCATCTTTTCTTTTAAAGCATAACGCTCACCAAATTGTGGATCAATAATTTTTGCTTCAAGTATGCAAACTCCTCTTTTAATATGAAAAGGTTTCATTACTAAATTAAATATCATACTTAGTTTATTACAGCAATATTTCATTTAATGGCGACAACTATTGTATTAATCATCTTTGGTATAAACCCATTTAATGACTTTATTTGTTATCAATGAGTCGAGATTTGGATTGGTTTAAACTAAATTTATTAGTTATATATTTATTATATTTTAATTAATATATTGTTTTGATTCCAAATGTATGAATGAGAATCTGGAATACATATTATTTTCATAAAATTTCTACTATACACAAAAAATTTTTCATAATAAAAGAAAATGATTTGTTATTAATAATGATATGATAATGTTAATATAATAAATACCTATTCGATATTGCTGAGCTAATGAAGCAACTGCTGCTTTACGATACCTTCCAATAAAGCCATTAGGAACTATCAGGGAACTTGCCTTTTAATAACAGTATGTTGCAATAGGAATTTACTTGTTTCTGTATCATTTAACATTTCAACTTGCATCATTATAATTTATAATTTAAAGATCCGGTGGTGTGGATGTCGTCTTATATCAAGAATTACCTGACCTATGCAAATTATGGCCATTGTAGACATTAGGGATACGGGTATGATACTTGTGTCTATTGTAGCAATTATAATAACAATGATTGCAGCCAATATGCCATATATCGAAATCGAGTATTTTTTAATTATAGGGATATTTGAAGAGAAAGCTTTAGACTTTTCAGTTGTAAAATCAATTATGCTAATAGCAAATAAGCAAATTGAAACAGAAATACATAATAGCCATTTTTCTGCTAAAGGCAGTGCTATATTCTGGTCACTTAGAACAACATGCTCTATACTAACTCCCAAAGCAGTAAAACCGATTATAAGTGGAAAATGAACATAAAGCCAAGCAATATATACTCCAAAACGATTTGCACTACGTAATGCTTTAATTTCTGCTCCATCTACCCTGTCAAAATATACCCACCATAGGCTAAATGCTATTCCTAGACCTAATCCTGCGTCAATAATTGAATTGGTAGACCAGTTGTGATTGGATATTCCATTTACAACACCTAATATGGAAATACCAAGCACTATAATCGTAAAGGCACCGAACCGTTCAGGCAAGTGATGAATATCTGGAGTATATTTTATTGAAATGGACCTTGTAAATATCAATGGGATTGAAATATCTATAACTAATCCTACTGTCCAGAAAATAAAACGAAAAGGTGGAGGAATAAAAGCTGACACAAACCATAATACTGCTGCAATTGAAAACCCTATTGAATATCGTTTTATGAGTTGAGCTGCTTCAGGTACAAGTCTTCTGATACGGATATACTCTACAACAAGAATTATCCTGATAATTGCATACGAAAGAGCAAATCCACTAGAATCCTCTCCAAGCCCTCTAGGAACGTTCACTGCCATATAAGCTGATGCAGCTATTTGTAAAAGTATTAAAAGCCGATGTCCTAAATCGTCAATTTCAAATCTTGTAGCATAAAAGGTGGCTCCGACCCACGACCACCATATAGGAATATAAAGTGCAATAAAACCGATAAATCCAAAAAGTGATACATCATGACTCAGGTTCACGCTTACCTGTGCAACCACAACGACTACTATTAGATCATAAAAGTTTTCAAGCCATGTGACATGACGTCCTTGATCAAGATTCTTCTCCATTATATATCATTTATAAAATATGAATACAATATGTACTACAACTTTTTAAATTAATGGATAAAATTTAAGAGTATATTACATGCATTCATTAGATAGTTCAACGATACATAGTATTTTCTTTTCTTTTTTTTGTTTGATTTTTCTTTGATAAATAATAATGAATATAAATACTACAAAATAGAGAGAACAAAACAATACAGAAGGAAGGTATTAACTAGATTGTGCTGTATTTTTTTACCATTGTATTATATTTCTATTATTCTTAGCTGATTTACTATAATATTTAATTATTAATTTTTGTCCAACTAGGGGATATATCATTATAAAAATAAGAACAATATATATTTAGATAGATATATGATATATAATATTGGTTATACTTTGATCAATCTTTTATTATTTTTTTATTAATATTGTCAATGAGTTGATTAATTTCTTGTATGTGTGTTCCATTCCAATAAATTTTTTTACAAAATGAACATTTAAAATACATTTCAGTGTTATCAAATACCTTTTTGGGAATATACGATTTTATCAATGATGATTTAATTACTTTTTCTAGTGTTCCATTACATAATGTACACCTTGTATATTTATTTGTAACCGAAAAAATATTATCAATATTAAATTCTCTCATAATGATTACCAAATTTTCAAATTCGTTTTCTAAGGTAATTAGAAAACAAGGAACGTTCAATTTCAGAGATCTTGTATAAAGCTCTCTATCTTTTGTTAAAATGGTTCTCTTGTTATTTATGCTCCTATTAATTAATGTATTGTCATCAGTGTTTGGTAGGTATTCTGTATCAAAACCAAATATCCTTAATTTTTTAGCAATTTTTCCAAGCATTCCATCTGCTATGAATTTTGGATAAACCAATAATCATCAATGAATATTAATATGAACTTAATTTTTTTGTTTGTTTTTATTAATTAGACTAAAATAAAATAATGGAAGTAGGGTAGTAGTAATTTTGTTAGTGGATAATACCTTCAATTATTTTAAATTGGATAAATACAAAACTTTATAAAAAAAATTAAATCCAAACTTTTTTGATATGATACTGTGAATTAGTATAACTCTTTTTTTTAATTGTTTTTGCTGAAAAATAAAGGTGGTATAGTTAAATGATTTTATCTTGGTGTGCTTCAAATAATTATCCTATTTTTATATTTGATGAACATGAATTAAACCCCTCAATATATCCTGCATTAAAACTGACTGAGTGTGTACTCAAACCATGTGCTTTATCATAATTTGTTGGATTTGGATTTTTACCCGCTAAACCGTCTTTACATCCTATAGCAAATCCTATTAGATTTCGTTGCTCATCTTGTGTTAGAGCATATGCTTTAGATCCAAATATTCCAGTAATTAAAATAGCAGTTGTTACCAGTAACAAACTGATAGATAGATATTGCTTTCTCATCAATCATTTTTGTAGCAAAAGATATTATTAAGGATTTATTGGGTCTTGCTTTGAATCTTCATTTTTTCTATTGAATTATATCTGTCATAAATAATAGATCTAATTGCTTTCTATCATTTCTACTTCTCTTATAGTTTTAATACTATTTTTATATGCCTATTCAAATAATATTATCAAAACTTGAGAATATCAAACTAAATAGATTTTACAACCTTCTCTAACTTTCAATGATTTTTTACTTTGGCAAACCAAAAGCATTTACAGATTCTATTATTCCTTTAACTTGCAAGTAATACAGATACTATTCCGTTTGCTATTGATGGTTCACCTGTCGCACTCCAATTCTTTACCCTTTAAAATTACATAGTATTTGTTCTATATCTTTATCGTTGCATCATCAAAATAACCTAAGTAAAGACTTTAAGAAATGACTTTCCTATGCATATTTAAAAAAAAAGATTAGGTATAATGCAACTTTGGGTAGTAATGGTCTATGATATCTATAATATTTGCTATTGTTTATTTATTAAGATCTTGGTTATTAATAATATATATGAATAAAATTATTGCGGCAAGGCTCTATAAGGAGACATTAAACCATGAGTAATGACAATATTTGTACTCACATTCAAGAAGTAAATCAGAATATCCCAGGTAATACAAAGGGCTGTGAGGAATGTGAAAAGATTGGTTCTGATTGGGTACACTTGCGTTTATGTTTATCATGTGGACATGTAGGTTGCTGCGATTCATCTCCAAATAAACACGCGACTAAACATTTTCATAAGGTAAATCATCCAATAATAAAATCTTTTGAGCCTGGAGAAAATTGGGAATGGTGTTTTGTAGACAATATTATGTTAAATGAATAGTCCATTTTTTTACGGAAATAAATATGAATTTAATAAAAGAAAATATAAAAAAATCTACAATTATTTTGAAAAAGTTTTGTAAAAGAAAATTAACTTATACTTGGTTAATAGTAACAATATTTTAAATTTAGATATAAAAAATTAAAATTTAATCTTGAATATAGATATATTTGTTTGATCCTCTTTTTATCATTAAAAGCACTATTAACATTTTTGCCGACATTGTTTTCTAATTCATTTTACTGCGACTGATTATCTGACAATAAATACTGGACAATGGGAATGCTTGACTACGCCACTTGCAACACTTCCTAATAGAAATCTATCAATACCGGTTCTCCCTTTAGTACCTATTACTATTAAATCAGTAGAATTATTAGAAGCATAACTAATTATGGCATCGGTAATAGATAAAACATTAATTAAAATATCTGTTTCTATATTTTTTAAACCATCATTCTCTGCCATTTTATTTATTTGATTGAACCAAGATTGGGATTTGTTCTTTATATCCTCAAAATACTCATCAAAAAGAGAACCAGCATATTCATAACCATAAGATAATTTTGCTATTACATAAATACATACTATCTGTGCTTTTTGAAGTTTGGCAACTTCAATTGCATATTTTGCAGCCTTCATTGAATATCTTGAACCGTCTATTGGAACAAGTATTTTTTTAAGCTGTATGTCTCCAACTATTTGTAGCGCCTCATCATTTTTTTGTGTTTTTGATAATGACAATGTTAAATCGTTATATCTAAAATAATCAAAATTATAAAGATGTCTTATATCAAAATATAAAATAAATAAAGGTTAAGAAAACACTGATACAAGGCATATAATTTTATAACAATTATATAAAAGAAAAACAGCAAACAACATAAACAATTATAACAATATGTATAATGATAAAATTGAGAGAGATATTGGTGATGGATGGTATTTCTTTATCGATATTGTGGGAGCGTCTGATCCAAATCTTTCTATATTATGTCAATTAGAAAAGATTAGAAAATTAAAATATATCATTGAGTGTTTTCTAAATACCAACAATAATCCAGAAATTTATAAATCATTTACGGGAGATGGGATGTTAATTGTATTTTTAGATTATAAATTTTCAATAGAATTATCTATCACTATCCACAAAAATTTAAATGAATATAATAGTTCTCTTAAGGGGAGAGAAAAAATCTTTGTAAGAATAGGAATAGGATTCGGATCATTTTTACCTTTTCAAGATGGTGTTCATAAAGAATTTGCACCTTGGGGCCATGAATTGGTCATATCAAAAAGAATAATGGATTTGGCCAAACCAAATCAAATATTAATAACTGATTTTGCATTCCAAAAAATTAAAAATGATTTTTTATTTGGCAAAAATGACTATTGCAGATATTTATTTGATAAAGGAAAAATAACCTTAAAAAACCATAAGGAATTGGAGAATATATATTCACTTTATAAGGAAAATGAATATGGAAATAATTTAGATATAGAAATTGATATAGATTTAAAACCTCTTATCCAATCTCACAAATTAAATAAAAACTTTGATGAACCCTTGCAAAGCTTTTGCGAAGAGAGAATCGAAATTATACTAAAAAAATTTAATGAATTAACAAATCCGTCAAAAGGGTTAGAAATGGGGTTGATTTCTACAGGTTTAATTTACAAAGTCTTATTTGAAAATGGATTGGACTATATATCCGCCACATATTTATCACCAAGTCAATACTGGGAAATTCAAAATAGTGAACCAGTAAACCTGCTACGTTATCATGAAAAATCATTAAAACAAAAAGATATTTTAAACTCTCATAAAAAAAATTATAGATTTATCATAATAGAAAAAGAAAAACTGGAAAGAGATATCAAAATAAATCAAGACAGCTCTCTTCTTTTTATAAAATGGCACACTGAAAATAATGTAAATTTATTCAATATAGAGCCAAAAGATATTAATGATATTTTAAACAAATACCCAAAAATAGTTCATAATGTGGGAATAGGACTGTGGTATGACAAATATATATTACAATTTGGACCTATAATGGAATATACAAATAGTAAAGATGGATATCACCCATTGAAAAGAAGAAGATTTTGGTTACACTCTGTTGAAAGTGATACCTATTCACAGAGCACTCAATTCTTTGATGAATTGATTAAATATGCAGTTAATGGGAATATTCTAAAAATTGATCATAATTTCTATAATAGAATTATAAATTTTTAAAATAATTTTATTTTAATTTACTATAATTGTTTAAAAGATATACAATATTTTATAAAATTAAAAGCAGTTTTTATAAACTACAATTGGTTTAATTAAATGTACATAGTAAAATGTATAAACATTATAAGAAACCAATTTAATTTTCAACTGAGATATTAGTTAGTGTTAAATGGTAGCATTTTAAGTTACGATATAGTTTTGTTTAAAAAAATATTATACCGTTAATATTGTTATTTGTGATATCATCCTCTTTATTTTGTAAATTTATTTCTGTAACTGTTTTCATATATCTTCTAAAAAATAATTGGCTGACTCATTTATAAAGAATAGTATAATGATAATGGTTCTTTATTGATATACTTAAGAATGATTCAGAAAATTAAAGGATATTTATATTATTGAAATTGTTCATTTTCTCCTCCTCCTCTACTATTTTATAATTTGATAAAACATTAAAAAGATGATTATATTGATATATTATAATGGCAAATTATGATAGCATAAAAAATAGTGTAGAAACTAATGGTGAGGTAATGATTCGATTAGGCTCCGGAGAAGAGCTTGAATTACATAAACATAATGTAAGATTTGATGACAATACAAAGGAAATAATCGTTGATGCTGGTACAGAAATATACTGGGTTACTGCTGATAATATTGTGTATCATTGGATACATAAAGAAGGCATAAAGAAGTAATAATTATTCTTTTTTTTACTTTTACAGATTATCTTTTCATTTCTTTTAGTTTAATATCCAATAATTCAAACCCTTCATCCTATATTGTAAATATTTGTTGATATCTATAACATGAAAAAAATCATAGGTAATCAGATAAATCAAATATTTTTTTAAAGAACTAAAAGAGATTGACATTATTTTTAAATTTCCAAAGCAAGAACATAAAAAGAGATTTTATTAGTTTATGTAGTTTGAATAGACATTGTAGTAGCATTCTGTAGTTTCGGCAATTTTGAATCTTTAATATGAATAGCATTCTTTTTCTCGTTTACTATGTATGTCCTGATTTATGCACTATTATTTAGCAATAGAGAACAAGATACATCTTAAATTGTCACCTCTTTTTATACTTTTGATAAGAAATACACAAGTTATAATACAAATATCTAAATAAAGAATAGTCTAATCACCTGAAAAGATATCTGTATTTAGATACTTGTATCACTTTTCTTATTAATTGGAATATAAAGATATTATTATGGATATGGAAAAACATATTTCAACATATAAAAATTGGATATATGGAGAATTCATTTTTTGGTTTGATTTGGTAAATTTACAGTTGAAATATATATTAAATATTTATAAAAAGGATTTTACTATTTATAATATCAATGTAATATCTACTGTAAAAAATCAGGATAAAGAGCAGCAGGTACAAGGATAACTTAGGAATGACTTTGAGTTATGCATAAATCAAACCGAAACATATCCTTGTCAAAGGAATATTTAAATCATAACACTTTAAATGTATTTTCATTATCTTATTTTACAATTTTAGATTTTATTAAAAGTGGGAAATTGGATTCTTATATAAATATCTCGCAAAATTACAATATTAATAATGTAATTAATAATGGATGTTTTACATGATGGAAAATGGATTGACCCTAATACAAAAAAAGTATTTCTTATTATGTGGAAATTGCTTTTGGATGGCATCAACATTGCGTCATCCCTCAGATTATCCAGTGATTCACTTAAAAAAATGTCCTGTTTGTAAAAGTAGGGTAGATACATATCCAATTCCTAACTTGTATTGACAAAGTTATCAAAGTGCAAAAAAAATTGAGTTCCACAAGTAACAATATTAAAAAGATAAAATCACCTAATCTTCAGGCGGTGATTGTAGAGCCCATTTTAATATCTTGTATCAATGGCATATCTATTTGTAAACTTTCAATGGAAATACAAAGGTTTATTCCTTTACCATACGACGCCTTGAAATCGTATTTGTTTTTCTTAATAAACTATAATCTTTTATCATACAATGGACAAAGCCAGGTATACATAACTGAAGATGGAGGATTTGACATCTTCAGTGCAATCAATAAGGAGAAAAGGATATCAAAGGTAAACAGTAAAGATATTGTAATTACTATAGAAGAATATTATCACTAATGCCCAAGATTTGCATTACTATATACAATAACATTGTATTATTTTCTACTACCTTCTCCCATACTCATTTACAAACTCTGTTAGAATTACCTTTGTAAAATAGGTCAAATGGTATATGCTGCAAATATGACTTTATTTTTTCCCTATTCGGTTTATTGCTTTTTTTTACTAAAAGTACATGATTGAAGATATCTATTCTTGCATAACAATGATTTTATCATGAATGTAATTTACTACTGAAAAGGAACCGTAGAAACTTGTATTCAAAAGTGAATGAAATCTTTTTTATTTTTATTCAAGGACTAGGTTCTTATTACGACTGTTAAGATAATCATAAACAAATCTAGTTAAACTATTAAATCACAATTTCACTAGTACCTACGGGTTAACATGATTTATATTAGTATCAACATGCAAATTTGAATTTAAGCCTTAATTTATTTGCAAAACTTGGGGATGATGTTTCGAATTGCAAATAACATTCAAAAAAAAATTGCTATCTGTTATCCAAATCAAGACATTTTGGTGATAACTGTTTTTGCAAATGTATCTAGTGCTTCTAGTTCTCTGGAGAATTCAAAATTTACTATAAGATATTGGATACCGACTTGTTCAAGGACCCTTATTTGACTTTGAATATCTTCAGGTGTTCCATAAATAACGAACTCTTTAATTTGCTCCTCGGGCATTCCTCTAAAAGTCGCCTGCACTCTACTATCTGCCATCTCTTTGTTCTCATCTACTACAATAGTGGCAAGTTTGGTCTTTAGGATTGAATCATAATCTCTACCCACAGTTTTACAATGCTCTTTTAAAATATCCAGTTTCTTTTTTAAAGTATCTGGAGATCCAAACAGATTACATGCATCGGCATATTTTGCTACAATTTTGAGAGTTTTTCTTTCACCACTTCCTCCAACCAATATGGGTGGCGATGGTTTTTGCATTGGTTTAGGATTGCAGTATGCATTCTTAATTTGATAATACTTTCCTTCAAAGGAAGCATTAGGTTCTTCAGTCCACATTTTGCGTATGACTTGAATTGCCTCTTCTAGCCTAAGCAATCTTTCTTGATTGGATGGAAAACTAATACCATATGCCAAAGACTCTTGTTCATTCCATGCAGCGCCTATTCCCATGAAAAACCTTCCTTTACTTAGGACATCTAGTGTAGCAGCAATTTTCGCCAAAACTGATGGGTATCTATATATTATACCCGTAACAAGCGTACCCAGTCTTATTTTTGTGGTTAGTCCTGCAAGCATAGATATTACCGACCAGCCTTCGAGCATAGGCTCCTCTGGACGGCCCACAAATTGAATTTGATGAAAATGATCCATAACCCAGAAAGAATCAAAGCCCGTGTTTTCTGCCTTTGTAACAAGCATTTTTAAGGAATCAGCTATATCAGAAACATTATTGTCTTGACCATTATAATCGAAACTAAAATTTGGGTGTTGTAAGCCAAATTGCATATTTTATAATTTAGATGACATAATAAAAATCCATCTGCAAAAAATCTATCGGTTGATTCTCTTAAAACTAGTAATATATAATGTTCTAGTTCTTTTTAGAATATGGAGGTATTATGACTTGAATGTGATCTTTTATTATATTATTTTATCAATGGTATTTTCATAAAATACCAGTAATTCAACCAAGCAGACAAAGGTAAATACAGATGTGCTGCAACGAGTAAGAATGGCTGTGCAATTTGAGTATTTCAAATATCTTGTTTAGAATTTTGGAATAGTATTATATTTAAAATCCTCAAAAAGGAATCAAAAAAATAACTTTGAAGAGGAGAATGCAATCCATAACGATAAATATATTTTTTTATAGTTTATAAATTTGAAGATTAGTTCAAATATTTTTTGAATTAAAAATTTATGTGTCTAATCATTATTATTGACATCCTTAGAAAATATCCAATGCTTTTTCCAAAATATGAATAAAGATATTGCTGTAATTGATATCATTACTAATATCAAAAAATAAAAATATTTGGGGAGAGTGGAAATATTATTCAAATCAAAGCCTTGTAGACTTAAAATACTTACCAATAGAGAAAGTGGTAAAATAATTGTGGAAAATATTGTTAAGACTCGCATAACATCATTTGTTTGCAAAGATATGCTGCTGGAAAAAGTTTCTCTAGTAGAATTTATTGTATCCTGATATGATTGAACCATTTCAATAAGTTGATTTATATCGTCATATACAATTTTAAGATATTTTAAATCATCTGTATCTTCTTCCATATAATTATGATAATTTATAACATGTCTAGCATGCCAGAAATGTCTACGAAGAATAATGATCTGTTTTGATAATAGATCTAAATTTTCGAGGACATTTTTTGATGGATTATGTTGTGCATTTCTTTCTACTTCAATCACTTTAAGTTCAATTGCTGTCAACATTTGTTCGTATGTTTCTACCATAGAAGATAAAAAACTATAATATAATCCATCAATTGAAGACTCTAAAATTCTTTTTCCTTCTGAAAACATAATACGGCCTTTAGTTAAAAGATCTACATCTTCTGAATGAATAGTTATTAACCATCCATTTCCAACAAAAAAGTATATAGCATAAGTATCAAGATTTTTTATAGTATTAAATTTTAAGGATAGAAAAATGGTGAATTTTTGATTTTTAAATAAAAGGACCTGCGGTTTTTTAGTTCCCTGTTCAAACTTTTGGACCGCTTTGCGCTCAAGGCCAAATATTTGTTCCAGTTCGAAAATCTCGGAAGACGTAGGATTAACAATATCAATCCAAAGATTGTATCCATTTTTTATTTCTTCTTTGAATACTTTTCCCTCAATTACTTCATTTTGATTATAACATATGATGGTCTTTTGCACTGATTAACAAAATAATAATAGGCATATACACTGTGCGGTCATTCTTTATATTAGATAATAATATTGTATTATTATAATAAATACTTTTTTTTATATTTTATTCTGTTGTATTATTATCTTAATATATAGATATATTTTATAAACTGCTTTGTGTATTTTTTGTAGGAATAATCCAATAAATAATGTCAATGTTATTAAAATAGTGTTACCCCTTAATATTTTATACAAGATCAAATATTTTCCTTTCCTTCACTAATCGATGAAATATAGGAAAATTATAGTTTACAGAAAATTGAAATATAAAAAAAATAATAAATTGTATATATAAATGGTAAAGTATTTTGACTTTTATATTAAAAATGAAATAAAGAAATATTTATCAAAATAAAATCTCTAATATTTTTTCTATTTCTCCGAACATATATTTGTCATTTATACCGTTGATATCATTATTAAATTATTGTCTATTTTTTTTATTAATTTATTCTAATAAATGTAAAACAAAATATACAAGTTCTTTTAAATGTTTATGAATTTATCGTTTCTAAAGTTTGACTAATCATTTTCTGTAATATGGATAATCGTATAGGTTTCTGAATCAACTTGTCTATTTTAGGGATTTGAACTCTTGATGATTTTCTAAATCTTCAACCATAAATGCAGTAATCAAGAAAATTTTAATTACATTACTTATTTGCCTTATATTATTAGTTAGTTCAATACCGGACATACATGGCATTCTTAGATCAGTTATAAGGATTGTATATTTCTGAGAATTTTGTTAAAGAATTCTAGTGCCAGTATAGGATAAGTAAAAGAAACAGTGTTATATCCTAATTCTTGAAGATATGTATTAAAAATATTAGCAAAATCTATATCATCATCCACCACTATTATATGAATGGATGAGGACATCTTATAGATATAGCAGGGTTTTTCAATATATATATTATTTAAATGATTTTTAATTTCAGTAAAAGTTAGCACTATGATATTAATAAGAACACAATTAATAAAAATTATTATTACCTAAAAATATTTTATTAGTGTAAAAAGATAATGATGATATACAATAAAACGTTAAATTAATTACAAAGGTACTTGATACAAAATGACCCTATATAAAATCAAGTCAAATTAATCTCGGGTCCAGGGGAGGCTGTTCAGGGATTGAAGACAATCTATATCAATAAAATGATATATGATTTATTAAAAGATGTTGTATCCTTTGAATGTTGGTATATGCATTAATTTTTACTAAAGTATTGGATATGCTATATCATGTTCATTTTCTTTTTGCAGATATAAATGTGGATCATATGTAACCTATATTTCGATAATAGTCTTGTGAATTAACTCTCCAAACAGACACCAATCCGTTGTCACTATAAGGATGAATGGATGTCCAAAGACCAAGAATCCCATTGAAGAGCATATTCGATTTCCATATAAATAGTAATTTGTAATTGGACTATAGACATTTCCTCTTCCACTTATTGATGGAATGTGAGGATGGTATACATATGTAGTTTATATTATATCAATTCATGAACTGAATTGACCTACAACAAATGGATTATATTAGTGCTGACAATTCAGAGCATTAATCATAGTTAGGTGGATAAGGATCAGAAATGGCAAATACTAATAGAACACTTCTATATCTGGGGGCTGCAGCATGTACAGGTATTGCTGGAATTTTACACCTCATGTTTGTTCCAAACTCGATTGCTGCTGGTGTTCAATACACTGTATTCTTTTTGATTTCTGGTTTGGCACAGCTCTTTTGGGTTTTACCAATGGTAAAAAGATGGGGCAGGATTTGGAATATTATCGGATTAGCGGGTACGCTGTGTTAGTGGGTTTAACTGGTTACGTAGTAATTGAATCGATTGGGAATCCGCAGTCGACACCACCTGGGGTAACTGAAATGGCAATTGCAATAGAAATATTTCAGATATCATATGTTATAATTACTGCAATAATTATAGTTACCAGAAAATGAAATCTGGATGTCATCACTTGACCTGTGTGATGAGCGATATGCGTTCAAATGCAAGATGGTAGTCGCGAACGTTATGAATCAATTACTTTACCATATAAAGTATACTTAAATAAATCAGTTGTCTAAAAAAAGCTTGCCAAGTTAGAAGCAGATGGGATCCATCAGAGAATACAAGGTAAGCATACTGCCGTAGAATACGTTAGAATATGCCTCCATTACTTCTCATTTTTTTGTTTTCATCTAATTTCAAAGAACTTGATTATTGTCACATTTTAAATGAGTATGAAAATGATGGTTGATTAATAGTCTGGAGGGGGTGGTGGGGATAAGATTTAAGGTTGAATACAATCTATGACTCATTTTATGAAATCAAATAGAAAATGAAAACTTTTCGTCCAGATATTAACAAAAGATCCGATCATTTACCATTTATCGATTGCACCGTCTTCGATGAATATTGGACTTTGGTTCTCCTTCATCTAGACCCATTATAAAATATCATACCAAATTAAATCAAAAACTATTGTTAAACTGACTTATCCGAATAATCATCTAATGCTGGTATACTCTTGATCCCTTTGTTATTTTTATAATATCAAATCATATCGATTCATATGAGTAGTTCGGACAACTTTGCAAACCAAAAAGATTCCGGCGGTCTTATCAAAATTTTTTTTATCCGCGCCCCAAAGAAGAATCATGATGCCTTAGCAAAGATTGGCAAGCAAACGGATAATTTTTTCAGGAAACATGGAGTGCCAAAATATGGGTATAGATTGAATTCAAGAGAGAACATGATGGATTTTGTAAATATATCAAAAACCATTTCCGCTAATGATGACGAGGATTTATGGTTGGAAATACAATTCTACAGAGATGCCAAACACATAGAGGAAGTTATGAAGGCTATGGAAGGCGATAAAAGGGCTAACGAATTGTATGAGGAATCTATGGAACTTATTACACCTGGACCAATAGTGTTTGGAGATTTTATTAAGTCGGAAGGGATATCTTAAATATTCTAATAATGACTTTATCTAATTAATAATCATATTTTTTTGCAATAAAATAGCCCGGACCGTTTACTACAAAGATAATGGTATAGAAAAGATAGAAAGTGGATCAAGTTTTGAAGAATGGATACATTAGAAGGTAGTCCGTCTGGATATCTTTATGTGACAGGGGTAAATGGAAAAATATAAAAAAATAACCAACTGACTTTTCCATTCATTTATTGATACACCTTACTTTTAGTTTTTCTTTACCTCATAGTGGAGCAAAACTGTTCCAGAGTCAAACGCTATTGATTCAATAAGGGTGAATTTACGGATCTCTTTTAGGTCCTTAAAAATGGTCTTTCCATTCCCAATTGCAACAGGATTAATAAACAAATAAAATTCGTCGATTAAGTTTTCTTTAATCAAGGAAGAATCGAATGAGGCACCACCATAAACTATGATATCACCACCTTCTTGACTCTTTAACTTTGTAATTTCATCTTTGAGATCACCTGTTGCAATTTCAGTATTTGGCCACTCTGATTTATTGAGTGTCTTAGTAAAAACAATTTTTGGTGTTTCCATCATTTTTTTAGCAAATGTATATTCAGGGTCTTCAGGTTTGTTCATCACATTAGACCAATAGGAAATAAATTCATTAGTCATTTTCCTTCCCAGAAGAATGGTATCAACTGGCTCGTGTAACCTGTCTTCATATTCTCTCAGTTTTTCATTCCAAGTAAAGTCTATCCAGTCCATTTCATTGTTGGGTCCTGCGATACAACCATCAACGGACATTGCTACATGTAGTTTTAATTTTCTCATTGCCTTTTTATTATCGTTCATCTATTCTCTCCTCTACTCCAATTCTAAGGATCCTGCTTTCTACTTCTGATCAATTTCATCGACTCAAAAAAACGTTCTTGAAAATTAGGATTAGTCATGAGTAATAGGACATTAAAGATGCCTAATAAGTATACAGGGGATCAAAAGTATATTAGAAATTTATATTGTTCCTTAATTTTCTTTATATATATTGTTGTTCTTTGATTTTTGATTATATAAACTCGATATTTTGATACTACAAAATGCATTGATTTTGTATTCGCTATGATAATTAAAAAGAAAGCATATACAACTTTATTCTATCTCTGAATATTTTGTCTCTGATTGAATACATCCATGGGGATTTGTAACAAATGAATCTATATTTGTAGATTCATATTTTATTTTATTTTATTTTATTTTATTTTATTTAAGAGGAATATACAAATATTTTATAAATTATATGAATGGATACTATTAAATGAAAAAAAATTTATGGAACACTAACTTTACAAATAAATAAAAAAATATAATTATTTATCATAGTTGACCAGAGTAACATTCTTCCTATGAGCAATTTGAATTCTGTTGGTAATTTATTCTTCATACATTCAAACGGATGACAGCGACTTTAGCACAAATAACATAATAATCTAAATCATTATATTCTTCAAATTGATAACTATAACTTAACTTTATTAGCGAATGATAACTAAAAGAGGAAAAATACAGAATAATGTTTTATACATCAAGTATATAATGCTCAAGGCTATTTAAAATTAAACTTTAGACAAGGATAGTGATTAGAAATTAACATTAATAGTAATCTTAAAAAAGACTATTTTTTTAATGGGGAATTATTTCGTTAAGGTTTTTATAACATTATCTCTACAAATCCAAGGAAAACAGGTATGGCTTACAACCTTGATATTTTCATCAATGCTTGTTGTTGGAACAGCATTTATTTCATATTCTTTTCTCTTTATTTTAAGTTCATTGGTCATATCATTAACATCATAAATAATTTGGTTACAACCTTTACATTTGCCAATTTGAATATCCTCCTTGATATGCTTATATAATGGACAACTTGCAGAAAAAATTTAGATTGTATGATGCTGATTCATATCAATTATTATTCATTAAAGATTTAAAAGTCATATCTTATAAAAATGGGAATAAAAATAAGTGTGATAAATATAAGGAGCAAGCAAACAAAGAAAAATTAAATATAGCTATAACTTTTTTTTAGTTGGTCAAGTTATAGTTATTTTGGAAGGTTCATGAGGTTTAAATTTATTCCAAAGTAATCCAAAGATGATACCTAATACTATCCAAAAACCTAGTTGAGTTGACGCACTAACAATTCTAAAAGAGTTTACCAAATCCATTGGTATGGATATTTTGTCAGGGTTGGGAGGAAATACAACAAATGCACCTGAAATTATTACAGCATAAATTATTGGTATCATTATTGAAATGTGTTTAATAGTTCTAAATTTGTAAAATAAAATACCTAGGCCAAGGGTAGAAATGGTAGATACTGCTAGGTATCCAAGATACAAACTTTCCCTCAAGTATATGGTAGCGGGATTCCCGACAGCAGGGGGATTTCCAGGATATTTAAGAAAGGGAATCAAAAACATAACCGAATATATGACTAATGATAAGAAAACTGTCTTTTTTATATCCCCCGAAAATGGTAGGAATTTACCGATAAAAGAGTATACTATGCCCAAAAGGGAGCCATAAGCCATTCCTATTATGGAGCCTGCAAAAAAATACGAGATTTTTGCCATAATCTATATGAATTTTGTTGGTTCATATCTATATGTTCACCTGCTGCAATATGCCTTGCAGTTTCAAAACCTATTGCTTTATCTATAAAAGGTTCAACAACAATCAAGTTCATGCCAGCTAAAATTAAACCAGATATTGCTCCTGAAAAGAGAGAAATAAAAATAAAGGTTATAGATTTCATAAAAAAAATACCCTTGCTTAATTAACCAATTCTATTGCTGATACATAATTATTAATGACAAGGGAAACCAGATGCATGTCTTATATCATGTGTAAATTCGTGTAGATATTTCATATCAAATGCACCACTGCCTTGCACAATACTAAATAGATGACCTTGGTCATACCCAACAACAAAAAGACCAAATACCACCATCGCTGCTAAAAAGCCCATTGCTATCTTTGAAGTATCTTGTTTATGAGTTAAAGTTTCGTTATATGTTGACATTAGTTACAGGTTTTTATAATGATATATAAATTATTAGATGGTTTATCCAACCGATTTATTAAATGATATTATAATACAATTAAATATATTGCTATAATTATATTAAAATAGGTAAAGATTAAGGGAAAGTAAAATATGCATACATACGTCAAGGCATTAACACAAATTGCAACTAGATATGCTCCAAGTAGAATGCTTTCTTTTGAATTAGTGCATATTTTTAAAGTATTCCAACTTTTAAATAAAAATGAACATGTAAGCGAGTCTTTATTATGTAAAGAATTATCCCTTGGAGAAGGTTCTGTCAAGACATTAATCAAGCATTTAAAAATGCAAGGTTTAATCCATTCTACCAATCATGGAACGATTCTTACAGAAAAAGGAAAAATAATATCTATCAGCACTTGTCCAATCTATTCCTGCAGAGACGGATATGCCACAATGCTCTATTGCATTAGGGAAATTCAATTATGCGGTTTTGTTAAAACAGGCTGGTTTTGCAATAAAATCTGGAATAGAGCAAAGAGATGCTGCAATAAAAGTAGGAGCTTTGGGTGCTACAACACTATTGTACAAAGATTATAAATTTATTATGCCGGGAATATTTTCTTCCCTCACAGAGAAGGATGATGATTTTATATACAATAGAGAACAAAATATTCCAGGGTTCCTGGTATATCATCTAAAACCAAAAGACAATGATGTTATTATTATAGGAAGTGATAATGAAGGATTACGAATTGCAGAATTTGGTGCAAAGAATGCTGCTCTTTTTACTATAATGAATCATGAGAAACATACACATATTAATTAAATTATTTCGCAAATTTATTATTAGATAGATATATTGATTGAACATAAATTAATTTTATAATAATATGATTTGTGCCTCTTTTTTATAATTAAATTTCTCAATTAAAATAATTCTTTCATCAAGATATAGACATCATATCCTTTTGAAAGCTAAGGATTCATTATCTTTATTTATTGTTAATTTGGGAGATGAGTTATTATAATGAGTTCTCTTAGCAGCTTTATACTCCATTAGTTTCTCAAGTTCACCAACTTTGCTATTACTATTATCAGTTAGTGGAATTGCTTTTAACAAACTTATTTAAAAAAGTCTTTTTTCCTTTATATACTTTTAAAGATAACAGGAGCATTAATGGGATTTTTATTTGTAAAATGTGTTATAGGCTGCATTTAACAAAGATTTTGGATTGTTCTTTTAATTTATCAACACCAAAATTAAGAAAATCTAGAAGTACTTTCTTTAAATCTTTTTGACTATTGTCTGTGAAATTGGGGGTTTTTAAAACATATGTAAAAAGCGCACATGGATTTTACCTGTTTTCTAAAATCTCATCGACCTTCAAAATCATATATTTATTATAGTTCCGGGTCCAATTAAAGGACAACTTTGTAGGGAACTCAACGGGCTCAGTAATAGATATATTCTGAATCCAGACTTCCATCTTCACTATAATTATCTTTTATCTTTTATAACCAACGAAAATTAGGTCAAAAAGCTGAGATAGCACTCATCAAGATGGTAGTTTTTGAAGAATAATTACTTAAATAAAAGCCTAGGATTTATGTATAAATGACAACCTCAAATATAAAATGGAAAATTGAAGGAGATTATTTTGAAGGATGTAATTGTGATTCGATCTGCCCATGTATCTTTAAGGCCGATCCTGATGAAGGATATTGCAATGTAACTCTTGCATGGCATATTCAAAAAGGTATCTATGATGATAAGATTAATCTTGATGGATTTAATGTCGTAGCACTTTTTAATACACCTGGAAATATGCTAACAGGACCCAAGTGGAATGCAGCATTATATATCGACGAAAGAGTTAATAGAGAACAATATGATTCTCTTGTTGCAATATACTCAGGTCAAGCAGGCGGTTTTTTTGCTGTTGCATCTAATTTAATCGGTAAAATGCTAGGTGTAAAATCAGTTCCAATTGACTTTGGTATTGATGGAAAACGTCGCTGGTTACAAATCAAAAATTTGGTAGATCTTCAAATAGAAGGAACTACAGGTGCAGATCCAAATCAAGAAGCAGTTATAGTGAATCCAGCCTTCTCTGCTGTACCAGGTTCTAATCTTGTAATTGCCCAATCAAGCAAATATTCTTACAATGATCACGGGATGAAATGGGATAGCTCCGGTAAGAATGGTTTTTATTGCAAATTCAAATATTCATCTTAACTAACTTTCACTTTTAAATAGATTTGCAAAATAATTTCATTGTTAACAAATATTGGCCATGGATAAAATACAAAAAATCCTTCTTCTTTCCCTAATTTTAACTTCTGCACTGGCATGGGTCATATCCAAAGATCAACCGGATATGATGAAAGCAATGATTTCATTTGATCCAGTAGCAATTTTAATATTTACATCTAGTTGGACTGTGGGGATGGCTGCAATGATGTTTCCTGCAATTTCTCCTATGGTTCTATTATATCATAGGTTAATTAAAAAAGATGACAGTGACAATAGTGATGGTATCTACAGGGGTAAAGATAAAGTGTCATCATCTTCTGTTGTAGAGGAGAAGAATAGTGAATCTAGCAAAATTTCCTTTTTTATTAATTACTCATTTAAGATAATACTATTTGTAGGCTCTTACCTTGCAATATGGGCATTGACTGGTATTGTACTTCTTTTGGGATGGTCTATTCTAATGAATAGCTTTATTGCTATTGGAGTCTGAAACAAAACAGCTTGATATCATTTATGGGATAATATTAATTATATCAGGTGCTTATCAATTTTCTCCCTTAAAGACAACCTGTATTGGATATTGTGAATCCCCATTAAGCTTCTTTATGAGAAGATGGAAAAGTGGAACACTTGGTGCTGTCAAGATGGGCACATTTCATGGGTTATACTGTCTTGGATGTTGCTGGCCATATTTTCTATTAATGATATCTTTAGGATGGATGAATTTATTTTGGATGGGTTTATTTTCTTGCTTAATATTTGCAGAAAAGATATGGTCTAGAGGATTATTGCTTGCAAAAATAGCAGGAATATCTTTAATGGTTTTAGGCGCGACTGCAATAATATTTGCACCAAATGCTCATAATTTACTTAGGGTTGGTGGTGGTAGTGGTAGTGATGAGGCGAACGTTCAATACCCATCGATGGATATGAATGGAATGATGGATATGAAAAAAAAGGATCAATCAATGGCAATAAACAATATAACAAAACCAGTAACAAATACTAATAATGCAACTTATGGTATAAAATAATCTGTTGCCATTATGTGTAAGACAGTAACAACTATTAATGCAATCATAAAAAGTCAATCTCAATTTTATAATTTAGTAATGCCTTTTGTAAATGTTATTTCTATTGTCATCAACAATAATAGCAGTTATTTTGTTGCTGAATATGAATATGAAAATTAATTGGACAGATTAAGAATTGGACAAAGGCAATGATAACAAATTTGACTATATTGGGTTTGAAATCTTAATTAAAATATTTGAATTTATTTTTGAGATAATATATCTTTTGTATATTTATATAAACTATGATAACCTCCACCAAGCAGTATGAGTGAATTTCAAAACACAGAAATTAACAATGGTAACACTAGTAGTTCAAGTAAAGATCAACAACAGCAACAGGAAAAAGCATCACAGTTTTCTGAAATAGCTACAAAATTAATAGACAAATTACTAGATAAAGATGTATCAGTAACATATACTTTTGATCACTTGGAAATTGATATTCCATCAGCACATGGTCCAGGAGGAAAGGAATTAGGAGGTGCAAAATGGGTTATTGATGGTAAAATAAATATCGCTACAACATCAACTTCAATTCATAGTAACGAATCATCATCATCATCATCTAGCAGTTCTTCAAAATATGTAACAGGTTGAGGTAGTGTGCACTTTCCTTTGAATATGAGGGGTAATATTTTAGTTGAATTAAATGAAAAGCCTCTTTTATCAATTGATTTTAAAGAAGAAACAGTAATAGAAATGGATGTTAAAGATACATCCCTCTTTGATTTAATTGAGGTATACACAGCAACAGCAGCAGCAGCAATTCAGATAAAAGTTTTTGGGATATATTACATAATGCACGTGATTTTGCGGAGACCCTTAAAGAGAAACAGTTGACAATAGTTCTAAGCGTGAAAGGGGAAGAAACTTTAATTATTGGTGAAAAAGCCAAGCCATCAATTTCACAAATATTAAGTAAAAGTAAAAATATTGAGATAAAAAGTGTTAAAGCATTAGCTAAACTAGCAAAAAAAGTTTTAGATTAATTAACTATTTATTATTTATTTCTTTTAATATATTTTTATCAAGGATATTGTTAATTTAGGACAAAAGTAAATTATCTAAAACTTTTAAAAAATTCTTTATCAATATCTTTATATTCTATTTCATGGATGATTATCAAACATCATTATAATATAAATATCAAATATTAAATTTGACAATGCTGTTTAATTAACTTAAAAATTATGTTTCCTATATTTTGAATAAATCAGAATAATTAACAAAAGACTCTTTTGAATATGGTTTATCATCAGCGGACCTATATATATCCATCAGCATTTAACTTTATCATATGATCTTTATCATTAAAATAAAAGACTATGTTAACTGTTACTCTATTGTCATATTCTATTATATCTTTTGTAGAATTTAAATCAATTTGTTTCTAATAAAGATATTATCTCTAATATTGTTACCGTTATTTCGGCCTTTAAATGAATATCTTTTTTTCTTTTTTTACTTAATTGATATATAAAAACAAAACAAAAAAGCAATAATAATATACCGATATAAAATTTATTTTTAAATATAAAACAATTGTAATTATAAAAATTTATGTGAGGGCGTCCTCTATTTTATTTTTTGCCTTGTTCAATGTTTCTGAACTTGGTTTTCCTTCCGCATGATCTTTAGTATTTTCTGCTTTTGCTTCTGCATCTTGTTGAGTGTTTTTCATTTTCTTTACAGAATCATCGATATATGTCATTAATTCATATCATTTAACATACCTTAATAACTATGATATTTTATAGGCTAAGTTTTGATTTGATATGTATATGTTAAAATATAAAATCAAGGAAAGTTTCCATAGATGATCTTGTAATGTGTAAATTAATATCTAATTTATTATCATTATGAGATTCTAAATAATTTAAATAAATGTATACTCTTTTTAAGATATGTTAAAGTTATTATTATATGTCAGATAAGCCTTTGGCATTTTCTTCTAATGTAATAGAAAATTGGATTGAGTATTATAAAAATAATATGTATCTATTTTCTGACTATGGGTTATCATACATAAATACAATTTTAAATTCATTGAATTCACGATATACAAATGATGACAATAACATCAACAAAGACAAAATAAATAATAATGTCAACAATAGTAATTCTATTTCTTCTTTTATTGTTGATTTCCTTTCAAAATATGATAATTTACTTTATACTCTTAATTATGAATTCAATAAAATCCTTCAATCAAGGATTCCCTTCAACATTTTAAGGATCATATTTACAGTATTATAAATCTTGAAAGGTCTGTAAGGCAAGATTCTTCATATATTTTGCCTTTCTTTTCTTTCCTTGACAACTTTATTGATAACCACTTGATATTTTTTAATACTCTTATTTCCATTAATGAAACACCATATGAAATTATAAAACAAGAAGACTCTACTCGTCTTTTGCACTATTATCCTTTTAATCAAAATTCAACCCTCTCCTCGCCATCATTATCATTACTCATTAGGACTACAGTATTCTGCTTTCTTCTCCCTCTGCTATACCTCTTTTTCCCCCTCTGCTTATGATATATGCACCTATCAATCGATACCACATATTAGATCTCAGTTATGAGAGAAGTATTGTAAGAAAATTTATCTCTGCAGGATTTGATGTATTTCTTTTAGATTGGGTCCATAAACAAAGTGAAAATAAATCTACAATAAATGATTATATCAATTATATCGACCAATCAATTGAGCAAATACGTAAAACAACAAAACAAGAAAAGATAAATCTATTCGGATATAGCTGGGGTGGAACTCTTTCTATTATATATTCATCACTTCACAATAGCAAAATAAGAAATCTAATTCTTCAGTCGGCAAATTTTGATTTTGATAAAGATAATACAGTTATAGCAGAATGGATGCGTAATTTCCCAGTAGAGAATTTTGTTAAAGAATTTAAAGAAATGTTTGGACATTTTATAGATTTAGCATTTCTCATGAGAAATCCAATTGCGCACAGTTTTGATAATTTGAAATATGCTCTTGATATGAGAGAAAATGAACCTGCCAAGTTTATCCAAAACCTTGTAAAAATAAGGACATGGATAAATAATACTCCGGATATCCCTGGTCCTTTATTCAAGCAATTTGTTATAGATCTTTATCAAAAGAATTTACTAATAAAAAATCAATTGATACTAAATGAAGAAGAAGAAGAAGAAGATGAAAAGAAAGAAAATCCCACCAGAATAAAAAAAAGAGCAGTTGCTCTCAAAAATATATCTATGCCTATACTCAATATTGTTGGAAATAAAGATGATTTGGTAGCTTCAAATTCATCTGTTCCAATAACTGAGGAAATTGGTAATGGTTTAATTTCAAGTAAAGATAAAAAACTTATAGAGTTTCCTTCTGGTCATGTTGAGTTATGTATAAGTTATGATGCACATGAAAATCTTTGGCCGCAAGTTATTCAATGGTTAAAAGATAGATCATGAGATAAAAATTGAAAATGGATTACATCTATTTTTATCTTGGCTATTAAATTAAAGAGTATTTTAAGAATTATATCATTTTTCTATAAAATATTTTTAATGGTTATATTTGCTTATGTTTCATTAATCAATCGATATTCTACATCAGTAATAAGCAATTGAAAAACAAATTATAGTTTTAAAATAATTTCCAACATAATTAATTAATTTTTATTTTAAAACAAATCAAAAATAATCCTATAACAATAAAATGTAAAAGTAATTACATTACCATTTATTTGTTATTTTTTCAGAGGTATTTGATATTTATAAAATTTTATGGAATACTATCTGAATATAAATTGAGATAATATTATAAAAAATAAGGTAATGCCCGGAAAGTGGCAATATTATTTATAGTTGGTATTGTAACCCACTGGACTTTGGTTTTTGTAACGTGAAGCGCAAAAGGATTTAATTAAACCAATATAACCTTCAGGTTATTTTAATAAAACCATGAGAGATACAATGGTAAAGTGACAATCTGAATTTCTACAGTTAATAAGGTAAATAGTGGACTATTATTTTTATGGATAAGGATGAATTCACCTCCATCAAATATAGGATAAGTGATAAGAAGAAATATTATAAAGAAATAAATGCAAAAGATGCTCTGATTGAATTATAAATGAATTAGAAAAAAAATATTTAAAAAAAACTGCATAATAAAATTAAAAAAATGCAGTTAATTAAACCTGTAGATTAATTTTTAAAATGAATATAGGTCAATTCATTTAATTTCAAATATTTTTGCAAATTTGTCTGCGACAGGCTCTGGTAAAAATTCCACAACCATTTTACATGCATTTTCTTTTGTCATATTACTTGCAATTTTGTCAATAACTTCTGCACCCCAAATAGAAGCTCTATCGTCAACATCATAATTAATTTTTTTCAATGCGTCTTCTAGTTTATCTGATTCATCTTTATCTACAGGTAGTAAATAATAATTCATCAAATCTAGTGAATAGAGTCATTTTATTTGAATTATCTTGATTTTGATAAGTTTATCATAGTGCATTAAATAAATAAAGACATTTAAGACCATGTCAAAGCAATAGAAAATTTTGAGATAAAAAAAATTTATTATTTTTTAAAGAAAAAAATTAATAAAAAAAGAACAACGATAATTGATCCAAGACCTGTTTTACTAATATGAATACGTAGAAACTATATCAATTTACAAGTTTTTGAAGTCTGTATATTATATCTAGGGATTAATTAGATTGATAGAAATTAATTGTTATTGTATTTATTCTTTAATTATACTATCATCAGATTCATATACTATTAGAGCAGTATATTCAGTTGCTGACATACTGTGATTTACAGATATTATTTTGTGAATTTTAGGATTCAATTTTTCTAAAGATTTCTCTATCTCTTTATTAAAGTTGTTATAACTTTCATTGCGGATAAATATTGAATGATATGATTTTTTATTATTGTCCATTTTATTTTCTTATCCTTTTCTTTCTAATATAGATTAAAACAAATACTATAGATGCATCGTAAAAGATATTGCAGATAAATTATCTAGAACAACTATTAAAATTTAAAATAATACTTGTATATTAATAAATCAAAAAAATATTATTTAAATTTTTCAATTGCTTCTATAATTAAATCAATTGAAATGGGTTTTTTGAGAATTCCCTTTGCTCCCTCTTTCACCATCTCTTGGATATTTTCTCTAGATGTATTTGATGTAGTAAAAAGTAAAACATTATTAGTTTTTAATAAATCGTTTTGTTTAAGATAATCAAAAATATCAAATCCACTAAATTGAGGCATTGTTAAATCTAACAATATTACGTCATATTTTTCGCTTTTTATCCTTTCAAGACCTTCTTTACCATCATTTGCTATTTTACATGATATATTATTACTCTCAAGGAAAAAAGATATCATTCCAGTTATTTCGTAATTGTCATCTATTAAAAGGACCTTCATTTGAATTTTATTTTCCTCTTTTAATTATTTCTGTTAGGTAATTTCTTGATTCTCGAGATATTGTGACTGTTATAGATAGGCAGAGTGAATTTAATACTAAATCCATTCTTATGGTTTTTATCTACCCAAATCTTACCACCATGTGCTTCAACAATACCTTTGCAGATAACTAAACCTAGACCAGTACCAGAGTGCTTTCTTGTTGCACTGGTATCAATCTGATAAAATTTTTTAAATAAATTGCCAACTTTATCTTTAGGTATTCCACGTCCATTATCTTTTACAGTAAATATCATATATCGAGTAATTTTATTTTTAACATCGTCATTATTATTTTTGTTGCTGCTGTTGCTGTTGTTGATATTACTAATTTTTTTCTCTTCTTGTATTTCATCTTCTTTTTCTATTTCTTGTTTTTCATCATCTTCTACTCTCAATATTATATTTCCACCTTTTTCGGGAACAAAATCAATAGAATTTTTTATTAAATTTAAAAATACCTGTTCTATCCTTTTCTCATCACAATAAATCGTATTTGTTGATTTTGTCTTTATCTCGGTCATTATGGAAACCCGCTTTTCTTCTGCTATGGATTTGGAATCATTTGTAATATTTGCAAAAAGATTTGATATTGTAATCTCTTTTATGATTAAATTTAATTTTCCAATCTCTAATTTGGTACAATCGAGTATATCTTCTACTAATAATTCTTGTTTTATTACATTTCTGTAAATAGCTTTAATAGCTTTTTCTTGCTTTTCATTTAATTCTCCAAAATTTTCTGTTTTTAATAACATTTGTGTATATCCTTTAATTGGAACAAGAGGTGTTCTTAGCTCATGACTTATCATTGATATAAACTCATTCTTAAATCTGTCTGTCTCTAATAATGACTTATTTGCCATGTTCAATGCCTTTTCTTTCGTTGCATATTCTTGATTTAATTCTTCAAGATTTTTGTTAATTTTTAATAAATACTGAGTTTTTTGTTCTATTTGATTTTTTAAATCAGCTTCTTGAAGTTCAAGTTTTTTATTTATACTCTTGAATTGTTGAGACAAATCAATATGACTCCAAAGACCATCAAATATTGCAGCATATGATAATACAGTTGGTACACTATTAGAATAGGTAACAAATCCTACCGCATCGATAAATAACAGTTTTGTATCATCTTTTACTTCTGCAACTAGTGAATATTTTCTATCAACTATTAAAATAGATACTTTAGATAGTGGCTCAATAAATCTAATAATAAAATTGGAATTTACTAATTCATTAGCTATTTTTTCTATTTCAATATCTTTAGGAGTTAGAATTTTAATTGTTATCCAAGGTTTGTTATTCCTTATTTCTTTTATCTTTTGAAGTGACCCAACATTTACTTGTCTATGAAAGGCATTTGATGTAGAAAATAATACTAATATCTCATTATTGGCAGAATTTAAAAGACTAAATACTTTGCTTTGGAAATCTTTATGGTCATTGCTAGTTTCAATGACTCCAGGTACTATGCCCTCTTCAATTTCCTTCTTTCTTTGTTCAAAAGGTATTGCATTTTTCCAAAAAGTATCAAAGATATATTGCTGCTGTTCTACAACTTCTTTCTCATTGCTATATGTGACCGGATTTAAAAGCTGATCTTCTCTCCATGACGTTGAACCTATAAATTCTGATTCATTTACAGATATTGATCCTTTAAGGCCACCAAGATGTCTTAATTCGCTAACGATATTTGATAACTCAATACAATACTGAATGTTATCTTTTGTAATTTCTGTGATAAACCGAATTTTTGCTCCTTGATTCAGTAATTTGACATAAATATCCTTATATAAATGGTATTTTGTAATCATTGAAGCCCCACCTTCATCAACGAGAACATCCAGTCTTTCTATAGTATTGTGTAGAAATCTTATTCCATACGATACTGCAAATTTCATATCAAATATCATTTCAGTTCTTTCTTCTTTTTTTGGAGCAATTTCATCAGATATCGTCAAATAATATTACAAACGGGGTATCGTTATATATAAGAATAACAATAACTAAATGGTTACTAGGTAATAAAATTAGATAAAAACTATTATTTTCAGGATTAAATTGTTAATATTTCATTAATACCTTGACAATTTTTAGGCATCTACTCAACAAAAGTTCCAAGCTAGTTTTGGCAATTATGAATTCAAATTAGAAAAAGATTAAAGAAATAAAAAAAAGATTCAAGGTAATATTTCAAATTAATTAAATTTTATCAATAATCTATTCAAACTTAAAAATATCCAAGGTCAAACACATTTACATTTCACGATTTTTTTTCTAATATGCCATAATATTGATATTGTTTATGTAAATATTATAGCCATATTTTTCTTCATTTTTTCTATTTTATTTTATTTAAATTAAACATATGCATTAAAATTAATGGGATTTTAGAGAGCATAATTAATTATTTTAGACTTGTTCTTTTTTTTCTAATAGTATTCAAAAACTTGAATCTATTGTTATACATCGATATATTAAAGTCATTATATCAAAAAATTATTATATCAATTTCTTTATCGATTTAAATTCTTTTTATTTATATGATTTACTTTGAAATTAAAGTTTTAGTATTAAATATAATTGATATTGCTCTTATCCAAAACAAATAGAACCTGTTTAAATTTATCTTATAAAAATGATAATAAATATTATAGATATAATCAAACCATTAAATTGATAAACCAGAAAGATTACTTGAAAAGATGGCTTTTGCAGATAATCCGCCATGGTAAATCGAATGTTGAACTGTTTGTGGAAGTAATAGTAGAGGTTTAAAAAGATATGTAATATGTAAATAGCTTGTTGTCTATTAATAATTTTTAAAATTTTAATAAATTCCAATATCTTAATTATTTTTGGATGATTCAAAGGATATGTAATTTAGAGAGTGCAAATTAATTTTTTTACCACTGATTGATAAAATATTAAATTGAATTTGTGAGTCTTGGATAAATTTAGTTTTACCATGTTAATAAAAAATACTATCAGATGATTTTTAGTCAATTTAAGGTTTCTTGATTCTTGAGATATTGTGACTGTTATGGATAGGCAGAGTAAATTTAATACTAAATCCATTCTTATGGTTTTTATCTACCCAAATCTTACCACCATGTGCTTCAACAATACCTTTGCAGATAACTAAACCTAGACCAGTACCAGAGTGCTTTCTTGTTGCACTGGTATCAATCTGATAAAATTTTTTAAATAAATTGCCAACTTTATCTTTAGGTATTCCACGTCCATTATCTTTTACAGTAAATATCATATATCGAGTAATTTTATTTTTAACATCGTCATTATTATTTTTGTTGCTGTTGTTGTTGATGTCTAATTTTCTTCTCGTCTTTTTTATTTCTTCTTCACTATTTTTCTATCTTCTACTCTCAATATTATATTTCCGCCTTTTTCGGGAACAAAATCAATAGAATTTTTTATTAAATTTGAAAATACCTGTTCTATCCTTTTCTCATCACAATAAATCGTATTTGTTGATTTTGTCTTTATCTCTGTCACTATGGAAACCTGCTTTTCTTCTGCTATGGATTTGGAATCATTTATAATATTTGCAAAAAGATTTGATATTGTGATCTCTTTTTTTGAAAGAATTGTTTTACCAAGGTCTAATTTATAAACATCTAATATATCTTCTACCAAAGATCCTTGTTTTCTTACATTTCTGTAAATAGCTTTGAATAGCTTTTTTTGCTTTTCATTTAATTTGCCTAATGATTCATCTTTCAATAACATTTCGGCATATCCTTTAATTGGAACAAGAGGTGTTCTTAGTCATGCGCTACCATGGATATAAATTCCTCTTTTTTATTTTCAGTTTCAATTAATTCCATATTTGTTTTTTTTAATGCCTTTTCTTTCTTTGAATATTCTTGATTTAATTCTTCAAGATTTTTGTTAATTTTTAATAAATACTGAGTTTTTTGTTCTATTTGATTTTTTAAATCAGCTTCTTGAATTTTGTGTCTTTTATCAATTTCTTTAAACTTTTCCAATAAATCGATATATCTCCATAGCGATTCAAAAATGGAAATATATGATGATACAAATGTTTTATTATTAGAATAAATTGAAAATACTATTGCATTTTCAAAACTATTATAAATGCCATCTTTTAATTCTAAAACCATTGAAATTTTTCTGTCCATAATTGCAATTGCTGTTTTTTCTAATGGCTTGAACTCTATCTCCTTTTCTAATGCTCTTCAATAATATATTATCTTTTTTTGCATATAACAAAATTCCATGGATATTTTGGTTAGATTTACTAAATTCCGTATTAGATGATAACAATATCTTTATTTGATGATGTAAATCATTTGAAAATTCATCTATTATTTTTAAAAATTCTATTGTCTTTCTTAAATGATAGATAATAAATATGAAGGAATGAAAAGTAATAATTCATTTTTTGATGCTTTTAAATTTTTTATATAAATGTTTCTTGATTTAATAGGATCATTTATTACTTTTACAAATTCAATTTCAATTCCTTCTTCTATTTCTTTTATTTTTTTTATAGCGGGAATGGCATTATTCCCAAAAGGTATCAAATGCATACTGGCCCTGGGAAACTACTTCTTCGGCATTACTATAAATAACCTCTGTTAAAGGCTGTTCTTCTTTTAAGAGTGTTGTTGCCATATATTCTGTTTCATTAATTGCTATTCCTCCTTTAAGACCATCAAGATGTCTTAATTCGCTTACGATATTCAATAACTCCTTACAATATTGAATGTTATCTTTTGTAATCTCAGTTATACATCTAATTTTTCCTCCCCTTTTTAAAATATCTTTATAGCCAACATAATATTGAGGTATTTTAATTACTATTGAAGGAGCATGGTAGTCAAATGTGATGTCCATTTTCTTTTCTGCATTTTCCATAAATTTTACTCCATATGATAAAGCATTTTCTACACCATAAAGAATTTGAGTTCTACCATCTGCAATAGCAATATCAGGCATATATGATAATAGAAGGAAGTATGTTTTTATATATTAAATTATAATGGATTATATTACAATTTAACATGATTTTGTTCTCATACTTATATATTATTTGGTTAAATTTAATTAATAACCAAATAAATATTTAATTCTATTATGTTTAATTTGCCACCGCAGCCCAATAATGATAAAAATAGTAGTAAACAAGATAATCCCTACAAACACACAGAGCATTAATATTTCAAGGCGGCGGAGCACTTGGAGCATATGAAGCTGGCATATATAAAGCGCTATATGACAATCTAATTGAAAAATCAATAAACGATAATAGACAATTATTTGATATAGTTGCAGGTACATCCGCCGGAGCAATAAATGCAACGTTATTAGTAAATCATGTATTACAAAACAAAAATAAATCCAATCCCTGGGAAGGTTCACCAGAGATGCTATATCAGTTTTGGGAAGATGTATCAACAGACATTTGGTATCTAGAAAATCCATTTATAAAAACTGGAATAGATTGTCTATCTCTTTTTAGAAGCAATGGAATAATATATGGAAATATATTTTTAAAGAGTTTGATAACAGTTATAATGATTTTAGAGAATCATCCCCTTTTTTATCATTTTATTATTTTGTGGCCAGATAAATATGGTAATCTAGCTACAAATGAATCTTTTCGAAGATATTGGTCATGGTATCAATTTGCTTTTTTGCCATTAGGAACACCTAATGTTCTATCACCTGCTATATTTCAACCAGATTATAGATTCTTAAATCCATTAAACTCTATGATTAGATATGATAATACTCCTTTGACTAATACTATACGTAACTATTGGGATGATGAAACTAATCCAATAAAAACAGATGAGGGGGAACCTAGGCTACTTCTTGTTACTGTAGATGTGCAACTTGCGACAACTGTTACATTTGATAGCTATGGTAAAAAGGAAAAACAAATGATGTCTGTATATCGTGATGAAGATAACAAAGAGAAACATATTATCCGATATAAAGATGGCATAAAAATGGAACATTTACTTACAAGCATGTCATCACATTTAAGATATAAATTTCCAGAATTAGACGTAATTTCAATAACTGCCGATGAAAATGAATATTTACATGAAGATAATGGACAACCTCGACCATTCATGGATGGTTTTTATCTTAGTAATACTCCGCTTAGAGAGGTATTGCAGGCTCATAGGGATTATTGGTATAAAATAAGAGGATTAGATGAAAATGTTCCTTCTCTTGATATATATATAGGAGATTTATATACCGCTAAAGAAAAGGGAACTCCTGAAGACCCTGATTCTATTAGTAATAGGGTTCAAAATGTATTATATCATGACAAATCCAAATATGATGAAAAGGTTGCCACCATGGTATCTGATTATATCAATATAATTAGAGCATTAATGAAAATATCAAATGAAAAAGGTATTTCTGAAGTTGAGATATATAATAGACTAGATAATGAATTAAAAAACAAAGTACAAAGTACAAATCGAAAAGGAGAAACAAGACATATTCAAGATCTAATTAATGGAAGAATTGCGATAAAGCACTTGCAAAGAATAGAATATGCCGAATGTCAAAACCTCAGTGATAGTCATGATATACATGGCAAGGCATTTGATTTTTCAAGACGTACAATAAAAGATTTAATCAATCAAGGCTATGCAGATACTTGTATTAAATGTAAATTTAGATAAGTAATATAATAAAGTAAAACATGATTTAGGTATACCTGAAACTAAATACTATAGTAGGCAAATTTTATTTATCAAGAAATACTGCTTTTTTATTATAGAAAGCATGTCTCTATCAGAGCCATATATGATGAATCTCGAACACTAGAGTTTGATTAATTTATTTTAGCATGTCTTTTTATCGTTGGAGTGAATGATCGGCATTTTTTTCATAATATCCTACTGAACTATTTGCAGGATGCCTTTTTAGCTCTCATATATTTATCCTTTATTCCTTATTTTCTGATTTAATAACCACAAAAATAAGGCTGGAGATATTGAATCAATAACCCTTAAGAGTTTAATTTGCTATGCGTATGTTCTCTGTTCCTCTCTATAAAACATCGGCAATTACATCTTTTTAAATTCAGTTTTTTATTGTGGTTGGTCTTGTTTGTGCAAATCTAAATATGGCTTTTGCAATCATTCGTAATTAAATTCTGCTATGAACAATGAATGATAGATTATGATATTCGCATGTTTTTTATTCAATCTGAAAAGCCATAAATAATCTCAGACATTCAATCT
>CAWGRD010000005.1:0-205768 GCA_963824915.1 uncultured Nitrososphaeraceae archaeon
TAGTCCCTATCGTAGCCAACGCAATCGCTCCAATTACACCACCCCAAAGAGAAAGATCATCTACTCTGCTGCCTGTAGCACTACCTATCACATATATTATCAATAGCATTTCAGCAAGTACGGATATCATATGTCCTAAACTAAAACCAGTTCCTATCCACCTAGATCCTTTTTAGCATCATGCAATCTTACCAGATTGTCTATTGCAGTAATATGATCAACATCAAGTGCATGACGTATTCCAAACATTAGCATGGATGGAATGGATAAGGCCAGAAATGACTTTATATCAACTACCATTTTTCTACTCCATATATTAGCATTATAATAATACTTTTTTATAAAAAAGTAATACTTAAAGATTTTTAATAATTAGTAATAATTGCATACATTATAAAAATTAAACAATATTATATAATCAAAGCATATGTAAAAGAATATGATTTTAGTCCAACAAATATTATCATAATTCCTTTATATGATAACATTTTTTTAAATGAATTATTAAGTCAAAATCCTAAATTATAATTTTAAAAAAGTGATATAATAAAATCGTTATTTGTTACTAGGAATATAGTCATGATACGAATGATGGATAACAATTTTGGAAGAGTTATATATAAACTAAAATTTAGAAATAATATATGCGTCATTAATTATAAAACTATTACAAATCTCTTCGGATAATCTATACAAAATATAATAATAATAGAATATTATCCAATTTAATAGCATCTAGGTCTAAAGTCTGCTTTTAATTTATTAAATAAACAAACTGTTTTATATATATAATAAAAAACAATAAGAAAAGTTATGCATAATTATTTTTAAACAGAATTTGTTTTGTTTACAAATAAAAAAAATTGGTCTATTATAACTACTTTATTGTTGCAGATGTATTATTATTTGATGTTGAATTTGTAGATGTTGATGATTGATTTAATTTATTTTGAATTTCTACATTTGACATATATGGCTCTGGAAATGCGACTTTATCTCTAGAATCAGGACAGCCAAATCCACCTTGCATACCCTTTCTTTCAACCCCGTCAGAGATTTTAACAGTAGAGTTATCTGATTTGTTTTCTTCAATAATACCAGGATTACATGTAAATGGCAAGCTCACATTAGTGTTTTCAATATTTCCAAATATTCTATATTCATATGTAGTTTGAACTGTTGGATAAAAAGGAGCATTATAATGACCAGGATCTCTAAATGCAGGTTCCAAGTCAAAGACCTTCTTTTTATCACCTGCGGTAACCTCTACCTTAAGAGTTTTTTCTAATCCGTCGATAGGTTTTGTATCATTTGCTTTTGAATTCATTGGATCTTTAGGATCTGGAGTATATGCAAAAAAATCTACACCTGATTTATCATCTACAAATATAGGTTCATTTTGTGAACCAACTACCAACAAGTAATCTTTTCCACCAATATTGAACAATTCTCGTTGATGAGCAAAGGCAATTTGACTATTAATTGAAAATATCAATAATAGGGCTGCGCCAATTGTTCCGAACATCAAAATGTCTTTTCTTTTAATATAATTACTAATTTGCATATTTTCTGTATTACCTTTATTAAAGGTTTAAGAATTTTTTTTATAATATTTATGGTGCATTCGTAGAATGCAAGACAATATGAATAGAGAAGATAGACAATGGGTAAAAAATTTTAACAAATGGAAATAGAGCAATATAAGATATAACGTATGAGAATGGTAAAGATTTTTTTTCATACAAAAAGAGAATAATTCAAAGATTGTATATATTATTATATTATTTAATATGAAAAGGAATATAATACAAAAATAGCATTGCATGACTGTTTGAAAGAACAACATCTATCAGAACAGAAGTGACTAGTGATGCAATAAGAAATGTATGTACCTCGCAAAAAAAATCTATTGACTATTTCTTAATTTTTGCATAAATCAAATTTGACCAAAGATATCTTTTTATTGATATTATCATACATTATCATTATTAAGAACTTATTAATTTAAAGATATAGTAGCATCCAAATATTAAAATCCACTAACTAATTTAATAGTTTATTCTAAGAATGTACCACAAGTCATTTAATTTGTGTTACCGTAAGTATGTTTGCATTTAAGAGCATTGCAAAATTTGTCCCAACAACACAACCTAATGAATAGCAGAAATAAAAGAAAATGTATCTAGAATTGCGAGTTTATTTTCATCGAAAGAGGAAGAGGACATGACCAATGGTTTTTCCAGTGACATGAACTGGAAAAAATCATTGTGTTTTATCCTCTCCCTCAATGATTTTATTAATACAAATATAAAAAAAATAATTAATATTACATATCTCATCTTTTTAACTATAAATATAGAGATTTACTATTATGTATCTAAAGTATAGTAAAATAAAATAATCATTGTTATATAAATCAATTATCCCTTTAACATCGTATCTCAATAAAGTCTAGACAAAAAATTAAAGGTTGATATATGTATAGCGTCTGTAAACTATGCAAAAAGAATTCTTTGCTTGTTATTAAAATGTCCAAGTCTAATATTTGATTTCCAAAATAAGATTTACCGTTATAAGAATAGATTCGATATAAAAATTGTTTTTTCATATAAACTTTTGAAATAAATTTGATGTCAAAAAAATAAATCAATATAACTGAAATAAAAATAGTTATTATTACAAAGATTTATTCTTTATCTTGTTTCTCAAACATACTCATAGTTTCTTTTAATTGTTGTTTGCTTTTTTTAAATGAATAAGCACTTCCAAAAATAACCAAACCAGATAATACAATTGCAAGTATTGCAAATGAGTCAAAAGAAGGAGGCGCTTCTGATTGATTCATGGTACTATTATTTTCAATAGAAGATAAAGATGATAATTTTTGTGGTTGGGGTTGTGGTTTTGATGACTGATTCTCATTTACAGAAGATAGTGAAGATGTTATTGGATTTGATGATGAGGGTTGTGTTGTTGTTTTAAATCAACATCAAATTCATAATTCAGATCATAAGCATTTAACCTCTGTGCAGTTAGGTGTACATTCCAGTTTCCTTTTTGGCTAAGGTAACCACCAAATATAGAGTAAACTCCTTCATTAATCTTATTTAAATTAACAACAATTGGTCCAATATCTGCCTGGTCGTTTGTAAATTGCATAATCACATTTGAAATATTTTCAACAGGTTTACCATCTAGAGTCAGTAAATGTAATCTTGAATGTATTAAATCCAGTATAAAATGGATTTATTTGAATTTTTGCATTGGTATTCATTATTTTTACTTCATTAGAATATGAGTTATTTGTTATTTTTGACGACAAACCAGTATTCCCAGGCATTGCCATAGGTGTCGCTTTTTGTACACTACCATTATTATGTTGGTTTTGATTTGTGTTAATATTATCATTACCCATAGCACCCATCATCATCATTGGCGAGGACATATCCATTGATGCTGGTGGGGATGTTATTGTGAGTATTGATGCTATAAATAATACAGCAATAGCAAGTAATGATTCTAGTTTTATAGTTTTACTAAACTTGGAATATGTATCACTAGTGTATTCTTTTTCTGTTAGCATATTTTCATCGTCGTTGATATAATTTTTATTTTCATTAGAATTTTTATCCTTTATATTAAAAAATTTACTATTATTAATTATTCTATTTTTATTTGAAAAAAAAGATTGCAATGTTTTTTTCTTATCTTTAAATGATGATGATGATGATGAGGATATTTTGGATTGTTCTCTATCTTTGGTGTTGCTATCTTTTTTAGCAATTGAACCTATAACATTCATGTAATTATGAAGTGTTACTTGATGGTAGGCACCTAATACAATTACTGGTAATATTGTTAACAATTTTATTATAAGAATATTACCATAAGAAGTATCAAAAAGTGCAGAAAAGCTATGAAGATGTATCCATGCAATATATAATCCACTAACCCCAATTATTCCAAGTGAGATTGTAGCTAACAAAGAAAATTTGGGAAGTAATAATGCAATAAAATAAACACCTTTTGAGCTAAGCGAGAACGCTTTATTTGAATCGACGCTCTCGGTATAAGGCAAGACTTGAGCATCACTCTTCCTATTTTGGTCGGAATTAATAGATAGATTTGTCTCTTGCCTTGTCGTTTGGTTCTTTTTTTAGTTTTAATGAATTAATTGGGATACTATTTTTCCATAATGTCAAAAAGTACCTGTTGATATATAAAATAGTCCACCAACCCAAACGGAGACTGCCATAAAGTGTATCCAATCAAGAGAGATTGCAATAGAAGGCATAAAAGTCACAGCAGAGCTATGGCTTGTCATACTATTTGCAAAAATGCAGATTGCCCCTGCTACAAGTGCGATATATAATAAAAATGCAGGATAATTTATTTTCTTTTTGGCCTCAATATTATCGGTTATTTTGTGGTTTCTGTAGTTTCCTTTGATTTCTCTTTTTATTGTTCTCTTTTCTAAAAAATAATAGCCTAATGACATAGCTATGATTACTAATGATAGAATACTTCGTATTAACCAGACATTTCCAACAGAACCATATAACAAGGTTCCCAATAAGGAGAAAAAGTTTGAACCAGAAGTAGATAAATCATTTATTTGTAGAAAGAATAATGCAGTACCACATGCAAATATAGATACAGAACTTAAACAAAGTATTAATACTAATATTTGTAATGGCCTAAATCTTATTTTTTCTATTTGTTTAGTATTATTATCAACATCTGTAGATTTAATGCCTTTGTTTGAATTGGTATTGTTGGAATTATTTCTATTTATCCTGTTTTCTATGTTTAAAAATGTAATTATCTTGCTAACAAATTTATTGTTATTCCATAAGAACACATGTGATATTATTCCACCTACAATTGCAGCTTGTGCTACAATTAATGGCCATTTTATTATTCCATCCAAATTAGAAGTTACTGCTTCGGTTTTTACCTGATTTTGTTGTGCAAAGTTATTGTTGTTGGATGATACGGTTGAACCTGAAGAGGTAGTAGAATTTGTCGATGATGTTTCACCTCCACCTGCTACATTTCCTATTCCAAAAACATATGATCCCTTAGCAATGTGACCATCATCTGCTGAAAGAGTTAACCAAGATACAGTATATACACCATCAGTTAGTTTATTCATATTTAATGTTACTTCAGCCTCTCGTCCATGTTGCTGACCTGTGACCTTAAAGTCATTATTATCTACTCGTTGATTGTTAGAATCCAGTACCCTGAATGTAACTTGCTTTAGGATCGGGTCTTTCAGAAAAAGATATTGTTATCTTTGATGGAAGAGTTTCGTTTTTATTGATTATGGAATTCGGTGCAGGCAAATAAGTTACTGGAAGGGCATGTCCATAAGCAGATTCAAAAACAAGATAATTTTGGTTCGATGGTTGATGATATGAAAATATCGAAAAAGCAAATATAATCATAAAAGGCAATAAAATGGGCAAAATTATAGAGGTTTGATGTTGACTTGATATTTTTATATTATTTATATCATTACTATTTAACATTTTTTTATTCATCGCCTTTTAAAATAATTATACATAATGATCGTTTTATTCAATATAATGTAGGTATAAAAATAAACGATAACGAAATTCCATGAAAAATAATAATTTAAATTATAAGTATACGGAATTGATAAGTTTGTTGACATTGACCTTCGTTACAATAATTGTTTTTTATATAATAAATTAAAATATTGAAAAGATAATAATGATCTTTAAAAATAGGAATAAAATTTATTCCCATATTTGTATATTTGCGACCTCTTTTTCTCGGTTATATTTAAAATATTCATCTCCGTATCTTTTATTTGATATTTATTTTTGCTGATGGTGTAGACATATTTGCGTTATTTTGAGTTAGCTGACTAATTTCTTTTTGTAAATTCGTTATAGTATTATTCATATCTACGTTTGATGTATATTTCTCTGGGAATGATGAGTCAGCTCTTGGTTCTGGGCATGGGAATCCACCAACTACATCTTTTAATACAACATTATCTGAAATTTTTACACTAGAATTGGATATTACTGTATCTTCATCTACTGATCCTGGACTACAGGTCCATACCAAACTTATAGGTATATTACTTACATTTCCAAACACTCTATAGTTATATGTTGTTTGAACGGTTGGAAAGAATGCAGCTATATAGTGACCTGGATCTTTTTCTACAGGGTCAAAATCTAATACTTTCTTTTGATTTCCTGCAGAAACCTCTACTTTAAGTGTTTTTTCTAAATCTTGGATTGGAATTGTACTATTGGATTCAGAGTTAAGAGGATCCGTTGCATTAATAGGAGTATAAGCGAAGAACTCTACACCTGATTTATCGTCAATAAATACAGGTTCATTTGCCGATCCAACAGCAAATAGATAATCCTTGCCTCCAATAGATACTAGTTGTTTTTGATGTGCGCTTACATTTTGCATAGTGCTTGCCAATAACACAAATAATATGGATATCCCAAGCGTAGTAAAAAAAACATTAGTTTGATTGATAAATTTCATAAGGAATATACTATATAAGATTTGTATTAATAGGGTTATTAGTATATTCGACGAATAACTAGGCGATCTTTATTTTTTACTACAAAATTTGTAGAAAATGCATAAAAGTTTTAGAAAATTCGGAATCCTACTCGCTATTATTGCATTATTTCTTACAATGGAGTAGAATCTAAAATAATTTTAAGGGAAATATTAAACCCTTTTAATATTGCTTGAGTACATCATATATAAAAATAACATCTTTTTGACTATATTGACCGATGATAATGACCGTTTTGACCATGATATTGAACATTTTTATATACAAGTTGACCACTATGATCTATATAAAAAATGAATGACTCATCAAAATTATTAGTTGAATCACTAGTGATACAGAATTATCTACAAGGCAAATCCATGGATAAAATATCAAAGGAAACTGGAATTTCAAAAGGCAAGGTTCATTACTTAATAAATGATTGGCAGGATAAAATAGGGAGGCAGGATGTTGAAGAATTAAGACAATTTGTAGTTTTAGTCAAAAAATCGGGCATAAATATTGGTCAATGTGCTCAAGGCTATAGAATGGTACAGCTAATGAAAAATTTAGGTATAGAAGATGATAATAATCACGAATTCAGCCTAGGAAATGAAATCGGGAAAAACAAAGATTTTTCATATTTTGTAGAAGAAATTTATCACAATTGTAAAAAGTTTGGAATTTCTCCGGGCATTATATCATCATGGATTAGAGATTTATTTGATTGCTATTCTCAATTTAACAACAACAACAGTTCTCTTTCTTTGGTGGAGAATGAAAATGAAACGGAAATAAAAGAAAATAATTCTGAAAACTTAACAGTCGACCTAAAAAATGAAACTACTCATCCATTAGAGATTAAAAAAAGGTTAGATTCAGATCTTTCCAATAATTCCAAATCTAATTTATCTAGTAACAATTTATCAACCCCTTTTAATCCGGAGAAGAAATCATTTGTTGATGATAAAATTAAAATACCATTTATTTCACAAATATCAAATTTTATATCTCAAAAGAAAAAAGAATGTAGTAAAATTAATCATCAAAAGATAAGACTTGAGGAAGAAATTAAAAGAAAAATTTTACAAAGGGATCAAGTAAAGGATAACCTTGCAGCCTTTATTTGAAAAAGAAAAATATGTAAAAGATTACTTACATTGGTTTTATAAATTAAAAATAGAGCTATGGGATAGACTATAACATTAGAATAAACGATATATCCAATTTTGCCAAAGTTATCGATGATTTTAAAAATCATAATTATGATGCATATGAAATAATAAATGAATATACAAATGCATTATCACTTAGACGCGAATTAAAAACTAATGAATCTAAAATCGAAGCGCTTCAAAAACAAATTACAGTTTCAAATAATACTGCATTATTTTGGGAATCCCAGGCTAACATGCATAAACAAACTATGGACAAATGTGCCGGGCTTGAAGCAATGAATTTTGGATATAAAGAACTAACTCAATTGTGGCTTACCATTTTGGAAATAGCCAAAGGAAATAACATTCCCTCCGAAGAAGCGGTAGCTAAATTTTTTAAAGATATAGAAGAGCAATATGATAATAAACTAGGATTTGAATCCAAGGTAACAGAAAAAAGAAAAGAACTTGATTTATTAAATAATCAAGTATTTAATTGTCAAACCACCTTACGATTAAATCCCTATATCGGACCAACTATATTTTCTCTATTCCAAAAAGGAATAAGTGAGCAAGATATTATAGGCATTAATCAATTAGCTGAAGTCTGCTCAAACGATCCCATTTTAAAAAATTCCGATTATAATAGAGAAAACAGCAATGACAAAAAAGTAGTCAATAGATCAGAGTACTGGAGATTATTAACGGATAAGATGAAAAAATATAAAGATATTGAATCGGCAATAAAAGATCAGATAGAAAAAAAAGAAAAAATCCAAAAAGAGGTTTATGATTTGAATAAACAACAAAAAGAGATTTTAAACTTTTGTCAAGTAGCAATTTCTTTAATCAACACATTAAATGTCAAAATGTCATATTTTAAAGGATTTACTGATCCTTTCATCAAAGATAGGGTTAATAGAATTAATGAATTTTCCAGATATTTATCTTCAAATATTTTTTTAATATATATTAATAATAGTAAAAAAAATAATGAAGAGGAAAAAGAAGAAGAAAAATAATTTGATTTTTAATTTGAATTTTACCTATTGAAATTTCCTATAAAAATTTAATGAAAATATAGAAGACTCATCACCCAGAGCCAAACAAAAGAAAAGAAAAAAATTGGTAGACTCTCCTTGTACAAATTGCTATATTCATATAAGATAGGGATATTTCTCTGTGCCTTGAGTAAAAATGTTAAACCGATTTCAATTTATACTTATTTAATGTAACAATAAAAGTTCATATATTTGCATATTTTAATGCAGACACTAACTTACTTTATTTCGGACATCAATATATTACCTATAATTTGAATCAATTCAATGTTGTTCTTTATGATATTAATTTCTTTAATATTTTATAAGCCTATGCCATTTTGGAACAAACCATCTCAAACAAGTATAAAGAAAGTAGTTAAAGCCCAAGGCCATTATAGATGCCTGCCAGAGCCAAGTAATATATTGATCTTTGCTTAGTCCAACCAAGAATAATAGCCAAGGTGTTAGACATACGACAGTCACTAGATGAATAAAAGCAGTTTGTCCAAGATAATCAAAGATTTTCTTTTTAATAATATTCATTGTTAATATTTCTGGATATCCCCACCATTTAATATCCTACTATAGATGAAAGTATTAGAACTAGCAACTTGATGCAAAAAAATATCAAGTTATTCTAGTTAAAACATAAGCAATAGACATCATAGAAATTTATTGTGAAATATCTTCCGTCAATAATTAATCAACATGTATAAGACATCTAACAACAATATCTCAATATGAATAAATTTGGACTCTATTCAGAGAAACCAACTATTTCATTTGAAACACATTTGGAAGATTTAGATCAAGAAACAAAGACTTTATTGATATATCTAAGGGAATTTGTAAAATTATGTGGTAGTAACGTAATTGAAGAAATTAGGCCCCATAGAATCGTATATGCCAAATCTTTAACTTTTAGATATTTTTTAGATATACAACCTAGAAAGGAAAGCCTAATAATTTCTATAAGAAAAAGTAGAAAAGAACCAGCTATAGAACATATTGTTAAAAATATGCAAGAAGTAGAAAAAATTAAACTCGAAATTTCTCAAGCATATACAAAAATTAATTGATTTACACAATAAAATATAATTATATACAATATCTATATCTTTTCTTAAACAAAATATAAAATATAAAACCCTCATAAAAAATTCAAATCATAAGAATATACATATTGATTCTATCGGCAACAACATTTAATGAAACAAAAAAATTTTTAAACCAACTCTCAATAAATGATATTAATGAAAAATAAAAAAAAGAGCAGCAATTTTAAATGTATAGAATAACGGTAATTATTTACTTTGCAAATATTTACAGAAAAAATTTATAATAACATGGTAAAACCAAATTAAAAGAAATAATCAAAAAATTAGACTAAATTAATAATTATAATAATATAATAAATATGAGTATATTTATAGTAAATAGATAATTGGATGCTTATTTAGAAGAAGAGCTAATCGATTTGTTCACTTATTGTATACAGAATACCAATGCATCGGATCTTGAATTAAAAAAACAGCGTATTAAAGAAATTGGAAATGAATTATATGCAGATGGAGGACCAGATGCTATGGAAAATATGTTTTATTCTTTGGAGATAAGAATAAAAGAGGAAGTTGGAAAAGATGTCAAATCTTATCGTCCGTTGTGGAATGGAATAACAGAAGATTGGAAATATTGATACCTTAAATAGTCAAGAAAAACAAATTAAATGTTGAAAGGAATTAGCCTTAATATTATTTAAATTTTAATTAAATCTTTTAATAATTTTATATCCAAATCGAATTAAATTAAAAAGTAGATATTTATAATATATATAAAAATAATTGAATTATGCCTTAATAGAATAACTTCTACAATACTATCATGGCAATACAAATTCTGTTGCAATGATATGCTTGCATTTTACGTGTCTGAATATAAAATCGGAACAAGTACATGTCTTATTTTCTATGTTTACTTCATAGAATTTATTCTCGTCTTTTTTGCTCTTGACCATGTAGATTTTTGTGTTTATTTCAGGATTGTTGTTGGTGGAGTTACCTGCAGAGTCTTTATTTTCAATTCCCGGATTATGTTTTACTATAAACGATCCCTTTAGGCTTGATTCAACAATGCCATATGCCCTTTCGACACGGCGCTCCAATCCTTCTTTTTCAACAATTCTACTTTGGATCATTTTCTTTTCTTTTGATTTAGGGCTAGATAGAAATATATCCTGCTTTTTAGTTATATTTCCCAACTGTTCTTCCTTTATTTCTACTTGATTCTCAATATCGGGATCGTTCTTTATTGCTTTTTTTACTACTTCAATAACATTATCATCTTTGGTTTCAGAAACAGAAATTACGTAAATTAATGCTACATCTTTTCCTTCGTGTTTTCTTAATACTCGGCCTATCCTTTGTATAGCCTGGTTTATATTTGAAGTAGTGGCTAGTATAATTTCTATTCTTACTTGAGGAACATCATATCCTATTTCCAATGTATGTAATGATAAAAGTACATTAAAATCGCTGCCCCATTTATCAAGTATCTTTTGTCTTTCTGAAGTTTTTATCGTGGCATCAATAATCTTCGCCTTTATTCCTCGAAGTTCTAGAACACTTCTAAGTTTTTCGATAGAATCTATTGTTTCGCTAAATACCATAATTTTTTCATCTGGAAATTTATTTGATATTACATCTGCTGCAGCAATTAGTTTATTTTCTGCATAGCTTAACAATAATCTTCTCTTTCTTATGTTTGCAAACCATGCTTTTGCCATTCCACTTGCAAATCCACCCTTTTTTAATAATAAGGTCATAGAAGTTACATCATATCTTTTAAATCTTTTTGAGATATTTTTGATTTTAGTAGAAAAAGTATCGTATTCAATAAGTTCTTTTTCTGTAAGATCTACTTTTATAGGAATAACTACTGGCTTTGCTAGTCTTTTATCATGGACAGCCTTTCTTATTGAATATCTTTTTACAGGTGGAAGTACTGCCAAAATCGTTCTATTTCTAAAGTCAGATTCATCTAAAGTAGCAGTAAGTCCCAATATTGCCTTTTTGGGATCTTCTACCACAGTATCAAATATTTTACTAAATGATCTTGCTGATTCCGAAATTAAATGTACCTCATCAAATATCACCATATCCGAACGTCTAACTATATTAAGGTTCCTTACTACACTGTGATACGTACTTATCATTATCTCTCGTATCTCTTTTCGTTCACCAAAATAAGCGCCAACTTTCTCTTCTGGAATACCATAAGAGATGAGTCTTTTAATAGTTTGATCAATTAAAGAAATTCGTGGAACAAGAAATAGTATATTAAAAAAAGAGCGAGAAAGTTTAGTATCCTTTGCATTAGAAAAATTTTTTTTTATGCCCGACGCTTTTGTATCTTTGGATATAGTAGAAGGAGATGATAAAGATATTTGAGTGATAGGTGTCAAAGAATCATCTGCATTACTCTTGATATCTTCGCTGAAATTAGTATCTAAAGAAGAATAATAAATTACAAGCCTTCTTGCACATTCAAATGCTATTTCAGTCTTTCCAGTACCCGGTACTATAAAGAATAGTTCCCCTGTAATTATTGTTAATCCATGCCTCTACAGCTTCTATTTGATCATTTTTTAGAATAAATGGAAATTGTAAAAGTGTTATCGCAGGTATAATTACTTTTGAGAATTTATGCAAATTCCTAATAGAATTGTTTCCATGTATATCATTATTTTTTATAATATTATTATTCATATCTCATAATCTGTAATGGCGTACTCAAATACAGAAATTTTAGTAGTTAACATAAATATAATTAATCCAAGTATAGTAATGATCTTTTTGTTTAATATATTTTTGCAAAAATAAAAAACTAATTTTAGCATATTTAAATAAATCAATAAATAACATTTGAAAAAAATTTTTCAGATAGAGGTATGATTCAAAGATAAGATAAATAATGAAATTTTTAAATGAGAATATAAAATTTTTATAAAATGATTATATTGTTATATTTTATTCTTTAAATGATGGTATTTATTAAATTAATCTTAAAATAATAATATAAAACTTAAATATTTCGAGGGATATATTATAGAGTGTATAAATGTGTTTTCAAAAGAAATAGCCGATGAAATAAATGATCATCTAAAGAATTTTGGCAAAGAAGCAATTGATGTTGATTATAATGGTAATGGCCAATGTCCTTTTTGTAATTCCCGAATAGATGAATTTGATTTTTGTGCTTGTGGTGGTAATCTGGGTGTCGATTAAAAATGTCGGTACAATCAATTAAAATTAATTAAATATATAGATAAAATTCAAATCCTCTATTAAAGACAATTGATTTAGAAAATCCTAGATTTCTACCGGTTCCTAAAATGTCCTAAAAATAAAATAAATAAATTGAAATCTCATAACATTATTAAATTCATTGAACTCAGAATAAATAACCGAATGCAAACCTTAGAATAATAGAATAATTTACTCTAAAGGTATAACAAATCCAAAAATTATCTTTGACCCGATTTAAATAAATGAATTTTACATTAGGAAAAAAATTTGTTTTAAATCAATTTTTATAAAATGATTATAAAGATAAAGTTAGCCAATAATAATTTATAATATATATTTGAAATATTCCTTGGAAAGGATTTAATTCTATGCAAACTGAGCTTCACTAATGATACCATATCGAGAAAAACAAAATAAATTAATATTGTTTATATTACAAAAATCTCTGTATCATATATCCATTTAAACCGCTTTTATCTGTTAAATGATACAAATTATAGAAATTTGGACATTTTTGCATCTCTATTAAATCAAGCAATATTAATTATGTATTTTTTAATCAAAAACTACAGAAATACAATCGATGTATTAATTGTTCTATAATTCAAATAAGTTAGGAATCCAGAGTAATGATAAAAATTTATATAAAATTGATGACTAGACCTGTTGCACAGTACCTATCATATAATACTGTGACACTATACTCGGCATAATTTTGGTTATGATTCCATATAGAATTATAATATAATTCTAACAAATCATATCCTTTATTACCTATCTCTTCTAAAAACCCATTTACCAAATTATCAAGTTCAGTAAGGTCATTATGTTCAAAAGTCTTAACTTGTTCCATTTTAATACATAAATAATAATAGTTATACTTTATACTTAACTTTTACAAATCCTAAAAAAACGTATTTTATCATTACGAACCATTAGTCCTTTTTGCGATTGACTTATAACGTCTATTTTGTCAAAGTCTAGATATTTGTAAATTATAATGAAAGGCCAAATCTAGCATATCAAATGTTTTAAGTCTAAATTGCATCATCCTCATAATTAAATAATGTTTTATATCGAGTTTATATAATTACTCCAAATTAAAAACAAACTATTTTAATAATTAATCTTGATTGAAAATGAATTTAATAATCATTTTTTTACTTACATTATTAAAGTAGAAATATACATACATGATAAAATTTTTACCACAATTTAAAAGGTTAAAATATAATAATTACTAAATTAAGAAAAATAAAAAACTAATTCCTTAAAAAAATCATTTGCCTAGTTTGGCTTTGGATATTATTTTATTTTAGTTAGTTAGTTACCTCTTTTGCATATTGTTTCGCACCAGTAAAATCAATTGCAACTAAAGGCTCGTTTCCTATAACCCAAGCATTATGACCCGGTGGAACTACTGCCGTATCTCCAGGGCCAAATTCCTCTTCTGTTCCATCATCCATCACAATTTTAATGTGTCCGGAGATTACATATTGAGTATGAGGTGCCTCACAACTATTTGTTTTAACAAGAGGCTTAACACATTTATCCCAGCTCCAACCCGGTTCAAATGTAGCCCTACCAATAGTAACACCATTTGTAAAATTCATAAGCTCTATTTTGCCCTTGTCAAAGGTACTGTACTTCGTCTGGAGAATTAGTAGATTTCTTCTCCATTGATGAGGAGTTTGTTGTCATATTTTGTTTAATTTAAAGTTATTATTAACTTTTTTGCATAGTTTATTAAAATATATGAAATTTATATAATTTATATAATTTAATATGATATATTGAAAATTGATGTCTATTTTCATATTAGATTTAAATTCCCTATTTTTTCAATATATGATTTTAGCATACATTAATTGAAAAAAAACTTATCATAAATTTAAAAAGGAGATTTTTGCTGTCAAAGGCAGGTACGAATTGGTGGATTTATTTCAAGGGCTTTATCATAGCATTCAATAGCCTCATCATTGTTGCCAAGATAGTATAACGATAGACCTTTTTTATAATAGGCATCAGCATTTTGAGGATTTATTTCAAGGGCTTTATCATAGCATTCAATAGCCTCTGCATATTTTTCAATCGTTGATAACGAGAGACCTTTTTTATAATAGGCATCAGCATTTTGAGGATTTATTTCAAGGGCTTTATCATAGCATTCAATAGCCTCTGCATATTTTTCAATCGTTGATAACGATAGACCTTTTTTATAATAGGCATCAGCATTTTGAGGATTTATTTCAAGGGCTTTATCATAGCATTCAATAGCCTCTGCATATTTTTCAATCGTTGATAACGATAGACCTTTTTTATAATAGGCATCAGCATTTTGAGGATTTATTTCAAGGGCTTTATCATAGCATTCAATAGCCTCTGCATATTTTTCAATAGTTGATAACGATAGACCTTTTTTATAATAGGCATCAGCATTTTGAGGATTTATTTCAAGGGCTTTATCATAGCATTCAATAGCCTCATCATTGTTGCCAAGATAGTATAACGATAGACCCTTGTTGTTGTAGGCATCAGCATTTTGAGGATTTATTTCAAGGGCTTTATCATAGCATTCAATAGCCTCATCATTGTTGCCATTTACCGAAAAAATAATGCCTTTGTTGTAATATGCACATGAGAATTGAGGATTTATTTCAAGGGCTTTATCATAGCATTCAATAGCCTCATCATTGTTGCCAAGATAGTATAACGATAGACCCTTGTTGTTGTAGGCATCAGCATTTTGAGGATTTATTTCAAGGGCTTTATCATAGCATTCAATAGCCTCATCATTGTTGCCAAGATAGTATAACGATAGACCTTTTTTATAATAGGCATCAGCATTTTGAGGATTTATTTCAAGGGCTTTATCATAGCATTCAATAGCCTCATCATTGTTGCCAAGATAGTATAACGATAGACCCTTGTTGATGTAGGCATCAGCATCCATAGAATCTATATCAATATCTTCATCATAGGATTCAGTAGATCCGTCATTGCTTATACTGATTGATTGAGTATGATTTGATAAAATATCATTTTGTATTTTTTTATAAGAAGGAATATTTTTGATTTCCAAAGCTAGCCCTTCAATCTCGCTTTTCTAATAGTTTTTTCTGATCTTTTGATATTTGAACATCATTTAAATGACCATTTAATGATTGTACAAAGTTTTCAATAGTATTCTTAAATGCGGGTTCAAGGTCATCTAAATAATTTTTGTTTATATTTATGATCTCTTCGTTAGTAATGCTACTTAAGCAAACATCTTCAATTACATCCTTATCAATTTCATTAGCATTTTCTTGATCATTTGACAAACTTACATTATGACCTTTATCCATTTATTGTCAATGTATGTAAATATCAACAAATATTTAACTTTTATTTATATATAGATATAATAATTACAATGTTTTTTGGAATTATATAAATTACTTAATAAAAACATTTAGAAACTATAAATTATGAAATGGATTAGATTTGGTATACTCTATAAGCAATATTGGAATATTAATATTAGAAAAGCGTTTTTTTACTGTAAAATATTTATAATCTATATATTTCATTGTATTTATTTTATTGTACGAGGCACCCTAGAACTGCTTTTTTATAATATTCTCATTTTTTAAAAACAAATAATACAAGGTTATTTTGAAAAAGATCTCTTTGACTATGTTTTATATTCCATTTTAATAGACATATTTGTCAAATACTCTCTTGGTCAAACAACTATAATGGTGATTGAATATAAAATTAATAAAGAAATTAATTAATTTGGTCTATAATTCAAGTTAAAATTATTAAGTGCATATATCATCCTTTCCCATCTCTGTAAATTATTGTTAAGAAGATATCTTATATGCGAAATCGATAATGAATATTAGAAAAAAGATTTTTCCTTCAGTAATACATAAATCATTATTAGTTTATATAATTAATAGAGTTATGATTTTTAAAAAAATAAGCTTTTTTAATATAATAAATTTTAACATTCCATTAATAATAAATTTAAATAAAACCAAAATTTTTCTTTTAATTTTATTTTTAGCGTCTTCTTTGTCTATTTCAACATCTATTTATAATTTTGAATCTGCAAATGCAGCTACATCTTTAGATCAAACTATTCAACAATTTCAAAATAACTTGCAATCAAGTATTAATAATCAAATACAATCAACCCTTAATAACAGCATTAATAGTATAAATAATGGTAATTGTGTAAATGGCAATAACATCGTTTCCCAATCACAAACGAATAACAATGGTCAAATAAGTACAACTCAAACCACTTGTGGCACTTCAAACTCATTTAATCCTTCCTCTAGCAGCGCAAATATAAAAGGTATAATAGCAAGTTCGGAATATGATATGAATACAGGTGTCATTGTTAATAGTATATTTGGAAATTGGTCATTGACAACAAATCAAAATGGTATTAACGATTTTAAATCGTCTTTCATAAAACAACCTGTATTTTATAATTCAGTTAATAATATTCTTTCAACTCCAAATACCAATACACTTGCTACAACCAGCTCTCCAAATACCAATACCCTTGCTACAACCAGCAGTAATACTATTTCCACAAATAATCAAACAGGGCCAACTACGCCAGACCAACAGAACTCAACTATCACTTCCTACAATCTTTCAAACTTTCGAGCAAATTCTATAAATCAACAAAATACTGATATAACTTATCAAGGCAAAATTGATGTAGTAAAGGAGATAAAATCATTGAATGGTAATATCCCTGATCAAACAAACATCTTCAAAGATGTTGATATTTCCATATCTATTTTAAATGGTAGCATTTTAATCATAAACTTTGATAAGCAATCAATATTGTTTAACGAATTTGAAAATATCCCGTTAGTTGGGATAGTACAGTAATTGATAAACTTATCAATTACTGTAAATAATATTTGTCGAATATGACATATTGCTTATTTGACACATATTAAAACAAAACATATTCATTTCTATATCCAATTCAACTAAAAAATAACTTACACTAGCAATCAATAATTAGATGATTAGATAACAAGAATATTGGATCATCATAAATAAAACTATAATATCCATTTTTGATCACAAGGAATCAATTTTTATATAATAAACACCAAAATTGATTTAAAGTATATTCAAACATATTATAATAAATTTGGATAAAATAGATCAAAGCGGGTTATTAGTCTCAAGATATAAATCATCTTTTAAATAGCCCATATTTATCAATCTAAATGTCATATTAAATGAGTAAAGATACCGTCATAATAGTTAATCCAAAATCAAATAGCGGGTTAACGGGTAAAAATTGGGACTCTATTTTTCAAACTATTAGTAGTTTTTTTGAAAACAATATAAAAGTTGCATTTACCGAACAAGAAGGAGATGGAACAGAATTAGCAAGATTGTATCTAAAAAAGGGATTTAAAAATATTATACCTATAGGAGGAGATGGTACAATAAATGAGGTAGCAAATGGCTTTTTTGAAGACAATAATTATGCAAATTATAACATTCATACACAATCAAAAGATATGAATAGTAATTTTTTATTATCTTCATCTTTAAAACCCATAAATCCAGAAGCTACTATGACTATATTACCATCTGGAACAAGAAATGTTTTGATTCAATCGCTAGGTTTACCTAATGATTTTGAGCAATGTTGTAAAAAATTAGGGAATTGTAAAACATCAAAAAGAATTGATATCATATATGCATTGGTTACTAATCCAGATGATCCTGAAAAAAAAGTAAATAGAATTTTTCTTAATGCCGCAGAAATAGGCATAGGAGCTGAGATAATCAGTAAATCAAAAGATATAAGAAAAAAGGTAAATAGTAGAATTTTATCTACAATAGCTGGAATAGCTACTACACTCCCAACATATAAAGATAAAATTTGCGAAATCACTATAGGTGTAAATAAAGATAGCAATATCGATGAGAAAATAATTACAAAAATGACAATGGGTATTGTAGCTAACGGAAGTTTTCTAGGAGGCAATGTACAAGCTGCAACAAAAGCAAGAGTTGATGATGGACTTACTCGATATAGTCATAATAAAAAATTCAGAGGGTATTTCATTTTTGAACGAGATCATCAATTTAAAAAATGGAGATCAATCAAAATCAGAAAAAGAAGGTAACATCTACTATACTCAATCAAAGAATGTTTCAATGTTTTCAGAAGAAGAAAAAAATATCATTGTCACTTTAGATGGCGAACCTATCGGCACGCTACCGGGATTATTCAAGGTATTTCCAAATTATTTGAAAATTAGAATTTAAAAAATTATTTCGATGATTATTATTTTATATTGTCCAAAAGTATAAAGATCATTACATCGTTTGACAGAATTGCTTTAAACCTCGTTTATAGTTAAATTATCTTTTTTTTTGTTTTAGTAATTTTAATTGGATAAGATATCACATCTTTACAAGATGATAGCAATAAGAAAATACATATTCATTTGTATCTGAACATGTGTTAAATCAAAATATTGAAAATAAATGTCACTTATTTGAAAAGTGGTATTAAAGCCATATCCTAAGGTATTTTTAATGATAATCCAATCCAGGATAGTATATTTATATCTTAGTATAAAATTAACATATCCACTATTTTTCAAATTGCTGATACCATTTATAAAATAATAATCTTAACCTCATTACAAAAAATAGTTAGATTTGTTAACTAGGATGTATTCTTGAGATGATGTTCACAATAAAACAAAATAAAATGAAATTAATATTCTAATCTCAAAAATGTTGGACTAGGTACATTACCATTTTATGATCAGGAGATACAAAATAGATAATTTTGAATATATATGGAAACAGTCATACGCATGTAAAATAGATTGTTACATTATACTTCAAATACACTCAAAAAAAGGATAATAAAACATCAATACAATTTTTAATTCCATTAACCAAAACTTATAATTGCAATATTATTAATATATAGATTACAATTTAGTATTATTTTACTGCAATATTAGAAATGCCTACAAGATATAACGTAGTTTATTTTATAGTTTCTCGTTCTTAGTATCATCAACTATCTCTTTAACTCTGCCAATCACCCCATTTTCTAACAAGACTTTAATACCAAAAGGATGAGATGTAGAGTTTGTCAATATTTCTCTTACTACACCTTCAGTCAAATTGCCAGTTTTTTGATCAGCTTTTTGTATTACTTTTACCAGAAAACCGGGTTTTATATTAGATCGGAATTTTCCTTCCACCCTATAACTTTGGAGAAATCGGATAATAAATGTAATATTCATAGAATGTATCAGTTTCCTTTTTTTCTGCATTATGATCTTTAAAGTGAGATCGGTAAAATAATTCACTAGAATACTATTTTTAAAATAAAGTAAATGAGGAATCTATTTTTCCTTCTAATTTACAAGATCAGTAATTAAATATAATTCACAAAATCAATATAAATTTATGGCACATGTAGATAATATAGATATTTAATCAAACGGGGAAGAGGGTAATTGATTATAACCGTCATTATCCATATCGATACACTATTCCTTTTTCTCCTCTTGGATGTTTCCATTCTGTTTCTTTTGCGCATGTTCCGCATTCAATACATCCTTCATGTTGTAACATCACTTTATCATTCTCAATGCTATAGCATTTGGTTGGACATAGAACTACCATTTTTTTCATAAAATCACTCTGTGATTTTAAAACTTTAATGTGTGCTAATGAATCATCATTATAATTTAGTTTTGCAATACGCTCAGCAATTGTAGGAATTGTAATAGAATAACTTTTCTGCGAATCTTTACCTACTCTTTCTGCAATCTCAACAGGAACATCAGTATAAGTTTTATCTGATTCAAGAATAGGTAAAAGTCTTTTATACCCTAGTTTATTTGCAAACCCTATTGACATATTCATTAGCGTGTTATTTGACATCAATTTAAAAATAGTTCCATATCTTCGACCCAATATATCCTTGGGAACTTGTTTTGTACAATCAATGAAAGTTTTGAAATAGTTTTTATCAATTTCTTTCATATCTTGAGTATAAGAGTTTTCTTCTAACGATCTACTATAGAGCTCGCCTACATTATCAGATTGAAAGTTATTCTGATCTATAGCTTTTGAAATGGCTTCTGCAGCTCTCACAGCATCATCAATGCCTACATTAATACCCTCTATACGAGGCCCCACGAATATCCCTCTACCTGCGGCATCACCAATAAATAAAATATTTTTAAAATAAGGTTTCTTCATTCTACAGCGCTTTCCATCCGGTACTAGCTTGGCACTATATTCTAATTCAACATAATTTGTTTCGAATTCTATACCATATTTGGACAGTAACTCATTATATATTGAATCCATTTTATTTTTAATTTCATCCTTAGTATTATATCGACTATTTGCTAAAAGATCTGCAACAGTAGATGATGAATAATATGCGTGATGTAGTTCTTTCCAATTTTTGATTAATTTATTAGTTTTGAAACGAACGCGAAGTTCTTCCTCTTTTGAGAGATTTTTATAATTCTCTTTACCCTTTGGAATTTCATCTTTAATTAATTCCATTACAAAAGGATTTGATAGTAAAGCATCAACAAGTTTATGAGGCTCTACAGGATTTTGAATTAAAGAATCATAATGATAAACAGCACCAACTGAAAGGGTATCTCTATTGGTATATAAAAATCCCCCTCCAATATGATTTAGTGTTATATCCCCTGCAAAAAGATGAGCAGCTCCTTCATTATTTGATATTCCAAATCTTTCTTCTATTAGTTCTTCAGGTAATTTTATCACTACCTTTACACCTTGATAAAGATCAGATGATGTGAATTTACTGCGAGCTCCTGTTATCTGGGCAACTTCGGAATTAACTCCATCAGCAGCTATAACTGCTTTTACTTGAAATGGCTCAAGTTCATCGGTCTCTATAATAATCGTATTGTCATCCTTCCAAAGTATTGACCTTACATGAACACCCAGTACCGATTCCACCACCTAAGCTTTCTGCACTTTGCGAGGCTTCCTTCGCAAACCATGATAGTAGTTTATTGAGCAATACAGTATATCCAAAATTTGTTTGATAATCATGGGTTGGAGTCAAGTCAATAGAAAATATTTTGTCTTTCGAGGTAGCATGGAGAATGTATTTTGTTATCTTCCTTTCCACCGGAGCATCCATTAAGAAATTATCAAAAACATCTTCAACATTGAACACCTTTCCTACTGAGGGATTTTTAGAGTATAGTATACCTCCAGATATATTTTTGGTTCCTATTTTCTTTCCGCCTTCAATAAGAATTGCTTGTTTTCCCAAATTTGAAAGATGTTTAAGTGCGGCAAGACCAGCAGAACCGCCACCAATTACCGCAACATCAAACTTTTCCATTATTGTTTTATCTCCTGTGGTATTTGCATTTTCTCTTTGTATTTTTTTAATTCAGAAATTAAAAGAGGAAGTACCTCTTCTATCTTTCCCCTGATTAAAATATCTGATTCATCTATTATGGGTGAATCAATATCTTGATTAATAGATATTACAAATTCAGCCTCCTTCATACCTGCAACATGTTGTACAGCTCCGCTTATTCCTATTGCAAAATATAGTAATGGATTCACCTTTCTACCACTTGTTCCGATAACCCGATCAGGAATCATATACGTTGAGGATAAGGCTTCACTTATAGGATAAGGTTTCTTTGAAATAGGCAAGGATATCCCTATTTCTGCTTCTAGCTCTTTTGCAAAATTTTCTATCAATTTTATGTTTTGTTCTGGTGATTCCTTGATTCCCCTTCCGAAACTTACGATTGTTTTTTTATTGTTAAAATCAACTTTACTTTGGATTATTCGTCTATTAATTATTTTTATTCTAAGATCTTCTTGAACTATATTAGGAACAAAATCTATTATCTTCCCTTTCCTGTTTGTATTTTGCTCTATTTGAGAAAAAACTCCTGGAATAATACTGCATGCCTGAGGATGAAACTTTTTTTTGTTTTCAGGATTAAGATTATCCAAACAGAGTATAGTGGTCCAAAGAAAGCCCGAAAAGTCGGGTCGATACATTTCTAGCGTCTTTTCATAGACAATTGGCTTTCCTTTAGTTTTGTGTTCGTGTCTTATTTCTAAATCATTGATTACTAGTTTATTTATATCCGATGCAAGTCCTGATTCTAATTCTGCCATTACTGTAGAAGACAAATGTCTTCCTGAATCATCTGCTGAAAAAAACATGTATCTCGGTCGGTTAAAAGGAGGAGGGTTTGACGAGGACGAGATTTGAGATCCACATTTTTTATCTGTTGCAATTTGACATATTATTTTTGTATAAAGAAGATTTCTAGAATATTTAAGTTCTGGATGGTCAGCACAAATTACAGCATCTGCGCCATAATAAATTAGCTCCTGACATAGGTGTCTAATATTATGGCCCAGTATAATTGCAACTACCTTTTCTTCTTCTGGTTTGTATCTGCTGTTAAAATCATCCATCAATCTTCTTGCTTCACCTAGCATTTCAAAACTAACTGGTAAAATCTTTCCTTCTTCTTGCTCTATTACAATGTATAAATGTCTATTATTATCTTCTTTTTCTTTTTCTTTTTCTTGTATATCATCATTAATTAAAATTTCTTGGACTGGATTTTCTTCTTTTTTATTTGTTTGAGAAACAGAAGATAGTGGTTGCGATGTCATTTTATGATTGTCCCTCCTAAAATATCATATATACGACTTGCAACTTGAGCTAGATTTCCTTGATTAAATCCATCAATGACATCTGCTTTTCTATTTGCCTTTGCCCTTGGTATTTTTTCAACTTTATAAACTATAGTAGGAGAGCCTGGTAGTCCTACATACTTGGAATTTACTTCAAGAGATTGAGCACTAAAAATTTCTAAATAATCTTTGTATTTTGACAATCTCTCTATAGCTTCCTTTTCATGCCATGCTAGTTTAAGTCTTTGAGATACAGTATTAAAAACGGGACTATAAGATGGATCCAATGTCATAAAGACTGGCAAAGGTGCTTCTACCTCTTCCACTATATCATAATGTCCATAAATTTTAATTAGACGTTGTGCCTTTATACAATATCTTCCAATATCTATATCATAATTAATAACATTACCAATGAAAGGAAAACCAAGTTTCCATGCAGTCTGAGGTCCTGTTTGTCCGGTCTCACCATCTGATGCTCTGTGCCCTGCAAAAACAATATCAATATTTTGACCATTTGCCATTTTCTTAATACCTGCTTTCAGAACTTCAGCTGTGGCAAGAGTATCAGCACCTGCAAACATGCGATCACTATAAAGATGTATCTCATCTGCATCACAGATTAATTGAGATTGCTGCAAAGCCGACTCTGCAATTGGGGGACCCATTGTAGCAACAGAAACATGGGCACCATATTTTACTTTAGAGTATAGAGCAGCCGAGGATGCAACCGCACTATGAGGCCCTAAAATATTTTTTGTTTCAGCTCTGTTTAGTGTTCCATCAGGATTATAACTTACATTTCCTTCAGAAAAATCGGGCTCAAGTTTTATTATAACTGCGGCATTAAGCATCCCATTTGGATTCAACAGCTGCTATTTTGCTTAATGAGTTAAATTCTTTTTGAAAAAGGCAATGTAAGAAGTATACTGCCAATTTGATGTGATTTGTTACCTGATTTTTATTTACCTTTATGAGGTATTTTATAATAAACAAGCGATAATCGTATAGACTATAAATTATTTTGAGGTATTTTTGCATTAATGCAATTTTTTCTCATTAAATAGATTATTAATTTGCAATTTTTTAAAATTTATTTTTTACACTCCCCTCTAGTTTTATTCTTAATTAAATCATCAAGAACCATATTTATATGGTTATTATAAAAAACATCGTTGGAATAGCAGAAGACTTGTTTTTCTGAAATTTCAAACCGAGTAAAGATTTAAAAGAGATACAACTTTCGAGAGATAAAAAAACAAAAATGAAACACTTGATTTTAAATAATCCCAATTTTTTTAGTAACCAAATACGAGAATGAAGTGGAATATAATAAAGACGACTTTGAGATTTCCATTTTCCATTATAGTTCTTTATAAGAACAAAGACATAACATGTGTAATATACAATAGTAACAAAATTATAAAAAAAAGAGCAACAATATCGATAACAACAATTATAAAAATAATGAATATGAAAAAAGAATAATAATCACAGTTAAGAATATAGACTTCAAGTTTCTCTTTATTTCTTTTAATTATGAAAGTTAAAACCGAGTACATTAACCTCAAAACCGATACTAGATATGCATTTGTAAACATCACATCCCAAGTAAGAAAAATTATTGAAGAAAGCAAAGTTCAAGAAGGCCTTTGTTTAGTAAATACAATGCATATTTCCTCGAGTATTTTTATAAATGATAATGAAGATGGTTTGCACGAGGATTTTAGAAAATGGTTAGAAGAATCTTGCACCACACAATCCAATCAATCAATATAGACACAATGATACAGGCGAAGACAATGCAGATGCGCATCTTAAACGTCAAATCATGGGAAGAGAGGTGGTCATAGCTATAACTAATGGAAAACTTGACTTTGGTCCATGGGAACAAATATTTTATGGAGAATTTGATGGACAAAGAAATAAAAAAATATTGATTAAACTAATCGGAGAATAACTAAATAATATTTTTTTATTTAAAAGAAAAAGTATTTACAAACTAAATAATATAATAACAATATTAAATCCATATTCTAAGGATATAAAGTTTATCAAATAGACATTATCAAGTATTAAACATTGTTATAAATCAAGTTAAGCATTAAGATAAGATATACCATATTGCTTTATTCAAAGTATATAAGAATTTTAAACATTTATTAACACAAAATAAATCTTGTTTTGAAATGCAATTAAAAGATATCAGAAACAGAATTAATAGAAAAATTGATGAAAAATATAAAACACGTCAAAAGATACTGACAAGAATCAAAGATTATTTAAATATTGATTTTAACAAAATTGCAATTTACAGAAAAGAAATCAATGTAAAATTTCCTAATGACAGCACACACACCATAAAAAAGGAAAATGATAAGGAAGATACATTATTCAAAATAGAAATGCCAGAGTCTATTATATCAAATGCTAGATATTATTATAAAGACATAGAGATAGATTTGCTATCCATTGAAGATGCAAAGAATCTAGAACAAGATTTAGAATACATTTTAAAAGAAATAGAGAAAATAACTGACGAAATAGTTATTTAATAAAGTTAGAAATCGAACTTTAATATCGCAAATAGATTAAAGAACATTCAAATATTTTATACTATTAGATGACTTTTGCTAAATAATGTAAAATAATTATTTTATTCTGCATATTTTGTATTGTTTTATAATCATTAAAAATATTATGAATATTTATTTTCAGCAATCTTGAGTAATCACGTGACAAAATATTAATGGACGACAACAACAAAACATCACGGATAAAATATCAAAAAAGATCCATTAAAATAATTTAAAAATTGTTCAGACAACAAAGTGCCAAATAAATCAATATAATGATTACATAATCCATATATTAATAAAATATTCAATATAATTTAAACTTAAATTTCTATAAAACAATAAATATCAAGTTATTAATTTGATCAGAATTATAAATCTTTTAAAAAAATATAAAAATCTAACTGCTGTTGATAATATAAACATTGAAATCAATGATAATGAAATATTTGGTCTCTTAGGTCCCAATGGTGCGGGTAAAACAACGTTGATTCATATTCTTGCAACGCTAATCAAACCCTCATCAGGAACTGCAATTATAAATGGATACGATATAACAAAAGAGTCATCAAAGGTTAGATCAAGTATAGGTATTGTTTTTCAGGCACCAAGCAGTGATGATATCCTAACCGGATATGAAAACCTGAAAATACATTCAATATTATATAAAGTCCCATCAAATATAAGAAGACAGAGAATAGATGATGTATTAGAACTGGTAGGATTAACGGACAGAAAAAACGATCAAGTTAAAAAATATTCTGGAGGTATGCGAAGGCGTCTTGAAATTGCAAGAGGATTGTTACACAAACCAAAGGTAATTTTTCTAGATGAACCAACATTAGGGCTTGATCCTAATAGCAGAGAAATAATGTGGAAATATATTAAAAGATTGGTAAATGAGGAAAAAATTACTATTATACTGACTACTCATTATATGGAAGAAGCAGATCTTTTATGTAACAGAATAGGATTTATAGACAAAGGCAAAATAATTGCACTTGATTCACCTTCAAAATTAAAAGAGGAAATAGGAGGGGAAATAATAAATATTAAATTAGAAAACAAAGAAACAGACGAAAAACAGAAAATTATAAATATGATAAAACGTCTTGGGTTTGTTCACAAAGTAGAGAGTTCTGAAGGAGAAAGAGTAGAAGAGATAAAAATTACTATTTATGTAGACAATGCAAATCACAATTTGCCTGTCATTTTGAAAGACATAGATAAAGTAACAAACAACAACACCAATATAACATCTGTAGATTTTAGAAGACCAACATTAAATGATGTTTTTCTAAAATTCACAGGAAGATATATCGAAGATAGACAGGATAAAGATAATGCCGAAGGCGGATTCATGGAGAGATATGCTCAATATGCAAAAAAATAGTAAAAATAGGTTTAATTTCAATCTAGAGTTAGATAAACTATATGCAATTTGGTTAAGAGAATTCAAGGTATTTTTAAGAGAAAAAAGCAGGCTTGTGGCATCCACATTTACACCATTGTTATGGTTATTTGTTCTAGGAGGAGGTCTGGGATCAAGTGTATCTACCACATTTCATACTTCAAATATCGACTATCAGAAATTTATTTTCCCAGGAATAGTCATCATGTCCGTCATTTTTTCTTCAGTTTTTTTTGGATCATATATCATATGGGACAGAAAATTTGATTTTCTTAAAAGTGTCATGGTTGCCCCCATCAGAAGAAGCACTATTTTTTTGGGGAAAACTTTTGGTGGAATGACCACTTCGCTAATACAGGCCTTTATATTATTAGCAATCGGTATAATTATTGGAATCAATTATACTCCATATTCCATATTATCATTCATTGTAATAATTTTGATGCTATCATTTGCTTTAACCTCATTAGGATTAGCTATTGGAAGCTATATGGAGAGTTTAGAAGGGTTTCAATTAATTGTAAGCTTTGTAGTGTTTCCACTTTATTTCCTAAGTGGTGCATTGTTCCCTCTAGACAATATTCCCAAGTGGTTATCAATTCTAACCAGTATCAACCCTGCAACATATGCTGTTGAAGGATTAAGATTTTCTATGCTTGCCGTATCTGGAAAAAATTTATTTATTGTGAATCTCGGTATTCTTTTAATAACTACTATAATATTAGGAATAGCTGGGATATTATCTTTCAGAAGAATGAAAGCTGTTTGAAATAAATATAGTGCAGTATTCCAAAAAAATAATGCACCAGATCAAAATATTTATCATAGGTGAAAGAAGTCACAATCCTGAAAAAGAAAGTAAATTTTTTAGATCCCTAATTCTATAGAGAAAAAGGGATCAGGAACAAAATGATGTCAAAAGTAGCATTTCTATCTACTTTATGAAATTCCGGAATAATTATATAGATATCTTCATCCAAATTAGAGAAAGTAATCTAATTTTTTGATTTTTAATTCCACATATTTATCAATTCAGACATAAAATGACTGCTGCATGAATCTAACTCAAAAAGTTGATGGTTGTTCTCTTGTAGGCAGAAAAACCCACATAAATTATTTAGAAACATATCCAAAAATTGTTATCCTAACTGGAGGACTTGAGGGTGATAAATAATCAACACTATCCGTAGTCAATAATTTCACCAAAATGAAGGATTCTGAACAAATTACAATAGGAAATGTCAAACATGATCACTTAATCATCCAAGCAATGCTCATTTAAATACGACTTATATTATTTTCTCAAGTCATACTTTACATTAAAAATGATTATAAATATTTTATAAAAATAAATGATATATGTAGTAAAAATATATAATTGTCAATATAAATTAATTTTTTATATTTAAAATATGGATAATATGACATAGTCATTATTTCAATATTTTAAACTATTTCAGATAATTATATTCTTAAATATCAATATATTGTTATCTTCTTGTCTTTTGATTCGAGAATACTCTTCTATGAGAAGTAGCACAATACCCACAATATTCTAATATACCAGCTTTGCCATGGCACATACATTCACATTTAGTTCCTGATGAAAATTTTTGTTTCATATTTTTATTATTATACTGAGGTCTTATAACAATATGCCAAGATTTAATTTTAAAAACAAGGGATATTCAATTCAAAGTTATATTATATTTTTGTAACATAAAAACAAAAATATGCAGCAGCAGTTACTCAAAGTGTATTTTATTTTTATTTTTTATTTTTTAAGTTCATCATTTTCAAAATTTCACATATTCATCATTATTTTTAAGAGAATATATAAACACCTAAAATATTTAATTCAATAATATCTTTATTAAACATAAAAATTCCATTTTATTCTAAAGACATTGTAGGAAAATAATAAATAGGAAATTGGAATTTTTAAAAGTTTCATATATTTACAGTTATCTTAATTTTTATATTAGAAAATTAAAATCAAATATAATAAGAAAATTGGGATAGCAAGATAAAGTCGGCTCCAGTAATGATTATATAAAATGGTCTAAAAAAATATAATGTTCTATATCCGCATTGAAATAATCTAGGAGTTTCAGATATTGGTTGGTATTCAACTAACTATATCTAGTTTTATTACTTTAATAAAAAAAGAACAATAATAGGAAATATTAATATTTTATTTTAACAATTCATCTCTATTTTAAATTCTACTACATCGAAAAAAAATAAAAATCTTTACTGAAATATCTCTTATACTTTCAAGTAGGGTATCAAATAACAATATTTTTGAAATCTCAAATTACCAAAACAAACCAATGATTAATTTTTATATTGTAACATGCTTAATAAGATTAGAAACTTTTTTGATTCAAAATAGTTATCCTCTAAAAAAATGGCACATAGAAAATATGGAAAAGACTATTATAAAATACGTAAAAGGTCTTCCAGTGGATGCAACTAGATGGGAAATTAGAAAAAATAAAAAATATGGGAAATTATCCAACATAGTCAGAAATATAAATTATGATATAAAGCACGGTGTTACCAATGAACAGGTAATAGAGGTTTTTTTAAGAATTCGCAATGAACCTCTATTTCTAGAATTACAAAATAATATAGAAGCGATGAATAGACTAGGAGATCTAGAAAGACAATTGAAAAGCGATGAACTGATTGGATAAATAAATATGAATATTTCTTCATAAAATTCCCTTATTTATTTTCGCATTGTAATAAATAGATTAATACTATACATGATAGAAGGTTTGAACAAACGGGCTAATCTTAAATATTCTGTTCAATATTAAATTATAATATCAATATGACCGCACTTATTACGGTGGTCCATAGTCCATCTTTATTTCCCTCTGCAGATTGTGTAACATTTTGTGTTTTGTAAATCTTCTCTGAAAGTCGCCATTGTTCCTCTCGCTGATCCCATGTAAGTGAAGAATCATTAGGCAGGCCCAGAGTTGTAGCCAGCATTTCCATGGCCATATCTTCGGCATAATCACCCGCTTTTTGTGCTGTTTCCCCAAAAGAATGGTGTTCAGATATATAACCATGACGTGTATCATCGACAGGTCTTGCCAAACCAATAGATGCAGCAATAAGTCTATTGGGTTCATTGGTAGAAGAACGAGCCATAATAGCAAAAACAATTTGTCCAGGCATCAAATATTTCCTGCCTTCATGTCTAGATACTATTTTGCATTGTGGTGGTTTAATACTAGATACAGATACAAGGTTTAGGTCTGCTATACCTGCATCACGCAATGCTAACTCAAAGCTTGTAAGATAATCCTTATGCAATCCTTTACCTTTTGTTAAAAACATTATTTTCGGAACATATAATGAGGGATATATTTTCGAAAGTATTCTCTTTTCTACCATTTGAGATAGTAAATGGATAACTATAATGAATTTATCTATAATTTTATAAAATCTTTTTTTAACAGATAAAGTAATATTTAAATTAATGAAATATATCTAAAGAACAGATGCTGTTGATATAACATTGTTTAAATTATAAAAAAACGGCTAGATAAATATACATTCTTTTTCAAGATTCAATAGCCAATTTACTAAATTTATTAAAACAATGTAATTTGAGTATAAAGCATAGCAAATTACTTAATGATTAACCAAAAATAACCTCATTATAAAAAATAACTTCACTGAATCAGTTTATAATGTTGGATATTTAAAAGGGATTGTACATTAAAACCTTTCATTACCTATTTCACTATGTTTTTAAATCTTCTACACAATATATTAAGTCATCTTTTGTTTGATGGAAGAAAATACAACATCTCAATTAATCGTTCTCCTATTTTGGTTTCTACTTTTGTGATACAAAAGGGTATTTGAAATTTAAGGAAATTATATGTCATTTTTTAGTTTTTACATAAAAAGATATAATTCTCTTATACATTGCTTGAAAGTTGCTTTTTTATCCCTAACTATCTATATAATAGTTTATAAATCTAAAAATAACAGTAATCAAGAAATCAATAAAATAATTAGATATAAAAAAAAGATTATACAGAAATATAATCATATTCATATTCATTTTACAAATATTATAGTTAACTAGATGTACAATCTTACAAAAGCCACATTTTCACACTAAAATATTATATTATTTTATTCAATTTATTATAAAAATTATATATCTATCTATACCAGTCTATAAAATATAATATCCGAATAGATAAGACAAAATTCCTCAAATAAATTTTATAATTTTTTATCAAAAGAATATTAATATTACAATAATATTAGGACATTTACAAAAAATTCATTAGTATTTGCTTTCATGAACATTGGACTATTCTACGTTCCTAAAATTAGGGGCAATATAAATATCAATATTTTACAATTTATAAATTTTATTTGTATTTTTTTTATATTAATAAATTAATTATTAGTAATTATTTTAGCAATGCAATACAATAGTTAAATATTTGTGGATAATTATATATATTGACAAAGATTGGATAAAGTATATATAAATCGTTTGCCAGATGACAAAGATGACAGTAGTAGAAATACTACAAACAAAGATATTGCTACCAATCAAAATAACAGTACTACTAAATATACCATATCTATAGAGAAAAATCATTTAGACAGTCTTGACCCTAAATTTAAGAATTCTATTGAAGAATTTATAAGAGTATTAAATGGTCATTTAGATGATGCTCAGGTATCAAAAGATCAGAAAAAACTATTAGAAAAGCAGATTGAAGGGTTAGCTTTGGAAATCAAAAATATTCCTTCTTATAAAAAAATACAAGACAATCCTAAAACAGATTTTACACAATCAATCAATAAAAATAAAGATGGAGATATTGAATGCTGCGATAAAGCCCTTGAGATAAATCCTCAAAATGCTGATGCCTATTATAACAAAGCTCAAGCATTATCAACGATTGAAAAATATGCGGAGGCTATTGAATATTATGATAAAGCCCTTGAGATAAATCCTCAAAATGCTGATATATGTTATAACAACAAGGGTCTATCGTTATACTATCTTGGCAACAATGATGAAGCTATTGAATGCTATGATAAAGCCCTTGAGATAAATCCTCAATTCTCATGTGCATATTACAACAAAGGTATAATTTTCTCAGCCAATGGGTATAACAATGAAGCTATTGAATGCTATGATAAAGCCCTTGAGATAAATCCTCAATTCTCATGTGCATATTACAACAAAGGTATAATTTTCTCAGCCAATGGGTATAACAATGAAGCTATTGAATGCTATGATAAAGCCCTTGAGATAAATCCTCAAAATGCTGATGCCTACAACAACAAGGGTCTATCGTTATATTATCTTGGCAACAATGATGAAGCTATTGAATGCTATGATAAAGCCCTTGAGATAAATCCTCAATTCTCATGTGCATATAACAACAAGGGTCTATCGTTATACTATCTTGGCAACAATGATGAAGCTATTGAATGCTATGATAAAGCCCTTGAGATAAATCCTCAAAATGCTGATGCCTATTATAACAAAGCTCAAGCATTATCAACGATTGAAAAATATGCGGAGGCTATTGAATATTATGATAAAGCCCTTGAGATAAATCCTCAAAATGCTGATGCCTATTATAACAAAGCTCAAGCATTATCAACGATTGAAAAATATGCAGAGGCTATTGAATATTATGATAAAGCCCTTGAGATAAATCCTCAAAATGCTGATGCCTATTATAACAAAGCTCAAGCATTATCAACGATTGAAAAATATGCGGAGGCTATTGAATATTATGATAAAGCCCTTGAGATAAATCCTCAAAATGCTGATGCCTATTATAACAAAGCTCAAGCATTATCAACGATTGAAAAATATGCAGAGGCTATTGAATATTATGATAAAGCCCTTGAGATAAATCCTCAAAATGCTGATGCCTATTATAACAAAGCTCAAGCATTATCAACGATTGAAAAATATGCAGAGGCTATTGAATATTATGATAAAGCCCTTGAGATAAATCCTCAAAATGCTGATGCCTATTATAACAAAGCTCAAGCATTATCAACGATTGAAAAATATGCAGAGGCTATTGAATATTATGATAAAGCCCTTGAATTAGAATCAGATAATGTTAATGCACTAAACAAAAAAGCTTGGTATCTTGTGAATCACTTTCCAAAGCGGTTGAATGAAGCTTCAGAGACCATCAAAAAAGCAATAGGATTAGATCCCACCAATAATAATATAATGTATACTTACGGATATACGTTGGATAAATTAAAGACATATGAAGAAGCAATTCTAGTTTATGAACACATCATAAAACAAAAACCATCATTTTCAAATGTTTGGTATGACTGTGCTAGATCAAAGATAAAACTAGATGATAAAGATATACAGAGCTGTATATATAATCTGCAAAAGGCAATTGAGTTAAATCCAGATTATAAAGAAAAAGCAAAACATGAAATTGATTTTCAAGATATTAGAAATTATTCTGAATTTAAAAAGATATTGGAATCTAATCCTCAATTTTAAATTTTTTATACAATTCCACTTTCATTATAACTTACATGATATAGGTTCATAAAGGAATAGCAAAATGGTTAGAAATTGAAAAGATACCAATTTCCAAAATCCAATTATAAATAATCATATTTAAAAATTTTGTCTAAGTTATAGTGATTTATTTAGTTTAATTAGTTAAAAATAATAACATTGCATTTATTTTCCATATAAAGAAGGATAACATTTTTTTAATAACATATTTAGAATCTGATTGAGTATTACCAAGTGTAATACCTCGTTGTCAAAATAATAAAGCAATAATATTAAAAAATAAAAAATAAAAAAATTATTCTATGTCATTATTTTAAAACAATTCTTGTAGAAAAGATTTAGTTCCCATTGTCATTTTATCTCTTTGTTCAAATTATTATCATAATTTACATGTTCATTAACTACTACCTCGGTAATAGTTTTTGTTTCAGTAACTGGTTTCTTCCTTATTATCACTTCTTCCTTAACATACGAATGTTTTTTTATTACAGGTTCTTCTCGTTTTAGACGGAATACAAGTTCTGTTTTTGATTGGACAGAGTTATTATTTGAAGGAGTGGATACTGTAGAAGAAGAGTCATTCTTTGATGGTATCCTTTCTATAATAATTTCCTCATGAGTTAATTCTATATCTATTTTCTTTATTTCCTTGATAGGTTCCTTTATTATTTTGACTTTATTTTCGATCAATCTTTTTGAAACCTCAAGATTTTGAGCCATTACTGGAATTTTTGTTTCAAGTTCTTTTGACATATCCGAAGATTTAAATGAAGAATATCCCTCGAATTTTTGACCTCCAGTTTCTTTATATGCGTCAAGATCATTATTAGTCATATCAAGTTTAAGGACAGAGCCATCAAAACTTGTTATTGACTTTTTAGGGAGATAATATCTTTTTTTATTTATTATACCTTTTTGCGTTACAATATACGTGCTTCCAACTTCTAAAACTTCACCTAGGTCCTCCCCATTCAAACCTATTGCTTCTTTTTTTACAACATTATCCCAATCAATACTATTTCCATCGTTGTTAGACATATACATTATAATTAATGGATATGCTATTTAACCGATACATAGAAAAAATCATGTTTTTATAAAATATGACTATAGTATCCAAATATATCAATAATTTACTTTTTGGAGTTGTTTCATTACTCAAATTTTTAAATTATTTCTTCTTTTGATGAATCAGGTTGATGTATAGTTAATTTTTCTGTTGTCAATTCCACTTCTACTTTTTTCGTTTCCGTAACTTCATATTTTTTAATTACAAATTCTCCAAGTTTTACCTTTCTTTTATTAATTATTATCTCTTCACCCCATATTGTTATAACATCTTCTGTTTTTGGGTTTTTTTTAATAAAAGACAAAGGCATTGATTTCACATTTTCATTATTTTTTTTTTCATTTAATATATTACTATCTGCATCATAATGTTTCACTTTTAATAAATCAGATGAATCAACGTGTTCTTGATTTTTAGAATGCGAAAATACATCTTTAATTTTATTTTTAATTACTGCAAATATCTTGACAACTTCTTTTTTATCAAGAGTATCAATTTTTTTACCATCGATGTAAACTTCTTCATAACTTACAGGTATCTCAACTTTTTTTATAGATGTGGTCCATCTTTTTTCAATATTTATTTGATCTTCTTTTGTTTGCTTTGTATAAGAAAATTTTTCGCCTATCAATGGAATTTTTTTTACTATTTCGCTGTCATATGAAAAGGGATTATTATAACTAGCATCGGTGGATTTGTCAATATCAGAGTTTTTTGTCATATATAGGTTAGTAATCGTGACTTAATATTTATAATTATTATATAGAATACTTAATAAAAACATCTTGCTAAAATTTTCTCCATCAATCACTATTACTGAATTTTATTTAAAGATTAACACGAGAAATTTTTATCATCCGATTCTAATAATAAAAATAGAATGTCGTAACGATTTTGATTTGATTATTATCGGATATTCTGTTTCCTCCTGCTCCTCTTCTTTAACTGAAGACGTCAAGTTGAGTTTTCCAGATAATCCTTCTTTTATTTTAATCAATTATAACAATTGTACAAAAGTATTAATTAATATTTAAGATTTTTAACATTATGTATAGGCACCTATTTTAACAATTTTATTAATAAACTAAAATTATATCACTATATCCATGGATAAAGATAAAGTAAAAGAAGTTCACATTTGATAGAAAAAATGAATATATGTTCAAGATCAAATATTAATAAAGAAATTGACTAGAATATAATATTAAAATTAAAAATATAAAATAAAAAAATTCAATGTAAAATAAGTCCAAATAACTCTAAATAGAAATTATAACTATAACAAAATACTATAATTTATAATAAATACACATTATTATAATTTTTATTAATAATATTTTTACATGAATAAAAATCAGTCAGTCACAAAATGAGGACAATAATAAAATTCAAGGAAGGGTTTATGGAGTCTTCAACCAATAATAATAATAATAATAATTTTTCATACGGAGATGAAATAGTAAAAAAAATTCCATTGTTTGCAGAAAATTTTGACATTACCAAAAAAATCGAAGAAACACAATTAATTTTAGCAAAGAAATGGGTAACATCAACAAAAAAAGTGAAATTCCAATAAAATATGAAGAGGCATATATAAACGGTAAAGAATTTGACTCGTATAGTGAAAATGAAATAATAGAAATCTTTTCAAAAATAAAAGACAAAATAACCGATGTTTTTCTCATGAGAAGGACAAAAATAAAGATAATAGTGAAGAAATTCCCCATTCAGAAAATATTAAAGTTATTCATCATAAAAACAGCAATTTGCTTATTGAAAAATTCACTAATTCTAATACAAAATTGATACCAATATCAATTGATAAAAATAACTACAATTCTAAAAAAGAAGAGAATGTTATACCAATATGGGGTGAAGAGATAATAATTAATAAAAGAAATGGTAAAACTTGGAGAAATTGTTATAAAAAAATATGAAACTAATGAAAAACAGAAAATAGAAATGGATGTCAAATCAGAGCAGCTAACTATAAAATATCCTGACAATCACGAAGAAGAAATAATTTAATAAAATATAATAAAAAAATTCTATGGTAATTATATATCTTGTTATTTAATAATACATATGTCTGCAAACAACAATAAAGATAGTATCGATTGGAATAATGTATGTAAAAAAAGAAGCAATAGGAACTGATGGTTTAGATTTAGGAGAAGTCCACGAAGTAGGGGATACTTATATTATAACACAAAAAGGTCTTTTAAATAAAAAAAGATATCATATACCCATCTCCTCCGCAGAAAGTTTTGATGGAGACACTCTCAGATTAAGAGTTAGTGAAAGCGAATTGAAGGGATTTGAAGAAACAGCGGGTCAAAAATTTGATGAATATTCTTCATTTAAATCTTCGGATATGTCAAAAGAACTTGAAACAAAAATTCCAGTAATGGGTGAAAACCTCGAAATTACCAAAAATATTACCGAAGATAATGTGAATATAATAAAAGAACCTATTATGGAAACAAAAACGGTGGAAATCGAATTAACCCGTGAAATGGTCACGATTGAAAGGAGGCCTGTTGATATCAACTATTCTTCGTCTGATTCATCGATGCCACCTTCAGAAAAATCATTATCACCAATAGAAGGACCAGTGGAATCTAGAACAGAAATATCTATTCCATTAAAAAGAGAAGAACCAGTGGTAACAAAAAAACCATATGTTAAAGAGGAAGTCATAGTAAAAAAGAAACCAGTTACTGAAACAAAAACTATAACAGAAGACATAACTCATGAAAATATAGAATACGAAAATAAGTCAAATAAAGAAACAAGAGAAGGATCAGTTGGAAAAGATAAAGAGAGTAATGAAACTTGATAGTGAATTTATGATTATACTCTTCCATCACAAATTATAAAATGAAATACAATAAGACAAATACAATGATAATTGATAACATAAATAAAAATAAATTTATTTTATAATATTTTATAATTTATTATTTCTACAGTCATATTTTAAAATACATATTTTATAAAATCATTTTCTTAGAACAGTTTAATTTGGTATCTGTTTAGTCAATAGAATTGATGAATCTATTTCATAATATTATAAAAACCGTATTAGAAACTTTTCATGTTGAAAAGAATTTCTTTGATCTGAATTTAGATAGCATTATCAGTCCTTTCGATTTTAAAACCAATTCTAACTTCAGCCTGATATTCGATTTTTTGTTCATGGTCAAGTCTAAATGTTACCTTTCCCATTTCACCCCATTGAATATTTTTTACAGTCTTGGACGCCTCTTTAAAAGCATTATTAACAGCATCAGTAATATTAATCTCAGAGGTTCCTACAATATCTATATATTTGTAAACCATATATATCGATAAAAAGCATTGCTTAAATAATTTTTTAATTTAAATAGAAAAATAATTGCAACTTTTAATTTTGAAATTTATGATATACAAAGCGTTATTATTTTTTGATTGAATTTAAAACATATTAAAAAATACAATATAGAATATAAAATTCAGATGATTTTCATTCAAAAAAAAAGGGGAAAAATATAATTATAATTATAATTATAATTTTATCAAAATTTGATAATCCAAACCTAGATAAGGAAACGTTTGATACGTTTCCTCATATCTTTAGAAAAAACATGGTATGACTGTTTGAAGAAATTTTGATAGATATAATATTAGGCTCTGTTAACTTAAGAAAACGATATAAGCTTGAAGACGTTCTATTTCAGTTATGCCTAATAAAAGAAACAGAACATCTTCAGAATGTATTGGCTATGGGCTTTATTTGTATTTTCTTGGTTTGTCCACTAGAAACGTTGCCAAAGCATTATCTTTTTTACACATAGTCAAGAGAAGCCATCATGTATCAATCTGGAAGTGGATCCAGACATATAAGCCACTAAAACTATCATCTAAAAGAAGAAAGATATCTGAATTTGTAGTTGATGAAACAATGATTCAGGTTGGTTCTTAAGAATTACTATGGCTATGGGATGCAATAACAGAGCCTAAAAATAGGTCAATCCTCGCACTATCTATATCCAAGGAAAGAAATATGTTTGTTGCAGAGCGCTTTCTGTTGACATTGGTTAAAGATTATGGAAAACATCTAGTTTCTACAGATGGTGGCACATGGTATCCACAAGCATGTAGATTCTTAAAACTATCTCATCATATCCATTCCCCATTAGAGAAAAGTCTCATTGAGAGAATCATCCAATACATCAAGGATAGAACCGAAAGTTTTGATGACTACTTTCCATGCAAGAAAGAAAATTGCAATCTAAATCATGTTAAAAACTGGTTGAACCTGTTTGTATTCATGTATAACAAGAATATAATAAACGCTTAAGTTAACAGGGCCTAATATTATAAGTAAACATTTAATAAATATGTTTAAAATTCCATATCAAATATAAAATATACGGTTGAGAAATCAATTGTTTTTTGAAAAATCTGAGAAAATATTTTATTAAATAAAATATAACTTGATCAGTAGATATCATCACATTAATCAAAAATAATAATATGCTTATATCAATCCATACTCATAATATTATAGATAATATAATGGTTGATCTAATTTACGGGAGAGGTATTTCAGATATTCTACTAGAGATGCCATTTTATATAAATTTGATTAAAAAATACTTTGGTATAAAATTTTTCAATTCTAAATCCTTTATATATGGTTCAGTGGACATAAACAATGTCTGTAATTTACACTGTTCTCACTGTTATTGGTGGCTAAATAGAAAAAACGAAAATGAAGAACTAACTGCAAGTGATTGGAAAAAAATTATTCGAGAGAGATTTAAAAAAGAAAAAATATTTGTTACTACATTAATTGGTGGCGAACCTCTACTTCGTCCGGATATTATTAAAACTTTTTGTGATGAAATGCCGAGGAGAGTTTGCGTCGTTACAAATGGAACTTTACCGATACCGAGATTTGATAATCTTTACTTTTACTGGATATCATTAGATGGAACTGAAAAAATACATGACAGCATAAGAGGCAATGGTTCTTATAAAAAAACAAAAGATAATATTTTGAAATATATTTCAGGTCCAAATCGCAATGGCAAACCCGTATGGAAGGATATTTGGATTACAATGACCATAAATACATTGAATTTTATATCTATAAAAGATGTTATAGAAGAATGGAAAGATAAAGTAAATAAAATAGGATTTCAATTTCACACCCCATTTGTGAAGGGCGATCCACTATGGATTCCATATGGTGAAAAACGTAATAAAATAATAGATGAGTTAATTAAACTACAGAGAGAATACCCCAACTTTGTAATAAATAATGAAAAGCAATTGAAGCTAATGAAAGGAAATTGGGGAGGAAAAGGTACAACACCTATTCAATGTCCAACCTGGGCAATACTTTCTTTAGATCACAAAGGAAGGGAAAAAAGACCATGTTGTATAGGAAGCTCTGATGCCAAAGGACTAAAACCGATATGCGAAGATTGCGGCCTTGGTTGTTATTCAGTGCTAGTTGCCCAAGGCATAAAAGAGAAACATTTGCAAATTTAATATTTTGTAAAATTATGATTTAAATAAAATAAATATTTTACTGGAATAAAAATAATTTAAACAATTAGAAAGGCTTTTGTTATAAAATTCATTAATATAATAATTGGTTTTAAAAAAGGTAATTAACAAATTTGAATATAATTCTTTTCAAGATTTTAAAAGCGTATTAAAAAGATGTCAAAATTATTGAGTATCCCAATATAATGATTTAACAATCACTCAATTTTAGATAAACCTATTTTATTTAAATCATAATTTTGTTAATACAATTGAATTATAATATTTCAAAGAACGTTTACAAGATAACACATTGCAAAACAAAAACAAAAGAACACTTTGCAAAACTTTTTAAATCAGGCAATAAACCGATAAAAGTTTCACAAATTCTAACCACTATCCTCGACTAGCCTTTTTAATATATATCTATGGCATCTAGGATCCGATTCGCTTTCATAACACAAAAGAACTACATCATTGTTTTTTGAAAAATCTTTAATCCATTTTATTTTAGATTTTGCAAGAAAGGTATTCATCTCATTGAAATATAAAGTTACAAATTCATCCCACCTTATTTTTTCTTGCTCAAACATATCATATAATGACCTTGAAGGGGCCACATCATTAAACCATGCATCAATTTTATTTTGCAGAGGATAAGAAAGATATGTTGATACTGCAATTTTATAAAAATCATTTTTGTAATTTTTTAAATTTGATAATGAATCTGTATAAACGGTCACATATTACAATATATTTTATCATATTTTAAAATTAGTTTCCTTTATAGTTATAATAATATATGAATATAAACCGCACACCTATACTATTAAAAAATAATCAACATTAACATGAAGAAATTATTAGAATGTCTTCATATAGAAGCCAAAAAAAAGAGGTTTTACTATTTAAATAGAAGATCATCAATTAATTACATTTGTAAACAGATGTCAAATGAATATGCTCACCCAGAAGTTTTAGTTGATACAAAGTGGACAGAAGAACATCTAAATGATTCAAATGTAAGAATTGCAGAAGTAGATTACGATCCAAAATCAAATTACTTTCTAGGTCATGTACCCGGAGCAGTTTTGTTTGATTGGAGACATGATATAAATGATCCCATAAGCAGGAATATACTTTCAAAACAAGCATGTGAAAAGCTACTTTCTGCAAAAGCAGGATTAACTAATGAATCAATTCTTGTCTTATATGGCGATTTTAATAATTGGTTTGCAGCATTTGCGTTTTGGGTTTTCAAATATTATGGATACAAAGATATAAGAATAATGAACGGTGGAAGAAAGAAATGGCTGGAAGAGGATCGACCTATTACCAAAGATATTCCAACATATTCTAATGGAAATTTTAAGGCCAACGAGCCAGATGAAAATATCAGGACATACTTAAACTATGTATCAAATTCACTAAATAAACAGGATTCCATAGTTTTGGTCGATGTAAGATCCCCGCAAGAATTTTCGGGAGAAATTACTGCACCACCAGAATATCCTACAGAGCATGCTCAGCGAGGTGGTCACATTCCTGGAGCAGTAAATATACCTTGGTCAAAAGCAGTAAATGAAGATGGAACCTTTAAACCCGTCGAAGAATTAAAAAAACTCTATCAAGAAAGAGGAATTACATCAGAAAAGGAAATAATCTCGTATTGCAGAATTGGCGAGCGCTCATCTCATACATGGTTTGTATTAAAATATCTTTTAGGATATCCAAATGTGAAAAATTATGATGGTTCATGGACTGAATGGGGAAATATGATTGGAAATTTAATCGAAAAATAAAATGTAGATATATAAAAATTATTTTTTATATATCCATATCTTTTCTCAAGTTAATTTTTTTATCAAAATATGGAATAAATAATTTGTATTGTTCGAAATTTTTAATTCATTTTTTTCCATAATTATTTCCACTAGCTCTTGATTATTTTCATTAACCCATCGAGTTACCTCCAAGTCAGCAGTTGGATCATCAGAAACAAATGAACTATTTGTCCAACATCTCATTTTCTTATCCATAAAATCATCTAATTTTGCCAAAGTTGCGGAGCATTCAGTCCCAAGCTCATACATTTCAAAATCCGGGAAATTCTTAAAACATTTTACATTAAATTTTTTTATTAACAGCGAAATTTCACTTTTACACTGATCAATAGACTGCAACGATTCAAAATTTTCAGGATTCAAAGGTTTTAATTTTGCTATCCACCCATATTCAAATGGAGAATCATTTACTAGCTTTGGATTGGATAGTAGATTCTTATTGATTTCCAGGATTTTTCCAGAAATAGGAGATCTAATAACTCCAAAATAATTCAAACTTTCTATAGTGCCTAAACTTTTACCTTTGTTAATAATCTCACCTTCTGATTTGAGTTTTATTTTTTCTATTTTTCCGGCTATATAAGACAGTATAGGCATTATACCCACTTTAACAATTACAGATTTATCAAAAGATTTGGAATATTTATAATCAATTAAATTAAAATCTGCCCATGTAAAATTTTGGACATCGTATAAATATGGAGTTGGAAATTGACAATTATCAATTTTAATAGTTAATAAAGTCATTTCATGATATTAAAAAGAACTAATATCTTTAAAAGATAAAGCCATTTCATTCATTAATTCAAATCATTATTTAACTGTAACAGATTTGGCCAAATTTCTTGGATAATCGGGGTCTATGTGCATTTTAAGGGATAGATAATATGCCATAAGCTGTAATGGAATAACCTCTATAATAGGATAAAGATAATTCAAACATTCGGGTATTTCTATATAATAATCATAAACATCATTGCTTTTATTTGAGATTCCAATAATTTTTGCACCCCGCGATTTAATTTCATTTGCACTTGAAATAACATCTTGATAAGTTTCATCAATAGGATTTATCACAATAACTAGAGATTTAGAATCGATCAGAGCCAAAGGACCATGTTTGAGCTCACCTGCTGCGATACCCTCTGCATGAATATAAGCAAGCTCTTTAATTTTTAAAGATCCCTCTAGAGCAATAGGATAATGAATCGATCTCCCTAAAATATAGATGTCTTTAATTTCACTATCAAGTTCAGATACTAATGATTTTATTTTATTATCCAATTTCAAAGTTTTTTCCATAATTTCTATCAATTTTTTTTGATTTAATTTATCTGCATAGAGTTGGTTGTCAGATAACAAATTGACGATATTATATATAACCATGAGCTGTCCGATAAAACTTTTAGTTGCTGCAACACCTATTTCAGGTCCACAATTTAAAACAATAGCAGAATCACTTAATCTTGCTAAAGAGGAAGTCGGAATATTAATAATTGAAAGGACTTTTATCCCATGATCCTTTACTTTTTTTACTGGATGAATTACATCAGCGGTTTCACCACTTTGAGAAATGGCAATAATTGCAGAATTTGGTTCTAAAGTATCTGAAATATAGTGAAATTCGCTTGACACTATTACCTCAGATTTTATTTTTGCATATTTTGCTAAAAGATGTTTAGCTAATAATCCAGAATGATAACTAGTCCCGCTTCCTGTTATATACACATTAGAAGCGCTTTTGAGATAATTGCAGAACTTTTTGAAAATCATTATTCTTATTAAGAGAATTAAATAATATAGATGATTGCTCATGTATTTCTTTTATTGTGTGGTGTGCATATTTTCCTTTTTCAGTTGAACCCAATTCCCATGCAACTTGAGTAATAGGTCGAGAAATTTTATTATTATTTATATCAAATATATTATATTTTTCTCCTTCTATAGTAACAATATCACCATTATCTAAAAATATAGCTTTATCGGTGTATTTTAAAAACCCAAGAACATCACTTGACAAGAAAAGAGCGGATGGAGCGATCCCAATTATTAATGGTTCATCGAATCTGGCTCCACAAATTAATCCATTCTTGAAAATTGCAACAAATGCAAAAGAGCCCTTTAAAATTTTGCAGGTCGCTATAAGAGATTTTTCATAATCATTGCCAAATTCTTTACAATATTTTTCTAAAAGATGTGGAATAACTTCGCTATCTGTTTGGCTTTTAAAGATATGACCTTCTTTTGAAAGTTTTTCTTTCAAATCAGGATAATTTTCAATTATGCCATTATGAACAACAGCGATATCAGATGTACAACAAAAATGAGGATGTGCATTTTTATCACTTACACCCCCATGAGTTGCCCATCTCGTGTGTCCAATTCCTATATGGCCAGGTAATTTGGTAAATTCCAAGATTTTGTTGACCTCGGCAACCTTCCCTACACCCTTACTAATCAAAATTTTTCCTTTATTCAAAGTAGCTATTCCAACACTATCATAGCCACGGTATTCCATTTTTTTCAGACTATCAACTAATAGAGGGGCTGCCTCCAATAATTGTCCATTGTACCCGATGATAGAACACACAATAAATTATTTATCCATATGATTTAAAACCTTTATTAAACAAATAAACATACCATTATAAAATATATTATAACTCATCTAACTAATTTAAAAAAATTAGGAAAACAATAATTTTTTTATATATGATGAAATTTATACCGGTAAAAAAATATTATAGGTGGTTAGGAATTAATGGTGATTGAAAAAAAATTAATTTATAGTAATGAAGACAAGGTATTTGAAAAAAAAATTAGCATATTAGAGAATGAAAAGAAAATTCATATTTTGTCAAATCCAATAGCTTGGAAAATTTTGAAATTAATATCGGATAAACCAAAATATGCTGCTCAAATAGCAAAGGAATTAAAAATTTATGAACAGAGTGCCTATTATTATATAAAGAAATTAATTTCTATTGAGGCAATCAAAGAAATTGGAACAGATTTTGTGCAGGGTGGAACAGCAAAACTATACCAGACTTCAAGTCCGTCGTTTGGTATAGAGATGCCATGGGGCGAAAAACAACTTAACAATAATAGCTTTGAAAAAGACAATAACTACATTAAAAATGAAATAACCAAAAAATTCTTAAAAGGGTTTATCAATAATGATAATTTTTTTGAAGGGTTGATAATTGTAGGCTCTCCTAATCCTCATGGTATTTTCAAAACATCAGCAAGAGATGGACATTATGCAATCCATCTGGCTTTTTATCTTGGAACAATATGTAATGTGCCTCAAGGTTTTATTGTAAAACTTGATGAAGATGCAAAAGCAGAAAAAGAATTGGAAGATAATAATTTATTCGTAATAGGAGGCCCAGGTACAAACATAGTTTCATCAGAATTCAATAAATATTTACCGATAAAATTTAAAGAAGATAATTATTGGTCGGGTTTGTTAGACAAATCAGGCAAAATATATCATCTAGATAATTTAGGAATTATTGCCAAAATTAAAAATCCTTTTAATAAATCAAAAAATATCATTTTAATTGCAGGAGTCAGATCTATAGGTACAAAATCTGCAGTAATAGCATTTACCAACTTTAGCAAAAAAACTTTTTCAGATTTTACAGGAAATGAAAATGAATGGGCCGCAATTGTACAAGGATATGATATGGATAGTGATGGAAAAATCGATTATGTAGATATTGAGAAGGTTGAAAGAATATAAAAATATTACAATAACAATAAATGAGATATTAGGAGTTAAGAGTTACTATTAGTGGATTCAACAACTGGTGGAGTAATATGGACAAGAATTTCTAATTCTTCATCCTTCTTTACTAAGTACCCTGGAAGATTTATTTTCCTATTTCCAATACTAACATGACCATGAACTACTATTTGTCTGGCCTGGTAGGGAGATTTTAGATTAGAACGTTTCATAACCATTGTTTGTAATCGCCTTTCCAAAATATCTTCAATTTTAAGATTAAGAATATCATCCAATGTAGAACTAGGTGTTACAAGCCCAAACCTAGAGAGATAATTAAGCAATTTGGTTTCTTTTTCATGTCTTACCTCTATTGGAAGTGACAAAAGGGATCTTGCCTGATTTCTTATTCTTGCAATTTCGGTTTGAGCTTTCCATAGTTCTTTTTTATTTCTTAAACCATAAGAACCAACTATATATAATTCTGAACTGATTTGATCGCTTGTCCATATACTTCTTGGTCTTGTATAACTTTTTTTGGCTTTTCTTGGATCTCCCATCTATATCACCTATATTATTTGGGTGCGCTTCCTGAAGCAGGGGCCTTACCGGCAACTTTCTTAACACCTACTGCAGTAGCTCTTCTGCCAGTATTTCTTGTTCTTTGACCTCTAACTCTAAGCCCAAACATATGTCTATATCCTCTCCAACTCATAATAGACTTCTCTCGGTCTATATCATTAGATTTAATAAAATCCAAATCAGATGTAATCAAATGAACATCAGTTCCTGTATCCATATCTTTTCTTCGATTAAGATACCAATTTGGAACTCCAAGTGATTTAATATTTTTTAATGCATTTTCGACATCAGAAATATCTTTATCTGTAAGAAAACCTATTCGAAGATAAGGATTAATATTTAAAGACTGTAAAATAACTTGAGCTAAATTATAACCAACGCCTTTTACTAAACTTAAGGCTATTATTGATTTTTTACTACCCTCAACATCTTTTCCGGCAATTCGGAGTATATGTTTAAACTCTTCCTGCGACAATTTACTATAATAAAAAGAAATTATTTTCCTAAATAAAAACTATGCTAGTTATTTTTTAGCCTATTTTATCAAAAAGAAATATGTAAAAATCACATGTCTTGCAATTTTAAGGTGTTTCATTTTTGTTTTTCTACATATCTTTAACCTTAAATTTGAAATTTTTACAATATAAAGACGAATCGAGTCCAAATAAATTTTATATTCTAGAAGTAAGATATATTATTAGTAAAAGATGAACAAAGAACAAAATTTAGTAGAACCTAAATTAATAAAGAATAATAAAGACCTAGAATGGGAAAAATATCAGATAGATTTAGAACTCGCAATAGAAAATCATTAGTTAATACATTTATTTTATGACAAAGTTGTCAAATTGCTGATTTTAAGATAAAAATTAATAAGTCACTAGCGATACTTATTATGTTATTATGATTTCTGATTGGTTTTCTAGGGTCGGAAGTGCCATTCCTAGAGGATTTTCACGTCATTATATTCTAGAACTTTTATCAGATCAGCCTATGACAGGTAAGGAAATTATTGATAAAGCCACAATTCAGACCGAAGGAAAATGGAAACCCTCTCCAGGTTTAATATATCCACTACTAGGAAGATTGTTAGAAGAAAGACTCATTGAAGAACATGAAAATGGAAGATATAGAATTACTAAAAAAGGAGTCGCCATAGCATCAGATATTAAATATGCTCATAACATAATACAAAAGCATTTGGATGTCGTATTCAGAATTGGGAATATGGGAAGATTCATGACGATGGATTTGCTCGATAGAGTATTCACAATAGGTTCCACACTTAGCTCTAATTTAAATAGAATGACAGAAGAAGAAAAAAATAAGTATAAGGAATTTTTGGTAAATGAGCTTAACAAGTTAAGTAAACAAGAAAAACTTCAAATTCAAGATAAAAAGATAGACGAAAATAATATACTTTAGATTCTTATGAATAATGATACTCTTAAAAAAGGAGCAGATTTTTTATTAAAAGGCGGAACACTTTTATCAGAACCATGTCAAGTTTGCAACGGTCTTCTTATAAAATTTAAAGGCGATATAATGTGTTTGAATTGTCAAAAAGCAAATCAAAATACCCAAGGAATTGAAAAAACTTCTGTTGATATATCTGAAGAAAAAAAAGAGGAAATAAATCCAAATAACATAGGAAAAGATATTATAAACAAAAATGAACCACAGGAAATAAAAAATTATAACGATTTACTAATACAAGTTGAGAAAACAGTTATCAAGAGAATACTTGAAAATAATAAATCAATAAACATTGAAAATGACATAGATAAACAAAAAAAGAATTTGAAAATGCTTTTACTTTATCTTAAAATAATAGAGAAATTAAAAAGGATGAAACAAATGGCATGAAAGTTTGTAAAATGACATTAACCATATATTTTTCCTCTATTAGTAATTGGTTGTAAATTTTTCTGCTCTCAAATATTTTAAGCATCTTTAATTGCTTTTTTACTAATACCTTTATTTTTTAATTTTATTTGCAGCAGTATTTAAAGAATTGTCCTATATTCAGTCATCATCTCAACTAAAATAAATAAAAAAGAGAATAATATTGAATTGTCAATATCAGTCAATATAACAAATATTATGACATTATCATATTTTATCAAATAATATTTTTAAAGAATAAAGCACAACCATTTCAAATGAGACTAAATACTTTATCACAGATCTCACTTTGCATGGATGACGTTTTTAAAAAATTCTTTTATCAGAAAATAATATAATGAAATTAAAGCACAATTTATGTATATCTAAATCAAATACTCTACAATGGTATTTTTAGTAGAATTATTAAGTTTTATAACTAACATCTTTGTAATTCCAGATAACTTTTTTAATAAGATTTTAACATCCACCATTCAATTATTAGCAGTTGTTGAGCCTTTCGGGATTATACCAATATTAATAAATCTCACAAAAAAAATGGAAAAAGAAACAAGTAAGGCAATGTCTAAATCCGCGGCTGTAACATCAGCACTATTATTGATGATTTTTGGTGTTGCAGGAACGCAGATTCTAACCACTTTTGGAATTACTATAAATAGCTTTATGGTTGCTGGAGGAGCTTTATTATTTATAGTATCATTAGAAATAATGAGACATGGCGAACTTAGAAATTTAGAAAAAGATTTACAACAAACAGGAATCATACCCATTGCTTTTCCCCTCATAGCTGGTCCAGGAGCAATTACTTCAGTAATAATTTCTCAACAGAAAGATGGACTCATAGTGACATTGCTATCGATAATAATTGTTATCGGTATAACATATGTTGTATTGCGTTCTATTAATCCCATTTACAGAATTTTAGGATATAGAGGCTCTGAAGTAATTTCAAGAATATTTGCAGTTATATTAACAGCTATTGCAATTCAATACATAGTAGAAGGATTAAGAAATATTATTATAAAATAGATTTAATTCATTTTAAATAATTTTATTTTAAATTAAACTAAAATATCAAATGTATCTAGTATAATTATGACTACAATTTTAACAAGTAAAGATATTAATGCTTCTATCGATGAATTATGGAATATTATATCAGATATTGATAAGGATCCAGAATATTGGCATGGAACAAAGTATATTAAAAATATTAAAAAAGAAGGAAATATTACAGAGAGAGAAAGCATAATAGCGTTTAAAAATTACAAGTGTAAGGAAATAGTAACACTGTACAACAAAAACCAAATAACTATAGAAATAGTTGAAGGGCCTATTAGAGGTAGAAAAACAATAACATTAGAAGAAATTAACGAAAACAAAACAAGAATAAATGTAAAATGGGATATTCATATGAAAGGATTTATGGGATTGTTTTCAATTTTTGTAAAAAAACACATATTGAAAGGAACTGAAGAAGCGCTATTCCAGAATAGCAGATAAGGCAACAGAGCAGAAAAAGGAAAAAGAAGTATAATTTTGGTTTAAATATAAAATACGATTCCCGAATCATAACTAATACACATAGACTTTGAAATAGAAAATACTTGTGTAAAAAGTATATTATAAAATATAATAATATCAAATATAATAATTTTATTTTACTAATGTTCTCAATATACTATCAGTCTCTAAATCAGAACAAAAAATAGAATAATATTATGTTATATTTTATTACGCCCTACTTTTTGGTCTATACCATATATTTTATTTTTTGAATTCATCATCATCTTATCTTTTGCTTGAATAATATGTTTTAAAGTTATTTTAAATTTTTCTAAATAATGTTTTTCTATCTTAGAACTATTGTTCTGCTCCATTTTTTTTTCATATTCTTTTAAAAAGTCTCTTAATGCCATAATAGCAGCAGAATTAATCAAGCCTTCAATTTCTGCCCCGGTAAATCCAACAGTCAATTCTAATATTTTTTTGACAGATATAGAATTGGTATCAATAGGTTTCTTTTTAAGATGTATTTGAATTATTTGTTTTCTTGATTCATCATCAGGAAATGGAATTTCTATAACTTTATCAAATCGTCCAGGTCTTAGCAATGCTTCATCTATAATATCAACTCTATTTGTTGCTCCAATAACAACAACGCCATTAAGAATCTCTAATCCATCCATTTCTGTTAACATTTGGCTCATCATTCTTTCAATTACTCCAGATTCCCCTATTTCAGATCCTCTTCTTTGAGCTATGGCATCAAGTTCATCAAAAAATATTATACAAGGAGATGCTTGTTTTGCTCTTCTAAAAACTTCTCGTACTCCCTTTTCTGACTCACCAATCCATCTAGATATTAGTTCAGGTCCTTTAATATTAATAAAATTGGCGTTAGAATTAGAGGCCACGGCTTTGGCTAAGAGAGTTTTACCAGTTCCAGGAGAGCCATAAAGTAAAATACCTTTGGAAGGTCTAATATTGGCTAAATCATATAGTTCAGGATATTTTAAAGGCCATTCGGTTATTTCTATTAGTTCTTGTTTTGTATCTTCTAACCCACCTATATCATCCCATTGAGTATCAGGTCTTTGTATTTGAAATTCCCTTATTGCTGAAGGAGATACATCTTTTAAAGCACTACTAAAATCAGAATTCATTATAATTATTTTATTTAATGCTTCTGATGGAATTGGAGATTGATCGATATTAATTTCAGGAAGAATCCTTCTCAAAGACCTCATTGCAGCTTCTTTTGTCAATATTTCCAAATCAGCTCCAGCAAACCCATGAGTAATATTTGATATCTTTGACAATTTTACATCTTCACTCAAAGGCATGCCCTTAGTATGAATATTGAGTATTTCCATTCGGCCCTCTTCGTCAGGAATTCCTATTTCTATTTCTCTATCGAATCTACCTGGTCTTCTAAGAGCAGGATCAATTGCGTCCTGTCTATTAGTGGCTCCAATTACAACAACTTTTCCTCTATTTTGGATTCCATCCATCAGCGTTAGCATTTGAGAAACTATCCTCTTTTCTACCTCGCCTGTTACTTCTTCCCTTTTTGGTGCAATAGAATCAATTTCATCAATAAATATTATTGAAGGAGCATGTTCTTGTGCCACCTTTGAATGTTTGCCTTAATCGTTGTTCACTCTCTCCATAAAATTTACTCATAATTTCAGGTCCACTGATAGAATAAAAGTTTGCAATGGTTTCATTAGCAACCGCTTTGGCCAATAAAGTTTTGCCTGTACCAGGATGGGCCATAAAGTAAAACACCCTTTCGGTGCTTCGATCCCAATTTTTTCAAATAGTTCTGGATGACGTATTGGTAATTCAATCATTTCCCTAACTTTTTGTATTGCATCTCTTATTCCCCCGATATCTTCGTAATTTATTCTTGGAATATTTGGAGAAATACTCTGTTTATAATCACCAAAAGTAAATTTAGTACTAACGTATCAATAATCAAAGGACTAGAATTGGATTTAAATTATTTATTATAAAATTAATCTTTTTTCCCCATCAAATTTATAGGAATGGTGTCCATTTTTGATACAATCCGACCATCCAATAAATTGGGAAGAATGCTCTCGAATCCAGCATATTCTAACTCTTCAAATGGAGCCAAATTAACCTCCTGTTGCCTTATTCACATTTCCAATTTTTTTAATAGTAACATGATCATCGATCCCTGAATTCAAGAGAATTTCTAGTATATCCATCTATACGTACAATGTTTCTCCCGTAGTCAGAGATTAACCCAGACCAGAGTCTTACATAACTAACTTTTCTCTTTCCTTTCAATTCAATAATATCACCCGATAACCTAAATGCAAATCATCCATGACTTTTGGATCCACAAGAGCCAAGTCCTTTTCCAACAAATCGAATATCCGTTTCTGCTATCTTTAATAATTTTAACTGATGAATTTTTCATTTAACGTATTCACACATTACCCAATACATTATGACTGTTTACACATTACACATTGTAATACTTATATACATAATATAAATTATTCTTACATCAAGTAAGACTTATTTGATAGAGTAGATTAATTATTACAATATGTATATGAGAGATTTTTCAGTTCCGCAAGCAATAAAGGAAATTATAATATCAAATGATTTTTATCTTAAAGCAATTAAGTTAGGTATCGTAAATTATACGGCATTAGCTAATAAAATTCATAAAGATGTAGAAGCATTAACAGACTCTAATGTAAATATTGGAACAATCATTGTTGCCATAAAGAGATTCGCAGACGAATTAAACAAATCAAATAATTATGTTTCAGCAATAAATAATAATAAAAATGTAGATCCACACGATGACAATAATGATAACAAGGAAAATTCCGAATCAAGCAATGTCGTCCGAATGATGTAAGAATGACCCTAACTGGAAGCATTATTGATATCAATTTTAATAATGACAATACATTAAGAGACATTTCCGAGATGATTTACGATTTTTCTAAAGATACTCTTTTTCGATTACAATTTAATACATACTACAAAAAAAGTATGTTTATTTACTGAAGATATCCAAGAATCTAGAAAAATCATTTTGGGATTAAAAGAAAAATACAATGGAAAAATAACAGAGGGTCTTTCAAAGATAACATTAACTTTATCAAATGAAAACATCATTGTAACAAGGCAAATACTATACCACATTTTTGATATGATAAACAATTACAAGATAACTATCAAAAATGCATTTTTTACAAACAAGGAAATTATTTTGATTTTAGGAGGCAGTGAAGCTGCAAAAACATATGACTTGTTGAGAAAAAAATTTTTTGTAAGCAAATAAATATAAAAATCTAAAACATCTGCAACTTAAATTAAATTATTGAAATATTTAATTACTGATCATATAAGATTGAAAGTTAGCATAAATAATAAAACGAGCAAAGAGTAAAAATAGTATTTATAATGCGATAAAAAAAATTAAAAACAAATAAAATGGTTCCCAATATTAAAAATGAATGTGTCAAAACTATTAAAACTTAAAACAGGAACATGGGATCTATCAGAACTAGTTAAAAACCATAAAGAGTGATGAATTTTCTAATTTTTTATTATCGATAGATGATAAAGTAAAACAATTTGAAAACAAAAGATCGATATTAAAACCAGACATATCCATAAAAAATTTTTTAGAATTAATAAAGGATTCGGAAATTATTTCTGAAAAATTGAGTATAGTTTTAGGATATGCTCATTTAAAATATGCCGAAAATACATCATCAAACGAAGCGGCATCACTAATGACTAAAATGAATATTTATGCAACCGAAATATCAAACAAACTTCTCTTTTTTGATTTGTGGTTTAAAAAAGATTTGGATGATGATAATGCAAATCGTTTGATAGAAGAAGTTCCAAAAGTATATCAAGATCATCTTAAGCACGAACGTTCATTATCAAAATTTACATTAAAAGAATCCGAAGAAAAAATTATAAATATTCTGGATGTTACTGGAATTGATGCTTTAATCAAGATTTATGATAGAATGACTAATGGTTTTGAATATGAATACGTAGAAATTAAAGGAAAAAGAAAAATTAAAAAAATATTTACCAACAAAGAAAAATTAGTATCGCTTGTAAGAAGTTCACGTGCCATCTGAAAGAATAGCAGCATATAAATCATTATGGTCAACATATAAAAAAAATAGCGGAGTTTTGGGTGAAATTTATATTAATAGAGTATTAAACTGGCATAACGAGTACATCACATTAAGAAAATTTCCCTCACCTATATCTGTAAGAAACCTGTACAACAACATTGATGATAAAACGATAGAAACATTACTTAAAGTTTGCAGATCAAACGCAGTTATTTTTCAGAAATATTTTAAAGAAAAATCAAAGATGTTAAAACTAAAAAAATTTGAACGATATCATCTTTATGCTCCATTAAAATCTCAAAAACAAGAAAAGATCAATTATGACAAAGCTATGAAAACGGTTCTAAATGCATATGGAGATTTTGATCCTACATTTAAGCACGTAGTAGAAAAACTAGTAGAAAAAAAACATATTGATTCTGAACTTAGAAATAATAAACAAGGCGGAGCTTTTTGTTCAACAATTACTCCAAAAATTGATCCATTTGTATTGCTAAATTTTGATGGGACGTTACGAGATATATCAACAATGGCCCATGAATTCGGTCATGCAATTCATAGTGTATTAGCTTCTGACAAACCAATAAGTGTACAACATCCACCGTTACCTTTAGCAGAAACAGCATCAGTTTTTGGCGAAATGTTGTTAAACGATAAAATATCTGAAAAGGTGTCAAATAAGGAGAAAAAAATACTTTTAGCAGAACAGATTGATGATTTTTATGCCACCATAATGAGACAAACTTTTTTTACAATATTTGAGGTTTCTGCTCATGACAGTATATCTAAAAATAATGCAACAACAATCGATGAACTAGCAGATCTTTATTTAAGCAATTTAAAAGAGCAATTTGGAGATTCGGTCAAGGTAACAGAGGATTTTAAATATGAATGGCTATATATACCACATATTTATCACTCGCCTTTTTATTGTTACGCATATTCATTTGGCAATTTACTTGTGATGTCTTTATACCAACAATACAAAACTGAAGGAAAAGACTTTATTCCAAAATATATTAGAATTCTTTCCTCAGGGGGAACAAAAAAACCTGAAAATTTATTGATAGACGAGAACATAGACATAACCAAAGAAAGTTTCTGGCAAAAAGGTTTTGATTTAGTAAACGAAAAAATTACAGAATTAAATACCATAAAGTAAATAAAATAGAATATTCAGGCCTTTACAAAAAAATAAAACATTTTTTTAAGTTTATGGCAATTAAAAAATAATATTCCATAAATTTTTGTTTAAAAAAGATAATGAACTACTTTTGTAGATTGTATTATATTAGAAGTATCCAGGACCCTATCATTTAGATTAATAATATTAAATTTAACAAGTATCCTCTCGCTCATTTTTAATTGAAAAAGTAGAACCATTGTTTATTTTATATACCTGTTTTATCCATCATTTTACCGATACAGAATATTATAATATATAATAAATGATTTATAAATAAATATATACACAAATATTCTAATTCTTTTCTTTTGTTAAAATCAATTAATATATCTTGTTCTTTATAGAAAAATTATTTTATTTCATGGTCAGATTTTGAAGTATTAGAACTATTTTTTCCACTTTCTCTATCTCGGCCCACAGATCTAAAAAACATTGCAGAAAAAATTAATAATACAGAAACTGCAATGGACGAAATAATTTGTGGAAAAGAACTATGAAAAATTATACCTATTATTATAACAATGATAGATACGATACCAAATATTGGAAGCCATTTTTTGATTATCTCTTTTAAATTTATTTTTATCAATAATAGAAATAATAGCAGAAATGATATTAAAAGAAATCTCCAATATATCGATAATTAAATCAAATACAAATCATAATGGAAAATATCAAAGAATTAAAATCTATAATGTTCAAAGTCAATATTTAATCAATTAATTCCACTATACCCTTAGTTAACATTATCCTTCTTAACTCCTTTGCAAGATCGGTTACAGTAATAATTCCGATTACCTTTCCATCGGATATTACAGGTAAACGCCTAATTCTGTTATTAATCATCCTCTGTACTGCTACATCCACTGGAGTATCAGGCTGTGCAAAAGTTTGAATTTTAGACATCAATTCAGATATTTTTACCTCGGAAGATCTCTTATCATCAGCACATACCCTTTTTACAAAATCTCTTTCAGTTATTATTCCCAAAGTTTTATCATCATTATCCTGAACAATAAGAGAACTAATTCTTTTTTCTTTCATAAGTAATGCAGCATCTAAAGCAGATTTAGTAAAATTGATTGTTACAACCTGACGAGTCATTATCTGACTCACTATTTCTTGCATACAATTTTTTCAAACAAACAATAAAAAAAGATTTCCTAAGGAAAAAAATAATTTACAAAGGGGATGTTTTTATATTAAAACTAATGTATGTACAATGAATTTAATATTAATTTAAAATATTGCGGTTAGATTTAATTCCAATATCAAACCGGCAACAATATACAAAAGATTTAAAAATGTTAATGTAAAGTAATAATATAGAAAATGGATACAAAGAATAATAATATTTTTAATAAAATATTAAGTTGGATTCGGCTAATAAAAGCATCACGAAAACATAAAGTTACAGCCTAATATGATGGGAATCAAACAATATAAATATTTTTTCAGTATTAAATTAAAATAACATTAATTAGTTTTAGAATGAAGGATTTAAAACATTATAATGTCACATTTTTTCATTTTATTTGATTATAAATATTTTTAAGAAATATATGCCTTGCAGTATAAATTATTGCATTTAAATTTAACTATAAAAAAAAAGGAAAGTTTTTAGATTACTTGCCATGGTCTGGTAGCAAAAGTAACTCCAAGGCCTGCAGCAATAATTATGCTTTGATATATGATATTATTCCATGGGATTGGTTTTAGTATTGGTTCACCAATTACTTGTACAGTTTGTCCTGGACCTAATCCTGGGCCTACTGATGCAATATTAAGCTGTGTATGTACGTGATATATACCAGGCTCAAGTGCTTTAGCTTCAAGTCTGTATGGAATTTTTGCCTGTGCAGGGATATCAATTATATTCCCAGGTGGATCTCTGCTAACAAATTCCCACCTATTACCTGCATTAGTAGATTCGCTGAAAAGTGATAGCCAGCCTCTCAATGGTCTATTAACCAAACTCTGGAGTTCTCCAGTAACTACGATAGTGTCCCCGGTATGAACAGACTGTGCAGAAAATGCTTCATTGTTGATTCTAACGAATCTACTTTGAAGTTGTGCTTGTACACCATGGCCTTGAGCATCCGGTATTAATGCTATCAAAGCTAAAACTGACGCAGTTCCAGCAATTATAGTTACAATTAGAAATGCCATAGCGGGTTTGTTGCCGCTTTTCATATTCATCTAGGCTTTCAACTATAAACATAGATAAAAAGTTTACTATAATAATTTTAAAAATATTAATAATAATTATAATTTAAGATCTATAATAAAAATAAATATAAATAATATAATATAATGTATGATTTTAACATATTTAAAATAACTTTATAAAACTTACAGTTTTATATCCTAGTAATTCAGTCTTATTTTATTACATTTATTATAACAAGATTTATCAAAAAAACTCTTAATATAACTCCATAACCTTGCATTTTTATCATATACCGATACAACACTCATATGATAAATATGAATAGTTTTTCTCCAACTCATAAATAATTAATGTAATTTCTTTTTTTAAAAAAACAGACGACAATAAATTATCACAATAAACAGATTAATTCCCAACTCATAAATCCAAAGTGTTTATACACAAGGAGGATCAAAAATCATGTGTCTTATTATTTTACAAAAAAATATATACATTAACAAGATGTCCTATTGAATAGCAAGATCCAAATCCAAATAATATTAAATAAAATATTCTTATTATTATCTAAATTATTAGATACAAACGAATCAGCATTATTAAATACAAAGTATAAGTATATTATTATAATAATACAAAGAGTAAGATAATGAGTCAGGATATCAATATTAAACATGAGAATGATGATGAGGAAGATATTCTATGTAATTATTGCGGAAACATTATGGAAGCTTGTATGTGTGTCTGTCCCTATTGTGGAAACAGGGATAAATGTGAATGCTGTATTCTTGATGCAACTACGGGAGGATAATTTCTTATAAAATATAAGAACACTTCAAACTATAATAAGAGCAAATATCAATATTATATATTAATAATGGAAAATTTTAAAGAATCCATTTCTTGGGTAATTGGTGGCCCCCAAGGAAGTGGGGTTGATTCTGCAGCAAATATTTTTATAAAATCCGTTGCAATGGCAGGATTACATATATTTGGCAAAAGAGAATATTACTCAAACATTAAAGGTGAACACAGCTATTTTACAGTAAGGGTTTCAAACAATCCAATTAGATCACATGTTGATGAAATAGATATTTTGGTTACCTTTGATGCAGAAACTGTGGTTAGACACTCGCCATATTTAGTAAATAAAGGAGTATTAATCTATGATCCAGAAATTAAAGATAAAAAAATTGAGGATATTCATACTTTAGATTTTTCATCCAAGAAAAAATTAAGAAAGATATTGGAAGATAATAACAAAACTTTTGATTTTATTGGAATATTGGAAAATTTAAAAGAGAGAAACGTAATTTTATTAGAACTACCTTATTTCGAACTAATTAAAGACTTTTCTGAAAAATCCAATGATCATTCTCTAAGCAAGCTTGCTAGAATAACTAATGTAATGTCCTTAGCAGCATCATTAGCAATATTAAATTTTGATACTAAAAATATGGCAGATGGAATTAGATCCATATTTTCAAACAAACCTAAAATCGCAGAAATTAATATTGATGCAGCAAATTACTCTTATAATTATGTCAAATCTAAATATATTGATATTAGCAAAAAATTTTCCAGAAACCTAGTTTATGGAAAAATAAATAATAATAGCATTATTGCGCAGGGAAGTCAATCATCTCCTCTTGGAAAAATAGTAGCAGGCTGTAGGTTTCAAACCTACTATCCAATTACTCCTGCAAGTGATGATAGCGAATATTTGGAATCCAATTCGATAATTAATCAAACTGACAATAATAGTGGTTCAGTGGTTGTAATTCAAACCGAAGATGAAATCTCAGCAATTGCCATGGCAATAGGAGCTTCATTAACTGGAGCCCGTTCTTGTACTGCTACTTCCGGACCAGGATTCTCATTGATGGCAGAAGCCTTAGGCTGGGCAGGAATAAATGAAGTGCCATTAATTGTATCATTATATCAAAGAACTGGCCCATCTACAGGTTTGCCTACAAGGCAGGAGCAGGGAGATCTGTTATTTGCAATTCATGCGGGTCACGGCGAATTCCCAAGAATCGTTTATGCTTCAGGAGATATAGAAGAAAGTTTCTATGATACAGTAAAGGTATTTAACTATGCGGAAAAATTTCAATTACCAGTTATTCATGTGTTAGATAAATTTATCGCAAACAGTATAATGACCTGCAAAATTTTTGACTATAAAAAAATCAAAATCGAAAGAGGTAAATTAATTGATGTAATTTCTAATTCTGATTCTGATTCCAAGTCTAATGAAAACTACAATATAAAACATTTTAAGCGTTTTAATCTGGATGAAGGTCCGATTTCTACAAGAGTTCCATTAGGAACAGAAAATGGAATTTTTTGGAATACAGGTGACGAACATGATGAAGAGGGACATATTACTGAAGATCCTGAGATTAGAAAAAAAATGGTAGAAAAAAGGATGTCAAAATTGCAATTAATAATTGAACAAATACCTGAGCAAGATCAAATAACAATAGAATTTGAAGACAAATCCAAAAGAAACATTGAAAATACAATTATAATTTTAAGTTGGGGTTCTACCAAAGGTGCTATTTTAGACACCTTAGAAAGGATATCTTTGGAATTTGAAAATATAAAATTTATATTTATTCAAGTTAAATTATTAAATCCTTTTCCATCAAACCTATTAGAGGATACTGTCAATACAACAAGAGGAAATAATTTTAAATCGGATTCAAATACCAAGACAACTATTATAAGTATTGAAATGAACTATTTAGCGCAGCTAGATATCTTGTTAAAGCAAAATACAACGATAAACACCAACTTTAACATTTTAAAATACAATGGAAGACCCATTTCATTTTCAGAATTATATGAGACGTTTATAAAGATAATAAATAAAGACAATATAGAAAAAAGAGTGATTTTAGAAAATGGAGTATAAGCTTTCGGATTATAAAACAGAAGTGCACAATGACTGGTGTCCTGGTTGTGGAGACTTTGGCATTTTAAACGCCATTCAAATGTCTTTATCAGAGCTTAAAATTTCTCCACACAATGTAGCACTATTTTCAGGTATAGGTTGTTCTGGAAAAACTCCACATTTTATTCATACTTATGGAATTCACACGCTTCATGGAAGAGTACTTCCTTTTGCTCAAGGAGCAAAACTATCAAATCCGAATCTAAAAATAATTGCCGTAGGAGGAGACGGAGATGGTTTAGGTATAGGGTCAGGACACTTTGTTAATTCAGGTAGAAGAAATGTAGATATCACATACATAATTTATAATAATGGAGTTTATGGTTTAACGAAAGGACAGGCTGCACCTACATTAAAGCTAGGTATGAAAACAAAATCTTTACCTCAACCAAATATGAATGATAGTATAAACCCAATATCTTTAGCCCTCATCAGTGGATTTACATTCATTGCTAGAGGATATTCTTATGATGTAAAACACTTAAAAGAGACAATCAAGAAAGGAATACTTCACAAAGGACTCTCCTTTATTGATGTTCTTCAACCATGTCCCACATACAATGATATCAATACAAAAGAATGGTACCAAAGACTATGAGATGGATGAAGCAAATCCATCTATAAAAATACCAAAAATATACAAATTGGAAGATGAAAATTATAATGGTATTGTTGACAATGAAAACGAAATTTCAGATAAAATATCACTAGCTATACAAAAATCAAGAGAATGGGGGAAAAGAATACCAATAGGAGTATTTTATCAAAATGACAAAGTTATCACATACGGAGAAAGAATAGAAAATAGAATAGAAAATTATTTATCGTCACCACCTGCGACACAGATTATAAACGATAAAGATGGAAATACTATAGCAAATATTGATAATCATCTAGAGAAATTAAAAACAAATTAAGGTTTTAATTTTGATATAGATGAATAAATCATATTTTTAGAACAAAAAGACAAGATAAGTAATCTGAAATCCTCTATATTAGTAAATAAAATATTATTGCAGGATTTGTATCATATATAACAAAGAACAGTAAGTAATTTCCGATTATATTATGATATATAATATTGAAATTTTAAGATGATATGTACAAAGAAATTGTTTACGATAAAGTAAAAACTTTCATTGATAAATAACAGAAAATAAAATTATTTTTATAGTTAAAACATTTTTGAAATAAAAAAAAGGGTGGTTTAGTCCCATTTACTCCAGGCAGCCATCCATCTATAAGTCCAAGTATTAAGTTTTGCACCCAATGCGGCAATAGGAACACAGAGTACCGCACCTGCACCTGCTCCTAATGCTACAGGACTATTATAGAACTTTCCTACCTGAGGTTCAATGGGCGTCATGTATGGTGGTAGAGTAGGTCGTGGATATTTAAATGCCGTCTCTAAAGGATCTGCGACTAACAATAAGTTTATCATGTTAAATAGAGGCAAGGACATTCCAACTAATACTCCACCGATAATTATTGCAGCGTGTTTGTTTCGTCTCGTTGCCCAGTACGCCAAATCTAATAACATAGCCGACGGTATCCAAACCGGTACTGTGACAAAGTCATATGGATAGCCAAGTGCAAACCATGCACCTTTGGCAACCCAAGTATAAATTGTCATGATAGTTGCATAATACGTAGCTGTTCCAGGAACACCCGTGAATAACATATAGTATATAGCTCCTACTACAAGCATTGTTGATTGAGAAATTGAAAATACGACAAATGATGTCCATGCCCAGTCAGTGTAGAAAATATAATCTCCTGCATTGATCGTAAGCAAGGTACTGTTTACTGCGACAACAACAATGAACAAATAGTGGGTAGTACGTCTTAACCAGACCATTATAATGCAGTTCTTATAGGTTATATATAAGAATTTGTTTATTTTTTTTTAATTAAAGCAGAATTAAAAAAAAATATAAGAATAATATAAGAATTAGTCTTAACCAATTAATTAATACAATAAATTAATCTTAAAAATATAAAAATTATATAAAATAAAAAATAGGATATTACATCCTAACTGGTTTTTCGCCAGCAATTTTCAAGATCCAAAACAATCCTAATACCTCAATAACAGTTAGTACTGATAGAGCATAGATACCACTTGGTAATGGATAAGCCCATGGATAGATAGTAACACCAACATAAATTCCACCGGCTGTACCTACCCAGCATAAGATAAACCCTAAAACGAAAATGCCTTTCATATTTTCTACTCTACGGCCAATCATACGCTCAATTTCGTCTCGAGTTGCTCCTGAAGACCCTGCAGATCCTGAAGACCCTGCAGATCCGGAATTACCTCCACCGCTAGTTCCTGATGATTTACTAGGACTATATCCTTTTGGTAAAGTCATATTAAGTGTAATTAAGAAAATACCTTTTTAAATTTTGCTATTCAATTCATCTTTGTTATCATTATATAGGATTTCTTTTAAAAATGCATCTTTTTTATCAATATATTAATAATATTATCAAAAAATAAAAAAATAAAAATATAGAGATTATTGGCCTTATTTTAATAGTCCAATAAAAACAGGGATTATGACTTAGCACAAAATTATAATGAGTATTGGATCAATTAATTTTATTATAATGTGTATAGCATGTTTAGATTCAAAATATGCTTGATAAAAATAAAAGATGCATATTTATCACATAAAATAATCAGCAGCAGACTAACACCTATTTTTGTTTGATTTACAGATAAAGTCAGTTAGATCAGAGTTAAAATAACATTCAATAATAATTATATCTATATATCATATACAGGTATAAAATATTATGGCCATTTCACTAATATCTTCTGAAAATAACGCAAAAGGACAAAAAATGAAAAACATCGAAAACGGCAAAGTTGTTAAAGGAAGTACATTAATTAAAAGAGGATTTGCTCACATGCAAAAACATGGAGTAATAATGGATGTTACTAATGTAGAACAAGCACAAATAGCAGAAGACGCAGGTGCTGTTGCTGTAATGGTTTTGGATAAACTACCTTTCGATGTTAGAAAAGCTGGCGGTATTGCCAGAACTGCCAGTATTAAAGCGATTGTAGATATAATGAATGCGGTATCTATTCCTATCATGGCTAAATGTAGAATAGGCCATGTAACAGAAGCAAAAGTGTTAGAGGCATGTGGTGTAGATATGATAGATGAAAGCGAGGTGTTAACACCAGCTGATGATGAAAATCACATATGGAAATGGGATTTTACAACACCTTTTGTTAACGGAGCAAAAAATTTGGGGGAAGCCTTGAGAAGAATTGAAGAAGGTGCATCAATGATTAGAACAAAAGGAGAACCAGGTACCGGTAATGTTGCTGAAGCAGTTAACCATATAAAAAAGATAAATAAAGAATTAAGACAAATAAAATCTGCATTTCAGGATAACGATTATCAAGAACTTATTAAACTATCAAGAGAGCACAAAGTTTCACTGGATTTGGTTAAAGAGGTAGGAAGATTGGGAAGAATCCCAGTAGTAAATTTTGCAGCTGGTGGAATAACAACTCCAGCAGATGCTGCTTTTTTAATGAATTTAGGATGTGATGGAGTTTTTGTTGGTTCAGGGATTTTCAAATCAGATGATCCTTCACAAAGGGCAAGATCCATAGTTATAGCTACTACATACCATGATAACATCGAAGAAGTGATGGAAGCACAAAAATTGGTAGATGAAAAGAAATCACTATTAGGTTTAGATACCAAAAATTTGGAATTAAAAATGCAAGAAAGAGGTCCCTCATTTTGATAGATAGTCTTAATATTGGTATTTTAAGTATTCAAGGAGATATAGAAGAGAACATTCAGGCATGTAAAAAAGCTTTAGATGAATCAGGAGTCACAGGAGAGGTTATCGAAGTAAAAGATCAGGACGAAATACTCGATATTGATGGATTAATAATTCCAGGGGGAGAAAGCACTGTGATTAGTATATTGATGTCGCTAAAACAACCCAATTGGGAGACACTTAAATACAAGATCAATGAGGGTTTACCAGTTTTAGGTACATGTGCCGGATTGATAATTCTGGCAAAGAGAGTCCAGGATAAAACAATTGGAAAAACAAAACAAAAATTACTGGAGAATCTCGATATAACAGTAGAAAGAAATGCCTTTGGTAGACAACATGAATCATTTGAGGCTGATTTAGATATACCATCAATTGGAGAAAGTCCATTCAAATCGATCTTCATTAGAGGGCCGATCGTAAAAGAGATCGGTAAAGATGTAAAAATTTTAGCCAAATATAATGATAAAATTGTAGCAGTTCAGCAAAATAACATTATTGGAACATCTTTTCATCCAGAATTAACAGAAGATAATAGATTTCATTCTTATTTTATCAAAATGGTTTTAAATAATAAAAAAAATTACAAAAATAAAAGTAACAATATATCTATTTAAATACCAAATAAGTTCAAAATTATTTATTTCATAAAAATGGGTAAGCAGACTTTAATTTTTTAATTTTGGTTTTCAATTATTGGTATCTATTTTATTAAATACAATTTAATTGTTGCAAATAGATTAATTACAATAAAATATTTTATAGCATATTTAATTTAATTTTTTTGTTACTTTAATGAAGTATAAAAATATTATGTATGTATTCTGTAATAGATTCATTATTATAATATTATTATAATATTTTCAGAATACCAGCAAAAAATAATACATTAAAAAATATTTAATTAAATACAAATCAGATTATAAAAAACAAATTCAATTATCTCGATAATCTTGTGTTATTCTACTCAGACCATGATTGATTCTATTTGATATATAATATTCTTTGAAATAAACCGATCTAGCAATCGTATACAAAATAAAATATATGGGAAAATCCCTTATAGGTTTCACCATTTCGAAAATTGTTTTGGATATAAAGTGCGGGAGGTGGGATTTGAACCCACGAACCACTTAAGACGGGATCCCTTATAAAGATCTTAAGTCCCGCGTTTCCAAAATTATTTCAATTAATTTGGCCAGGCTCTACAACCCCCGCTCTTTTTAATTTTATTTCTATTTGACTATATATATATTATAAATTTAAAAAAGTTGAAAATATGAATTGACCATCAATCTTTGATTATATTGCAATAATATATCAATCAATTTCTACATTAGTGTTGTTGTCTTAATTTTATGTGCTGAACTACAAAAGTAACAATCTGCAGATGTTAAAATTTAATAAAACTATAAAAAAATAAAAAAATAGAGGTTTATTTTGAAATTACTTTATTACTTGCGTCTGGGCTTAGAGTTATAGTATTATCACCTTGAGAGTTCTTAGCAGTTCTTGTATCTTTAACAGATTATCCTCTGCTGTTTTCTTTGCTGAACCTCCACCATCAGATAGTGCAAGAACAGCATTATTTGTATAATTTAGAAGAACTTTGGTATCCAAATTTTGACTACCTTGGCTGCTGGTTTGGTTTGCTTGTGGGCTGGTTTGGTTTGCTTGTGGGCTGGTTTGGTTTGCTTGTGGGCTGGTTTGGTTTGCAGATGCTGCTTGTTGTTGTTGTGCTGCTTGTTGTTGTTGTGCTGCTTGTTGTTGTTGTGCTGCTTGTTGTTGTTGTGCTGCTTGTTGTTGTTGTGCTGCTTGTTGTTGTTGTGCTGCTTGTTGTTGTTGTGCTGCTTGTTGTTGTTGTGCTGCTTGTTGTTGTGTGAATGCTGCTTGTTGTTGTGCTAATGCTGCTTGTTGATTTGGTGCAATAGGTTGTGGGGCTTGTGGAGTTTGCTGACCATAAATATTATTAGAATTTATGGAGGCGAAAATTAAACTTGTTGCTATAAGTATAGGTATAGCTAACATTATGGAGATTTTCATCATATGTATCTTTATTAAAATACCTATTATTATATATATTTTGTATCATTACTAAATAACTTTTTATTATAGATATTTTTTCATAGAGAAGGTAACAATTATAAATAAATTAATTAATAAAATCAAAATAGTAATATAAATTTCCACATATTAATAACATATCGATTAATAAATCATGAATGGCAAAATAATGCCAAATGCATTATCTATTCATTTTATTATATTTTTCAAAAAGATATAAAAGACAAAAGAGAGAAAATCAAGGTAACGCTTCAAACTATACAATAATAACTCCTATCATAACTGAAAAATGGATTTAATATAGATATACAATATATATTTCTATATTAATTAAAGATTATTTTAGGTACATAAGGATATAAAAAAGATTAAGGGGCATTATCAATCACAATAAATCACAAAATTAAGAAAAAAATTTTCGAAAAGAACGAGTATGAATTTAACTGGATATTAGGTATAAATTACTATCTTTAATTTTTTCAAAGGCAACTATTCTTTTTATGACCCATTCAATATATTATACAAAACTCGACATATCAGATATGTAAAAATATAAATTGAGATAAATAAATGATATCGACCTGTAGTTAAGTTATTAAATATAAAATTATTAAAATAATAAAATTAGAGGTATTCTAGTAAAAAAAAGAAAATATTACTTACTTTTTGAATTTGTATCGTTTGAAGATGAACCGCTTGATTTGTCGCTTGAAGATGAACCGCTTGATTGAGGAACCACTTGAAGATGAACATTGATTGTCGCTTGAAGATGTATCTGGGACAATTACAACTTGTTTACCTGAGGATTTGATTAAAGCTTCTTGTAATTTCTTAAGATTATCTGTTAAATCAGTTTTATGACCACCCTTTTGTGCCTTTATTGCTTCATTTGTATAATTTAATAACTGGTCATTAGATGTTTGATTGCCGCCGGTGCTGGTTTGATTGCTCGTTGCTGATGTTTGATTGCCTCCGGTGCTGGTTTGATTGTTTTGGGTATAGTTTGGTTTGCTTGTCCAAATACATTTACATTTGCACTGTTTAATACCATTATTACACTAACAGCCAATATTATTGGCATGGTAATGATCATTATTTTTTTCATCATGTTAATTATATTAATAAGGCCTTAATAGTATATATAAAGTTATTTTATTTACATCATATACCTTCTAATTAAAATACATATTTTATATAGAATAAATAATTTTTTAGATAACATATATATATTGTGATAATTTTCTATATTTGGGCAAGATTTACCAATAATACAAATTTATACGTAATTAAGCAGGATGTTTTACCAAAGTATTTCCTATTGTTTACAGTTTTATAAAAAAAAGCCTTGGGTGGGATTTGGACCCACGACCTTTGCCTTACCAAGGCAACGCTCTACCAGGCTGAGCTACCAAGGCATTTTATTATAAAAAATTGATAGCATAATTTAACCATTTCCATTAAGCATAGGAGAATTTTTTGTTAATTTTTTAAATATGTATAAATATTCAGATCCAAAATTATGGAATTTCTTCAATTAAAAAAAATGACCTCAAGCAGTTTAACCGTCACCTATTTAAATGCAATATACTGCTGCAGCATTTCCGATAGTTTTTATGTAAAAACTAATTTATCAAACCTAAAAGATTTCAATGTTTTATAGCTTTTTCTATAATTTGTATTTATTAGGAGGTTATTTACTAATATATAATAACACTTTTTATTTAATACCATAAAGTATCTAAAATACTCATATTCTCTTTTGTTTATTTATGACCAATAAATTAAAAAATATTTAACAGATATAAATAATATTAAAAATTAATAACTTTAATTGGATACATCATTCATTTCCACTATTTTTTTTAAAGATCTATGTCTATTATAATCATCTAACAGTATTTTAGATAGATGTTTAGTTATATCAGTAACGCTGATTACACCAATAATTCTACTATCCGCTTCTAATACTGGAAGTCTTTTTATCTTGTTGGATAACATTACTCTTGAAGCTGTATCAACAGAATCATAAGCCATTATTGTAATTAATGGAGATGACATAATATCTTCTACTAAAACATCTTTAGCATTCAAGTTAGTTAAACATACCCGTTCAACCAAATCTCTCTCTGTAACAATCCCCAATGGTCGATTTTCTTTATCAATAACAATAACAGAACTTATTCGTTTCTCTGTTATAATTGATGCCACTTCTATTGCGGTTCTATTAGAATAGGCAGTAATAGTATATGGTTCTCGAAAAGACATTATTTCGCTTACACTACTCATTAATATTATAACTAGCAATAATTTTGTATAAACGAATATAAAAGCATATAAAAAGAAATACGAAGACAAAAAAACATTTTAATTAATTAAATATTTTACTTAAATATTATATTTCATAGTTGAAAATGAATATTAAAAGAAATTGAAATACTGGCGAATCAATTGTAGATATAAGGCGATATAGAAATAAAAAAAAAGAATTTGCCAGTATAGTTTTCTTTTAGGTCATTATTCTACAAAATAAATAAAATATATGTCATAACAGAGCAATATCAAAAATCCATTTAAATAATTTTAACAGTAACAATTATGATTTACATAAGAAATAATATTGACATGCTTTAACTGTCATTTGTGTATTTTTCGGAGCTTGCTCAAACTTTTGAAAAGATGGAAAAAACAACTAGTCGTTTAGAACTTACTAGTTATCTAGTAAATATGTTAAAGAGAACTCCAATAGAAATAATCGATAAAATAATTTATTTAATTCAAGGCAAATTAGGACCAGACTATCAATCCAAAGAACTAGGAGTTGCAGAAAAAGTAGTAATAAAATCTTTGGCATTAGCAAGCGGTTACTCTGTTAAAGATATCCAAATAAAATATAATAAAATTGGAGACATTGGCAATGTTGCATATGAAATACTAAATAATAAATTACAAACAACTCTTTTTTATGAAAAACTAACAATCGAAAGGGTATATGAAACTCTAATAAAAATTTCGAAATCGACAGGATCTGGTTCCATCGATCTTAAACTAAAATACATAAACAGTTTATTGAATAATTCTACCAATTTAGAAAGCAAATTTATTTTAAAATTAATACTTGGTAATTTAAGATTAGGAATAGCAGATTTTACGATTTTAGATGCAATAGCAATATCATTTACAGGAGATAAAAAAAATAGGAAGATTCTTGAAAGAGCATATAATGTCTCAAGTGATTTAGGAAAAATTGCAATATTATTATCCAATGGTTCATTAAATGAAGTCGAAAGGATACCAATTTCTTTATTTATACCAATACGTCCAATGCTTGCTGAAAGAATATCTAATGCAGAGGAGGCATTAAAAAAAATGGGTGGAAAACCGTGTTATGCCGAATACAAGATAGATGGAGAAAGAATTCAAATTCATAAAAATGGTAAAAAAATAGAATTATTTACAAGAAACCTTGAAAATGTTACAAACAATTTTTCAGATATTGTTAATGAATTTGAGAAAATAGATACTAAAGACTTGATTGCAGAAGGAGAAATAGTTTCTATCGATTTAGAAACTGGGAAATATCTTCCTTTTCAAAGTTTAATGCATAGAAGAAGAAAATATAAAATAGATGATGCAATTAAAGACTATCCAGTTATACTAAATTTTTTTGATATATTGTTTTATGATAATCAAGATAAAACAGAGCTGCCTTTTTCTAAAAGAAGAAAAATATTAGAAGAAATTTTTAGAGTAAAAAACGATAAAATTAAGCTGATCAATCAAACAATAGTCACAGAAATAAAAGAAATAGATCAATTTATGTTAAAAGCAATTGAAAATGGCTGCGAAGGATTAATGATAAAAAATCCTGAAAGTCCTTATCGTGCAGGAGCAAGAGAATGGGCATGGATAAAATTAAAGAAAGAATATTCAAATGAATTTTTAGATACACTTGATTTAGTAATAGTTGGTGCAGCATATGGAAAAGGAAGAAGAGTTGGAAATTATGGAGCTTTTTTATTGGCAACATACGATCAAAATGAAGATATCTTTTTTACAATATGTAAAGTAGGAACAGGATTTACTGATGAAACATTAGAAGAAATTACAAAGAGTTTAAAACAACATGTTATAAAAAATAAGCATCCTAGAGTGAACGTAGGCGAAATCAAAATGGATGTATGGTTTGAACCTAAAATAGTTATCGAGATATTTTCACCAGAAATAACCCTAAGTCCTATTTATACAACATATATCAATAAAATAAAAAATGGATATGGATTAGCTCTAAGATTTCCCAAATTTACAGGAAAAATAAGAGAAGATAAAAATGCAGAGGATGCAACTACAATAACTGAAATTGAAAATATATATAAAAAGCAATTAAAATCAATTTAATTGTTTTGTAAATTTTAATTATAATAATTAAATAACCAATGTTTTAAAGTAATTTATGCAAAATGCAAGAAAAATAGCTGCAGAAATAACTGTATCTATTGCGTTTATTTTATTAGCTGTTTATATAGCCGATGCTGGAATAGCAAGGTTAAATAATGATCATGGGTTCTTACCCCTTTCAGCAAAAGATAGGGGAATGTTTTTTGGAGGAATTTCAATAATCCTCTTTTTCATATCATATGGTATTGGCTTTAATATAAAATCAAGAATTTTAACAATTCTATTAATTGTAGGTGGTGCATTGATGGGTACATCTGTACTAATTTCAACTTTAATGCCGGAAAATTCAAATTTACCTTCAAACAGCCCAATGCCTCAAATAATTTCACCCCAATTTCTTGGGATTATAGTTATAGGATATATAATAATGGGATTAGGAATATTGAGAGGGTTGAGAAAAAAATAAACTTAAAAAGATTATCTATTTTTAGATATATTTTCCCTTAACAAATCGCCAAATTATTTTACTGAGATTTACTAATATTTTTTAAAAAGTTAACGAAATTATAATCTTCAACAATTTAAACCAGTTATGTAGATTTTCATTAAAAATAGTCTAAATAGTCTTAAAATATTCATAGTATTAGCAATAATTACAAAGTTAAAGTTAATATCATTAATTTTTATAAAGATACAAGTCATCCTTTATATATCAAAGGTGAACTTTGATATGTTATCAATTGTAAATCTCATAGAAGGTATAATTTTTGGATGATCGAATATTCTAAATAATTAGAACGTCGTTTATCCATATTATAAATTTTGCATTTAAACACCACCACATAAGAATACATTTCAAATTAAAAAATACACAACAATAATATAAAAAAATTTTTTTTCAGATCTATGTATATAGTAGTAATAGCACAATTGACATTTAGAATTCAAGATAATGGTTCTTAAATTTTCTTAGATGGTTATTTTATATTAAAGATTATTACTTTCTTTGATAGATAACAATTATTGGAAACCATCCTAGTCAAAGGACCAGTATTATTAAAAGTTAGAGGCGAATGTGAAATATTAGGAGTCAAGTTTAGAAATACTGTTATTCTGTATAATAATAACAAATATCTTCCAATCGAAAAAAATAATGATACAATAATAACTGTAAAAAAAGGATTGAATTATTTAGATCTTGAAAAAAATAAAATAGAACAAAATACTATCGGAACAAAAATCTGGGATAATATCATAAATTCAATAGAAGAAACAGGCAGAAAAAGGATAATCATTATTGGTCCCTCAGATACAGGTAAATCAACATTAACTCTATTTATATGCAAATAAATTGATTAGCAGAGGTTTTAGACCTCTTGTAATAGATTCAGATATTGGTCAAGGAGAATTATCTCCTCCAGCATGTATAGGATCAAGAATAATATCAAGACAAACAATAGATCTTGCAAAAGGCAACTTTGGTTACATTATATTCATAGGAAATATACAACCGATAGGATATGAATCAAGAATAATTAATAGTATAAAAAAAGTTCATGACAAATTAAACACAAATAACAATATAACTCTAATCAATACGGATGGTTATGTAGGCAATAATGAAAAAAATTACAAAATCGAATTAATAGAAAAGATAAAGCCTGATTGTATTATTTGTCTGGGATCAAATGATCAAACTATCGATCTCTTTGAGATAATAAAAGAAAAGTTTTCAAAAAATACAAATATACAAATACTGAAAGGGCAGTCACCGCATCAAGAAATTAAGAAAAATCTTTCCGAAAGGAGAGAAAAAAGATTGTTAAAATACTCTACACTTTTCAAGCCATATACAAGAAATGTAATAATTTCTAAAAAAAAATTAAACGCTATATATTATAAAGACAAATTCTTTTTATTAAAAAATATTTCATATATATGTAATACAAACAAAATAGAAAGAAACAATGCAATTATTGAAGATCTCATAAATGATAGATTTTTTATAAGAAATCGTTTTGTGGGCTTATCTTTAAAAGAAGATTTTGAAAAAATAATAGGATTTGGTATCATAAAACAGTTCAATAATGGTTTTTTTTTAATTCGATCTTCCATTAATAAATTTGACCATATTTTTTTAAGCGATATTAAACTATGTTACAATAGTAATACTCTACCTAATTAAAAAAGTGGCTTTTTGTAACATTATAAATAAATTCGTACAAATAAAATCAAATATTATTGAGAGATCACGAAGATAAAAAAAATGACGGTGATAGAAATAAAATCTGTATTGTTTGTAAAAATAACCTAACAAAAGAAAATACTAAAGTAAAAGAAAATCAAAAATATGTAAAATACAAAAAAATTATTTGTTCAAGCTGTTTTAAAGATTATTATCCATAGCGAAATTTGATCGCTTTTTCAAATTTTAAAAATTAAAAATTAGGAGATATCTAAAGATTATCTCGAAATTAAACAACATCCAAAGAAGGCTATAAAAAAACAGTTCAATTAAATCAAATATTCATGGGGCAGCCTACTGGTACCAACACGAATAAAAGGCCCCATCTCAGATCTTACCAAATCCACCACGTAGACGTAACAGCATGGCTGAGCTGCCTTAGGGTTGCTCCCTCCCGGACCTCACCCATTTCGACAATACACAGTCAAGGCTACACCTTCATGTAGTTTGCTGTTCATAGCCATCCGATACGGCATGATTTCATGCTAGTTAGATAAGCAGGAATCCTCCCATTCATGAATTTACCTAGTAGTTGCTGATCTCAGCATGAAGCCGATTTCTGATAAGGGGTACGGCTAGCACCCCGATCCTACCTACCCCAATAATCTATCAATAGATACAAATATAATTTTATTGGAAAGCCGATGGAACCAAGATTAACTTAAGATACGATTGAAAATTTATAATATGATTGAAAAGAATTGAAAAAATTGAAAAAATTGAAAAGATTTACATCATACCGTCCATGCCACCTGGAGGCATTCCACCCATGCCACCTGGAGGCATTCCACCACCAGCGGATTTACTTGATGCAATAACATCATCTATTCTTAAAATCATTGACGCGACTTCTGTGGCTGATTTAATAATTTGTTCTTTTACAGATAACGGTTCTACAATATCAATTTCAGACATATCAGCAATTCTGGAATTACGTGCATCTATACCAGCCCATGTTGATCCTTTACTTTGTCTAGATCTTAACTCAGTCATAGTATCAATTGAATCCATTCCTGCATTCTCAGCCAATGTCAAAGGGATGATTTCCAAAGATTCCGCAAACTTTTCTGCTGCGAGTTGTTCTCGTCCTGACAAAGTACTTGTCCACTCTTTTAATTTGTTAGAAACATAGGCTTCAGGGGATCCACCACCAGCTACTATCAGAGGCTTTTCCAATACGTCTTTTGTCACCATCAAAGCATCATGAACAGATCGATCCGCTTCATCTACAACTCTTTGGGAACCTCCACGAATAAGAATTGTAACAGCTTTTGGATTTTTACAACCTTCAATAAATACCCATTTATCTGTTTCAACCTTTCGTTCTTCAACCAAATCAGCATTACCCAAATCTTTTGATGTCATGTCATCTAGATTATTGATTACACGTGCACCGGTAGCTCTAGATAATTTTGTCATATCGCTTTCTTTTACACGTCGAATTGTTAGAATGGAAGATTTTGCAAGATAATGTTGTGCGATATCATCTATTCCTTTTTGACATATTACTACATTTGCACCTGCAGTAGTTATCTTATCTACCATTGATTTTAGCATAGAATTTTCTTCATCTAAGAATCGTTTCATTTGTTCAGGAGAGGTAATATTTAATTTAGCATCAAATTCAGTTTTTTCAATTTCTAATGCAGAATTAATCAAAGCGATTTTTGCATTGTCAACACGTTTTGGCATCCCACCGTGTACAACTTCTTTATCCAAAACCATTCCTTTTATTAATTTAGTATCTTTAATAGAACCACCAGATTTCTTTTCGACCTTGATATCATCCAGATCCACTTTTGTAGAATCCTTTCGGGTTTCTGCCACCTGTTGAGCAGCAGTTACTACAATATTAGCCAAGTCAACAGAATCTTTAGAAACCAACTTTGTTTGCATAGAAGTTTTAGCTACTTTCATTAATTGTTCTTTGTTGCTACCATCTACCTTCATTGCAATGTTGTTTAAAATTTCAATAGATTTGAAAGCACTTTTTCTGTATCCATCTACAATAACAGTAGGATGAACATTTTTAGTGATCAGTTCCTCTGCTCGCTCAATTAAAGCACCTGCTAAAACTACTACGGATGTAGTTCCATCACCTACTTCATTATCGGTTGCTTTACTTATTTCGACCATCATTTTTGCTGCAGGATGTTGTACATCTATCTCCTTTAGAATAGTTGCACCATCATTAGTTATAGTAACATCACCTAAGGAATCTACAAGCATTTTATCCATACCTCTAGGACCCAAACTTGTTCTCACTATTTCTGCAACTGTTTTTGCAGCAGTAAAATTATTCTTTTGAGCTTCTTTACCTTTGGTCTCGCTAGACCCTTCTTTCAATATTAAAACCGGCATACCGCCAGCTGAACCTTGTTGAATTGACACTTCCACTATTCACCTTAAAATATAATTAAAGTTGCGGTAATTGGTATATTTTAAACTTACTTTGAAGCAATATTTTTAGAAGTATGATAATATATAAAAAAATAAAAAGAAAAAATTCAATTAAATTTATTCAAATAAAGAATCATATTTTCCTTCTGATATATCCGCATATACATCTTTAGCAACTTTATCTTCTACTTTTATTCCTAGGCTTAAACATGAACCAATTATTTCTTTAGCAGTAGATTTTAGATCTGGCGCATAAGATATATCGGATTTCACTTTAGATATTCTAACTATACCCTCCATAGAAATATTTCCAACAAAATTGGTACCAGCAGTACCTGAGCCCTTATTGATACCGGATTCTTTAAAAATAAGTGCAGCTGTTGGAGGAATACCAACCTCTACAGTAAATTTTTTAGTATCTGAATCGACCTCAACTTTAACCGGAACCTTCATTCCTGGAAAATCTTTAGTTTTTTCATTGATAGTGTTAACTACCTGCAAAATGTTAATACCCAATGGGCCAAGTGCTGGACCTAATGGAGGTCCTGCGCTAGCTTCACCTCCACTTACAAGAGCATTTACAGTTTTTTTTTCACTCATAATTATAATCTAATTTACTATTATAAAATCCACTTATATTCTTATAAAGTCTTTTTCAAATAATTAGCATCAACTGTTACAGGAATTTGATATGGGGAATCCAACAAAACAACAGTTGCTTCCTGTTTTTCATAATCGACCCTCATTATTTTGGCTTTCATTGATTTAAATGGCCCAGCTATAATTTCCACAGTGTCATCTATTACTAACTCTGTCACAACTGGCTTCTTAATTAAATAACCTTCAAGATCTTTAAAAGGCAATTCACCTCTAATTTGACCTCTTATATGACGTATACCGTGCAATGCCTCGTATGCGATATTTGAATCTAATGCTTCAACTATAACATAACCTTTAAAATGTTCAAGGAATAAAATCGAATAAATTCCCTCAATCTTTTTAGTAGTTAGCCTAGTATAAAGCATAGAAGCAATTAAACTTTCTTGACCTCCTGAAACTCTAACAACAAAAAATTTAGAATCAAGGTCATCTTCTTCTGGATTGGACAGTGCTTTATCATTTTTCTCCAGTATTGAAGATTCATCTGTGTTATTCTCATCGTCGCTTAATTTTTTGCCATCCTGTTTGGTTTTTTTGCCCTTTTTTGTTCCTTCTTGAGAAATAGAAATTGTTTTAAGATTATTAGTATTTTTATTGTTAGTCTTAGAAAATTTTATGCTTTGTTTATCATCAGCATCGGCATCGATGTCATTATTATCAACATCGGCATCGGTATCATCAACACCAAATTCGTCATCAGTATTATCGGTATCGACATCCATTAACTCCAAGTCTCCATCACCTTCAGTGAGATTTTTTGGCATATTATTGAAATCATTAAACATAGTAATTTGGAATTTATAAATTTATAATATTTTAAAAGAAAGAATATAAATTTAATTGGTATAAAAGATAAAATTAATCATTTTTTAAAACTAATTTTTATTGATGAATAATTTTACAATAATAACATCTATCAAAGATCCAGCAAGCAATACTATGAAAAATTGTTTGGTTGAAGACGAAAGATTTGAAATAATAAATAACTATAAAACACAAAATCAGTATAATAATTATACTTCGGAAAATTATGATTATAAAATATATAATTCTATAAAACATCCAAATACTACTTTAATTATTACAAACCAAAATTTAATCAATATTGACAATATAGACACCATTATACCCAGAGATAACATGACGATATTTTTATCAAAACATGCTTCCAAAAGCAAAAATCCGACTTTAACATCTCACAGCACAGGAAATTTTTCAGAATCAGTTTTATTAGGTGGAAAACCTATGGAAATTGGAAATACATTTCCCTCTTTTCAAAAATTTTATATGCAAAAACTATACGAAAAAAGAAGCGAACTTTTAGACTATGATATAATAATAGAAGCAACACATCATGGTCCAACTTCATCAGTAAATCCCATGTTATTTATAGAAATTGGATCATCAGAAAAAGAATGGGACAATAAATCAACTGCATCAATAGTATGTCAAAGTGTATTAGATACCATAAAAAACATTGAGAAGAATATAAATAATTATGACATAAATGTAGGAATAGGGATAGGTGGAAATCACTATCCACAACAATTTAATGAACTAATTTTATTTTCAAAAGTGGCCTTTGGTCCCATTATTAGCAAATATAATCTTGCTTTTATAAATGAACAAATTATAAAACAAATGAAGGTAAAAAGTATCGAGAAAATAACCCATATATATATCGACAAAAAAGGATTAGGCAAAGAAAAAGAAAAAGTTCTAGATATAGCAAGATCTCAGGAATTAGAGATCATTTTTGTTTGATAAATAAAATCAAAATTACTATAAAACTAATTTGTCAAATTTTGAAAACAATATACAGAAAAAAGAATTAGAAAAAGTAAATAAAAAAATAAAAGAGGAGCAGAGATAATTGAGTAATAAAAAGACAATAGTTGTAACATCTATCATTGAGAATGACAATAAAATATTAATTTTAAAAAGAAGCGAAATAGTAAAAAGCTTTAAAAATAAATGGGGAGGAATAAGTGGTTATTTTGAAAAAAACGAAGATTTACTTTCAAGGGCACTAATTGAGATTTATGAGGAAACTAAAATAAATAAACAAGACATAATACTGAGAAAAATACTAGAACAAAAAATAATTCAGATAGAAACAGGTAAAGTAATAATAATCCAACCTTTCTATTTTTCATCTAAAACTAAAAAAATATCTTTGAATTGGGAACATACCGAATACATGTGGATTACAAAAGATCAAAAAAATAAATATGATACAGTACCAAAACTAGGTGAAATGTTGTGTCAATGTTTTTTAATAAATAATAAATAATATTTTTTGGAACATCAACTATAAAAAATGAAATAAATGAATATTTTCGATAAAAACATAACAAGTACAAATTATGATCATGAAATTTATGAATTGTTAAAGAATTTATTATCAGAAAGATCAACTATTCAATATAGATATCATATAATATTTACTAAAACTAATCTAGTAGTAGATAATTAGGATGTATAAACAAAAATTAAAATCCGATAGACACGTCATCCTATGTCAATGCTCAATTAATACCAATACAAACATTAAAAGTCATACTCCAGCAAAGAGTTAAAGAAAATAATATTAAGAAAAAGGAGAAAGATTTAGAGAAACATAGAAGAGTTTTACGGTAAATAAAAAATTGGATATTGATTAATGTGTTCGGGCAACCTTAACTAATTCTCTCAAATGAGATAGAGATCGCACCTGTGCACCATTTACCTTCTTATAAAGACCCCAAAACTGTTCATTTGTTATGTCTTTTCTTTCTTTTAAAATTTTCAAATGGCGCCTCATTGAACGAACTTTTATAACATAAATTGCTTTTTTGCCCACTCTAGCAGTTTTTTTCCCTTTCTTTGATCCAGGCCCAGTTCCATGTTTTTTCTTGATTTGTAGTTTTGCTCTTGTTCTCCCTCTGGATGTTCCTTTGATCTTGGAAGTCCAAATAGATCCATTATTTACTAATGACCTGATGTTTTCACGAGTAATTGAATCAGCTACATCATCTAATTTATCTGGTTCAAATCTAACACGATTAATACCTACTCCAAGAATTCTAGAAACCAGTTCTCTTTTTTTACGAATATTGACAACCATAATTCCTCACACTACTGTTTCTCGTTTTTATCAGATGTTTTTATTTCTGATGTAGTTGCTTTTGATGTAGCATTTTTTCCATTAAGCACTTTAATTCCAAGAGATTCAGCTTTTGCAATTATCTCTAATCGTTTTCTATTTCCAACTGTGCGTGCTATACGTGCAGAATCTTTGTTTTTATCAAGACTTGACAAATCATTCACATTATAAACCAAGTTATCTACAAAACCAGAAGGATGTAACCCACGTGTTATCTTTGGGCCACCATAACCAATCTTAACTAAAGCTGGATATCCTGAGAATTGCTTTCTCATTTTATTATCAATACCATCGGGTTTCCTCCAATTTACAGCTAATCTATCATATCTCCAGCTTTCTTGTCTTTTGAATTTAGGACGACGGTTGGAAATCTTTTTACGTTGTTCAAGCAGCTCCTTATTGATTACCATAATATACCGTTTTGTTTTGCCATAAATAAATAAATATGTTTCCGAATTATACTGCTAATCAAATAAATCACATTTAAAATATATAAAAACATAATTAAATTAAAATTCATAAATAAATATTTAGAATAATCAAAGAAAGGAAAAGAACAAAGAAAAGGATAAAAGGTTTTAATAATAATTATAATATAATGAGTAAATACGAATTACCACCTGTTCCCTATGGTTATGACGCGCTAGAACCACATATTGATGCAAAAACTATGGAAATTCACCATACAAAACATCATCAAACATATACTAATAATCTTAATGCAGCTATTGAAAAATGCTCACCGGAAATTCAAAATAAAGATATAATTGAGATTTTATCTAACCTTGATCAAATTCCAGGCGAAGTAAGAGGAGCAATTAATTTTAATGGGGGCGGATTTGATAATCATCGCATATTTTGGAATAATTTATCTCCAAATGGAGGTGGAGACCCAAGAGGTTCAATTGCTGATGCAATAAATAGTTCATTTGAAAGCTTTGCAAATTTTAAAGAAAAATTTTCATCTGCCACCGTAGCGATTCAAGGTAGTGGGTGGGGATGGCTCGTATTTAACCCGTCAAGTAGAAAGGTAGAATACAAATCAATGCCAAATCAAACAAGTCCTAGAACAGAAGGATTAATACCTCTTTTAGGATGTGATGTATGGGAACATGCATATTATTTGAAATATCAGAATAAGAGACCAGACTATGTTAATGCATGGTGGAATGTTATTAATTGGGATGATGTAAGCAGTAGATATGATAAAGTAAAAAGCTAATCAATTTTTTTATTTTTTTCGTTATTGATATTTTTTTTACCAGTTCAAGCATCAATCAATTAAATCAATTCGTCCGAATCCTTCCCTCATTGTTGTATTGATATTCATCGTATAGTCATAGATTTTTTTAGAATAGTCATTTAGGATTTTCATCATATCTTCATCAATTACGGAATTAAGATAAAAACCAGGACAATCACCAGTAAGTTGAAAAGACGCATGTACTACCATTCGATTATTTTCAAACTGACTCCATGAAAAAAAAGGATATAGCCAACAGACTCCAGGTTTATCGGGATGAATAGTACAAGAACCATGATCGTCTAAAAATCTACAAGAAAGAGGTGTTCCATTATCCTCCTCATTTTCATTGTTTTTTCTTTTTAAATTTATCATGGTTAATGTAGATATAAGTTGAGAATTATTAGAATTATAGACAGAATTGTTATCCCAAGAAGCTACATATGTTTCTTCTTTTAGAAAATCCGATCTTTTATCATATCCCAAATTTTTTGAAATTTTTGTGATATCATCGATAGTTAATGGTAAACGACCTTGTCGAGTACAACAATTATGACAATCAGGCCATAAACATCGCCACAAAAGAAAAAGAGAAGGTGTAATAATATATGGAATATGAAAGGTAACTTGATTTATCCTGATTTGATAATCTTGCAAATCATTTCTTTTTCCTAGATGTAAATCTCTAACAATCGGATCGATACTCCATTTTTTAGAAAGCATATCAAGTGATGTAGAGATAGGATCGGTTTCATTCGAATCTAGGATCAGAATAAGTCATCAGATGTAGAATTATAAAACCCGTTGTTTAAATGTGACTATGATATCAATCAAAAAGATAAAAAACCAAATAAAAAGAAGATGGAATTAGAAAATTATAAATCAAAAGAAAGAAAAAAAGGAAAACATGCTTCTTCAACAGAAAATCGTCGATTAGTATGGGAATATGTTATTTGGCCACTTGTTCTTGATGTCAATAGAAACTATTTTACATTAAATGAATATCATACACAAAGAGACGCAGTATGTAAAGAAAAGAATATCCTTCCATCAAAGATTGCAGGTGGATTTGTATCATTACTAGTTAAAGGAATATTAATTCGCGAAAAAAATATCTATTCGATTCATTATAAAATTATACCATATATGAGAAAAAGAGTTATTTTAGATTACGGTACTGTAATACGAGAAACAAATACGAAAAAATAACGATATTAATGCTTGGATAGATGTAGTAATTATTTATCAAAGATAAAATAAAATACTAGAAAGGTTAATGTTAAAAGGTAGCTCGTGAAGCCCGGTCGAACCAATAAAATTAACATTGGTGCCGAATCTAGCGGTCAAACTCCAAATGGGGCCAAGGATTCCAGGCTCTGAATCATAATTAGAGAAGAAACCTGGAGACAGCAGTTCGAATCTGCTCCGGGCTACATCATAATTAACAATCATATTAAGAAAACGAAGATTATTTATGAATAAATTATAAAAAAAGAGTATTACAAACAATAAAATTTTAAATGTATGGTCCTGCTTTGATTATCTCCTCTGAAACAGGTTCAAATTTTTTAAAATTAGTAGTAAATAAATGAGAGAGCCTTTTTGCAGAGAAATCATATTTTTCCTTATCGTTCCAAGTATTTCGAGGGTTCAAAATTACTGAAGGCACATTAGGACAAGAAGTGGGATAATCAAGATTAAAAATATTATGATGATCATAATCAACATTATTCAAATGTCCATTTATAGCAGATGAAACTATTAAACGAGTGTATTTTAAATCTATACGCTTTCCAATACCATATGGTCCACCAGACCATCCAGTATTGATAAGATAAACTTTAGAACTATGTTGGGTAATCTTATCGCCCAATAATTTAGCATATTCCGTAGCCCTCAGAGGCATAAAAGGAGCACCGAAACATTGTGAAAAGGTCTCCTTTGGTTCAGTAATACCTCTTTCGGTGCCGGCCAATTTACTGGTATAACCAGACATAAAATGATACATAGCCCCTTCCTTTGATAATCTTGATATTGGAGGTAATACTCCAAAAGCATCAGCAGTTAAAAAAATAATGACAGAAGGGTGACCACAAATACTTGGTATAACTGCGCTAGGTATAAAATTAAGAGGATAAACAACTCGCGTATTTTCCGTTAAACTGCCATCAGAAAAATCAGGTTCTCGGGTAAGAGGATCGATCACCACGTTTTCCATTACCGATCCAAATCTAATTGCATTCCAGATTTGAGGTTCCTTATCTTTATTTAAATTGATGCATTTAGCATAACATCCGCCTTCAAAATTGAAAACCCCGGTATTGGACCAGCCATGTTCGTCATCACCAACTAGCCTACGATTCTCATCTGTAGAAAGAGTTGTTTTTCCTGTTCCAGAAAGACCAAAAAATAATGTGGATTTCCCATCATGACCCAAATTTGCAGAACAATGCATCGGAAATATCCGTTTTTGAGGTAAAATAAAATTCATAATAGAAAACATAGATTTTTTTATCTCACCTGCATAAGATGTCGATCCCATAAGGACCAATTTCTTTTTGAAACTCATTATAATAAATGTCTCAGATTTTGTTCCGTCAACCTCAGGTATGGCAGCAAAATCATTAATAGATAAAAGTGTAAATTCTGGGATGAAATTTACAAGTTCGTCTTTTGTAGGTTTTATGAAAATTTGATTAGCAAATAAGATATGCCAAGCTTTATCGGTTATGACCCGGATAGATAAACGAGAATATGGATCTGCTCCAACAAATCCATCATAAACATAAAGTTTCTCATTTAATTTATGTTCATTAATAAAATTTATCATTTTATTCAATATCTTTTCAAAGTTTTCTTCCGATATTGGATGGTTAACTTTTCCCCAATCGACAGAATTTGCAGTGATCTCATCTTTTACAATAAATTTATCATCAGGCGATCGACCAGTAAATTTTCCAGTTTTTACAGATAATGAGCCGGTATGAGATAATTCACCTTCGCGATTTAAAATAACTGATTCAACTAAGTGAGGAACAGATAAATTCTTACGCCCCTCATTAATTGCCAAGTCCATCTTCTAAAGTTGCTTCATAATATCAATAGTTATAATCTTTGGGGTAAATTGTTATCAAAGATATAGACTATAATTTATAAAAAACTTTTCTGTAAAACAAATTTTTATGATTTATTACAACACTTTAAATAAAAATAGGAAATAATTACTATCAAATTCATAGTATACAGATATATTAAATAATTTAGCGACATATTATAACAAGAATAAAAATTATCATTTAATTAAAAATTCCGATAGATCAATATTAAAAAAATATTTTAAAATTTCCACATAACTTTTGACAGGAGGTGGAATTTCATCTTCACAAATTAAATCAAGATCTCTAGCGTTAAACCATATTACTATACTTTGAAGAATATTTAGGAAACGGATATGATGATTTTCAACTACTCCAAGTGATTGGATATATTTTTCAGCTAGACGCCATGATGCAGTAAAATCTATACAATTGCTTCCATAGATACTTTTTAGTTGATCTTTAATATCCCTTCCAAATGTAAATGGTTTTTTGCACAAAATAAGTGGAAAATCTACTTTATTAGGAATAAACAAATCTGGAGGAGACCAGATAGATATTATTTTAGTTCCATCTTTGATATCATGTTTGAATTTATGAGATAATTTTTCGTTAATCTGCTCATCAGTAAACCAGGAAAAAATAACTGTTGCTTCAGATATAGATGACTGAGTTACATCATCAGTTATTATTTGTATATTTTCATCAGCTAAATTTATTTTCGAATTAATCAAATCGACTGTATTTGGATTAATTTCTATACCAACAGCTTTTTTAACACCAAATTCTCTTTTTGCAATCAAAAGAGATGAATAATTATTGCCAACTCCCAGATGATAAAAAGTATCCTCAGGATTTAGATCACAAAAAGAGAACATTTTTCTAAAAAAAATTTCAGGAATTATAATAGTATCACCAGAAATTACAGATGATGGAAGGGTCGAAATAAAATCATCAATTTTCAATATTTATATTTTTTTTGATCACCTATAAAAATTAATTTTATTATCTAAATGGAATCTTTATGATTTAAAAAAATATAAAATTTTAATGAAAATTAAATTAAATTAAATTAAATTAAATTTCCACGTATACATTATTATTTTCAACGACAATTTGATAGGTTTCTTGATTTTTTAACTTCTGGGGGAACCAAATTAATTCACCGGTTTCAACATTCCACTTTGCAGAATGCCAAGGACAAACCAACTCTTTATCATTAAGAATAGCACCTTCATGTAATTCAGCTCCGGCATGATTACAAACATTATTTATGGCATAATAATTCCCTTTAACGTTTGCTACTAAAATTTCTTTTCCACCAGCAGTAATATTTTTCAAAGAGCCTAAAGGAAGATTTTCAGTCGTATCTACTAAAAATTTGGTCATATAAAATTTATAAAAAAAATAAAGTATTTTAAAGTATTCAAATATACGTATCATTTAACATTTTTTATGTAATATTATAACAACTTCAAAAAGGATCAATTATTAGCGCATCAATGAAAACGTATATTCATTTATTATATTATTTCCAAATGATTTTTCTTGGATAAGAGAATTCTACATATATCTTGAACTGATTGCCTTTATTATATTATCTTACCCCGAAGGTCAAAGATCAAAGGTAGTTACCGGTTTAATGTTACAAAACAACCATTCTATGTCGCATTACAGAGTCTATGTAACAGGCCCTGTCCAGGCCATCTTAAATCATCTTGCAAGGTGGCATTAGCAGATACCGATATGTAGTTGCCATCATCATTTACATCTCCCTTTCCAGTGAACGGGTATCATCCTTATAAAGAATGTATATCATGTATGAATCTCTGTTCCTAATGAGATATTTGAATTGTCGCCTGTAGGCAAATTCTGATTTGCAGTTTGGTGCTTCATGAGGTGCAATGTATACTTGTGTCTCATTTGCTTGAGGCAAGTAGTAGACGGGTACCGTTATTGTTCATTCCACTATTAGACATAGAGTTTAACTGCTGCTCACTTTCGCTGCAATACTTAGTTGCAATGATTTTATCAGGTGCAGTATCATATTCTATCTATGCATTGATTGCCGTCACCATGTCAAAGTGGCGTGGACCTTAGCCACCATCACAGTGGGTATATACATAGAATATGAATAGTCGCGAGAATTTGTGAGTTATATCCAATTCTCCCATTTGTTAACTATCTTAGCATAATAGACGAGTGAGCCGGTAGGGACAATTGATGGATCAGAATGGCAGTGATACAAGAGGAGATTACCACCATACACTTGGAACTTGTTCAGATCAGGATAGGGATACCGTAGACACGTGCCATGGAACGAATACTAGTGAACGCTGCTGGAGTAAATATCAAGTAGGGCATCTAGTTTTATATTTTAGCCCATGACGAATCTGCATCCTTTGACGGGACAACTAGCATACCCAAACCTAACTCCGATCCAATAACTCGGTTCCCAGACAATACAATCACTCATCATCTACCAAGCCAGATAAATCTTTTTGACGGCTACAATCTGTGCTTCGGTTAGCCTGTCAACAGGTATCAATATCAATTGGGCATTTCAGTGTGACGGGGTCAAAGAGGGGTCCGCGGATTAAGCAGCGGTTATCGATAATTCCATCTAAGATGTCTTACTCCTTCACTACTGCATTGTGTAAAATTGTAAGATAGTTCACCGGTAGGATCGACTTGCTCCTGACATTTAGATTGATCTGCATGTTCCAAGAATGTTTGAATATTTAGCAGCAATAGGAAGGCAGCAGTTGAACTGGCCACAATACCATTAAAGTCATCGAGATAGGGCTGGACTTCAATTAGAGCATCTGGCCTCATCTAAACAGTCGATAAAGTATGAATAATTTGGCGCCTGGTCGTAATTTGTGCGAATAATTTGCTTGGCGACCAACGCCAGCGCATAGTTGCGGGGATTAGCAAAGTCCGCTAATAGGTTCTCATGGTGCGCTCATGAAGTTTGTTTGGTGAAGCGCTTTCATAGCCCAGATCGATATAGCCTATAGAATAGCTACATCTCACAATGTTGTAGCACATTCAGCCAGTTCATGAAATGCCCCGCAAAGACTTCCACAACCACGTTGGAAATAATCATCATTCCACTGCGTATATGGAAGTTGAATAACAAAAATTGCATTGGCGCAGTGATGTCAGCAATTTTGCAATTAAGTTGCGGTGAGATGGATCTGAGACCAAAGCAGCCGACTGGACTTTGGCTGCGGCACCAGTAATTTCGAAAAGTCCATAGCATCTAGTTCAGCATAGTCAATCTTTGGACGATCATTCCGGGTAGGAGAGTTGAGTCAGTAGTATTCAATGATCTATTAATAGGAGGAACCTTGTAGGAATAGCAATAGTCGTCGCAATTGATTGTGCATCAATAAGGATGCTAGCATTAGAGCCTATTACAACTAATAAGATGAAAATTACTATCAAAATGGGTTTAGTGAAAACTGGATTGATTCATTTTTGCATATCATCTATTGCGAATCCGAATATAAAAATATGAATATGAGATTAATACCCAAATGTAATTGATCGGGCAGTTTCTGTATTTTGTGCTGGTTATACTGTTTGGAGTAGTCCAGGGTTCGCAGCTCCAAAACCTCATGAAATATCAATACTATGGTAGAGGTTTAGGTCATTTAGCCCTTCAGTAATCTAAAGCTGCAAGATTTCATATAACTGTCATTATTCATTCAACGTATAAGGAAAGAATCAGCAAGGACACTTGCTTATTCTTACTGGTGGCAATAGTGGAAAGTGGACCTTCCAGCAAAGATACGCATTTGTTGCAATAGTTATAATTTAGCATCTAAAATTATAATCCTATTCCGAAGGCAAATCAGGTGTTTTAGGCATTTTTTTAAGAAGAATAAGAGAAGAGAATAGTTTGATATAATTATTTATTAAAGAATGGATATCCATTCTTCAATTCGTTCACAGACTTTGTTGATATTAATAACAAGAGGAAGTAGAAGCAGGAGAGCAGAATCCAAAAATTGAATATGGTGTTCATAAGGCAATAGAGGAATAAGCAATCTATCATCCAGATGTTTGCCTAAAATTGTTTATATGTATTTTTCATATAATAAAAGAGGATTAAATCAAACTAGGGGGATTTAAAAGTAGAATAAAAGGACACAAAAGACACCGATTTGAAATGAATTATCCATAATATATCTATAGTTGTTTTCAATATAAATCATCATATTTTTTAAAATACTTGTAGGAATTAAAGATAAAAAGTTCGATAGATTACTTTTAGTAAGTGATTATAGCCCTCTAAAACCAATGGATGAAGATAGTTTGTGATATCATCCTAATGCTTCAAAATGAACATCAACTGATTTTGTCCGTTCATACAAGAAAAATTAATTTATCACGGTTAAATCATGTCAGCTATTACTATTAATCGTTATATAGAATAATATATCTTCTAGCCTTGAGCCTTGAGCCTTGAGCCTTGAGCCTTGAGCCTTGAGCCTTGAGCCTTGAGCCTTGAGCCTTGAGCCTTGAGCCTTGAGCCTTGAGCCTTGAGCCTTGAGCCTTGAGCCTTGAGCCTAGCAAAGCGGCATGAGCTGAGGCAAAGGCAAAGGCAAAGGCAAAGGCAAAGGCAAAGGCAAAGGCAAAGGCAAAGGCAAAGGCAAAGGCAAAGGCAAAGGCAAAGGCAAAGGCAAAGGCAAAGGCAAAGGCAAAGGCAAAGGCAAAGGCAAAGGCAAAGGCAAAGGCAAAGGCAAAGGCAAAGGCAAAGGCAAAGGCAAAGGCAAAGGCAAAGGCAAAGGCAAAGGCAAAGGCAAAGGCAAAGGCAAAGGCAAAGGCAAAGGCAAAGGCAAAGGCAAAGGCAAAGGCAAAGGCAAAGGCAAAGGCAAAGGCAAAGGCAAAGGCAAAGGCAAAGGCAAAGGCAAAGGCAAAGGCAAAGGCAAAGGCAAAGGCAAAGGCAAAGGCAAAGGCAAAGGCAAAAGATATCCCAAGTTGAATTTCATACTTAGGATTGATTAAAAACTGTCAACGTATACAACCAATTCACAGTCATTACAAGCAAAATGACTAGAGAAGCAAAAGGAAGTGTATCAAATTCTCGATGAAAAATCATTAAATCTTTCAATTTATTTATTCTGTCACAAGTATAGATATTCGATGTTTACCCGGAACAATTTTAAAAAATTCCTTTTATCCATTCATGCCCACTAATTATAAATAAACAACATTAGTCGAATTTCCATGTCCATACGTTCAAGTTATCTATAAGAATATACTAGATTTGGCTCAGTCAATAAAGGAATCAATTTTACATAAAATATACAGACCATTAGTCGAGCGGTGATTCATCGGTTTATAATTATTATTCAATTATTTATCATTGGCTTGTAAAAATCTAATGTCTCTAATTAACAAATACAGTAGAATACCCAGAAATGACTTATATCCTCATTAATATAAAATACGTACTAAACAATCTAACTTTGCTGAAAGCACAAACAAAGATATTTCAATTTAGTTCAGAAAAATGTATTGTTGACTATTGCTGCTTCTCTACAAAACCAAAATAATGTTGTAACTCCATAAAGAAATACTTTGTAATATATCTCAATTACATAAATCTATATACTATAGGAAAGTTAGCAAATTTGCATTTTGGTATTTTATAAATATAATATGTATTAGCCTATTAGGTACCTCCCAATGAAACAAGTAAATCGGTCATGAATCCAGCAAATAATCCCAAAAAAATACCTACCATTAGAATATTGTTTGTGGTTTGCTGTCTTCCGGAATTGTACATGAGCATTGAAACATAAATCAATGCACCACCTGCAATTGATAAAAATAATATGGATGCAATAGTTGAAGCCCATAAACTTCCTATCATTGTACCTAAAAATGTAGGACCCCCACCAATTAATCCTAATAATATTATAAATCGAAGATTTGGTTTTTTATTCAATCCTGTAAGTGGACCTGCTATTCCAAATCCTTCTGTAGCATTATGAGCACCAAATCCTATTATAAGTAATAATGCAAGCGGGATAGCACCGGATACATAAGACTGACCTATAGCTAATCCCTCGCTAAAGTTATGAGTTCCTATACCTATCGCAATCATTATAGCAAGTTTGTATGCACTTGTCTCATACAATAACTGGGGTTGTTGTTGTGGGCTATAGTGAACTTTATGATTTCCTTCTGCTTTTCCTGCTACTACTTCTTGAGCCTCTGATTTTCTAAATACTCTATTTAATGATAAACTAGAAATATTTTTTCATAAACTTGCTTTCATACCAAGTTAATCCTAAAAGCCCAATTCCTAGTCCCCCAAACATAGCAAAAAGGGCAATAGTGGCATCTCCAAATGATGCCTTACCTGCTAGAGCATCACTAGCAGTTTCTTCCACAGATTCCCAAGCATGACTAAACACATCAATTATAAGAAATACCAAAATACCAATTGCAAATGCATTAAGGAATCCTTTTTTTCTGGCACTGATATTTTGAAGGACTGCTAAAGGCAATCCCAAGAATATTGTAAAACCGGCAATTGCGCCTAATAGCAAAAGTTGATAATAATCCATTATAGGTTTCTTTCCCCTTTATTTAATATTGTTTCATTATTATGAATAAGATTATTCAAAAAATTATACTTGGCAGATGTTTCATGTTTGGATAATAGGAATAAGTAACCATTAGTGGCAAAGATTCTTTTGTGATAATGCTTTAGACTTGGCATGATTTTCACTTTTTTAAATGACATATGTTAGTCTCTCCTAATTAGGAATACCTAAGTATATTTAAACACTCTTTTATTTAGACTACCTTTAGTATTGTCAAGTCCATTATGTGAAGATTTACAGGCAAAGGAGAACTTTATTTCATAAAAAATATATTTGAATAGACTCTATTTACATTGTTTAGATATATCCAAAAATAGGAACACCTTAAAAACATAGCGAATATAGATTGTGTCTATGGTCTAAATATATCATTAAAACACTGCAAAGGATTTCTTTTTTTACAAATAGCAAAGAAAAAACATATTTCCATTTGGAATTGGATTCAAAAATATAATATTCAAAAAATTTCTCGTCATAGTGACTTTATATGACTATTTTGTGAAATTATTAGAGTTTATTATCAATATTAATTTTCTTAATTAATTCAAAATAATATAATAAAGTTATTAAAATTTAAAAGATCATATAGTAACAAATAATCATAAAAAAGAGATAGCGGATATTAACCACCTATATTATTTGACCTATTGAACTGTACCTCTTATTTCACCAGGTGGGTTTTGTACCTGTATGAACATTTACATATGCCTGTTTATTTTTGATAAGATCAAGTAAATCTGACATCGGTTTTCCTTTCAATGACCCTTCAAAGGTAGATGCTCCAAATGTGCCATTTACTAATTGTCCATCTATTTTACCAGTAGGACTTGAGGGATTAAACAGTGTAACAACAATAGGTCCATTAACACTATCTTTACCTTCATGAATATGAGCATATAGAACTTTGTCTATACTTTTTACATTGATTGCATAGTCCATGGTCTTGCCATCTGATTTAAGCTCAAATGTTGCATCACCTGAAGCCTTTGTTTGTACCTGGAGGAACTTCTGAAGCACCATTCAAAGTGGCTTTAAACTTTTGTGATCCTTGTGCCATAACATTTGAAAATTGGGAAGATACGCCAAAAATAGTTGTTGCCGTTAGTAACAATGTTATTATACCGATTGCAAAAACGATATCATATTTTTTTAAACTATTTATTATTTTTATCATTAAATATGATACTATTCTAAAGTATTTAAGGATTTTATTCTGTTCTCAATCATTGTAATATTTTCTAAAAGCGGTAAATTATATATCAAAAGTTCATGTATTTCAAACCTATATTATAGAGAATAGAGATTGCGTAAGCAAAAATTTTGCTTTCAAATATGAGTTAATATAACCTTTTATTTTAAGATAAATTATAAAGATTTAATTTAATGTAAAAATAAACAATTTACTTAAAATTTTTAGATCGCTCCGGATGAACTATCCCCTCCTCTATATAGTACATAGTAATAGGCTAAATTAAATGTCAATAACAGGTACAAGAAAAGTTATCAATGAACATGATAATTCAAAGATAGCAATGGGCTTTTTAGCAGTAATTGTAGTATTGGGTCTTTTTGTTGTTGGATACGACCAAGGTCATATTTTCAGTATTGTGTAGTAATGGCCCATTCTATATGAAATACATTCATGAATTTACTCATGATATTAGATATGCATCTGGCTTTCCTTGCCACTAATTTTTTTGTTAAATTTTTATTAGATTTGGAGTAATTTTTTTATGAAATCTATAACCTTTATTTTTATTTCTCTCTTTTCAGGAGCAATATCTGGTTTAATTTTAGCTGGTATGAACTTGATTGTTGTTGAACCTTTTATAGATAAAGCAATAGGTTTTGAAACTACAAGACATATTGCATCAGGTGAACATATAGATATGAACCAACAAAATTCATATAGATTATGGCAAAAATTTAGTACTTTTGTTGCAGGATCTATAATAGGAATGGCTTATGGCTCCCTTTTGGGCATAGTATACTGCTTTTATCGGTAAATTCCTACCATTTTCAGAGGATATAAAAAAGACAGTTTTCTTATCATTAGTTATATATTCGGTTATGTTTTTAATTCCCTTTCTTAAATATCCTGGAAATCCCCCTGCTGTCGGGAATCCCGCTACCATATATTTAAGAGAAAGTTTGTATCTTGGATACCTAGCAGTATCTACCATTTCTACCCTTGGCCTTGGTATTTTATTTTACAAATTTAGAACTGTTAAACACATTTCAATAATGATACCAGTAATTTATGCTGTAATAATTTCTGGTGCATTTATTGTATTTCCTCCCAACCCTGACAAAATATCCCTACCAATGGATTTGGTAAACTCTTTTAGAATTGTTAGTGCGTCAACTCAATTAGTTTTTTGGATAGTATTAGGTATCATCTTTGGATTACTTTGGAATAAATTTAAACCTCATGAACCTTCCAAAATAACTATAACTTGATTTTTTTTTTGTAATCAATTCATTTAATATTTTCCACATTATTTTTTATTTTGTTCTCCTTTGAATGGATATTCAATATATTAATAACAATTCAATGGTATTGTGGGAACGATAGTTCAACTATCAATAAATATCAGTATCCAGTAAACTCTTCGATCATTATTCGTTCCTTTGGAATTTCTAATTCTTGTTGAATTAAAGATTGCATAGATTTTAACATACTAGGAGGACCACAAATATAGATTATCGAATTCTTTAATGTTTTATCATCGACATATTTCAAAATCATTGCTTTATCTATTCTACCAAATTCTCCTTTCCATTCATTTGTACCAGAAGAATGATGTTCGATCTTGATTTTCTTCACTAATAGTATAGATGATTTTCAGATTTTTATTTATGTTAGCCCATTCATCAAATTCTTGTTTGAATAATATATTGTTACTATTTCTATTAGAATCAAACATTATTATTTTTAATGGCAGCTGTTTATCTGTGGCATATTTTATCATACTTCTAAATGGAGTAACACCTATTCCACCAGAAAGAAAAATAGCAGATTTTGAATAATCTTCATGTAATATAAATTGTCCTTCTGGGCCTCTCACTTTTACTGTAGTACCTATTTCTAAAGTTGAGAGCCTCTTTTTATATGGAGAATCTCTTATTCTTGTACCTGAGCATTATAAAATTCTCAGTTGGAGATGATGAAATGGTAAAATGTCTTATAGGACCCTTTGGATCATTATATACTCCACCTATATCAAAAAATGCGAATTGACCAGAGATATAATCTAACAGTTTGTCATTTTGTCTTTTCTTGATTCATTTTGTTACTAAATTTAAATGACATTACATCGGTATCTTCGACTTTATTTTTTTCAATTAATGCTAACTCAATTTGAGATGAGATTTATCTTTTCCTTTCTTCCTTACTTAGTATATTATTTCCGTCTACTTTTACTTCATAAGTTGGTTCTGGTTCATTTGCAGGAGGGCTTGTTACCTCGCCTGTTCTTATATCAAATTTTGAACCATGCCAAGGACATTCAATTTCATAGCCTGAAAGAGTACCATCTGCTAAAGGACCTCCTTCATGTGTACATATACTTCCAATTGCATAATATCTTCCATCAATATTTATAATGCAAATTTTTTGGCCTTCAACTTCAAATTCTTTCTTATCTGATGGCAGGATATCACTTGTATTAGCAACTTTGACAAAATCCTGGCTCAATATAAAGATCGATTGTGATAAGAGGTTAATGCGTATAGAGTTTTCTATTGGAATTTTCAATTATTTGTAATTGCAATTAAAAATGTTTACGAAAACCGGAACATATAAAAACATATTCTCATTGCTATTAATTCACGTAAACTTGATGTCTTATCTCATCTTATAATAATTTATATCCTTTTGTATTTTATTTTGTGTTTTTCTTTATATAATGATGTTTTGATAGTTGTATGGAGGTTTAATTCCCCATCCTTAATTTATATCGTACAGATATAAATCCAAAATCAGCATATCTTATGAATACTGGATAGAAAATGCCAATAATGTTTCTGTAAGCCATGTAATAATGGATAAAAAAAGGCTAGTTTTACAAATTTCTTATAGATAAAGAATATAATATTAGAAAAATTCTTATTTGAATTAGTTAGGGAAACTGCAATGACTTTATCAAAATTGACTCTTATACTAACAATTATCGTAACGCTTTCTATTGGAACCGTTTTACTAATTAACAATTCTGCAAAGGTTATTGCTCAAGGTAATGAGATCAGTATAACAATAATAAAAGATGCGCCAAATAAAGCAAATAAAGCATTTAATCCAGACATAGTAAATATAAAAGCTGGGCAAAAAGTAAAGTGGACTAACATGGATAGCTCAATTCACACTGTAACTTCAGGTCACTGATGCAAACAATCCTCAGTCAGGGAAGGTCTTTGATTCAAAAGCTCTTTCTGCTAATGCACATTATGAATTTACATTTCAAACACAGGGAGTATTTTCCTACTACTGTCAATTTCATCCTCAGATGGTAGGAAAGGTTATTGTATCTTAATAAATAACCATACTATACTGTTTTATTTTTATTTTTTTAGCATTCAATGAAATATATATGTATGTACCTTGATTAAAATATACACACAAGTTTTTATCTTAATACTTGCATACTACTATTTTCTCTGTGATCAATAAAAACAAATTCATAAATTTGCCCAAAATTAAAAAATTACTTGGATAAAGAACTAGATATCTTGGATAAAGATACAGAATATCTAAAATTTGTATTAAAATGTCCCCCATCGTATTGCATATATTCATGAGCTATTCCAAATTTTTTGCATTTATCGCTAAAAATCTTTGTTCCGATAAATAAATTAAATTCATCATTTATTCCACAATCAAAAAATAATAAATCAATATTTTTTAAATTATTTTTAAATTTATCAATCATATTTATAGGATCTCTGGTCTTCCATTCAATCCATATTTTTTCATCTAGTTCCCCAGTTTTTAAATCAAATGGAAGATTTATTCCCATGTTATTACCATTTAATTTTTCTTTTGGAGAATAATGGGCGGACATGGCCAAAATATTTAAAGTGGTAAAATCATTTTTTTCATTTTTATTTTCTTTCTTCCAGAAATTTGATAACCATTTTTTTGGACCCCCTTCTTTTTTAAGCATTTTATATGCTATTGGAAAATCTGGCAGATAGCAATATTCAAATGCCGAATCAAACGAGTGAGCTGCTACTGCTTTGAATAATTTTGGATGTTCCATACCGATGGTTATTGCGCCATAACCACCTGATGATTTTCCCAACAATGCATTAGTAGATACATTATATTTTGAATTTATAAAAGGTACAATTTCATTGAGTAAATAATCTCGATAATTTCCAATTGCATTTGAATTCAGATATTGACTTCCTCCAAACTTATTAAAACAATTAACACTTACAATTATCATTTCGCTGCATTTATTTTCATCAATTAATTTTTCCAATATTTGATAAATTGTCAAAGTAAATGGATTGTTATTAATTGTGGAATAGTTATCACTTCCAAATGAGGGTAACAAAAAAACTGTTGGATAGCCTCTTGAATAACTTGTTGAATAATTTTTAGGTAAATATATCACCAAGTCCCTTATGTAAGGATCTTTTAATGGGTTATTTTTTAAAACCTCACTTTTAAATTTGTTAACTTTTATTTGTCCTTTCAATTTTTATCCATAGCTTGGATATCTTTCTTTTATTTTTTTCTTCATATTTGTTGCTAATTTTTCTGATGCATTTTTCTGAGGTGAATTCTTTTCGATAATGTTTTTATCGGTAAATAAAAATGGCCCATATAAATAATCTGTACCTTTCACAGGCACAGTTGTTTCAAGTGAACCCAGAAATGAATTTAATTCTTTATTCATGTAATCGATATCTTTTCTGGCAATAATTTCTTGTTCTTCAGATATTTTTTTAAATAAATTCATTATCATTGGTGGATCGATTTTTCTATATCCAAAAGGAACAATGTTTTTGTTAATTATTTTTTTCATTTTTGTCAACTCTATATCGACTTTTGTTCCATTAATTATTGGATATGGTTTGTATAATGAATCAATTTTTAACTGCCATATTTCATCAGGATTTGTTATTGTTGCATCAAAAAAACCATCATTCATAGAAGTTGTTGAAATTACAAAATTCCAATTCTTTGGATTCATTGTATATTTTTGGAAGATGTTTTTAGCTAAAACTTTATCCTCAAGTATTTCCATACTGTATATTATAAATAATTTAATAATAGGTTTGCGATTAGAATTGGTTTTATTATGTATTGATTAAATTATCGAGGGTGGTAAATGGTGGTTGCTTTCCTGTTAATTTAAATGATGTAGAATTTCCCTTTTTGCCATTTTCCTGGATATACTCTAATTTTTTTAATATTGCTAAAGATATTTTTCCACGCTGTCTATTATTTCCACAGGCTTTTCTTTCCTTATCTTGTAAATCTTGCAAGATAAACTTGCCTTTTTTTGTTTGGGATAATTCTTGACAGGCTCTCCATAATTTAGAAATGATTGAATTGTTTTGTCTTAAAGATCCCATGTGTAATATCCGAGAATATTTTTGAGTTATAATTTGAGCCGTAAAATCTAAATCATCTGTTTTTTTATAATATAAATTATATATACTTCTTTTCTTACGCGGTTGTTGTTCCTCTATGTTAAACCAAAAAGTATATCCTTCCGGTTCTGAAAAATATTGATGTATGTTTTTAGAATCTTTTTCATTTTCATTATCTTTACTATATATCCAATTTCTGGTATCATTCAATATTTTTTGAGCGTCGTTTAATCTTTCATAGTTAACAATAAATTTTTTTCTCTTATTGGTTTCTAATTTTAATAAAATACCATTATCAACTAAAAGATTTAAAGCAATTGTTAAATTGTTTTCATAGTGTCTTCCTGATAATTTTTTTATTTGATCTTCAAACAGAACATTGTGGATACCCTCGCCAATAAGATTAAATAATATCCATCTTTTCCATTCCGAAATGGAGGTCACCACCTTATCTTCTCTACCAAAAACAGCAATTTATCCATGTCATCACTGTTTCGGACATTTTCTATATTTGTAACCATTTTATCATTAAATCCAAAAAATTAGATTTTTCGCTATTTGTTATTGTTTTAAAACCTTTAGAATTTTTACTTGAATTGGTTTTTGTATTCATTTTTGTACTTTTATAATTGATATGTATCATGTGCATTATTTATTTTATATGCGTATTATTGTAAGTTGATTTATTTATTTATTTGGTATATGTAGTAATAATCCTTAATAAAAAATATTAGAAAATATCAAATTATTGGTTACTCAATTTAGAATCAATATTTTTTACTTTAATTCGTATAAATATTATAATAGAATTAATCCTACTTTTATTAAATTACAAAAATTTACTTAATTCTATTTTTTTTTAATACTTCTTTTTTATCTGATATTAAAAATTTATCTATTTTTGACTGAATTTGTTGATATATTACTTCAATGGTATTATTTCCATCTATATTGATTAAATCATATTTTGATCTCATCTTTTCAAATTCCTTTTTTAATATGTATTGATATTTTACAAATGAGTCAAAAATATCATTGGAAATTCCAAGATCCAGCCCAGATTCGTAGTAATCTAAGGAATAGTTTTTTTGAAATACTCTGTGGATTAAGTTGTATGAATCGACATCCAAATAAAAAACTAAATCTGGTTTTATGGCAAAACTAAATAAACTGTGCAGCCAGTTTTTATTTACTCCTCTAACAGAACTTCTGGCTATTAATGTATAGATATATCTATCAGAAATCACAATAAATCCAGCTTTTAATGCAGGAATGATTTTGTGTTCTAATTGATCCGCAAAATCGGCTGCATAATAAAGCGCCATTGTTCTTTTTCCCAACAAATAATTTCTTTTTGCTTCTATAATTCCTTTAGAAATTAGATCCGATCTTCTTATACCTGCATTTATTACCGCATGTCCATCAGATTCAAGTTTTGCTGTTATTTTGTCAATCTGGGTACTTCTTCCAGATGCATCTGGACCTTCTATCACGATAAAAGACCCTTTTATTTCTATATCCTGAAGATATTTTATACCAGAATCTATAAATTTTATTTTATTTTTTTTTCTGTTAACTTTTTTAATGTCTATTTCTGTCATCATTTCTAAAGGTTATTATTTTTCTGAAGATGTATTACTCTAATATTCCTTTGGTGCCGAGAATTTTTAAAATATGTTTTCTTGCAATATTTTGTTGTTCTTCAATATCCATTGTTCCATCAATTACTGTGAACTTTTCGGAATTGATCATTGATTCATATTCACTAATAATTTTTCCTTGAAAAATTCTATAACTTTCATGCTCATCTTTGCTTAATTTTAAATCCATTCCAGCCTCATAATATTTTAATTTTGATCTACTAGAGATTATTCTATTTACTGCTATATCTATTGGTACTTGATAATAGAAAACTACATCGGGTTTAATTGCATAATCATAAATGTTTTCCACCCATTTTTTGTTGCAACCTCTTACAATGTCTCTTGCCAATGCAGTATAGATGTACCTATCAGAAAGTACAATATACCCTGCTCTTAATAATGGGTATATGTTTCTTTCATATCGGTCTGCAAAATCTGTTGCATGAAGAAGTGAAAAAGTTGTGGGAGTTAATATGGCCTTTTTTTTACCTTTGGATGTAATTTCCTTAACAGATGTAGATGAATTCCATTCGGTAAAAAAAACATTATATCCTTTTGATCTCAACCATGTATCAAGTAAATGTATTTGAGTTGACTTTCCCGATCCATCTATACCCTCAACCACTATAAGAATTCCAAAATCTTTCCTTGAATTAGATTTATGTTTGTTAGAATCATGCACTTGCAATTACTCCAATTTATTCAATGATGTTAATTTCTTCTATAAAATATAACTTTTTTGTTATCTTTGAAATCATCCTATAATTTTTACTGTGTTTTCATTTTTTTTAACGTAGGATTATGTTTTTAAAATATTTTTATTTATAAAAACCATTATTCATAGATAGGTCCATTTTTTTAGTAATTGTTATTGATAAATATTTTTTTTATTTAGAATGTTATTATTCTGGTATATATCTTAGAATCAAAATAATAGCACTATTTATGGAAATGCAATTATAACTTATTTCGTAAAATGAATGGTAACAACATATGAATAGGATATCTAAAATTATTGGAATTTCTTCTATCTTTTTTGTAATCTTTATTTCAACAAATGAATATTACCTGAAATATACTTTTTCAGAATACTTTCCAAGTCAATATCCGGTATATGTATATTCAAAAAGCGTATAAATCAAATCAAACCTCTCTTAATACTGATTGTGATTTTCTAAATCTTTGTGGAAATTATCAAGATAATAAATTAACCGTGGATTATTACAATCTACTAATAATAATATTTTGGATATTTCTTACATTGGAACATATATAAAATTACCATTTCCATGACATTTAATATTGAATTACAATAACAGGTCAAATTTAATTAATATAATTTTCTTTTACATCTTTTTGTTGTAAATCCTCAATCAACTTTGGGTCTCTTTTTTTTAATACCTTTATAAATTTTTCAAGTTTTTTTATAGTTTGAGGGTGAAGATGATGTTCGATTCCTTCTGCATCCAAATGCGCAGTTTCATCATCTATTCCGATCATTTTTAAAAATTCGACAAATAAAGTGTGTTTTGCATGAATATTCTTTGCAATATGGATTCCTTCTGTGGTCAGGTTTAATCCCCGATATTTCTCATAAATTAAGTATCCACTCTCATCTAGTTTTTTTACCATTTTGGTCACACTTGGAGAACTAACATTAAGATATTTGGAAATGTCTGCTGTTGTAGCATATCCTTTTTGTTGAATTAATTCATAAATCACTTCAAGATAATCTTCCATTCTATCTGTTCTTGGATCATTTTCTTTTTTTTCGTTATGGGCACTGCGAATAAAATCCAATCTTTTATTAAGTTGATTTTTATTTATTCGGATTGATTCGTCTATTGACAAACTATTTGTTTAACTTTTCGTACAAAATAATTCTTTCTCTATGAAGTATATATTTAATCTATTAACATCGTAATAGTTTTAAAGAATTTCCTTAAAAATCTAATAACATAATTTATAATTTTACACCATACATGTTTTAGTTATCAAAAGAGTTAATGACCAAATTTAGGAAAAATCAGTGCTATGAATAATAAAAATAATGTGTAGGAAAACAAGTGTGTTATGAATATATCTATATGGAAATAAAATCTACTGAACAATTTTTTAAAAAGGTTTATTAGTAAAATTTTTACAAAAATCGATATCAAGAAAAAAAAAATTAACAAAAAAAGAAATTTATCTGCTTCAAATGATTTTTCAGAGTCCGATGTTGAATTTTTCTTGAAAAAAATTAAAGAAATAAAGCCATTTCCAAAATTAAGAGATCTAGGAAAAATATTAAAGCCCCAATTGACTTTAGATAAAATAAATGCAATTTTAAAATATTTAGAAAGATCCAATCTTATTATAATTGATCTGGATGGTAACATAGTATGGATAAAGGAAAGCAATCAAAAAGAAGACTTTAGTTTAATTGAATCAGGAAAATTTTCTAAAGATTTTTTAGAATATTTTAGTAAAGAGAAAAATTAAATAAATATTTACAAATATTTAAATTAAATTCATGTATATTAATTATTTGTGGTTAATTTTTTTAGACGTAAGAGAAATAGACGAATCACTCCCGACGGTGAACCTTTAGAAGATATTGGTGGAGGTGGTAGGGGAGGATTGGGTTTTTCCAGCCCATTGAAAATAGTAATTCCAGCAATAATTGCAGTAATAATTATTTTTGTTATTCTATCCTCAAGTGTAAAAATTGTAGATGGAGGTTTTCGTGGAGTACTACTAAAATTTGGTGCTATAGATACCTCTGTTTCTTTGAGCGAAGGCATTCATTTTGTTCTCCCATTTAGAGATTCCATAGTACAATTTGAAATCAGAACTCAAAAAATAGTTGAAAGCACCACATCGGCATCAAAAGATCTTCAAAATGTTCTTACAGAAGTTGCATTAAATTACCATGTAGACCCTAATGCAGTTCCAGCATTATACAAACAGATTGGTTTTGATTATTCTAATAGAATAATAGTTCCAGCTATTCAAGAATCAGTAAAACAGGTTACTGCTCGATTTAATGCAGAAGAATTAATTACCAAACGAGAAATTGTAAAGGCTGAGATTTTAGATACAATAAAGTCCAGATTATCTCCTTATAACATCATGGTTGATACCATTTCAATCACTGATTTCAAATTCTCCGATCAGTTTGTTAAAGCTGTCGAGTCCAAAGTAGAGGCCCAGCAGCGCGCATTACAGGCTCAAAATGATTTGCAGAGAATACAAATCGAAGCCCAGCAAACTGAAGCAAAAGCCATAGGGGAGCAGAAGGGAAATGTTGCCAAGCTGAAGGTATAAAACAATCTAATATATTAAGAGCACAGGGAGAATCACAAGCTATTAGCATAATTGATAAACAACTTCATAACAGCACAATTTATCTTGATTGGCTAAAAACTCAAAAATGGGATGGAAAACTTCCATTAGTAACTGGAAGCGTTGGAGGCAGTGCAAGCGGTAATGCAGGTGGCAGTGCTGCGGGCAGTGTTGGAGCAATTCCATTCATAAATATACCACTAGGTGAAAGAAACAATTCAACTAATTCTACACAATAATTAATTTTTTTTATAGCAGAGTATAGAAAAACAACTTTTTTTTATTTGTATTATATGTAATAATGAATTTTATCAGATATCTATTCAATTAATTTAATAGATTAGATTAGGGACAAATTGAACTTGCAGGATAATCAACATGTACTATTGTTGTTATATCTATAGAGATAACCATGGAAAATAATACAATATATAATAGGTAAACATAACATTCTATTAAAAAATCTTGATTTAAATCATTAGCATCTTTCCTATGTATTAGAATCTATTTTAATCGACTATGGAGAAACAATAATGATAGATTTTAGAAAAAAAGTACTTTCTAAATCACCTATTAGTATACTCGCATTTATTATGCGGCTATTGTTGCGGGGATTAAGTGTGTGAGATTTTGACAAAATAAAATTTTTCATACATTATTTAAATTACATCTACATCATGAGGCTGACTTTCTTTAAATCCTGACGTAGTTATTTTTATAAACTCTGCATTTTCATACATTTCATTAATTGTTTTTGCACCACAATAACTTAGACCGGATCTGACTCCTCCAATTAATTGATGTATTATTTCTATTACACTTCCTTTATAGGGAACCATTGCCTCTACTCCTTCAGGAACATAATCATTTAAATCATCATTATCTATGATTGTTTCAGAATTTTCCCTGTATTTTCTGCCTAGTGATGCGGCGAATGAGGCCATTCCTCGATACATTTTGTATTTTTTACCGTTTTTAATCAATGTTTTACCTGGGCTTTCGTCTGTACCTCCAAACAGATTTCCTATCATTACAGAGGACGCACCAGCTGCTAAAGCTTTGGTCAAATCTCCCGAAGTTCTTGTACCTCCATCAGAAATTACTGGAACTTCATATTTTTTTGCCATTTTTACACTGTCGATTATTGCAGTTAATTGTGGAACGCCAGATCCTGTTACTACTCTTGTTATGCATATAGAACCAGAACCTACACCCACCTTTACTGCATCTACACCTGCTTTTATCAAATCCTCTGTGCCTTTTTCAGAGGCCACGTTGCCTGCTATGAGCTCGCAATTTGGAAACGCTTTTTTTATTAGTTTTACAGTATTAATTGCATTATCACTATGGCCGTGGAGCTATGTCTACTACAATAATATCTGCCCCATTATTTAATAACGCTTCAGTTCTTTCAAGATAATCGCCTTTTACACCTACTGCAGCACCAACCAATAACCTTCCTTTCTTATCTTTTGATGCATTAGGATATTTTTCCATTTTCAATATGTCTTTACCCGTTATGAGTCCAATTATTTTTTTTTCTTTATCAATAATGGGCAATTTCTCCATTTTATTTTTGTGAAGTATTTCCTTGGCTTGCTCTATTGTTGTTCCAACTTTTGCAAAAATGACATCCTTTGTCATTAAATCTGAAACTTTTAAATTCATATTTTTTTCAAATACGATGTCCCTTCGTGTTATTATTCCACAAAGTTTTTTATTATCATCTTCCACCAATAAACCCGAAATACCTTTTTCTGACATGAGGATACTAGATTCCTTTATCGTATTATGTGGACCAATTGTGTAAGGCTGTTCAATTATTACCGATTCACTTCTTTTTACCTTTAATACCTCTAAAACCTGATCTTGTATTGTCATAAATCTATGAATTATTCCTATGCCTCCTTCTCTTGCCAAAGCACTTGCCATATTTGATTCAGTAACAGAATCCATGTTAGCACTGATTATAGGAATATTAATTTTGATATTAGTTGATAATTTTGTTTTTAAATCAGTTTGAGATCGGGATATTATTGGTGATCTTTTTGGAACAAGAAGAACATCATCAAAGGTGAGACCTTCTTTGAAATACAATATTACCTTTATCCATAGTATTTCCTAGGATTATAAGCGTTTTCTTTTTCAAGTTTTGGATAGATATTAACATTTTGTTATATAAAACATATTATGACATGCCAAAGATATGCATAACTAACATTACTTTTTTATTATAAAAAAATCAATCATTATTATATGACGATAAATAGGTCGATGTATTTTATAGACAACTTTGGCAAACCCCTTGTTAGATAGAAAAAAAGAATATCAAATCTACTCTATAATGATTTAGGTAAGTTCACTTTGATGACGTAATCTGAGATTGTTAGTTTGAAATAACAACATATATGGAGAATTAAAAATTTTCTGTAAAAACAAAGGTTAAGTTAAAAATAGATGGATAAATGACTAGAAAGATTTTATAAATTTTATTCTCAACAAATTTTTTTTGTACCTAGAGATAATAATAAAAAACCTACAGAATAGGAAAATAATTGATTATGTTTATTCTCATCAAATCAACTTACAATATAATTTATTTTGTTTTTGAAATCTTTAGAAATAAAGTATGTATCAAAAAATTATATCAATAAAATTATCTATTAAACAGATTTCTTCTATCAATAGTATCATTAATTTCAGCTCCTGTACCTATTATTGTAATTGGTATACCCAGTTCAGATTCAATATTTTCTACAAATTTCTTTGCCTCATTTGAAAGTTTTGAATATTCTTTTATGCCTTTGCATTGAGGAAATACAATATCCAATTTTGTTAATGCAATTTGAGTTGCACTATTAATTTGGACTGATTTTTTTGCAAGATTAAAATCAAAAGGTGCTGCTCTTCTCTGCCTCCCTGTTACACTTCCAAATTCTAGCCAATTTTTTCCTTTGGCTTCATCTGTACTTATTTCGTTTGCTAATGGACCTTCACCTACTCTTGTAACATAGGACTTGAAAACAATTAAAACATCATCTATTTTTTTTGGACCAACACCAACATCTGAACATATGGCAGATGCGGTTACATCTTTTGAAGTAACAAACGGATACATTCCATGATATAAGGATAGAAAAGTTCCCTGTGTTCCTTCTATAAGTACATTTTCTTTATTGTCTATTGAATAGTTAATTGAATTGCTAATATCTTCTAAAAATAGAGATACTTCAGGAATATCTTTTGCAAGTTTTAACTTTCTTAATGCTCGATCTGCATTGGCAGGGCCAGTACCAGTTCCAGTAGTACCAATAGTTTCTTTCAAATGCTCATCTTTCTTATCATTATCTTGATGATTTTGTTCAATTATCCCACATTGAAAATCAATGAATGTTCGATCTATCGCATGAAAAGTATCGATTTCTTTTAAGAGAATATTGGGTTCCACAAGGACACCCGCACCAATTAATAGTCGAGTATCTTTGTTTAATACTGCACTAGGTAACATTCTAACTTTATGTTCTACATTATTTTGAACAAATGTATGCCCTGCATTGGGTCCTACTCCTCCCCTTGCAGCGACACTGTAATTTTCATTAATTGCTAAGTACGCTATAATTTTTCCCTTTCCTTCATCACCATAAAATCCACCTACTGTAACTATACAAGGCATTGTATTATTTTATAAAAAATATAGAATATTTATTCTTAATAGTCTGATTTTTTGTTTTATCGTTAATTATATTTTTTTACCGCTTTAATAACTATTTTTTAACAAATATTTTGTATTTATCATGGTTAATATGTGGAAAATTAACATACCCTTCTATATTTAGAGGGTTTAATTGTGGAGCATAAAAATAATGAAGTCGATCTCAATGCAGAAATCCCAACCAAAACCTGGATAACTTTGTTTGTTTTAGGGCTTTCTGTTTTGATTACGATGTATGGTGAAACAATGCTATTACCTGCTCTTCCAGATATAATAAATGATTTGCATATTTCATATTCTACTTCATCCTGGATGTTAACATCCTATCTTATTACCGGTGCGGTAATGACTCCGATATGTGGAAAATTATCCGATATTTATGGAAGAAAGAAAATGATCCTAATAATAATGATTATTTATATTTTGGGTACAATTCTAGGTGGAGTTTCTAATAATATTTTATTACTTTTGTCTGCAAGAGTGATCCAAGGAATAGGTATTTCTATGTTTCCAATTGCATTTGGAATAATTCGCGATGTATTTCCACCACAAAAATTGGCAATAGCAGTTGGTATTTTTACTTCCATGTTTGCTGCGGGAGCAGTGGTAGGGCTTGGTATTGGTGGATCTATTATTCAAAATCTTGGCTGGCATATGACTTTTTTTACTATCGTTCCTTTTTTTACAATTCTTTGGTTTATAGTTTCACGAATTATCCATGATACAAAAAAGAAAACAAATATCAAAAATACTTATCAAACTCAAGAAAATAATAATGATAATACCCAGAAAATTCACGATAAGGATGGTTTTTATGATAAAAAAATACCCCTTAAATCTTTCTTAGATGTTAAGGGATCGGTATTTTTAGCTATTACTATAACTTCATTTTTGATTCTTTTGACCACAATAGGAAATCACAATTCTGAAATACAAGATGTTAAAAGCAATTTTAATAGTGCAAAGAATACCAATATTGTTAACAAGGATCATAATTCAGAAGGAATTATTTTATTTCTTCTTGGTACAAGTATTACTTTTTTTATCCTTTTTATTATAATAGAGAAGAGATCGCAGTTTCCATTGGTCGATTTAAATTTATTAAGAAATAAAACCATTATGATATCTAATATACTTGTTTTAACTATGGGTCTTTCCATGTTTATGGTGTATCAATCTATTCCATTATTAGTAAGAAGTCCTGTACCTTTGGGATTTGGTGGAGATGCATTTGAAGCTGCAATAACCCAGCTTCCATTTATGGTTGTCTTTTTAATATTCGCACCAATTTCTGGATTTATTATTGCAAAAATAGGTAGTCTAAAACCTGTTATTGCTGGATCGATTATAGGTTTTACTGGATTTGTATTGATGTTAATTTTCCATTCTTCTGTAATTTCTGTTTCTATAACTCTAACAATAATATCTACAGGATTAGCATTAATCAATACCGGTGCTTTTAACATTATTCTTTCATCTACGCCAATAAGGTCGATAGGTGTTTCTCTAAGTATGACTGTTGTTATAAATCTTCTTGGAATGTCCATTGGTCCTGCTATTGTGGGATTGTTTACTCAGTCTTTTCAAACCTTTATCAATAATTCCGGATCCTATCCTTCAGAAATGGCGTATAATTTGATATTTTTGGTATCTGCATTTGTTTCTCTATTTTCAATAATTTTATCGCTACACTTGTACTCCAAAATGAAACATGTACATACATCTAAAATTTAATTCTTCTTTTTAATGAAAAATTTATTCAGTAAGAGAAAAATTTATCGAACTATTATTTTTCTGCATGAGCAAAGATACGGCGTCAAATTTTGTCGAAAATATCTTGATAATATTATCAAACTTACCCTCTGGATTGAGAAATTCTATTATCAAAAATAGATTAAATGAATTTAATGGTTTTGACCAACCAGAAAAAAGAGAAATAATTAATAATATTTTAAAGAATTATAGAAAAATAGAAAGATCTAAACTTTTAAACCTTTTTGAATCTTGGCTAAACTCTCTATGCGAAATGGATAATTCATTCTGTTAACTCCATTTTTAATTCATATCTATTTGAATTGTATTTGAATCCTCAAGAGTTAGAGGAATTTGATAATTCACTCATTTTATCTTTGGCTAAAGTTTTAGACGATCTACCTGAAATTAAAAGAGAAAAATTGTGGAATTGTTTCATGGAAGCAATATTAAATACACCAGATCCTAAAAAATTTATAAAACTAATTCCAAGTTTAAATAAATAGAATACAATAATGAAATTCTTAATTAATATACTTTTAATATTTGAAATTTGAAATTCATGTTCATTTATTTTCAGGCTTTTTTTCAATTTCACCAAGCGTTTTTTCGAAAAATCCCCTTTCATATTTTTTTAAAGCTTTTCTGTGTTCAGGAAGTGACATGTCAAGTCTCATTTCATTCATTACAATTACTGCATAAGTTGTCCATTCTTTCCAACAATCTGGACATGAGGGATATTTTTGCGATGTTGGATCTTCTACCTCGCTCTCCTCAAATGCTCGGTTACATTTTAAACAAGTTTTAGACATCGGTTGATTGAAAATGATTGATCAGCCTTATTATATTTTTTTATTAGAGTATATTATGATTTTTTGATTTCATTTTATTTTTTTATATGCGTACTCTTCAAAAATTTTCTTTTAGTTAGTATTTTATTTGTTAAATTATAATTATAGTATTCTTATCTAGTTTTTAACAGAAATAAATTTATTTGAATTTTATTATTTTTTATAGACAAGTATTTTAATATAATTTAAATATTTTTTGATGTTTTCTCTGGAACAATATAATGATATCTCATCTGAAGTTTACTTATAAACACAAGATTAATTAATCTATTATAAAGATATAATATAATATAATTTAGATATATTATGGTAAATTTAAATAACTCATTATTTTAATAAAAATTGATAAAAATGGCAAATAAACCAATTTATATCGCAGCAAGCTTACTTGCAGTTCTTGGTCTAGTAGTAGCAATTTCATCAAGCGGAAGCTTTTCTGCTTTTGCTCAAGGCTCTGACGTGAAAGTATCTATCGTTCCTGGAGGATCCACTTTAGCCGATAAAGCATATAGCCCAAATCCAGTTAATGTAAAAGTTGGTCAAAAGGTTATATGGACAAACAATGATTCTGTACAGCATACAATTACATCCGGAGCTCCTGGTTCTCCCGATTCTGGCAAAGAATTTGATTCTGGCTTAACTAAACTCATCAATAAAGGGGAATCATTCGAACATACATTTACTAAAGCCGGAACATTTCCATACTACTGCCAATTGCATCCAACAATGCTTGGTAAAGTAATAGTAAGTTAAACATCTCTTTTTTTTCTTTTAAAATTTATAAATTATTACTAGTATTCTTTGAGCATTAATCCATATCTGTTAATAGATATTCTTGATAATTTTGAGTCTAACTTAAAGAATTTTGGAATTGTTAATGAGGATATTTTTAATGAATTGCTGTTTTTTTTATCGAATTATGGTGTAAAAATTAAAAAAAATGAAATAGAGACCTCGGTGTATAATAAACTTACTATTGCATTGATAGCTATTCATAATGGAGTGAATGTTGTTGATATCTGTAGTAAAATAAATTGGCATGATTTTGAATTATTTTCTTCTGAAATAATGAAATACCATGGATATAACGTTTTCACTAATTTTCGATTAAAGAATCCTAGGCGTGAAATAGATGTAATAGGAATAAAATCCCAAAATGCTTTATTAGTTGACTGCAAACACTGGAAAAAAAAATCTTTATCAGGTCTAAAAAAAATCGTTGAAAAACAGAAAAACAGAAGTACACTTTTTATTCAAAAAACAAAGTTAAATATAGAAAATGCTTTTCCAATTGTATTAACTTTTTTGCCTAATAACTTTCTATTTATTGATAACGTTCCAATTATTCCAGTAAATAAATTGAATTCTTTTTTATTGGATTTTGATTGCATCAACCATAATTTATATAAGATTTAATCTGTTTTTACATTATTAGATAGAAATTCCTTTGCATTTTTTAAAACCTTTTTGCTATTTTCAAAAGATAATTTATTTAATGCACTATTAAAATTTAACCATGCAAAGTTAACATGTTCAAACGATAATACTACTTTATTGGATTTGGTTTCTGCAAGATAATATATAACAGTTTTATGTACTAATTTTGATTTCTTTCTATATTTGTAAGAAATTTGTTGTCTGAATCCTTCTATTAATTTTATATCTACTATTCCAGTCTCTTCCATTACTTCTCTTTTAATTGTGTCTATCTCGGTCTCACCACTTTCAATATTTCCTTTTGGAAAATCCCAATGACCGTAACTGTAATTAAGAATCAGATAGTTTATTTCGAAATTCTCATCCACTAGGTGTAATACTGCTCCAGCAGAAATTTCGTCATACATTGCCATGAATAATTTCTACACTTATAAAAATATGTTCATTTTTTTTAAATATTGTCATTTATTTTGATTTATGCTCTAATTGGTATTTGAATCCTCAAATTTTTCATTTACACTGTAATTATGTATATCATCCCATTCTTCAAGTGTCATCCAATAACCACAATATATTTTTTTTGTCTCTTTGTCCACATCTCCATGCTGAGGCATTCTTTACTATAATGTTAAATAGATACAACATTATTAATTTTTTTTATATTTTATTTATTTTCCATATCTTCTTGATCTTTTTTGATATGTTCTTATTGCTCTCATTAAATCAATTTTTCTGAAATCTGGCCAAAAAATATCTACAAAAATAAGTTCGCTATACGCACTCTGCCATAATAAAAATCCGCTTAATCTTTTTTCACCAGAAGTTCTCAATATCAAATCTGGTTCTGCTTGTGGAAGATGTGCAGTATACAAATTTGATTCTATTAATTTTTCATCAATATCATCAACATCTATTTGTCCTTGCTTAACTGCTATTGCTATTTTTCTAATTGCGTTCAATAATTCCTTTTGTCCTCCATAAGCAATCGCTATATTCAAGTACATGTTTTGATAATTTTCCGTGTTTAATTCTAGTTTTTTCAATATATTCTGAAGACCTTCTGGCAGAATCTTAAAATCCCCTATTGATTTAATTCTTATTTGTTTATTATGTATTCTTTTATCACTATACAATCGGATCAATTTTTCTTCCAATAGTGAATAAATATGATTAATTTCATATGATTCTCTTGCAAGGTTTTCATCGGACAGTACATAAACCGTAGTTATTTTTATGCCTAATTCGTAGATCCAGTTTAACAAATCTTCAGCAATATCTGCACCTATTTTGTGACCTCTATCTTTTTCTACTTCTTTTATTTTTGACCATCTTCTATTACCATCCAAAATAATTCCTATATGTTGTGGAAATGAATATTGGTTTATTTGATTTAAAAGGTGTTTTTCATATATTTTATAAATTAAATTTTGCCTTGAAGCATTATAAATTAATTTAAAACATTTGTCTAAGATGGACATGATTTACCTATGATTACCAAGAATTTTTATAAAGGAATGTAAATTTCTATTGATTATCGTTTTTAAGCGCTTCTCCACCTTTTCTATTTCGAAAATACTGAAAAAGAAATGTTGCGACTATTAGAGTAATTGCAAGTCCTATCAATAAGGAAGAAATCAGATTAAACGGGTTCCCTCTTGTAGATATGAGCGATGTAAACTGTAACATTGGTATATACAATAATGCCAGAACAACTAATCTTAAAATATCATACACTATTTTTATGCTTCCCTTAAACCAATTACTCAGCAACATACCTGCAAAAATTGTTGATATTCCTATCCACAATAATGTAATAGATCCAGATACAAAATTTCCTAAGATTGTTTTATTTGTAATTATCGAACTTATTCCTTTTTGCGAATCTATCAAATCTGGAGGAATATGAGATATTCCATTCAAAATTGATGCTAGAATAATAAGTGTTCCTGCGAAATAAGAAAATATTCTTATGAACCCTGATGGCGTGGGTTTAGATAATGTAGATATGGCTTTATCTATGTCAAAGGCTCTTACAACGAATGCCAAACCCAGTATGCTTAACACCAAAGCAAATGCCACCTTTGAAAATCCAAAAAGTATTGAAAGGCCGCTAGTTATGAATAATGCACCAGGCAAACCAAGAAAAAATTTAGAATATCTTGGATCATAAAATAATATTTTTATATAGCGTCCTAAAATAGCATATGAATATTCGACACTTCTACTTTGCCTAACTATAATTCTTTGAATTGATATTAGGGGAATTTTTCCTTGAATTATAGGAATTACGGTTTCATCATCTTCACCGTCTGAAATTACTACTGCACCATCTGCATTATATTTGTCTAATACCAAGTCTATTTCTTGTGCGATTTTTGCATCACCCTCAATACCTCTATTATATTTGCCGGCCACTAGAGTAATTTCTACATCGTATCCCTTTGTTCTAAATTCTTCGTAGGATTTTACTGCTCCAAAAATTGCATTACAATCAGAATCCTCAGGATCCTCTATTGCAAGTTTTATTCCAGCTTGAATACAAAGATCTTTGCCCATTATTGGAGTCTCTATTCCGCCTTTAATGCCAATATCATCATCTCGGTCTATACAAATAATTATTATTTTATCATATCCCTGAAAAGATTGTATCTTTTTATAGGTCTTGTTATTTGTAAAATTCATTTTATTATTCGGTGGGCCCAACTTAGGCATTAACTATACAATAAATTTAAAGTATTTGCTATTTAATTAACTTACTTGGATATATTTAATTTGATCTAAAAATTTTTTAAAGTTAATTAAATAACCTTTGATATTCCTCTAACATACATCTATTATATATTACTTTTATTCCTTTATCTGAAGCAATTTTTTCTGCTTCTCTGTTATATATGCCCTTTTGCATCCAGATTACCTTTATACCTTCTTTATCTATAGATTCCTCAATTACTTGTAATACTTGTTCTGATTTTCTAAATATATCCAAAATATCTATCACCTCTGGAACATCTAAAACTTTTCCATATGATTTTCTATTCAGAATCTCCGTATAGACAGGATTAATTGGAATTACATTATAATCCTTTTCTATTAAAAATTTTGGAACATAATTTGATGGTTTACCTACGGTTGGGGACATTCCTACTACTGCAATATTCCTTAATTTGTAAATTTCTTTGATATCCTGATCTGAAAAATTATCTGTTTTGTTAGATTTCAGCCATGATTGTATAATATCTTTTTTATTATTAATAACTGTATTTTAAAAAGTAAAAATAATATCAAATAAACTAATTTTTGTGTTTTATTTAAAAATAGAAAGAATGCAAACGGATATATAGAATAGAAATACTTGATAGATATTAAGATAATCTATATTAAAATAAAAATTTTAAGTATCATGATGAAGTTTAGTGATTGGTATCCATATTATTTAGAAATTGTATTTGATCTAAACCTTGATATAAAAAGAGACTTTTTAAGCTCACTACTTTTATCCAATTTAGTTTCTGACAAATCATTAAATTTAAGTTATTTTAAAAAATTGAAAAATAAAAAAATATTGGTAATTGGTGCAGGACCAAGTATAGAGGATCCTCTGATCCAAAAATTTATCAAAGATCATTCAAATTTTATCATAATTTCTGCAGATGGAGCTACAGAGTTATGCCTTCAGTTGGGCATCATTCCAGATTTTGTGGTAACTGACCTTGATGGCGATATTGGTTCTTTAATATATGCTAATGAAATCGGTTCAATGGTGGTGGTACATGCTCATGGTGATAATATAGAAAAAATTCTTAAATTTATCCCAAGGTTTAAGCAATTTATCGGAACAACTCAATTTATTCCCTTTCAAAACATTTATAATTTTGGTGGATTTACTGATGGTGATAGATGCGTGTTTCTTGCTGATGAATTTCAATCTGCCGAGATTTGGTTAGTTGGTATGGATTTTACCTCATCAGTAGGATATTTCTCAAAAAAGATGAGATTTAATTTTAGATTAAAAAAGAAGAAACTATCTATTGGCAAACATTTGATTGAGATATTGGCAAAAAAATCTAATGCTTATTTATTCAATGTCACAACTTTTAAATTTAATTCAGCAATTAACGGAGTAATCGATTATAAATTAAAATGAATACAAAAAAAATTCTTGGTTTTGCTGGCTTTGGTCTTGCTATTGCTGGGGGTTACTTTTGGATGATAAATCAAATCCCATTGTCTCTAGCTGTTTGGGGTCTAGCGATTATAATTATAATTAGATTAAATCGTCTCAAGAAAAAAGCAAAAAAACATGATAACAAAAGAAAAATATAGTATCATAACTAGCCATATTTTTCTTTTTGAAATGAAAATCATGTAATTTATATTTTCATGATAAAAAGTTATTGATTTAATTAGGTAGTGTAATAGTTTTCAAATATACCAAGATAAAGTTTTTTTTGTATAAATATATGCAATTGGTATCATTTATGTACCTTTACAATACAATTCAGATATAAAATAAGCATATTGTTCTCTGAAAATAAAAGTATAAAATTTAAATTATTGTGGCTCAATCGTAGATGGCGGTTTACTTGATATAGCATATGTTACCCAAGTAACATTTTCTATCTCATTTGTTATTTTTGAACTAATTTTTTCTAATGTATTATATGGAACTCGAACCCAGTCTGCGGTCATTGCATCCATAGATTCAACTATTCTTACCGTTACTATATGTCCATATATTCTCTCATCACCTAGTATTCCCACAGCTTTGTCATCCCCTACCATTGCATAAGCTTGCCATACTTTATCGTAAATATCATCTTCTAGCAAAACATCTTCTACAATTTTACTAGATGCTTTTGCGATTTGTATTTTTTCATTTGTTATTTCTCCCAATATTCTTACTGCAAGTCCAGGGCCAGGAAATGGATGTCTTGTAAGTAATTCTTTTGGCACTTTAAGAATTTTTGCAACTGCTCTTACTTCATCTTTATATAAATCTCTCAATGGTTCTATTATTTTTAAATTCAACCATTCAGGTAATCCTCCAACATTATGGTGTGTTTTGATGACTGTTGCTGGTCCCTTAGAGACACCACTTTCAATTACATCCGGGTATAATGTTCCTTGAGCAAGCCATTGAAATGGACCTTCATTTTCTGCAAATTCTGTAAATACCCTTGCAAATTCTTCTCCAATTATTTTTCTTTTGGTTTCTGGATTAGAAATTCCTTTTAATTTTTGTAAAAATCTTTCTTGGGCTTCGATATATTTTACAGGTATACCTAATTTTTCGTTAAAAAGTTCTCTTACAACATTTTCTTCATCTTCCCGTAGTAAACCATGATTAACAAAAATGCATGTTAGATTTTCTTTAATTGCCTTATGAATTAAAACAGCAGTTGTGGTAGAATCAATTCCGCCGCTGACAGCACATAACACTTTCTCACTTCCAACTTTTGATTTTATATTTTCTAGTGTGCTTTCAATAAAGCTACTCATATTCCACTCGGGTTTTGCTTCGCTGATTACCTGAGAGAAATTATTGAGTATTTTTATCCCATTTTCAGTATGTGCAACTTCTGGATGGAATTGTATTCCAAAGATTTTTCTCTCTCTGTTACCAATGGCTGCAGAAATTGAGTTTGCGGTTTCCCCTAAAATATCGAATCCTTCAGGAATTATTTCAGCTGAATCACTATGACTCATCCAACACTGAATGTTATTTGATTGAATATTTTTAAATAAATTATTTTTATCTTTTATTTTTAAAATCGCATTTCCATATTCTCTATTTTTGACTCTCTTTATTCTTCCTCTGTATTGATCCACTATGATTTGGTGTCCATAACATATTCCTAAAATTGGTATACCCATATCAAATATTTTTTTATCAGGTTTTGGAGAATTTTTTTCGTAAACACTTGCAGGTCCACCTGAAAAAATTATTCCTTTTGGATTTAACTCTTCAATTGTTTTTATTGGTGTATTATATGGTAGCAATTCACAAAAAACATTAGATTCTCTTATTCTTCTACATATTAGATGACTATATTGCGATCCAAAATCAAAAACTATTATTTTATCCATTATTTTTCACTTTTTTCTAGCATTCTAGTAAATACCCATGCTACAGTATTGAAAATTTCATTTACTCTGTCTTTATCCCTATAATTTTTAATTTCAATTTTTTTTAAAATATTCTCGTTGTTCTCTTTTTGTATTGTATTAAACGTAATTATATCTGTTTCAGATAGCTGTCCTTGTTTAACCTTATCTTTATCCTTATTTTTCATTCCTTCTAGGATCCGGTTTATAAAAAAAGATTTGAATGGAGGAGTATCTAAATTAAAATTAATCGATTCATTTGGAATTATTTCTATTTTTTCCTTTAAAACTTCTACTTGGGCAATTATACTATTGTCTTTCATTCTTTTTATTGGCCTAGTTTCTAATGCTTGTAGTTGTTCTCCAGGACTTTTTTGAAAAACTGAAGTATTGTCCTTTTTTATTTCATTCTCAACAATAGCTGTTGTAGATTTTTCATTTGAAAATGATTGTTTATTTAAATTAATATTAGCAGCAGTCTTAAAACTTCCTTGTTTTAAAACCGAATCAATTAAAGATAATGTTATTTTGATTCTCTCTATCTCATCTTGTTTTTCAGAAATTAATTTGGTCAACCATTCTCTAATCTCTGCTGCATTTTTAATATCATCATCAGAGTAACCTGCCATAATAACATTTGAACTATTTTTCAATATTAAATGTTGTTTATTTTATTGAATTTTATAGTCATTATTGCATCAATGGAAATATTTAATAAATTCACATATTTTACAATATCATTCTTAAACTAACATCACGAAAGGTAGTAGGAGTTTCTTTTCTATCTTTCTTTAAAGTATGGAGAAAGTGGCCTTTTGTTTTGATTCCATAATGCTTAAAAGGTTAATAATTTGATATCAAGTTGAGGATTTTATTTTTTATTCAATTATATACTCATTACAAAGTATCATTTTTTATTTTAAGATTAAAATGTGTATATTATGTACTTCCCATCTTTTCTATCCTCTCCCTCTCTTTTCCCAATATTTGCTGTTCATATGGCAAAGTCTTGCCCTACTATTTGGAGAGATTTATTTCAAACTAAAATTAATCTTAAAATATTAACATATTTTTTTTCTAAATGATTATGATGATAAGATGGATGAATTTGTTGATGCTAGTTGAAAATAATGAATCAAAGTATTCACAAAAAGGCATATTTTAACAGATAAAAAAGGAATTCCATTATCTGTAGTTATATCGTCAGCAAGCACTCATGATATTAAAGCAGTAACAGATGTAATTGATAATGATAGTTCTTAAACGATAAGATCTTCTAAATTATCTTTAACAAAGAACAAGATAAGTAAGAAGTATCATCATTTATGTCTTGATAGAGCACATAGATCTAAATCTGTAAAAAAAGACATATACAAACGGGGTTATATATCCTCATATAACATATAAAAGAAAAAGAGGACAATAAATACAGATGAGTGTGTCACTAAAATGAATTATAATAATTGCAAAAAATAAACGATGGGTTGTAGAAAGAACAAACTCGTGGCATAACCGATTCAGAAAGCTGTTTACCAGGTATGAAAAGAAAGCCACAAAACTACCTTGGATTAGTAAAACTTTCATGCAGTATAATTATCTATAGAAAGATAATTTGGGATAACTCTAAATTAGATAGTTCAATTCACTAATTAAATTGTAATATGACAAATCCAATTCCATTTTCAAAGCGAATAGATGTTGTAAGCAAAGATAAACAAAGCAATATAATTTTGGCAATAGATCCATTATATGATACAAGTAATTTATTTAATTATATAACAAATCTAATTACTAAATTAGGGAAATATATATGTGCAATTAAATTGAATTTTCATGCAATATTACCATTATCATTTATCGAATTACAATAAAATAAATGCTATTGCACATAGTGAGAAATTTGCAGGTTATAGCAGATATTAAATTAAATGATATTCCTAATACAAATATTATAACTATTCAACATCTTCATTCAATGGGATTTGATTCGATTATTGTTAATCCCTTTATAGGAAAAACTAATCTAAAAACAACAGTGAATTTTGCTCATTCTTTAGATTGTGGTATTATATCACTTGTATATATGAGTCATGATAGTGCCAGCGAGGGATTTGGGGCATCGATAATTGAGCCTTCAGTGAATGCTACACAATATTCCTAATTTATTTTATAAAATTTTTTATCAAAATTCAAAAGACTGCAAAGTTGATGGTGTAATTATAGGAGGCAACAGATTGGATATAATAAAAGAATTTTCTTTAAAAATAAAAATAAAAATAAAATTCCAATCTATTCTCCAGGTCTTATAACACAAGGAGGAGATATCAAATCGGCCTTGGAATGTGGAGCCGATTATTTAATAATTGGTCGTGCAATAATAAATTCTCTAGACCCATTAATTGAATTAAAGAATATCCATAACTTGATCAAATGTTTTTATAAATAAATTAATAATTTCCTGTGAATCTAAATATCATTAGAAAAGGAATATTCTCTATTGTTTTTACACTATTTTTTTTTGCAAGATTAAGACTCAGAGCTAAATCTACAATATCTTTTCCAACCAAATTTATTATTGAGGAGGATTTTAAAAGATTTATTGCGTCTTCATCTGCAATCTCTTCGCTATAATAATAATCTCGTGATATATTGATTGTAAAATCCCCTTGATTAATTTCTTTGCCCAATATATTTAAATCACAGATATTAATGATTTGAGTTTCTTGATATTTTATTTTACGTAAAGCATAATTATTTTTTTGTTTTATTTTATTCATATTATTTTCATTTTTTGTTTTTTTATCTTATTTTTTAGTTATCTATATCCTTGATTTTACCGTTATTTTTTTAATCAAAAAGTAATAATTATGTTTTGCTATAAAAAAATTATTGTCATCAAATGAAAAACATAACAACAATAAAAATAAAAAGAAAATCGATAAAAAAGGAGCAGTTATAACTTTATTTATTGTTATTGGAATTGTTGGAGCCAGTTTTATTGTCTGGTTTTTACCGCAAGGAAATATTACAAAATAGCTCAACAGGAGGTAATAATATGATTTTTTCAAATCCTAATGATACTCTAATTTCTGTAAATAATCAGTACATGGTATTAAAGGATGAAGTAAACAACATATTAAGTGGTATTTCCAAATCAAATCAAGCAAATTTAACTCAGGCAAAAAACAGTATCGATGTATCTATAAAACAAAATAATGAGTTGATGCAAACATTGTTGCATGGTAATCCCTCTGGATCTCATGGTTGCTAGCTATGTGAAATCTATGAATATTCTTAAAAATTTTTCATTTTATTTAGACGATGTAAAAAATATAACCTCTTCCCCATCTTCCTCTACCACTAATTTGACAAAGAATTTGATGGATTCTAAGAAAAAATGGTTTATCAGCTAAACTCAAAAAGGATTGTTTATAAATAGTATTTTTAAATCTTTAAAAATATGCGATTACTGGAATATCAGGGAAAGGAGCTTTTCAATCAATTTGGAATAAAGACACCCATGTCTTTTCTAGCTTCAAATATTGATGATGGTAAAAAAGGTGCACAATACTTGGATTATCCTTTTGTTTTAAAATCTCAATTAACTGTGGGTGGAAGGGGCAAAGCTGGCGCAATACAGAAATGCAAAGAGCCTTCCGAATTTGAATCAAAATTTAATGACCTTTTAAATAAAAAAGTGAAAGGTGAAACACCAAGAGGGATTTTGCTTGAAAAAATGGTTGACATTTCCAAAGAACTCTATTTATCAATTTTTTTAAACAGAAGCAAACGATGTTTTTCGATAATTGCATCTTCAGAAGGAGGCATAGATATCGAACAAACCGAAAAAAAGGTTATACAGGATCTTTCCATGGATGGAATATCTTTAGAATTAGCTAATGATCTTTCCAATAAATTAGATATCCCAGATAGTACAAAAAATAGTTTTGTCAATTTACTATTAAATCTTTTCAAAATGGTTGTTGAAAAAGAAGCAGAACTTGCTGAAATTAATCCTCTTGCAATTTTAACCGATGGTTCAATAATTGCATTGGATGCTAAAGTGATTATTGATGATAATTCTTTGTTTAGACATGAAGAATTAAAAAGTATCTGTATTTGAGTGACTTGGAAAAACAAGCCTCAAAAAATGGATTTTCGTTTGTAGAATTAGATGGAGATATAGCTATTATTGGAAACGGTGCAGGATTGGTTATGTCTACTCTTGATATGGTTTCTGATGCTAATGGTCAAGCAGGATCGTTTTTGGATTTTGGAGGAAAGGCAACAAGTGAAACAATTTACAAAGCTCTTCAAGTAATTAGTGAACTGCCAAAAATAAAAGCAATTCTTGTAAATCTTTTTGGCGGAATTGTAAGAACAGATCTCGTGGCCCAAGGAATTTTGGAAGCATATAAAAATAATATAATAAATGTCCCCGTGTATGCAAGGATATCTGGAGCAGAATCCGATAAAGCAAAACTAATGCTTCAGGGAGGCAGGGCAAAGTTATTTGATACGGTAGAGGAAGCAATAAATGCAGTAGTTTTAAAGGTAAATACCAATTAAACAGTGATAAAAATTGATTTCACAATTTGATATATTCAAAACATTAATCGGCTCATCAAATGATTCGGATTTTAGAAAAAAACCCGTAATAATTCAAGGTATTACAGGAAGCTTTGGTTCAACCCATACAAAATTAATGAAAAGATATGGAACAAATATTGCAGCAGGTGTAACTCCTGGTAAAGGCGGTTCTAAATTTGAGGATATTCCTGTGTACAATACCATGAAAGAAGCAACTCAATCAACCGGTGCAGATATTTCAGGTATTTTTGTACCCGCTCCATTCTTTTATGATGCAGCAAAAGAAGCAATTGACAGTGGAATAAAATTAATAGTTGCCATTCCCGAGCACGTTCCAATTTTGGATTCAATAAAAGTATATGAATATGCAAAGAAACAAGGTGCTATAATGATTGGGCCCAATACTCCTGGAGTTATTGTTCCTAAAGTTATGAAAGTTGGAATTATGCCAGCTCAGCCCTTTACTGAAGGAAATACAATTCTATTCTCTAGAAGTGGAACTCTTATGTACGAAGTATCATTTCATCTATCTAAATCAGGATTTGGTCAGCGTTTGGGACTAGGTATCGGCGGTGATCCTATCAATGGTACCAATCTTATCGATTCCTTTGAATTAATACGAGATCGCAATGATGTTGATTCTGTTGTGGTGGTAGGTGAAATTGGTGGGGATGCAGAAGAACAATTGGCAGAATATATTATAAAAACCAATTTTTCTAAACCAGTTATTGCTTATATTGCAGGGCGATCTGCACCAAAAGAAAAACGAATGGGTCATGCCGGTGCAATTGTATATGGAAATTATGGTTCTGCGGAATCAAAAATTACAAACTATGCAAAAGCAAACGTTCCCGTAGCAAAAAGCCCAAGAGAAATTCCAGTATTACTTAAAGAGCAATTAAAAAGATAATTATGGTATGAAAATGACATATAGGTATATGCAAGTATAGAGTTAGAAAATATATTAAAACATCAAATTATTTAATACTTTTAATATTTATTTATTTTTTAAAATGGAAAAGAGATTTTGCATTAATTGTATGCTAAAAACATCACATGAATTTGTTGATGATGAACCTGATATTATTTATACCTATAAAAGAAAACGTTTGTACAAATGTTTAAACTGTGGATATATCTCAAAAAAAAGAGGATTGAGACCTTCTTCTGAATCGGTTTATTAAATAAAAAAAATAAATGAATTAGAATTTATTGAAGGCTGCTGACAAGATTAATTTTTGTACCTGCAGATGCTGCTGCAGATGTGGCTGGAGATATATGAAAGGTTCCCATCCATCCTTTTTCTGTGAATTCTGATTGATGTGCATGAAACATATAGTCTCCTGGGAATCCGGCTTTAAATTCTAGTATGCCTCTATCTCCTACGGTTTGAGTCACTATATCGGATTTGTAATTCTGGAACTGTTGTTGTTCCTGCAGTGATATAGTTAAACAACATCCCATGAAGATGAAATGAATTTACCAAATCAAAATCAAGCATATTAACTAGATATATTCTATAGTCTTCACCCTGCTTTAGCTGAATTGGATGATCAGCATATGCAAACCCCACTCCATTAACTGTATAAATATTGTTACTTCTTTCACCATCTCCGCCTTCAAGGAGCTTTGTTGGATCTTTTTTATCTACAGGTGGCATTGAAAATGTTCCTCCTTCATGGGTATAGTTCATATCATAGCCATTCATCAGCATTACAAGTTCATGCGCTGGCATCCTTGGTTGTTTTGGGTCTATTATCATCATGCCATACAGGCCTCGGTTAATATGATCTGCCACTGGCTCGACATGACAGTGATATGGATACACACCGTATGGTTGTGCTGTAAATGTGTATGTAAAGTTTTTACCTGGTAGTACGTTTCCGGCAGGCTCCATATACTCCATCCATTAGGCCAGAGTGCACTGAATGCATATGAAGGAATGTGAATGATTGCTATTAGGTGAATTTATTAATGTAATTTTAACTAAATCTCCTTCTGTCATTCTCATGGTAGGCCCAGGCACAGTTCCATTAAAAGTCCATGCCTTGAATTCGTGACCTTTATCTGAAATTGGAATTGTATGATTTTCTTCTGCGATAAGTGTAAATGCTCTTGTGGTGCTCTTGTTATTTTCATTAATTGTAACATGACCGCAGTTAAAATATGTCAAATATTCTGTAACATTAGGTCTTTTGGTTAAATCATTAGAACAATTTTTGATTTTATCATATTGAAAAACACTAGATGCATATCCTCTGTTATCTCTAATACCATTTTTGTTGTTTTTATCATTAGCTGTTTGCGAATATACGATATTAATGGAGTAGTCTACAAAATTTAAAAGAATTAATAAACTTGCAATCCAAACTCCAAAAAAAAATTTTAATTTTAGGTCCAATAATGTTAGTGTAGATTTTACAGTATAAATACTAATATAGTACATTCGTAGAATAACCTTTTATATTAGTTGTAAATTATTTGATTTTAATAAATAATTATTATTAAACTCGTATTTTAAATAGATTGTTAATATAAATTAATTAAATGATTGCTTGAATATGATATATTGGATAAACGATTTATGGTATATCTTGATAATAAATATAAAAAATACTTGCCAGAGAATTGTAAAAAGGTATTAACACATATTAGATCTATTTTATCGGATATCACAAATATCGAAATAAGAGATGTCAGAATTTCAAGTTATTTTATTGAAATAGATTTAAGCTTGTACAATTTTGAACAAAATCTAGTTCCAAATACTATAATATCAAGATTAAATCTGCTTGGTACTTTATTATATTGTGATAATCTTTCTGAACCAGAACTGAAACCAAATTTAACAAAAGGCAATTTTATAGATTATGCAATTTTATTATTCAATATTGAACGATTTTGGAAATCCCATGAAGTTTTGGAAGAAATTTGGAAAGAGTCCACAGGAATAGAAAAACGAATTTTAAATGGCATAATATTAATAGATGCAGCATTTGTTCATTATCAAAAAAATGAAATAGATATTTTTGTTTCCATATTGAAGCGTTCATTAGAAAAATTACAAGAAAGTGTGGGAATGTTTTATAGTTTAAATTTAGATGAAATAAAAAGCAATTTAAATAAAATTATTAGGGATAAATTATTATCATACTTTTAAAATTTTAACGTATTGATATATGTATTAATTTAGAGAAGGTGGGGAAGGGATTCGAACCCTTATATATTCGCTATCTGAACCCATAATGTTATTCTGCAGGCGAACGCATGGCCGCTCTGCCACCCCACCATCAGCAACAATCTTCATTGACTGAAAACTTATATTTCTTTTGTAATTGATTATTAACAATTTGTTGCTATCTCTGATAATTTTTTGAAGCAAGAACAACATCTTCAGCTTTTATTGTTTTTCTACCTGCGTGAAATGCCAGATCTACTGCTTGTTTTGCGATATTTTCACCCACCCTTTCCAATATTTTTCTTAATTCATTTGCTGCATCATCACTAACCCTCTCTGCACCAAATTTTTTTATTATTCGATAGGTTGATGCTAATGATATTTCAGATTCTGAAGACATTTAATACCTTTTTATTATGCATATTTAAATAACTTGTCTATTGTAAAAATAGTGGATATTCAGAAATAGGATTGCTTTATTTCGATTAACTATTATATTAATAAATTTAAAAATGCTTGTTGTATTTTGTAGACTCTCATATTCATCTTTCAGATAAAATATATGGTGAAAATTTGAAATTGATGATCGATGTTATAAATAATCTAAATATTCAGGTTTGTTCGGTATCAGTAGATCTAGAATCTTCTTCTAAAAATATTATTCTAAAAAAAAAATATTTTGAAAATTCAGAGTTATTCAAAACATTTGTTGGTATTCATCCGGAATATGCTTCTTTGAAACATTTGGAAACTTTTAACGATTTTTTTTTATCTAATAAAGAATATATCAACGGAATTGGCGAAATTGGTCTAGATCCTACGTATATCCATAATAATGGCCATAACACATTTGATATTCAGAAAATTATTTTTAATCATATGCTAGATATAGCAGAAAAAAATGATAAACCTGTTTCAATTCATTCAAGGAGATCTTTAAAAGATATCCTTCAGGTGTTGACAACTTATCGAATAAAAAGAGTTTCTTTCCATTGGTATGATGGAAATAAAAGTTTTTTACGGAAAATCAATGAATCAGGCTATTATGTTTCTTTTGGTCCTTATTTGCTTTATTCAGAGGATAAAAAGTCATTATTAAAAGAATCGGACATCTCCTTATTATTGATGGAAACAGATGGCCCTGTGTATTATAAACGATGTTTTGAAAATGTTCTTACATCTCCTGTATTTATTATTAGTTTAATTAATTCTGCATCCATAATTCTTAAAAAAAATTTTAATGAACTGGCCGATATTATCTTTAAGAATTCATTTAACTTTTTAAATGTCAAGTGACTGTGTATGTATATATATATCAAATGAAATAGTTATTTGATTTGCATTTACTATTTTTTTGGAATAAAAGATAAAATACCCATGTTTTTTTCCTATTTGTATGAATAGAGTTAAAAGAATGTCTAACGAATTATTAGAAAGACACCCAGATAAGTTTACAATTGATTTTAATGAAAACAAAGAAGCAATTAAAAATCATGCACAAGTTCGTTCTAAAGAATTAAGAAATAAGATAGCTGGTTATATCACATCTATTGTTAACAGAAATCTTGCTCAACAAAATGCTTCTATAGGTTATTCTGAGGATGTTGTAGAATCAAGAGAAGAATCTAAAGAGTGAAGTTGATAAGAATCAATTTGCTTGGCAGTATTAAGAAATTAATAGGACATTCGAATTTGCAAATTAATGAAGAAGAATTAGCAAATGTAAAGGGAATTATTTCTTATTTGGAAAATAATTATTATTCCAACAATAAAATAAATGAAAATGAGATCTTGGTTGCTATAAATGGAATAGAATCTTCACTTCTAGGGGGCCATAATGCAAAAATCTCATCAGGAGATGTCGTAACGATTTTGTCTATTGTTCACGGAGGTTAAATAAATTTTGATATAATTTATTGATATTTCTTTTATATTTGAAATATATTTTAATTCCTTTTATTTATTATTTCTTGTGGCTTTTAACGGAACTTTTAAAGTAATTAAGGTTTCAAGAGACAGAATTGGTGCAATAGTAGGAAAAAAAGGCTCAGTTAAGCTGGAAATAGAATCAAAATGTAATGTACGTCTTGATATCGATGGGGAATCAGGTGATGTCAGTATTGGATTAAAAAATAATAGTTCATCCTTTGATGTTGGAGTTTTTAAAGCTTCGGAAATAATCACCGCTATTTCAAAGGGATTTTCTCCAGAAAGAGCATATAGTTTGTTAAATGAAGATAATGTTCTTCAATTTATCGATCTAAGAGAATATTCTGGCAAATCTACAAATGCTTTGGATAGAATAAAATCTAGGATAATCGGTCAGAGTGGAAAAACCAGAAGAAATATCGAAGATTTTACGGCAGTCTATTTGTCCATATACGGTCATTTCGTGGGATTTATTGGAAATTATGAGGAAACTACATTGGCTGTTGATGCTGTTACCATGCTATGCAAGGGAAGTTCGCACAAATCTGTTTATCATATGCTGGAAGAATACCGGAGAAAGAAAAAACAAGAAAAAATGGATCTGTGGGAAAATAGTAAGTTTAGTAAACAATAATGTAATATAAGACATATCCAAATCCTGTTTACTTGATCTTTATTTTGTTAGACTGATTGTTGTTATTTTGATAGAGTTATAGATTTACAATAAACTAATCAAATATTTATTTATCCATAATATTTTATTGATTTTCTAAATAAAGTCAGTATTATTACTTTCCCATCTTTTAAAAACTTCGTTGTTTATGTTAAATTGATCCAATGTTTTACCTACTATATGCAATACTAGATCATTTACTGTTTTGGGCCTATGATAAAATCCTGGCATAGCAGGTAAAATGACAACTCCAATTTTTGCAAGTTTTAGCATATTTGATAAATGGATTTGTGATAAAGGTGTTTCACGTGGGACAATAACTAATTTTCGGTTCTCTTTAATTGTAACCGAAGCGGCCCTAGATATCAAATTATCATCATATCCATTCGCTATACTAGCCAATGTTTTCATGCTACATGGAATTATTATCATTCCGTCAGTCTTAAAAGAGCCGCTAGAAATCGATGCAGCCATATCATTTTCCATATATTCAAAAGTTGCCAATTTTTTTATTTTTGTAATGTTCTCATCGGTTTCAATTTCAATATTTTTTTCAGCCCATTTACTTAAAACCACATGGGTTTCTATCCCAAATTTATTTAAAAGATATAGCAATTTTATTCCATAAACTACACCCGAACTTCCAGTAACTCCAACTACTATTTTGAGTTTATTGCTTACCAAGTTATTTGATATTTCTTTTCCAATATTTTATATTTAATACCTTGATGTTTTTAGAATATGCTAACAGTTTTCGGTTCAGTAGCTTTGGATACCACCAGAACTCCATTTCAAACAAAAGAACACATATTAGGTGGCGCTGCCACTTATGCTTCGCTATCGGGATCTTTTTTTGTACCTGTATCACTGATTGGAATAGTAGGATATGATTTTCCTCAAAACTATCAAATCCTGTTAGAAAATAAGATGGATACAAAGGGTTTGATGAAACATTCTGAGAAAAAAACTTTTTTTTACGATTCTACTTTTGATTATGATTTGTCTCATAGAACTACTAATAAAACAGAATTAAACGTTATAGAAAACTACGAGCCTTTGGTTCCTTCAGAATATACAAATTCAAAATTTATTTATCTTGCCAATAATGATCCTGATCAAAATATAAAAATTTTAAAAAATTTTAATCGACCTGATTTAGTGGTTTGTGATACCATCGAATACTGGATTCGAGAGAAAAAAAACTCTGTAATATCCATGATGGAAAAAACCACGGGTGTAATAATCAACGATCAAGAAGCAAGACTATTATGTAATTTATCAAATTTAATTAAATGTGGAAAACAAATATTGTCATGGGGACCTAGTTTTGTTATAATAAAAAAAGGAGAACACGGAGTTCTATTCTTTTACAAAGATGATGTTTTTCCTATTCCCGGTTTCCCGATAGAAGATGTTGTGGACCCAACAGGTGCAGGGGATTCATTTGCAGGAGGCTTTATGGGACATCTTATTTCAAAATATCATAAAAACTTTTTAGATAATATTGATTTGGTTAAGGAATCAATTATGTTTGGCAATATTATGGGCACATTTGCAATAGAGGATTTTGGAATTAATAAATTTATAAATATTAATGTCAATGATATCATGAATAGATATAAAAAATATAAAAATTTGCTATCGTTAGGTTAATTTTTAGAAAATAATATAATTATCTTCGTGTCAAAAAAATATGGTTCTAAAAAATAGATGAAAATTTTGATCATTGATAATTATGATTCATTTGTTTATAATATTGCTCAAATAATAGGTTTTCTTAATACCACTCCATTTGTAGAAAGGAATAATAAAATCGATCTTAAAAGATATCGCAAAAATGGACCCAGATGCAATCATTATTTCCCCTGGACCAGGACATCCTAAATTTAAAAAGGATTTTGGAATTTGCAATAGTGTAATTACCAGGTTAGGACCTACATTTACCGATATTAGGAATTTGTTTGGGTCATCAAGGAATAGTACATGCATATGGTGGAAAAGTTAAACAAGCAATGAAAATTAAACATGGTAAAACTAGCATGGTTGAATATTATCAAAACACAAATCTATTTGAAAATGTTAAGAACCCATTTACTGCAACTAGATATCATTCGCTAATTGCAGATAAAGATTCTCTTCCTAGTTGTTTAAAAGTAACATCAAAATCCTTAGATGATTCTGAAATAATGGGAATAAAACATGAAAAGTATTTGACAGAAGGAATTCAATTTCATCCTGAATCTATTTTAACAGGTGAAGGAAAAAAAATTTTATCGAATTTTATTAATATGATAAAAAAATGAATCCAAAAAACAACAATTGTCAGCCTTCAAAGGATATCCAAAATCAAAACCATCATATTTTAAAAAAATTATCCAAAAAAAAAAGTCTAACTAGTAAAGAAACTTTTGATATTATTTCAAATATTCTTAATGGCAATTGCTCTGAAATATTTATTTCAGCTTTTTTGGCATTCTTAATATCAAATGGTGAAACTATTGATGAAATTAAAGGCACGGTTAAAGCAATAAAATCAAATGCAATAAAAATTTCTCCCTCTGTCAATCTACCAATTATAGACAATTGTGGAACAGGTGGCGATTTTTTAAATACTTTTAATATAAGTACTGCCTCAGCTCTTGTAGCAAGCTCCTGCAAAGGAGTAGCAGTTGCTAAACATGGTAACAGATCTTCATCAAGTCTAAGTGGAAGTGCAGATTTCTTTGAATATCTTGGTTACAACTTAAGTAACGAATCTGCACTGATCAGTCAATCCATAGAGTCACTTGGTTTTGGTTTTATCTTTGCCCCTAAGTTTAATCCCGGTTTAAAAAATGCTTCAAATGTAAGAAAAGAATTAGGTTTGCGTACAATTTTTAATAAAATAGGTCCGCTATGTAATCCTTGTACAAATTTATATGGTCAAATAATAGGAGTATCTGATCCAATTTTATTAGACATTATACCCCAAATGATACCCTCTTTAGGGTTAAAAAATGCCATGATTGTCTATTCGCATGATGGAATGGACGAGATATCAACAAGTAGTAAAAGTACAATTATTAATGTATCTTTACAAGATGATGTTTATTCTTTTAATAAAATTATCTTTGAGCCATCTGATCTTGGAATACCAAAATCAAACCTGAATGAAATTGCTGTCAAAAGTAAATTCCAATCAATAATAGAAACAATGCGTGTAATTTATGGGATCAATTCCAATAAATCAAAGAAAAATATAGTATTGTTAAATAGTGCTGCAATATTACTAACTGCAAATGTAGCAAATTCATTTAAAGATGGAATATCAATTGTAAAGGAGTCTATGGATGATGGAAGCTCTGAAAAAAAACTAAGGAATCTGATTAAAAAATATGGAGATATATCCAAACTGGAAGATGTCGAAAAAATACTTTGATTCTAACGTTTGAATTAAAATCAAGAATTTATTATCTATTTAGAATGTCTTTTTTTTAAATCTTTTGCATACCACATAAATTTCACTGCTTTGTTTTCTGCTTGCATCAGGTTTTGTGATAATCACGTTTAGAAAAAACTCTTTTAAATAATTTATAAGTTCAGAAGTATTTTCTCCTTGAAAAACCTTGTACAAAGCACAACCGTTTTCTTTCAATACGGTTTTTGTAAATTCTAATGCATTTTTTGTCAAATCTATTTGCTTTAATTGATCCATTTCCCATAATCCAGAAACATTTGGGGCTAAATCTGAAAGTACTACATCTGCTTTTCCATTTATAAGTTGGATTAATTTATTTATATCGTCTTTATTTTCAATATTTCCAACAATTGTAATAACATTTGGAATTGGTGCTATTTCTTTTAAATCTATTCCAATAGTTGTCCCTCTTGAACCAGCTATTTTCGAGGCAATCTGTAACCATCCTCCAGGGGCCGCTCCAATATCAACAACTTTCATCCCTTCTTTTAAAATATGATGCGATTTATTTATTTGAACTAATTTATATACAGAACGACTTCTGTACATATTTTCTTTTGCGAGTTTTCTATATTGGTCCTTTCGTGCATCGGATAATTTCATATGGGATTCTCTTTCTTTGTTTTGGAGTATAATCTAATTAAGTATTTTTCTTAAACTTGTTATTCTAGCAATGTTTTTTATGGGTATTTATATAAAAAATTTTATAGATATGGAAATAAATCATATTCACAATCTAATTAAAAATTATCCAGACTTCCCAAAACCAGGTATCTTATTTAGAGACCTTACACCAATATTTAGAGATAATCGCTCATTGAACATGATGGGAGAGTATTTTCATGATAAATTTAAAACTATACATATAGATAATGTAGCTGGAATCGAAGCGCGAGGATTTATTTTATCTACGATATTAGGATTAAAATTTAATCGTGGAGTAATTATGATAAGAAAAGAAGGAAAGCTACCTGGAAGTATAAAAAAACAAAAATATGATATTGAATATGGTAATGCGGTAATGGAGGCACAATCCGAATCTATCAAAAATAATGAAAACGTATTGATTGCAGATGATTTGCTGGCAACTGGTGGAACCGCCATGGCTGCAGCAAAACTGGTAGAAGAAATTGGTGGCAATGTGGTTGGCTTTGCATTTATAGTAGAATTATCTTCTCTTGGGAGGAGGAAAATTGTTACAAGACAAAGGATATCCTGTTCACTCAATGGTGATTTATTAATATGAATAAAAATAAAGATAGTATTCCCGTGGAGATTGCCGTAATAGGGGGAACTGGAATATATAACAACAATCTATTTCAGGAAGAAACGGTTATTAAACCTCACACTCCTTATGGGCCTACATCAGACTCTATAATTGTTGGCAAATTTGGTAATAAAAAAATTGCATTTCTTTCCAGACATGGCAAAGGTCATAAAATTCCTCCTCATATGATAAATTATCGAGCTAATATCTGGGCGCTAAAGGAACTGGGTGTAAAGCGAATAATTGCACCATCTGCAGTAGGCAGTCTCAACTATGATTATGAACCAGGAGATATAATGTTGCCTGATCAATTCATTGATTTTACAAAAAATAGAAAGTATTCATTTTTTGATGGTTCTCAAGTATGTCACATATCTATGGCGGATCCATTTTGTATCGATTTAAGAAAAATTGCTGGGACATTATTAAAAGATATAGGTATTCGGTTTCACAACAAAGGAACGTATGTTTGTATCGAGGGACCCCGGTTTTCTACAAGATCTGAATCAAAAATATTTAGGGATGTGTATCATGCAGATATTATAGGAATGACAGTGGTTCCAGAATGCATTCTTGCAAGAGAAAGCGAGATTTGTTATCTATCGATTTCAACCATAACAGATTATGACGTTTGGGCAGAACAACCCGTATCCTCTAAAAACATTATTGAAATATTGAATAAAAATGTGGAAACTACACGAACAATAATCTCCAAATTAATTCCACTAATACCCGATAACAGAACTGGTTGTGATTGTGGTTCTGCATTAGATGAGGCATTGTTATAATCAGCAATAGCTATTCCATCGCTTCTCTTCCTTTCAAATTTTTTTCGTCAAAAGTTATATCTCCTTCAATTATCTTTTTTTGTACCAAGCTCAAGATTTTTTCAGGATCCATACCCATTTTCTTAATTAAAGCATATTTTGTTTCAGATATCTTTATATTGATATTTTGTCCTCCTATTCTTCCAAATGCTATTGCTTTAAAATTAAATACAGTATTGTCGATTAAAAAATATCCAGATAGCTTACTGGCAACAGCTCCTTCTGATACCTTTTTAATATGTATCTTGAAATCTATTTTGTTGTATTCTTCTGGAATATCGGATATCATTTTTGTTGTAGTATTTCTTCTGAGATTTCAATGCTTTTGTTAATATTCTTGGAAACTAAAAAGCTCCACCAATCTGAATCCATAATTTTCGAATTTTCTACATTTACAGATATTTTGGTTTCATCATCTGTATCTATAAAATCAACTTTTTTTTGCTCTTCGGTTATTTTTATTAATTTCCATCTATCTTTTCCCTTTCTATGCTTGTTTACTGCCACTGCCCAAATTTCTTTATCATTGATACGCGGCATTCCAATATCTTCGGATATGTCTAGAATGCCCAACCTTTTCTCTTCACATAATATTTTTTTTGTAATTACATTTCTCCATATATCAACTGCTCCAATGTTTTTACCATTTTCGTTTATATTTATTACACCAAAATATACTACCTTGTCTTCATTATTGGAAGAAGAAGCTGAAGATTGCATAATAGATAATTGTTTAAGGTTTTTCCCTTATTTAGCCCTTGCATCAATATTTTTATCTTGATATCTTTCAAGCATTATTCCTATATTATCAATTTTGATATTTTTTTTGAATTGAACATTTTTTTCAGCGCATATTCTTCTATATCTGTTCACTATTGCAAATCTAGGATGTAGAACTTGAAATTCATTTTTATTTATTTCGATCACCATACCTTTTTGTTCAAGCCTTTTACAATTTTCCACCATTTCTTCTGTTGTACAATCAAGATTTTTTTTAAAATTTTCTGATGAGGTTTTTCCTTCCTCTATCAATGCTAAAAATATCTCTGCTTCCTCTTTACATAATTCAAGATCTTCCATTAGATTTTTTTTAAGTTGGGCGACTTGATTCAAATAACTTATTAATTATATTCTTTAAGATAAACTGTTTCATTTTTTTAGGTTGGTTTGTATCACTGAAAAATTGTATGTACCATAGGCGAATATTCAAATAACATCCCGTGTAAGGTAATATATGCCTATTAAAAATGGGTTAGAGTATATTGAAAGTTTAAAAAATAGAAATTTACAAGTTTATCTTTTTGGAGAATTAGTGAAAGAACCAGTTGATCATCCTATGATAAGACCATCAATTAATGCTGTTGCCGAAACATATGATTTAGCGGTGGATGATCCTGAATTGGGTTCTACAAAGTCTTCTTTAACCGGGTTACAAGTTAACCGATTTTTACACATAGTCGAAAGTCCTGATGATTTGGTAAATCAAAATCGTATGCAGAGAAAATTAGGTCAAAAGACTGGTACTTGTTTTCAGCGTTGTGTAGGAATGGATGCACTAAATTCTTTATATTCAACAACTTTTGATATAGATAAAAAGCATAATTCACAATATCACGAACGTTTAGTTAATTTTATTAAAATGATACAATATGAAAATGTTGTTATTGGAGGAACAATGACCGATGTCAAGGGCGATCGTAGTCTTTCTCCATCCCAGCAAGACGACCCAGATATGTTTGTACATATTGTAAAAAGAGATGATAAGGGAGTTTATATTAAAGGAGCAAAAGCCCATCAAACTGGTTGTATAAATTCTCACTGGCTAGTTGTTATGCCAACTATGCGTTTAAGACCTGAGGATAAAGATTATGCAATAGTTGGAGCAATTCCAGTTGATGCGAAAGGTATTACCTATATATATGGACGACAATCATGCGACACTCGAAGTATGGAAGAAGGAGAATTAGATTCAGGTAATTCTAAATTCTCAGGCCAAGAGGCATTAATTATTTTTGATGATGTATTCATTCCAAACGAATTAATCTTTATGGATGGAGAAGTAGAATTTGCATCCACCTTAGTTGAAAGATTTACATGTTATCATAGACGAAGTTATGTTTGTAAAACAGGACTTGGGGATGTATTAATAGGTGCTTCTGCTGCTGCTGCGGAATATAACGGCATTTCTAATGCGTCTCACATTAAAGATAAATTAATAGAAATGACTCATCTAAATGAAACCATTTTTGCGACCGGAATTGCATCATCTTACAAAGCATATAAAACAGAATCGGGTAATTATATTAACGATGATATGCTTGCTAATGTTTGCAAGCATAATGTTACCCGCTTTCCATATGAGATTGGGCGACTTGCACAAGATATTGCAGGAGGACTCATGGTTACCATGCCTTCAGAAAAAGATTTTCGAAGTTCTGTAACCGGCCCCCTTTTGGAAAAATATTTAAAAGGAAAAAAAGGAGTTTCTACCGAAGATAAAGTTAGAATAGCCAGACTTATTGAAAATATGACCCTGGGTCGAAATGCAGTTGGCTATTTGACTGAATCCATGCACGGTGCAGGTTCACCTCAAGCTCAACGTATTCAAATTGCAAGACAAATGCAGTTAGAATACAAGAAAAAACTAGCACGAAATTTGGCAAACATCAAAGAAGGTGAAAATACATCTTCAGAATTATTATCTGAACCTTCGGAATATTTTGATAGAATTTTTGGTACCAAAAAAAATTGATATTTTTTTTCCAAATCTTGCAGTTTAAAATTTTTTTAATTATTGAATTAGATAATTATCCAGATTATACAAATGTATTATTTATTTGTCACAAATTTTTTTTGTCAGAGACCACTCCTTTTCTTTGCAAATTATTTACCCAGGAATTATTTTTGGTAACTTCACAGATACAAAACAATTTAATCGATATCGAGTATAGTTAGAAATAATTTTAAATATATTAAATTTATAAATTTTCCATTTTTTAATATACGATTAAGATTGCTTAAAGTTCTTCTTCCAATATTTTCCTTTTCTTTTTAATGTTAAATATTTTCTCCGTTTGTTCCAATGCTTTGGTTTTTGATTTTTTTAAAATCATTGATTGTATGAGCATATAGTTTTCTGGTATCACCATTCCAGTTTGATCATCAGAATAAGATAACTTTACAATGTCATCCTGAATTTTTAAAATTTCTTTGTGAATATGAACCATGCCGGTATCACCATGTTCAAAATTTAACTCGATGGCTTTCTTTCTTACATCCGCAGTACCATTTGCTCCATCTATGATTGCAACCCCATACTCTTTATTGAAAATTTCTAGAATTTCATCTTTGGATGGTGGAGTATTTTTAAATCTTATTGTCATTTGATGTAAATGCATCATCCTCGATGGGACTTTTAATGAATCCACATACAAATTAATTGAAGGAATAAAGTCTTTTACATCATCCTGATGATGAGGTTGTTTGTCCCATTCGATGGAATCTTTTATTTCTCTTGCATCTTCTAGATCAGCTGATCTTCTAACTAGATTGACATCATATCTTTTGATTGATTCCCCATAATTTTCCAAAAGTGGCTGAATAATTCTACCCATTCCAGTTACATTGCAGCTTCCTTGAATTACATAATCTTTTTCAAATGTTTCATTATAATTAACTCTTGAATTATGAATTATATTTGCTACAGATCTATTCCCATTTCTATTTTCCCCACCTTGAAAAATAGCTTTTTTCTTTAAAGGGATATAATAATTATTTTTATTTTGGAATCCTTTGCCTTCTTTTGCAGCATCAATGATAATATCTGCCTGCCTGATGGCATCCTCGACAGTCCCACTAATCTTGTAATATTTATTTTGAAATTCTTTTTCTAGATTTTTGGGAACAAAAACCTTATATCCTTTATTTATTGCTTTTTCAGTTTCCTCGTCTGGTGAATATTTTGCGATACCGACTAATTCAATCGATTTGTCTTTTGAAAAAGCCGTAGCTAAACGTCTGCCAATATTTCCATATCCATTAAGGAAAATTTTTACCAATAATGAGTTTTACTTTTTACAATATTATATATTTTTGTCAATTTCATTTGTTTTTTTTATTTAAACAAATTGGAAGGATTAAAATTCGATTTGTAAAATAATCGGTTTGATGACATATTTATAAATTTTAAAAATAAAAAAAACAATGATAAATAATTTTTAATAATACAATATTTTAAATAACATGTTTGGTATAATATAATAATTAAAAATCGATTTATCCATATTTAAATAAAGTTTTAATTGTACTTTTTTCTAAGGGAAAGAAACATATTACATTTATATTTTAACGATTAGCAAAATATATGAGTACAAAAAAATCTGAAAAACCAGAAGATAAAAAAGACAAATCGGCCATGACTGAAATAAACAGTATTGAAGAAGCCATAAAAAAATTGTCAAATAATGTAAATAAACTAAAAACGTTATTCAAAACAAAAAGCGATACAAAAAAGAAAAACGAATAAAGCAAATATATATCCATACCAAAATAATTTTGTTTTTTTTTTTGTTGTTATATTTATTTTATTTTTTTTGTAGGATTTATCAATTTTGAAATTGAGAACTAAACCAAAATATCTAATTATTTTAACAAATCAGATTTATAAAGTCAAAGTTATAATATGGAGGTATAAATATTTGTATTATGGCAACAACACCTGGTGCAGAAAATGATCGTGGTATGACAGAACATTCTGTCAACGAGATGATACAAGAGTCCAAGTTACTCGAGTCTTATTATAATGATATAATATCTAAAGAGTCATTGTTGCATAGATTATTAGAGGAATCTCATAATTCCTTTGAAGCAATAAAAAACCTATCTTTGGATTCAGATACTGCATCATTAGTTCCTTTGGGTATAGGAGTCTATGTTAAAAGTACAATTTATCCTATAGACAAAGTGCTTGTAAATGTTGGTGGCGGTGTAGTAATTGAAAAGAAGAAAGATGATGCTATCAATTTTATCGAACAGAGAATAAAGGAGTTTGAAACAGCATCAAAGCAATTATCCTCTCAAAAACAACAAATCTCATACCGTCTGATGGAAATTCAAAATACTGTTAATTCTTATGTTAGCCAAACGCAGGGACATAATCACAACATTTCAGAGAATGCGGGTCATCCTCCCCATTAACTTGATCAAATTCTGAAAGTGTTTTTTGATCCTATCTGGTAGTATTTATATTCTAATAGTTGGTAAATTTATATGTTTGATAAATTAAAACGTGCATTTTCTAATGCTGCTAAAAGTATCAGCCAAAGAGAGCTTTCTGAAAAAGATTTGGATGAAAGTCTTTTTGATTTACAAGTTGCACTCTTAGAGAGCGATGTCTCACAAGAGGTAATTGATGATCTTTCACTCCAAATAAAAAATAATTTAGTTGGCATGACAATTCAAAAAAATGAAACTGCCGAGCAAATTATTGCATCTACACTAAAAAATAATTTTTTGGAAATACTGTCTAAGGCCGGGTCAGTTGATTTACTAGGTATGGTGCAAGAAAAAAAAGAAAAGAAGGGTGGACCGTTTGTAATAGTTTTCCTTGGTATTAATGGAACTGGAAAAACAACTACAGTAGCTAAAGTTGCAAATCTATTAAAAAAAAATGGTTTTTCCGTAGTTATTGCTGCAGCCGATACTCATAGAGCTGGTGCAATAGAACAAATAACAACACATGCTGAAAATCTATCTATTAAAATTATATCTCAAAGATATGGAGCAGATCCTTCTGCTGTATCTAGAGATGCTTTAGAATATGCTAAAAAGCATTATATAGATATAGTTTTGATTGATACCGCAGGGAGAATGCAAACTGCAAAAAATCTGATGTATGAAATAGGAAAAATTGTTAAAGTAATAAAGCCGGATATAAAAATATTTGTTGGAGATTCGCTTTCTGGAAACGATACTATTAATCAGGCAAGAGAATTTTTTTCATATACCGAATTTGATGGTGCAATCCTAACAAAATCTGATGCTGATGCAAAGGGCGGGGCTGCAATATCTATTTCTTATATCACATCTAAACCCATACTATATCTTGGAATGGGACAAGGATACGATGATCTAGTTTTATTCAATAGAGAAAAATTTGTGAATACTATTTTTAATACTGATTCTTTATCTACCCCTCCCGAAATTTCTTTGACTGATAATTCTAAAATAGAAAAAAATTTTAAGTCGTATAGTCCTGCAGAAATAAAATCTGTTCCAAAATCTAAGGAAGGATTTGATCCACTCGATGATAAAAATAATATAGATTTGGTTAAGGAGGACAATATTATAAACAACGAGGGAAAAAGCGATATCGAGGCAACAACCAATTCAAAAAACCAACTCAAATCCCCAAATTGAAAATGAAGATGTGAATAATTCATCCCCTAAATTGACCACCGATTCAGTCAGAATCTTCTGTTCGTTTGGAGGAGGATACTACAAACAATGATGTTGATGATAATAATGATGAAAAAATAAAAACAAATGCAGAAAAAGGATCAGAGTCCAGTGGAAAAAAGAGTTTATTTGGATGGTTCAAGAAAAAAAATAGATAATTTTTCTATTTTTGAAAACATTAAATTAAAGAATTTTTTCATTTTTAATATTGAACAAAAATATTTTAAGCATTTGTGATTTGTCATCTGAACAAATTTTATCGATTTTAGATCTTGCTAATTATTTAAAAGACCCTTTAAATAACAATGGTTCAAAAACACCATTAAGCGGTAAAATCTTGGGTATGATTTTTCAGAAACCCTCTACAAGGACAAGAATTAGCTTTGAAACTGCAATGCTGCAATTAGGAGGAAATGGTATTTATCTTTCTTTTAATGATTTGCAGTTATCTAGAGGTGAATCTATTGAAGATACTGCAAGGACACTTTCATTATATCTAGATTGCCTTGTGGCAAGAGTATATTCTCATTTTGACCTAGAGAAATTAGCTCAATATTCTACGATTCCAGTAATAAATGGGTTATCGGATTTATTTCATCCATGTCAAATATTGTCTGATTTATTGACAATTTTAGAATATAAAAAGAAACTTAAAGGTATCACATTGGCATTTATAGGAGACGGCAATAATATCTGTAATGATTTATTATTTGGTTGTTCAAAATTGGGAATCAATATTAAAGTATCGACACCTCCTGGTTTTGAGCCTTTAGAATGGGTAATTAATTTTGCGAGAGACGAAAGCAAAAAAAATGATAGTATCTGTACTAATAACCAATGATCCTTTTGAAGCTGTCAAAGAATCAGATGTAGTAACTACCGATACTTTCATATCAATCGGAAAAGAAGAAGAAAAGAAAAAGAGAGAATCCATATTTTTGCCGATGTATCAAGTTAATGATGAGCTTGTAAAATATGCAAAAAGAGATTATATTTTTATGCATTGTCTGCCAGCTAAACGAGGTAAAGAAGTAACTTCAGGAATAATTGATGGTCATCATTCAGTTGTTTGGTCTGAAGCAGAAAATAGATTACATGTACAAAAAGCTTTATTGGTAAAATTACTTGATCAAAAATTTATCGATTGATTTTATAACATGAAATACAAAATGCTCGACATCAAAAAGAAAAGAGAAAGAACTATAAATATAGAGGCAGATATTTCAAGACAAACATAAAAAATGTTTCTCTTATTTGTTTATTATTATCTTTAAACGAACGGTATTACCAATATTCTCTAATTTTAATTGCATTATAATCTATAGAAATATGAGAATTGGAATTGTTATAAATATAGTAATAAGGTTTAAAATAATTATTTAATAAAAGTCAACCAAGATTTGTTATTTTTGATTTTGCCCCGTACAATTTGCCCATAATAATTTTGGATTTTTCTAGTTATAGGGCCAATCTTTCCGTCACCTACGACTCTATGATCAATTTTACCTATAGGAACAATCTCAGATGCAGTACCAGTTAAAAAAGCCTCCTCAAAACAATACATTTCATCTCTTGAAATATTTTCAATATTCAATGGAATTTTATTTTGCTTTGCTATTTCGATAACAGTATCGCGTGTTATTCCTTCTAACGCGCCAGTAGATATCGGCGGAGTATATACAATTCCATCTTTGACAAAAAAAATATTTTCTGCACTTGCTTCGACAACAAATCCATTTGAATTTATCATTATTGCCTCATCTACACCCGATTTTATTGCCTCCATTCTGGCTAAAGCTGAATTAGCATAATTTGCAACACCCTTTGCATGAGTTGGCATTGATCGAACATCCATCTTTATCCATGATGAAACAATAGTGTCAATCCCTTCTTCTCTGTTTTCTTTTTTTATATGTTCGCTCCAATTTAAAACAGCTATAACGATAGAGACTTTATTAGGTAATGGATTGACACCCAATTTACCATAACCATAAAATGCAATTATTCGTATATAACATTCATCCAAATTATTGGCTTTTACAGTATTAATTGAAGATTGTATAATTTCCTCTTTTGTGTATTCAAGGTGCATAAAATATGCTTTAGTGCTATTGAATAATCTTTTAATATGATCATCAAGCCGAAAAATAGCAGGACCATTGTTAGTAGTATAAGATCTAATACCTTCGAATACACCAGTTCCATAATGTAATCCATGAGTTAAAACATGTATTTTAGCTTCGCTATAATCCACAAGCTTTCCATCAACCCATATTTTTTTATCTTCAAACATTAGTCTCATTTAATAAATCCAATTAGGTTATAATTGTACCTTTTGAATGTATCGATTTGACTACCTCTTCGACACTGTTATCTTCGACAAGTATAAGAATTCGGGATGTTTCTTCCTGAGCATCTATATTCAATATATTAATATCTTGTTGGCTTACAATACTACTTGTTTCTGAAACAATCTTTGGGACTTTCCACATAGAATCCCCTATAAGAGTAACAACTCCTCTAGCATACACCATTTCCACTTTTGGATAAAAAGACCGAAAAATTTTTTCATGTCGTTTAACATAATCACCATCTAAAAATAAAAATCTAGTTATTTCTCGGTTATCTTGTTTAAAAGGAGATAATTTTATAAAATCATGATATTGTCGTTGTTTTTCTAATAGTGCTACAAGATGTGATGCTGCAATAGATTCCATTCTGACTATAACACAATTTTTTTTTCCTGTAACTATTTTAATTTTAGGTTGATGTTCCGATTCCTCAACGGATATCTGTTTTTTAATTTTTGTAAAATGACTCGGATCAGAAAGATTTGTTATTATGATTGGTATATCCAAACTATTATCATCAATATCTTTTATAGCTACAGGGTCCAATATTTTCATACCAAACATACCAGCTAGCTTTGCCTCATTATAAGAAAGAGATTCTACATAATGCAAATTATCAGAAACTATTTTAGGATCAGCACTCAATACCGCATTATCTTTTTCAAAATCGATAAGAACATTATAATTTGAGGAAAGCAGAATACCTAGATCTGCAGCAGTTCTATCAGAACCACCTCTTTCATATGTAGTTTCTAAGCCATCAATCGTTTTTCCAATAAACCCACCAATACATAGAACATCATTTGATTTTAAGATATTAATTACAGAATTCAAATGTTTTTTAGAATCATCCAATATAAAACTGGCGGCTTCAAAATTATCATCGGTAACTATAGGCCAATCATCTATGCTAACATATTCAGAATTAACATTATTACTTTTTAGAATATAGTTCATTAAACATGATATAACAATTTCACCGCTGTAGGCAAGTATCCTTGATCTGCTCACATCTACAAATCGCCTATTTTCAGCTACCTGTTTAAGTGAAACTATTACAATTTTATTGAATTTTTCTAAATCATATTCAAACTTTTGTTTATATTCATCAAGTAAATACATATCAGATATTTTCAAATAAACATTTTTCAATATGTCAATATCAACAGGATTTAGAGAAGCATAATTTTTAGATATTCTAATAGCAACATCAGTCATTGATAGTTTTTTACCCTCATAATGAGTTAGAGGGGCTGAAAATACAGAGACAATTTTTGAATTCTTTTTTAATTCCTTGATCCTATTAACTATTATAGGAATCTTAAGACCATCCACACCTAATGCAGACCCACCAAATTTTACTATCGTCAAGGGTTCCAATACAAAATTGATAGAGGTATCCAGTTATTAATTATTCAAGTTTTGATAAATGATTTTAGCTGTTTTTGAAACACCGTTGTCAACTTTTTTTAGTTTATCTTGATCAATACTGTAAAGTTTTTCTTCTATTAATCCATCAAGCTTATTAATATCATCGTAATGAAATCCTAATAATTTAGCTCTATGTTCTTGTTCAAAGTGATTTTTTATTGGAATAAAAATTCCAGGTGTACCATAAACCATACTTTCATCAATTGTGGATTTTCCAGCAAGTGAAATAATCAAATCACATGCTTTAATATATTCATGGCCATTGCCTACAATACCAATATATCTACAATTTGAGCCCATTTTTGGTAATATAATATCCGGGTGGGATAAAATAACAAGATCACATTCACGATTTTTTTTTATCCGGGAAAAAGATTCAATTGTTTTTTTTAGTAGATATAAACCGGCATGGGTACCACCTGTAGAAACTAGAATAGTCTTTTTATCAAATGATAATTTTTTCCTTAATTCCTCTCTTGTACTATAAATCTCCCTAACAATAGGTCCAACATATAAAAAATTATCTTTACTTTCACCTATTTCAGGAACTATTACATAGTCAGAAGATTTTATTAAATTATACATAGAATTGTTGAGAATTTTTTCAATTTTAGATAATAAAAAGGATTTACCAAATTGGGTATTGAGTATATCAGTAATAAATATCCTTTTTAAATTAAGATTTTTATAAAAAGATAATGAAGCAAAATCTTCGTCACTTAATATTAAATCAGGCATGATATTACGATAGTCATCGGTATAAAAAAATTTCTTGAGATTTTTTTTACAATTATTATAATAATATAGATATTTTAAAAGCCAAACAAAACCATGATTCAATTTTCCATCAACAACCGAAAAAATAGGCGGATTATACAAATTATAAATATGTATGTTACTAGCATAGATAGAATTATTTAGACTTTTGATAAAGTTAAATGCCACAGAACCAGTAACGAATTCAAAATTATTGTAACGATATAATTGCATAATTTTATCCATGATTGCCAAATCTCTAGTAATATGCCCTAAACCTATAGGACTTGAGAAAAACAGTACCATGAATAAAACTACTCCTTAATAACAGGAGGACATATAATCAAATATATTTATTTTTTTTATTTATCATCTTATTTATCAACATAATAAAATAAATATAATAAAAATATAGTAAAATTATGGAATGCGCAGTTTATGATACATATGTTACAAAAAAAGACGGAAGGATAATGCATTTTGATGTGATTGTAGAAGCAAATACTCCACATGAAAAAGCAATAGATTATGGAAAAGAATTTTTGCAAAATGTTGAACAAGGAGGGCAAAAAATGACTCAAGAAGAATGTCAATTTTGCCACATTCAAGAAGCTCCACCCATGGTTGAAAAAAGCATCAAAGATAGTGGATACTATATCCAAAAAATGGAAGGATGTCCATAAAATTATACATTATTACTAAACATCCCTTTCAAAGCATTATTTAATTATATATTTTTTTATATTATCCATTTCATAAAATATATGCAGAGAGAATATAATTACAGTTAAAAATAATTTTAAATTATCCTAAAAAATTTAACGAATCAATACGATCTATAAAACTTGATTTAAAAAGTTATTTTAAAGTCAAATTTTTATTCATTTATTAAGTTCCAATAATGTTAACGTAGATTTTATTTCATCCAGTCGTCTTAAAAGCAGAATCTTTCTTTGTAAATCCTCTTTGTCATTTGCAGCAACTTTGACCACTAAATCATATACCCCATATACTCGGTAAACTTTTTCTACATAGCTCAAATCTTTTATATCTTGCATCACCTTTGCTTCAGAGCCTAAACTACAATTAACCAAAACAAAGGCATTGTATTCCACATCTTGCTTAATACACGATAAAATAAAACTTTTATCTTTAATGCTTAAAAAAGTGGTATTAAATTATTTTCTTCTTGCTGTAATAGTATGTGTATGGTCAACATACCACCTAATACCATCTTTAAATTTGGACCACCAATCCATAAAATCGTCACTACTTTCTGCTTCAAAAAGTAAAAATCCATTATATTCTGTGCCCCATGCATGGTTATATTCCCCTATAAGTTCTATGCCAGGAGGCAAGCTTTTTTTAATCTCTCTCCATTGTTCATTTGCTTTCTTTGTTTCTTCAGGGGACATTGTTTTAAATCGATAAAAAACCAAAAAAGTAGCAGTCATAGTTTTTATTAAAAACCATTACATTTTAAATTTTACTATATAACTTTTGGAAAAATACAAATTTTTTAAGTAATTTATCAATTTCCTTTGCAAATCATGTAATGATAAAAAAGACACTAATATAATAGATTTTTAATAATAAAATGTAAATGATATGAAAAATATTCAAAACAATTTAACTATAAAAAAATAAAAAAAATAGTTCATAAATCAACCATACCAAATTTATGATAACATGAATTGCATTTAAATTTCTCCTTTCCAGGATTACTAGATATTACATTTAGTTGACCCTTTGTTCTACAATTTGGACATTTTCCATAGATCGTTTTTTTCGTATACCTATAAATTATGAAATATTATATAAGTTCTACTAATAAACAACAAATTTGAATATACAGATACAGTACCTAAAGCTTAAATTGAATTAAAGTATTTTTTAGATATATAATAACCAACAAATAAAGGTAATTGCAAGATTACCTATAAAAAATATCCTGCAGGATTTGCACCATTCTTGAAACTTATTTGTCAAAAGAATATACATCTGATAAATATCAAAAACATATTTAATAAATTGGTTTGGCCTTTATTACCAATTGAATATCGAAATTGGTAACAAAATAAACAATAAAAATCAAGATATATCATTGTTAATTTATAAACAAATCTGCATAATACATATTGTTTTCTTAAAATTATTCAAAAAAAAACAAACGAAAATGATTATACTGTTACCAATAATGGTATATAATTGATAAAATGGAGTACCGAGACTTGTAAACTTATTTGTAACCTATTTGTAAAAATAAATCTTTAATGATGAATGATTAGTTTAAAAAAAAGGTAACCAAAAAAAATTATACATGGAATACCAAATTGAGAAATGTGAAGAAAAAAACCATCTTCACATAGACCAAAATAAAATAATATAAAATTATTCTTTTATTTTTCCGATATTTAGATTGTTATTTGATGATATTTATTAAATATAACTTGTCAAATTGCATATAATTTGATTAAGGTTCACATTAATATGATATGATAAATTAGCCTCAAATAGTACATTCTTTATTGGTTTTTAACTTACATTTATGATCGTGTCGCCAGCTTCCATTATAGAATATCTGAAGATGAGTTACCCCATCGGTCTCTTTTTCAATTCTTCTAGTGCCATTTTCAGGATTAGTGGACCTATTTCGTTTATCAAAAGGCTCTATGAATTTTTTCATAGATATTTTAAGTCTATGGCTTATAAAAATTAATTGATTGAATTCTTGATCATTTGTTTATTTAATATTGTATCAAAAATTTGAAAATTTTAAAGGTATTATATTCACAATATTTACATGGTCAATACAAAATCTTAATCTTATGCATATAATAAAATTTTTTAATAACAATAAAAAAAGGAAAAAATAAAATGCTTACACCTTCCTATAGCATATCAAATGGTACAAGAAAAAATCGATATAAAAATACAAATAGAAATTCAACCAAATCAATAAAATATTTAAAATCAAAAAAGAAATAGATTTTTAATATTTAAAAATTATGATGACTAGCAAAATATTTTTGCAAAAGAATATTTTCAAAAAGATAAAAACTAAAAAATTTTTAATTATATTTATTTATATAAGTTTTAACTACCGGCCTTATTGAAAATAGGATAATCCATTGCTCAACAAGTGATTATATTTAATAGATAGTAATCGTATAATAAATAAGAAAAAACATTGCAAAACTGGGATGATGAAATCAACGAGATTATGCAGAAAAAAATGAAACAGTATAAAGAAAAAATGAACGACACAGAAACAAATCACAATATACCTATCATCCTAACTGATTACAATTTTACTGAATCGGTAAACAAATTCCAATTTTTAATTGTAGATTTCTGGGCAGCGTGGTGTGGTCCTTGTAAAATGGTATCTCCAGTAATAGAGCAATTATCAAACGAGCTTGCAGGCAAGGCAGTATTTGGAAAATTAAATGTGGATGAAAACCCAAATGTATCCAATGCCTTTGGTATACAAAGTATTCCCACCATAATAATTTTCAAAAATGGTAAAGCAGTAGATAGAATAATTGGCGCAATGACAAAATCTCAGTTACTTTTAAAAATCTCTAATCATATAGAAAGATAATCAAATCGATTCATTAAAAATAATGATACATAAAATCAATATACAATAATAAAAAACAATCAACAGTTTATATTTGATATTCAAAATTATTTAATCCTAATTCCAATCAATATCAACACAATATTACTTGTGTATGCTTTTGAATTTAAATAAAAGTCAAAATATAACAAGATATAATATATGTGTAATACTAATTTTTTTATACAAATGCATTTTTTCTAAAAAAAAGTATTAAAGTAAACTCACATATTTAAAAAAAAATTAAATTTATGGAATTCATCATTTTTATAATAAATTAAAAAATGAAAATTTTTAAAAATAATAGTATAACAGTAATAACTATAGTTCCAATGCTTAGTAGCTTTAAATATTTTTCATACAATTTAGCTTTGTCTAAATTTACGTTATTTCTCTTGTATGTTTTATACGGACGGGAAAGTCTTATTTCCATGTAACTTAGAACAAAAGGAACTAGTGAAATCAATATTGGAAATAGTGTAATAGAATTGGTCTGAATTACGAAACCAGCAATACATGGTAATGCACCCCATGAAAGAGAAAAACAAAAATTGGTATGGAAAAACCCATTAAATAACTCAAAATTATAAGCAAACAAGAAAAATCCTTCTAAAATACCAATTATTAAAAGCAGAGGAGTAAAATAAACAATATAATAAAAAGCCAACAGATAAGAAAAAAATAAGCTAAATATTATTAGTATCCAACTTTGCTTTTTAGAAAACACATCACTCCAAGGTTTTATCTTTTTTGAACCAATATTATCAGCAAAATGGGCAGCAACCCCTAACGCCAAAAAATAAATTATACATATAGACGACAATCTTTCAAAATTTGTATTAGGTGACAATAATCCACCCAAAATAACAAATGATATACACATCCCAGTATAAGGTAAAAAAAGCAAACCAATGAAAACTTTAAACTTTGTAGGACCGAATTTTGGTACATACCATTCATTCAATCGAGAGTCCTTGTTCATGGTTTTTTTGCCGATATTATAGCCGATGTCTCCAACGTAAGAGATTCAGAAGTTATTTCTGTAAATCCTTTGTTGATTAAAATCTTTGGTAAGGTATCGTACCAGTTCGATTTCATTATCAATAAATCAAGTTCATTAAAAACTTTATTCCAATTTTTTAAAAATTTACCATTTAATTTAAGTATCTTAAAGTAGATTTTCCACAGATATCTAAATATTAATCGATTTGGAAAAATAAAATCATGCAAAATAACTAAACCCTTATTTTTAAGTACTCGAAAACATTCATCAACAAGATATGTCAAATTAGAATATTTAGGTAAATAAGAACCAACAATACAATCAAAATAATTGTTTTTAAAAGGCAAAAATTCTGCTACCCCGTTAATGCAAAAAGATTCTGATTCCCTTATTTTCAGTATTTTCAGATATTCATAAGTTAAATCTACTCCAAATACAATGTGTCCTTTTTCTTTTAATAAAGATGAAAGAATCCCGGTACCGCAAGCTAAATCCAAAATTAATCCTTTATTTGAGATTTTGCTTGATATTTTTTTCTTCCAATAATAATCTTGGCCAAAAGTTGCAAATTTAACTAGATTATTATAACTTGAGGCATTGTTTTCATTAAAAAAATTTTTTGCATATAAATAACCTTCATTCTTCTCCATTATTAATATTCACTAAACAGTTTAAATTAAAAAATTTTAATATGTAACAGTTTAATTTATTTTTAAAATGCATATGCGAAATGATATATATAGTTTTTATAGGATTTCATTTTCGGTAATTGCAATTTAATCAAACCATGATTTGTTTTTATAAAAATTAAATTGTATGTGCGATAACTATTATAATGAAATGGGGCGCTGGGATGAGGGTCAAAGACCAAAAAGCAATAGAAATTTACCAAAATTAATCAAAAAGATAATTTATCTAGGATTTATTGTTATAGCTATAATAATATTATCAGTATTTATACCAAGGCTTGGAGTAAATATAGAACTCATGCAACAAAGTGGAGAGATAACATCTATAAGCACAAAAATAAACAACAATAATTTGTATCCCATACACAATGTTACAGTTCAATTTGATAACGGAAAAATTCAAAATATTGGAGACCTCGGACCTTTTGGATCTGTAATGATTTCACCTGAAACTAATAACATTAATTTTAAAAAAATAATTGTAAAAGCTAATAATGGACAGATAGAATCGATAAAAAACAGATAGATGTATTTATTTTCTAGTAGGATTTTTTTCATATTTATCATGTAAGGTTACTTGACCTTTTAAATAATTACGGTATTTTTGAAAAAGAAATACAATTTTCTCCAACAATGATTTTTATAAAAAGCCCAAAATTTCTTTTTAAAATTATTAAAAAAGGATAGATACAATTAATTTCAGATATCATAAATAACAAGTTTTGCTATACATAATCCTATGAGCGATTTTGCCTATTTTAGATTTTTAAGTTATAATCTGTTAACAGAAGAAGAGAAAAAAGAAAAAGAAGAGATTATTGCAATTACTGAAGAAGTTCTAGATGCTAAAGGCATAGAATGCGATGCAACAATATCAAAGATTTCAGAAGATAATCTTAAAGAGATTTTGGAAAATGTAAGACAAATTCGCAAAAAGAAGAAGAAAAAAGATAAAGCAGTAGATGTATCAATAGAAAAACAGATTGAGTATTAAATATCCATATTGGCCATTTTATAGTGGCATAGGTTTTGTAGTATTTGGAATACTGCTAATTGTATTAAAAGCAGGAATTAGAATATCTTTTATATTTTTTATAATTGCTTTATTTCTTTTTGGGATCTGGACGTATCTTATTGTGAAAATAGACATTAAAAAAAATAAAAAAAAAATCAAGTATGCCTATGTCCTATTTGTAATCATGAACAATCAGACATATGTATAAAGGAGAAATGTCCATGTTGTATCAGTATGAAAGGGGATGTAATAATTGGCCATTCCAATAATTCCCTTCAATAAGAAATTTTTGGTAAACAATCAATATCTATTTTGACTAATGATAAAACAATTAAAAAAAAATTAAATAATAGTAATTATATTGATATTTTCATATAATAATATTATTTTTGCTATAATATTAGTTTTAAATCTCATAAGATTCGGAAATATCAGATATAAATATTTTTCCTTGGTAAGTTCCACTTTGTTTTATTGCATTTATAATTTTTTCAACTTTAGAATCAGGAACAATTGTTTCTACTCTGGTTCGACGTGCAAACGGCGGGGCAAACTTTTCTTGAGTTATAAATTCCTTAACCTTTCGTTCGGAATATTTTTTTTCAAGTTTACCCTGACCTACAATATTAAAATAGGAAATACCATCAACTTCATTTTCTTGTAAAATTTGTATAAGAGTATTAAATCTGTTTTCCGGAATATAAATAATTATTGCTTTCATATTGATAATTAGTGTAAATATATTCGTTATTAAAATTTTATCTATAATCAATACTCTGTTAATTAAATTGACTGTATATCTTTTTCAAGTTTTTTATAATGCGTTCTCATATAAAGAATCGTAATTGATATAATACTCCTGTTCAAATACATATCGAATATTCCAGTTTAACTGTTTATTTCAATAAAAAGGTCAGATCATATTAATATTATTTATTCTAAACGAATTAGTAAAAAAAATAGATTTATATATGCACAATTCAGATCCACAAGATTGGTTTTGTATCCTAAAATAAGGCTATAAATAATATTTATAATTACAATTTAAAGATTTACACTACATTAATGGATTTTAATAGTTCTTGGGATGGATATATTTAAAACAACAGTGCAGTTTAGTAGTTACCTATAGACATATAGATATAAAATTTACATATAATGAATTAAAAAACTAAATTTTGAAGGTATTAAAAGTAAGAATGTTCATACTTATATTAGTGTGGTCCTTGGCATTAATTGATGTATCATCTTGTCTAAAACAGTTAGGTTTTAAAAAATAGGTTATGTCACGTAATAAACACCACTCAATACTCAATTAAATGACTTTAATTTAGATGGGTGTTATTGATGCTGCTCTTTATTTAAAGAATTTTATGGAGACTTGATATCAAGACCAAGAATGAGATATATTGTCGTTACTTCATTCCAAGCGCATCTTTGAGATCGATTTCATGGTCCTGCTCCTCAGCTATAATTTGCCTCAATTTTTCAGATAAAGCAAATTCACCGGCCATTTCTGCCTGGCGGATTCTTTTCCTATAATTAATGATAGTATCTTGTTCAGCTCTCAAATCAATTTCCAGCATAGTTTTTGAATCTTCAGAAGATTCAGCATCCTTTCCTTTAATCGTTGGATCGCCTCCAAGGTAGTCAATCTGTCTTGCAAGTTCCAATGCATGTGATAGTTCCTGCGAAGCATGTATTTTCAACTGTGAAGCAATATCACCGTATTCGGGGCCTTTTAATGTGGCACTAAAGACGACATATTGGATGATTGCTTTATATTCTCTAGCAAGATCATCGTTCAATCCTTGAATAATTTCTTCTTTACTTGGAGATGAAGTGGAACCAGAATTAACTGATTGAGAATTATTGTTATAAGACATATATTCAGAATTATCAATCTGTGACTTATATTGTTATATGTTACAAAATCCATAAAGTTGATTTATGTTACCAATAATTAAATATCGTGATTAAACATTCCATTTTCTTCCATCCTATGATAGATATTATCAAACTTGTATATCATAAGAGCGGTAAAGGATTTAAAAATCAGTTGAATGTTTATAGATAATGCGATATACTACAGCAAAGACTGTAAAGATTGATGAAAATTATAGAGTCATAAAGTTATTTCTGAACAACGGACAAGAAATCTACTTAATAAAACTATTAGATTATCAATTGAATAAAAATTAAAGAAGGTTTTTTTAGATAGTGTTATAAATAAACATTTTGTAAGATGACATGTCCAAAGTGTTGTTTGTGCGGAAGCCCCGCCATATGGGAATATTCTTGTTATACATGTAAGAGAGAATATTGTTCTAAAGATTGTAAAAAAGTAGAGCACAACATTAAGGGAAAACAAATAATTTGCATATTTACTTTCGATTCAAAGTAAATAAATATAATTTAAAATCAATTAAATCAAACATTTGAAATATTCAGGTGATTCAACTTTATATAAAATGGTTTAAAGATGAAAGGCTTTTGAAAGTTTTAGGTTACGATTAATTCTTGACTTTTTAATTATAGGATAGAAAGTTTTTTGATAAATACCTCCTAATTCAGACATGGTGGAGAGAAACAATATGTTTTCAGGCTCGACATGGGAATCAATAATTGGATATTCAAGGCTTGTTAAATATGGACAACAAATATTCATTTCAGGTACAACATCAATAGATGAAAAAGGAAAAGTTGTAGGAGTAGGAGATGCATATTTACAAACCAAGAATATTATTCAAATTATCGAAAAGTCATTGAAAAAAACTAATGCAAATCTAACCAACATAGTAAGGACAAGAATGTTTGTGACCAATATCCAAGAATGGGAATCGATAGGGAAAGCACATGCAGAATATTTCAAAGATATACAGCCTGCATCAACCATGGTAGAAGTAAAAAGTTTAATCCGACCAGAATTACTTGTAGAAATTGAAGCAGACGCAATACTTTAAAAAATAAACCTTACCTATCATATACACAATTATATTGATTTAAATAAAATGTGTTGAGATATTTCAATCTTAATGCTATTTTGATGGCAATTTTTATGGAGTTATCTTGACATATCTATTATTTTATCTCATTTTTGATCACTACTTATAAAGAAAATTAATAAATCGTAATCCGTATCTGATTTTACTAAAAGAGAATAGTTTGGACAAATCCACATAAATCGGGCATGTAGATCCAATCCTGAATCAATGAACATTAAATGGTTCATATTAAACAGCATTAAATAATTCCAAAAAATTATTAAAATGTTTTTATAGTGATCTCCTTTATTTATTCAAATACATATCGTAAAATTCAAATCTCATGTTTTTATTAGTCAATGTCAATTGTGCTCATTTCTTCTGTAATGGAATTGTATTGTACCTAAATAAGCATACTTGAACATATTATAGTAATTATCAAGTTTATGACGCTCTACTCAAAAGAAATGGCACATGCTCAAATTCATATAGTGCAGTATTTTCTTTTATCAAATTTAATTGAAACACATATGATGTTTGAATAAGAATTTTGAAAATATATCTTGTAATACTTTTTTCAATTTAATCCATAATTATGTAAATTAAGTGATGTTAGTTTTACCAAAAATATATAATAATTCAAGCAATTTTTTCATGTATCTCTTTTTATTAGGTTGGTTTTAGGATATGGATATTCCATATGACGAGCAGTTGCTTGACCTACTTCTACTCCCCAGAAATGACTTACAATGTATAAGGTCAAGTCAATTCCAGCAGCAACTCCTGCAGAGGTAAAGACAGGCTCTTCCAACGTAAACAGAACATTTTTTAGTATATGAGCTTTGGGTGCAGATTCTCTCAAAAAATCAAAAGATCTCCAATGAGTAGTTGCATCGCGTCCATCTAGTAAACCTGCTTTTCCTAAAAGACTGGATCCTGTGCAAACTGATGCAATTAGTTTGGTTTTCCCAGTCTGATTTGAAATCCACTTGATTAATTTGGAATTATTTACTTCTGTACGAGTTCCCATACCTCCAGGTATCATTAGCAAATCCAATTTTGGACAATTGTCAATAGTAAAGTCAGGCGTTAAATGCAAACCTCCTACCGTCAAAATTTGATTAGAATTTTCGGCAATCAACACAACTTTAAATGGAGAATTCTCCTTGAATCTGAGATGTTCATTGATTCGAGTAACAGAAAATACTTCAAATGGTCCTGCGACATCCAAGACCTCCACATTATTGAATATCAAAATTCCAACTATCAGTTTACAATCAGATGGATTAATTGTAGAAGACATTAACGTTGAATGCCTTTCACCAATACCTACTTATATAATTTTTTCATAAATTTAATTAATCTCTTTTTCTTTAAAACTGTTCTAAATAGATTCTTATTCCATTAGTAAAGTATCACATAAATAGATAAAACATAATTTTTTAAAACAATTACAATATTCATTAGTCAGTATATTTTGTTAATATAATACAAGATGACCATACTCCAAAAGATATGATACACAAACAAGTGTCAAATAAAAATCCCTTGTCTACAAGGATAATTTTAGATATACATAGCAATAGGCATTTCCTATTGTAAAGTTTAAATCTAAATTGCAAGAGATAATTATTAATAGAGTTGCGTTCCACTTTTTTAGAATTTTTTGTAATTTGTTAGGTAACAAACTCTACATTATTAAACGAAAATAATGTCTTGAAGAATATAACGCTTTGATGCCCTTTAGCCGATAATTAATGTGTTTTCTCGATATATTCAGGCATTTGTTTGGAAATCATTTTCGACAGTCCTTTCATATAATTTTTTGCAAATGTAGTTACTGGTTGCGAAGAGTACCATATACAACCAAGTACTTTGCAATCGTGACAGGTTCTAGATATCTCCCATTGGGGCGCATCCCAGATTTCATCTATGCTCTGATCTAGTAAACTGTAAGTGTTTTGTGGACTATTAAATTTCCAGCATGGAACTAAAACTGTACCATTGCCATTAACAAAGATACTCTTCCACACACCACATTCATCAAAAAGGCCCCTTCCATGTTCAATTATTTGCTCAAAATACTGTGGCGGGATCATTATATGTGGGGAAGAGTGTTTTTTCCCATAATCAAGTATGCTTTCACACACTTTTATTATTGTCTGTCGATCAGGCAGTAGAGAGTAATTAACATCAGATCTGTCTTCTACAAAGGTAAAAGAAACGGCATCGGAGCCTAATTTCATAGCTTTATCAAAATAAGACTGGTCAATGAATTCCTCAGTATTGTATTTGGTTATGACACTGTTAAAGTAGTGTGGTACTTTATATTCAGTCAAAAGATGCAGATTATCTATTACTTGATTATATACCCTAGGAGAAACTCCACGTACTTTGCAATACGATTCTTCAAAAACGGAATCTATACTGCAAATAACAAATTGAATATAATTTTTTAATTCATCAAGGTCAATGTTATGAAGTAGAGAACAGTTGGTAATTACGGTAATAGGAATTTTTAGTTTGTAAATGTAACGAACGAGCTCCATAAAGTCAGGACGACTGGTTGGTTCACCACCTTCTACTATAGACCAAATACAATACTTTGAAACCTTATCAAAAATTAATTTCCATTGTTCGGTAGTTAAATCATTATTCTTTGCAAATTTAGTTTGACTAATCTTATCCGGGTCCCCAAAGGGACACATGGGGCAATAAAAGTTACAGTAATGTGTGAGGCTGAAAACAGCAACCAATGGACGCCTTCTTCCTACAACTCTATTAACCGACCACTTTCCTAATAGTTTGATCGTACGAAGCATCTGCTCCATTTAATTTTATGACAGAGGGTAGTATTTATGCAGATCTAGTATGAAACCATATATAAACATGTATAAAATAATGTAATTACAACTATTCGCATATATTATATTTAAGCCCTATATTCGTCCTTTTTATAAAAAAATATCACACTCGGCCAATTTTCAAAATATAAATGATAATCGGCCCATTAGACTACATATTCTGTTTTTTAGAATTGCTTTATTCATAGGTATCAAAATATTGTTAGATACCATTGACTTGAAAATAACAATTGCCAAATTTAAAGAACAGAACAATTCGACCATGTCACAGTCAAACAAACATATCAGTTGCAAAAAAAAGGTAATTGGTAACCTAATTTAGAAAACTTTAATAAACCATAGAGAAAAAATTTTGATTTTCTATTTTTATGAGAAAATTACTATAAAAAAGGTAAACTAAACACCGATTTCTTTAGCCAATCTTATAATTTTCTTACCGTCTTTTGTCAATTTATTAAATGTCTTATTTTTAACATTACTTCTTTCTACTAATTTTCTTTCTTCAGCCTTGAGTAATAACTTATGCCCATATCCATATGCACCCAGCTTCTTCAACAAATCCCTAGTAGAATATTCTTTCTCTCCAATAGTTTTGATCAATTTTACTAATGCTCGTTCCTCTATCATTATTTTGATTAAGTTTGCGTCACGCATAATAGTAAATTAAAATAAAGAGTATTTATTAGTTACTTTTTTTGGCAACAAGAACTACATTAGAGTAGTCCTCTCTTTGCAATTTATTTTGTATATTTATCATATATTTTAAATTGTTACTGCCATTAGCTAAAAATAGCATTTAAATTTCTCGATATTTACCACTGATGACCAACTATTTTGAAAATATTTATTTTAAAAGGATGTGGAGTGATTTAAAGTAATTGTTTACCAATTAAAAAAAATAATTCATATACCTTTTATCTAAACGTTTATTGACTATACCTCTTTCGTCTAATTCTATTAATACGGAATAGATATCCGATATCTTTAAAATAGCATTTTTTTACCATTATTTTTTTCATCTTTTATTTGTTGCGATGAGTATTTAGTATTAGATAAGCTATACATTTATACTCATTTCGATTCTCATCTAAGAAAGAACCGTTTATTTTTCAATTTTGGTTCATCAAAATTATGTCATAAAGACCATTGAGAAAAGTATCGATATAATATATCAAAAAAGAACAAGATTATATGATCAAGTTTCATTTACTTGTATTTTTTCATTTAATTACCCGTTCTCCAGAGGCTTTTTATCCTGCAGAGATTGAGGAAGTTTAACAAAGTTATAGTGAACATGTTTCAACACATCTGCTCTTGCATAATTGTGAGATTTCCATTTGTATATACCTCACATGTGTTTTCGTACCATAGGATATAATAATAACTTCTTTTATGCGATTTAATTTGTCTTTGACTGTAAGATTCTATATCCCCTGTTGTTATTTAGGTTGAATTTTTGTTCGATGGTTTTTTGTGATTCTTTATTGCTTGATTTGTTTTCTCTTCACCTTCCTTAATTGATTCCTTAATTGTTTCAGGTGAAAAATCGGCATTTTCATACAAATGGGGAAATAGTTCATTACGAGTTATATAATAAATTTCTTTTATTTCTGCTCCATGTTCTTGCCTATATTTGCGGTATTTTCGACGTATTCTTTTAAGGCGTTTTTCGTCAATTTGTAATTTGTCAATATTATGTTCTACTATTTGATAAAGATCTTCAATGTATTCTATATATCTTGTAATGATTTTTGACATAGTTACACTATGTTCAGTTTTATCAGAAAAAATAATATCTCTTGCTCTATGATAAACTTCGGGTATATTTTTTGGAAGATCATCAATATTCTTTGGGTAATTCTCTACCATACATATTCTTTTATCGTTAATTGGCGATGCATCCAAAACTTCCCTTAGTGGAGTATTACTTAGTAGACCACCATCCCAAGCATATACTCCCGCCTCTACCTCTATCCAAGGAAAATTATATAATGGATATGCAGAAGTTGCAAGAATATGTTTTGGACTTATTTGTTGCTTGAAACTATCAAATGTTAAAGATTGTGCATTCAAAACATTTACAGCAGTCAAGATTAAACGGGCATTAGGATTTCCATTAGGTTTCAATTTGTCATAATCAATGTATTTTTCTAATGTTTTTACTAATGGCGTATGATTATATAGATAAGTCCACTTTTGAGGTGTAAAGTATTCCGGGTCTGTCAAAGCAAATTCGGCTGACCATCTAGGCTTAAACATTTTTTCATTTCCAAAAATAGCTGAGCTGTAATAAGATCTGATTTGTTTTACTTTGATTTCTTGTTCTTTTGTATTTTTAAAATAACTGTCTGCTGCTGCTTCTTTTGGTTTATTAGGTATTAAATTAGGAAAATAAAAACTTTCGACAGGTTGCTGCATAAAATAGGGCCAAAAGGGTACAGGGGAATACAATTTGTCTAAATCTATAAAACTTTCTGATAGCTCTAACCAGAAATTCTCCAAGAGCTCTCCAGTATTTTCTTTATTTTTACTTCCAGATATGATGGCAGCATTTATACCACCAATTGATGTACCAGCGACTATATCCAGATTAATATTATTTTTTACTAGGGCTTTGTATACGCCACATTCAAAAGCACCTAAAGAACCTCCACCTTGAAGTACTAGTGACATTTTCTATTATGCTATTGTTACGCGATACCATACATAAATATTAAATTAATAGGTTGTCTATAAACAAGTCAATATTCAAATTCAATTAAAATATCTTATTTTATTAAATCAAAAAAAGTATAGGGAAATTTAATCTATCCTGTATGTATAGTATGATTTTAGATCAATATTATGACATATTCAATTAACCAACTATACAAATTACTGGAAAATGTATTTAATCTGTAAGGTTAAGGATTCTAGTGGACTAATCAAACCAGATCCATCATATCTAATATCCATGAATGTATCATTTCCTTATTTCTTATTATTATAAAGCAAAGTAAACTAAAATACAATATCCAAATAATCGAGATGATATATATAAAGTTGAACCAAATTATTTTAAAGTATAATATTGGAATTTAATCACTAACTAGGAATATTTAAAATTAGTTTTTCATAACGATAATTCTTTAATACTGTTAATCGAAATAATATAATATTTGAATCTCTATGTTGGTTGTTCTGGATGGAGCTACGATGGATGGAAAGGTACGTTTTATCCACCACATTTAGAAAATAAGAAATGGTTACCCTATTATTCTAAATTCTTTAAATTTGTTGAAGTAGATTCCACTTTTTATAATATTCCTTCAAGATTTGTTGTTAAAGGCTGGAATGATAAAACTCCAGATGATTTTAAATTTGCATTAAAATTTCCAAAAGTAATAACACATGAACAAAAACTTGAAGATGTCTCAAAATATCTTTATCCATTTTTCTATGCATTAGAACCTTTAATGGACAAAATTTTAATTTTATTAATTCAACTTCCACCATATTTTTCAGCAGAAAAAGGTTTCAAGTCTTTAGAGAATATGATAAAAAGGCTTGATGGTAGATTTAGATATGCAATAGAAGTAAGAGAATCCACATGGTTTAATAAAAAAATATATAATTTTCTTAAAGAGAACAAAATATCATTAACTTGGAGTGTAAGGGATGAATTAAAAACCCCCCCAATAGTAACATCAGATCAAATTTACATTAGATTTATAGGAGATAGAAGTATAGGTGAAAAAGACTTTGGAAAAATTGTAAAGAATAGAAATAAAGAAATGAATGAATATGTTGAAAATATAAAAAAAATACCATCAGATGATACCGTACATCAGATAATAATTGCTTTTAACAACCATTTTGCGGGTTTTGGTCCAGAATCTGCCAATACTTTTTTAAAATTAGTGAATGAACCAAGTGCAACCTGGGAAAAGGAACTAGAACAAGCAGAAAATCCCCACCCTGAGGATGCTACTGCTGTAGACAAAGATCAAAAAAGTATTTCGGATTATCCTCATTTTAAAAAATGATTTAGTGGGATATAAGATTTACAATATTATATTCTATTATCATTATAGCCTTTATTAAATAATTAACCATACCAATGTTGATATCTTATTTTTTTGGGAAATAATTTATTTTGCTTCACATTATTTTTATAATTTACGATAATCATACCTTGACGGTTATAGTCAGTATTGGGGATTATTTGTTTAATTTTTAATTTTTATTATTGTCATGATAAATTTAAATATATATCTATATTTTTTTTAAAAAAAGTTATAATAAACCAAATTAATTACAATCAATATTGTATTGCATTTATAATAAAATTTAAAGGTAATTTACACTATAATATTACAATTATTTTTACGATAACAATAAAAAGTTGTTTGAATAACAACTATCTATATAATTCCAAGATTTGATGACGTTCAATATTTTCATAGATTTCCGATAACATCCTTCATTTTTTTATTCAATATTATGGATATTACTATTGATGCAATAGAAAGTATTACTGCGGTCAGAAATATTAAATCAAATGAAAATGACGAGGGTAATGATTCGGTTATCCCTTTAACTTTAATTATTGATTGATTTGTTTGCATATACATTGCAGCCAGAGCTGGCCCGATGGAGCTACCTACTATTCTCAACATACTGCTCATTCCCAATGTCACTCCTAAATATTCTCGTGGTGAAGATAGTATAATTATATTCATCGCTCCGACGGCAGCTAGAGATAATCCTGCAGATAATACTGCCAAACCAGTTGAAATTAATAACTCTGATGAATGAAATAGCAATATTATTGCAAAACCTAATGTGGTTAAGACTGAACCAAAGATAACCGGTCTTATAGACCCTAATTTGGATATAATGATTCCGGATGTAGGTCCGAATATCAAAAGAACTATTGCAAAAGGCAATTGAACCTTTCCAGTGTCTATTGCATTTTCTCCAAATCCAACAGGTACTGGACTTTGTACGAGAATCGGAATTGTTTGAAAAACCATAAACATCGACATACCTACAATCATTATTATTATACTTGAAAATAATATTGGAGGTTTAAGAATAATTTTAAAGTCAATTAGTGGAAATTTTGTGTGTTTTTCAATGTAAATAAAGAGAATAAGGGAAATTATTCCTGATATTATAAATGGTAAAACAGTCTCAATTGTAGAATAGAAAATAGGAAAACCATTATTAATATTTGATTTACTATCGACAGGGGCAGATTCCAAAAATGTCAATGCGAGAAGAAATGACGTAATAGTAATTGCCAACAGAATAGATCCTTTAAAATCAATTTGAATTTTGGTTTTTATCATCTACCTTTGTTTTCTTCTCTTTGCTGTATTTTGTTAATTTGCTATCTATTGGATTCAATTTTTTTTTGTGTTCTATTTCAAAATTATAACTATCGTCAATGTGAATATACTTTCGTATTATAAATAAGAGGATTATTGAAATCGGTATTATTGTAAAAAATGTCATTCTCCATCCAAAATGCTGAATAATTATCCCACCGATTGATAATCCAATAACTGAACCTGCTGCAAACATGGAAGTAATAGCACCCTGTGCTATGGAGATTTTATTTCGAGGAAATTGATCTCTTATAATCCCAAAAGCTATCGGGAACATTGACATACCAATTCCCTGTATCGCTCTTGCAAATATCATAGTATAAATATCATTAGTAAATCCTGCTATGGAAACGCCTGTTGCATAGATTGCCATTATTATTAATAATATTTTTTTTCTTCCATAGACATCAGATAGTTTGCCTGCTATTGGAGTCATAACGGCTCCAGATATTAAATAGGAAGTCAAAAGCCATGAAGATAATCCATATGATACATGAAAATCCTTGATTAAAGTTGGAATTGCGGGTATCAGCATGGTCTCAGCATACATTACCATGGTTGCAATACAACTTAGAATGGCCAGTACCTTCCACGCGTATGATGGAACTTTAACATGTTGTTTTGATGGAGAATTAATAGAATAACTATTAATATTATCGTTTGATCCTGTTTCTTTAATTTCGTCAGTTTTTTCATTTTTTGTTGATTTTTTCATTTATCCTATCACGTTTTAGAATATGGTTTCTATCTCCACCATCCATGTTATTTTATATCTGTACTGAATCCAATTTCTTGTATAGTATTTCTTTTTTGCTTATTTTCTACTACTGAATTTAAATTAAATTCATTTTGGATATTTTTCCACATTTTTTCTAATGTATCTTTTGTTATAGAAACATTTTCTTCAGTTATATCCCTCATTGACATATTTTTTATTCTTAAACCACAGTTTATCATTAGATCTAAAGTGCTGATTGTTTTTTCAGTTAGAAATATTCTATTATTTCTTCTGTCATTCTTATCCACCATTCTTGTTACAAATCCGTCTTTTTCTAATTTATCAATGATAGGAATAAGGGTCGGACCCTCTAATCCTAATTTGTCGGCAATTTCTTTTTGAGTTAAACCGTCATCATTATTTACTAATGTTATAATTATCTTCCATTGACCAAAGGTAATGCCAATTTCCTTGCGCAGTTCTTGGTCAAAGGCCTGAATTAACATTTTAGCAGTTCTATTAATTATAAATCCAATACTATTTTCAAAATCGAATTTTTGCATAGCGATGATATATCCTAATAAATAATATCCTAACTAATAGATATAAATCTATATATAGAAATAAAAGTTTTAGAATATAAAAGGTAATTTAAATTGTTTGATAATTTTAAATAAACTAATTATAATAAAAATATTTGGGTTTTTAATAAAAAAATTCATTATTATTATTCAACCATTTAAACCTAATTAACAGTAATACAAAAAACATTTTCTAAATATTATCTTTGAATGATATATTGAAATCCAAAAATAATTATCTTTACCCATTAATAAAATTTTAAAAATATTTGTCAAATTTGGATTGTAATATATGTTTGTAACAATATTTGTAAATTATCGATTTTTCAAATAAGGACGAATTCATTCAAAAGCATATTTCTTGATTATGTAATATTATTTTTATTTAAAAGAACATTTCGAAGGATCATATTATATTTTATTTTATTTTAGTACTGAAGACAACAGCATTCTAAATTTATTTTTTTCAACTTATGCAGTTTCGGGATATTATCATTCATTATAAAATATTATACAGGTCCAAATGGACCACCAGGAACTACTCCAGAAGTAATTCCTATTGTGTCAATAATTTCACATCTTTGATACTGACCACTGGTTATTGTTCCTGTTGCATTTTGGAAAACATCCAAGTAATTAAATTGGGAAGTACAATCACCTGTGGCAGTCGTTGAAACTGTTCCAGTGGTTGTTTCACCAAGTTGATTTTCAAGGTTTGTGGTATCAAAAAGAGTTTCAGATATGGCATATTTTCCAGGATATAACGAAACTTTAGTTCCATTTAATGAACCTTGGAAACTTGATGGATTAGGGTTGTTTCCTGATACGGTAATTGTGAATTGACTAGAGTGTACATTGGCTAACACGAATTGACATACTGCATCGTCTGATGGCAAACCTAAATTAGAATCGCATCGAATAACTTTGGTTATTAATAATGTAGCCGGTACATTTGATGTTGCGGCTGTTGCGGTTTTTGCTGCTGTTGTTAATGGTAATGATGATGCATCATTTGTATAATCATCTGACAATGCTCCTTGCTGTTTCAAAGTGGCATTCTTTTCATTTTGTGCATTGACATATTTTAGTTCAACACTTTCAAATTTTATAGAGAATAAGGCGACTAATACCAGTGTAATCCCAATAACAAAAAAACTTGACATTTTTTTATTCATTTATACTAACCATTGAAAATAATGTTTTCATATTTTTGCATATCTATTATTATTTTATTATATGTATCGCAACAAAGCCACTATATAAACAATCTAATTAATTAAGATAAAAATATCGATATCTAACACAGCTGATATTTTAATAAAATAAACAGGATAATGAAATACGAGATTGAAAAATACTGCGTATAGTTTGTAGAAAGATAAAATTCGAAAAAATCGATATAAAAATTTGAAAACAATTATTTTGGTAGTTGATAGTTTTTGATATTTAATTTAAATACTATTAATTTTTGGATTATGATTTTGTACGTTAATAATGGTTTTATCCATAGAGAGTAATTTGTAAAGCCAGTACAACCCAAATGCGATGGCCAAATATCCTGCATTATAAAATATTGATGTTCCAACAAGATCAGTTAATCCCATTATTGTTCCATACCCATAATAGGTATCTCCTACAATGAATAAGATCATCGATAAAGAAATTAAAACCCACAATAATGAAGCAGAATTCTTATTTTTCGAACACCATAATAATGATATTGAAGGAATTAGTAAAGCTCCATCTAATATAGGATACAAAATACTGAGTGTTGTTGTTAAAACATGGTGTTCAGCAGATACAATTTCTGCGACACCAAAGGTTAGAATATATATATATGCTAAGGCTATTCCCGTAGTCAAAGACACATATATTATAGTATTTCCTTCGCCTTGTCTTTTGAATAAACTATGCATTACAAAAAAATAATAACCAAAGAAAAAATATCCAAAAAGCCAAATCGGATCAGCATATGAGGGAAATGGCTCATGAATTCCAAGACCAAATTCATAATAAGCCCATAAAGAATTTGCAAATAACCATATAAAAAGACCGATGATAAGAGATAACAAAGCCTTATTTTTAATATTAGAAAATATTGTTTTTTTGCTACACCTTGTTAAAATTATAATCCCAATAATAACACCTGGAACTGTAGTTACAATATTTGTTAAATCCCCAAAAACTTTCTTTGTATTACCTTCGGAAAATATAATTAAAGAGTTTACCATAAAAATAGAAACAATAAGAAAAATAATGATCCTTTTTCTTATTGAAGATAATAGATGTTTATTTAGTGTGTTTTGCTCTGCTTCATTATTTAAGATACTTCTTTCTTATTTTCATTATTTATTGACATACATCCGTATCTCCTCGTATAATAAAGATCATCATTTGTTATTTAGCATTCTTTTAATCTTTCGCTATAATATGAATCGTGAATATAATTTTTACATATAACCTTAAAAAGTTAAAAAAGTATTGATAACTCAGGTTGAAGGTCAAGACAAGGTTTTTTATAACATTGTTAACTGTTGTGTTGTCCTCATTATTGATAACTTCAACTATCGCAATAGTTGCATTTTCAACCGCTATGACCCATGAAATTATCAACCATATTAAAGATACAACATCTTTTCTTAATTCTTTTGTAGTTTCTTCAGCAACTCAAAGATTTGAAAATTTTGAAGTACGTGTTGATTCTCAATATTTGGAAAATAGTATCAACTTTACTAATCATAATATTTCTTTGGGTGATAAAAATAATATCAATTTCTTGTTAAACCAACTAAATAATGAATTACATAAAGCCTTTTCCTCATTAGCTGTTTATAATATAAAAGGGATAAAATTAGCCTCGCTTAATAATTCAAACAATTGGTTTGATCTTGGTCATAATATTTCTAATGGAGATATCATCAAGAATTCTATTCATGGAAAGGCGTTCCAGGATAAACATTTATGGCATTCACCTATATCTAAAGATTACTTTGTATTGATATCTACACCATTATAGTAGTAGTTTAGTAACAAATAATAATTCTAATATAATCAGTAATAAAATAGTTGGCGTTGTAGTTGCTTCTTATCCGGTTAGTACGTTATTCGAAGGCAAAATCATCCAGAATGTAAATAGAGATACTATCTTATATCTATTATCAAATAACGGAACAGTAGTTTATACGTCTTTTAACAATCCATCTAAAACAAATCCTTTACTTTCTACTTCATCTAATTCCATTATAGGATCAAAGTTTAACGATCAGCCTATATATAGTCAGATAAAAGATTCTTCCAAGTTAGTTGAAAGTGGAATTTACCATCATAATAATAGTGATTCTAGAAATGCATTATTTGTTGCTGCAAAAGAACCAACTGACAATGCTGCTATTAATTACAATCAGGTAGATAGGAATGAAGATAATTTATTAAATAATTTGATTTTGGTGTCTGAATTAGATGCGGGTATAGCATTTAAAGATATGTTTAACTTAAGAAATGCTTTTGTCATTAGTACAATTGTAATACTGATAGGTGTATCAATAGTTGCATTACTTGCTTCTAGAAGTATTTCAAGACCTTTGATAAAACTTAAAGATTCGGCTTTATCAATTGCAAATGGCAATCTAAATCACATTATCAAACCGATATCTGCTGACGAAGTAGGTGAATTAGCCACACAATTTGAGAAGATGAGACAAAGTGTTAAACAACATATAGATAGTATATTAAAAAAGGACCAGGAAATAGAAAAAGTGAATAGAGAATTAATTGAAATTGAATATAAGAAAGATGAATTCATATCCATGATAACCCATGAGTTAAGAACTCCTCTTATTCCAATTAAAGGATATGCAGAAATGTTACTAAAACCAAAAATTTTGGGCGAAATAAATGAGAATCAAAGAAAAGCCATTCAATCTATTTACAGGAATATAAAAAAAGAAGAAGCTTTGGTAGAAGATATATTAGATGTATATAAATTAGAACTAGGTAAAATAAACCTTTCAAAAAGAGAAGTTATAATATCAGATCTCTTTACTAATGTTATAAATGATTTAAAATTAATGGCCGAAGAAAAACAGATTTCTCTTATATCAGAGATTAATACCAAATCAGGAGATAAAGTTTATTGCGATGAGGAAAGGATTGAACAAGTGTTATCGAATTTGATAAAGAATTCAATTGATTTTGTTCCAAAAAAAGAAGGAAAAATAATATTAAGAGTAGACGAAGATAACCAGGTTAGGGATATTAACAATAATGAAATGGCATCTAATCTTGTATTTACTGTAGAAGATAATGGAAAAGGAATACCAGATGATAAAATAGATTCCTTATTCAATAAATTTTATCAAATGGATTCTAGTGCTACAAGAAAACACTCTGGTACTGGTTTAGGTTTAGTTATTTGCAAAGGTATTATCGAGGCACATGGAGGAAAAATATGGATCAACAAAGATTCAAAGGTGGGGACCATTGTTAAGTTTACCCTACAAAAATCTAAAGATTAGATATTACTTGATCAAGAAAAAAAATCAACTTAGCAGTTGTTTTACTTCAAAGATCAGATGATTAAACCTATATCGATGTATTGGTATTTCTATATCAAGTCCTATACTTGTAAAATTCTTACAAAGAATTTCTTTAGATAATTAGCCCATTGCATAAATTATTAAAAAGTATCGAAAATCATATCCTGATTGAATCCACTAAATATATTACACTTTCACAATGTCATTAAATGGAACATCCTTGTAAATAATGTCTTAATTATTTCCATTATGATTCATTATCTATACCATATTGCTGAGTTTATTCCTTTCGTTGATAATGGCGTTATAATTTGGTCACCGCAAGATATACCATTTCTTTCATCCCATTGAATATCGACAATATTAGCACATTCTCAGAAAGTAGCCAACAATATCAATAAAAATAATATTGAGATGAATACAAGTTGTGGATAATAAATACTATTTAAAAAACAAATAGATAACTTGAAACCTAATCTGTATATTTTATTGTATTTAATGTAATATTTTTTTCCTTTTGATTAAGATTCAAAAGATATGTAATTTTGTATTCATTAATTTGTTATTTTTAAACTGGAAAAAATTTTATTTTCAAGGGGTAGTTTTTACCATATTAAGCGACATATTGGAATAAATTGTAGTATTTTAGTTACACAACAAAACGGATAACATAAAAACATTAGAAAAGGTTTAGATTTTTATATGATTTTAATAAATAGATTGAACACGATGAAATGATAATATACAAGATTTCATAAATTGCTTAAATCTAGAACATGTAGAAAAATACAGGTATATATTTTTCTACCAACATATGCAAGAATTACCAGGTATAAATTTTTATAGAATATCTCTTACTATTTTAAATAAAGATATTGTGTTCACTTTATTTTTGCAATCACCTTTAATGTAATTTGAGCATTTAAATATAATGGAATTAAATTTGAATCAAGTTTCTATATGGTAATTTAGTAACCTACTGTTAACTATATTATTTATATGAAATAAACGTGATATATTTATTGAGTGAAAGAAATAACATCAATAATTAAAGACAAAAGATTTGATGTCCTTACAATATTATTTGATTTAACTACGGATCTATATGGTTTAGTTACTTTACTAAAAAAAGGTACATGAAAAAAGAGGCAAAGAGGATAAATGATTCCTATTTCTACAGATGAAAATCTGATTATAAATGCAGTTGAAAAAGTAAGCAAGACTGTGGTAAATATTGCTAGTGTACGAATGGTAAAGGATCAGTTATTAAGAATATTTCCTGTTGAAGGTGTTGGTTCTGGAGTAATAATTGATAAAAAAGGACATATACTTACTAACAACCATGTAATCGACAAAGCAGACAAATTAAAAATTACCACTACAGACGGCAATGTTTTTGATGGGTTTATTGTTGGAACAGATGAAGTTACCGACTTGGCCATAATTAGAATTGAATCAAAGGAGTCTCTTCCGTTTGCTAAATTAGGAAATTCAGATGAGTTAAAGATAGGTCAAATAGTAATTGCGATAGGAAATCCATTTGGACTTAGTGGTGGCCCAACTGTAACTGCAGGTATAGTAAGTGCGTTGAGTAGAAAATTACAATTTGAAAATGGAATTTTAGAGTTAATTCAAACAGATGCCTCAATAAATCCCGGTAATTCTGGAGGTCCTCTCACTAATACAAAAGGAGAGATTATCGGAATAAATACCGCAAAGATGCCATATGCACATGGAATTGGCTTTGCAGTCCCAATAAATGTTGCAAAAACAATATTGATAGATTTAATAAAAAACGGCAGAGTAACTAATAGACTTTGGATGGGAATTTCAACGATAAAAATAACAAGACAATTAGCTATCTATTATGGTTTACCAACAGAAGAGGGAGCACTTATTGCAGAAGTGCAATCAAATAGTCCAGCAGATTATGCAGATTTAAGGAAGGGAGATATCATAGAATCTTTAGATGGAAAAAAGGTTCTCGATCCATTTCAAATATCATCAAATATTCAAAAGAAGAACGTTAAAGACAAGGTATTAGTTAGAATAAACAGATATGGCAAGAGATTAGATAAGGAAATACAATTAATGATACGTCCATCAAATTCAAATTAGAATTATAACACTAAAATAAAGATTACAATTACGAGTATCCCTACAAGGATTTAAAATATAAATTCAAAAAATACTCTGGAAAATCATTGTAGTAGCATTATTTGCTTCAGGCTCTGTGTTCATATATAACAGATTAAATGGAATATAGGTACTCCTTTTATTGCATTTGCTCACTTTGTAGGCGTTATGATAGTGGTGTGTATCTATTTGTTCGGTAGAATCACTATGGCAGTTTAAACCTTCTGTAACTTTGGGTTTTCTAATAACAAAGCATATAACAAAAAGACAACTATTGTTACATTTTACTGCAGAGATAACAGGAGCTATTACTTAGTAGCCTATTTGGAAAATATGCTATAGGAAGGAATACGCATCCCTTGGTCAAATTCTCCAAATTATGTTTATCCTCTACCATTGATATTTGGAGTAGAGGTATTAAATTCTGCTTTATTGATGGCTGTTATTTTAATAGTAGTCAGTATGCAAATGGCTTGAAAGGTTTTGTAGGATTGTAATTAGGGGGACGGCATAGTAAGTTTAGACTACTCTTTTTGTCACATATCAGATGCTTCCATGAATCCTGCTGCACGTTGTTTAAATTGCTATATTATCAGGACTTTGGAAATCTATGGATATATTGAACTGCCACGTTTGTTGGGACATCAATAATAGCACTTGTTTTCAAAATGAAAATTGATTGTCAACTATAGTTAGTATAGTAAATTCTACTACAGAGGGCAATGTTTTCATAAATTGTAGTGGGCGGGTAGATGTAGACAATAATATTGTATATGTATTTGTGTCTCTGTGCTGTATATCCTTTTTTGCTATGACCAAGGATTTATGATTATACCATTTTTATCCATTGTATACCATTTAATAACTATAAGACATTACTTGTAAGGCTCATAAGGATGAGCAGGAACCGAATTATTGCCTATATAGGTTGAGGATAAGGTAATTCGATGGCTGTGGCCATAATGAGAATAATCTAATTTTAATTCTTCTCCCTTCGTTGTATTTATCCCATTCTTGTCCAATATAGACAAAGTTTCTGACCGAATTCAATAATACCGATTTGATTTAGGGCTATATAGGCGGGTTGTTTATATATAAAAGTGGACATTGTTAGAGAAAAGTCCAAATGTCTCTCAAGACACCTTTTTATAATGAATTACCCATAAATATACTATAATTGAAGTCAATATAAATAAGGTATATTTTTGTGAAGCACAGGATTATAAAACGAATACCTATAAAATTCAAAAAGAATGCTTTGGTTAAATAATTAATAACTATCTATACCTCTTCTAATATCGAAGGATAAAAATAATCTTATTGTTATCCCAGTGCTCCAAAACGAGCATAAAAGCCTTGTTTCTGGTTTATAAATAAAAAATAAAATTGACAAACTCTGTATGACTGCACTGCTATTGCCATTGATATTGCTATTGACCTACTGGCTCATTAAACAAGTTGTTCTTCTCTTTTTTTAGCCTCTTTGGCAAAGGCAAAGGCAAAGGCAAAGGCAAAGGCAAAGGCAAAGGCAAAGGCAAAGGCAAAGGCAAAGGCAAAGGCAAAGGCAAAGGCAAAGGCAAAGGCAAAGGCAAAGGCAAAGGCAAAGGCAAAGGCAAAGGCAAAGGCAAAGGCAAAGGCAAAGGCAAAGGCAAAGGCAAAGGCAAAGGCAAAGGCAAAGGCAAAGGCAAAGGCAAAGGCAAAGGCAAAGGCAAAGGCAAAGGCAAAGGCAAAGGCAAAGGCAAAGGCAAAGGCAAAGGCAAAGGCAAAGGCAAAGGCAAAGGCAAAGGCAAAGGCAAAGGCAAAGGCAAAGGCAAAGGCAAAGGCAAAGGCAAAGGCAAAGGCAAAGGCAAAGGCAAAGGCAAAGGCAAAGGCAAAGGCAAAGGCAAAGGCAAAGGCAAAGGCAAAGGCAAAGGCAAAGGCAAAGGCAAAGGCAAAGGCAAAGGCAAAGGCAAAGGCAAAGGCAAAGGCAAAGGCAAAGGCAAAGGCAAAGGCAAAGGCAAAGGCAAAGGCAAAGGCAAAGGCAAAGGCAAAGGCAAAGGCAAAGGCAAAGGCAAAGGCAAAGGCAAAGGCAAAGGCAAAGGCAAAGGCAAAGGCAAAGGCAAAGGCAAAGGCAAAGGCAAAGGCAAAGGCAAAGGCAAAGGCAAAGGCAAAGGCAAAGGCAAAGGCAAAGGCAAAGGCAAAGGCAAAGGCAAAGGCAAAGGCAAAGGCAAAGGCAAAGGCAAAGGCAAAGGCAAAGGCAAAGGCAAAGGCAAAGGCAAAGGCAAAGGCAAAGGCAAAGGCAAAGGCAAAGGCAAAGGCAAAGGCAAAGGCAAAGGCAAAGGCAAAGGCAAAGGCAAAGGCAAAGGCAAAGGCAAAGGCACTTTCAGCACATTACATAGACATAGCCAAGGCATTCAACTGCAACCATCCATTAAATTTTCTTTATATCAAAGTAAAGATTGATGACCATCGTGTATATAGATTCTTTCATATTATCAAAACAATACATGCTCAAAGTCTATTACAAACAAGAGATGAGTATACCCAATTGTTTGTAGACATTTAATGCCTGTATCTTTAGTACATGTATTAAACTAATTTACTCTTGAACGGTATTTTTCCCCATTTATTAAAAATACCCAATTAACCAAAGAATTGGAAAAAAAAGATTAAAAATTGCTAAAAGAATTTCATCCATATATTTAACAAATAGTGAATAAAAGAAAAATAGATACAAATCCGGGCCAATTGTCTACAAACAGTGTAAACTTAACGTGAACATCTGCAAATAATTTTAATGATGTTGACTGCTACTTAATTTGGGATAATGGTGTAGATAGTTAATTCTATAATAGTATTGATTACCAAGTACTATAGAAAATCCTCCTTTTCCTTCGAATAGCAATAGATAATTTTAAAATGATAAAATTAAAACAACGAAAATTAAAATAATCATGCTTGTCAGAATAATGCAAAAAAGTATTCTTTCAACTGATTTGTCTATTGCATCAATTTCTAAAATCATAAAATTTATTATCAATTTTTGAGCGTTATTTCCAATATTCACTCCTTTTAATAATATAATTATGGGATTAATCTATAATGTAAAAATAATTATTTTAGTATTTTTGCAATAATATTAAATATAATCCGACTCTCGTTTTAATTCTAAAAGATATGAGAATCTGATTGAAATCATCAAGTTATAGAGGATATTTCAAAATAAAAAAGATGGTAGTTGTTTGTTTATCTATGCACAGTATTGAGGTTTTTCAAGACATATCAAATGATGTGTTCCATATATAGGGGTGTTTCCAAAGTGATTACTTACTTTTGATGGGTCTAACCATATACTTATGACACTTTTATCAAATAACTTTATAGTGGTTGGAACTGCATTAACAGGACCTTCTTTCATTGTAATGGTAGAAGTTCCATTAATTATAGTAGAATTACCACTAGTTTGCGGGGTTCCAGTTGCCTTAAAGTCTGAAATAGTGTGTGTATGAGGTGCACTACCATCTAATTTAATCATATAAAATGTGGCATTGAATATTGGAGAGGTAGTTTTACTGTTATTACCATAGTTATCAATTTTAAATACTCCTGATATTACCCATGCAGGTTTTCCTTTTTCATCATTTTGTATGCTTGTTACTGCGCCTTTAAGAGAATTGCTATCAGGTTTATTAGTATCAGCAGCAAATACATGAGCGCTATATAGTGGTGCAAAAGCTAAAAGCAATCCAGCAAATACTATGAAAGCAGGTACAACATTGAGGTTTATTTTCATTTGATTAGCTAATAACTTTTTAGTATAAAAGTGATTAGGTTCTTTATTGTCTCAAGATTTGATTCTAAAAGTTTAGCATAATAATAGATATGCATTGTTTATTTATTTATATGCTGCAAGGTTAAGATTTTAAGTATTCTTTGTATAGGAATTCATACTTTACTAAATAATTAAGATAAATTATTATTAAATTTATACATCCTCGCATTTTTATACATAAAAAATTTAAAGGTATATACAAAAATAATATAATGGCAAGATTTATCCTTTTAATACTACTTTCCATATTTTTACTTCCTATAATGCAAAATACAGCTAATGCACAATCAATTACAGGTCAAAATGGCAGCACAAATGATAGCACTTTAGCATCAACTCCAAATAACTTTATGAATAATAGTAATACTCCAGCAAGCCAAGGAGGACTTTTACAAAATAATCCCGGTTATGCCATATATATACCCGGAACAGGCTTTTTGAAAAATACAACAAACAATAGTGGAAATGAATCTTTAAATAATGTCACAAACGGTGCTGGACAGGCATCAATTGATGCAAGATTATCAATGAGTAATGACTCAGATAAAGGAGGAATTGTACAAAATAATCCCGGTTATGCCATATATATACCCGGAACAGGCTTTTTGAAAAATACAACAAACAATAGTGGAAATGCTTCTAATACTCAATCCAACTCTGCGATTAATCCTAATAACACTAATGCTACTTTAGGTAACGGCTCTCAATAATATAGTAAGAGTTTTTGAATATGAAGCAGATAATAATGGAAATGCAAGAGAAAAGGTAGGGAAATGGAGATGATAACCTCATTTTTTTCAATTAGTATATACATATATAATCAATACTTGAAAATTCACAAACATGTAGATACCAACTATACGTACACTTTGAAATAGAATTTCTTCATGCATTTTAAAAAGAGCAGAATTTATCTTTCTGATCAGACAAATTTATTTCTCTTTGGATAGGCAGTTATAATTGATTTTTTGAGTTTTGATTTAAATCCATTTAAAACAAGGTGTATTTATGGAAAAACAAAGAATAAAAAAAATTGCATTAGTAACAGGGGCCAATAGAGGTATAGGATTTGAAACTTGTAGACAACTTTCACAATTAGGATTAACAGTATTATTGACAGCCCGAGATTCTAAAAAAGGCGAAGTTGCCACCCAGCAATTGACAAACAATGGACTTGATATTATCTTTTATCAACTGGATGTTTCTAATAAAAACAATATCAATTATGTATTTGACAAAATAGAACAACAATTTGGACGCCTTGATATTCTAATTAATAATGCTGCAATTTTATATGATACGGATCAATCTGCAATTAATGCAGATCTGGAAAAGGTTAACAAAGCAATAACAACCAATCTATATGGCCCCTGGCTACTGTGCCAAGCATTTATCCCACTAATGAAAAAAAATGGATATGGTCGTATTGTGAATGTATCAAGTGGTGCAGGTTCATTGCATTATATGGAAGGTGGAACCCCTGCCTATGGCATATCAAAAGTAGCTCTTAATGCATTAACAAAAAAACTGGCATCGGAAGTAAGAGGAACAGGTATTTTGGTGAATTCAGTCGATCCGGGATGGGTTGCAACAGATATGGGCGGTCATGGTGGGCGCCCGGTGGAAGAAGGCGCCAAAGGTATTGTATGGGCAGCTACATTACCAGATAATGGTCCAAGCGGAGGTTTTTTTTACGATGGAAAACATGAACTCTGGTAACAAATTTTATCATCAAAAGACAAATTCATTTTATTCTAGATATGATTATTTGATTTATTAAAAAAGTTTTAGGTTATGGTTGTTGAGATCATTTAGAATCAATTATAGAAAAAAAAGATATAACTGGAACTAGAACAAAGAGAAATTATTTTGTTTTATACCTATTCCCTAAACCTAAACATTTACCATCTAATAATTACCATATGTCATTTACTGGCTACATAACTAGCCATCACATACAAATTACTAATCTTTTAATTTTGTTTTTAAATACGATATTAATAAAAGGATTGATTTTATACTTGGTGTGTAATGGTTTGAATCGTTTGCAGGACATGTATATATTATCATCATACTGAATAATAAAAAAAATAAGATAAAAATAAAAATATAAAATCAAAGTATCCTTTAAGAAAAATTCAGTTTTATCCTGATACTCTAATCATGTCTCTTTGAACTAAACTATAGCATCATTTACAAAAAAACAATCAGATTTATTCAGTAGGAATTGACAATCTGAAATGAATTTATCATCTCATTTACAATAGGCAAGTATGAACTATAGAGTTTATCTTGCGCTACAAACTCTATAAGGTATATTTTATTATCTTTTATAGTCCAAATTTCTGTACCATCTTTGCTATTATTTGCATAACTATAATCTAAGAATATCTGATTTGCGGGATTACCTGCAAGAGTGGCATTCTGATTCCAACCTTTGAGATCAAAATCATGACAATAAATTCCTATAGCCCCAATTCTTTTATTTGCAACAGTCTGTAGTTTATTTTTGTCATCTGCCGCGGAATTATTATTGCCTATATATGAATTAATATTATTATTTACATAATCACCAAATGTACTGTAATTTTCAACAACCAATCTAATACTATTATGTGTGGCTCCTATTTTCGGATTATAGTAATTACTTTGGATAGGAGTTAATATTTCAGTTACAACATTTAGGCCTTTGCTTTGGTTATGGAAAATTGTAGCAGGTCCATCCAATATCTTCCAATCAGATGGATATTGCATTTTTATTCCATAGGTAGAATTAGTATATGAAAGCGAAGGAGAGGATAAGATTGTAGTATTTTCTTTCGCTAAGCTGTCACTATTGTTATTTACGGTATTTACGATTGTTTTAGGTGTCTCTGCTAATGCAAAAGCATTCCAAACTTTGTTATCAATATTTGTTAATGATGAAATAGATGTCAAAACAATAAAGATTGAGAAGGATAATGATATAGAGATAAATAAAGACGACATATAGATGCTCAAGGTCTTCTGATTTTAATTTATATAGTATTTAAGTTCTTATGACAATTACAATACATCATCAAAAAAAATTATTATTAAGATATTTGTTTTTTGACTGCTTACAGAATATATCTTTTATTTAATAGATACATACAAAAAAAGGTAAAGTATCATCATTATTTTTTTATTATTTGTATTTTCACCATATAATAAAGATACAGGCCTAAGCTGGTGATGATATGGAATTCATAGTATTTGTTGGTGGGGAATTAGCTGTAAGCACAATTGTATCGCCAAATGTCTGTCCATTATCTTGGCTTATTCTTATTAGAGGTGTATCTGAACCATCAGGTCCTTTATCCCACCATGTCACATATACTTTATTATCCGATGCCTTTATTTCAGTACGCTCAGATGCAAATCCTTTTGATTCACTCAAGTTGATATCTTTACCAAATGTTTTTCCACCATCATGTGATGTCCTTATAAATACATCTGGTGTGTATGTTGTATCACTCAAATTACCTCCAGTTGCTATAACATATACGTTATCGCCCTGAGCTGCAACCTTAAGTTCATATGGTGATTTTTTCACAGAATATGAATTCATTCCAGGAGCAGGTGTTGTATTAGCAGTATTGGAATTGGAATAATCAGTTAATTTTACTTCAGGTCCGAATGTATTTCCATTATCATTAGATACTCTAATGTAAGCACTAGCAATTCCTGTTTTATTGTCTGCATATGTAACATATACATTGTTACCTGATGCAGCTACATCTGCTTCAACTGAAGTTCCATTTGCAGAATTACTCAAGTTAATCTTATCACCAAATGTTTTTCCACCATCATTGGAGGCTTTGAACATTACTTCATAATTTCCGGTTTTATTTCCCCACCATGCAACATATACATTGTTACCGGATGTGGCAATAGGGGCTTTTCCTTCACTTCTGTCAATACATGGCCAGGAAAATGCATATGATGATTGAAGAGGTATTGCCGTAGTAGCAAAGATTATTATTGTCAGAAAACATAGAGATAAAATTATTTCTATTTTTAGTTTAGTTCTCATTGATTATTTTATAAATAGGTATTATAAAAACAAATATTAATAAGAATACAATTTAAAATTTAACTTTTTTTATATAAATTAGTTTATAATTTATAATAAACCTATTGAATAAACGTGGTGTTGTTCTTTAATATCAGCACCAAGTTATAATATTTTTTTAATTTTCTATTCTATAATGATGTTTACACCAGATTAGCAATCTTTGGTTCATCTTTTCACACTTGCAGCAACAATAAGTTTCTGAATCTGTTGATTTTGTTGATTTACAAATGCAGTTACTCCAGTTAAAAGGTCGCCATAGTCCATGTCCTCACTACCAGTAACAAAACCACCTGAAATACCTTCGAATAGTGAATTATGCATATCATGCATTTGTCTATCGTTATGATTATGTCCTAGAATCTTTGATAATATCCTAATAGTGTTGTCTTGTTCTCCCAATACGGTTAACAATTTGCTTATACTCGCAGCAATAGGATTGCCGCCTATCTCTATATTATTGAATCTAGATGCAGTAATATTAAATCGCGATGAATTAGCAATGACATTTAATGGTGTATTTGTATCCTGTTCTAGTTGTATATCGAGATTTTTATTACTCATGATATTAAATAGGGAAACAAGACTATATAACGATACCTATATCAGATAACTAACAATAATATACCCCATAAAACGTATTTAATATAAAGACATGAATAGTGGAATAATGATAATAAAATGAGTATTTTGATAATGAATTTACTAGTTTTTTTAAACAAAATATGCTAAAATACTAAATTGTTATAACATATCAGTATTAAGTAGGATTTTAATTTAGTATGGTTTAAACAGAGAAATGATATGGTCTCAATTGATCTCTCTGCAGCAGGTGCGCTTTTAAGCTATAGTATGGGATTAATTGTAGCAATTGCCTTTCCCTTAGGCGCGGTTTTTGCTTTATTTGTAAAATATCCAGATAAACTTCGTTCAAACATTGCGGCATTTGGTAGTGGCATATACCTTGCAGTAATTGCTTTCTCTCTGGTTAGTGAATCTACAAAAGAAGGCAATGGTGTAACAATGGGTATTGGTTTTATTATTGGCGCAGTTGTGTTTAGTTTCTTTAATCATGAACTTTTAAAAAAGTTTAATTTGAAAAAGAAAACACAAAAAAATTATGAAAGCAAAGAATATGTAAAAAATAGATTAAGTGTCAATAATGATATTAACCATTTTATAGATAATCAAAATGGTAGTCCTTCTTCTGCAATTTTAATTGGAACTCTTCTTGATAGCATTCCAGAATCTTTATTTTTAGGTGTTATAATTGCATTAGATATTTCAAATCTATTTGGAGCTACTATTACTCTATTTTTAGGTAATCTTTCCTCTACCATCGAAGGGGCTAAAAGAATGTTTGAGGAAATAATAGGATCTGAAAACATAAAAGAAAAAAGAAAAACAATTATCCAGCAATGGATGTATGTCTTTCTAATAGTTTCTATCGCAGCTCCATTAGGATATTACCTTGTCAAGTCTTTAAGCCATGGCCAAATATCAATTATTTTAGGTTTTGCTGCTGGAGTATTGATGGCATTTATAACAGAGGATTTAATACCTGAAGCATATAAGAAATCAAATTTCTATAATGGTATAGCTACCACTTTTGGTTTTCTGATAGGATTTACCTTGTTTAATATTTTTCAATAAAATTACATTACCTTTTTGCATTCATTTAGGACCTAATCATAATTAATTTAAATGTCATAAAAATTTTTTACGAGACATATAAATTATATTAAAAGTAATGGTTTATAGATAATCTACATGAAAAAACAGAGATATACCAATTCACCAAAGAATTAATGATTATAAATCTTTAAGTAGGTAAAAGGATTGCAACAAATAAAAATGCATGAGTATCATACAAAAATCATCTAGGTAGAATTACAATCTTTCCATAAAATGTTTTCAAGAGAAACGCCTTTTCTTTTCTCTTATCTTTTGTTATTCAATGAATCAAATGACACAGCAACTTAAAGCTTAACACATAATCATAGAAGTAACAGTAAGACTATAGTAATGTAAGTGAATTTATATTATTTCAATCAGATATTATAATAAGTGGTCAACCAAGAAAAATCATTTAATAAAAGGAAAGTAGTGACTGCGGTCATTTTATCATTAGCTATCATAATTTCTACTATATATTTAATTCATAACTCTTCTATCGCTTTAGCAGCTCCCTCAATAACTAAAGATTCAAACCTGAAAGTTGAGACTCTAGTTAATGGTCTTTCTTCTCCTACCAGTATGGCATTTATTGATAATAACAATATTTTGGTATTAGAGAAAGGCGGACAAGTACGACTTGTATCAAATGGAGTAATACAAGACAAGCCAGTCTTGCAAGTATCTGTTGATACTGAAAGTGAACGTGGGTTACTTGGAATTGCCATTATGAATAGTTCCAATGGAGGGTAATGATACTGCTACTGCTTCTACTACTAATATTAATAATAATAATAACAATAAGGTTGTATTTCTATACTATACTGAATCAAACGGTACAGATCTTCAGAATAGAGTTTACAGATATAATTGGAATGGACAAACTCAATCGCTCATCAACCCTACTTTGATATTAGATCTCCCAGCACTTCCAGGCCCCAATCATGATGGAGGAAAACTGGCTATTGGTCCAAACCACTATCTTTATGCAATAATAGGAGACCTTAATCATAGAGGCAAGCTTCAGAATATTAAAGACGGGCCTGATCCTGATAATACATCCGTTATATTCAGAGTAAAGCCTAATGATGGTTCTGCACCCATGGACAATCCATTCATAAAGGATCCCAATAATGCGGTGCACAAGTACTATGCATATGGTGTAAGAAATAGCTTTGGAATTACATTTGATCCTCTAACAGGTAATTTATGGCAGACAGAGAATGGGGCTGGTTCATACGATGAAATCAACCTAGTAAAACCAGGCTTTAACAGTGGATGGATCAAAGTTATGGGCCCACTATCAAGAAATGAAGGTGTTAATACTGATCAATTAGTTAATTTTCCTGGTTCTCATTACATGGACCCTGTGTTTAGCTGGAAAACTCCTGTTGCAGTTACAGATATAGAATTTTTGAAATCATTAGTGTTGGGCGAGAAATACAAAAATAATATTTTTGTCGGCGATTACAATAATGGTAACCTATATTATTTTGAAGTCAACGGAACTAGAACAGGAATAAAACAGGATACTAGTCAAGATAAGGCTGGATTGTCTAGTTTAATAGTGGACAATGACAATCAACTATCTGCAGTAACATTTGGTACTGGTTTTGGTGGGATCAGTGATATAGAAACAGGACCGAAAGATGGCTTTCTATATATTTTATCAATCAATGATGGAAGTATATACAGAATTGTACCCTCCACTAAATAATTTATATCATATTAACTGATATTTTTCTTTGTCAGTATCCTTTGCTGTAATGCTTTTGTGCTTTATCTAGTCTCCGTTGTAACGGTCATTGTGGTTCATGATATTCCATATATATGACAATATATTCTAATTTCTTTGAGTATCTTAATAAAATGTTCCATGTTTAGATTATAAATGCTGCAGATTGATATATTGTGTTAGATACAAGTATTTTTATGCATTATCTATATTCAGCAATTGCTTCAATACCAAATGCTATCTGTTACTCTTTTCTTTTTCTTCTTGCTACATAAAATTAATATTTGATACAAATTTCGATGCAAGTCAGGAAATGTAATACAAATTTGTGATATAATATATCCATTTTTAGCATTTATTTAAGTTGGTCTATATGGGAGACTAGAATAATAATTATATATACTCATAGATTAGTTTTAGGTTCAATTATAATAACTTCTAACCTAATAGGATCTGCCTATTACTGAAATAATTTAATATATAGTTATACCAAAATATATCGCAAAGATATTATGATAAAACTATCTTGCAAAGAGTCAGGATTAGAATGCGATTTCATAGCAGAAGGTAAAACAGAAGATGAGGCCTTGAAGCATATTTCTGAACATGCTGTAAATGTTCATAATATGAAAGCAGAAGATATATATGAAAAAAATATATCTGTTGCCTTTTTATGCCAAAGCATAGGTAAAAAAATGACATCAACTGACAGTAAGCAAAAATCAGAGTAATTATAGGGATAGGACAATCTACTGTGTGTAGAATGCAAAGTCCAAGTCTTATAAATAACTAGATATATTATTGTATATCAATGAAAGTACTTTCTGTGAATGTCGGGCTTCCAAGGAAAGTACTTTTTAATGGACAAACCATAACTACTGCAATATTCAAGGATCCAGTCAAAGGGCCAGTCATGCTACGAAAGATTAACCTAGATGGCGACAAACAAGCCGATTTGACAGTACATGGTGGGGTGGATAAAGCAGTATATTCTTATCCCGCAGAACACTATGATTACTGGCGTAAACAATATCCTAACATAGATATTATATGGGGAATGTTTGGAGAGAATTTCACAACAGAAGGTTTAATGGAAGATACTGTTAATATTGGTGATCAGGTTCAAATAGGATCAGCCAAGCTCGTTGCAACACAGCCTAGAATGCCATGCTATAAACTTGGTGTCAGGTTTGGAATTATGGAAATAATTAGAAGATTTTTGTCGAGTGGTCGTCCGGGTATTTACTTTAAGGTATTAAAACAAGGAGAAGTGAAAACAGGTGACAAGATAGAGATTATTGAAAAGGATAAAAATAATGTTACGGTGAAAGATATTGTTCGTCTTTATATCAATAGAGACCATGTAGACAACATTGAAACTATGAGGCGGGCAATTAAAATAAGCGCTCTACCAGAAGGCTGGAAATACGAATTCCAACAAAATATTGAGCAATTGGAACATAAATTATAAAATCGATATTTACTATTTGGTTTCAAATAAATTAATTATATTGTTAACTTATAACAAAAAAATGAAATCAAGTCAGAGAAGATTCAAAAGCCTAGTATTAGTACATATTCTTGTTACAGGCTTATCTGTTGTTTGGTTTCACTTTCAATATGTTACAACCACATTATAACCTTCTGCATTCATAATGCATTAACTGATTCTGTATTGGTAGCATGCTCAAGTTAATTTAACCGTTAAAAGTTTGTGCTGCATCAGTAAAGGTTCTAAATGTAAATATTATGGGTCATTTTGTTTCACCACAATGCAATTTAGACATCAAATATGATTTTTCTATGCATAAAAGATATCTAATGATGTCTCTATCAAAAGGGATAAGATAAATTGTCCTTGGAAGGAAAAATAGCTATAGTTACAGGCTCCAGTAGAGGAATTGGTTTTGCAATTGCAAAGGAATTTGCAGAAAATAAGGGGGCAATTGTTATTGTCTGCTCACGCAGTCACGTACGAGCCGCAAGAGCAGCAGCACAAATAAATGGTAAAACATTTGCGGCTAAACTTGATGTAACAAATGATACAAGTATAAAAAAATTCATGAAACAAATATTATCTAAGTATAAACAAATAGATATTTTGATAAATAATGCGGGATATCCATTTGATAAGAATATTTGGTACAAGAAATTCCATGAGGGCACTATTATTGAATTGGAGAGAGTGCTCGAAGTTGATTTAAAGGGTTCTGTGCGTTTATGTAGAGCTGTTATTCCGATTATGCTACAAAATACCACTACATAATAATAATAGAAATAAAAATGAGGGTGAGGGCAAAGTGGAAGGAGGGGTAATCATCAATATCTCCTCAACACCTGCAATTGCGGCTCATACAGAAGGCTCTCCTTACACTATCGCCAAAGCTGCAAACATATCTTTGACCAAATCTATTGCAAGAGAGTATGGTGGCAATAATATTAGGGCTTATAGTTTGGCTCTTGGTAATATATCTACTCTGGCAACATATGACTCAATGACTAAGGAAGATAGGCAGCGAGCTGCTGAAGAGTCGCCAATGAAAAGATGGGGCAAACCTGAAGAAGTGGCCAAAGTTGCATCATGTATTGCAGATAGTAATTTTTCTTTTGCAACTGGTAATACCATTATAATAGATGGCGGTTCGTGTACTGTATTGATATAATAAAAATATTTAAAAGAATAGAAAATCAATTTTTGCAAATATAAAAGAGATAAAGATTTAAAGATAATTGAAAAGTAGTTTAAGCAGTTATAGATAGACTTTCATCTATTATGAAAAAATAATCATGGAAAGCAAAATAGCCCTAAAACTGGACCTGTTTTTTTACAAAAAAAATAAAAATTGTTTAAATAAACAAGAGTGATATATATTCATGCAAAATGATGACCCGGGTTTCTGTTCCGTTCACCGAAGGTCATTATTAAGGTAGAGAGGAAAGGCCAAACACGGAACTGGCTGATAATAGCCTCTCTACCAGCAAAAAATAAAAAAAATAAAAATTTAATTTCTTTATATAGAATGAGAAAATGCTCATCATATCTATTAGACATTTGTTATACGAATATGTGGTTTGAAAATCTCCTTCCACCTTTCATTTGTAAAAGGCAAAGTATAAAAAGAATATCAATTATTACACTTCTTCTTCTAATGGATTTTTAGAATATTTTATCTTTAAAAATAACAAGTATGTATTCAATGCTACTGCTATAGAATTACCTATAATTAAAACAATATCATTTTTTCCTATTCCATAAACAACCCATAATGAAAGACCAACAATTAAAACTACTATAAATCGAATTGATAAATCATCAGATTTCTTTGTTCTTAATGCTTTTCTTATCTGCGGAACAGTACTTGTAACTGCAAAACCTGTGGCCATAAAACCTATAATTGGCAGTAAAACATCCACCATTCATTTTTACTTTATTTTCACTCATATTTATAGTGAAAAAATATATTTTTCAGGCAAAACTTGTATTGTAAAAACTTTCATATAAAGTTTAATACAGATTAGTTAAATTCTTGGGTTAGAGATTTCTTTCCAACTCTAATAACTTTTGTCCAATCAATCAATTTTATTTCAATATAAATATTATTTATAAATATTAGTAATACATATAAAAAAAGGGCCTTAAAATATAAAGAACAGTTCAATACATTCAAAATAGAAACGAAATCATAATAATTATTTCCTTGAAATGTAAAAAAGAAATTTAAATTGAATATATACTGTATTGTTTGGTTCCCCGTATGGGATTGTTTTATATAAAGAAATAATATCTTGTCTCTATATAACTTTGATATATTATAATTTATCAATATTGTAGTAGTGGCAACAATTTCTTTCTTATTGAAAGAATGATTTTTTATATAGATGTAATCTAGGTTCAATAAGCCATAAATATGAGCATAAAAACTATGAACTATTGATAAATAGAAAATTTATAATTTCACAAAAAGATTTTACAAAAACAAATTTTGTAATAATATTAACTATAACCATTTTATTTATTTTAACATTTTCTCCCATAATTCAATCTCATGCAGTAAGTTCATTTAACCATAATAAAACAAAATTAGTGTATCATCTCAGTAGCGATGAACCATGGAGAGCTACTGTAGCTCTTTCAGATTCACAGACAATGTTAAAAATGGGTTACAATGTTACATTAATGTTAAGTATAGAAGGAGTGCAATTGGGTGTAAAGCAACCTCATAGTTATCTAGGATTAGACCGGCTAACCAATAACGTAACAAATTTTATAGTTAATGGCGGAAATGTTATAATTTGTGAAATATGTCTCAAAATAGCTGGATATAATAATTCTGACATTATTGATGGAGCAGTAGTGGGAACACCCCAAATAATGTCTAATTTACTAAATCGAACTACTGTTGTTGATTACTAGTTTCTTTATTTTATCCAAATTTATTTTACAGATAATATTGTCATACTCAGTGTTGTCAACGCTAAAAGTTAAGGACCAAAGATAGACATTAATCTTTTTCTTTTCGGTGTTATATTATATTATCACAATTGTTATTTCTTTACCTTTTCAGCTGCAAGTATATTAATACTGTGTGTTATTGACATTCATGTTATAATATATCTTGTTATTATATATTAAAATAAATTATCACTATTTTTCAACTGTTTTTATTGTTGTTTATTGTCCTATAAATTAAATTTAATTTTTATATCATATATGGTAAATTATCTGTGAACATGTGACTTGATATCATAATTGAAAGCATAGATTAACACTAAATGTTTTTAATGTTGTTATAGATATATATTATATGGACAAATGGTAAAATAGTTTTATTAATCAAATGCAATAACACTTTCTCTCTCAACCATATTATATTTATAATAAATAATGTAATTCGATAGTATTGGATATAAATAATAATAATGATAATAAAATCAAAGATATAATATGAGTTGACTTTGAAAATAGGATATCCTTGTATAAATTTAACTTTAAAAAACCCTTATTCTTCAACATTTAGATTAAAATCATTTTCTGAAAAGAGATTTAATGAAACTGTAAAAAATAACCTTAATCATTTATTAAAAATATTAAAATTTAATTTAAACAATAATATTTTATTCTTTAGATTAAGTTCAGATATAATACCATTTGCATCTCATCCAGTATGTAAAATTAATTGGGATTATATATTTAAAACAGAATTAAACGAAATTGGCGAATTTATAAAGAAAAATAACATGCGAATATCAATGCATCCAGATCAATTTGTTATTCTTAATTCAAAAAATGAAAAAATAATTGAAAATAGTGTTAGAGAATTACAATATCATTCTAAAGTCTTAGAGAGCATGAATTTACCATATAATGCAAAAATTCAAATTCATATAGGAGGAGTTTATGATGATAAAAAAACATCCAAAGAACGATTTATAAAAACCTTTATGAAATTGGAAGAAAACTTGAAAAAAAGAATCATAATTGAAAATGATGACAGATCGTATGCATTAAAAGATTGTTTGAATGTTAGCGAGGAAACAGGGATTCCAATTGTTTTTGATACTCTCCATCATGAATGTCTAAATAATAACGAGACCATACAAGAAGCCTTAACATCCTCAACCAACACATGGAAATATATTTTGGATGGCCATCCTATCATAGACTATAGTAGCCAAAGCATAGGTGATAGAAAAGGGAAACATACAAAAACTATTGACAAAAATCACTTTATTTCATATTATAAAGAATTAATAAAATTTTCTAAGAATAAATCCATGGTTGCAGACATAATGTTAGAAATAAAAGATAAAGAAAATAGTGCATTGTTAGCTTTAGAATTAATCAAAAATATATAGCTAAATTCTTATACAAATATTATATTATTTTGTTGATATTTTTCCTATCAAAAGATAAAGAATCCTAACTTGATTCTAATTTTTGTTTTACTGTTTGAGCAACTTGCTCTATACCTTGTTTTATTTTATTTTCTGCTTGACTTTCGGTTATAACATTAGCAATCTTTCCTGTTGTGGATAGTTATTAATTCTTTTTTTGTTATAATTTACAAAACTTGTTTTTATAATTAAATATCCTTGTAATATTGTTTGGGTTGATGATATTAAAGATAATTAGTATCTTGTAATATTGTTTTTTTCTTCTCTTACATAGGGATGATTAAATTTCACCAAGATTGTTTGATATTGTAATGGAGTTTCATTTTAAAGTGGTTCTTCTAGAGATATCATTATGTCGGCTGCGAGAAAAAAAGTAATTATTTTTAATAAAATATATCTTTTTAACATTTAATTTAAAGTTTATAATGCAACTTTTTAATAGTAACTAACTTTTCAATAATACTAAAATATCAAATAGATTCTTGAACGCTTTTTTTCAATTCGTGTATATTGAATTATTTTAAAAACATGTAGTGAAGAACAGAATCAATAAAAAAAATATTAAGGCAAATATAAATTAAAAACCTAGGTTTTTTGTTACTTTTAATTTGACTCAATATCCATATTTTGAAGGGTTTTTGTCAAATGTTTCTTTGCACGCTGCACGACAAAAATATACTTTTTGTCCATTTACTTCTGAGATATATTTTGCAGTTTTTTCATCTACATTCATATTGCAAATTGGGTCTTTTGCCATATAGATATTATAAAAAATACATATTTAACAACATATCTTTACAAATGTAAAATATCATAATTTTTCTCAAGGATAAAAGTATTTTTGATGTTATAAAAAAGGGTAGATGAATAAGATTTATCTTATTAACGCATAATTCCATAATTTTTTTCTTAAAGTAATTTGAAATGCAAAATTAGTTGATTTTTTATTCTTTTTATTTAAAGAACTAAAAGTCATTTTTACTTGTAGTATTCAGAATAATCTGTTCGTTATCTTTTAAAATATGATTTCTATAATCCGGTATTGGGTTTCCATCTACTGTTGCATTTACTGTTTTGTCATTAAGATTCATTCCCCAAATATTGAAAAAATCACCCAATGTATAATTTTTAACAACAGTCGAACCTATCTTAATTAATCCACTATTATCATTGGTGTATATTGGAGCCATGTTTGTCATTGTCATTCCAGGCATATGCATTCCTGGAGATCCATATTTATCAAGAGTATGATTTTGCCACAAAGGTGGTTCTATGCCTATCTGACTCGGTATAATGACGGGCTTATTATCAGCCGTTATAGTCAGATGAAAGGAAATGCGCATTGCAAAGGGATTGGCTGTTGTATTTGATTGAGAATTCATTTTAATTACCGATGAAGGGGCAGGAGAAGAGGGAGGACCAAATCCAATGTATGCGTTTATTACAATTGATGCAACAAACATAATGCCAACTATTGTTAATCCTTTATAATTTGATTTTACCCATTTACTAATATAACGACCTGTAAATTGCAAAGATTATTACTAATTTTATATAGATAGCACATATGAATTATTAGTTATTCAAAACTGTGATTAAATTTTTAGATTTAGGTAAGATTAAGAATTGATAAAATGTCTATAGCTATAGATTTTTTTCTCAATCGTGAATAAAATAAATTCAAAAAAAAGGTCAGAATTTTCTTTTTTTAGCGGCGACATGTATATAGAATCTCAATCATTTATCCTGCTACTACTACAAAAAATTATTTTATGGTTTGAAATAATAAAGAATTGGAATCGCCTTTTAATAAGATACAGATATTTTCTAAAACGCTAACAAAAGTATATATAAATCAATTGAGCTTCATTCCATTTACATTTGGATAATCAGATATTTAATTGTCTAAATCTTTGGGGTACAACTAAAAACTAATGTCCTCGGACATCAGTCAGCCTGATTCAATAACACATCCACATGAGGCTAAACTTGTTCGTTCATTAAATCTCTTGGATGTTATTATGATTGGAATAGCAGCTATGATTGGCGGAGCTATTTTCGTTTTAACAGGTCCTGCAATCGGTCTAGCAGGCAGTTCAGTTATTTTGGCCTTTATTATAAACGCCATAATTACTCTTTTTACTGCTATGGGTTATGCCGAATTAGGTTCTGCAATGCCCGAAGCTGGGGGAGGCTATTTATGGGTTAGAGAAGGCCTTCCTCGTCCAAATGCTTTCATTAGTGGATGGATGGCATGGCTTGCTCATATAATTGCAGGAAGTTTGTACTCTGTTGGATTTGGGTCTTTTTTTGTAAGTTTGTTACACATGACCAACATTCTTACAATAGATAATCTTTTTGGCTTTATTCCACTTGACAAATTAATCGCTGTTGCATCTATAGCTCTATTTACATTTGTAAATATCAAAGGAACCTCTGAAACAGGTAAAATTGGTACCATTGTAACAGTGATTCAACTTGTAGCAATTATATCAGTCATTATTGCAGGATTCTGGGCAGTAACAAACAATCCTCATTGGCAAACTAATTTTGCGGACTTTATGCCAATGGGCATTGGCGGTCTGGTTTCTGCAATGGGTTTAACTTTTATTGCATTTGAAGGATACGAAATAATAGTTCAATCAGGCGAAGAGGTCAAAAACCCTAAAAGAAATATCCCAAAAGCCATTTTCATATCTCTTGCTTTTGTGGTAGTTATGTACTGTCTTGTTGCTTTTGTTTCCATCGGTGCCATCTTTCCTGGAAATGTACCAGCTTGGCAGTTCATCGGTCATTATGGTGAATTAGGAATAACCAAGGCTGCAGAGTTATTTATGCCATATGGTGGTTTCATAGTATTAATAGGAGGAATAGTTTCTACACTGGCTGCTCTAAATGCTACAACATTTTCATCAGCAAGAGTGGCTTTTGCAATGGGGCGACATTATAATCTGCCTCACAGGTTGAGTGCAATTCATCCTAAATTCAAGACTCCCTACGTATCCGTTATTTTATCAACTATAATAATGGCGATAATGGCGTATGCTCTTCCTCTTAATACTATCGCACAGGCCTCGGCAGTCATATTCTTGCTTTTGTTTACCCAAGTTAATATTTCTGTAATCACTATACGTAGAATGTACGGCGATAAGCTTGATTATGGATTTAAAACACCATTTTTTCCTATTATTCCAATAATAGGTATAACTTTAATGATAGGATTAGCGCTTTATCTTTTAGTTACCGCGCCATTTAGCTGGGTTATTACTGCTTTATGGGTTTTAGTAGGTTTTACTATTTATAGAATCTTTACTTTTAAAAAAGAAGTTGAGCATTATTCTCCACTCTTAACAAGCGAAGGTAATCTTGTGAAAAAAGATTTTAAAATTCTACTACCATATACCCCAGAAAATCCAGATAGACTAGTTAAATATGCAATACGAATAGCAAAAGAAAAAGATGCCGAGATAAATATCATTAGGACAATAACTGTTCCTCATCAAACTCCGCTATCTGCAGGCATCGCTTTTGTGGATTCATCAAAGAAATCATTTGAACCACTAGAAAAAATACTAAATAATGAAAATATTGTTTACCACTTTTTAGTAAGAATTACTCATGATGCTACAGAAGCCATCCTATCTACAATAGCAGAGCAAAAAATTAATTTTTTGATTATAGATTATGAAACAATAAAAAATAACAAAAAATTACAGACTTTGCTTACCTGTGATTATTTGGCAATTCTCCCTCACAGAGATAATGATATCCAATTGGAAGAACAGAATTTACATAGTGAAGTGGGAGTAACTAAAGAGAATAGAAAAAATATGGTAATTTTATATGATGATGGAGATGATTCTGATGAAATATTAAAGATAACTAAGTGGTTTGCAAATACTGGAAATTTCAACCTGAATGTAGTTGCAATAAATAGAAAAGATAATGGTAATTACGAGGTTAATAATGTCAAACCAAATTCATCTTCTATAAACGATAAAAATTATATCAAGTATATTAAACGAAGAGAATATTTCTTGCAAGCAGGAGTTGAACTTAACGAAATTCACGTTTCAAAAGATATCGAAAAAGATATTATGCAATTTGCGAAATTGATATTAAAATCAGTTGTAGATTATAATCCCGATATAGTAATTACTGAGTCAACTATTGGAAAGAACAGTCTATTGACTAATTCCAATTTCGCTAATCTTTTGATGTATAGGATAAATTGCCCTATAATAATTGTAAAAGATTTTTCTTTTCCATTGGTTAACGTTTTATCCCGTATAATAAAGCAAATTACGGGTCATTTGGGCCCTTCTTATCTTGTAAGATTGATGCGAACTAGGATGAAATAGCCCACTTTTTTACTATTTTAATATGTGACCAGGTGAAATAAACATATGTTGTTGTTTTAGTTTTTTATATTTATTTATTGCATATTCTATACATTATAGAGATAAACCAATTAAAACAATTGAACATAGAGTAACCATATATTAGTAAATCATCATTTTAATACATCAAGTATTAAAAAGGGTCGACAATAAAGATATCTGAAATTTTTATGATATTTTGAAACATATAGAAAGCAAGATGATGATGATGATGTATAACACATTGGTTACTGTTTAAGGGATGGATTAGTATAATTTAATATAATCAAACGTGAATCAAATCCAAATTACTTGCCTTAGTAAAGTAATATACAAAAAAAACTTTGTAATAATACTGATAAATTATAAAACCATCATTATATTTTTTTGTAATTAAATCGTTTTTTTTAAAATAACAACATTTTCTATTTTATTGCTATCTAAAACCTTTTTTCATTAGCTCCAGTGTTTTAGATTATCAAGAAATTCTTGACCATACCGTCGTGCAATTTCTATTTCTTCATCCCATGAAATTTTATTGTCTTGGTTATAGAGAATATCTGCAACTTCTTTAAAGTATCCTTCTAAACCTGCTGGTGAGATTACCAGGATTTTGCCACCTTGAGAACCCGACTGATAGTTATGAGGAATTCCCTTTGGAATAAAAACAAAATCTCCAGGCTGAGCATGATATATTTCAGTATCACATCTTATAGAGTATTGACCATCAAGGACATAATAGGCTTCAGGTGCCTTTGAATGAGTATGTAAAGCAGGGCCAGTATTTGGTGGATGTTCCATCTCTATCAATGTATATCTTCCGTCAGAATCATCTCCAGAAACTTTAACTGTTATTTTTGTTCCTCGAAAATTAATAGTTGTTCCTTTTCCTTTTTTTAATTTAAATCCATTATTTGTAATAGCAGACAAACATACTCACTACAATTTAATATAAATAAATCTTAATTTTAAATAGTTTCAAATCATCTTTTAATGCAATCTAAAAATATAAAGGCCAGGTCGGGCATATATCGAACTTGTATGTAATCTATTTAACAAATTTAATTTATTGTATCTTTTAAATTTAAATAAATTACAATAATATGAAAATTATGTTCTAGACTAATAAATACTAAGGTTATACAAACCTGTAGTGGGGCTCAAACCCTTTAGATTTATTGTTGAATCATAAATCCCATAAAATACAATATCTATCTACAGTAATATAACAATATTAAATAAAATAGTTAAAAATAACAATTTATTATTCATTAAAAATAACCAAACGCATGTTATAAAAAAAGGATTTAAAAAAGTGAGATATTGACAAGATAAATAGAATTAAGAAAAAGGTGCTAAAAAAAGGAATATAGATTATGAAATTAAAAACATATAAATCAAACAAAAAAAAATGATGCATGTATTTGAATTCCCTTATTTAGGATATAGTTAAATAAAAATATCTTGAATATATATAAAAATAATATTTTATTAAATATATAAAAATAAGAAAAAGCGATTAAAACATTAAATATGGAAGTAGTAAAAAATGAGTTTTTATTGTGATATATTACATGTATCATTATTTAATTTTATTAAAAACTACATAAAAAGAAAGGATATAGTTACCGCAGTCAGATATGTGAATAATCTAAATTTGTTAGAAAAACAAAAAGAAGTTTTTTAGAAAATGAAATAAAAAATAACTTTTGAACTAAATTATTTATTAAATAGCATTAATGAAATTAAACCACCACCAATTATTAATTAAATACCGATTAATTTCGAATATTTGACATGAAAGAATAAACTATAGAAATACGATATAAAGATATTTGAAAAATCAATTGTTTTTATTTGCAGATATGTGATTAGCTGTCTATTAATCTTCACTTACTTGATGTTCAAGTGATGCGGAGTTGATGCAATATCTTAAGCCTGTAGGCTTTGGTCCATCCTCAAATAAATGACCAAGGTGTGAGCCACACCGATCACAATTGACTTCGACACGTCTCATAAAATAACTGTTATCTATCTCTTCTTTGATATTTTCTTTTTTTATCGGAGCATAAAAACTTGGCCATCCTGTACCAGAATCAAACTTTGTATCCGATCTAAACAAATCATTTCCACAAACCACACACTTGTAAATTCCTGGCTTTTTGTAATTGTTATACTTGCCAGTAAAAGCCATTTCAGTGCCTTTATTAATACATATATCAAACTGCTCTGGAGTAAGCTTTTGTTTTAATTCTTCTTTGGATATTTTTAGAGGCTTTTCTGAAGTCATATTATATAATAATTAGCAGAAATAAATTATAAGTTTAATTATATTATAGTAATGTAATACTATACTATATCGCTTTTTAACAAGAAAAGACAAAGCAAAATAAAAAATAATAAAGCGTTATAGATATAACCTAAAATCCTATTGTATTCTAACTCAAAGAGAATATAGTTGAATTATAATATGTTATATTTTACTAAGAAAAATAGGCTTAATGGCCCCAAAGGAATTTAAATCCTTGATTGAGATAAATGGTATATTGTTATTTTGAATATTTATCTATAATATCTATATCATGAATATTCAAAGATAAAATGTATTTGAACTTGTAATATGATTACATCTTTTAAGAGGCGAGTATCTTTATCTTCATAGTATATGCCTTTTAAAGATAACAAAATTTCAAACTCCATTTCTCCTTCTGATGATGACCATTCACAACAATTCTTGGCAAACGAGAGAACATTTCTTGCGTGGTTTAGGACATGTATTGCCCTTATTGGCCTTGGTTTTATAGTATCTCGATTTAGTTTATTTTTAAAACAGTTTGGGGTTATTACAAAAACCTTGACGGTGGATACATTGACAAACAATATGAATCCATCCTATTTGTTAGGTATAGGCATAATAATTCTTGGAATTGGATTATTGATATGTGCTTTAAAAAATTACTTGGATATAGATAAATCAATACAAAAGGGAACTAAATATGTCCCTAGACATTCTCTCATTTATACTTCAACGATAACTCTTATAGTTTTTGGTGTTATAATTGTGGTATATTTATCAAGCATATTGTAAATCAAGTAATGCAGGTTTGGTTTGTTCGTCAGAAAATTATGCTGTAGATTATTGTTAAATTTGGTTATTCATGTTCTATTAAATTTTTAGAATATTCTAAGGTTATATTCGTTATTTTGGTATCATCTAATTCATTATATACATATGATTAGTAACCTTGGACATGAATCCAAATTAGTGATAATAATGCTTCAGCAATGGTCAATACAGATGAATACAATAAAAAGACAATTGAATAATTGCCGTAGATAATTAGCAGAGAAGTGGTAAACGAAATTAATGATATGAAGAATAGAAATAGCAGATTTATCCATGTACTTATTGAATGAGAATTGATTATATGATTTAAAACAAAATGATAGGCTATCCAAAAAATCTCAACGACAAAAAAACTAACAATATATATTTCAAATCGAGGACTCGATTCTATTATTTTAGAGATAATTTCACTGTGAGTTAAATCATTGTTTTGACTAGGAAGTTGAATTGAGAGCCATGATTGTTATTTAAAAAGCAAAAATGGCATCACAAAAAGATATCATATCACCTACTCTTACCTTGCCTCTATCATTAAGAGCCTTGTATTAATTTTTAACAGGATATTTAAATAATTTTTTAGAAATTTCGTTTTATTGCATTGAGGCTATAGTATCATATATATTTATAAATAAAGATAAATTATTTTGTTCTTCTACAACGTATCATATGTAAAGTATTAATATTTTAAGTATTCTCATACATCTTAACGATTTCAGTATTATTTTTTTTCGTCCCAATCATCTTTTTCTTTTCTTATATTGTTATATATTATGAAAATAGGTGAAGGCACCGAAAATCTGGAAAATGTTTTAATTTTATTATCAATGTCTTTATTATAATGGTCAATCAATCCTTTAAAATAAAACATTTTGTTATTTATCTCATTTAAAAAAGAAATTCCATTTTGGCATTGTATAGAAATCTCTTGTTTTTTTGTATCCAAGTTATCAATTTCTTTTTTTATCCTATCTCTTTTTACTTGCTGCGCTTTTATTACCGACTTGATTTCTCCATATCTTTTTAAATCATCTATTAATGATTTCCAGTTCTCTATTCTTTTTTTACGAATTCCATTGTATTGTTATTGTTTTCATTTTCGTTTTCATTTTGATAATTAGGACCGGAAGCCAAACTTGAATCAGTATATCCAGTATTATTTGTACATAATTGGACTAGTTGGCTAATACCTAGAATATCCTGCTCTGTAATACCCTTTTGTAAAAGGTTGGATAAGGTGGGTCCAATTGATGGCTCCAGCCTAAACATTAGGCGATTATGGTTTATTTTATTTTTTAGTTGAGCAAGTTCCTCCTCTTTTTCTTTTACATTGGAATCAAATCCAAGTTTATCATCATATTGCTCATCTATATCTTTAAGAAATTTTGATACTGCTTCCTTTGGTGGAATGTTATTGGCTTCTGCTATTTCTCTTATTGTATGCCATAGTTGCTTTAGCTCTTTGAGACCAAATCCCATACCTTCAAGGTGAGAATAAATATTCATAGTTTGTCTGTGAATGCTTACCTCAGATTCCAAAGATAAAATTGAATTATGCAAAGATGCTTTTTGCTCAGAGAGGATTCTAATATGAGCTTTTTTGTAGCTATATCTAGTTTAAGGGATCGAGGTTTTAAATATTCATTTATTATTTCATGGGCTTTATATCCATGTCCTTTAAAATCGTCTATAACCTGTGAAAAAGATAGGATGTCATCTTTTAGATTGATATCATGGTTCTTCTTCAGTTCTATTTCGAGACTATGGAAAAATGGCAGATAGGAAAGCACCTCCTTTTCTTCTTGTTTTATTTGGCTCAGGCTGGAGATTGACTTGTTTTTTTGTATCTCTAATTTCTGTATGTCCTCTTTTAGCCCTTTTTTATAAGATTCAAGATTAGCACATTCGTTTTTCTTTTGGTCAATATGAAAGGAAAGATGTGAGATAAAGGGTATTTTGATGTCAGATAAAGAATCCGTTTTATTATCAGAATAGGAGGGATAAAAATCAAGCATATCTTTAATCCATGATGATATTTTGTCAGGCGGTATATCATGATTTTTACAATTTGAATATATCTCTTTAACAAAGGATGGAAAATCCATCTTTTTTCCTTCAATATTTATATCGTTGCCTATGCCGTTGCTGCTGTTATTGCTACCAGTAGTATAACCATCAGCATCACTCAGCATCGTCATCAATTCCAAGGCCTTTCATTAATTGGGCCATTCTATAGCCTTGAGCGCACTGCTGCATAGATAGGCCTGATTTTTTAACCGTGATTGTAAAGTCCCTCAATGCTTCAATTTCAGGTACTCTTATCTCCCTTTTCCACTCTTTTATTGTATTGGATACCCCACCTGTTGAGATTCCTATTTCTTTAGAAATTGAATCCCTTGTTTTGCCATTGAGGTATCCCTGTATAACTAGTGCTTTGGTGGGAAGAGCGGGAATTGTCACTTATCTTGTACAATACATTATGATCAAAAACCTTTATAAAGAAAATGGTAATAGCCGTCGTCATTTCTTTGGTCTGAGGCGTCAAACCTCCCGTCATTTTCGTCACTTTTTCCGTCAAAGCCGTCATAAAAGCCGTCATTTCCATCGTCCTACCGAAATAGATGGATTCATGAGCGAGACATCGGATATCATATTGATAGAGATTATTGACATCCAAGAGGAGAATTTTGACTAATGACTTTATGGAAAACCAAGAGGGCTTAAGGCTCTATTGCCAGTGTCACTATTGTTTTCCTACGTCTATACGAATATCACAGCACATAAATATCAACGAAAACACTCTCATTGCAGAGTCTAGAAAATTTGTGAAAGAAAAAGTAAGACTGGTAGGAGAATGAAAGGAATAGATTGGATATGGATTTGTAATTTTGATTTTCTATAATTCTAGGTGGCAAGGATAGCCCTAAATCGTATCTTATATCTCCTCTTCATAGGTCATAAACCTGACTTTCCCAAGTAGAATGTTACATTCATTGACCCCGCATAGCATAAATAGCAGTCAATCGGACTACCTTGCGATATGTCAACGAGCCATATACCAGGCATTTGGTTGAAGTTCTGCATGCATGATAAAGATTTTTAAAAAGTAATACGATATCAATTACATTAAAGTCTTGATTAATACTTAGACCTTTGGGATTAGTCATTGCTTTTGCATATGTGCCAGTCGAAGGATTATCTTGGCACAGTCGATTTTTTAAACTTGACAGGTATTTTATCGGCTTTTATAATTGGCTTTCAAGGTAATTCTTTAATCCATGTTTCATCTAATTGATCATTTCATTCTTCCCTATGCGTAATATCAATAAGATTCATACTTAAATTAGAGACAAAGTTAATATCGATGATTACTGACTGCCTTCGAGTCTACAACCAGAACAGCATCGACCCGCTTACAAGTACATGCGTGTCCTATTCCAACACGCATTATGCATACGATACCATCATACCCAAGATATCCAATTTCTGTAGCTGAAATTACATGCGGTATATGATTCAGTGCTTACAATGGGGTAATCAAATATTCGCATTTCTGCAAACAGTAGTATATTGCATTTCTGCTTACATTCACCGAGAAAATGGTCATTTTCACAAAATTCATAGACTACTTAAATGACCTCTATAGTCCGCCTATAATCACCAGACTCTCCGGGAGTCCATTTAGTTACATCATAGCCTACTGTATTGACAAATATTGATACTTTTAATTATATCCAAAATGGATATTTCATCTAAGGTAAGTTTCTTGCCATACTGCAAATAGCAATATAAGCATAAATCCAAATCCCACAGCAGTAAGGATTTTAGCAATCTTTACTATCCCAGCCAATGCTAGTATGGCAGAAATTGCAAATGGTAATATCAATTCCCAGGTTATAGCAAATGCTTCGGCTATACGTGTTTGTTCTGATATATTTGGATTTGGATTAATGGTTGTCATACCTGCTAAAATCAAGACCCCGATGATAACAGTTGCATCAATCTGAGCTATATCTCTATCTTCAAACACCGTGAAGTAGATACAAGGCTAAAAGATAAGCTTATTGTAAAAAATGATATATGCTATTATGTTCAAAATAATTAAGATTGGATTCTTTTGACTATATTTCTCAACATCAATCTTCGTTAGTATCTATATTAAGAATTTTTTGTTTGGTCAGAGATCTTCATTTAGTGACACTGAAATCTAATTTTTTCAAAAATCTTATTATCATATATTTTTCCGCATACTTTTCCTTATGAACTTCTATTCCATATTCGTCGATTTACGATAAATTTGTAATATGCCCTTTTGACTTTTGACGGCAGTCCAACCGTTTAGATGAGATTACAGGTAATAGTAGTGATGGTCATTCAAGCATCAGTGTATAACCATTACAGAAGATAGATGGATAATAGCATTCTAATTGTGCGATCACAACTATTGTTGATCCTCAATTAATAAAAGAGAAAATTCTGGATTATTATTATTGAGTGATGACCCTACTACCAATAAATACACGAATAGATGGGCTTTGGGCTCTTACAACGAAATAGCCTTATTCCTGCTTCCTGTTTCTGCCCACCTTGTGCGATTATGCAATATCTCTTATACCGATAATGTGCTGGATGTAGCTTGTGGTACCGGCAATACAGCTATAACTGCTAAGAGGCTAGCAAATGCTAAAGTGGTAGGTGTAGATTTCACACCCGAGCTCTTGGCTCAAGCAAAGGAGCAAGCATCCTTGGCAGAAGTAGAAGACATAGAATGGAAAGAAGGCAATGTAGAAGATCTTCCTTTCGAAGATGAATCTTTTGATGTAGTATTATCAAGTTTTGGACACATGTTTTCACCACATCCAGAAGTAGCAATAAAAGAAATGCTACGAGTTACGAAAGGAGATGGAGGCCGTATTGCATTTGCAACATGGCCTGCCGAACTAGCAAATGGAAGATTGTTTGCAGCGATTGCAAAACACGTGTCTTACCCTTCTGTTGATAATGAACCACATCCACCGCCACCGCCATCACCTCTCCAATTCTATGGGGAATCCCCGAGGTCATTCAGAAACGCCTTGGCAATAGCAAAGTCAAAAATATTCACTTTGAGCGCGGAGCAATAAATAAACCCATTGTGAGTCCTAATCACTGGTGGAAAATGTCTAGTACTACAGCCGGCTCTTTAATACATGCTATCCAAATACTCAAAGAGCCACAAAAGATTGAATCACTTCGTCAAGACGTCTTGGAGGCTATAACACCGTATATTAAGGATAACATATTGAGGCTCGATTACCTTGTTACAGTGGCTATAAAGGTATAAAAAGTGAGAACTCTAGTTTTAATAAATAGATGAAAGAGTGATGAGGATGATCCTATATAAAGTAAATGTAATAGCCGATAGAGATGTTCAACTTTATCGATATTAAGATGCCACAGAATCATCCAAAACTGCAGAGTACAAGTCAGTAGTGTTAGGAGAATGAGGACTTGGCTGCTGCTGTTTTTAACGATTACGCATCCCTACCTCCTCAAGTATTTGTATAGAGTATCCATTTTTTGCCATTGTCAAAATTTCATCTGGAACTGCAATGGCTTCAATTGTATAGATAGTATCTGGGATATGACAAATGCTGATGGAATTTAGCAACTGAATTCTCTCTTTTCTAGCCAATTCCATCATAGACTCCTTGGTTTCTCCAGAAATACTTATGCGATAGTGTACTATCGGACTTCACCCCTATCCGTTTCAAATAAATTAAAGTCTGCAAATAATATTAGCGTATGTGATAATTCTTTCATATATTCTACAATAACATACAAATATAAAAAGATATTTCAAGATTATGGGCTTTATTGTTATAAAAATACATAGCATAAATAATATGGAAGAAGAAAAAATCGGTATTATTTATTTATCTAACAGCCATGAGTGAATGCGTAATTGTATCCTTTTATGAAATTTTTGGAATGAGGTGAAGTACCTACAAAGTTTTCTTGGTCTGGACCATCAGTACATCCCATTTTATATCCTTTTATATATGCAGATGAGTGCTTTCCTGGTGGTTGTATTTTTATTTTAGCTATTGCCAGTGAATTGCCCGGTAGTGTTGTTAAAACTGATACTGTAAGTATCGATATTATTAGTATTGATACTATTGTTGCCTTGATTGTTATTCCTTTATGGTATTTTTGAATATTGGTATTCATTAACAATATACACCATACAATCGTATTTAAGGATATCTAGCTAAATAATAAGTCAAGAATAAAGAGACAATTATGATGATAAACCGCCATTATAAAAAGAAGACATAGAGTCTAGTAGAAATAAATGATTTGGTCTCTATATGTTATAGCCGAAGAAATACATTCTATTTTCGTTCCCCCTGACAGACAAGTAAAGTATGAAGGTAAAGTAGATGGAACTTTTCCTGTACCAATAAAGTCAGCTTGCCGTGTCCTGAATGCAAGACATCATGCAGTTGTCTTAACTTCTGTAATCCAGTCACACTTGAAACCATATATCTCATGATGTTTAATAATTGCCTCTTTACTCGGAGCATCAAGCAGACAAAAGAACTTGTCTTCCTCTTTGTTATACAGTATGTTAACAGGTGTTACACCGAATTCATCCTTAGGCGAATTTTGTGCCTTTCTTAATGACTCCTCATCAAAGTCTTTTAAACTATGAACATCAAGGAATTTAGGCATTTTATTTATAATCTAGTTTATAATTTTTAAATCTATTGTATACAATTAACAGAAATTTATTTTTAATAAATATGCTGTAATACACTGCGTAATATATATTAAAGAGCAATTGTAATTCACAATTTTATCAATGGTTAAATTTCTATTTCAACCTGATCCGATTAATGGTATAGAGATTAGATCTATAAAAATAGATAGGGCCATGAAAGACATAGGGAAATTATTGGAGAAGGGACAAGGAGAAAATATTGGATAGTTAAGTAATGGCAGCTGTTAGCATTGTTTTATTACTACCTTTCCTGCTCCTCCTCCTGATGATTCTGATCCTCCTGACTCGATGGTTTCACATAGATGAGGATTTCCTTTTGGAGATTTTAACGAATGTGGATCTCTTGTGGAATCAATACCAAATTTGACATCATGTGGGTTTCCACCTTGTGGCGGCGGTGCAGCGAATACTGTCGAGAGCTGAGCCAATCCTACTGTTGTCAAAATGGTCAATGTCATAATGGTCAATGCCAAGATGGGTTTATACATTTTATTTTTCTATACAATAAAGATTTAAAAAATACTCATTCTGAGCGTATGCAGATTATTACATATAACACATTGTTCTACAATAGTATACCTTGTAGCACTAGTAACTTCATAGTGATATCCGCTGTCAAATGTTTAACATGGTAATAGAGATTCCATTAGTTCAATCATTCGATTCTATTAACCAATCTATTAACCTCTGAAAGTATCTACCATCCTCGAATTGAATAATTCTTTACAATGTCGTTATATCTATGTCAAATGCTAGGGCATGGTTTGCATGGCCTCAAATTGTCACTACTTTACGATCCCACAACAACTTTGGTATCCCCGTCTAATATAAGATGGTCTGCTCAAAAACATTATTACTACATGTTAGTTATATTATTGTGGGCAGACATTTAATGAGAAGAAAGTTTTAGAACATTGTTAAAACGACGTGGTAACAGGGATGAAGTAAAGTATAAAATCATTGACATTGAGAGAAAAGAGTTATTGTTGATGATCTTTTGGAAAAAATTTTTTTAGTGATAGATGCCAATACATCTTGCTCCGTTATCTTACAAAAGTTCTATAATAATACTGTAAAGCATTATTCCATGGTTGATCATGAACAAACAAAAGACAATTCTAATTCAAAGATATAACAGATAAACGAGATTCTTAGAGGACGCCATGATGATAGTGGACGACCTAGAGCAACACTTTGGTGTCTCTACGGACACAATCCCAGACAAGTTTTCGAGCGTATGACCTTCATTTCTTTTTTGAGGAAAGCATTATTGAAAGAACAATACACTATACTTTAAATTGGCCACGCGGAGGCAATTCCTGAAGTGCCCAAGCGTTGCCATCCGGATCATTAAAACGAACGAACTTCCCCCAAACTTGTGTGTCGACGTCAGTAACATCTACTCCACGCTCTTTAAGTTCATCATGAGCTGCCTGAGCATCCTTTACTACCATTTGTAAACCCTTAATGCAACCGGGTTTCATATCGTCGGAGATACCAATCCCGAAACAAATTGAACAAGCAGAACCTAAAGGTGTCATTTGAACAAAACGTAGTTTTTCGTTTACGGTATGATCATGGTCTAAGTTAAAACCTACTTTATCTTTATAAAAATCACGTGCACGATCCACATCTGTTACTGGAATTGCAACCAATTCAAGTTTCATTTCCATTGATAATTCCACCAACGCTATAGATAAGCAAGACAATACCTAAAAAACACTGGTTGGTCACGTGAGTTATATGAATAGATACCCATGAATATCTATGATTTATCCATGAATAAAAAGATTCAGTAGAATTGAGGGTAGAACGAGTAACCATCTGCGTCATTATTAGCTAATCAATCATCAACACTATAAGATAACTCAAAATCTCCAAATTACAACAAATGAAAAACTAATAACAATAGTTGAAATAATGGAACTCGTTCTTGTTTTTTCATATGAGGTTATTGAAATTCAAATATATTGAGACTCATTGATCATAGAGAAGGCATACATTTGAAACTAAGAAAAGATGACAAAAGAGGTTTAATTAGATAATATAATATCATCTTTATAATATTTATCAAAATTTAGCGTTATTAAGGGACTTATGGAATTACTTTATGTTTGTTATAGGAAATTCCTTACAAGATAGAAATATCATTGTCTATTTATGAAAACAATAAACTGCAGGGAAGCAGGGTTTGATTGCGATTATACCGTTAGAGGTGAAACAGAAGAAGAAGTTATGAAAAATGGAATAGAGCACGCCAAAAATGCTCATAATATGAAAGAGGAAGATATGACTCCTGAAATACAACAGAAAATAAAAGGTCTTATTCGCAGTTCTTAATTATATTTTTAAAATATTGCAATATACTCATATTAATCCATACTAGATTTATTTTAATTGGATATTCTAGGTTTTAGTAATGGTGTCTCTTGTTATTCAAATATCGTTTGAGACATAAAACCGTAAACAATTGCCCTAAATATATCTATGATAAAATCCATATAAATAAAGAATATAAAGCAAAAAGGATAGGTCAGAAAGCAAATAGAATGATGTTTGGTTTGAAAGACATTGAACGTCATCAAAGACTTAAATAATTTATTTTCTCCAATAAACCAACAATGAAAACAATTACAATGTTTGCAATTATTGTCATAAGTGCATACATAGGTTCATTTGCAACGATAACATCCATCCAATCATTAACAATGACAGTATTTGCAAAGGGTGACAAGTGCATTAGTATTCAGACTGGTCCTGATACTGTGATGGATTGCGGTGCGAAGAATAATCCGTTATTTTCTGCAGAAAGCAAGAAGGAATGCAGAGAAGTAGCTGAAAAATGCAGTAGTTCTCAAACAGGATTTGGAACAAAAGGTAATTTCGTAAATTTGTGATATGATAAATTAATTCATGATGTGATAAATGTTATCTACATATAGTTTTCAAATCCTTTATAAAGCTACCAAGTTTCAATAACATTTGATCTTTATTATTTTCGTTCTCCATAATTAATTTCATAATTGAACTGGCTATAATTATCCCATCTGCTCCTGACTTTAACATATTCTTTGCATCCTTGGTATTGCTGATTCCAAAACCAACAGCAAGTGGAACTTTATACTCGCTAATGATTTCTTTAGTCTTTGAAACTGCTTCAAAAGTATATCTTTCGAAATTTTGCCTTGAACCGGTAATTCCAAAGACTGAAACCATATATACAAATCCAGTTGATGAGGACGCAATTTCAATTAATCTTTTTTTACTTGTATTTGGTGCTGATAAGAATATTGTAGCCAAATCTAGTTGTTTTGTTAATCTTATGTATTCATCTGCATCTTCTACATTTAGATCAGGTATAATAAAACCATCTATATCGTTTTTCTTTGCTGATTTTAAAAAGTTTTTTAAATTGTTTGAAAATACAATATTAGAATAAGTCATGGAAAGAATCGGCGTATTTTTGTAATTTTTCTTGATCTCTTTTACGATATCAAAACAATTTAATGGTGTTACTCCATTGGCTAATGCCTTTAATGATGCATTTTGAATAGTTGGCCCGTCTGCCATAGGATCGGAGAATGGTATTCCAATTTCAACAATGTCTGCTCCAGAATCAATAATAGTTTTCACTATTTCTTTTGATGTATTTATATCAGGATATCCTCCAACAATACCGCAAATTAAAGCTTTTTCTCTTTTTTTATAAAGATTATCAAATAATATATTTAATTTGTTTTTTTTCTCATTTGACATTTTCATGCTCTTTGAAGATTTCTACCATTTTCTATTTCTCTTTATTCTTTTTATCTACATGTTCTCTTACTATGTTTAAATCTTTGTCTCATCTTCCGGATATTGTTATAACTAATGTGGATTCTTTGAAAAACTTTTTTGAATTAGGTTAAATTGGTTATTAACCACTAATTTGTTTTTAAACAACTAAAAACCATTTTTATTATTTTGATAATTAAACAATATTGTATTTTTCTACAAATACTTGACATTGGTTGGTTTCTTGACAAAATACAGATTAAAATTATAAATATATAGGATTAATATTTTTGATATCTTCTCAAAAACAAATTAAAAACAATATTCATAATTATAATCGAACGATATTGATATAAAATTCACAATGTCAAACAAATGGAATAAATTATGCTAATTGATAAAAATGTGCAAATGATTTCAGAGATTAAAAGATCTACCGAAATCTATCTCAAATTATTTGACATGACATGGAAAATAGGTTTCGAACTAGCAATTTCGTTAAATATATTATTTGAAAACACTATAACAAATACTTCTCTCTTACAAAGCACCAATAATTCGGACAATACTCATATTAATAATGAATCAGAAGCATCGGATTTGTTCTTCTGATTATGAACGCATTACTATAGCCAATCAAAAATAAAAAATTGACTTTATAATTTCTGCAATTGCAATATCTATGCTACAAGAAATAGCAAGGTTCTTAACCTAAAACTGCAATAAATCCATCACGAGCATAATAATAACAAAGCAAAACCAAAATAAACTTGCTCAGCAACAATAACAACAATAGAAAAAATTACAAAAATATATCTCCACGAGAAATTCAAATAATTATAAATCTATAAAAAAATAATTATATCCTTTTCCCATTTCTTGCCCTTGTTATCTTTTTATTAATTTCCATAAATAAACAAAACAGAAAAATTGTTAAATATTTTCTGATATTTTTTTATATTGCTATAATAAGTAAATAGTTTCATCCCAATTCACTTTACCCCATTTATGGCAAAAAAATTCAATATGAATAAATATGCCAGATGCAATTTAATATGATATGTTATCTACTATCTACTATAACAAAGATGTAGAAAAGCATACTCAGAACTTTAAATATATTGAAGTTTTTTCCATCCAAAAAAAATATTTCTTATTATGCCAGGATTGTTTTTGGATGGCATCAACATACCTGATCCATTTGATAATTCGTTGATTCGCTACAAAAAATGTCCTATTTGTAAAAATAAATTGGATAGATTCGCAATTCCTAATTGTATTGACTAGTATCTGGAGGGGTACTACAAACTACAAATGAGTTCCATAAATAACAAAAACAATATTAAAAGTATAAAATCACCTAATTACAAGGGGTAATTGTAGAGCCTATTTTGGTATACTGTATCAATGGGATATCCATTCGTGAACTTTCATTTGAAATACAAAGAGTAACACCTTTACCATATAAAACCTTAAAAAAATATTTGTTTTACTTAATTAGCTATGAACTTTTATCTTATGATGGACAACGCCAAATATACATCACTGAAGATGGAGGATTAGATCTATTGGATAGGATTGGTGAAGAGAAAAGAATGACGATGACTAATACTGAAGATATTGTAATTACTCTAGAATAAGTTTATTTAAAATAAAAGAGATATCTATTGAAATAATAATGTCAAATATTTTTTTTTAATGGGATGCAAATATATTTTCCTAACTCATTAAAGATTTGAATCCTTTTACAGGACCAAGTCAATGAGATAATCTTTTAATGATGGCATATGTTCAGTTGATGATAGCTTTAGAATAGCCCCACTTTTACTAAAATTTATAATAGTAATAAAAGCCCGATTGATTTATTTAGAAGGCAAAACAGACAATTTGGTAGTATCATAGATTCTCTTTCTACAAGAAAAAATGAATCAAGATATATTTGAGTTTAAACCAATAGATATAAAAAAATTAAAAGGCAAAA
>CAWGRD010000006.1:0-110857 GCA_963824915.1 uncultured Nitrososphaeraceae archaeon
TTGCCATAAATGATATTCAATGCATTAATTTGCAATATTGCCTAAAAAGGATAATTTTAATTTTCAATCGAGTGTAATGGGTATAGAGATTGTGGACGCAATAGTAAATGGAAGAGGTACTTTGTATTTTAATAAAATATATCTAGAGTTGATATCAATTATGCTATGTAAACAGATTAACACAATATATAAATGACCTTTATATATTATTCAATCCACACAATATTATATGCACATGTAATTTAGTAATGATATATATCTATATGAACAATCATTTAACTATCCTTTCTTACAGGAAATCAAATATATTTATTGCAAAAGGGGTTCCAGTAATTTTATAATTTTGATATATCCTTTAGGAAACCTTAATTCTATAAAAAAACCTATTGAAATCCTTGTCTTTATTGAATAATTATATACTTCATTATATTATACAAATTTCAGTAAAATTATTAAAATCTTTGTCGCAGTTTTTTTTCAATGATATTTAGTTTGTTGTATTTCTATTAGTACATATTTATAAATATTCCAAACACCACAGAGACCGCATTTACTTTAGATAGCCTTCCAAGTGATTTTGAATACAAAAGAAAAGATAAACATGGTCGTATCGTTAGTATATAACAAACCTCAAATAATAATTGTAAATCTGCAACTTTAATAATATGTGAGAGATTCATGTCAAGAAAGTATAAACAGCTAACTATGCTTCAATATAAAGGGAATATAAATTGAAAGAAATTCGCACCGAGATTGAGATTAACGCATCTCCCGAGAAGACATGGGAGATACTAATCGATTTTAATAGCTATCCGCAATGGAACCCTTTTATTCGTCAAATAACCGGAGACTCCTGTCGTAGGAACTACTCTCAAATTAAATCTTAATACGTCAAGTGGAAAGAATAGAAGTTATAGACCAACAGTGACAAAGGTTGAACCACCTCATGAGCTACGTTGGCATGGGAAATTATTTATACCTGGAATATTTGATGGTGAACGTATTTTTATTATAGAGTCATTGAAAACAAATCATGTTCGCTTTGTACATATGGAGATTTTTACTGGATTAGTAGTATCTCTTATAGGCAATCGTTTGGATAAAGATATGTATCAAAGTTTTATAAAAATGAACGATGCTTTTAAAGAAAAGGTTGAACAAGCGTCTGTTTAGTTTACATAAAGGTCACTTTCAAGTACCATTGGACATAGCAATTGAAAACAGATTTCTCTTCATGCCTAGCAGAGTATGAGTACAGATTCAATCAACCATCTTATTTGAGTATTTAATCCAGACTATATTACACCCAAGATAATTATTACTTTTGCTATTTGTGGAAATGGACTATCTATAATAAATGAAGATAAGGAAACTAAAAAAATTATAAAGATACTCCCTATATTCATTCAAAATATCGACAAGTAAAAAATCCGATCAATAATTAAATAAATAATTTCTCGTTAATGGATTGTGATTATTAAATAGATATTCCGTAAGGTCCGATATGCTAACCCTCTTTATTTTCTTCATTTGATATTTCTTTTTCGATGGTTTTTAGTATTTCTTGGTCTTCTTCCTCTGAATTCTCTTCTGATTTGCCTACAATGTTTGATTCATCATCTGCAAATTCATTTTCTCCTCTATTATCGATAGATGACATATATTAGCGACTAAGATGACTAAAGGTATTATTACTTTCCATTGATTTTACCGTTAGTATTAAAAATACAAAGCCAATCAAAGATGATCGTAAATGTTAATGCTATCAAAAACTACATCATCACTAATTTGATAATTTATCATGTATATAATTTGGAGTCAATGACTATTTAAAAATAAAGAAAAACACAAACTTATTTTGATTTGGTATACAATACAACGTTATAATCATACCTATAGAATATAATAAAGCAGAATATAATTCTCAAATTATACAAAAAATTTGACAGCCATAGAAATTCACGAATTTGGGTTTTCTATGAATTAATTGCTAGAAGTTATGAGGATATTAAACAAAAATATAAAGGGCATACCTCTGAGCGGTCACATTTTCCTGATATTCACGGTTTCTAATTTTCTGAAATGAGAACAGTCTCTATTTTATTTTAAATATCTAATTTTCTTAAAAATTTCTCCCCATATTAATTCTTATTTTAATATTAATAATTCATTTATGCATATTAATTCATTTTGAATAAATATCATTTATAGTGTATCTGTGTTGATATTAGATTAAGCCACAATATTTAGATCAAGAGGAAAATATTGAAGAATAAGAAGAAGATGAAGATTGAGATTGAGACCTTGATGATGAGAATTAGTAAATTAAATTGTATAATTTAAATTAATAAGAATTTGATGTAATAAAGTAATAAATAGAATGCTTTTTATATTATCACATGGACCCTCATGAAATAGGTATTGACGAGTCCGAACAAGAAACATGCAGAGTATGTGGATTGATCGCTCGTAATAAAAACGAACTGGAAGATCATATTAAACATGCTCATACACAGGGAGATTCTAATGAGGTTGTTTCACCTGAGCAAAATATAGATCCTTTTATAAAAACAAAATAAATGGAATATGTACTTTTATAAATTGTTAAGTTTCGTTATACTTGACTAATATATGAGGATCTTTTGAACTTTTCCATACTTTGGATCAACTGATTTTGCCAAATTATAATAAACTCAAATCAATACAACAAACAACTATCCCAAGATAATGCTGACCATTCTTCTAAGATCATGTTAAAGCTGTCAAAATTGTTAATTTCTGGCTGGATTTGAATATTTCAAAATTTAAATCCTCCAACGTACCTGTGGTGCTAACGTTCCTCTAGATTATTAATTTTAAATACTGCCAAATTTTTTGTGGTCATGGCTTATTCTATTTATTATTTAGAATATTCTATGATTCATTATGATAATTCTGATGATAATCATAATATTCCGCAGAATTAAGAAAATAAAACATGCGTATAGAACCTAATCAATTTTAATAGAAATATTTTGGCAATTGGAAACTGTGTGATATTAATATACAAATAATGTCTCTTGTTCTAATAAAAATTATTGAATTTAAAAAGAGGTTCAACAATTATTGGATCATGCTGGTTATTAGATGGGGATATTGCAATTATTCAATTTAAAATTTAGGCTAGAAAAATTGTTAAGAATATGTGGATGGATAATAATTTTATTGATATAATTATTCTTTGACAACAGGAAATCAAGGCCATCATGTCTACATATATGCTTTAGCCTAACCGATTTAAAAGATAGATTATTTTACTTTACCTACAATAAATATATCAGAACGAGATTGTTAGAGGGAAAGCATATAGTAATTCTTGGTGCAGGATTTGGAGGATTGGCCTCTGCTAGCTTATTGCGAAAGAATCTTTCACAAGAACATCAAATCACAATTATTGATAAGAAAGACAATTTTATAATGGGTTTTGTAAATCTGTGGATTTTAAATGGAAATAGAACGTTAGAAGAAGCAAAAATCGCTTTGAGTAATCTTGAAAATAAAGGAATATCCTTTTTACATGATGAGATAATAGAGATTAATACTGTTGAAAAGAACATTGCAACTGCAACACAGAATGACAAATATGAATATGATTATCTAATAATAGCATTAGGCGCTGAATATGCTCCGGAGCAAATTCATGGATTTGTAAAAAATGGCGGTTTCAATTTATATGATGTAGAGCAAATTCCAAAATTAAGAAAAGAAATTCTTGCATTAAAACAAGGAAGAATAGCAATTTGTATAACCCGATTTCCTTATAAATGTCCACCGGCGCCATATGAAGCATCTTTACTTATTAATGATATTTTAATAAAAAATGATACAAGAGAAAATATTGATATTGATGTCTACACGCCTTCACCAATTGCATTACCTGTAGCAGGACCAAAGGTAAGCCAGGATATTGTTAACTTACTTGGTAAAAACCGCATCCGTTTTCATCCATCGTATAGCCTAAAGTCCGTGTCAAGCAAAGAGTCATTATATTTTGAATGTGATCTTGACAGAAAAGAAAATGTGGATTATAACCTATTAATAGCTATTCCACCACATATATTACCTTCTATAGTAAAAGCTCTGGTTTTATAGAGGATGGTCAAAATTGGATTAATGTTGACAAATTTACTCTAAAAACCAAATATGAAAATGTTTATGCGATAGGGGATGTGACAGAAATAAAAGTTAATCAAAAGGTATCCATTCCAAAAGCCGGGATATTTGCTGAAGGTCAGGCAAAGGTAGTTTGCCAACAAATAATCGATGATATTAAAAAACTATCAAGTTATCCAAAGTTTAATGGAAAAGGGTTTTGCTTTATGGAGATAGGCGATAAAAAGGCAGGATATATAGACACAGATTTTTATAATGAAGCCGGTCCAATCACAAGACTTGATTCCCCTAGCGAGGAATCATACAAAAAGAAAATTGATTTTGAGAAAAAAAGGGTAAATGATTGGCTGTTATCAAAATCATGAAATAATTTATCTTAATTTGTGTTAAAGTATTTAATCTATAAAATAATATTATTTAACTCAAAATAATATTGATATTTTATAGTAGTTGAAATATGAAAGCAAATGTTTTTTAAATGAATTTGGTCAAGAAGTATATATCTCTATAGTAATCAGAATATATTAATATGATTATTGCATTCAAATGCTCACTTACACATAAAGATTAAGTTCCAATACTCTTATCAATTATTTACTTTTCGATTAGATATCGAAAAGAAGATGTATGTGGAATAAGACTGCTAAATCAAAAATTTAATGAATTGTATGTACCACTATGATATTGTATAATTTTGTTTGGCTAGTCACTGATGATATAAGATTGAAAAGACGTAGGTCTAGTATCAATATTATCTGTACGAGCAATAACGTAGCCAGATCCTTGAGTTGTAACTTTTATAAAACCATTCTTATCTGAAATGCTTTCATCATCTTTTAATTTAGCAAGATCTTTTAAAGTCCAATAGGGTGCCTCCCTTCCAGAACCGTTATCTATATAGGTTTCAATAACTCTTTTATTATCTTTAGTTAAAAATGTTTTAACTTTCAGCTTTACATTGTTTTTATTTAACAAATCGTTTATGAAATGAGGTGATCCCTTATCGTTTAAGCTATAAATTACAAAATCTTTTCCTGCCAACTGTTTAATTAAATCATATTTTGTACTTTGTATATATGCCCCCATCTCCGCGATATTCTAATAGATTTGGATTACTGCTATTTGAAACATCAAACAATATTCCGAAACTCCTCTCCTCGCTAGTAGCAGATGTGCTATTTTTTTCATCAGTGTGGCGACCCGTATTGAACTGTAATGCCATATATGTTTCATTATTATAATTGTCCGTGGGTTTCTTGTAGTAATTTTTAATGTTTCCAGTCCATATAATTTCCTGATTTTTTGCAGTTGCCATATCTGGCATCCCAGTAACATTTTCTCTCAATATCTTTAATCGTGGCGAATTTAAAAAAGGTAGATTATTCTGAATATGCTTTGATAAATCTATACTTACTATTGTTTTGCCAGAAGATGAAGAAGTAGAGTTATTTGATCTTTTAATTTCAAAAGAATATTGTTTATTAAATTTTGTATCAGCTATTAAATTACCATCTTTGTCAAAATTACTTTGATTTAATTTGTTATTATGAAATCCATTTAATTTACAGGTACTGTAACCTGTGTCGCTATTTGCTATTTGAAATGGACAGTAACTAGAAAAAGAAATATTGGAAAAGGGGCATAAATTATGGATTTTAGAATTGTTTGCAACTCCGAATTTAACCATTATTCCACTTTTATAGGAAGGATTCCATGAAAAGTTTGAATTACTATTACTATTACTATTATTATTCAGAGCATTAGAATAATTTGAAGTAGAGAGTGACGAGCAGGTATAAACAGAAGTATTAGTTATCAAGACAAAAGTTTTATTTGATAAAGGCTGGGCAGCTATTATCTTTTTAAAAAGATTATCAGAACTATTGATACAAACAACTAAAATTATAATAGAGGTTAAAAAGATTATTAGGTTTTTAATCATATCAGTAAAAAACTAGTCAGTTAATTAAAATGAAACGATTCAAAATATGAAATTATGTGTGATGATAGAAAATAAAATATGTAATATAACCATCCTGAACATTTTTTTTGGAGAAATAAAAAATTATTTCAAGTTAATCGTCTATAATAATATTGTTGATAAATAAAGATTTGTATACAAATTAAATATATAAAAATTATTTGTTATTTTTAAATTGGCAATATCTGAAATTCAAACTTTTAAAAAACAAATGATCCATATTTGTGGATGTTTTAACTGCATTATCCATGTTTGTAATTATTATTTATTACTTCAATTCTAATTTAACACTCATTAAAAAAAGAAAAACATGATATATCTTATCTTTTTATGGGGTAATATTAGTAATAGATTTCTAGTTAGATTTGAAAATTTCTTTTATTATTATCCTTTATTATTAATTAGAATATATATTAATCCAGTTTATGATAATCTATTTAACTTTATTTTTAATTGCAGGCATTCTGTTAGTACTTGTAACTACTTTCTTGAATGTCATGTCTATATATGCATTATTGTCTCCTTCATCGCATTGTATAAATTATAATTCATCTGAAAGAACTATTACCATATCTTGCATTTCTGCCAGTCTTGATGATATATATAATAAATTACATAATAATGATATTTTAAGCAAACAACAATTTTCCTCCGGTAATATCTTTCTTCTGAATGCAGGTTTGACTATTCAAAAAGGTTCTACTTTTTATATTAATTCTACAGATACAGATTGGCTAAAAATAGTTGCTGATGGGGTAAATCCAAATGAAATAAAAGTCTTGGGTTCATTAAAAATTGATTCGGTAAAGATAACCTCATGGAATCCAACAACCAATGACTATGGCGTAACAGATGGAAGCCGTCATTCAGTAAATGACAAATTAGTGACAGATAAAGGTGATGTAAGACCAGTTATAAAAGTAGAAGGAGGAGCAACTGGAACTACTGATATAACTAACTCTGAAATTGCTTATTTAGGATACGAAGGAGGAACTAGTCCTGGAGCATCTGGTCTTAGTTATTATGGTGGTGATAACAGCATAATAAAAAATAACAAAATACACAATCTATATTTTGGTTTTTATTCTAAAGGGGTAGGTGGTATGACTATTGAAAATAACCATATCTATGATAATGATATATATGGATTAGATCCGCATACCGGAACACATGATATGGTAATTCGAAACAATTTCGTGTATAACAATGGTGGTTTTGGAATAATTTGTTCAGTTGATTGCTATAACATAACAATTGAGAAAAATGAGGTTCATGATAATTATCATGGTATAATGCTCAGCAGAAATATGACAAATTCATTTGTAAAAAATAATATTGTCTATAATGAAAATGTATCAGGTATTTTTGTATCAGATTCATACAATAACCAAATAGTTAAAAATACTATATCTAATTCTGCAGCTGGTATTTTCATAAACACCCACGCATCCAATAACCAAATTTCAGAAAATACTATTATTAATTCAAAAGAAGGTATTACCATTGATGATGATGATGGTGCAGAAAATTTAATACATAATAACAAAATCATTCTTGATAATCAGGATAAGTCAGATAAAAATTCTCTAGGAAAATCAAAATTACAGAGTGGTAAGAGTTCACAAAATAAAAGAAATAATTAGGCTAGTTTCTAGTATCAAATAATAAAATGTTCATAGAAGGAGCTATTGAATCATTTACTTTTAAAAGGACACTTCCAACTATTATTGCTTTGAATGTTTTGATGGATGATTTATTTTTTATATAGGGAAAAAATATGGACGAGTATGTTAAACTTTTAGTTTTTTTGTATTTCATCAATCCAATAAATTATAAATTATTAATTGAATATGGCTAATTACACCTATTGACATGATGATGATTTGTTGATAAGTATATAATTACTTGGTTTGTTAAGAGACGATTAGGAATGGTTACAGTATCTGACTCTGGAATTCAAGGAGGAATAGTTATTTTCGGACAGTCTTTAGAGTCTTTTCTTCAACCTTATGTTAGTGCTGTTACTTTTGGAATAGATATTGCAGCAGGAATTATTATAGGAATTTCTGCACTTTTTGCATTAATATCATTTTTAAAAATATTAACTAAATCCGCTATAGAACAAACACAAGATAAGGAAACTATAAGATTGAGATTGGCAAGAGGAATGCTACTTGCACTTGACTTTGAAGTGGGAAGTGATATATTAAAAACGGTGTTGGTTCCATCTTTAAATGGATTATCAATACTTGCAGTAGTAGTTGGTATAAGAATAGTTTTAAGCTGGTCATTATCAAAAGAAATTGATAACCATAACATAGACTTGAGAAATACAGGCAGATTATCTTAAATAAAGAATAATATTGATTTACAAAATTTGAGATCATATTATTACAGTAGGAATAGATGATACCCACTAAAGGATAAGTAATAAAGATTTTTGGTTACTGATAATTTTTTTAATATTCAAGATATTATATTCATAATAACAAAAACAATTGATTTTTTTGTTGTATTGATAATTAGCATCTCTGCTTTCCAAACAGTAATTCCGATAATAATTTATGTAACTAAAGTCAAAAGAAAAGAAAATATTGCCATAAAAAGTTTCATCAATAGTTTGCTTTTAGCTCTGGAGTTAGAATCGGCCAATGCTATCTTAAAAATGGGACTATTTGCATCTATTGCGATAAGTACAGATCATATTGTCTATGGTAACATTAATAATTTTATTTTCTTTATTGCATTGATATCAGTTAGAATTTTAATTAATCAAACTCTTAGGAGATATAATATTGATAAATATGTTAAATAGTCATATATTAAATTATTAATTGCTAATATAAAGTCTTAAACTCTATTTCCTTTTTTATTATTTTCATACCAAAATTTTTAAATAAATTGATAGTTTTGATATCAGAAATTGTAAATTGTTATAAATATATACTGGCGTACTTGGTACTGATATCTATCCTTTAAAGCAGATTGTATAACTTTATGCAATAAAATTAAATTTAAAGATCTTGGTATGGAAAACACCCATCTAGGTTGATAAATCCTCATCATTAACATATCTATATTTTTGTTTTTTTGAGATCTTATCAAATGCTTTATTCTTTGAAATTTGAACGATTTGAGATTATTAGGTCTTTGAATGAAAGAAATGTAATCCTCAATTTGAAGAAGAAAAGCGTTTAGAAATACATAAAAATATTCCTGGTCGCAAATCAAAAGTATCAGAATCTGAAAGTCCAGGATTTAATGATGATAGAATAAGAGGTGGATAATTTTATTTATTTTAATAGGAATATTTCTAAAGATACTTTTTCATATTTTTATTTTATCATCTGACATTTTTTTTAAATTAGCTTTATACTCAGTATATCAATCCAGACCTGAGCATTTTATTCTTTTATAAAATATATTTCATTTTTTAAAAAATGATGTTGTACACCATATTTAATTCTTTGATTCTCCATGGATGTCAAATAGATTTATAAAATTAGATTATTGATTTCTTTGATTATGCCTTTATATATACTATAATTTTAGAAAAAATTATTCTATGCTATGAATTGTAGTGTTCTTATTATTGAGGAAGAATCATATAATTAGTAAATCTTTAATGCTTTTAAATGACATCTAATTTAAATTTCACTAAATGGGACTTTGTTATTTTAAAAGAGGATTGGAGTCGTTATAGAATTGACGATGGTTCTATAATGAAAGTTAGAGTAGCTGTTATTGATATATATCGCTCAATACAAACAAGCAATACTGGTTATCCTGAATTGCAGTATATATCTCAGAACTTGGTATCAGCAATAGTGCCAGAAAAGTTGAGGGGAATACCATCTATCCAACCAGTTGATATACAAAATGATATACCTGAAGAATTACGGTTTGAAGAACTAGAAATAAAAGACCAAGAATATATTACTCCTGATGGGTTTAAGATAATAATAAAACCAGTATTACAAAAAATTTTCAAATACAATAAATTTAATGGAACTGGTGAGCCTGTTTATCAAGCAACCATGCATTCAATTCCAAATATTGAAAAGATAAGGAATGCACAATAATTACCATCTATTTGGATACTGACATCGCCTGTTGATTCAACACACAGTGTGTTTTCTCTATCTTTGTTTTTTGTTTTTGTTTTTTTTGCACCTTGTTAGTCCATTTTATTTTATTTTACCGTCAAATTTGTTATTGAATAATTCATGAATATGTTTTCATAAACATCCAATAAAGTTATCATGTCTTCAGACGTCCACAATTTTATATAAATACCTTTTTATGTTTAATATAAATATGCAAGAACGAAATGTCGCACTTGTAACAGGTAGCTCAAGTGGCATAGGATATGAAACAGCCCTCTTATTGGCAAGAAGTGGATTTCATACTTATGCTTCTATGCGTAACATTGGAAAAGGCAAGAACATAACAGAAATAGCCAATGCGGAAAAATTGCCATTGCAAATTGTTCAGCTCGATGTCAACGATGATGTATCTGTCAGAGAAGCAATTGACAAAATTGAATCAGAAAACGACAGAATAGATGTATTGGTAAACAATGCAGGATATGGACTTTTTGGTTCTCTTGAGGATTTGTCGATAGACGAGATAAAATCACTATTTGAGACAAACTTTTTTGGAGTAATACGAGTCACGCAGAAAGTTCTTCCCATCATGAGAAGGCAAAACTGTGGTGGTGGAACAATAGTAAATGTAAGTTCAGTTGGAGGGGTAGTAGGAGTTCCTGTTTTGTCTGCATATCAAAGTACAAAGTTTGCATTAGAAGGTTTAAGTGAATCTATGTCATATGAACTAGAGCCATTTGGAATTAGAGTAGTCATAATTGAACCTGGTTTTATCCGGACCAACATTATGAACTCTAGCAAGTTAGCAAAAAAAGCTTTAGACTCAAAATCGCCGTATTTTTTATTGATGCAAAAGGTGGAGAGTCACTTTAAATCAATGATGGACCATGCATCGTCTTCGCCACCAGAAGATGTGGCAAAGGTCATACTGCAAGCAATAACGTCTGAAAGTCCACAGTTGAGATACACCGTTGGTAATGATGCTGCTTCTGTAATACAAGCAAAACGAACAATGTCAGATGAGGAGTTTGGAAATTTAATAAAGCAACAGTTTGTATCACGGTGATAATGATTTAAATATTTTGATGATTAATTATCCAAATTTTGAAAAATGGCTCTATTACAACGGCCCAATCAATTTTTAGTCTATATCTATGGAGTTTTAATTAGTGTAAGTAGAGGGTTACAGCCTAATAAAAATAATTTCAGTATAGTTCATTATTAAAAATACAATTAGAGTTACAATAACATCGTTAGTCCAAGAGATTTAGATACTGTATAATTGTATTTTAATCCATACTTGTATGTTTTAGAAATTGTATATTCATACTTAATAATACTATAAAGCATAATAGAATGATTTTTCATTATATTAAGGAAAGATAACAAAATTTTTTTGGTTATTATTTTCCATGTGGAGAACAGGAATTTGTAATCTTTTCCATGTCGCGAAATGGATAATCTATTTGTTATATGCAATACAAAGATGTTAATGCTCAAGTAAATGGTGCTATGACAAATTTAAAATGCATAAATCTTTTATATATTATACATAGAATAAATAAAATGATAAAAAATTTTCTAGTAAAGGAAAAACTGTTTGCAATGGTTATTGTACTTGTATACATTACCATAATTCTACAAGCAAGTAGCAATATAGCTTTTAGCACAAAACAGTAACACATCTAAAGAATCTAATCCGAGTTCCATATCTATTCCAGTATCCAGAGGATATGTAAATGGAAATATTTCGTACTTTATTTCACCAGACGCATCAGAAAAACAAATTGTATCTTCTATTACAAATACTACAAAATTTATTGTAAATTATGCGCCTTCTTTAGCAGATACTCCCCAGTCAGCTCGCCAGCAGGGATATGTCTTTATAAATGGAGTAAAAGGTGACGGACTAAATGAGTCACAATTACCAGTTGCGTCTGCCGTACCTACTATCACAGGTAATAATGGATATAGTCCACTATTCCAAATAAATTATGTTAAATGGAATGACAATTCTACTGCACGACTTTTAAAATCTGTTGATCAGATAATGGATGCACAAAGTAAAGGAGAAATTTCTATAACAAAAACAAATATCGTTATAAATAGTCCATTTGTACAAATTAAATAATTATTTTTTTAATGGCAAATCAATGCCTTTTCTATTTTTATTCACAAATTAATAATAATCTAATTAGATACTTTAGAACAAATATATCAATTAATATCTAATTAATTATGTATTTTGAATTGATACTATATCATGATAATAGATTCTTTTTTACATCGTTTAAAACTTTATTTATATAATTTCAAAACTATAGGTGATTTGATATATTTTAGTAATTGAAAAAAAAGAAGATATGAAAGATTAAAAATCATGCAGAAATACAGTAAACAGGGTAGCATGGTATTATGATATCTGTATGTTTATCTTTTATTGAATAATAAAGATGATGTTATTAACAAAAAAAACTGCGCCGATAACTTTGATTTTACTATGATGAATTATAATACAACACAGTAGTAGCTGCCTAGATTCATGATTAAAATCCTTTGTATCTTACACTAATGTTTTCTTGTTAAATGATTATATAACAAAGTATAGCACTATTTTTAGTAAATTATTGCCTATCTATTTAACTAATAATATCTTATATTTATTATGAGCACTAATATTGATTGGAATGATGCTATAAAAAAAGAAGCAAGAGGAAGTAAAGATGAAGATTTAGGTGAAGTTCAAGAGGTAACAGATGGTTATGTTATGGTACAAAAAAGGTTTAATAAATAAAGAAAAATTCTATATTCCTCAAGATCTAGCAGAAAGTTATGATGGATCTGTTCTTAGATTTAGAATTTCAGAGGATGAAATAACAAGTAAATACAGATCCGATTTACCGCCTCCTCCATCTTCTTTTACTAAACCGACTAGTAGTAGAATCCAACAATCAGAAGAAAAGAAGAAGAAGAAAGTTAAAAAAAATCCAAAGGCCAAGTTCCATCAACATCTAAAACTAGGGTTTCTACAGCTACCAAAGAAGACCGGAGACTCATTCCAAAGGAACCTCTAACAGCAACCTAAACAGTGCTGGTTCTCTTAACTTGTGAATAGGTAACTATTGAAACAAGGCTCCTAATGGGAAAACAATGTACAAATCCATGTTTCCTCACAAGAGGATATGAAAGTATCCAATAAAAAGAAAGATATGTGATAATATATAAAAACCCATATGTTAAAGAAAAAGTAGTAGTTAAAAAGAAATAGGTAACAGAAACAAAAGAGATCATAGAAGAAACGATATCTAAAAAAAACTTTAATACATTTGATATATAGATTAAGAAAAATTTTGCATTTACTTATTTGCAAAGAAAAAAAACAATTTATTTTTTTATTATCGCCAAAGAAGATTTTGTAACATAATTTGGATGTAATCACCTTCATGTTAATGGTAAAATACAACATCATAATGGGATACCTTTATTATAATTTTAAAAAATCATATTTTTATATAAAAAGGAAGAATAATTTCAATCAAATATTGATTTTTATAAGATGGGTATATAGATTTGTAATCCTAAATTCTACTTATTAAGCAATAAATATTGTTTATAAAAATACAAAAATGATGTAGTCAAATTTGACCAAAATCGCAGAGATAAATCATAGACAACGATTATGATACACATAGGAATTTACAATACTTGATGTTTTAAAATAAGTCAAATAAAGGGATACTTGAATGGTTCCGATTTGCTATTATTTACATATATATATGATGATAAATTTTGATATTACTCTTATTTAGAACTATTGAATAATTATTTAGTTTAATTAATTTTGTTTTTCTCTTTCTTTTTTTTGGTTTTAAGAATATGTGTTATTGCTCTAAGTGTACATAGCAACCTTCTTACCTTTGCTTAATGATGAAATATTTGAAATCAAGAATATTTTACAAATAAAGGTATTTTTTATCATAATACAAGTTATAATTATACATGGAAACAAAAAAATACAGGGATCATCCTCCTCTGACCATAAATAATTATATCCTTAAAAGAGGACAATCATTAAACATATGCTACTATATATGAATGTATTATTTATTAAGTGTGCAGAGATGAATTTTATAATATCACTTTCTAGTCTAACATTTTGTTATTCTGCTTCCATAGCAAATATAATTTTGATTGCAACCTTAAGCCTGGCCTTTATGTCTAATACTAACGAATTTCCATTTTTAGTACAATTAGATAATAATCATTTTGCAAAAGCCTTAGCTACCAAGTATCCTGAAGTTGGGTTACTATCCTCTGCTACTGGACCAACAATATCTGATCCTGATCTAAAGGCAGAAGTAGTTTTCAAAGGATTAAAATATCCTACCAGCATGACCTTTTTAGGTCCAAATGATATATTAGTTACAGAGAAAGATGCAGGAACAGTTCAAAGAATTCTAAACGGAACAAAGCTGCAACAACCTTTGCTTAATGTAAGTGTTGCCACATCTGCACATAGAGGCATGCTAGGAATTGCAGCCGATCCTCTTGTTTCTGCTGCAAGTTCTTTTTCGAATCTTAAAAATTCTAATAGTAGTAGTAATAAAAATTACGTTTTTCTCTACTACAGTCAAGCTCAATCTCATACTGGTGATGATATTACAGAAGGAAAGCAACCATTGGGTAATCTCCTGTATAGATATGAATTGATCAACAATAAATTAATACACCCAAAATTGTTATTAAATCTTCCAGCAATTCCGGGGGCTATTGGTAATGGTGGCAAGATAGTTATCGGACCGGATAAAAATGTATATCTCACTATAGGTGATGTTGGTATCAATGGACATGTTACTAAAGCACAAAATATCCAAAACGGAAGTGAACCAGATGGAACGAGCGGGATACTCCGTGTCAATCAAGATGGTCAGCCAATACTTCCAGGTATTCTGGGAAATAACTATCCTTTAAATCTCTATTATTCATATGGGATGTGGAATAGTTTTGGACTTGCTTTTGATCCACTTACAGAAATTCTATGGGATACGCAAATTGGTTTGCCGTTTGGTGATGAAATAAATCGGGTTGATCCAGGATTTAATAGCGGCTACAATAAGATTGAAGGCATATGGATGGAAGGCTATAATATAGGTCAAACTGAAAAGCATATTGCTCCTCTTTATCCGAATAACTTGATTGATTTTGACAAAAAGGGAAAATATCATCCACCCCAATTTACGTGGTTTCATAAAATCGTTCCGACTGGAATTACATTCCTTAATTCTAACAAATTGGGAGATTTATACAAAAATAATATGTTTGTTGCTGATGCAAAGGGTGGAAATATCTATCATTTCAAACTGGATGCCCAAAGGACAGGAATCATGTTACCCATCGGTCCACTTGCAGATGGGGTTGCAAACAGCTCTGATTCACTTACCCCTATTATATTTGGAAATGGCTTTGGTGCAATTACAGATCTTAAGACAAATCCTTTTGATGGTAATCTGTATGTCCTAACTTTTGATGAAACACAAGGAACCGTATTTAAAATAGTTCCAATAAACAAGTAAATGTTAAACTAAACAAAACAAACTTATTTGAATTGTATACTTTATTCTTTCAAACAGTTATTTAAAGATTCGATACTATTTAGTGATATATGTATGTAATAGATCCAGGTTAAAGATTATCTTGTATTATAGGATGAATTGATAATATCTTCTGCATGACCTTATTTGCAAGCACCTACTAAGTCAGATGTTAAAAAGTATTGTAAATTCTTTTACCATTTTTGTATTTTTTTGACAGAAAGGTTGGCTTTATCTGATTATAAAGTTGTATAGATGACCATGATTAAAAAGTTGTGTGCATAATATATATAATGACCAATCTGAAGTTACAATAGATATTAACATGTGATATCTTTCATGGAAAAGATATTAAATTGTAATTATAACTATGGTAGATGTTCATCAGATGATGAGGGTGAACTTGTACCATTAAAAGAAGAGGCAAGTATATTTACAAAATAATATTGGAGATCTACGATGTAATATAAAATTTATAATTAAAAGAAAAAAGCAGAGAAAAAAGGGGGTTCTCGTTTAAGAGACTTCCATGTACAATTTACAGACAAGCTAAAATATGTATGATAATATGGAAATTGAATTGGTTGCTCTAAAGCGAATTTATTATTTCTTGAAGATGGAAAGGCCATTGCATTAAAATATGCAAAAGGTCCATTTCTTGATATTTATTCCGATTATTCTATGTTAATAGGGCTCTAGCATAGTTCTTTTTATATCTAATTGTGCATAAATTTAATAGTGATTTTTATATCTTTTATACAATACCAAAAATCAGTTTAATATTATTATTGTTATTGCTTATCCTTTCTCTGCCTAACCTCATGTATCACCTGTTCCATATACGCTTTGATATCATTCTCTTGCATTGAGGAAGGAATCCCACTCTCCTCCTTCATCCTTTGATCATATTTTCGAGCTAATTTCATTACTCTGTTCTGTAATTCTTGCTCCATCTGAGCTGTTCCAATATCGTCTAGTAATCTCGATTCGTCCCTTACTTTATTTCTAATTGTTTCCCTTAATTTTTTGTCTTGGGCTATGGAAAGAGCCAGGGAATACCAACCTATGCTAACAAAGCAAGCACATAATAGCACTAGAGAGTGAGCCGCTATCCCGTAAGTTGGTTGGTATGCAGAAGTTGAGAATGCAAGATCAAACATGACTATATCCATTGCGACAATTACAAGGTAGTCTTTTATTTTTTCTACGTCCATTTTTTTTAGCACATAATAAAATATCAAGCCAAATAACAGACTGTCGCCTATATTACCTGCTCTATACATAACTCTTAGATAAAAATTGTAAGGCGAATCTGATGGTAATGAAAAAATGAACCCACTTCCAACTATGAACAATACTAGAGGAACGGCCGCTAAAATCCAAAATCGTGCTCGTTCTGTCTTAAAGTAAAAGTAATAGTACATCAAGAGGACTACGCTAAACCATCTAAAGGTATTGTGTGGATAAGAAGTGAGTGCTGATAATGCTGAACCCAAATCTTTATCCGCAGATAGCCTAACCACCGATGTAGTTTTTTCGGGATTTATTATTTGGTACTGAATTTGGCCCCCATATGTTTTATTTTCCTTATAAGGGAAATAGGCTTTGGATACTGCTCCCGGAGGTGATTTTACGATTATAGTTTTATTCAGCAATAATTCGTTGATGTTGTCACCTACTAATGCTATTATCATTCCTATCGTTAGCAAGCCAAAGAGTAACATAAGATAATTCTTGTAATTTGTTTTATACCATGAAAAGAATTTGAAACTAATTGCTATCAAAATGGCAGAAGAAGACATTGCGCTAATAACATTAATCAGTCGATGATAAATTGTGTTGTCACATAAGCTAAAATGATATCTACAATTCAAAAGATCTGAAAAGAGCATGGTCCACAGAATACTCAATATTATCGCTGTTATCAGTACTGTCGATATGAATATTGTTTTTATGAAAAAAGATCTAGAATAAATTTCTTTAATTACATGTTTAGCATACGCTAAAAGAATAAAAGAACCTATACTAATAATAATTGTTGTTGTAACAAAAAGTATATCTTCTGTGGAATTATCATAAGGTAAAATTCGTCGTGTGGTTATTAAATCAATTATTATGATAGTTAAAATTATACCTAAAGTAGTAACTGCTAATTTCCTACTCACTCTAGGTATTGAAGGAATAAGTGACATTTTTTTCATACGATCACGATAGATAAATCGCATTATAGACTCAATTTATAAAAATATTGTTATTGGATCATCCTATATCTTTTGTTTTTGTGACCTTAATTAGAAATGAGTCCAAAAGAATTTTTTTAGTATTGATTATAAATTAACCTTATAAGGAAAATCAAATTTATATCATTTTTCAAAGAAAAAAAGAGAAGGCAAAAATAAAAGTTTAACAAAAAGAATGAAATGTCAAAAGATTTATCTAAAAATAATTATATAATTAAACCATTTATTATATCTGCGGTAATTTTTATTCTTGTTGGCTCTTTTATTGGGTCTATATGGTTTGCATTTATTTTAAATGTAAATATTCCGGTAATTAATGGATCCATTTTTAACTTACATCGTATATTTCAAGTAGAAAGTGGTATCACTCTTTTAATTATGGGAATAGGATTTATGATTGTACCTCGTTTTAGAAATATTTCTATTGGTTCACATACAATAATAAAAGTTTCATTTCTGTCAATCATTATATCTACTTTTTTAGTAATTATTTCTACAATCAATATTTATCAACCAATAATAAATGAGAGGATCCTATTCATTTCAGAGATTATTAGGATTTTTGGTATTTTTCTGTTTGTCGGAAAAATAATTGATACAATAAAGATCAAACCAAAATTATTGAGAACTGCGGATTATTTTGTAGGATTTTCCGCTATATGTTTATTGATAATATCTATATTAAATTTATTTAAATTAAATGATAATACATTAATGGGATTAGAAATTCAGTTATTATTTCCCATAATTATGATTCTTGGAATAGAATATAAAACATTACCTTCATTTTTGGGATTTATCAGGCCCAGAAAAAAATTAGGTATATTATCTTTATTATTTCTAATTGCTGCTTTTATTTCAGGCGTTATTACAAAATTTTACATTAGCGATGATACTGTATTGCCCATTTTATTTAATCTATTTGTAATATTGTCTTCTATAATGTTTAGTCTTTCTATTTACTTGTACAACAATTATGAGAATAAGAAATATATTCTTCAATCTACGACAGATAAAAAAGAACGATATCTTTATACATTACATCACACTAAAATTTCTTTTTATTTTTTATATGTTGGGATCGTTTTAGCCTTGTTATTTTATATATTTGATAAAAAATTTATGTTTTATGATTTATCCATTCATTTTATTGCAATAGGGTTTATAGGAATCACTATTTCCTCATATCTTCCTATGATGCTGGCACCGATTTTAGGAAAGCCGATTATTATAAGGAAAATTAATAAAATACCATTGATACTTATAATAATATCATTATTAATAAGAACTATGGGAATGGTTTATGTCTCTTATTTTAACAATAATGGCGCTTCCTTTTTACATGTATTGACAAGCATATCTGGATTTTTAATTTTATTGGCTATAATAATATTTATTACATTGATGTATAAATCAATTAAAATAACAAATTAAACAGCAAAAAATTGTTTTGGTTTTGTAATATTTATATTTAAAAATGAAGGCTTTACGTCTGGCTTGGAGAATTGAAAACTATTAAAAAAAGTTAACAAACTAAAAATAATGCTCAAGTCAAAGACTTTCAAAATACTGATATTATGTCTTTCTTGCATGTAGATTAGCGAGATTTAAAAATTTATCAATATAGTCTAATCAATAAATTTTTTTGTATATTTCACAATGCTATAAAAATATTTGATTTCACAGAATTTCAGGGCTATTGAATTTGCCCAAGGTATGCCTCAATGCCGATTCTAAATCATTAAATATAAAATCAAAATTATTCAATAATAATTTACTGGGAATAACTTTATTATCTGCAAATATAGTATATTGCGACATTTCACCTAGTATCTTTTTTATTATTTGTCTTGGTATCTTAAAATTTATTCTAGTATTCCAAACCGCTCCCAATGTCTTTGTAAAATCATCATATTTTACATGATTTGGAGAAACAGCATTTACAGGTCCGTAAATATTGTTATTGCAAATGCAAAATAAAATTAATCGCAATAAATCATCCAAAGCTATCCAGCTTAACCAAGTATTACTGTCAATCAACATATTAATTTTTAATCTATTTATATTCATCAACAGCTTTACAATCCCGCCTGATGCTCCTAGAACAATACCAGTTCTCAAGTTTACAACCCTTATTCCAGCGCTTTTAGCTATGTCGGTAGCCTCTTCCCACTGAGAACAGATTTGAGAAAGGAAATCATTGCGATTATTTTTTTTATCGTTTTCGTAATTTTCATCAATATCATTGAATGTTCTATAATTATCATTTCCATAAATCCCAATAGCAGAAGCAGAAATCAATACTTTCGGAGGTTTATCCATTTTAGCTAAATTTTTGCATAAGGATTGTGTGAATTTTACTCTACTATCTATAATTTTTTGTTTTTTATCTTTACTCCATAACCCAAATATGCTTTCACCGTTTAGATTTATTACTGCATCAAAATTGCAATCCATGCTGCTCAAAGATTTATCCTTATTCAAATAAATCCTTTTTGCAATATCATACTCAAAAGGCAATTTGTTTCGTAATAGCCTGGTTACATTATAACCCCCAGTTGTAAGAAATGGTGTTAAAGCTGATCCTATAAATCCACCGGAACCTGAAATTAAAATGTTATTTATTTTTGGGTTTTTAAATTTTAGATGAGAATCATTATCAATTTTAGTAATCCTGTGTCTGTATTTGAAAATATGTGTCAAGTTATTGTCAACTATCGATGAAAAAATATTTCCAATTTGACCTAATGGAAGACTGTATTTTATGCTATCTTCAAGGATACTTTTAGTCATACTATCTAAAAAATTATGTTGGTGCTCCCAATGATGAAAGAATCCTTTTATTTGAACATCTGTAAAGGATTTATTATCGATATAATATTTGTGTTTTATTTTCCATTTAATGCCAAAATCTTTTATAATAGGCATTTTTACAATTACAATTCCTTCATTATCTATAGAGCCTTTTTTTGAAATAATATACAGAGGACGCCAAGGGGGATTCAACCTTTCAAAAGCACCATTTCTTAAATGCCATTGGAATAGACAAGATAATGGTAAATCAAATTTAGATTTTATAGTAAATAATTTCATTAAATAAAATTAAAATAATTCATAAATAAACATATTAAGAAAATTAATATTTTTTATATACTAAGAAAGAATGTCAGATAAAATGATTCATCTATTATTGTAAGTAGATTTTTAAGCACTTTTCGATTAAAGTTTAAATCTATGATGACAAATTATATGCCAATTATTTTAAACAATTTGATTATATCATATTCTATATACTGAAGGTTTGAGATTCATCCATGTCATTATCAGAACTATTATCAATATCTTCACCTGTTAAATTTTCCTTACGAGTTGCAATCCACCATTGATTTCCAAAACGGTCTATTACGACAGCACAGCGATCACCATAACCCTCATCTCTTGGTTCCATCAAAGAGGTTGCTCCATATTCTAATGCTCTTTCATACCGTTTATCAGTATCGTCTACATACAAATAAAGTGCGCATGACGTAGGTTTCCACTCCAATGTAGAATCAGAAACCATAATTATAGAATCACCAATTTTTACTTCTGCATGCATTATGGATCCATCTTTTTGATTGTAACAACTTATTTCTTTTGCTTCAAATGCTTGTTTAAGAAAATCTATTAATTTCAAAGATTCTTTCACTCTTAATAACGGTGTTATTGTATGATATCCTTCAGGGGCCATGTTAACATTGCTTTCCTATAGTTTATTAGTTGTATGATCTGCGTTATTTTTATTGCTCTAAATTATATCTCGAATATAATTTTCCATAATTTTTTCTATTTCTTTTTTAGAGATCTTCAACAGTCAAGTATTGTTTCTAATTTAGATGCCTAATAAATTACAAAAGATACTTTTAATACTGCCATTTATCAAATGGATATTTTGAAATGATTCATAGGAATATGTCAATATATTCTTATTATTTTATATTGTTATCAACAACTATATAATTTATAAATTAATTAATGTGTATATTGCCTCATATTATAATTGAAGGAAAAAAATTGACTTTGATCTATCTATAGTAATTTTATTAACATAGAAGATCAAAATAATGATTATATTATAAAATTTGAGGATTCATTTCTAAATAAATCAAAAGATTTAATTTTAATAAAAACAATAGTTATTGATAATAATAACAGTCAATTGTTTTTTATTCTAAACTTTATGGTATGTGGTACTTTGGAATGCGGTTCATCCTCAAGATTTACTGTTACAAATCTAGTTATAGATATAGCATTAGATTTATTGGGTTTTCCAACAATTGCCAGAAATAGTATATGGTTATGCATACTACTTCCACTAGCATTTGCCTTGTTAAAAGTTGAAGAGAGTGTTAATTCATGGTTACCGGTAGAATTTGCAAGTGTGTTGTTTAACTTGCTTGAAAGTAACCATGTGCCATTTGAATTATTCGGTAGATAAATCATAGTTCCATTAGTTAAAGTAATTAATGTATGTTATAATTGATTTAATTCTAAATAATTTTACTATTTATTAATAAAAATATGCCAAGATATATATTATGTTAAAAATAAAAAAGGGTATAAATAAAATTTTTCATCTTGATTATTAGTTTTCAGTTATTCACGTTAAATGAAATAGATAAAAGGGGCTGCAATTTCTCCAATTTTTTAGAATATATATAAAAATTAAAACGATTTTCATGTAAATTTATAAACAAGATGAAAAATTTTAAATAACCGCATGTTACGAAAGAATTTTATAATTATGGTGGATTTAATGTGTGAAGAATGTTATTATAAAGGAGATAAAAATGAATTTCAACTACATAGATCTTACTGCAAGGAATGTCTTTGTGAACATGCCAAGTGCCCGAAATGTGGAGCACCTTATCATTCAGCTACAATAACAGAATAAACAACAAACTGTTTGTTTTTAATCTATTTATATTTTAAGAAATAATATGTTACGGTAACAAACAATAGAACAAAAGGTAATCAATTACCTCCATCATCGTAATTTGATTATAGCCCGTAAATCATTTTTAACTATATATCTATGATGTGTTTTTAATATTTCAACTTGATTTATATATATTGTGGAAAATGACAGTTTGAATTCTTATTTCTTTTTATTTTAAAAATGATCGTGTTAAATAATATTGATATACTTTTAGAAATTGAAAAGTGAAATTTGGATATTAGGAAATATGCACTCGATGATTGTCCTGCTTGTAAATTGTTTAGTTATATGTATGTAATGTCAGTTTTAAGAATATTGTTATTTTTATCATATGCTGTTATTATAAGTTGAACAAGTTGTTTTTCTTTTTGTGGGTTATTCTTTACCTCGCTAACCAGGACCAAATCATTTAATGAATCCTTTGTGGTTGATGTGCTTGTAATATTAAAATTTGTATTTGGTTCAAGAATTGCTTTAACTTCAACCTTTGTTGACTTTATTGAGAAACTATTCTCTGTGTTTATACTAAACGCAAAAACTGTTGCTAAAACAAATGTTGTTATTAATATAATACTTGTGATTTTTATTAGATTCGTTTTTGGTAATCATTAGTATTTTATTATATATAATGCTATAATATTGTCAATAATAGAAATTATCTGGTTTATTTTTATTTTCTAAATTTTGGCAATCATGTTTAAGAACCGCTGATTAATAACATATTATTTTTGAATTGGTGGTGATTTTCTTTTCTTTCTGGTTATTTTTTTTACCTTTTGTCCATCAGATTCTATATCGCCATCTATAATTTTAGAATTCACATTCAATTTCGCTACTCTTGGTGTAGCCATTGCAAATTGAATATGAAAACATGAAAAAGATTCACAAAGAGAACAATAAAGTCTATTATTATTAAAATGAATTTCGGCAGTTTTATCTTCTTTAAAATCTTTAATGTATAAAGTCTCCCTACTACAGCCTTCTTCTGATAAAAATGGCGCATAATGTCTTAAAAATTCATCTTTTTCTAAAATATCATGGAGTAATTCATTAACAAAGCCACCAAAGCGTTCGTTTGTATAGGGATTTCTTTCTCGTTCCTTTGTCCATTTATTTCTTAATTCTTTTACGATATTTACTCGTAGAGTAATTAGCTCTGCAGATGAAGATCGAGGCATATAAAGTAGTATTAATACTGCATAACAGTATATAAGATTATTATTTAAATATTTACATTGTATAGATTAGTTATACGCTGCGTAATACATATTAACATGGTATAGTATCTACCGGTATGAATAAAAAACATGATTGAGAATTCGTCAATTCTAGAACAAGATAAAAGTATTACAAATCTAGATAATTTGATGAATGTTCAATTTGATAAACAAATAAAAAAGAATCTAGATAGGAACATATCTGCTCTGGTAATTGAAGATTGGAAATATTTTTGTGAATGTTTAATCAAAGATGATAAAAATACCTTTATCAAGATGGTCAATGATTGTTACAATGGTTATCATAATTCGATAAATTCACATATTAAAGAGAAATCCGATTCCTGTTTGACCCGAACAACTTTTTTATTTATGACTCTATTTCTTTATCAACAAAAACAAATCAATTTACTTAAATCAAAACAATATGTTCTCAATTAATTGTGTCCTTAATTCATAATTAACATGACTATGATTACTATTAGTGGTAATTTATTTGATATTTATCATTTAAAGGACAGGATGATTTTATGGATAAAAGAAAAAGATGGAAATGCAAAGAGAATGGAATATGTTTGGTCTCCATCTATATATGTTGCATCTGATACAAAGGATGAATTAACATCTCTAATAAGAAACGAAAAAATTTTATATTTTGTTAAAGAATATGAATTTGTTAATAGATTTGAATCTCCATCTGATATGGATAAAACACAAGTTTTAAAATTAACTGCAAATGATTCATCTCAAATAGTTACTTTAGCAAAAAGTATTGAAAAACTTTGCAAGAGGTTTGGACATTACAGATTATATAACATAGATATTTCTCCTGAACAATCATTTCTATATGAAAAAGATCTTTATCCACTTGGATTATATGATATAAAAGAAAAAATTGCCGGACCAAATGATTTTAATCTTGAGTTAATAGAACAAGATAATGACAACATAGATTCTTTTGATTATTCTATCCCAAATTTTACATTTGTATCTTTTGAAATAATTTCAGAGAGAAAAACAATTGTAAATAATATTAACGATATAATCCTAGCTATTAGAGTTATTGTATTTGATAAAGATAACAATATCAAAGAAAAATTTGTAATTTTAGAGGATACCGAACTTGAAACAATATTGGAGTTTTCATATGAGATTAAAAGATTAGATCCTGACATAATTTTAACTTCAGGTGGTGATCAATTTTTATTTCCACATTTATTTTACAGAGCCAAAATTAACAAAATTGAACCTCAATTATTAGTAAATCTAAATCGAGAATTGACTCAAGAGTTTATACGAAGGAAGAACAAGCATCTACTAGAAATAAATTTATTCTCACCTAATTCTAACTCATCATCATCGTTTTTCTCATATGGTAGAGTATATTTTAGACCTCGTCCCTTTTTTTTATATGGGCGAATTCATATTGACTACGACAACTCTTTCATTTACAAAGATAATGGATTGGATGGTCTTTCTGAAATATCAAGGGTATGTAGAATGCCTTTACAGCTTGCATCAAGATCTACCATAGGAAAATGCCTTAGTAGCCTGTATTTTTATAATGCTCAAAAAAAAGATGTTTTAATACCTTGGAAACCCCAAGCATCGGAAACTTTCAAAACATTTAATGATTTATTGAAGGCAGATAAAGGTGGATTCGTTTTTGAATCAAAACCCGGAGCTTACGACAAAGTAGCTGAGTATGATTTTGTGTCCCTTTATCCAAATATTATGTTTAAGAAGAACATTTCATCTGAATCTATTAACTGTGATTGTTGTAAATATGAATCAGATAATAAAGTCCCAGAACTTGAACATCTCTATTATACATGTAAAAAAAAGATAGGGATTGTTCCATTATCTCTAAAAATTGTTTTAGATAGACGTTTGGAATACAAAAAGAGAAAAAATAATTCCATTTGTCAAGAAAATAGCGAATTAAAAAATCGTTATGATAATAGGCAAGCAGCATTAAAATGGATTCTTGTTACATCTTTTGGATATCTTGGGTTCAGTAACTCAAAATTTGGACGAATTGATGCTCATATTGCAGTATGTGCCTTTGCTAGAGATATTTTATTAAAGATATCAAAAATTGCTGAAAATTATGGATTTAAAATAATACACGGCATAGTTGATTCTATATGGATAAAAAGAAATGACAATATTAGGATTAATAACATTGAAAATAGAGTTATATTTGAAAATCTAACTAAAGATATTGAAGAGCAAACTGGTTTTTCCATCTCTTTTGAGGGCGTATACAAATGGATTGTTTTTGATTCTTCGAAAACCAATTCTGAACTGCCTGCATTAAACAGATATTTTGGTGTCTTTGAGAATGGGGAGATAAAGACTAGAGGTATAGAAACAAGAAGACATGATACTCCGCAATTATTTATAAAATTTCAAGGTGAACTATTAAAGACCATGTCTGAATTCGACAATATTAATGAGATCAAACAAAAGTTATCTTCTCTAGAAAAGATATATAATAAATATAAGATTCTAGTTTCTTCTAGAAAGGTTTCTTATTCCGATCTTGTATTTACTAAAAGAATTTCTAAAAATAGTGATGAGTATTCCACTAGAAAAACAATTGAAAGTTGTGTAATCAGGATTCTATCTAACAATGGAAAATCTTTATATGCTGGTGAAGAAATTAAATATATTGTTACTAATTTCTATAACAAAAGTCACATGAAAAGAGCGATACCGATAGAATTAGTTGATAATATAACACCAAATTATGATGTTACAAGATATTGTATACTATTATATGATAGTTATAATTCCATAATTAGGTATTTTAAATAGACTACCTTTTTTGTGCAGAACTCCTCCAATTCCCAAACACATCTGTAATAAAGATAGAGAAAAATAACTCCGGTAACTCCGGTGAGCACAAAGTAACTCCGGAAAATGAAACTTTATCTCCGGTTTCAGATGGGTTATCTCCGGAAGAAAATCCAAATTTAAGCACAAAATCCTATAATTCCGGAGATACCGGACATACCGGAGATAAATTAGACAATATTAAGAATGAAAGAAAGATATATCTAATAATGGTCATCCTAGTAATAATAGTATCAACACTACTTGTATAATTGCCCAAGCATCTTTGGATCCTCGAATAGGGCACAATTATCCTTTTTATCACTACAAAGAGCATCCGGAATATCCTAATATCCACTTGGAAGTAATTGAAAGTCATCTAATTCTTTCCAAAGATCATAAAAAAGGAAATGTAATCGAAGGAGAAAAACGAAGTGTCTAAAAAGAAGATATAGTTTATACTTCACAAGAAAAATTATTAATAAATTCTCGAACTAAATTAAACCATTGTATTAATCAAAATCAAAAATGTTTTCTTTTATTAATCTATATTACTCTAATATAGTAATTCAACAATTTTGAGTTAATATATTCAATTGATTATAAAACTTTAATACAATTATTTTCTAAACCTTTTAATATAGTGCGTAAAATACGTCGCTAATTGTATTATTTTAAATGATAACAAAATCGAATATATAGAAAAATATATATCCATTTTGATTCTTAATGTTATTATATTGTATTTCAAAACATCTTCAATAATATTCATTTTAACTGTTTCATCATCGTTTCTTATCTTGTTAGTGGAACCAATAGGAATAGCACACTCAATAAATAACCTCTGTAATTATAGATGATTGGTGCTATTCTAGCAACCCGGATCAACTAAATAAACCTACTGTAATTCAAAATAATGATCCGTGCTATTTCCCCGGCAACCTAGGATGTCAACTAAATAAACCTAATGTAATTCAAAATAATGATCCGTGCTATTTACCTAGCAGCCCGGGATGTCAACTAAATAAACCTAATGTAATTCAAAATAATGATCCGTGCGATTCCCCGGCAACCCAGGATGTCAACTAAATACACCTAATGTAATTCAAAATAATGATCCGTGCTATTTCCCCGGCAACCCAGGATGTCAACTAAATAAACCTAATGTAATTCAAAATAATGATCCGTGTTATGTGCCTAGCAGCCCGGAATGCAAAAATTTACAAAGTATACAACCAAAAAATTCTACAGATATGATTCAATGACCTGAATTTCTTTGTGTTTTATATGTCATTTATTTAATTTTTTTTTAAAACCTATTTTGTTTTATCGCATAACTTAATCTATTGAGCTAGCAAGAGAATATTATCTATTATTTTTAGATTTCCTTGAATAATATATAGATCGAGATAAAACTAAAAGCGGAGATACCGGATACATTTTCCACAATTTATAATCAAGATATCGTCTTTTTATTATTTTAGATCTTTTTATTATCATGATTTTATTTAATAACCATTGATTTAATATCCATTGGCTTTTTATCGCATAATTTGATTCTTTCTACATGAAGTCCTATACTATGGAACGATTATGATTGACGATGAATATATACTCCGGATAATATTTTAATCTCGATCTTGATAAGATTTTATTTAATTAGTTGTATATTTTAAAAAATAAGATAGAAGAAGATTATAACAAATGGCTATTATTATTTTGATTATCAATCATTTTTTCAGTTACACCTATTATTAGTAAAACTCAATTAAAAGCACCTATGGCATTGTGGGTCCGAGGGGATTAAATTCATTGTCGTAGTAGGTTCTGATTCAAAAATTTATCCTGATTTAGGACTCTAAATTAGAATTCTGGATACGGATAGACACCAAATCCATCAGCAGGTGGAAAGGTTATTCATTTGGAGTTTTCAATTGAAAATGCAGACAGAATATTTTAACAGGTTTTATTCAGAATGCGAGTTTGAATTTTACATTGCATCCAAACTTAGCAATAGTTAAAAAAGAATATTCAGATAAATAAAAAAAGGAAAAAAGATTGAAAGGTATGGTTATGTCAATTCTGTATTAAGAAATCAACGTTACTGAGTCTATATGGAGCGCGTATTAAGAATGACTAGGTAGGATCTCGGTTACCTCCACCGGTGATTGTTAAACCATATTGGTCCTTCCAGTTTTGCAAAACAGGAGGAATTGGCGCTGCTTTCAAAGAATCGTTAGAGAGTGCATTTCCTGTTTAATCGTCTAGCTGCCAAGATATATGTTCAACTTGAATTGTGTCAGATAATGGAAGGTTATTGTAGCTTCTTAACAAATAGTGGTTTGTCTGTCGGTTTACAATCTCGGCTAAGAAATTAACATTCATAGGATCGGTTTTAAATACCAGTTCTCCAACATTTACAGTTATTCCAAATGCCCTTTTATCGTGATTATAATCTCCTACCGTTTGATTCTGTTTTTGCATCCTTTGTTGAAATTTTGTAATTGTATTCTCCATTTATTTTATCTCCGACTTTCACATTGCCATATAACTTAACCTTATCCTCTATCTGTATTACCGTTCATGCAAAGGATATCTTTACATCTTTAGAATCTGTTGAGTTTGGTTCATTGTTTAATGTGGGTGCAGGATATCCATGGATCGGACCGGTTACTGAAGGCAAAGTACCGCGTTTACGGTATAATTTAGTCCGAGGTTATTATATAGTCCGGGCATTTTACTCATGTGGATGCCACCTACGGTTTATGATTATAATGTTTTTATATTATCAATCGATGTTAAACTCAATGAAATTACGAAGATATTAACACTACTGACAAGCAGTCTGATGATTTAGAAATCTGTACTATTTCATATCAATGGATATATAAAAAATATATTATCATGATAGATGTGGTTGTAGACCAAGATAACCATTTTTGACAATATCTGTATTTTCTAAGGTGAACTATGTTCATTATCAAATAACAGAACGAACCTTTGTTCTAAAATTTATAGAGGATAAAGTTAGTGGATTGAATTTGACTTGGGATGCCATGTATTAAGGTTAACAGTATAAACTTAACAGAAGACTCGCTAGTTATGATATATATTTAATTTAAGACTTGTAAAATCTTAATAATAACATCTATCTAAAAGGAGATCATTGATTAAAGGTTTAGGGGTAAAGGTATAACTTGAAGTATCAACCAGCTAAAAAAATAATTTTTGTATTCCTTGTGCTGACACTTGTATCTTCAGTATCAACGATTACTTTTGTTACAGGTAATAATAATGTGAATTTAGCATTTGCAAAAAAACATACCAGCAGTAGTAGCAGCGGTGGTGGTAATAATAGCAGCGACAATAGCGGCGGTTTGTTACATCTGCGAAAGCAGTAGTGATAGTGGTAGGTAGCAGCGACAATAGCGACAGCTCTGCTACAACTCACACGTGCTACTGATAACAGCGACAATTCTCAAGCAGCTACAATAGACAACACACCTACATCTCCAAAAACATGTTCTGATGGTTCATCACCTGCATCTGACGGTTCCTGTCCAACCCCAACAGCATCGTCTAGCTCCGGCAGTGGATTGTAATGCAACCTCTGACGATCCTTCATGTACCTCCAATTCTTTTACTACAACAACAAAACCTCCATCTACCAGCAGAACAAAACTTTGCTCCACAGACTCTAACTCAACAAAGATGTCTACTACTACCAATAGATGCTAATGGTAATTGTAAACGAGTGGATATGCAAGGTGATGGCGTGGGATTACCACCACTCTTAGGATCGCAAGAAAAACAGCAGGCACACTACAACCTACCAAAGGATGCATGGCGTGTAAAGCAACTTTCAGATGGAAGTTGTCCAGCAGATTATCACTACAATTCAAATGCAAGTCGAAGGCTAATCATTGTATACTTGATATGCATATGAAAAATCCAGATGGAAGCTGTCCAGTAGGAACTATTATGACAACGACCAATGTATGTGTGAAAATGCCTGTATATGCCTGGAACTTCAACTGGTTCAACTGGTGGCGGTTTTATCCAAATGTTCCCAACTTCACCACCAACTTCACCTCCAGCAACTCCTCCAACCAACACAACTCCATACCTGCCTCCTCCATCAACAAAATAATTTGCTCCATTAGCCGGAGGAGCAAAAACGTTGGGATGTACCACCAACAACTACAACAATAACTTTGGGCGCCCAAAAGATGGATCAAAAATATAAGATAATTCTATCTGCAGATATTTTGCTAAAGCATTTCCTATCCTTTTGAAATTCTGTGTGCTTATATTTTTTTATGACCTTGAATTATATTAAAATATCCATATTGTAATACTTTGTAGAGACATAAGAGAGATGCGTAACAAAATACGTTTAATGATTTTGTCAATTCTTTCTTTATCAATTATATATGACATTTGAAATATAAAAAGCTAAATCCTTTGTTTACAATAAAATATCATTGGTTAGAAAGAAAGGCGATAAAGATTAGACAAAATCAGAAAAACAGCATCTTGATATCCCTAATTAACGACTATTCTCTTTTTGGAGGATATGAGCATGATGATTATTTAAATGCTTTCTAAAAAGATAGGCAAGAAAATATCAGAACCTCTTCATTACTAGCTTAAAGAAAGATGCTATAAAAAGAATAGGAGAATCATAACAGTGGCTCGATTTCTATACAATATACCAATTTGTAGAACTTGTAGAAAGAGGATTGAAGAGTTAGAGTATTTTTCAAAGAAGTTTGTTAAAAGTATTAGTGGAAGAAACAGAAAAAGAAAAAGAAAGGCAAAAGTTACGTGATTCAATAAAAAACAGTTCATTGGGTAACGATAAAATATTTTACAAGGGAATGCAAACCGATTTAAGAGAAGGAACAAGCGATGATAATAATATAATACACTTTCGAAATTTGCTATTGTGTAGAAGCAGGATTAAATCCTATTACCATGGAAATTCCTGAATTAAATAAATATTTTGAAGAAATTGTTGAAATAATTGATGCACTTTTGAAAAATCAATGCACAATGGAATGTGAGTTCTGTTGACTGTACAAGAAGAATAAGATTGCTAAGCAAGCCATTAATCAAAGAATTAGAATTAATAAAGTAGTAGAATTTAAAAATGATACTTTCTTAGATATCGATAGAATAAAACTAAATAGGAAAAAACAAAAGGACGGAATAGAGGGATTAAGATATATTTTTGAGATATTTAGTAATGAAAATAGTATAAAAGCGGTATTTGCCGAAGCTGCCATTTCAGGATTATTTGCTATATTCTTTGACTGTAGAGATAATGATTACTTTAGAGTAAAAAATATTCCTGATATAATGGAGGCTATACAAATTTTAATATCAATAGGATTTAAAGTGAATTACAATATGGAATTCATAAAAACCACTGCAATGACTTTGCTCGCAAAGAGTGATATGCGGTCTAATATTGCGTAGTATTTTGTTTTTCTAGATATATCATTATCCAATAGATAGATATTATAAATTTCAGTTAATACTAAAAGTGATTTTGCATCAACTATATATTGGCTGAGCAAATATCGATAATTATTAATATATGCAAAAAAAGTAGACAATATGGTAAATGTTACGAATGGTGTGGACACCTTCTACAACTATTCTACAGTGGAGCAGAAAACTCGACAATTTTTAGAATCTCTACAACAGAACACCGGTCCTCCACTTTACACTCTAACACCCACTGAAGCTCGTGCTGTTTTGTCAAACCTGCAATCAAGTCCGGTACAAAAACTTCATGCAGAGATAGAGGACCAAATCATTCTAGGTGGCCCAAATGATGAATTATCAATTAAAATAGTTAGACCACATGGAAGCAGCAATGAAACCCTGCCTGTTGTAATGTACTTTCATGGTGGTGGATGGATTTTAGGTGACTTTGATACTCATGAACGATTAATAAGAGAACTTGCTAATGGTGTACATGCTGCCATTGTATTTGTCAACTATACTCGTGCCCCGGAAGCAAAATATCCAATACCTTTAGAAGAATCTTTTGCTGCTACAAAATGGATCGCTGAAAATGGCCAAACTCTTAATTTAGACTCGTCTAAGATGGCAGTAGCAGGAGATAGCGTGGGAGGCAACATGGCTACTGCAGTAGCAATACTTGCCAAAGAACGCGGGGGACCTTCCCTCGTTTTCCAACTATTGTTCTATCCAGTAACAGATGCTAATTTTAATACCGCCTCCTATATGTCGTATCAAGAAGGATATTTTCTTACCCGTGAGGCCATGAAATGGTTTTGGGGTAGTTATCTCTCAAATGATGCTAATAGAAAAGAGCCAACTGTTTCTCCACTGCAGGCATCACTTGAACAACTACGTGGGACTACCACCAACCCTAATCATTGTTGGCGAAAATGATGTTCTGCGTGATGAAGGTGAAGCATATGCTCATAAATTAATGCAGGCAAAAGTTCAGGTAACTGCAACTAGATATCTTGGTACCATCCATGACTTTGTAATGTTAAATCCAATTACAGATACTCCTGCTGCAAGAGGTGCAATATCTCAAGCTTCTAATATGCTCAAAAAGGTATTTTCTGACTAATAATATCTTTGCATTTCAACTGCAATAAAAAATTATTTTTTGATGTTATATAAAATATTTAAAATTGTGCAGGAAAATTCATTTTCATCAGACATATTTTATATTATATAATCAAAAGGTTAAAAACTACATATAAAAAATGGTTTAATTTGATATTTGTACTTAAAATTTATATTGTTATTGTGAGTTGTTTTAATATCCTTTGATTTTGCTTGTAAAAAAGTTATTATAATATATCTATTTTTTATATATTGTTACTTTAATTGATAATTTGTATTTAAGATAGTAAAACTAAAAAATAATAATTTTGAAAATGTCTTTGGTTTTGGAAAAATTGTGTAAAAAAGTTAAGAGAGGAAAAAAAGTTTGCAATATTTTAGAATTTTGTTTTTTTATATTCTATCGATATTACAATTTAAATTTATAAAGTCTGAACATAATTTTTAATAAATTAATTTAATATTTTATCAATTTTTGCAGTATCTGTATATTGTCTAAATTTATGTATCTTTCCATTTTTTATATTGTATATATGAGCAAATGGAACAAACCCTTGGATGTGTTTTTTTGATTTGATTGAATATTTTCCAAGGACTAGAACGCCATTATTTTCTATATCAAGATATTCGTCAGCAATAGCATGAAATTCTTCAAAATTGGCGAACATGGACGGAAAATATTTCTCAAATACATCTACTTTTCCTATATGTATTCCACCATTTGGCATAGACTCCATGGTTATCCATTGTATATTTTCGTCAATTAAATTCAAATATGAATTTACATTCTGATTTTTAAAATTTAAATAGAACTCTTTAATCAGGTTAATATTCGAATTTGATTTATTCATAAATATATACATCACTCCATATTATTATAAAATTTTATCATCAATAATAATTCTTTTAGTTATATAATACTTTCAAATTGATATCTTTGTCAATAACCAAATTATAAGTATAAATATAAAAGATGTAATTTGGAATTTGAAGAAAAAAGGTTAGAATCACTAAAGATTCACTGTCTCAATCCAAAGGTGTCAGTATGTTTTGTCAAGATTTTGTGATGAAGGATTAAGAGATGGCTAATTCCATTTTTTTAATTGTATCTTCAATTCACAATATAGTTTATTGAACAATATTATAGAGGAAATTATTGTTGTTGATGATAAAATAAAAAAAAACAAAAAATACTTTTTGTTTTAATCATATAGAATGGAAAAATAATATTTTCCAGGCAATTATTTCTGTTCTATACTTTATTTATTTAATTTTATTGTATTTAGAATGCTATATTTTAAAAAGAACTATAGTTTTTTTTCCATAAATATATCTGCCCTATGATCAGCATTATAACGAGGTATATCTACAAAGCCATTTTTTAAATATAGAATTCTAGAAACTGTTAAAGTTTTTGAGCTATATAAGAGAATTTTAGAATAACCTGACTTTTTTGCAAAATTTAGTGCAGTATCAAGCATTTGCTGTCCTATTCCTAATCCTCTATAAGGTTTTAATAAAAACATTCTCTTTAATTCTGCAGCATTAGCGCAACAGCAGAAGCATTAGCAACATCGTTCTCATCAGTAGTAGTAGCAGTAGTAGATATTAATCGTTCTAACTTTCTTATTGCAACTGTTCCAATTATCTGATAGTTATCAATTCGTTCTACAATCCAAAAACAACCGCCATTATCTTTATAATGCTGTTTTATATATAGTAAATCAGAATCTAAATTATTAAAATCTAAAGTAATGTTGAATTCATTAACAATCATATCTGAAATAAAATGCAAGACATCTTCTGAATCATCATTGTTATATTCTCTTATTCGATAGTTTTGTAACAAACAACCGATATCTATACATATAGTTATAAAATTATTATTCTATTCCATAGAGAATTTCCAAAAAAAAAGAAAAAAATTTAATTCAATTCAATATTAAAGCAAAAATATAATACTTTTTTATAATTTTGATCATGTTATATTTATAAGGATATATTAAACTAAAACTCAATTACCAAAAGTATATTACAATATTTTGGAAATATAAAGAAATTTTTAATAGTTTTATTTATTCATTGAGGAGGGATATTCTATCATTAGGGATTGATATCTATCTGTGTCATGAGGAATAATAACTTCTATATTTAATTTATCATAGGCTATTCCATTTATTGATAAAAACTTGCTATTAATTTCTCCAAAATAAGTAGTACTGGGAATAGAAATCCTCGGATCCGGATTTGCAATATACTTTATATCAAATGCCCTATTTACTTGCTCTATTGATATTGTATTAGGATTATCAGCAAATTTATTTTGCAGGTCGTAATGTGTATAAATAGTTGAATTTGATAAGATTACAGTGTTTTTCTCTGGATTGTATTTAAAATATTGTACAACATTTTCTCCTGTTTCGTTTGATATACTTTCAATGGCTCCCGACGTTCGATTGTCTAAATGAAACATTATTTGATTAGGTAAGAACTGCATTTCATCAAGAGTTAATGGGACAAATATATGTATGAGTGGAACTGGAGTTGCATAGACTTGAGTTGATATATTCTCAAATGATGCAACCGAAAATATTGCTAATATGCTAATAATTGTAATATTTGTTATTGCTGTTTTTAACATGCTAGTCAATATAAAATCGTCATCTTTTTTTGTTTTGTTTATTAAATAATTCTGTTGGTATAGTTAAGTATACATCTATATCAAATACAATCTACCGTATAAAGATAATCTACTTTGATTATGCCCCATTATCGGTATATTATATGAGATTATTGGTCTACTGAATATCAAATTCTAATTTACCATAAAAGTTGTTTTGATAAGATAAAATGCTGCTGTAATGCCATATATCAATACAATGAACCTCAAGCATTGGTGTGAATTAGATGAGCATATCTATATTTCACAAACAGACGAAGAGTACAAGCAGTATGCGGGCCTTAATTACAATGAAAAACTAATAGAGCAGCTTGCGCAAATGAAAAAAAGAAACTCTACAATCTTTATCGATTTTTTTTCTCATCCAAGGCCTCTTCTTCTTGGGTCAATAGAGGATATTGCTTATTCTAAAACCAAGAAACTTGAGCTAGATTTGCATAATGCAAGAAACACAAAGATTACTTCCACAAGGCACACGTTCAAAGATTCTCAGGTGAACTGGAGTAATTGGCGGCAATTCAATAGTCATTGAAAAAGAGCCTAAAAATCGAAAAGAGGTATTTGATGAATTTATTAAAAAGACCAAATATATAACACCATATCATAGAAAATAGATTTTCGACCATAAAACAGGTCTACAAAGAAAATAGAATCAGTGATAGTAATATTGAAAAAGGATTGGACAATAATCTAGACCCAGTTTCTGCTTATTTAGAACATGAAAATATATCATATGAAAAATTAGTGGAATTCATCAAATCAATGGGCCATAGAGCAAAGAAACCATTCAGAGATGCATTAACTGATATTGGTAAGACAATTCTTGGTGGTAAAGAGCCAGAATATTATGATGATTTTTATTATTTTAGAAACAAAGCATATTTTGATATAGAGAGTAATTTTTTAACAATAGATCCGCTAGGAGAAGTAAAAAAGATACTAATGAATATGGAGTTTGATTTATCTAGTATTCATTTTGATACTCAAGATAGAAAGGACAAATATCCATCACCTATATGCTTTTTTGTAAAAATACCTGATGATATAAGGATACTATATAAAAAAGAAAGTCCATATTTTGATCTTCAAGCATGTTTCCATGAAACAGGACATGCAATGCATGCAAGTTCCATAGATAAAAGAAATGAATATTGGGATAAATACAAGATTCCAATGGGTATAGCTGAGATATTTTCTACTTTTTTAGAAAGGTTGACAAAAAATACTAGATATATATCATCATTATCTAATTCTACTAAAGATAAAAATACTATCAATAAATTATTATCAAGAAATCGTTTTATGGAATTATTTTTTGTTACATTTTATACAGCAAATTCATTAATGAAGCTACAATATTGGAAAGAAAACTTGTCAATAGATGAGGCATCTGAACTCTACGCCCGGCTAATAAAAGAATATACAGGATTTGAGATACCCGGAGAATATTGGCTATTACATCATATTCTGCCTGAATCAATAATGTATGTACCAAGCTATCTGCTTGCGGCTGTAAGATCAGCTGAGCTAGATACTTATATTAGAAACATATATGGGGATAATTGGTGGAAAGAAAAAGAAGCAGGAAAAGAACTTAGGGAAATAATGAAACCCGGGGCAAAGATAGATTTATCTATATTTTCAAATCTAGATAGCAATAGATTTTTACAAGAGATATCACAATAGTAGCAAAAAAGTATAGTCATAGGAAATCTATTATCATGCCTGATTGATGTTTTTGTTAAAGTCAAGGGATTTATCTAAAAAGACATTCCTTTTATGAGTATCAAAATCTTTAATATGTGATTCTTGGATTTCATTAACTATTCTATTTGTTTAGATTTTATCATTTACATTTATACACATTCTTCAAATGACAATGTTGTTTTAAAGTTTGTTTTAGAAAACCTATATTGAAAGGACTTGATCCTATTGTTTTTATTGACTTGAATTTCCAAATTCATTTAGTATTATTATCTCTTTTTTTTCCAACTGCTCCTAATTACTCAGATTTTCTACCACTATACCGTTTCAATTCATTTACAATATTTTTAGTATTCTGATCTGTTATCTATATGATTGTCGATTGTATTTTCTTTATTTTTATCATGTTTATTAATTTTGATACTGTAAGATCTAGGGATAAAAGTTGTAAAGAGGTATGGCAAGGAGAATTTCGTTGAAAAATTGTTAAAGATATTAATTAATATTCCATAAACAAGATATTATTGAAACCTAGTCATTTTTTCTTATTAGTAATCATTTCTATATCTATAACAAATCTTATTATTATTTTTGCTGAACCTGAAAATAAAATAATATATTCAAGTTGGATATTAATTATCAATTCTTTAATCGCTGCGGTTCTTTCTGTTGTTATTCTTCTAAAGGATAGAGAAAATGGGGATAGAGATAAAACCAAAATTCATTTAGCAATTGGACTTATCTTTTGGTTTATTGCAAATGTGATATGGGGATATTATGAAATGGTACTCGATATCGTATCGCCCGTCCCTTCTTTAGCAGATGTCTTTCTACTTTCTGCCTATGGATTTCTAATTTATCGACTGATACTTGCATATAAAAATACTGGTCAAACTATTAATAAAAAAGTTACTTTTTTTAATGATCCCTATTACAGTGATGTTTTTAATATATATATTAAATTTGACACTTAATCTGTCTGAATTATCCAGTTTTAGAGGTATCATGCTTTTTGGGGTCACAATAGCTTATCCTGTTTTAAATTCTATTTTAACTGTTTTTGCCTTAATTATCCTCATTGGAATAAAGAATGATAAACATCACTTTATTCCATGGATTACTGAATTGGTTGGACTTTTGGCAATAGTTGTAGGTGATAGCTGGTTTGCAATTATTGTTCTGACTTCGTTTGTTGAACAATTATGGATATCTACATTGCTTTTATCTGCCCATTATTTGTTAATTGCGGGAGGACTTGTGTGGTATATGAGACATTCTATTAAATGGAAACCAGAAGATGTCATTTTTATGGTCATAACAAGAGCAAGAGACAGATTTTCAAAAAAAATTTTAGTTAGTTTGCTTATATTTATATCAATATCTATAATTTTGAGTATGTATTCTTCAAATGTTTTCAGCAATGATGAAAATAAATATTTTATAAATAAAAAAACATTTGACTTTCAAAGTTCATTGAATCATAAAAGTGGAAAAAAAGAATTTGTGATAGGGGCCATTTTGCCACTTACAGGCTCCTTATCCTCTATGGGTAAATCAGTCAAAGTTGCATTAGATAAAGCAGAGTATGATGTAAACAATTATTTTCGAGGATATGAATTCTTCGTACCGCTTTAATGTATTGATGGCTGATTCAAAAACAAGCCCCGAAGATAGCCTTGTAGCTATAAAAAACTTGCATGAAAATGGTGTGAATATTATTGTAGGACCGGCAACAAGTACTGCAGTTTCTGCAGTAAAAGACTATGCTGATGCTAACAACATTATACTTATTAGTTATGCAAGCACTTCACCACTGCTATCTATCGAGGGTGACAATCTTTTTCGGTTGGTTCCAGATGATGCAAACCAAGGAAAAGTAATTGCTGAAAAAATGATTAAAGATGGAATAAAAGTTATTGTTCCCCTTTGGAGAGGCGATATTTATGGAAGTGAACTCTATAATTCAACTAGAACAAATTTTATAAAACTTGGAGGGAAGGTTGAAGACGGCATTACTTATACTCCTCATACAGGTAGGTTTGCCACAAGTTTACATAGAATAAATTTTATAATGTGGGATCAAGAACTAAAAAAATTAACTACCCATGTATCAGATGCAGTAAAAAGATATGGTCCTCATTCTGTTGCAATATATATAATATCTTTTGACGAAATAGCACCAATTTTAATCCAAGCAGCAAATTATGAAATATTGACAAAAACAAAATGGTATGGTAGTGATAGTATAGCACAAAGTTCTCAAGTAACAAAAAATTGGGATGCAGCAGATTTTGCAATGAAAGTTAATCTTACTAACCCTTTGTATTCAATAAATGATGAACCAGAAAAGGTTAAGAATCTTGAAAAAGCTCTGGAAAATAAATTACATGATGTAGGTTCAGTAACATATCCTGCAGTAAGCTTATGATTCATACTGGTTAGCCTCACAAAGTCTTTATAAAAACAGCAGCTCACTGGACAAAGGTAATGATAGCAAAATCACATCCTTTAAACAAATTGTTTTTGATACTGCTAACAAAACCATAGATAATTTGTCGGGTAAAATAATTCTTAATAAGGCAGGAGATCGCACAAGTAAAAATTATGATTTTTGGTTTGTTACCAAAGATGAATCTGGTTATAAATGGCAGAAAGAAAAAAATTAATTAATAACATAATAATTTTTTTATACTATTACGGCTGAAAGAAATTTATTATATGTTTTTAATTTATAATTTTATTAAATAAATATAGATAACTATAATATTTGTAAAACTTGCTATCATCTTTAAATTGCTGTTATTATGTGCTTTTTCTTGGGTAAAAGTGCTATGAACTTTTTTGTTAAAAAACGATTTCTATAGGTTTGATTTAATTGCCTCATTTGTATTATTTCTTATATTATAATGAGCTTATGGTATAGCAAAAAAGTACCCGAGTTTAACACCAAAAAGAGTAAATCAATGCTTCATCCCTTTACTGTAAGAGGATATAAAGGTTATACCTTAAATGTATATCAGGGATGTCAGCATAGATGTGGTTATTGTTATGCTACTTATGAATGGTCCCCAGAATTTTATGATAAAATATATGCAAAAAGTAATGCTCCCGAAATACTAGAAAGTCAATTAAAGGCTTGGAAATCCAAAGTCATAGAACCAGTAATGATTTCCTCAGCCACCGATGCATATCAACCGGCTGAACAAAAGTTTGAACTAACACGAAAATGCGTTAAAATACTACAGAAATACCAAATTCCTTACTATGTATTTACAAAATCGACACTAATATCAAGAGACTTAGAACTCCATTCACAATACAAAGATAATTGCTTTATAGTATGGTCAATTACTACTTGTAACGATAGCATCAGGCGAATAATAGAACCTGGGACTCCACCATCATCTGCAATGTTTAAAGTAATAAAGAGATTTAGTGATGTTGGAATTCGCTGTGCTGTAAATATCGATCCTATTATTCCACTAATTACCGATTCGGCAAATGATATTGAATCCATACTTGAGAATTGTCATAAATCTGGTGTTGACTCCGTTTTTGGTGCAACTTTAAGACTCAGATCAGATATATGGGAAAGAATGAAAATTATTCTTAAAATGCTAAATAAAGAAGAAGAGGGAATTAAAGAATACAAAAAACTTTACCATTTTAATGGGCATTTCAAAAATGGCTATAACCTTGATGTAGACAAAGTTTATTCGAAAACACTATTGGAAAATCTAAAGGACGCAGTAATAAGAAGAAACATGTCTTTTGATTTTCCTGATTTAATTGGAAGTAGATATATCAAAATAAACAAATCACATGATAATTCAAAACAACTTACATTAATGAATTTTGTTTAGGCAATACATTATTTATATTCCATTTTAATTATTAGTTTTATTCTGAAAAATTTAGTGGTTTATTATTTAATTTATCTTCTATTATTTACAGTAATATGTTTGGAAATTCTTTCTTCTATTCGGTATTATAACAGCAGTTTAGATGATCGAATCGGTCCTTAGAAATAATTTTCTCTATTTTTTTTAATATATCTAGAGATAATAGATTATATCCTTAGCAGGTATAAAATTGTGGTAAATAAAGTTTTTATTGTAACAATCATAAAAAGAAATAGCTAGTTGTAAAAGATTAATTACTTTGATTCTTCTATTTTCTTAACTTTTTTATCTGATTTTTTGAATTTATCTTTTATACTATTGATTATTCCCATGGTATTAATGCATGTTTCTCTTATATAGACTTTTTATTATAGTTGAAACGTATCTAGATTGTTCATGTTTCCTTTCAAAGCAATTGATAGATACATTTCAATTGCTAATGACCATATCAAAAGTTTTATCTTTTGCAGTCGTTAGTGACTAATTCGGAGGAATATATTCAAAACAGATTCAATAAGCATTTTGTGATTTATTAATATATATCATTATTTGTTAGAGAAAACTTTTAATTGATTTTATTTGAGAAAAAACATATTACAATTAAATAACAAAATTAAGATATTTGATATTTGATATTTGATATTTGATTGTCTAAATGAAATCTTTGGATATAATATATCTTGTAGATTTGTTTAGATATACACATTCAAATAATTATAAAATGCGGCCTTTTTAATTAGATGACAAATTTAACAAACTATTGCAATAATATTTCGAACATAATTAAAAATTTTTCTATAACTTTACTTTTATTGATTTTTGAACACTGGTTATTTAAGGTATAGCTTTCATGATGTTATAATTGGGATTGGAAATATGGCAATTTTGTCATCGATATTTGACAATACTCTTTATGACCATCTTCCATAATTATATTGCTGCCATAACTCAATAATTTTACCGTTAGAAATCCTAAATGAGATCAAATCCTGATGCTATTATAGATTTACCAGTAGGTGGATTTCCAAACATTTCGCCAGTATTTGTTCCAGAAAGCGTCCATCTAATCATAACTTTATCTCCTTTGACAATCGTATCATCATGGACAAATTGTCTGTCTGGAAGTGCATTCATTGTTGCTGATGCAAATTTCTTTACACCTTCAGGCCCATTCTTTATTTCTGGTGGTAAAATAGGAATATATACAACAAAATTGGGTGAGATGATTTCATCTGCTACTTCTAGATTACCTTGTTGAAATATATCCATATGAAATCTACGGGCCAGATTTTCATTTTCATTTTCTAGGGTAGAAAGTGAGTTTATCATATATATTAATACACATTCAAATATAAATGTATTTCCATAATTATTGGGTTTCAAACCCAAAATTGTAGATGATGTTGTTTATTTCAATTGATGATAAACAAATAAAAATATTTCATTTGGAAAAGACTTTAGTTTGAATATGTGCAATGTACAAATAACTATTAAAAAACAATCAATTTTTTTTAAATTATCTTTATCAGGATAGTTTTTCTACCATAAACTCTGCTGATTTCTTTAAAGCTTTTATTTGATTATTATATTTGGTAAAGCCATGACCTTCGTCTTCAAAGATCAAATATTCAACATCCATTCTTTTATCTTTTAGCTTTTTAACTATTTGATCAGATTCGCTTTTTGCTACACGTGGATCTGTGACTCCTTGTATCACTAACAAACTAGTTATTGGATTAATATTATCCACAAAAGTAATAGGAGATCTCTCCTTTGAGGAAACTTTCTTCCTTTTCTGGATTGCCTACTAGCTCGAATGTAAGTTTCTTCCAATGTTCTGGAACAGTTTTAATAAATGTTATAAGATTACTTGGCCCCACTATATCTACGGCAGCCTTAAAGTTATACTGTGGTAGCCGGGTTATACAACTTAAAGTGGCAAAACCACCAAAACTGCCACCAAATACTCCAATTCTTTTAGGATCAATCCAATCTTGAGATAATAGCCATTTTATTGCATATTCGAGATCCTTTAGTTCATTGCCACCCCAATCATGATATATCTTTTTCTCAAAGCTCTTGCCATAACCAGTACTTCCTCTAAAGTTCGGTGCTATGACGACTATTCCATTATTTACAAGATATTGATAAAATCCAGAATAATCATAATATGGCCTTTCTTGAGCAGTTGGGCCTCCATGAATTGATAAGACGGCCCCCAATTTGATATTATCTTTTTCATTTATCTTTTCAAAATTAATAGCAGTAGTAGGTGTAGTGGTTGTGTTACTAGGTTTATATAAAAATGCAGGAATCTCTAATCCATCAAAGCTTTTGAATTTTATCAATTGTGGTTTAATCAATACATTCTCTGACAAATTACCAAAAAGAGAATTAGTAATTCTTGTACAATTATTCTGTTTATTTTCATCTATATCTGTTACATAAATATTGGTGGGGGCGGTTGGCCTATCCATCATGATACCTATTCTATTTCCATCTGGAGATAGTTTTAGCTTCTCAATAACACCATTTAAAAAAATAGTTTTGGTATTGGTGGTAGTGGTAGATATTGTAGTGGGGATGATTTCTCGAACTTTTTGACTCTTTAAGTCTTTAACATATAATTTACTATAACCATCTACATTCTCTGTCCATGTTAGCAAATTTCCATTTGAATCAATATCTATTAATTCTATGTCATATTTAGGGGTCAATATCCATTCCAGATGTGATGTATCAATATGGTAAAATGCAAGACCGATAAATTCTCTATTTAAATCAGATAGAATGTAAAATCCCTTTCCGTCAGGGGACCATGGTCCAACAGTAAAACGACTTTTTTCATTGTTTTCTAAATCAATTTTTTCCATGTTCCTGCTTTCAATATCAATTAACCAGATTGAATAATCAGATAGAGTAACTAACTGAGAACAATTTAATTTTTTATTATCTGGTGACCAATAGCCTGGAATATACCAGCCTTTTGTATCTGTAATACAAAAACTATCTTCGCTGTCATTTTTCATATTTCTAACAAATATGAGCATATTTGAAAGATCTTTTTCATTTGAGCTATAAGCAATATATTTTCCATCATGGCTAAAACATTCTGAACCCCATTCATATCTTATCTGTGGATTAAAAGTTATTTGTTCAGGCCAAGAATTGAAAATATCGTCTATTTTGTATATTTGAAAATTTTCGTCTCCATAATGATCTGCAAAAAAAATTACACTATTATTGACAGGGGAAGAAAAAACATGCCTTACTGAATCATCGATAAAATTGGTTAATGGATAAGAAGAGCATTGTTCACCATCAGAAGTTACATTAGAATGATGTCGCCAAAGGTTAAACTGTCCATTCGTATCTGAAATGCACAATATCCAAGAATGGTCCTTTTTAAAAAAGTCAAAATCGGTATATCTTCGAATTGACGCAAATCTTTCGAAAGGATATTGTTTTTTTGTTTTTTTTGCTGTTTGTCATTATTGGAAATTATCATATTTTTTGATATTAGATATTATTAATAATACATATGTATTTTGTATGGTATTTTATATCAACAAATTTTCATAACATTACATCTCAAAAATATAGCTCTTTTGATCTTCAAATAATATTATACTAATTAAATTAATTCTAACTCTAGTGTTCAAATGTTAAATGCAAATCTGTATCTTTAGAAGGAAAAAATGTTCGTCTGCGCCTCCATTAATTAATGATTTTGAAGTACTATCTGGGGCAGTTTGTGTTGGAGAAATTAAGAATAGGTTCAAAGATTATACTGTTATTTAATTAGAAATGTTATATCAATAAATGATTTGCTGCTTAGATGCCTTGCTACAATAAGGCGTTTTTAATATTTTTAATATTTTTGGACCTTAGAATATCTATAAGAATTAAATTATTTCTGATAACCTAGTGAGAAATAATTTATCTTGCTTTTTTACACTTTAGAAAGAACAATCATGTCGAGATAGAAAAAGATAACAAAGAAAATATTGCATGATGATGATGATGGTATGACATCAAATGGTCTTATAAAATTGGCAACAAGGTTCAGTATTGAAAGAAAAGATCCTTTAAAGATAAAAAAAAGAGAACCAAAAGCCCGAGATATTAAAAACAAATAACAAAGGTTTTGTCACATTTACATAATGAACAAATGAAGAATAATATTGCGTGCGATTAATAAGAGGATAAATAATAGAATAGCATTATAACAGGTAGATTGAAAAGAAAGGAAGGTCTTTTAATTATTCTTTCCTATAGGAGTCTGTCCTTATGCTAGACTACTTTGAAATGGAGCGTGTTATTGAAGAACTTGCAAAAGCCTATCCTGCTCAATGTGCAACTACCTGGTTCAAGGTAACAAAAAATCATAAACCATCAAAGGAAGAATATCGTAACAAAGTAGTCGAGTACATGAGACAATTTGAATATTTGCTAGCCACTTTCCCACAAAGCCCAGAAACAGACAAGCTCAAAATCCTAGTCAAAAAATCTCTAGCAAGAGAAATAGAAAGGGTGCTTGAAGGAAATAATAACGACGTAGAAAGGCGACATAAACACTATGTGGTTAATTCTCCATCTGATGATTCTATAGATACTATTAAGGAAGTTTCAGAACAACAGAGTTCCGAGAAATCTGTTACTGTTGCTGATTTAATAAAAGAAAAAAAAGTCAAAAAAAATAAAGACAATACTATCGAAGCAAAAGTAGAAGAAGAAGAAGAAGAAAAACAAAAACAGATGCAAATTCGATATGAAGACAACAGCATGGTAGATAAGCGTCGGCGTAAAAAAAAGTTAATGATGGTATTAGATTAAATAACAACAATGTATAGTCAGGATATTTCAGGGCTTGTTCTTGTTCTATATACATCAAGACAATAAATATTATCAATTATTAACAATAATTTAAAAATTATTTATCGTTGAATAATACTTTTAGTTTTTGAATACTAATTGATATTGAGAAATTGAAATATCGATATATTTTACTGAGATTTATATCAAATACGTAATTTAATTTTCTACATTCTTGAATTTCCTAAAATCGTTACTATCATGATCTATTGATTATTCAATAACATTTCTTATTAGTTTCTATTATCTTTGTTATCTTTGTCTTATTTTTCCTTTTCAGAGTTATTGCATATTATAAAAATAGGTAAGGGGATTGAAATCTTGGGAGATAATTTTTTACCCAATTTAATCTTGTGTTTATTTCTGAATCAGAATCAAATGATATTGGTGAAAGATTATTGCAGAGATCAAGTCCATCTTCTAAAGACTTGGAACATTCTTCTTTTGATTATTTTTACATTTTTTGTTTGAAGAATTTATAGTCATTTTTGTAATTACATTGAAAGCTCTTGAAACTATAACATCTTCTTAAAAAATCACAAATTGAATTTATTGTTAAATTTGTCCCTAGAATATGGTGCAGTCAAAATAATTGTTTTTAACATTTCTTTTGCCTGATTTTGTGTAATATTTTGTGATTCTGCTACATATGATGTTACTTTTTCCATACCCTTGGTTACCCGATAATAATTAATCGTATCCTTTAAGGAACGAACGGGAGTCGAAGTAGCTAAAGACAAACCAATTACATTTGATATTATTTTTTTTCTTTCAGGATCTGGCTCATATTTTGTTAATAGTGTATCAAATTCATCAATCAAAGGTGATATTTTTTCAAAAATTCTAAAAATTTTTTCTTTATCTACAGTGTTATTATTTATTTTTGAATCAGGGATACTGAAAGAGTCCTCATGGTTATTGTCATGAGGATTTGGAATAGTTCTGGTATTATTGTTGGCATCTATTTTTGTAGTAGTAGTTGTTGTTATTGGTGAAGATGATGATGAAGAATAGTCATTTATTTTTCTTTTATTTGATATTTCATTTGTTTCTTTATTAAAAATAATTGCCATGCCATCGTGCTTCCGTAGACTATGACGATCAGCATTATATCTTCGTCCGAATGTTTTATTGCACTTTGTACAGGCGTATATGGCTCTACCCATACTTATCTATTACAATCGTCATATTTAAAGAGTGACTCGGAGTGACTCATTTACAGCCAACCCGATAGTATCGATTTGACAGAGAATTAATTCTATGTTTTCTTTTACTATGGTGGTTCCATTATATTATACCAAAGGAGTGACTCGGAGTCACTCATAAATATTTAGTATCACAAAGAATATTAAATATTTCTAAAGTATATTTTTTTAAAGTCTTCCATAAATTTTATCATTTTTAATTTTCTGTGCTATTTGCGATAACAGCCAAAATTATGATCTATAAAGACAATTATAAAATAATGGATTGAAAGGAAAATCAACCAATACCATTTGAATTAAATGTTCCTCAAAAGGCAGCAAAAAGCTACAAGGGAAAGTATTCAGAAGTTATTTGGGAAATAAAATCTAAAGTAGATATTCCTTTAAAAAATGATCTTAATGCAGTGGCCACCATAGTGATCATATGGCTCTCTAAACCATACATCACTGCTATTCACTTTCGACATACTGACTGAAAAAAAATATTACTTATAATATGACCATTATTTAAATTACTAAAGAAATATCCATTGATATTTTTTTTATTTTACAATGAATTTAGTCTTTGCTTTTTATTTTAGTTACTTTGATTGCATTTTTTAATATCTCCTCGTATATTGATATTGCTGCTAGTGCACCGCTAGCAGCTGCCAGTATAGCATAATGTCTGTCTGTATCAATATCGCCTCCTGCATAGACATTTGGTACTGTAGTCTGTTGTTTTTTATTTACCTTTACATATCCTTCATCAAATTCACAGCCAAGTTGATTTGCAATTTCATTTTGAATAATTTGTCCAATATGATAAAACAATACTTCAGCTTTGTAAAACCTATTACTTTTTGAGAGTACGCCTTTTATAACATTTGTTTTCGAATCTGCGACAATTTCTGCAATCTCATCATTTTCAACGACATTAATTCCCAATGTCAATGCTTCCTGTCTTTGTTCATCTGTTAATAAGGGATACTCTGTTACGTCGGTATTATTTTCTTCTCTAGGTCTTTGGAAAAATAGTGTAATATCTTTTGTCCAGCCAAGAAATACCTTGGCATAATCTATAGCTTTGTTGTTTATGTTATCTGATGCGATTATAACGAGACTTTTATCCGTCGCCTCAAATCCATCACAATGAGGGCAATGCCAAACACCATTTCCTTGATACTCTTCAAAGTTTTTTATGTTTGGGATTTGATGCTGTATTCCTGTTGCGATAATCAGATATCTTGATTTAGCTATTCTTTTTCTGCTAATGTCGGACTCTTGATTACTTATCTTTATTGATTTCGTTGTTGTGATTAGAAAAAGGTCATTATCACTATCCTTTTCTACTTTTTCTACTTTTTCTACTATTCTTTTTACAGAGTCGTATTGGAGTACATCCTTCCATGCTTTTTGAATCACCTCTTCTATTGGCGATTTTTCAAATCCTAAATATCCATGAATATGAGATTTCCGGGGTTTTACAACATCAAAGATGATGGTGGTTCTAAGATATCTCCCTAATAGTAATGCAGCAGATAAACCCGCATAGCCTCCACCTATTATGGCAACATCAAATATATTGTCAAAGCTGTTTTCGTTATTATCTTCATTTATTTTATCATCTATAAGATTATTAGTTCCTTCTTTCGTTTGGGTTACTTTTATATTTTCCATTTATATAATATTAAAAAATAATATGAACCTGGCAATTAAATTTTGGGTAAATATGATTGTATGAATCCTTAGAAATAGGATTAAGATTCAAAAATATATATAGCGTGCTGCGGGAGTTTATTGTTAAAAATATCTTGAATGATATAAACCTCCATCACAAAAAAATTTGATATTTAAGGAAAGTCCAATTTTAGTTATACCTTGATTAGTTTTTTTATATTTAATTTGTATTCTGGATAATTGTAAGATTCAAATGGGTCGATACAATTTTGTGAACATAGTTTGTTATTTTTCTTCTTGTGATTATAACTATATTTTTTAATTCTATAATTTATGGCATTTAATCATGAGATTGCATTATATTTTATTATTAATGTGGTCTTCTTTTGACATTTATTGACTTTTCTAGAATTTAAACTTAAACTAGAATCTAATCTGAAAAAAAAGATATTCTTTGCCTAATAATAAAATATTGGTTATAGATAGAACAATTCTTGGCACAACGGATTCAGGAAACTATGTCCGATATGAAGAGAAATCAGAGAATTATTTTGGCTTGATATATCTCTGTTGTGCTGTGTAGTATCATCACCTATAAAAAGATAGTTTTGGATATGATATAAATAATATGGATATTAATGACTTGAGGATAGTCTATTACCAAAAGCGAATTCTTTATACAACGTTACAAATTTCTGATGGTAGATGTATACTGTTTTGGTAATCTACGTTAATTATTATAAATGGCCTTTGATTGCCTGAATAAACCATTCTGGCAACATATTCTTATTCTTCTTTATAAAATAGCCAAATGCCGCATCCAAAATGTATGTTTTTGCCCAATCGTCCTTAGATCTTATTGATCTACCATATGCCTGTATTAATCTTAATGCCGTCTGCCAATAGTACCATTCGGGATCTAATTCTCTTTTTGCATTAGTCCACCTATCACCTTTACTTGGATATGGAACTTTAGTTATTATTTGAAATCTTGATAGTTCATCCTTTAGATCAAGGCCTGTATGTAGCGAAGGTGAAATAAGAACAGTTGGTTTTGTAGTTGATACATGTTGAAATATGATTTCATCTCTTTGTATTTCAGGGTCAGTTATCAACAATCTCCTTGCATTCTCCTTTGATATGTTGTCTTTGATAAATGTCAGCTGCTCATATGATGTAGTATGGATTATTCCTTTATCGTTTTTATACATGGACATTATGTTATCAACAGTCCTTGTAATTTTGGACATTATATCAATAGATTGCAAGTTTCTATAGTTAAGATACGCAATATTTAGTGGATAGATTGCTCTATGCTCTAATGGAAAATCTGATTTAACCTGAATGAACTTTACATTATCAAGATTTAGGCCAATACTTTTACAAAATGCTTTACTATTTAAGATAGTTGCACTCATTATCAATGCTTTAGATCCTTTTTCAAACACGGATTTACAGTAAGATGCAATATCTAGTGGCTTTAATTCTACTTTATCTACTTTGTAATTATCTTTCTTTATATCTGAAATTATCCAATTCTTTGGATTTGAAAGTATGCTGTTTATTGTTCGTGTCAATCTTTCTGTATCTTTAATGGCATCAACAGCAAGCTCCTCACCAAGGGTTTTTGCAGAGTTTTTTAATACATCATCTTCATAAGCAATATTTTTTTCAATTTCATAATCACTATCAAATAATTCAGATGCAGAAACTATCCTTTTTTTGTTCTCTTCCTTTGCTACTGATGATGATGATGATATTTTTTTTCCACCCTTACAGTAATTATATTTGACATTTCTTGCTATTGACAATAATTCTGTCAAAGAACTATTATCAGTTGCAGCTAGCATTTTTGTTTCAAGATTAATTAGAAAATCAATCCATCTTTCTATGTCATCATAGCCATAATCGTTAATCTCTAAATTACCAATATACCTTTTCCATCTCCTTTTAGATATTGACAATCCTCTAAACTTTACAATTTCTGTTTCTAAAAGGTGTCCTTCATCCAACACCAAAAGTTCTCTTTCTGGCAGACTTTTATTATATGATAAAAAAGCAAGAAAAATAGAATAATTGAATATAGAATGGCTCGAGGCTAATGCGATATTTAATTGGTTAAAGTATTCACACGGCTTCCAATCTCTTCGTACCTTTGTATCTTTTAGGGGTAACCAATCAGCATATTGTTTTTGATAGTTTTGTTTGCTTTCGTTGTCAATGTATACCTCTTCTTCTTTTGTTCCTTCTTTGATTAGTTTATAATCTTTAACAAATGTTCTATACTTGCAGCCATCTCCTTTAAAAAATTCATTAGTCATACAATTACCATATTCAACGGTTGTGTGATAGCATTCATTTACATTATCTGAAGCACAAATTCCACATCGATAAATACCATTGTCTATAAAGTCTTGCTTTAATAAACAAGGAAAGTTATTCTTTCCCTTGGCTGCTTTAATATATGGAAAGTCCCTAGAGTATTGAGTTTGCAAATCTTTTGTAGAAGTACAAATATAACTTGAGCCCAAGCTCAAAGCAAGGGCTATAGCTACAGCGCTTTTTCCAAAACCAGTTGGTGCTTCTAATATAATATATTTATAACCGGAATTAAATGCAGTACATATTTCATTTAATACCATTTCCTGACTTTTTCGCTGTGTTATAAATGGAAAGTTCTTTACTAGTTCAGAATTACTGAGTGGTTGATGGGCTATGTTGTTCAGTTATGGTCGTTTTATATTATCATTTCAGTTTTATAAACTTCAACCAATTTTACAATAAATAATACAATAAAATAAAATATTAAGTATAAAAAAATTTTTCTCTCGATTTACTTTAAAGAACATACAACTTGATTTATTGTAGAAACGTTATATAATCAGTAATAGCATAGACAGTTTACATTTTTAATACCTGGAGAAATAATCAAAGTAAAATGTTTGCTGAATCATTATCATGTATTTAAAATGTAGCAGTTTTGGAAAAGGCGTTGTTCTTTTTTGTTTTATCTTTTATTATAAATTTGAAAATGAAAATAGATATAACTTCTATCTATATCTTTATCGTGATCTTTGGAACTACAGTGCAAAGTCCTATTTCAAGAAAGAAATATACACTAAATCTACAATAAACTATATATAGTAACATTTTTTCTAATACTGTCTATTATATACTGTCTTGATTTATTAATTCTAATTCAAATGATTACAAAATAAATATCCTCAGAGTTGTATATTATTTAACCTCAAAATGTCAGAAGGTCCTGAAGTTAAAATAATGGCGGATAAGATATTCAAATCTTTAGATAATAACATAACAATGCAAAACATATTGTGTAATAAAATTGATGAAGAAATAAAAAGCAAAATAATAGGATCTTCTATGGAGTATGTTAAAACATTTGGAAAGAATATTGTTATAAAATTTTCATCAGGCGTATATTTAAGAAATCATATGATGATGTGGGGTAAATGGAGAATCTATGGTAGAGAAGAATATGATGCTGGTTTAGCTAAATCCCCACCATCATCATTATGGCGCTCTAAATATTGGAAAAACAAAAGTAAGAATGCAAGTGAAATATCGGATAATAAGATAAAAAAATCGATTGATGTACGGCAAGATTCAAGAGTAAGATTGGTCATAATTACTGCTGACAATGTGCTTGTCCAATTTAACGGTCCTATATTACAATTCTCTTTGGATGATCCTGCAGATAGAGAGCCTATTAAATCACTAGGTCCTGATGGTCTAGGTAGTAATTTTGATAAGGATATAGTTAAAGCTAAAATAAAATCCAAATCCAAAAATACTAACATGTTGATTGCAGATGCTTTATTGGATCAACAAATAGTAAGTGGAATTGGGAATAAATACAAATCTGAAATATTATTTTTAAATAAAATTTATCCATTTAAAAAAGCCATTTTATTGTCAGAGCAAGAACTAGACAAACTTGTTCTTGATATTCCTGAAATTCTTGGTTATGGTTACCAAAATAAAGGAAAGACTCGACCATTATTAAATGATGAAAAAACTTTATGGAATACTACTCATTGGGTTTTTAGAAGATCAGGAAAACCCTGTTGGATATGTAGTGACAAAATCTCATCAGAAAAAAAAATGACATCGCGAATAACTTTTTGGTGTCCGACTTGTCAACCAAACGAATTTTAGTATTAGCAACAATTTTTTATTTAAACCTTTACAGGGTATACCTTTTTCAAGTAAAATTTTAATACCGTACAAGACTTGTGTGCCTGATTCTTTGGTCCAATGTCAAATAAATTGAATTCATTGTTTTTAATTTCAATTTTTTTATATTATTAGATGGATTGTTTGAAAACTTGACTTTATATTTATTCTTATAATTTTGATGATGATGAAATTATGATGGAATTAATTTAGTATTATATTTTCATGAATTTTGGCAAACTAGATAATACTTTTTTATAAGTACATAGTTATATCTAGATATAATGAGTAATAGTGTTTCTGATCCTTATAAAAATTTATTAAAAAGATGCGATGAGTTAATGAATCAATCATTAAATAAAGATCTTTTTCTTAAAAACATTGCACAAAGACTCGAAAACACTCTAAACTTATTGGAGATAGCATTAGAAGATGGTAACGAATTAAATGTAATAAAATATTCTATGGATGCTATAATGTATAGAAATATATTAAAGTCACAATTATAATATTTTCTATAAATACATTCTCTTCCTTTTATGACTCGGCTTGTTCGCCGTTATCAATAATTTTAGTATTAGAAAATTACATTTAAAATGCAGTTTACAATCATCTAATTATTTTTTTGTATTTATTCTAATATCGAAATTGATTATTGTTATTCAATCAGTAATGGAATTTATGCTCTTAATTGAATATAGAAAGCCATATCAATGATGTTCTAAAGTTAGAGGAAAAAGACAAAACTTGATAATGATATAAAAAAAGGAATGTTCTATTTCTTTTGATATAAATAAAAGAAATTATTCTTATTCCAACTAGCTAGGAATATTCAAAGATGCAATTTCATCTCCAGAACCATGCATAAATAATTGACAGTTAGGAAGAGTTGCAGATACGGTATTACTATGGACACAAAGTTGGTATTGTTTGCCATCGGGAACTTGGTTACCAGGCACTGTAAATATAACAGACGGTGAAGGACCTGTACCTGAAGATTGGCTATCATGATATCCAAAGGGGCCATTCAAATTTACAGTGGCAGAAATTGTAACAGATTGTGGTTGTATCAAGTTTACAGTCAGTGTCCAATCAGAACTTGCCGTACTACTTGCACCACTACTACCGCCACTATTATCTCCATTTAAGTTGGCATTATTACCACTACTACTACCAATTGAATGATTACAACTAGCTAGTCCACGTTTATATGCATCCATATATTCAGCACTATGATGGCCTGCATTACTATGACCATTTATTGCATTTGATGTACCTGTTTGACAATCACTAAGGCCATCCTGAAATCCTACATCCGGATTTGCTCCATAAACTGTAAATGTTGATTGACTTGCTATTGTTGAAAGAACTAGTGATGCAATTATTACTGCTGATATTTGTATTGTTTTTTTCTTTTGATTAATATTAATGGTATTCACAAATAATACTACTTTAAATCTTTAATAAAATGGTTTAGTTATATTCAGAATTAAATTATATTAAAACTTTATCAAATATCAATAACAACACTTTTCATAATTATATTGTGTAATATCTCTTTATGAATAACAAAGCCATATTTTAAAGACCGTTACGAATAAATGTAATTTATAACTTGTATTATTGAAAAAGTTCACGAGTCTTTAGAAAAGTACATAATAATACAGGACAGATATCCATATCTTTTAATTTACCTTTTATAGTATTTCCTTGTTTTATTTTTATAATACGGATTTAGAGAAATTTGTATTATAATTAATTTGTCAAAAAAATCAATTATATAATTACTAATTCAAATTCAAATCCTTATTTTAATTTCATTATCAAAAATAAATAATCAAATTTATAAAATAATTATTGAAAAATAAGAGAAATCAAATTAACACTTTATTTACCTAAAAGGTCTATTATGATTTTTTTGAATTCATTCCATATTTCTTGATTTTCTATTTTATTTGGTCTGTCGACCATATGAAAAGCAACTCCATCTGTTATGTATAATAGAGTCTCAGCTATAGATTCTGCTTTTTCTGGTTTAATATTGATAATACCTTGGCTGTGTGCATTTTCTAACCAATTTTTAATTGCATTAATTACTTTATCTTGACAAATTATAAATTCGTCATATACCTTTTTGCTACGTCTACTGTGACATGACATTTCAAATAAAAAACGATAAAATTCAGGAGTATCACGAATATTTTTTTTTTGGATTTCAATTACATTATTTGCTATTTCTTCAATAGTTTTTCCTTTTAATCCATTCAAGGATGACTGTATCATAAGAGTAGAACTATTTGCCAAGGCTTTTGTAGCAATATCTTCTTTATCTTTAAAATAGTAATGGAGTACGCCTCTACTAACATTTGAAGCTTCGGCTAGCTCCATTATTGTTGCACCCTCATAACCTTTGCTTGCAAGCACCTTTACCGCGGCATTTAGAATTGCCTGAACTTTTTCTGTTCTTTGAATATTTACTGTTGGCAACAAATTAATATTATAAAAGTCAGTATTTAAAGTATGCTGGTCAACCAACATAACACTTATTAATTCTATTTTTATAGGTTATGTTGTATGTCCAACCAAAATAATGAAGACGGGAATAGATCTTTTACTTCTATTAAATATAACCAATACAATGAACAACAACAAACAGAAGACATTGTTGTTATAGGTGCAGGTATTGCGGGTCTAACAGCAGCAATATACCTTGCAAGAGAAGGACGCTCTGTCACAGTTTTTGAACAGTCCAGTACGGTAGGGGGTAGAGCCAGAACATTATACACCAATGGTTTTTACTTTAATCAAGGTCCACATGCACTTTATCTTTCTGGAGCAGGGGCCAAAATATTAGAGGAGATTGGAATTAGATATACTGGTAAACCTCCTCCCATGCCTCAATATTTGGTAAAAGATAATGTAATGTACCCACAGATAGGGGGTTTAAGGTCTCTATTAACTACCAAATTACTAAAAGGTATACAAAGTAAAATCGAAGCGATCGGATTTTTTACATCCCTTAAAAAAATGGATTTTACAAAAATCCAAAATATCACTTTGCAACATTGGTTGAATAAAAATATTAAAAGTATTGAACTTGCAGAATTAATAGCAACATTATGTAGAGTTGCTACATATGCTAATGATCCAAATACTCAAAGTGCTGGTACAGCATTAGGTCAATTACAATTAGCTGCTTCAGCAGGTGTTCTCTATTTGGATAAAGGATGGCAAACTATAGTAAACGGTTTAATGGCAGAAGCGCAAAAAGCCAAAGTAAAAATTATTACTGGTAAACGAATTGTAAATATAAAAGAACTAGGAGAAGAACAAAGCAAGAAACAAACTGAATTAAATTTTTCTGATACTAGATTACAAATTCTACTCTCTGATGGTAACATAGTTATCTACTTCAAAATTAATCATAGCAGCAAGTCCAAATGTTGTTTATGATTTATTTAGAGACAAGAATATTCAAGTTATATCAAATATCCCTATTAAGGAAATAGAGCCGGTAATGGCGTCATGCTTAGATATTGCTTTGAGTACCCTCCCCCATCCTGATAGACCCGTTGCATTTGCAATTGATAAGCCATTGTATCTTTCTGTTCATTCTATGACTGCCAAACTTACTCCAGGAAAGAATAATGGAGAATTAGTTCATGTAATGAAATACCAAAGTGCCTTTGAAAAACCTGATCCAGAAAATGATAGATTAGAATTAGAGCACTTTTTGGATATAGTCCAACCGGGATGGAGAAAAGTGGTTATCAAAAAAAGATTTCTTCCAAATATGATAGTCTATAATGCATTAGTTACAGCTGCTCAAGGCGGTTTAAAAGGCCGACCAAATATAAAATTGCAGAATCTTGAAAATGTGTATATTGTTGGAGATTGGATAGGACAAGAAGGCCTATTGGCAGATGCAAGTTTTGCAAGCGCCAAGCATGCAGCAATGGAAATTTTAAATGAAAAAAAAACAAATGCAATAGTACAATTGAAAGATATTTACAATATTGGGAGAATTAGCAATTAATTTGATCACAACTGCGGACAAAATTAAAGAATAAGAAGAATGATTCAAATGTCACGGATTATTGCAAAGACTCATCTTTTGGGAGGGATCGAATCTGGGTGAATAACCAAGAAATAGAACATATTAATGGAAATAAACTCATGGATTTTCCCTTTCCTTTTCAGTTAAGAAAAGTTTTAGTCGCCGAAGGTCGAGTATCTTTGCACCATATTTTTCCAAAAGTAGTATAAAGCGTAAGTTATTGGATTAAAGGAGTAGATGATGATAATAGACAAGTGAATAGTGGATTTGTTTAGACTACAATGCAATAGGATTAAATCACCAGAAAATTATATGTCATCAATTACCACAGAAAGCAAAAAATATAGATATTGAAAAAACATTGATTGTTATAATGCGAATTTCATCAGAAATGACAAATGCAATTAATGATCAAATTTCTTATGAGGCATCATCTGCGAATGCATACAATGCAATCGGATCATGGTGTGAGAGAACTGGATATGATGGAAGTGCCTCCTTCTTCTTTGCACAAGCTGCAGAAGAAACTGAACATATGCTAAAATTCCTCCATTATCTTAATAGCGTTGGAGCAGAAGCAATAATCCCAGCAATTGAAAAACCTCCAGGTAACTTTGAATCTTTAGAATCTACTTTCCAATTTGGCTTAAAGAGTGAGCAAACTGTAACCAAGGCCATTTATGATTTGGCAGATATGACTGAAAAGGAAAAAGACCGTTCTACATACTTATTCTTGCAGTGGTTTATAAGTGAACAAATAGAAGAGGAAACATTATTTCAAACTATTCTCCAAAAGTTTGATTTACTTGGAAGGGACAAGCTGGCTGTATATCAAATTGACCAATCTCTGGCCTCCATTAGATCTCAAGTTACAAACAAACAACAACAGACAAGTCGGGAATAATCTTCTACCAAACAATATAGTAGAAATTCTATTTTTCATATTTTTAAGTAGTTTTAATTTTCAAAAGGTATCTCAGTAAATCCAAAGTTCACTGCATTACTCCCATCATTTATTCTCATTCCTGTTGGATACATCATCAAGATTTATTGCTTGAAAAAATAGAATTTTTATAACTTCTTATATCCAAATCTTGTTGTATCTGCCAAAATCTTTCAAAGATATTTCGATGAATTAATTCTAAACTTAAAGATTTAGTTATAAAAATAGTAGAATTTTAAAAAGTCAACAATTAACAACAGGTAAGCTAAAACTAAATGTTGCACCTTTTCCGTGGTTATTATTTGCCGCCCAGATTTTACCACCATGGGCTTCGATAATATTTTTGGAGATGTATAGCCCTAATCCGGTTCCTCCTCCTTCTTCTGATTTGGTAACAAATTTTGAGAACAGCTTTGGAAGAATACTTGAATCTATTCCACATCCAGTATCTTTAATATTTATAAATACATTATTTTCACTACCTTGTTTTTCTATTACAAGATCTATGGTGCCTTCATCTGTAAATTTGATTGCATTATTAAGTAAATTGGAGATTACTTGGTTTATTCTAGTTCTATCTGCAAGTATTGATATATTATTTATTTTTCCTTCTTCCTTCTTCTTCTTCTGTATCTCTCTTATTTGCTGTTTCACCTTTTTTATTATGATATATACGTCTAGATGTTAATTTTACATTTTCTTTATCCAGTTGATTTCTATAATCTTCAATTATATCTGATAAGAGATCATCTAAATTAAACAATTCTTTATTTAATTTCAAATTTTTAGTCTCAATTTTAGTTACATCCAATATGTCGTTTGTTAATCGGATTAGTTTTTTGGCATTTCTATTAATGATTTTTACTATCTTTTGAAATTCCTTTTCATCTGTTGGTTTATATTTTATTAACTGATTAGATAATCCTAATATTGGCTGTATAGGATTTTTAAGTTCATGAGCTGCTATATGAATAAAATCTTTTTGTAATTCTTCAGACTCTTTTAATTTTTTTAAGAGATCAGATTGTTTCCAAAAACTTTCAAATATTGATGCATAAGATAATACAGTTGATCTGCTATTAGAATAGGTTGCAAATCCTATTGAATCGATAAAAGTATCTTTTGAGTCATCTTTTACTTCTATAACAAGAGATTCCTTCCTATCGATTATTATAATTGTAGATTCAGTTGTTGAATCTGTTTCTATACTCCTAAAATGAACAGGAGGAGAAGAAAGAGAAAAAGACAATAAAGTATTCTGTGATTCTTGTTCTTCTGCAAAATAATGATCATTTATATGGGATGTCAAAATTCTAATGTGTATATTTTCACTGCTATTATTATTTGCGGATGTTAGGTCTTTTAGTAATTGCAGTATTCCAATATCAGATTGAAGACGTATTGCATTTGGAGTAGGAATAATCAGCATTATTTCGGTTGTAGCTGACTTTATTAGGTTTAGGTACATGTTCTTTATTTCGTTAGGATCTGTAATAGTTTCTAAAATATTTGGCTTGATTCCTTCTTCTATTTCTTTTATTCTCTGTTCTCCAGGTATAGATTTATTCCAAAGCATATCAAAGAAATATTGCTGCTGTTCAACAAATGATTTTACATTGCTATAGATATATTCCGTAGGGAATTTTTTTTCCTCTGACCTTGCACTAGCTCCATATCTTATTCCATCCACTATTCCAAGGTTACCTTTAATCCCATCAAAATGTCTAAGATCTAGTAATTTATCTAATTTTTTACAATATAAAATATTATTAGCAGAAATTTCTGTAATAAGTCTTATTCTACAACCTCTGTTCCTAATATTTGCATATGCTTTTATGACACTCCTCATTAGTAACCATTATCGAGGGTCCATTATGGTCCACAATAGAATCATACCGTATTTTTACACTGGCTAATTCTTTTAAACCTCTATTATTAATCTCTTGTTCACCATGCCATACCTCTGTTCTTTCGGCGAGAGAATCATTAGAAGGTTCAGACATAGCAGATTGTTATTATAATTATTTCTTATTTTAATAAATATATCAATAAATAAACAAAGAATCAAATCTACATCTTATTAAAAAAATTAAACTCGTATCTTATGTTTACTCATAAAAGGTAGAAAGAAGGCAATGGTATCTGTATCATAAATTATTATTTTAAACATGTTGATAACTATATTATAATTAAATAACACATTGATTAGAAATATTTGAAAATCAATTAATTTAATTTATTTGGTTATTAAATACCTTTAAACAGATATTCTGATCCAATACCCATCGTCAATTTTCTACTTTATTAAATATTAAATATCGAAATTTTGATTCTAGATGGTTTGAGTAAGGTAGTTTTACTTTTTAAAGCAATCAAAAATAATATGAATGTTTTAATTATACATACTAAAATTTAATAAATTTATTAAAACTGAAAATGATTGTCCCAAAAAAATACACCAAAACTCTTATTGGAGACTAATTTGTTACCTGCAACTAAATGCAGTCGGAAGCAATGCTAGATAAACTAGATTTGAAAATTATAAGTTTGCTTTCCAGGGATTGCAGAATTTCTTATAGAAATATGGCTTCAATTGTTAATCTAACACCCAATGCTGTAAAGGCTAGAGTAAATAAAATGATTTCTAAAGGAATAATAAAAAATTTTATAGTGAGAGCAAATCCTGCATTGTTCGGGTATGAAATAGAATGTTCAATAACAATTCAAAATGTCGGTAGAAAAATGAAAGAAGAACATATTGTAGACAAGCTAAACCTTTTTGGAAATGTACTAGTATATGCCAAGCAATTGGGACAATCTTCCATTTATGTACTTGCACTAAAAGAGGTAGAAGAAGACAAGATTAGACTAATAAATGACCTGATAAAGCCTGCAGTTGTAGAGAAAATTATCTTTGCAAATTACAGACTCCCTTCTATTAAAATACATATTTCAGATTTAAAAATTATAAAAAGTCTATTATTAAATCCTAGAATGCAGGTTGAAGAAATTGCTAGAGATACATCATTATCTACAAGAACTGTGGCAAGATGGTTTGAAAGAATGAAAAAAAATCAATTTCTAGAATTTACGACTATGCGAAATATGTCTTCGTTACAACTGATTGGCTATATTGAATTTGCATTAATAATAGCTGTGGATAAGAACTTTCATCGAAACGTTATCAATACAATTTCTTATGAAATGGATGAATATCTATTATTTATTCCAAATGTGTATCAGGATAATGTTATATTTGCAGTATTTTTTTGTGCTAATATTCCTACATTAGATTTGATATTAACAAGATTGCAATCGTATAAGGGTATTAAAAAAATAGATTTATTCATAACAACTAGATTAACATTTTATCAAGACTGGTTAAAAAAAGAGATTAACAAAAGATTGGGTCAAATTGCAAGATAAAGTCATGATTACATTGTTAAAATGTTAATACAGAAATTTACTAATAGAAAAACAGCATAATAGAATTTGATATCCAAAAGAAAAGGCGTCTCTTTTATAAAGAGTATCCCGATTTATGAAATTCTATTCTTTAAAGTTAAATGAAATTAAAAAGGTAAAAGTTCAAATCTCAATTTAGTCTGTTTTGCTATTGATAACATTAGGACTATTTTCACATATATTGCAGACATTTCAAAGTAACACTAAAACACCAGTAGCAGATGAATGCGATTATTATCTTGAGTATTAATTCTATGAAAGATATATTTTTTAAGGTGTCTTTACTAAATACGTTAACTATATTACAAAAAATGAGAATTTTGCTATATAGGGCCTTGTCAATTTTATATAGTTCAAAATAACATTTCAGACAAATTTTGATAATTTTGTCATATTAATGCAGTAGAGTTTGTGCTATGAATAAATACAATATGTGTGTATATAAAATAAGAAAATGACAAAAATCAATACTATGAATATACCATCTTCAAATCTTAAATACTATTTTATTGCTGCTGCAATAGCCACTGCAATAGCTGGCATAGTTCATCTTTACATGCCTTTAGATCATCCTCGAATGTTTAATAATATACCTAATGTAACATTTTTCTTGGGATCTGGAATTGCTCAGTTATTCTGGGTAATTCCTATGATAAGAAGATGGGGCAAAGTTTGGTATTACGTTGGGATTGCAGGGAATGTTGCGTTTATCCTTTTGTATGTAATAACAAGAATTCCAGGAAATCCTATCACTGGAAGAGGTGGAGATGCTGATATTATAGATCTGACATGCGAATTTGCACAAGTTGCATTTATAATAATTACATCAATAATAATTGTAAAAGAGAATAAATTAAAAAGTCTAGTCAAAGGAAAGATGACACCGAATTAAGGTCTTTTTTAAATAAATTAAAAGAACACAAATAACATTTTTTTATAATTTGATGCTACGGTTTAAGAAATGAAATTTCACTTTTAATTTATAAAATACAAATTCTAAAAGTAAAGTATCATAGTTTTGAAAAGAGAACAGTTATCTAAAATAACTTTTTAAACCATTTCACCGAATATCGAGGTACAAGTCCATGTAGTATACTGGCCCAAGGGGGATTTAAGTAAGGTAGGTAAAAGGGTTTATTTATTGATTTTTTTATTTTATTTTTTTATTAAAATCAGATGAAGATTTAAAAGCATGATATATTTGACTTCATAGAGTTAGGTCCAATATATTGGCAATTATTTTCAAATGAATTAATATTTTTTATATCCTTTTACCAAATCATACAATAAAAATATTATGTGGAATTGAAATGATATATCTGATGTCCTTTAACGGTGCATTGGTCTACCATTGGTACTTTATTATTTACTACGATTCCATAAAAGGGTGCATTTTAAAGTGATTTTGAACACCCTGGGTCGAATTACGATTATCACTTTACCATTATCTAATAATATAGTTGTAGGAACATTCAATATTGGATTCTCCTTTAGATTTATTGTATAAACTTCAGTAAATCTTATTTTATTTGTGTTTGGATGAGTGATATTCTGTAGTGTAAAGTAAGGACATGAGTATATCTACCTATACCGTCAGGCTTTATTATTTCAATTGCAGCGTCAAAATCATAGGCATTTTGCACTATTTGTAGTGTTTGATAAACTGGATTTCCAAATTCCGAATATTAAACAATCCGCAAATTTACGTAATCTTTCCCATCATATGAAAAATTTATATATCAACTAATTTTTTTTTGAAAATTTTTGTCTTTATATTTTCAAGATAGAATATGTAATCGGCATATGGCAAAAGTATTATATTCATATCAAGCTTAATTCTAATCGCAAATTATTTAGAAAATATAATTACATGTTATATAAAATATGCTATAATTATTCTCATAAAAGTATCTTTTTTTGAGAAATAGACTTCTTCCATTGTAATTACAATGTTTTTACTCTTAGCCATTGCAGATTTTCTCTTTATACTGTTTCCAATATATCATAACACATTCATCTTCTTTTATGTATTCTATGCTTTGTCCATCATATGATAAAAGTTTATAGTTAATAATAGACGACAAATGTCTTTTGAGAAAATTGAAAGGCAATGGCGTTTTTCTTTGTATGTCGAATGAAAGTTCGTAGATATATGTCCCATAAATAAAGATATAAAATATGTTCTGCGACAGTTGCTTTTAACTTGGTGATTTGAAACTATAATTGCTATTTATAGAACTCGTTTTAATCCTTCATAGTTATCAATAAAAATTAGAAATTTGGAATCGATCTACTTTATTTTTACAAATAGGACATTTTTTATAGTGCCCTAAGGGATAATCTAATGAATTAGGCAATGTTGATGCCATCCAAAAACAACCTTCGCATAGTAAGAAATACTGTTTTTGTATTGGAACAAATTTACAATTTAAAAGTTTTAGACTATGTTCTTCTATATCTTTTTTATATAAGATAGTAGATAACATTCCTACTATATGTAAATGATATATTTATTGATATTGAACTTATTGCAACAAAAAAAATAATGTGCATTCAAGTGCAATTATTGTGCGTTTTTCATTATATATAAAAAACCATTCAAATTGAGACAAATCTAATTAAATCTATATGTCTTAATATCCTGTTTCCATCTTAGTTTTAATTTGGTTTGAAGATATGATCAAATATCATTTTTACTTTATTACTTTAATGATTTGTTACCTAAATAATTAGAATAAGAAATAATTGCCTTTAAATCATTGTTTTGATGGCTTTCTGAAGCATCATATTCTTTTATAAATTCATGGATTGAGAACAAGTTTTGTATTCTCTTAGTTAGAGAATAACTTTATTTTATTAATCGTTATAGAAAGTTTTATTGGCTTATTTTAAATGACTATTATAGTAATTCGGAATGCAACCATAGATTTTTCAAAAAAGTATTCTACATTCAAATCTTTATTTAAGCTTATTGTCTAAATTGTTTTTTATTAAATCAATTTCTTCTATTATATCAATAATTTTATAGACATCAGAAAAAATATACTCATGCTCAAATATATACAACAAGTTTTATTATTTTTTTACTAAAATGTCTATAATTAACATATAATTGAAATAGATGTATAATTAAAGAATCATTCATAAAAATTGACTTTCCAGACAATCAAAAAAGCCAGTTTTACATGTAGTTATTCGTATGTTTGTGGGGAATAAGGATAAGGATTGTATCCAAAAGAACACTCTATCTATCAAAATTATAAAAAAAAATTTTGAAACAAGGTGAACTTTATAATTAAGGTGAATTTGATCTATACCAATAAATATTATTGATTTTACCACATAAAGGACATTGTCCTGATGATTGTAAATTTTGTAAATTTCCTCTTTCTTGACGACTGGGTTCATTGAATGTATGGTCAGGAGTAATTGACCAAAAATCACCATTAAGACTCTTACAATTCTCGCAACTGAATTTTATAGGCAGGGGTTTATCTGTTGTTGGAGATGACATAAAAATGATTTTTGATTCTATTATCTAAATTTATCTGAATAATAATGTATTTAATATAAAAAATGTCGTAATCTCGTTGTAATCGCATATTGTAGTAGTAAAAAAAAGAGATAATGGATAAATATTCAATAACAATGGAAGATTATTATAATTCCTAAACTAAAATGAAAGTTTATCAAAGAAAATTAGGCATAAAAAGCGCGAGATATTTTTGTCAAAACTATTCAAAGAAATCGTCAATATCATATAGTATTTTTTACTATTGATATCTTTTCTTATTGACTTTTATATCCTATTTGTAATCTCTCCTCTTCTACTTTTTTCTTTTTCTGAATATTGAATATTATAAAAATAGGTAAGGGACTTGAAACCTTGGAATGCTTTAATTTTATTATCATGATCTTTGTTATAAAGGTTCATAAATTCTTTGAAATATGTCATTTGTAATTGGTTTCCACTATAAAATAAATTCTATATTGAACTTGAAATAAATAAATAATTAAATTATTTACCTTTACACTTTTATAATGATAGTAACGCCAATGACATTTTATTGACGGGCTTTAATTACTGCATATTTACATTATATTCAATTTAATATTAAAGTAAATCTTTGGATACATGCAATTCAAATAAGTTTATCAATAATTGATACATGCAGATGAATTTATTATATATATTCATTTATCCATACAAAATATACGTGCAGTTATTCCCAAAGGTGAGAAAGAATGGATTCTCGCCTCTGGGCGATGGACTCAAAAACAACTTTGAGCTATTAAATATACGTTGAAGTGTTATATAAATGAACCTTAAAAAGAACCCTTCCTTTAGAAGTATTAATAACTATTATAAATAAAAAACAGTGTTAATTAAAAATCTGTTAATTGAAGTTTTAGAGTTTCACGCCTCATTGTATTGGAATAATGTTTTGCCATACCGATCTTTTATTATATTGGAAATCGATTTTGTGATATTTTAATCACCTTTACCTATATAATACAATAGTAAATCATAAAAAAGAAATAATGGCAAAATTAAATCATGCCGGATTTTTTTCTTTCCATTCTTTATGTCAAATTTTGATGTAAATATTATAAAATAGTTGAATATAATATAAAAGTCAAGGAACCTTGATATTATCAATATTTTCAAAAGAATACTATACAACGTTTAAAAGCATATCTTTGGATTAGTTTGTGTTTAAAGATGGGACTCATTACTAGTTTACTTTGTATAACAGTAGCAACAGTATTACTTGCTTTTCTATTTAATACTAATAACGTTTTTGCATTTTCAATTTTGCAGACTGGATCTTGGAATATACATGCAAATGGGTTTAGTGGTATATTAAAAATAACCTCTGTGGATAATCAAGGAATTGTAAAAGGAACAATGACTAATACAACTGAAAAAGGTGAAACAAAGATTTCGGGATCTTATGATCCGTTACTACAGAAAATACAATTATATAGGATATTAGACTCAAATCCTATCATTGTCCAACATTATACTGGATTTCTTTTTAAAGACTCCAGTTTTGGAATCCCTAGCATATCAGATACAATGACAGGTTATTTCTTAGGAAATGGTGTAAATGAAGGTGGCTGGTATGCAACCAAGCTAATAGGATAAATGAAAAGTTACTATTAAATTAAACATATATTATCTTGTTGATTCCATTTTATTTATTGTATTGTTTTAACTATGATAATTGCGGACGTTTGCTATCTCACTCATAAGATATTATGTATTGGTAACCTGGAACTCTTTCATGACAGAAAGAATATACTGATTTATTGAATGGGCTTCTAGCCAATTATAATAAATCATTTTACTTCTCTCTATCTTCTATTTTATTTGAAAGTGTGATATAATGCGTATTACGAACATTGTCCCTATAAATATACTAACATTTTGCAGAATATAAAAAAAGACACATATATCAAAAAGAAATAGAAATCCTAATCATTAATCTACATAATTTCATAATTATTATCATGATTGATGATTTTTCGTTTCAAGTTGTCTTTAACTTGAGGCCATTCTGATTGAATAATACTATAGCAAACAGTATCCCTAATTCTTCCATTCCTCATTATTTTATGATTTCTTAAGATGCCATCTTGAATTGCTCCTAATCTTTCTATTGCTTTTCTTGATATTTTATTAAGTATATCCGTTCTAATCTCAACTGCAATACAATTTAGTTTTTCAAATGCATACTGCAACATTAAAAGTTTTGATTCGGTATTAACTGCTGTCCTTCGATAAGATCTAGCAATCCATGTATGACCTATTTCAAGATGATAATTGTCATAATCTATATTTAGATAACGTGTGGTACCAACTATTTTATTTGATTGTTTATGTATTATTATAAAGGGTAAAATCGTTTTCTGTTCTTTCAACAAATCTTGCAAATATTTTGACAATTCACTTATAGTAGGGAATATAGCATAAGGGATGTTCCATATTTCTCCATCTTGTGCAGCATATGATAATCCATCTAAATCATTAATTGAAGGAGGACGAAGAAGAACATATTTGCCTTCAAGAGTTACTTGTTTAATTTCCAACATATTTTTATTAGTTCTATTCTAAAATATATATTCTAAAATCTAACTATATTATTGTATCTCCCATTTTATATCTAAAAATTTTAGACAAAAAAATATGAACAACAACAAAAAGCCTGCCACACGCTAAAACAAATCTATCTTCAAAAGAATATTAAAAAATAGTGGTTATATTATCGTCTGTAATTGATACTCATTTTGAAATGAAATAATTTTGATCCAAGACTTCAAGTTACTGATGTAAAAAGATTAAGTTAAATATTATCCTTAAAATTTATTTACAATAAGTATATTTTAATATTTTAAAACAGTAGAATACTTGTATCACAACCTCAAATATGTGATAATTGTCAAAGAGGTCTTCCTAATGAATTGCAATTAGTTTAAAAATATGTGCCTGTCCATGCTCAATAACAGTTAAAGTAAGAACCGCCTATCATTTGAAATATGGGATTTAAAAACAAATCTCAATTATTTTGTTTCTATAATACAATATTCAATTATGGGATAAATATATAAGCATAATCTGCATTTTGTCATACGCTCAAACAAAATCTGCTATGAGAGATAAAATTTCTCTTTTTTTATGTAACAATATGATTATTTGACTGGTTAACATCAAAAATAATTGAGTTGCCAAAAAATTTCATTTGTTTATAAATTTGCTACTACTTTTTATTGAAAAATTGAGAGTTTTAATCATCAACTTTTATGTACAATTGTGATTAAAATTTCAGGAAACTATTCTGAAGTGTCATTTTTCGGCTGAGCAAATTAAATTCCTACATTCAATGGCTATCTATTTTCGATTAGGTATTTTGTAATTATTTTAATGAATAGTGGAAAAACAATTAGGGTGAATTAAGCCCAAATCAAAGATAGATTTATTCTCAATTAGTATTTAGATGGATATTTAATGATTTTTCTCTCTATAGTCTTTGCAAACGACAGCTGATAACCATCTGGTTCTAGTATGTGAAAATACCTTTCACCCCATGGGGGCATCCGTAGGCTCGTTTTCAAACAATATACTATTTGAGATATCTGCATTTCTCCTCAAATATGAATATAGTTCATCCACATCTTTGGTATGGAATATTACTCTTCCAAAATGTCTTCTGTTATGCTCGTTGTAACTACTATTGGTAGTAGTAATAACAACATCTAGTTCTAGATTTAGATAGAATGGTAGATTGCTTTTTCCAATTTGATATGTAGTAAAAGAATCGATTGGTGATCCACCATATACCAACTTAAAGCCAGGTATTTGAGAGTAGAAATTACAAGATCTCTCCATGTTTTTGATTATCAAAGTTACAGCAGATATTCTGTATACTTCGTTCATAGCAGCCTATGACTTATTAACAAATAGGATATATTGTTATTCAACCAGAGAGTATATCATTTATTTTTTTAAAATCACATATTTTGTAATTGTAAGGTTACCTTTGAATATGCGATAAGGCTTTTGTGTGTGATAATTATGGGAGAATACCTATAATCAGAGAAAAATGATATAAAGATATAGTTAAATTAAATAAATTATCAATTCTAATACAATGGTTTTCATTGAGGATAGACAAGGTATATTTGATGCTTCACTAGACAAGGTGTGGAATCTAGCTAGGGCACATTCTACAGAAGGCACTAAAATTCATCCTGGTGCTAAAAATATCGTGACTGAGATGATAAATGAACAAATATTCACCAATAGCTGGGATGAAGAGATTAATGGACAAACTGTTAAAATAAAGATGAAGGGAACCATTTTTTATCCTCTAGGTGTTGCATTTGAAACAATAGAAGGACCGTTTGCAGGTTCTACCTATTTTATATACTATATACCAATGGATGATAACAAAACCAATGTAGTGGTAGCAGGAGACTTTAGGTCCCAGTCTATTGATCCTACTGTAGGTGATGATGAAAGATTACGTTCTATTGTGCTAAATACTTTGGAAAAAGTGTTCAATGAGGATTGCGAATATTTAAAAAATATTTAGAAAATGATTAAGCTTATGTTAAATACCGCAATAGTCTCTAAATTTTGAGATTTTGAATAACTTTCTGCTAGATTATTTGAAATATCAAGCAAATACCATTTGAATTGAAAAATTCTATTTTGTTAAATAGATAATTATCTTTTATTTTTTAATCCTTCTTGTGATTTAATTTTTTTATTGTTTCATTGTCCACAATTAGAAACAAGATTTAAATATAATATATATTAAAAAAATTATTTTAGCTTGTTTCTCATAATCCATTTTCATAAAACAAATAATTCTACTTCCAGTATAGATTCCATTATATAATCACGTATCTAATGATGTAAAGTTAAATTTAACTTGATATTACTAATTATTGAATTTATCCAGTAAACCAACAGTTGACATTTTTTATTATCGCAAGTATTATCTCCATTATCTTTGTTGCTTTAAACTTTCCAACTCTATACCAAAATATAATGCTCAGACATGCCAACACTATCTTGTACATCTAAGGATAAACCTGACCTTGATTTTTTGTAGAAATATATATTGTTTTATAGTAAAAGGGCACGAAAGATTACAAAAAATAACCTATTGTATAGCAGTTACAGAAAACATTACCAGCCAAGATGTAGTTCCAGATGGAGAAATACATATGATGATCAAGTTAGATAAACCACATCAATATTATGGTACAGAAACTAGCTCTAGGCTAGGTAAAATAGTAACAGAAGCTATATTTAAGAAACAATCTCAATAGCCAAAAGCGATTGAGGTATGCAAAGGTATCACCCAAGGCTTTTTAATAATTCCGTTTAAAAATAAACATGTATTTGTAACTAAATCTTATGTCATAGATATGAGGATGATTGGAAAGAAATACATCATATTTCAATATATACTCATCCATAATTTGAATTGGTACAAATTTGGCTTTTTATTTAGTCGATAAGACAAGTAGCCAGATGCTGAAATGGATTTCTATTTATTTGTGTTTGCGTTCCTTTCTGCTTTTCATATGGTCGATAAAAAATGTCGAAAACGCACCGACTGCCCCACCGGCGAGAATCACTATTGGGGTTCCGTAGGCGAACCAAAAGGCCGTAAATGTTTCATTAACAGTTAATGGTGGTATTACATCTATTGTTAAATTTGCCAGACCAGTTATATAGCCAATTGTTGGATATTTTTTGGATACTTGAAACTCTGGATCTACAAATCCAGTTACTGTGTTATTAAACATAGGCGATTTCGTTGATGTTGTTTGTATCAACAGTGAAGCCATAAACGGTGCAGTATATACGCCTATGGGAGATTGTGGGGAAACCTTTACCTTAAATAATGGAGGTTGAGTTCTTTCGGTAGATACACTTAAGCCGTCAGAACTGTAGTATGTGCCATTATCGAAAGTTATACTAGTAACATTATTAGAAAAGGGTGTTTCTATCTCAGATGAAATTAGATGCTCTTCTCCTTGTCTTATTACTATATCCTTTGGATGTGTTACTGTATTTATGGTAGCAGGAGGAATAGCAACCCAGCTTGTAAAATCTCTAATTTCATTTGATTTGAAGGATTCTGCTGTATAAAAGGATAAGCCGTAATTTCTAGGAGAATGAATAGAATTTAGGTCTAATCGCAGTTTAACATACCCTGGGCCAATTGTAGGACTGCCAAAAGATTCTGTATAGTTTATCTTAGAGTATATAAGTGCATGGGTACCTGTTGACGATAATTGGTAAAGATATTCACTCCATTTTCCATTAACTTCTTCAATATAAAAGTTGTAATTGGCTCCATTATATCCTGAATTTTGAGGCAGGCTAACAATGGCAATAAGCATACCATACCTAATATGTTTGAGGGGTTGATTGTATATAGAAGCATTCTCCGAATTTGATGCTAGCCAAAATGTGGTATCGAGAGTTTTTCCGTCACTAGAATAATCCACACCCAGTATGTTTGCATAGTCAGACTTTAAATGAGTACTGTCATTACCATAAGTTTGCACCCAATCATTTCGCTGTTTACCAATTTCTTTATCCGGAATTAAAACTTGATCAAATGCAGATGATTCAGCAAAAGTCTTTTGAAAAAGCGAATAAGAGATTAATAGTAATAATAACATAAAAATAATATCAATCGAAGCAAATGCTAAGAATAAGAATTTTTGTGACTGCAAATCCGAATTATTTAACCTTATATTACCAAATCATATTAACATAAATAAGGTTTTTGCCAATCTTTTTATGGTAGTTAAAGGACCAAGACTTGCCTTTTTTATAATGAATTTACCTTTAAAAACAGGTTAATCAATTACCCGAGCAACAACATATGATCTTTTTCACAGATTGTTAATTTTTGAAAATTTTTTTCATATTTCTTATTTATAAAGGGTGAGAATTTCATAAAATATAAAATTATGAAATGGCAGAATTGAAATCACAAGGAAAATATTGTATTATATATATAGATATCAAAAAAATGCCTTTTTAATAATTTTGTTAACTATTATAGTTATTGATGCTTTTCACAAATATTTATTTAATATTTTTTTATGAATATATTATTAAATAATTGAGTGACTCAAGTGACAAACTTTTCTGTCACACATTAAAACAAAAAATACCATGAAGATATGCGAATAGAATGTAATATCGCAAATAGTCTATTGCAAAATTATTATATAGACATAACAAATAAAAGGTATAGTTAAGAACTGCGAATAAGGCCTTTTATTTTTTGCTGCATTTCAGGAGTTATATCTTCCTCTTTCATGTTGTGAGCATTTTTGGCATGCTTTATTCCATTCTTCATTACGTCTTCTTCTGTTTCACCTAAAACTATATGATCACAATCAAATCCTGCTTCTTTACAGTTTATTGTTTTCATAAATTTATAATTAGGATGCTATCTTATAAATAATATACTTTAAAATAATAAATTAACAATTGATTTAACAAATAATTGAATAAAAATAAATTTTGATAGACAAACATAGAATATTATTATCTTTTATCTATTAAATGTAAAACAAGATCCGACTATTTGTATTTCAATTTAATCTTTTGAAGATTAAAATGTATTTTAATAATTCTATATAAAAAATACTAGATTATACAATACTTCTTTCTCTTTATTTAATTTCTCTATCGAAATTAGTTTGTAATCTATTACTGCTTTAATCATTCATTAATTTCTGTTTCTATATCAAAAGATATCTAAGAAAGATTGTTGCATTCTTTCAGCCACTTATTTTTGTCTCGGAATAATACTTTAATATTCATTTTGACGTAACAGGAATAGAAGATAATCCACTTTCTATAGACACAAATGGTCTTTATTATTATATCACACAAAATAAATAATTTCATTATTTTTTACATTTATACCCGCGTTTAGATGTGATTTTAATAACTTCCCCTCTTTATTTGATTAAATCATATTAAAAGGCATCTTCAAACTACAGATTTTCGTTATGTGAATAATTCCACTACTTGCCAAATTTATTATTTTGTATGTATGTGTTAAAACTTATTTTAGAAAGACAATCCTACAGTCACAGATGACATCAAATCCAAAGATTGCAATAGTTACTGGGAGTTCAAGTGGAATTGGTCATGAAATATCTTTGATTCTTGCAAGAAATAATTTCACAACATATGCTACAATGAGGAACTTGCAAAAAAGTTCAGATTTAAAATCAATTGCGGAAGGAGAAAAGCTGCCATTACATTTTGTGCAACTAGATGTTACAGATGAGAATTCGATAAGAAATGCCATAGAAAAAATACATAATGAAGCTGGCAGAATAGATGTATTGGTAAACAATGCTGGTTATGCTTTAGTAGGCGCATTCGAAGACCTCTCTATAGACGAAATAAAAACACAATATGAAACAAATGTGTTTGGACTGATAAGGACCACACAAGCTGTTCTCACCCATTATGAGAAAGCAAAGGTCAGGGTTAATTATAAATATAAGCTCTGGAGCAGGAAGATTTGGCTATCCAACAGGTTCTGCATATGTAAGCACAAAATTTGCAGTAGAAGGACTGAGTGAGTCCATGTCGTATGAACTTGAACCATTTGGGATAAAAACAGTAATTATAGAACCTGGAATGATTAAAACTAATTTCCATAATGCGGTAATGGTTGCAAAAAAATCTCAAGATCCAAATTCCCCATACGCACAATTAATGGAAGGTATGGAAAATGGTTTAACTAAAATGATAGAGAATGGATTTACACCAGAATATGTAGCTGAGATTGTTTATCATGCAATTTCAAATGAAAACCCAAAATTAAGGTATTTAGCAGGCAAAGATGTTGAACAATGGATTGAAGCAAAAAAGAAAATGTCCGATGAAGACTTTTTTAACATGATGAAACAAATGTGAGATATCTTATCATACAGTAGCAAATTCAAAAAAAAATAAAATCATAATTTAATACTTATTATTTTGCTTATATAGAACCATATGTGAATATTTTACAATCCTGATGGTTTTTCTTGATGATGAATCTCGAGACTCGGATAAAACCGAAGTGTTGAATGGTAATGAAATAATCATAAAAAAGACACTGGAGACTTTTTCATGGATAAAAAAAAGTATGGATGCAGTCATCGATAGTGAAGGTCCAGCCATACATATATTATATGAGCCAATATGGTCTGCAATAGTCTCGCTTAAAGAAAGAGGAGTGAAAATAAGAATAGTAACCGAGATTACCGGTAAGAATATTTCATATTGTAAAAAACTATTGGAAGTCTGTCATGTTCGTCATCTTGATGGGGTAAGAACTAATTTTGGAATAGCTGATGGGAAACAGATATTACTTCATGGAGTTTCTGAAGAAAAAGATCCTCTATCTCAGGCTATTCAAACAAGCGTAAAGGGGCTTGTAGAGGCACAACAATATATGTTTGAGAACTTGTGGAACAAATCAATTCCCGCAATTCAAAAAATTAAGGAAATAGAAGAGGGGATAAAACCCGATGATCATAGAAACTATTACAGATCCTGCTTATATAAAAACCATGTATCTCACTCTCATAAAATTTGCTACTACAGAAATCATATTAATTATTCCTACTACTAATGTACTAAGTCATCAAGTCAGTATTGGAGTATTTAATTTATTAAAGGAAAAGACTCAAGCCCATGAAAATAAGAATAATATAAGTATTAGAATTTTAGCACCTCAGATAAATAACTATTATTATAACATAAGGCAACAACAACAGCAGCAGCAGCAACAAAAAGAACAAAATACTTTATTGTCATTTTCTCCTTCTCCACTACCTATTGAATTGAGGGATATAGAAGCAGAATTAACAACAAAATCTATCATTATTATAATAGATAGAAAAGAATCCTTAGTTATAGAAATAAATGATGATTTAAAAGAATCCTTTGTTGATTCTGTAGGATTTGCAACATATTCTAACAGCAGAGCAACTGTTTTATCATATGTATCTATTTTTGAAAGTTTTTGGAAGCAATCAGAATTAGTTAAGAAACTAAAAGAATCAGAGGAACTACAAAAAGATTTTGTGCATATTGCTGCTCATGAACTTAAAAATCCAATTCAGCCAATATTGGGATTATCTTCACTTTTGATGAAAAAAATCCCTGCAGATGAAAAAGACCTCATCAACATCATAAAAATTATAAACAGAAATGCAAAAAAATTGATTCAATTAACAAGTGATATTTTGGATGTTACAAAAATAGAAACTAATAACTTGAAATTAAATAGAGAATTGTTCAATCTAACTGAACTAATATCAGATTTAATTGATGATTATAATAATCAACTTGATAATGAAAATATAAAATTAGAATATGAAGTTCTTTATGTTAATAGAAATGATGATGATTATGAGCCTGAAAAAAAGGAAGGATTGATTAAAAAAGAGATAAATACGAACTCTTTATATGCCCTTGCAGACAAAATCAGAATAAACCAAGTAATTTCCAATTTATTAGATAATGCTATTCATTTTACAAAGGAAGGTATCATAAAAATCATAGTTGAAAGAAAATATGATGAAGAAAGAGTTCATATCAATGTTAAAGATTCTAGGAAGTGGTATAGATCCATCGATTATCCGCCATCTTTTTTCAAAATTTACAACTAAATCAAAAGGAGGAACAGGTTTGGGATTGTACATATCTAAAAAAATAGTTGAAGCCCATTGTGGTAAGATATGGGCAAAAAATAATGAAGACGGTGAAAAAGGTGCAACATTTTCATTTAGTCTTCCATTATCTGTATAATAACAATCAAATTAAAATAAATATAATCAGATATGAATTCCTATAATTAATGGTTTTATCCCAATGAATTCGAGTTAGGTAGGTAAATGAATTCAATAAATATCATGGTGCAGTGAGGTTCAATTTAACTTTTAAAAAACCAGTAGTTATTTTATTAAATTATAGTCGTCAATAGGTTTGGAAGTATATCATCACTAATCAAATTATCATGTCAAGAATATATATTCAAACAGGGCGACAAAACCGTTGGCATTGGTTGAGTCTGGGTTTAAAACAAAATTAACCAGATTAAAGGCCAATCCGACCTACTCAAAACATGAAATGGAGTTTGAATTCCCAAGCGATGATGAGGGATTCTACTAATAAGTAAATGCTGTTCAGGCATGTCTGGTTGACAGTTGCCTTATTTCCAATTGCGAGACTTTCAACATATTTAGCACATGTGACCACTCTGACAATGACCTTGGTATTTTATGATTAATACATGATACAAGAAACACGCTGACAAGTGATAACTTGCATATAGATAATTTTATAGGCTTGACAGTTTAAAATCCGCTATATTGGAAATGCTTTTGCAATATTCGAGTGTGAATATAAAAAATGCATAAAGATAATGAGTATACAGTAAATGACAACAATAATTATTATCCATCAAAAATAGACAAAAAATTTCTTGATAGATTGTCTGAATTTATACAATCAGTTGAATCCGAAATGGACATAATGTTGCCTGGAATTACATCCTTGCAATTCTTGACATATTACAAGATAATTGATTATGTAATATCGCAGAAGTTGACCAAGAATATTATTATCAGATTGTTATGCCCATTTGACGAGGATAGCACGCGGCTAACCAAACTTTTAGTCCCATTTATCGGATATAGATCAATAAAACCATCATTACCCAAAACTCTATCAAATTCCTTGTTCTTTATCAGGGACAAGCAGGATATTTTTTCTTTTTCAGTCAATATGCAAGTTCAACCACACCAACATGATAACCGAGATAGCGATAATATTTTTTCCCTAGATAATTGGTCATATTCTAAAGACATCTCCATAGTAAGAAATATTGTTTATTGTTTTGATCTCATATGGGAAGAAAAAGAAAATCATGATAAAATCATAAAGGAAAAAATGCACTCTGAACTTTTGTTTGATTTAATCTCACATGATATAGGAAATTATCATCAGATAATACAAAGTAGTTTGAATTTTGTAACTTCCATGGTAAAAAGAAATAACAATGACACAAACGACCTATCCCAGAACAACGAACGAATTTTCTCATTTCTTACAACTGCAAAAAAAGCACTAAATAAAAGTCAATCACTTGTATACAACATACGTAGATTAGAACGACTATACACACAAAAGGATCTAAACTTAATATTAAAAAATCTTCCAGATGCTATCAACGATGGATATACTACACTGGAGCAAACACTATATGACAATAACCCACAAGGCAAAAGAATTAAATTTTCTTTAAATGTAGTGGACGATCATAATAGTCACACTGACATAAATGTAATCGCAGAAGATCTGCTTGAGGAAATTTTTGTTAATTTATTTTCCAACAGTGTAAAATATACAGAATCATCGGAGGTTAAAATTGATGTTTTGATAAGGGAGTATTTTATAGGCGAAGTAAAATATTGGATGGTAACTATATCTGATTATGGTAAAGGAATACCGGACTTGATGAAAAAGGAATTGTTCACACGATTTTATTCCAAAGCTAAGGGAAGTGGATTAGGCTTATCCATAGTAAAGACATTGGTAGAAAGGTATAAAGGCAAAATTTGGGTAGGAGATAGAGTATATGATGACTGTACACAGGGAACTGAATTTGGAATGATTTTTCCTGCAGCGCAGGAACAATAGTATATTATGTGATGTCGATGTTGATCTTGGCTTCACTTTCCGTTGACAACCCTCTATCGACAGTTTTCTATTATTGATTCATTAACCATTTAATAATTTAGTAACCTTCCATCCAGACAATATTATGATGTTGCTGTAGTTGCCTTATTTGCTCTAATGTAACATTATTGTAGATATCTTTGGAATCATATGCACATATGCCAATAATAGGAAAGTTAAATCTTTGTTCTAAACATGATTCATATTCAAGCAATTCTTTTGTAAACCCACTTTTGAAGAATGCGCTCATATCCCCAAAAACTCGCATTCCTCTCTTACCTTTGTCAAGACAGTTTTCCACTAACGTTGACCATAATGCAATAGTTCGCTGAATATTAGGTATCCCATCAGGAAAATATATTTCTTCAGTGGTTCTGATAATAATGTCTCCTCTGGATTCAAGTTCAGTAACATCTAATTGCCATTCATTTTCCATTCTGGCGCGGAATCTCATCTTTTGGCAGATCTGTGGTAGTTATTACAACAACCTCATTTCTCTCAAGACCATCTCTTAGAAATGCAAAGGCTTCATCGAATTTTTCCTCTTTGCTAGGATAGACTGCAAGTATATGATTTCCTTGCTCGATGGTCTGTAGTCTCTGTGCCAATAAATATACTATAAGGCGACTTAAAATATAAGAATTATGTTGAAATAGTATTTATTACTTTTCTTATTGCAGAAATATTTCTTTTTGTAAAATAACTATCTTTTACCCTTTCCTGTTTATAGATTTATTTTATATAACTATTTTAAGTGAAAAAATCTAATCTAAGTGAAATGGAAGAACCATTTAAATGCCAACAATAGTCAATTTTGAAATCTCTTCGGACGATATCAAAAGTTCAAAGAAATTTTATAGCAAATAATTTAGATGGACAATTGAAAAACTTTAAGGGACATATAACATGTCTTCAGATGTGGAATACTATATTATAGCAACAACAGATGACAAAGGAAATAAGGCTTTAAGAGGAGAAATGTTAAAAAGACAAAACTCACAACATTAAGGAATTACAAATTATATGATATTCCCTTTCACGAACTTTGAAATCGAATTTAATTAACACACTTCTGCTCAAACTATAGATTATTCCTTTTGTTTATGTTATATAGATATTTAATAGATTTTAAAAATCATCATAAAAAATAAGAATAACGTTATTAAATATCATCTTCATTTTACAAATACCTAATACTAATTCCTACACTGATAAAATGGCCATTTAATAATACAATAATAAAACATGTTACATAAGATATATCATATTGCACTGGACCAAAGATTGCAATTGTGGTAGGTGGATGACTAATTCTATGACAATAGAATTTTTTAAAATAAGTGATACGAGAACAGAGATTAGATGCAGCAGATGTCATGGATTAATAGGATGGTGGGATGAGCCATCTCGTGTAAAAAAGATAATGCCTTCCAAGAGGGAATGGACTGCTAACGAGTGTTTAGACCTACGCTAGTTTTATGTATTTATCATGGGCATAATCTTAACTCAAATACACCAATTTTATTTATCTATCTCGACCCATTTTTGTCTCTCTAACAGTAATATTATCAATTATTGTTTTCAAAAAACCTTTAGATTACCAATCTCACCAAGAGTTATTTGAATAGCAAAGAATTCAGTTATGAATATGACCCTGGTGAAGATTTAGTATCGGATATAATTATTTTTGGATATTAATTCTATTTTCTTTCTCTATTAGACATTCTCTGATACAATTGATTGATAAACTCAATCAAGCTCTCATGAGTCTTTTGATCATTTTTTCTCATAAAGTAATAGAGCTCCTCTGTTGAGGTATGATAGTCTATTCCTATATTTTTTGCTATTTCTAATGATATCATAGACAAAAGTAATTTCCGCAACACTATATCAAATCCATAGTTTATTAGGTCTGAATGTAACTCCGCAAGAGTATTTTTGAAATTAGAGTAAATGTATTTGTCCTTTGCTTCTCTTGTTTTAATTGCAAATACTGTTCCCATCCGTCTACTTTTCATATGTATGTTTTCTACCATGTCGATAAAAATGTCATTTAGATCAGGATTTGCAAACAAAACTTCTGACAGTATATCGGATGCATCCTGCTCACTTATCTCCATTTCTTTGGACAAAGTAAACAGCACATGACATGCAGCGCATCCGTTTTCTTTTACCATCATAGGATTTTCCTTTACATTATTGATTGCTTTGGATATTATTTCTTGGGCTATTTCATTCTTCTCCTTCATACAAATGACATTTTTGATACATGATTTAAAAAGTAAATCATTGAATTAATCAATTTAAATAAATAATCCTATATTGGTCCAATAGGATTAACCATATGGAAATTGAAAATACAATAAGAAACTTATTATGATATATAATTCTAGGTAAAAGATAGACTAATAATTTTTTGCTTTTATTTATATCAGATTAATTGAAAATAATAGTATGTTCTCATCCGTGGGGATTAATTTCCTTGTCGCAAAATGGTTTGATAAATCGTTTCAAAAATAAATAAGATTTTTAAAATCTTAAGTAAATCCATAAAAACAAAAATCAGAAATATTATATGAAACCCACTAATTTTTTTCCCATTTTATAAAAAAATAATACTCAGAGCCAATTTTTAGAATAACAAGAAAGGCAAAGATATGCTTATTCTCTTTATGGATTTAGATTAAAAATATGGAGACTTTAAAATAGAGAAAGAAGAGAATATGAGATAAATTTTCTATTTGTATATCTATATAAGGATTAATTATATTAAAAAATGTTTTTGCTTCTAACAAGAAAAGAAAATGATTATGCAATAATGAAAAAGGGTATGCAATATTTTAGAAGTATATACATCCTCACTGACTTTGGTCACTTTTTAGTATATCAACCCCTGGAGAAAAAATCCTAATCTGACTAAAAAATAATATTTATATTACATTGTCCATTCCTTTCGGTATGCAATATATAATATTCCTTATGACAATACTATGTGTAACAAGCATATTATTAACAAATGACAAATCTGTATTTAGTCAAACAAATAAAATTGAAAACAATACAGCAACTTTTAATATTAATAAAATGGTAACAAATTCAATAAAATTATCTGATCCTATATATCAAGCATTATCTGGAACCTTTCTGGCAACAAAAAATATTTCATCCAATCCGCCGATTATTACTGAAGATTACGCAATTGAAAATGCAATAATGAAAAATGTTGGCAATGTAACTAATAATATGACTTTTATAAATACTCATTTATCTGATGGCTTAATCCAAAGTAAATCCAAAGGGGTAATTACAACAGGAGATGGACAGAATATTGGCTGGATATCATCAGATTTAGGAACAATTAACAGCAAAGGCGAGCTATTTCATGGAATTATCCTTTTTAATAATACAAATAGCCCAAGTTTATCATTCTTAAATAATGCCACTGGTATTTACAAAGTAACTCCTGAGATGCAGAGGACTATTTGGTTACTCAAATAGCTATGCATTATATAGCAACAATTCTCATTCGCGGGGTGGTATTCAAGATTGAATGTAATCTTTTTTTAAATTTATCCAAGGGACTAAATTTTTGTTATATGTCTGTATAAAATTATTTCAAATTTTATTAAGTTAAACTGATAAATTATCTATTTGTAAAGAATAGCCAAGGGTTATACTATCATCTTGGCTGATTCAAAGCAACAAGGGCTTGCTTTTTACCCTCTATTGCTTCAGCATTCTGAGGATCAATAGCTAAAGCTTTATCATAATAGATGAGAGCTAATTGATAATTTCCTAATTTTACAAGAAAATTGGCTTTATTAGTTAAATCAGGAATGTATCTTGGATCCGTGTTTAAAGCCTTGTTGTAGTATGCTTTTGCACCTGTATGATTTCCTAAATTGTCAAGAGCATAGCCTTTGCCAATCAAAGCAAGAACATGTTTTGGATCTAAAGATAAAGCCTTATCATAGTAGGCAATAGCCTGTGTATAATTTTTTAATGCACCAAGAGCATTACCCTTGTCATATAATGCAAAAACATAATGTGGATCTAAAGATAAAGCCTTATCATAGTAGGCAATAGCCTGTGTATAATTTCCTAAATGATAAAGAGACAAGCCTTTGTTATCTAATGCAGGGACATGTTTTGGATCAATTGCTAGCACTTTATCATAGTATGCAATAGCTTCTGGATAGTTTCCTAATCCACCAAGAGCATTAGCTGTTTCAGTGAGAGCTAGGATATTTTTTGGATCAATAACCAAAGCCTTATTGAATAATACAATAGATTCATTGAACTTTCCAATTTGATTAAGTGATATTCCCTTATTAGTTAGATTAATGGCTTCTTTTAGTGTTGAATTATCAGAAATTGGAGATGATGATATTCCAAATGCTATTATAATTAGTGATGAATAAAGAACTATGTCCAAAAACTACAATAACTATTGATAATTCAATGTTTTGTAAAAAATCTCTATGGTTTCTCATTTTCATTGTTATTTTATATGGTGAGAACATGAATATATTAAAGATTTAGCATGCAAAAGTATAATCATGGTAAGATTTGTAGAAGTAGATTGATATCGGAAATTCTTGAACCTGATATACGTTTAGGATATAAATTATAAATGATATATCTATTAAACATTCTTTTGAAAAACTAACACTAGAATTAAAAATTAATATAATCTAATTCAAAGATAAATTGAAATAACAAAAGATATTAGTTCTCATCCGTGGGAACTGGTAACAAATTTGACCAAATAAATGGGTTAGAGACAATATTATTTCTCTCTACTTTTATTGAAGAGTATCCTAAAGAAACTGCAGATATTACCCAAAAAGAATTAAATAGCGCTAACAACAATTAATTCTTCAATTTATTTACTTACACCTCTCTTATTTTCAGTTTCTCTTTACCTCATAGTGGAGCAAAACTATATCAGAGTCAAAGGCTATTGATTCCATCAAGGAAAATTTTTGGAACTTGGTTATGTCCTTGAATATGGTCTTGCCGGTTCCAATAGCAACAGGATTAATAAACAAATAAAATTCGTCAATCTATTTTTCTTGAATCAACGAGGAATCGAATGAGGCACCGCTATAAACGATAATGTCTTTGCCATGTTGGGACTTTAACTTGTTAATTTCGTCTTTGAGATCTCCTGTTGCAAGATCGGTATTTATCCACTCTGATTTATTTAATGTTCTAGTGAAAACAACTTTTGGGATTTCGATCATTTTTTTAGCGATTGCATTCCATAGGTCATCAGACTTGCTCATCACATTAGACCAATATGAAATAAAGCCATCAATCATTTTTCGTCCCAGGAGAATAGTGTCAACGGACTCGGTTAATTCATTTACATATTCATTGTAATTATCGTCCCAGGTTAACCAATCCATTTCACCATTTGGTCCGGCAATGCAGCCATCCACGGATATTTGCACCTGTAGTTTTAATTTTCTCAATACTCTTTCATTTACCATCTTATTACCCACCACCATTGCCATTTAGAAAATATAGGAAATTTTTATACTACGAATATAAAATATCCTGGATCATATTATCTGTTTTTTCATTCGATTTTGCAGAGCCAGTATAGACATTCGCTATCTCAAAACATTCTTGCAAGTTGGAACTAACCATGAATAATAGGACATTAAAAAAGGCTAATAAGTATTCATGGGATTAAAAGTATAGTTGAAATTTATTTTGTCTCATTCTCTTTTTTTTGCACATTCATACTTTGTTTGAGTTAACACTACCCCGAGGTAATTATTTTGTTATCTATGACCAGGTATTCCTTTATTTATTATTTTGTAACTATGTTTAAGATATTAAATTATTCTTTCCTTAACTGCCAATAAAAAAATGAATTTTTTCTGATAAAGTATAGAAGAAGAGCAAATTTTATTTATTTGATTTGCGTAATAATAATTACTCTCATATTTGGTGATACAATTAAAATGACAAAGTTAGGAAAAAATAATAATCTAGGCAATTTTAATAGATCTTCTATTGTCTGGCTTATAATATATATTGGAATTGCATTAGCTATATCTATTACCGTTCCTTTTCCTATGTCTTTTATTTTATATATTGGAATTTACTTGTTATTGCAAAACTATAGAATAAAATCAATTGAAAAAAGGTATTACTATCCAAACACTTTGGATAAAGGAGACAACAAAACAAAGAACAAAAGATCTTCAAACAAATTTTTCAATTCCATTTCCAATACTCTCTTTGGTGACAATCTATATTCGCAGTTCGAATCTCAGCCTTTGAAGTTTATTTGTATGAACTGCGGAAAGGAACATTCAGGTAGGTCTTGCCCCTTATGTGGATCAACCGCAGTAAGATTAGGTTAAATACAAAGTTATAAAAAATATTTTTGTTTTTTTATACTTGATAATATTATAATATTCCTATTTTTTAATAATATTTACAATATATTGGTGAGGTCCTTTTTCACTAGTTAAATTTTAACGGTAATTATAATAATAACTTTTTTGTTGTTTTTCGAGGTGATGAGTGATAATGAATCTGAACTCTTAAAAGATATCATTTAATATAGCATGATTTTAATGTATAATTTTATAAACATTCAATGGATTAGATATTTTATAGAGATTATCCAAGCTTTAATAGGTATTTAAATAATTTCTAGATATTCTTTCAGCGATATAATGTCTGCTATAATAATTCATCCGTATTGTATAATGATTATGCCATAATTTAAGATCACGATATATGATTTGAAGAATTCGTAATTTTCTTTAAATTGTATTACTGCCTATCATCCATTAGTTAATTTTTAGTTACTTCAGAATCAATATAAGTATTATTAGTGATTTTAATAGATTCATTTTCTTGCATCTATTTGTTGAAAATATTTTTGTTCGTTACTATATATTCTGTCAAAGGTGAATCTATTTTTTCAATTTCTATATCTGAATTATTTTTTTTGATTAGAAGCATAAGTAACTGATGGAAATAGAACTAGGATTAGGATTAATAGATGATGATTATGATATATGGTACACTAAATGATTCTTTTGTTGATTCTACAATATACTTTGTATTATCTATAACTTTAACATATTTTGCTTTTCTTTAACCTCTTATAGAATGTCTGACATTTTATTAAATTGTTATTCATGCCATAAACAATGTATAGCTTAAAGAATTCCATGTCAAAAAATTATAAGGGATTTAACAGATAGAATACATCTATTTTCATTATATATCAATCATCATTTAAGAAATATTTTTTTTAATTATTTTTATTTGTAATTTTGTTTTAGCCTACTTTTTTGCCTCTGCGTTTCTTCTAAATGCTGTTGCAGTCTCTGTTTTACTTCTAAAATTGATGTTTGATTTATTCTTAAATTTAATCTGTCTATTTCAGCAATTCACATCAAAGGATGTTTTATTGAGCTATTCTATCATCCTTAATTAAATTAGGTTATCTACTACTACATTTTGTCATAAATCTATATAATTCCATTAGACAAAATATTTATCAGTTAAAAGCACCCTTATAATTAACAATATAGACATTGAAATAAAAATATTTTATTATATTGCTCATTTTGACTAATATTAACAATATATGTAATTATCAATAAGCTAGCAAAACTTGATCTTTGATGTGGATTTTAACTATACTTTTACTCCCTAGTATATTTATAATCTATACAAAACATAGTATAGCCAATGAGTCAAATAAAAAAAATTCCAGATGGGTATCATTCAATTACACCGACATTAATAGTAAAAAATGGTGTAAATGCAATAGAATTTTATAAAAAAGTGTTTGGAGCCAAAGAACGGATGCGTATGATGACTCCAGATGGAAAAGCATTAGCCCATGCAGAACTTCAGATAGGTGATTCTGTAGTTATGCTATCAGATGAATTTCCAGAAATGAAGTGTCTTTCACCAAAATCTATAGGTGGAAGTCCTGTTGGACTATTTTTGTACGTAGAAGATGTAGATAAAACATTTAATCAAGCTGTGGCAGAAGGTGCAAAGGTATTGGATCCAGTTAAAGATCAATTTTGGGGGGACAGGCATGGCGGTATCGAAGATCCATTTGGACATAGATGGTCAATATCCACTCGTATAAAAGATCTTAGTCAAGAAGAGATGAAAAAAGCAGCAGAAGAAGCATTTGCAAATATGTGTGAAAATAAAACAAATTAATTTTTTTTGCATTATTAGTTATAAATTATCAGATATCATTTGTGATCAGCTGGAGAATAAAATATGACAATCTAAACTATTTATATTACATAATCGAAAACAGATACTCTGTTAACTTAGGATATCTTCTTTATTGTAAAATTAAACAAACTTGCTTCTGTTTACATATTGTTTAGATATAGTAATGGAAAATTTTAAAACCTTTTAATTTTGTTATATCTAATACTTTTTTGAAAAATAATTATTGTTTATATATTCGGAAAAAATCCGTAAATTAAAAATAACAAAATTGAAATAGAGCGGCAATATCTGTCATAAATGTGATAAGCCAAACAATTACCTTGTTTCTTATTTTATCCCTTTTATCTTCGATAGTATCAATGGCATTAACTTCTGAACCGATTTATTTATCTTTTGGAAAAGAGACGGATAATTCCAAGCCTAAAGAAACTAAATCCCCTGAGAATAATGATAACAAAGAAGGCGATACTTCATCAACTTCAACAACCGATGATACTTCATCAACTTCAACAACCGGTGATACTTCATCAACTTCAACAACCGGTGATACTTCATCAACTTCAACAACCGGTGATACTTCATCAACTTCAACAACTCTTCCAAATCATCAACTCATGCCAAATCAACAAATCCTGCCAAATCAACAACATCCTTCCAAATCAACAAATCCTGCCAAATCAACAACTCCTGCCAAATCAACAACTCCTGCCAAATCAACAACTCCTGCCAAATCAACAAATCCTGCCAAATCAATCAACATCCTGCCAAATCAACAACTCCTGCCAAATCAACAACATCCTGGCAAATCATCAACTCATCAACTTCGGCAATCGTTAATGACGGTTCAATCCAACCAAATCCAAACACCTTATCAGAAAACATATTGCAATATCAAGGAAATAATACTGCCAAATACATACTACTACTTGATATCAAACAAATCTGTCTTGTTGCAGGTAACTTTAACTGTGTAGGTCAGCAAAATCAATTTGCAACTTCAAGTCTAACTGCAACACATGATTCAATAAATAATGCATGGGCAATATCTGGAACAGTAAAAGATGCAAGTAAAGCTCTATTAAACAATACTCAGGTAACTGCCATATTTTATGACGGTAAAGGCAACCCTATTAGCATAAACCCAACAACAACTAGTGTAATTCCAAATACAATTAATCCATTTGAAGATGGGTCTTTTGCATTTAATGTATCTGTTAACAATGATTTAAACGGCATCAGTCCTTTGTATATGGTCTTGGTATATAACCAACAACAACAACCTACAACAACCAACAACTCAACACACAGAATCTTAATACCAATAGCGGTCTAATCCAAAGATCTGGTCAACAGAATTTTAATACCTTCGGTGCTTCTACCTCTGGAGATAGAATCAGTAAATTCCCCTAATCTCAACAATCAACAATCTAACAATGCAAATCCAAACACTTTATCAGAAAACATATTACAATATCAAGGAAATAATACTGCCAAATACATACTACTACTTGATATCAAACAAATCTGTCTTGTTGCGGGTAACTTTAACTGTGTAGGTCAGCAAAATCAATTTGCAACTTCAAGTCTAACTGCAACACATGATTCAATAAATAATGCATGGGCAATATCTGGAACAGTAAAAGATGCAAGTAAAGCTCCATTAAACAATACTCAGGTAACTGCCATATTTTATGACGGTAAAGGCAACCCTATTAGCATAAACCCAACAACAACTAGTGTAATTCCAAATACAATTAATCCATTTGAAGATGGGTCTTTTGCATTTAATGTATCTGTTAACAATGATTTAAACGGCATCGGTCCTTTGTATATGGTCTTGGTCTATAACCAACAGCAACAGAATCTTAATACAAATAGTGGTCCAATCCAAAGCCGGCCAACAACAGAATCTTAATACCAATAGTGGTCCAGCATCAAATCAATTTGCTCCATAACTTAAAATGATTGCACCATTATCTACAAAATCAAATATGAGGCCATATCTTTACGCGCCTATATATTACAAATCTTATTGTTTCTACTTTTAAGAAAAAGGGCTCTCTCAATGGGATTCAATTACATTTCATCTTTAATTATAGGGGGTTTGAGTATGGTAGGTTAATGGGTTCATTAATATATAGGAAAAGTAGTTTTTTAACTTTTAAACTATACAATTAGAACTACTTTTTATTATATAATTTAAAATTTTTTAAATTATCTTTATGTCTATCAGACTCATATTATTATGGTGCTAAGACTCAAATGAATTCCCTTGAGGACTTTCGTTAGCAGTAAATATGGATTTAGTATTGAATATGCTCTAACAGATAATGTTCAAAACCAATTCTAATATTCTACTCCTTTTGTTTCATTTTATGATTATGAAAAAGATAATGATAACGTAGAACAGAACAAATAACTCTTCATTTCAATGAATAAAATCAAGTTTAAAAAATAGGATTTGGCAGAGTATAAATTCGGTGAAAAAACATTTGTTACAGGATGGACACTGGTGGATTCACAATTTACAATTGATTTAAATTTGGTTATCGTTTAGATTGGTTTTCTCTTCAAATTTGTTTTTTGAAGGACATTGCGTATTGATACAGAATTGCCATTGATATCTTTTCTTTTGATTGTATCCGGTTCCTGAAATAATAGGCCATTTGCAAGTTTCACATAACTTGTTTATACTTTTTATTGTACCATTTTGCGGCAGTGGTGCGGTTACATTGCATTTGGTGGTTGAAAAAAGAGAACAACCTGCAAACCTTTTTTTGGTCTTGATTGCTTTTTTTATTACCAGATTTCCTTTCCTACAGACAGGACAGCTTCCTAAAATTGTAATTTTGGAATAAGGATTTTTCTCTCTGTATCCTGTTGCTAAAGATTTACCTAATTGGATACCAATCTCTTTTTCATTTTGTTCAAAAAATGTTATAGCTTTTTTTAATTCTTCTTTGGCGTCATTTACTACTGTTGTACTAGTTGATGAGCCTGTTTCGATTTGTTCTAGATTTTCTTCCATCGATCTTGTCATTTCAATAGAAACTATATTGGGAACATATTTGCGCAGCAAATTTATTACTGCATTACCTAGATCGGTCGGTCTAATGCCTGGGCTGTTGTCGATAGCAGTGGTGGAAGCTTTTGTTTTACTCGGTTTTTTTGAGGTGTTTGAATCTGCTGATGTGGCGGCAATGGTAGTTGTAGAAGTGGTATGAAATGAATAGGAAGACAGAGGGGAGGAGGATGAAGAGGCTATGGAGGATGGAGGGTGAGAAACAGCCAAAGTTAAGTTGTTGCTACTGCCTACAGAATGATTATCTTTATTGGAAATGCTTTGATTTTGTTGTGATGCCCTAACGAAATTGGTTATATAGTTTCGTTTATAGAGTGTGTTTATTATTTCGGCTCTTGTTGCTTTTGTACCGATTTTTTCTTTTTCCATTTTTTGTAATAAACTGGCTTGATTGTATCTAGGTGGAGGTTGTGTTTGCTTTTCTATTAATTTGAGATCGATATTTTTTACTATATCGTTCTTGTTTATCGGAGGTAAAATATGTTGGGTTATAAAATGAGATATATCCGAATATGGCCTGTATAGCGAAATCCATCCTTCGACTAGTATCTTTTTTTCTTCAGCTTTGAAAACGTATTTGTCCTTTACGGTTATGGTGACTGTAATGTTTTGAGTTAAGGCATTATCTCCAAATGTGGAAAAAAATCTCCTTACTATAAGATCAAATAATTTCATCTCCGATTCTTCAAGGCTTTGCTTTGGTTTTTCTCCTGTAGGGTAAATTGCAGGGTGCGCAGGATCGACCTGTTTTCCTTCATTTGGTTCCAGTATATTTTTTGATAGCAATAAAGAAGATATGTTTGAATATGATTTTACATCAATTTTATCACGTTTGATATTGATATTTTTGTTTTGTAATGGGTAATTGATATTTGCCAAGTTTATAATAATCTTTTTGTAATTAATTGAAGGTGGCAGTTTCTGACTTGATGTTCTTGGATAAGATATCAATGCGGTCAGATACAGTTTTTCAGCTAGTGCAAGCGTAAATCTTGGTGGAAATTTGAATACTCTATAGGCTTCATGTTGAAGATCGCCAAGATTAAAAGGATGTGGTGGTCTTAATGGTGTTTTTTGATTGTTAATGTCTGTTATTTTGCCAAATTGATTTTTGCAGACCTCTATAACTGTAAGGGCAACGGCTTTTGAGTCGATTTTTTGAGGATGATAAAAGGCCTTGATTATCTGCTTGTTTTTTTCAAAATCTGCTGCAATATTCCAGTATGGTATGGAAATATGACTCGATATTTCATTTTCTCTGTCTACTACAAAAGCAAGAGTAGGACCTTGAACCCTTCCTATAGATAAGTTGGAATATTTTTTTCCTTTTGGAGAGTATTCTTTGGTAGAGTTTGAAAGTGCTCTTGAAAGGTTTATTCCAAATATGAAATCAATCATATGCCGGGAAAGTCCTGCATCTGCCAATTTTTTTTTGGGTTTTAATAGATTATCAAATGATTTTCTTATTTCTTCATTTGTAAGGGATGAGAATTTTGCTCTCTGGGATTTAAGGTATTTGTTTTGACAGGCAATTTCTAAAATATTGTAGGCTATTACTTCGCCTTCTTGGTCATAATCGCATGCATTAATAAAACCCGAGGCATTTTTAGATAGGTTTGATATTTCTTTTATTATTTTATCGATTTTAAAAGAAAGGGATTTGAATTTGGAATCCTGTGTCTTTTTTTGTGAGAGGGGAATCCAAATTGGATCTAATATAGGATATTTTTTGTTATTGGATAGCGAATCTGATAGCCCATATAAATGTCCAAGAGCAAAAGATACAATGTATTTATGTCCTTTTGTATCTATGATTGGAAAAAATGAACTAGATTTGAATTCATTCTTGTTCTGATTTAATGAATTGGTTAATGCGTCTGCAATTCTTTTTGCTGCAGAGGGTTTTTCACAAACTATTATTGTATAAGATTCATGTCCATTTGCAGCAATTTTGCTCAATTAAATTATATAAAATATAAAATAATATAATCATTTACAACCACATAGAGTTATGAAATAGATACGTGTTAGTTGATTATTAGTAATTTGTCATTAATAGATTTTGCTTTCTATTTTATAGTTTAAAGGATTATTTTATATTTGGTCATTTATATAATGATAAATCAATTCTTTGGCCAGATTGTATTGGCTTTTATAAAAACATTATTGGTTATTATAATTTAAAATACAAAAGTGTCTAATAATATGAATATTTTGATTAAACGCAGAGTTATTATTCCACTGTATCTTATATTCTTGCAAAGGATTTCACTTGTGGAATTTGCCTCTGTACCAAAATGAACATAGATCACTTTATTACTCATCAAAATATATCAGGTCTTTAAGATTAGTTATAGATAATTGTATTTCAAGATTTGTAGAAGTAATGTTACCTGCATACAAAACTCTGTTAGTGATTGCAGATGGGAAATTGATTTTAGATAATATTACCATACTCGAAGTATTCACACCCATTTTTCCTTTGTGTATATTAGCCGAGTTAGTTTTTTTCTAAATTTGTTACTTGATTTCATAATTAATACTGTTAGTCCTATTATTAGCATTTAGTTCTACAAAACAGTTGCCTTAACATCCTTGGAGAGAACTCCTTCTTTAGATGTAATCTTGGCATCAAAACAATTTGTTTGTGTTATTGTAAATATATCAGATGAGATAAAAGGGCTCATCAAAGATGAAAAGCCTGATGCAATAAAAAAGTTGCAAATGATAGAACTGTCATGATTGCAGTTACTTTTAAAGTTATTTTAATTGTTATCCTATAGTAATTAGGGTAATTATATAGTATTTATCAATGAATCAATATGATACCAACAAATAATCCAATACCCGAACCTATAAAAAACTGGTTTTTTATTTGACCGTGGTTAGAGCAACATATGCATATAAACAAGATTGAAAAATTGAATGGAATTGTATATATCTGCATCACAAAATAAAATGTTTTTTGATTTCGATCTAAATTAATTTAGAAACATCATTTTCGAAATTTAAATCTAATAGTTGTATTACTTATAGATATATCAATAGACTTTTCAAATATTTCATTAAAAATCAATTCCAAAACTATTTTATGATACAGGGACCAATTTTCACCTAGTTCATGTTTCAAGACATACACATTGAAACCATTTTGGATAGAATGGTTTGTTTCTGTTGATGAACTATTCATTCTAGTTTCAAACCATGAAAGAAACGAGTCAATATCCATTCTATTTTTCATAAATAACGCAGTGTCGTGGACTACATTTTTTCCAATATTTAGGGCCATATTTGATATTTCCTCTTTACTCATTTTACTAAACAATTCTACAACAACAGGCTTTGCAATGGGTATCATCCCAACTTTAGGTTCATACATATCCCATTCAACAAAACGTTTTAAAAGTTGATTAACAAGAGAATTTAACGAAATCTGATGTTTTTCTGATTCGGTTTTTAAGATTTTTAAGACATTGTTATCTATCCTAAACGTCATAGTAGAGTTTTTTTTAGATAAATTCTCATTTTCATTTAGATGGTCAAAATCATTCACTAATAGAACTAGTTATAACGATATAAAAATATTTTTTATTTCTTGAATGAAAATCGTATTACTATTAATCTCTTTTCTTTGATCTCAATGAACAGTGACAACAAGGACAGCGAGGTCCATCAAACCGGATAAATACACTACATTCAGAGCATCGCTTATATCCAAGACGATATACAGATTGTTTTCCTCCACCTATTTTATCATATCTTGTACATATCCCTTTACAACTCAATAAAAAAAATATGGAAAGTGAGAAAATAAGTATTAAGTTTTAAATGCAAACAGTTGCAATGTTTATCTTTTATAGCTAAGATTTAGTAAATCGGTAGGATTTGCAATCTATTCTAACAGCAGAACGACTATTTCATCATATTTGTCCATCTTTGAAAATTTATGGATGCAATCTTAATTAGTAAATAAACTAAAAGAATCTGAAGGATTACAAAAAAGCAAAGATAATTGAAAGCGACCAAGAAATTATCATTGATATCAAGGGTATTGGCCCGGGTATTGATTCTGAGGTATCCCAAGGTTATTTACAAAGTTTGCTTCCAAATCCTTTCAAGGAACAGGTTTGGGATTATATATCTCAAAGAGCATTATCGAAGCTCATGGCGGGGAGATATGGGCTGAAAATAATAAAGAGGGGAAAGGTGCCACGTTCGGTTTTAATCAACCCATTAAAGATTTACAAATCTAATAATGAACAATATCTCGAGTTAGTTATTTAGTTATTTATGACTTGTTATTCTTTTATTTAATACTTTTTTTATAATTGTATATTTATTAAAAATATTTGTTACTCTAAACCAAAACTACTATATAAGAGAATAACATATGTATCAATAAATAAACGTTCTATCGAAGGTATCAATGAAATTTCATTCTTCTATTACGCTAATCCATAGTTATATCTATAGTATTATCATCCAAAGAAAAAAAGATTTATAGTATTAGAAATAGGACTAAATGTTATTATGTTATTGTTATACCTTTTGTGTAATTAGAATCATTAGAAAAAATTCTAAAAATATGATGGTTCTGCATTGACTAGATTTTTTTAAGATTATCTCATCGAGAGGCATCTCTAAATACACATCTTTCTGATCTTTTTGTTTTCAATATTTTTTGTATTGAATTATTATACAAATTGTAAGTTTGATCTCACAAGCAAGAAAATAGATCATATGGCAAATCGATTATCAATTCTTATCTTCCATATCAAAGGAAAGAGATGATGATTTCTTTTTGATGTATTTTGTTAATGCTATATACTGTATTATCAAAGATGCTAAAACTACACCAAAGGTCAATGCTTCTAATTTATCTTTTAATTCTCCTGCTGGCAATGAAGTTACCAATGCTACTGCCAATGCACCACGCATTCCACCAATCATAATTACATTGTTCCATATTGATGGAATCTTTTTCTTTCCAAGCTTGTTAACAATAGAGAGTATAGGATAAACAGATGCTGCTCTTGCTATCAAAACAACAATAAATGCTAAAATTATGAGAAGTATGTTTTGACTTATACTTATAATATTCATGGTTATCCCCATATAAAAAAATATAATAGAGTTTGCAAAAAATGCTGCAATCTGCCAAAAATATGAAACGGCTTTTCTAACATCTTGACTCATTGTTGATTCTCTTTTCATTGTCACATTACCAAAAAATAAACCTCCAATTGCTACTGCAATAAGCCCAGAGACGCCTAAAGAGTTGGCTAATGTCACTGCTCCAAATACACCCGCAATTGTTAATGCAGTATCAGAAAAAGGATCATTTATTAAAGTATGAAGTCTGTTTCCGATAATGGCAACTATTAATCCTATAAATATACCTCCAAAGAATACAAAAAGAAAATATACTAAACCTCCAAATAGATTATTTAAATCTTTAATATCAAAAACATTATTGGCGGCTGTTAATGATTCTGTAACAAAAGAGGGAGAATTTGAACCATATACAAAAACAACTACCGAGGAAAATAATATTATGGTCGTGGCATCATTAAATGAGGATTCCATCTCCAGTATTCTTGCAAGCATTTTGGGAACTCTTGTTCTTTTGAAAGTTTGGATAACTATTGCAGCATCAGTAGAGGAGATCAATGCAGCAAATAAAAAACTTAAAGCAAAGGGCAAATGTGCTACATATATCATGATAAACCCAACAACTATGGTGGTAATTACTACTCCAACAGTTGATAAAAGTAAAACAGGGATTCTAACGGGTTTGTATTCTCTATAGTAATCTACTTGCATCATTGCCTCAAATATTAATGGAGGGATCAAAAAGTTGACAATTAAATTCGGATCAAATTTAAACTGCCTTATATCTATGAAATTGTTATTGATTATACCTAAATAAACTAAAAAAGAAACAATGATTCCAATAACTATTAAAGTTATAGTATAAGGTATTTTTGTTTTAGATTCTACTAAAGAGCCGATAAATATCATTCCTAGCAAAATAAAGACAACAAATTCAGAATCAACTGGTGTTGCTAGAGGTGTTGATATGATGTCTACTCGCCACCATTAAATATTAAAAACAGTATTATATAATTGAAACAAACTATAATATTATAATTCGCATCTTTTTATATACTTTATAATAAAATGTATTTTAGTATCAATCATCATTTAAGAAATATTTTATAAATTAATTATGAGTATTGATAATTCGAAATTAAATTATTATTTAGACAATTGTGTTATAAATACATAAAGATACCAAATCTTTAGTAATTGATAATTCTGTTAATTTATACATCAATTCCTTTTTTAATATTTTTTTAATCCATAAAATGAATATTCATATTTTTACTAATTCTCCAGAGGCAGAGTGAAGTAAAACGTTGCACCTTTTCCCTCTTTATTATTTTCAGCCCATATCTTCCCGCCATGAGCTTCGATAATGTTCTTTGAAATATATAATCCCAAACCTGTTCCTTGAAAGGATTTGGAAGCAAACTTTGTAAATAACCTTGGAAAAATTTCTGAATCTATTCCTTTACCATTATCTTTGATACTAATAATTACTTTATCAATAATACTGTCAGAACTGTTACTTTTGTTTCTGTTTATTTTTGTTTTTTCTACTATTAATAGATATTAGACCATTTCCATCTTCCTTTCCATCTTCTGTTGACATAAACATTATAGAATTATTTATCAAATTTGAAATAACTTGAGTTATTCTGGTTCTATCAGCAACAACGTTAACTGAATTTAAATCAATATTTTTAAAATATAATTCGAATTTAATGTTTTTATTGTTGTTTTCTAAGCTATGCTCAAATTCTTTTATTATGGAATGTAGTAGGTCCCAAATACATAAGGATTCCTTTTTTAAAAGTAATTTATTGCCCTCTATTTTTGTTACGTCTAGAATGTCTTCAGTTAATCTCTTTAATCTGTTTGTATTTTTAATTACAATACCAAGTAAATCTTTTAGATCTTTATCTTTGATTTTATCTTTTACAATTTTTGATAAGCCAAGTATTGGTTGTATTGGTGTTCGAAGCTCATGAGCTGCTATACCTAAGAACTCTTTTTGCATTTTGTCATGTATTTTAAGTAGCTCATTTGAAGATTCAAGTTTTTTATTTGATTTTTCTAACTCTTTTGTTCTCTCTTGTATGTTTTTGTCTAAAATGCTATTCATTCGAATTAGAAATATTATCAGCAACATAACAGCTGCAATTATTCCAGCAATAAGAGAGAACATCTCTAGCCTTTCATTTGTTATTATACTGTCGATTTTTGAATATATTGTCGAAGTAGGTGTTATTAGGAATACGGAATATTGAGGTTTTCCATTTAGTATTATAGGATATCCTGTAGTAAATCTTTGCCCATTTACAAAATCATATATTGCAGAAGAAGGTTTTCCTAAAGAAACTGTCGTATTAATAAGATTGTTTAATGCTGGATTATGTTTGGATAGATTCTGAAAATAGTTTCCAAAAAAGGGCTTTCCAATTAAAGATGGATATGGGATGCACGAGATGAATAGCTTTGCTATCTAATACTGCCAGATATTTTAATTGAATATCATATATATTTCCATAATAGCTGAATAATTCAATTGTGGGTATTATCGCTCCAACTAATCCTGCATAATTAATTGATTCAGAACTGTTTTTTGTAATAATAGGATAAGTTATGGCTATCCTGTATTTGCCATCTTTGCCAACAAAACCATTGGAAAATTGAGGCAATAAGGTATTTTTTGTATCTTTTACCCAATCTCTATAAGAGATATTCGTTCCAACAAACGAGGATTGACCTTTCGGAACAATATTAATTTTTGATATTCCGCTTTTATCAACTACAAATAATCTGTCTACAGGTGAAGTTGAATTTATTTGACGATAATAATTTTGCATAAAACTTTTTGTATCATTTGATTCAAAATCTTCCCTTTGAAGATATGTGGAGTAAGCCAATCCTTGCAATCTTGCCATTATTAAGTTTAAATCCGATTGTATGTGTTGAGCAAGTGACCTTGTATTGTCTTTTTGGTTTTGCATTTGTTGTTCAAGTATATTATCTTTAATACTTTGTTCGGTTTGTTGTTGAAAATAAAAAAACAAAATAAAAGAAATAGAAATTATAATAGTGGTAAAAAATATAATAGTTGTTTTTACAGACATATAAGGAAAACCAAAGTTTTTTGATTTAACCTTTTTCTTCTGATAGAAAATACTCTACAAATATATTTAGAAATGACGTCAATAAAATAGTAATTTAATTGTGCAAAGTTTACATATAGATAAATTAAATTATCAAATATTCAAAGCAAAAACAATGAAATAAATAAAAATATCTATTATTATTGTAACTTTTAAAAGCACATGATATTCAAATTAGAAATTATTGTAAATAATTAAGCACAAAAAAGCACTAGTATTTCTGCCAAATCTTTATTACCATAATAACTAACAATTACATATGTTTGTCTAAAATATTGATTAGCTTTGTCTATTATCCATTTAATAATTACATTTTCAACTAAATCCTTCAAGTCGTTTCTATCTTTTTTTAATATCGTCATTTGATAATGATGAAGAATAAGGAAGTGGCTTTTCCAATAAATATACAATAATAATTGCCAACGATTAAATCTAATATTGATTAATGTGCAATCGTACCTTCTTTTTGATATCATGATATCATTATATTAAGAAGATGTTGAATAGCTGAAAAAACACACTTTAGAATATGTAAAACAGTGGTATCCGTTTTAATTACAATTATTTTTGACAAGATTTGATTCTTTGAAAATCAAACGATGATCCTAATAGGTTTTATCACTTTTTAGCTTTAACTAAGAGGATTTGAGTATACTAGGTAAATGGGTTCAATTGCCTTAATTATTGGATTAGTTTATTTTAACTTTTAATAAAATAAAAAAAGGTATTATAAATAACACATGAGTTCAAAGATAATAGACGAATTTAAGCTAAATGAAGATACTTTGTTGAGATTGGTTGAAGGAGATATAACCGAAAGAAAAGTCGATGCCATAGTCAATGCTGCAAATTCTTACTTGATACATGGTGGAGGTGTAGCTAGTTCAATAGTAAGAAAAGGGGGAAAAATTATAGAAGACGAAAGTAAAAGAATTGGTTTTGTCAAAGTAGGATCATCTGTAATAACTTCAAGTGGAAATTTGCCAAGTAAAGCAGTAATTCATACTGTGGGTCCTCAAATGGGTGAAGGAAATGAAGATGAAAAATTAAGTAACGCCATAAAAAGCTGTCTTGAACTTGCTACACAAAAAGCATTTAAAAGTATATCAATTCCTGCAATAAGTTCAGGTATATTTGGGTTTCCAAAAGATAGATGTGCAAAAATATTAGTAAATGAAACAATAAACTTTTTAACTCAAAAAGAAGATTCACCTTCAAATTTAAAGATAGTAGAATTTTGTTTACTTGACGCTGATACAATAAATGCATTCCAAAAGGAGATCGATAACTTGAAACAATAATTATATTTAAAAAAAGAATTTTAGGTATGTCAATATAGAAATAATCGCAGATACATTATTTTGATTGATTATATAAGTAAATAAAAAAAGTAATATGTTGTGACAAACCATATCATTTCATTTTTACATATTTAAATTATTTTATTAAAGTGTTCTAGAAAAAGAAAGCTAATAATAAATTGGACTAGATAAAAGTGTTCATTAGCTGCTGTTAAATTGCAAAACAATTTGATTTAATAACAAAGTCTATGCTAGTCTCACATATTGTTCATGTACTGTATTTAAGTAGATTGTTTTAACCATGTTATGAATACTTATTTTATTTTATTTTATTTTATTTGCTAAAACATTTCCTTTTACTTTTTCTCAAAGGGATCTAATTGAATTTGATTCTAAATATGAAGACAATTGTAATAATATTCAGTTAAATGAAAAAAACACTTTTTTCAATTATCGCATTTAATGTTAACCCTGGCATTAATTGCAGTATTGAAGAAGGTCCTTATAAATTTAGAAAGAGAATCTATAATATTCGGTCAAAATAACAATATGACAAATTTAAATTCAACAAAAATTGATACCTTATTTTCAACTGAAGGTATCAAACTTGTACATTGGCTGATTTTTTTTTGCACTTGACAATAAAAGTATTGTGCGAAAGTATCCTACTATTGTATTAACATCTGAATATGCATATGGATTATTGCAAGATGTAGATCTAATTAAAAAAGATGGATATAAAATAGTGATTGTATGTAATATTCTGCAAAACCGCGTGATTCTTTTTATCCCTTAATACATACAATGTATTTTGTCAAAATAAAATACTATCTAAATTTTTTGTTTTGATAGCACTATCTTATCATGATTTTGGACGTATTATAACAACATTTATTTTAATGATAAATATGTATAATCTAGTAAGAGTTTAATACTTATTAAAAAAAGATGAATATTATTAATACAAAAACGATATTCTGGATGAGTTAATGTAATTGTTATTTATTTTGTCCTTATATAATACTTCAAAATGGCTTTTAATGCTAGAATCATAATTAGGCTGTTCTTTTCATCCCATATTTTTTTATATCATATTTAGAATTACTTGGATATATTCCCCCGATATTGTATTATGAGGAAAGATCAACAAAATATATTATTTATATCATAATTTTAATTTCAAATTGCTAATTATATTGGATTGATTATTCTGATAATATGCAAGATAGATTATACGAAAAGAAAAAACAGACAGTTGCAAAGTTTATCAGAAAATATGCAAAAGTGGATCATTCTGTTATTTTAAATGAAGTAAATGTCGATTATGATACGTTGATGAAGATAATTTATGAATTGCATCGAGAAGGACTTTTAAAATAATATACTAAATAGTTTTTGCATAAACCACGTAAAATTGTAAGTCTTTCATTTGCAAGATCAATCCAAATTGCACTCTTGCCATTTAATAATTGTTTGTAGATTCTTTGTTCTACTCTATTCAAATAAGTTAAATGACTTACACAATAATTCAATAGTAGATTAATTGAGATTTTACATTATTATTAAATTTAAATAAAACTTAGTGTTGAAGTTTATATTATATTTAATATCCAAATAAGGAATACTATCTGGCAGTATCTATTTGTAAATTATTCTATTTTGAAAATTAGCCAAGGGATAAACAAACAAATTACTTTGGGTTTTGCTAGAATTAGTTTTTAAAATTATGAATTCAAACCATAAAATTGGGTTTTTTTAATTTAATATATAAAATAAATAATTTTATAACTTCTAAATTAATGATTATCCAATGCCTCATATTATAATTGATGGTAAGAAAATTAATTTTGAATCAATACACATTTATTTTAATAAAACAGTAGAAAGAAAAGATAATTGTATTATAAAATTTGAGGATTCATTTATAAATCAATCAAAAGATTTGATTTTAGTAAAGATAACGGTTATTGAAAATAATAGAAGTCAAAAATATTATATTCAGTTGATGAAAAAAGAAAACCAAGTAACAGTAAGACTGGACCCAATAACAGATCCGTTGAATAAAACTTACGTTGTTAAAATATCCTTAGCAAGGGTTGCTAAAATGATTTTCGCAATTCACAAAGACTCGGATGATCTTTCAATAACCAAAACAAATCTTGAAGATTTTATTTAACATTCTGCTTCCTTCTTTTAATTGCTAACAAATTTGAAACTATCATCATTTTCATTTTCCATTCTATAAAACCATTATTATTGGCAACAAACTGTATTGTAATTTGATTTAATAATAAAATAGTGGCATTATTCCTCCAAATGGCGACATTTAAAATTAGAGCGAAAATCTATTGGTCCAGCAGAGGTCTTCTATTACATCTGGATCCATGCCCATTTTTACAGCTAGCAGTATGAGCATCTTTTACTAAACTGATTGATAAAGTGATTCCTACTATTCCTAATACATTGCATTTATGACAATTGATAAGATTGTCATTGATTTCAATTTCTAATATGTAGAATAAGGTTTGATACACAAATCTATAGCAAGTCCACTATCTTATAATGACAACAATATTATCTAAAAAATAATTAACTATCTTTTGAATATAAAATGACATAAGAAATTCTCAGCATAAGGTTATCAAAAAAAGCATTATGAAGATTTTCTATATTGTTATACAAGGGAAAAGTGCCTTTACTTACTATATAATGGCAATTGACTGGGTGGTTATAGCAATTTCAATCCCTATAGAAAATTTGATTATTGTCCTGATGTCAATTCTGATTTTGATTCTCTTTTTAAAATGAAACACTCTTTACGAGAAATAATTTTATTTCAACAGAATCTTTTGAACAATTAATATTAGCAAAAAACAATTTAAAATATTATCATAAGATTTTTTAGATTAGTTACAATACTATTTAGCAAAATAATTGTTATTATAATATGATTATGGTGATGCTAATTCAATAGTAAAAAGATACTTGTAAATTGTGTCAAAGACATGTATAAAATGGGTTTTACGACATCAGTATCGGGCAACCAAAGTATCAGGATAAAAGGAAAAAAATCGATGTGGATAACTCCCTCAGGAATTCCACGTTATAATTAACAAGAGAATGATTTGGTTAAGGTTCATTTAGAAAGAGGTCCAAGAGAAGGCAATGGCGGTAGTGGTGGTAATAGTAATAGTAGAAAACTAAAGCCAAGTATCGAATGGTATATACATGCTTCTATTTACAATAAAATTTCAAAGGTTAATGCTGTAGTTCATACTCATAGTCCTTATACACTTGCTATTGCTATATCCGTAAATGAATTACAACATATAATAGAAGAAGCTAAAATAATAGTAGGTAATCCTATAATAATTACAAATAGTCCATCAGGATCAACAGATTTAGCTTTTGCAGTTTCAAACTCATTCAACGATGGGAATGATGTAAGAGCAGTTATAATTAGAAATCATGGAATAGTATCCATTGGAAGTAACATTCATCAAGCACGATCTGTAATTGAATCCTTAGAGGAATGGGCCAAAATACTAACAATATCTAATATTTTTGATGGGCCAAAATATGTATTATGACTGAAAATAAATATAATGTTCTGCATTTACATAATGAAACATATATCCATGTTTCTCTAGCGTCAAGACTTTTTCTTTGACGAATAATATTAAAACACTCTCTTAGATTCTTTGTATTATGCAGATTCATTTTTATTGTTATCATGATTATCCATTGGAAGATAGAATCCATTTTTAACTTTTTGACAAAGAGTTAATACTCCAAGTCCCTCTTCAATCCTTTTATTTTAATCATTAGTATTAATAAAGTTCGTCGTTATCAAAGTTTTCATTTTAGATACAACTTGTTGACTGTTACTACATTCCTTTGACTTTATACTTACTGCTATTGTTTTTGATACCTGTTTAATTATAGTTTTCTTTTTCTGTTACTTTTATCAATATTTTTAACAAAATTCTGTGAATAGATTCTAACTCTCCAATTCTTTTTTTATAAAATCCCGAATTGATTTCTTTAATAGTTATCAAACTAAACCCCAGACTCTCTTGCCTTTTTCTTTAATAATTTTCCTAGTCGATAGAAATGGGCTTATTATATTTTCTTGCCTGGTTCAACGGGCAACATTCGAGTAATTTTATTATCATGTGTTTCAAAAAGAGAATAATCATTGATGAGGGAAATTATCATTAGTCTTTCTCATGGGGTATGATCTTGTTACCATATCATCCTACCATGATTATTTCATAATAAAACAATATTAATCTTTTTTCTCACAAATACTAAAGACTTTCTAGCCGGCGGTACAGATGCTCAGGAGCCAAATTATTCAATGTCTATACATCGAAAAATAAACTTCAAAGTTAAGTGAATATTTGAAATTCGTCACTCAATTATCTATCTTTAACACATTCTTTTTTTTTACTCTAATTGTGGTCCATAAAATGAACTTGCTTTGTATATTAAATTATCTTCATTAAATTCAGATTTTTCAATAGATAAAAAATTGCTTTTACCATCAAAAGTAGCAACATATTCTAAAACGCAAATATTTCCTTTTATGTAATAATCTTTTGCAGTAAAATGAAGACTAGTTAATTTCTGCAATGCCGTTGACCAATAATGTTTAAGATCTTGTTTATTAGTTACTTTCTCAGAATTAAATTCTGGAGTTATCACTTTGATTTTTGGACTGGAAAATTCTATATTCTCTGTAAACATAGAAAGAACCTTTTCTAAATCTTTATTGTTCCACGCATTTATCCATCTTTTAATATGTTCTGATGCAAATGAATCTAACATTTCCTTCATGTATAATCAACATTATTCATAAATTTAATAATATTTCTATAACATAACTATTCATTAATAATGTGTCTTAAGATTGATGCTATTTTAATTTTAAAAAATTCTCCATTTGATAATTTCTTTTTTTTAATATATTTCTTTAAAAACTACTTTTAATGCTTTTTTTAAAATATATAATATTCGGTTAATATTATATGGAATAATCTCATAAAAAGTATAAAGTGAATATGGGTCTTTTTAATATTTGGCTGTAAAACTTACACAAATAATTATATCTATTGCTTACCAAGATGTCTTTAAATATTATGGTCCAATTTAAAACCAATTTTGTTATTTGTATATAAAAACTTTAAATCGAAATTTTTATTTTTACAATCCTAAAAATATAACTATATGATAATTTATCATGGAATTTAGATATTAATTGGTATCATCTCTTCATCTTAGAAATCTGCTTGACAAAAAGCTTCGTACAAGACTCACAATTCCAATAGTAATTAGTACTATAATGATTGTTGTTATTATTGCTGATTTGCTTTATGCATCTATCCCTTTGATTACTTTTGCATGGATTTTTGTCGGCATCATTGTAGGTTATCCATTTGGACGTTTGACAAGGATTTCCTGGACTTCTGACAATACTCAACTTGCATTAGTTGGATCGGGAATAGCACTCCTAGTGGCTTTCATAATAATCAGGATTATTACGAGCATGATCATCCGTATGGAATTTGGATATTTGCCTTATGTATTGGACATTGTATTGCTTGTCTCAGTTGGAGGTACAATCGGCAAGACACTTGGAATGATGAAACAAATTCGACTAGCACTTGTAACTACCAATCCTTCTTCATCCTCTTAATAATAAAATTAGAATTAGAATAAATGAAGCAACATTTTTTGGTTTCTCATATTATTTTGCAAATATTTGCATTCTTCTATAGGCATAAAAACAATACCATAATACCACAAAGGAAGAACGTGCATATATTCTCTCCTTTGGTGAATCCTTTTGGTATTTGGCTTTGTATAATATATCTATAACTTTAAATAATAAAAAGGTTTTGGAATTCAATAACAATACAATAACAATCAGAGAATAAAGGATACACTACTACACTACCAATCCTTCAACCTCTTCTCATTTATATCATGGATCTATCGTCTGCTATGTTTGATGCCTTTTTTATTGATTCCTAATGAGGGTGAATTGCTTTTGTAACAGAATAAATATATTTTATGAGCACTAGAATTTTTATTGCACGTTTCTAAAAATATACAATCTTGTACTCAAAAGGATTGAATTGATCTATTTATTTTGGAGGTTTCAAATATAATTGTGCTTTATGGATTCTTGTGAATATTGCTAGCAGGATGAATTTCATTCCATGGAGCATGCGGATTTGGCATTGTCTGATCAAGTCTTGAACTCATCTGCTGCTAACAGATAGTCTGTCACCTTGGTGAATCTCTCCTTGAAATACACTATTTACACCTTTACAATAATCCCCAAATGTAGTGATATAACTTTGGTCAACCTTAACATGACATATGACTTCAACTATTATCTTCTGACATGCTGGTAAACCTGCAAGATGTGCTATACATTGAGGATCACACTGGTTGAAAGTTTTTCATATTGTGGATTTAACTGTAAAGTAAAATGCAGGTCACCATCTGGTTCTTTATGTGTTCCACCACTGCTATAAACAGTTCCTGTCACGGTTATACATCCACCATTATCCTTTAACCTTATCTATTATCCCTACTGGTCAGTTTTACTATATGTATGATACAGAGATATTTGTCAACGTTAGGACATGGATAAGATCCACCCGTAGAAGATGATGAAGGCAAAGAAGAAGAAGAAGAAGAAGAAGAAGTGGCAGATTGACCCTGCGTACTTCGTACTGGTAGGTACATGTATATAGTATTGAATGAAAAACTACTATCTCTATGAAGACATTAGAATATTTCTTGATTGTCTTTCTCATTTAAAGTTTGAATTTATTCATTTTACCAATTCCATATTTTTATATCCTAAATATTTCTATATTTTTAACCAAATTTTCATCTATTTTATTATAATTATTCGATAGGATTGGTTCAATAAATCGTAGTTTATTCTGTTTTGCTTCTAAATTCGTGTAATAAGTATTTTTGGTATTAATTTATATCAATTATGGTATAAGATCTTTATTTCTAATACTTTTATTGTACTTTAATCTGTATTTGATAATGAAACAATCAACCGTTATTATAGTGAGTATAGTTTGTGTTATATCAGCACTTTTTTTAGTTCCTGCAAATAACCTGAATCTATTTGATTTTTCTTATCCTCAAATAACAAATCAAAGTAAACAAATATTACAAAATCAAAACAACACCTTGATAGTTCTTGCATCAACAATTGAAGATGAATTAAATCAAGCAATAGATATACTGAATATTACAGCTCAGATCCTGCAGTAAGCAATACTCTGTATGCAAATAATATCAGTACAAAGTATATGGGTATACCAGAGGATCAAGATGTCTCGAAGAGACTAATAGCTAAAGAAATAATGATTATAGACAAGGATTTTGAAAATGTTTATTTCTTACTACCCAATGGTAATGTCTATATTGGTGAACCTTATGAAAATCAAAAACTACTTCCACGTCTAAATTATGCCGATAGGGATTGGTATAAGGGAATTTCAGGATTGGTGATGTCAGCAACATCAAAAAATCAAAACAAAACTAATATCAATACCCAAAATAGTCTTGCGTATGTAAGTTCTGTTTTTATGTCCTCATCAATTAATAAACCTGCAATCGGAATAGCCGTTCCAGTATATGATAATAATTGGAAAACATCCAAACCATCATTGCTTGGATACTGGGTAGGAATATTGACTTTAGATAAGTTTCAGAAAATTATAGATTCACTTAATCTAGCCAATGGCCAAAGAATTATAGTTTTTGATCATAACGGCACTGCATTAATAGATTCATCCCTTAATGATTCAACTAAAAGTAATGGTAAAGAAAAGAATTTGACTTCTTTTTATAATCTCGCAAGTGTCAAAAATGCTTTGTTAGGAGAAAAAGGCATAGTAACAGATACAATAAATGGGACAAAAGCCCTTTCTCTTTATCGACCAATTGATGCCCATTCTCATACATGGGGAATTCTATTTTTATTACAGTAGCCTTAACAATTAAGAAGAGCAGTTAATCCATTATTTTTTATTCTCATATTTATAATTTATAAAAGTGGATTGATAGCGCTACTGTTTGTGTGTTATTTGTTTATGTGCTCTCCTAAGGATGCTATTTGGTTATAACTATATAATAATGTATATCTTGTTCATTATTTTCATCATTTTGTAATTTATTTTCTTTATTTGAACCTGTTTACTAAATGTTTTATCTTAATTATTACAATATCTACATTTAACATACTGTTATTTACTATGGTGTCCTCTAAAGAGTATTCATTGCGTTCACAGCCTTTCACTGACCTCTACTTAGGTAACCAAGAATTTATTATTAAATAATATTAATAGTTTGAATTATGTTTCTTTCACTTTTTGATAATTATAATAAATTTAATAAATTGATGTAAACGACTTTATTTGACTTGTAAATTTTTTTACAAAGTTTGAGTGTCAAAGTAACTGCTCTGTTTTTTATTAAAATACTATTTGGATTATGGTTATAATCATTATTCTATGTATTTAGTCTTATCATATTATGGTATTTTATATTTTGATTGATAAAGCTGATATAACTATTGGCTTTTTAGGTATTCTGATACTTGTTTTACATAGGACAGCAGACAAAAGGGTTCATGAAAAAATTGAAAAACTTCATGATTACGTAACAGAAGAGGCAGCGTCATTAATTCGTGAAATTCACAAATCCATGAAAAAGAACAGATAATTGATGAAAATGTCCACAAGATGATTCAAGAACAACAAAAAATATTAAATGAAATTCACAAAACCGTAGATAAAGAGTTAACATAAATCCTCCCAAAGGTAATTAGATATTATTCCGTATATCAGACTATTTGTCGTATTATCTTTTTATTATTCTCCAATATTTTTTGAAAATAAATTAGTTTAGATATAACGTTTGGTTGACTTTCGTTTGTAGAGCATATACATCTCCACGTATTTATTTTTCTTTTTGCTAATGAAATTGTAGTTTCTTTGGCTATGCTTCTGCTCTACTGAGTTGTATAATTGCAGTTTTAGATTTTATGATCCACAAATTTAAGAAGAATGGAATAAGAATAAATATTTTTTACTTGGTTTTTATTATTTTCTATGGCTATCCGCTTTAATAATATTCGTTATAACATGTTTTAAAATGAATTGTTATAGAAAAATGTAAGACTTAGTTTTGCGTCCTATTTTCAATGGTTGAAAGAGAAGGACAACCGCCATACAAACAAGAAGGTCGATTGGTGTCTGGATTAAGTCCATTTAAATCTAATTTATATAGGATATTGTGGGTTGCTGCCCTATTTTCGTATATTGGTATGGCTATGTATGATATAGGGGCATCATGGCTAATGGCTTCCATTGCTCCAAATCCTTTATTTGTTTCTCTTATTACAACTGCTGCTAGTCTGCCAATTTTTCTATTTGCAATACCGTCAGGGATATTATCTGATATTTTCGACCGGCGGATTATACTTCTTTTTGCATGTACATACATGTTTATAATATCTACTGTGCTAGGAATTCTTACAATATCTGGTCTTACTACACCAACAGTATTATTGTTACTTACCTTTGCATTAGGAGCAGGCATAACTATGATTAGGACACCAATTATTCCTACTATGAGTGGACTGGTTACCAAGAACAGAAATACCATCTGCTTTAACACTAAGTGCTCTTGCCAGTAACATAGGGCGTGTTATTGGTCCAATGGCAGGTGGTTTTATAGTTGCTGCAATTGCACCATGGGCTGTATTTTTTCTCAATTCGATATCATTTATTGGAATGCTCATAATCCTAAACAGGTTACCAAAAAAGCCTGATATTCTACCAAGTTCAGAGCAATACCAACAACAACCACAACAAAGCTCACTGCCTCCTGAGAATATAATAAGGGCTATTAGAGTTCAGCTCAGATATGTACACCATTCTAATGCTGCACATGTATTAATTATTCGTGCTGGTTTGTTTACATTATGTAGTAGTGCGCTATTATCTCTCTTACCTCTCTTAGCAAAACGCGAATTAGGACTTGATTCCACTGGGTTTGGATTACTGTTAGGATCTTTTGGTATGGGTGCAATAATTGGTGGAATTATAATTTTGCCAAGGTTGCGATCTAGGGTTTCTGTAGAGTCTCTTATAACAGGTTCTATAGCGATACTTGCAGTTGTAACATTTATAATGGGATATGCACGAGATTTTGATATTCTTTGCATAGTCATGGGGCTAGGAGGAGCAGCTTACATCACCATATTATCAGAATTTTATACTATTGGAATGAAATCTGCTCCAAAATGGATTGGAGCCAGAGTATTGGCAATCTATCTTCTGATACTAAATGGAGGTTTGGTAGTTGGAAGTTTATTATGGGGTACAATAGCCAACATATTTGGTATCTCACTTACGCTGTTAGTATCCTCATTATCTTTAGGTGCAACTATTATTGCCAGAAAACGTTATAGTAGTAGTTTATTAGATGACCTTGATTTTACACCAGCAAGTGATACTGGTCCCTTCCACCCCAGTCTTCAGTTATCCCTTCTCAAAATGAAAATCAAGCGTTAATAACAATTGAATATAATAAGATTGATTCTAAATTATCTTTTGAGTTTGAGCAAAGAGCGTGAATTGGGACATATACTTAAAAGTGAGGGAATGGCATACTGGGAGTTATTCCAAAATCCCACAGATAATGGTCACTACATAGAGATTAGAATTGCTGATACCTGGACTGACCACATGCGTCAACATGAGTATGTTACTAAGAATGTTAAAGTTATGGAAGATGGAATTCGAGACCTTATAAAGGATTGCCCACAACCAATCATATCGCATTATATAGGAAAATCATCTAAAAGTCAGTAGTATTACCATAAATTTTGATATTTAATCCAAAAGCGATCTTTACACCAATAAAAAAACAATTTATTTGATAAGATATAGCCCATTTTAATTTGTCAAAGATTTATGAACAGAACAGTTTAATCCCCTGCTACTGAGTTATTAGATGTGATACGCAAAATTATTTGCATATATTATAAAGTTTTGATTAAAAAATTTTTTATTTTCATTTATTGTAACAAAAGGAAAATATATAAATACTTTTTTTTATCGTTTTTGATCTTATTTTAGGATTACTTTAATGATATTATTTGTATTTTATCCTTAGGATTATGTATATTGATACTGCAAAGATGTATGGTAATAGAAAGGCCGAAAAGC
>CAWGRD010000007.1:0-196374 GCA_963824915.1 uncultured Nitrososphaeraceae archaeon
CTAGAAGCTTATTGCTTTTATTTCTTATCTTAAAAGTATAAAGTGTCTTTTATACTTAATGCAAAGAATATGAAATATAATGAAAATATGTCAAAAGCAGCCTCTTTCTATGAACGGCCTTACTTTTTGATATGTGATTCATTGATAAGAAAAAATTCTTCAGATACTTTTTGATTGCTGTGGCTATATTTATGTCATAAGCATTCTTTAGTTCCTTTTGAATCTTGTGTCGATATTTTCATGAAGTATGTGTTTGAAATGGTATATTTGGGCATATATGATCTATAGAATATCCTGACGAAGGTAGTCATCATACACCACAAAGACCAAGAATAAGTGAGGTTGAGGATGAGGTGAGGTTGAGGTTGAGGTTGAGGTTGAGGTTGAGGTTGAGGTTGAGGTTGAGGTTGAGGTTGAGGTTGAGGTTGAGGTTGAGGTTGAGGTTGAGGTTGAGGTTGAGGTTGAGGTTGAGGTTGAGGTTGAGGTTGAGGTTGAGGTTGAGGTTGAGGTTGAGGTTGAGGTTGAGGTTGAGGTTGAGGTTGAGGTTGAGGTTGAGGTTGAGGTTGCCTTTGCCTTTTGCCTTTTGCCTTTTTGCCTTTTGCCTTTTGCCTTTGCCTTTGCCTTTGCCTTTGCCTTTGCCTTTGCCTTTGCCTTTGCCTTTGCCTTTGCCTTTGCCTTTGCCTTTGCCTTTGCCTTTGCCTTTGCCTTTGCCTTTGCCTTTGCCTTTGCCTTTGCCTTTGCCTTTGCCTTTGCCTTTGCCTTTGCCTTTGCCTTTGCCTTTGCCTTTGCCTTTGCCTTTGCCTTTGCCTTTGCCTTTGCCTTTGCCTTTGCCTTTGCCTTTGCCTTTGCCTTTGCCTTTGCCTTTGCCTTTGCCTTTGCCTTTGCCTTTGCCTTTGCCTTTGCCTTTGCCTTTGCCTTTGCCTTTGCCTTTGCCTTTGCCTTTGCCTTTGCCTTTGCCTTTGCCTTTGCCTTTGCCTTTGCCTTTGCCTTTGCCTTTGCCTTTGCCTTTGCCTTTGCCTTTGCCTTTGCCTTTGCCTTTGCCAAAGGGCTGGAAAAAGAGACGAATAACTTGTTCACTAAGCCAGCAGGTCAATAGTAATATCAATGGCAATAGCAGTATAGTAATACAGTATGTGTCTATTTTATTTTTATATATAAACTGGGAGCAAGGCTTTATGCTCATTTTAAAGCATTAGGATGACAATATAGATTATTCTTATCCATCTGTATTAGAAGAGAGAGAAAGATAGTTATTAATTCCTACCAAAGCATTCTTTTTGGATTTTATAGATATTCGTTTTATAATTCTGTGTTTCACAAAAATATATTTTATTAACGGCTTCCATTATAGTATATATATGGGTAATTAATTCGAATTTGGTATCTCAAAAGACATTTGGACTTTTCTCCTACCATAGTTTCACTTTTATATATAAACAACCGGCCTATATAGCCTAGATAAATCGGATTATTGAATCAACAGAAACTGTAGTATTACATTAAACAAGAATCGGATAAAGACAAGAAGGAGAAGAATTAAAAATAGATTATTCTCCTAATGATCATAGCCATTGAATTAATTATTCTTAACCTATATAGACGATAATTTACTTCCTGCTCATTGCTACCAAGTCATAAAGTAATGTTCTATAGGTAATAAATGGTATACAATGGATAATGGAATTGTCATAAATTTGATTATAGCAAAGAAGGGTACACAGCACAGAGAGACAAATACATATACAATATTATAATCTGCATCTATTCATTCTTTACAATTTATGAAAACTTGCCCCTATAGTAGAATTCACTATACTAACTATAGTTGACAATCAATTTTGATTTTAAAAACAAGTGCTATTATTGATGTCCCAACAAACGTGATAGTTCAATATATCTATAGATTTCCAAAGTCTTGATAATAAGCCAGGCTAAAGAGACGAGCAGGATTCATGGAATCACTGATACAAATGAGAAAAAGAGTATGTCTAAACCTCAATGCCGCCATCAATTGCTAATTCTACAAAATCTTTCAAGCCATTTGCATAGTGACTACTATTACGATGACTTCCATCAGCAAAGCATAATCTAAAACCTCTACTGCAAATATTAATGGTAGAGGATAAGAATAGTTGGATAATTGGAACCAAGCAATACTTTGTATTCTTACCTATAGCATATTTTACAAATAGACTTCAAAGTAAGGCCCATGCTATTTCTGCAGTAGGACATATCCACAGTTGCCTCTTTGTTATGTGCTTTATTGTTAGAAGACCCAAAGTTACAGCAGGAAAGTACAGAGAGATTCTACCAACAATAGATACACTCCTATTGTAACATCTACAAAGAGGATAAATACAATGAAAGGAATATCCTATACTACATTCATTTTAGCATTAATGGCCACAGAGCCTGTAGCAAATAACACTACAATGAAGGTTCCAATAATTTCGACAAAAAACCTATTTTTGATTTGATAATGGGTTATTGCTATAGTTTTTATAATTAAAAAATTTTATTAATATATAGTTCGCAACAGAGAAGTAAAATAATATCAAAATATTCATAAATAATACACAATAATTTTCAAAAGTAAAATAATTAATTAATTAAATTTAAGTTTACAAAGATAAATTAAATACACAAGGGTTTGTTTTAATACCTACCGATTTTTAACATGAAGTATAAATTTGAAAGGATGATGATATGGTGATAAAATACATTTAATTATTGTTTTTATGAAATGATAATTCAGCAAAATGGTCCATTGAATCTTGACATTTTTTCACCAGTTCCTTTAACTCCGCAATTTTAGGAGATTCATCTATCCAATCTAAAGATAAAGCTTTATCAAACCATCTATATAATCCATCAAGAACCTCTTCCATCTCTTCTACTTCTTCCTGCGTAAATTTATTGTTTCTAATATTTAGATTGGTTTCATCAATAAATTCTTCATACTCTTCAACAATTTCTTCATATTGTTTATCTCTATCTTTTCTATACATATCTAAAATTTTATCATGTTCTTTCTCATCCAATTCAGTTGCTGTTATTTTTATAAATTTGCCACCTGAGAGAATAATCTTTGAGATTTTTTCTATCTTTTCAACATTTTCTTCATTATTGGGAAGTATGCATAAAGACATTTGTGGATATAGAGCACCTAGTTTTTTAAATTCTCTCCAAACTCTTACTTTTAATTTTGATGGTTCTGATGGTACATCATATAAAACTACAATCCATGATGATGGCTTTTTAATCATCTATTTATTTTCTACTATAATATAACTTGTAATAAAACTATCTTTGTAAAACAACAATGACAAATATAATTATGTGAATCTAAAATAATTATCGACATAAAAATCGTTAAAACTCATGAAATATGAATGATTATTTTACTTTTAATTTTATTGTTTTTATGGAATTTTAATATAACATTAAAATTCTATTAATATAATTGTTTGTAACTACAGTTACATTTATTAATTATATTTTTTTTATAATTTTACATATCTAAATGAGGATCAAGGCAATAATATCTGATTTTGATGGAACGCTTTGTCCCACTTCATCTATCAATCCTTATGACAATGATTCAAACAGTCTCGTTCCACCGGAGTTAGAAGATAATCTATGTAATATATCAAAGAGTATACCAATTTGTATAATCTCAAGCAAAGATTTCTATTTTCTATATGAAAAAGTAAAGAAATTCTCAAATATATTGTCATGCATTTTAGGAATGGAGACTCTATTTTTAGATAATAAGGACAAAAATCTTGATAATAATACCGTTTCTTTAAAAAATAATAAAATAATATCTGAATCTTTTCCTTCTATTATTGATAATAAATATTCCATTATTTCAAGACATCTATTAGTGGATTATGAAATGTTATTAAATAATTCTAGCCTTTTAAACGAAATTGTTGATTATTTTGAAATTAAATATCCACTGATAACTGTTGAAAAGAAATTTTTAACAGTTAGTGAAGAAATTTTGGGCGGAATTACTATAGATTGGAGAAACGAAAGTGATTGGAATACTAATAGAAAAAAAATTGAAGAAATAGTTAAAAAAAGTTTATTAAAGATATATAAAAAACCGCAATATCCAAAATTATCCAAAAGCCATTATTACTATTATCTTCAAAAATTTTTTGTACAAAGATATATCACTCATCCATTTATTGATATCTATAGTACCAAAACAAGTAAAGGGGATGCATATGATTGTATTATTTCAGAATTGATTAAGTCAAATCATAATAATGGAAAAGTAATATATTTGGGCGATTCTGAAAATGATAACCCTGCTTTTCTAAAAGCAGATATCTCTATTGGCATAAATTCTGATAACAGATTAAAGCCTGATTTAAAATGTACATATAATTTAAAATTTGAAAATTTGTCTTTATTTTTAAGAAAATTAGCAACAAATAACTTTGAATTTTCAGAATCACTATTGAATTGCTAATGTAAGATTTGGATTATACTAAAAATTGTTTTATTAATCCATTATATTACCCTCATAGTAAGTGTAACTACTGTTACATTTATTAGAATAGATGAAATAATATATTTTTATACTCAAAAGAAGAATACTAAAACCATCGTTTTATTTTTAGTTGTTAATAAACTAAAATTCTTTACAAATTGTTAAACCATACTTTGTCAAAGAAGCATCTGTGGGAATACCTATATTTTCATCAGGAAATCCTGTACTTGATTTTTTCTATATATTATTTAATGGCATCTCTGAAGTACCTTTATTTAGTTCTCCAGTAACTGGCATTTCTAATTCTTGTTGGAGTATTGATTGCTTCTCGAAAAGCCGGCATGATGATGGCATTAGCTGGATTGATAGGAGCTGGCGTTGCTATATTATTAGGTGCAGACTATAGTCTTGTGACTTTTGGTCTATTTGGTTATAATTCTATATTAACTGGAATGGCTTTCTGGTCTGGACCTTTTGTAAAAACAAACCGAGTAACTCTATCCATTTCTATATTTGGAGCTGCTATTACTGCCGTTGCCTGGATGGCATTTTCTCATTTTATGGGGGATATATTTAGTCCAGACCTAAGAGGAGGTGTAATAAACTCTGTTGCTATTCCTGGTTTTACATCATCCTTCATTTTTACAACCTGGGCAATGATGTATGCAAGCAAACGTTATGGTCATGATATATGGCCAGAAGTTCCACAATCGCCAAGAGAGGCAACAATTACAGGCAGTGATAATCCTGTGCAGATAACTGTAGAGAAATTTAAATGGACCGCAAAAGAATTTATCATATCAACTCTAAAGGGTGTATCTCAAATTACCTTTGTAGAGAATTGGAAAACTGGTCTATTTTGGGTTATCGGATTGACACTGGCTTTTGAGCTAGCTCCATTTATAGCGGGTGTTCAAAATAGGCCTTGGTTTACAAATGGATATACTTCACAATGGAATGAACTTTCACCCTTATATTTGGGCGGTATTATGGCCTTAATAGGATCTGCAATAGGTGCAGCTTTATCTATACTGATGAAGTTACCAACACAGGAAACTAGAATCGGTTTGCATGGATTTAACCAGGTACTTGTTATGATAGCATTAACTAGCTTTGTTCCATTAACTTGGCAATCATTCTTAATGGCTGTCCTTGCCACAGTGACCTGTTCTGTAGTAGTAATGCCTGCATTACAGCGTTTCTTTGGACAATGGGGCTTGCCGGCACTTACTGGACCTTTCGTATTTACAGCATGGGTATGGTTAATTGCAATATATGGATTCCATAATATTCCGGCAGGAATAGGCTGGTCAAGACCGCCCGGTTGATATATACAACTTTCTTTTTTATTAATATATGATATAAATATAAAATCCTGTAAATCAATTAATTATGCTAATATTTTATTTTATTGTAAGGTGAATGTTGCTTAATTATTTAATTATTAGGTTATTTTACTAATATTAATAATCATATCATAATATGTCTGAGTTTAAAAAATCATTAAAAAATCTTAAAAATAGTATTGAAATGTCCGAGATACAAAAAATTCAAACTTTCTATCAATTGTGTAAAAAAAGCAATATTGAACCTATTATATTGAGACTTACAGGTAGTGTCAAAAATAGATTCACACGGACTAGCTATCTTATTACATTTACAACCACAAGAATTATTATTTCAAAAAAGAGTAATTTAAGAAGCCTAGTAGATATTGGGTATGTTGCAGGACTCGGTCCATATCTGTATTATCTTGTATCAAATAAAGTGAAACTTGAGGACATAAAATTAAAAGATTCATTTATTGAAGATATTTTTTTTGATTTAAATTCTACAAATAAATTTTATATCAACTATAATGATATCACAAAGCTTGTATTTTATAATGGAATTGAAACGTTAACAACAAACATGCTTGGTTCTGCAGTAAATGAAAATTTTTTAAAAATATATACACAAAAAAATCGATATAATTTTATTATTTCTGCCAAGAAAAATGGTGATTATGAAAAGATATCTTATTGGTTAAAGATGTCTTTGCCTATTGAGGTAGTCGACGAGGAAGGGTGAATGACATAAATTGAGTCGACGTCTACTAAATTTAGTTATCATAATAATATGATTTATATAAATTATTATTTTGAATTTTAAAATAATCCAATTCTGTCTTTAAACATGAATTAAAATGATGTTAGTCCCAAGAGAGATAGAAAAAATGATGGTATGGACTGCAGCACAAATTGCAGAGGGGAGAAAAAAACGAGGAGTAAAATTAAACTATCCTGAATCAATAGCCTATATATCTAATTTTGTAGTTGAGGGCGCACGTGATGGAAAAACAGTCGCAGAATTGATGATGTCTGCAAGAAATATTTTGACAAAAGCAGATGTAATGGAAGGAGTACCCGAAATGATTCACACTGTTCAGGTGGAAGTTACATTTCCTGATGGAACAAAGCTTGTAACAGTTCACGATCCGGTTCAATAGGTTATGCAAAATGATTAAAATAATTATTATTAACAAATCAAATTTCAAAGAAGAGATAGGAGGGATTATTACACAATGATACCTGGAGAATATATTTTATCCACTGGTAATGTTTTATGTAACGAAAACAGGAAAACAAAAAAGATTACAGTAAAAAATACTGGTGATAGACCCTGTCAAATTGGCTCACATACACATTTCTTTGAGATCAATAAAGCTCTTGATTTTCCTAGAAAAGAATCATTTGGTTATAGGTTAAATATCCCAGCTGGCACCTCTGTACGATTTGAACCTGGTGATACAAAAGAAGTAGAATTGTGTGAATTAGGAGGCACCCGTGTTTGTTTTGGCTTTAATGGCCTAACTATGGGTAGCATGAAATCTTCACATATAAAAAAATCTGCATTTGAAAAAGCAAAATTTGCTGGATATAAAGGAATGAGTAATTAGTAGGTAATGAAAAATGGTATTAAAATTAACAAAAAAACAATATTCTGATTTATATGGTCCTACTGCAGGTGATAAAATTCGTTTAGCAGATACTGATATTTTTATTGAAATCGAAAAGGATCTCTTAAATCACGGTGATGAATGCGTTTTTGGAGGCGGTAAAACTTTGAGAGATGGATTAGCTCAAACCTCTGGAGTTACTAATGCAAATGGTGCATTAGATTTTGTTATTACTAATGCTGTTGTGCTCGATCCGGTGATTGGTATAGTAAAAGGTGATATAGGAATAAAAGATGGAAAAATTGCTGGAGTAGGAAAAGCTGGTAATCCTCTAGTAATGGATGATGTGGATAAAAATTTGATTGTATCTGCTTGTACTGAAGCGACTGCAGGTGAGCACACAATATGTACACCAGGGCACTTTGATACTCATATTCACATGATCTCACCACAACAGTATATCGATGGAATAAGCAATGGTATATGTAATATGATAGGTGGTGGTACTGGTCCTGCTGATGGAACTAATGCTACCACATGTACACCAGGGTCTTTTAATATTAGCAGAATGTTAGAAGCCGTAGAAGATATTCCAGTTAACTGGGGATTTCTAGGAAAAGGTAACGATTCTCATCCTTCATTAGCTACTCAACTTGAGCAAATTGAAGCAGGAGCATGTGGACTTAAAGATCATGAAGACTGGGGAACGACAGCTACAGTTTTAGATGCATCTTTACGTGCTGCTGATTTGACTGATACTCAAGTTGCAATACACACCGATTCCATAAATGAATGTGCCTATCTTGAAGATACAATAAATGCTATAGATGGTAGAGTTGTTCATAGTTATCATACAGAAGGGGCAGGAGGTGGCCATGCACCAGATATTATTGCTATAGCTTCAGAACAAAATGTTTTACCATCTTCAACTAATCCTACCAGACCATTCACAGTAAATACAGTTGATGAACATTTGGATATGCTGATGTTTTGCCATCACCTAAATCCAGCTGTTGCCGAAGATGTGGCTTTTGCAGATTCCAGGATTCGTGCTGAGACAATTGCTGCTGAAGACGTAATGCATGATGAAGGAATTCTAAGTATGTATTCTTCCGATAGTCAAGCTATGGGTAGAATCGGCGAGGTCAGTACTTCGTGCATGGCAAACTGCTGATAAAATGAAAAAAATGAGAGGTAAACTAAAAGAAGAAACAGGAGATAATGATAATTTAAGAGCTAAGAGATATATTGCAAAAACCACTATTAATCCCGCAATTACTCATGGCATCTCTGATTATCTTGGCTCCCTTGAAGCAGGAAAATATGCCGATATAGTGATGTATAATAATGCTTTTTTTGGTGCAAAACCAAAAATGGTTTTTAAAGGCGGCTTTATTTCATGGTCTATAATGGGCGATCCTAATGCCTCTCTACCTACACCAGAGCCTGTTTATTACAGGCCAATGTTTGGTGCAATGGGTCGTGCAGTCAAAAAAACTTCTTTTACATTCATGTCTAAAAAGTCTATAGAATTAGGAGTGCCTCAAAAATTAGGCCTTGAAAAAACTACATTAGCTGTTAAAAATTGCAGAAATATTGGCAAAAAAGATATGATTTGGAACGATAAAACACCTGAAATCACCGTTGATCCTGAAACATATGAAGTAAAAGTAGATGGACAGATCGCAACAGTTGATCCAGCAAAGGAATTGAGCCTTGCACAAAGGTATTTTATGGCATAACTGTTCCCAAATTCATTAAGTTATTACCATTACCCAATTTTTTTGGGTTTTTTTGATATATTTATCTTTTAGGACTATGGTTTTAATTTATGTCATCATCTCAAAATTATGGAGTTTGGAAACCAATTGCAGAAAATGTTGAATTTAATGCACTAGAGTCAAATTCTAATGCAGTAATGGCAGTAGCTGATACAATAAGAACCACTCTTGGACCAAAAGGATTAGACAAACTTTTAATCGATCAATCTATGAATCGACATGTTTCTAATGATGGTGTAACAATTCTTTTATCTCTAAGGGCAATTCACCCTGTTGCAAAAATGATAGTGGAAATTGCTGAAAGACAGGAACAAAAAGTAGGAGATGGCACCACTACCGCAGTAATTTTGGCTGCAGAAATGATTAAAGAGGGAAAAAGGTTAATTCGTGAGTTAGCTGTTCATCCTACAAAAGTTGTTGAAGGTATAGAAAGTGGAGTTAGACATTCTTGTGATTTGTTAAAGGATAGTGCAAAAAAAATCAGTTTAGAGGAAAAAGAATTAGATCAAATAGTAAAAACTAGCTTGTCTTCAAAACTAGATGGTAATGTATTGCATAAAATGGTTGTTTCTGCTTTAAGATCTGCAGGTAAGGAATCAATTTATGGTAATATGTATGATTTTGATAAATCAATAAAGGTAATTAGACGGGTTGATGTTGATGATAAAATTGTTAATGGAGTTGTTTTAGAGCGAAGAAGATTAGATCCAGAATTACCTGTGCAAGTAGACAACGCAAAAATTTTAATATTAAAATTAGATTTAAAACCTGTTAAAGAGTCTTGGATTAAAGAGAATAGCAAATATCAGGATATTCTTATTATGGAGAATGATAGAGTGGAAAAGTCCAAAAAAATAGTTGATGCAATACTTGAAACAGGGGCCAATACTCTTTTTATTGCATCACCTGAAGTCGATCAAATAATTGAGGACCTGTTTGTATCAAAAGGTATTTTTGCAGTTCACATTTCTAATGAGGAAATAGAATATTTGTCTAGGTATACTGGAGCTAAAACCGTAAGAACTTTGGATGATTTAAAAAATAAAGATATTCTTGGCACGTGCAAAAAAATATATGAAGATGAAGACATTGGAATAACTTATTTAGAAGATGGTTTAGGAAAAAAAATTATTACTATTCTAATTTCTGGTTCTACTAAAGAAACATCATTGGAGCGATGGAGATCAACAATTGATGGAATAAACGCTGCAGAAGCAGCATTAAACTATGGTATAGTTGCAGGGGGTGGCGCAGCAGAATTGCACATTATTGAAAAAATTAAACAACTTAAACTTAAAGGATTGGAACAGGTCGGTCTTGAAGTTGTTACCTCTGCATTAGAAAGCATTATGAGACAAATATTAACAAATGCTGGATATAATGGACTTGAAAAAGTGATGAATGCCAAAGCTTCTCCTGATGGCTATGGTGTTGATATTGATACCGGTGAGATTGTTGATATGGTGGCAAAAGGTGTTTTAGATCCTGTATTAGTCAAAACAATGGCTTTACAAGCATCAGGCGAAATGGCAAAATCCGTTTTAAGAATAGATAAAAACCTTGCAGCCGACGATCTTCACCCACAAGCAGTTTCTGACTCCAGAAGGTAATTATAATGAAAATTCGTCATTGTGTTGAAAAATCCAATGTTGAAAAATCTTTGTTTATTATTGATCCATTAAAAATAAGACATGCAATTATTAAATCAGGAAAAATATCCTCTTTGTCAGGTTTAATAGATCCTACATCACATCTCAACCTGGATTATCCTATTCATCTTGTTAAAGATTGTATAATATCTGAAAAATTTGAGTTGGGTTCTACAATTGAAATATCAAAAGGGGGTTTTATATTTGCTCAAATTCATCCATCTAGTTATCAACATTATGGTAGATATGATTATACTAAAAATTTACAAGACATGGTTGAATCTGTAAAGAAATTAAGAAACATGAATGTAAATACCAGTATTAACAAACAGCAAATCAAATCTTTATCAACAAACGATGCTTCAAATAATGTAAATAACGGTGATACCTGATATTGATGAAATTGTTTTTAATGTCAATATGAAACTATATGATATCTCATGTTAACAATTACCTCAATTTTAGGAAATATAAAAAAAGATCCACTTTTAAATAAAAAATATGAAGAATTATTTCAAAAAAATCTTGTTGAAAATGTGATGATTCAGAGATCAGAGTCAGAAAAAGTTCGAATGAGAAAAATTTCAGACAAAGGTACTGATATAGGATTTATTTTACCATCCGGAACTCATCTTATGGACCAAGATGTAGTTTTTTTAGATAACAATAAAATGATCGTAATAAAATTATCTGCCGAACTTGTAGCAGTACTACATTTTAAGAGTCATCAATTTCATGAACACAATGAACAAAATAACTCTAATTTTATAAATATCGCAATAAAAATTGGTCATACAATCGGTAATTTGCATAGGCCATTAAAAGTACAAGAAAATAAAATCATTTTTCCAATTCAAACTATAGATGAAATAGATCTTTTTCAAAGACTTTTACACAATTTAAAGGATCACGTCATTATAAGTTCTGATAAGGTAATTTTTGAACCAGATCAAGGATTTGATATACATGAGCATTAAAATGGATGATAATTCTATATCAATAGATGATATTAGTTTCTTACAGCTATCTGATTCTTTTTTTCCTACTGGATTATATACTACTTCAAATGGTTTAGAGTTATTATTTTATAAAAAAAATAAAAAATTAACTTTTAATGATATTTTTGATTTCATTAAAGCATATATATCGAATCAAATAGGACCAACCGATTGTTCTATTATTGGAAATGTTTACAATTGTATTCAAAAAAATGATTGTTCGACGCTGATAGACTTAGATAGTATGTATTATTTTATGCGATTGATAGATGAAACCCGATCTGCTTCAACAAGGTCGGGTATTCAGCTTCTAAAATGTGTCTCTTCCTTTATTGAGGATAATGAATATGTTAACTTTTATTTAAAAAATATTAAAGAGGGTAGTGCAAAAGGCGTCTATCCTGTGTCTTTTGCATTATCTTGTAACGCTATGAATATAAAAAAAGAGAGATCCGGTTTAATGTTGATGTACGGCTTCACCATTAGTATAGTGGGAGCGGCATTACGTTTAGGTATACTTCAACATTATGATGGTCAGCGTATTATTCATGAAATGAAGCCTATTATTTTATCAAATGTAATAAAAAATATAAATCGACCTTATTCTAATATGTGGCAATTTATTCCACAATTAGATATAATTCAAATGCATCATGAACAGATGGATTCCAAAATGTTTATTACTTGATTTTTATCTAATTTTCTGTGTCGCTTTCACGAATCCCTCGCATTGGTATAGGTGGGCCTGTTGGTTCAGGAAAAACTATGTTAATTGAACAAATTGTTCCTCTCTTAAAGGATGAAGGATATGATGTTGGTATTATATCCAACGATGTTGTATCAAAAGAAGATGCTGAAAGAATGCGAAAAAATCTTGCTACTGAAAAAGGATTGATGCCAGAAGATCTTGTTATTGGTATCGCTACCGGAGGCTGTCCACATACCGCTGTAAGAGAGGACCCATCAATTAATATATCTGTTGTAGAAGAGATGGAAAAAAAACATCCAGATCTTGATTTAATAATTATTGAAAGTGGTGGTGATAATATTACAACTACCTTTAGCCCTGCATTAGCTGATTATTTTATTTATATAATAGATGTTTCTAGTGGAGATAAGTATCCTAGAAAGCGAGGACTTGGAATAGAAACATGTGATCTATTAGTAATTAATAAAATTGATATTGCATCCTATATAGGTGCTGATCTTAATATTATGGAAAGAGATGCAAAGCTTATACGACATGATAAACCTTTTGTTTTTGTTAATAGTAAGACTGGTCAAGGTATCAAAGAGGCAACAAATTATATTATCAAAGACTTGTTGTTTAATGCAGTTCCTAAATCCAAGAACATATAATTGATATTTAATAACGGTTATTTTAATGAGTATTTACGATCTTTCCTTTTGTACGCCAAAAGATATCCCATATGAAATTTTGGAATATGATACACAATTAGAACAATTAACCGTTGGAACATCTGGTAAACTTGGTATTTTACAATTGAGTTTAGAAAAGGATAATTTTAATAATAAAACATCCATAAAGAATCAATTTTATAAAACTCCTTTATGTATCAAACGTGCACTTTATATTGAAGAAACTTGTCCTGAAATGGCATATATTTATATTATTTCGCCCTCTGGAGGCATTTTGCAAGGAGATTGATACAGAACTGATATTACACTTAAAAATTATGCCAAATCTCATATCACTACTCAGAGTGCGACAAGAATTTACAAAATGAATAAAAACTTTGGAACTCAAATAATAAATTTAGATGTTGCTGAAAATTGTTATCTGGAATATATTCCAGATCAAATAATTCCATTTAGAAATTCTAAATATTATCAGGTTTCTAATATTAAAGTTCATGATACAGCTACGTGTGTATATTCTGAAATAATAACACCTGGTAGAGTAGCTAGTAATGAATCATTTGAATATGATATTTGTTATATGAAAGTTAAAGCCGTAAATCATATAGGGAAAATACGTTTTATTGATATAGCAAAACTTGAACCTAAAAAAGAAAACATTACATCTTTTGGTATTATGAATGGTTATGATATTTTAGGAAATATTTATATTTTGATACCATCAGATCAGACTATGATTATTAAGAATGAGATAAATGTATTTTTAAATAATTTAAATAATGTAATAGGCGGATGTACAAAATTGCCTGATGACGGTGGTTTGCTAGTTCGATTGCTTGGCCAGTTTGTTTTTGATGTTAGAAATACAATATATTCAATTATTGAAATAATTAGAAAAAGAATTCTAAATGTATCTTTTAGTGGAATAAGAAAAATTTAAAATCTATATACTATAATTCAAATTATGGTTAAGTGAATTTATTTACTGCATATACAATAACATATTTTTATGGCTCTGTTTATCCAATCTTTTTTTTAATAAATTATTTTTATATCAATAACATTGTTTTTACAAATCTTAAATATTTAATTTTATTGAATCGAACCTGATTTAATATATTTAATATACCGAGAATTTTCTCAAATAGTAATATTATTTAAAACTGTATCATAAAAACAAAAAGTTAAAGATATTGAGAAGAGAGTCATTTTGTATTATTTTCATTTATTTTGCTAATTTCTCCAAACTTTTAAAAAATGTGAATCCTGCAAAAGTCATTCCAGCCAAGACCTGCGAAAAGAAATCGTTTTCATATAAATTAACTGATATATTTTTTCCCCCTGTTTTTAATGATTTCATATACGTATTTTTTGTAAACTCATCAATCATTTTCGCTATATCTCCACTTACTACATAGTTGTTTAATAATCCTACATATTCATTATTTCCTACGGATAAAATCTGAGCCTTTATTTCATAATCAAATTTTTCTTTTGGTATAATTTTGTTAATATAGTATTCTGAAATATAATCTGCCAAATAGCGTGCCTGTCTTACTGCAATTTGTGCCAATGGTGGATATAAAACTCCCTTTGAATTTTTCATTGCAGCTATATCCCCTATCGAATAAATATTTTCATATTGATTGGTCTTACAGTATTCATTAACTATTATTCTTCCATCATTTGTTTTTTCAATTTCGGGTTCAATGTCTATATTGAATCCTCTTACTCCTGCAGTCCATATTATTAATGATGAATTAATTTGCAAACCATCCTTGAGAAATAATGTATTGTCCTCTACTCTTTCGACCAGAGAATTATGAAAAATTCTTATCCCTTTTTTCTTTAAAATATCTTCGATCTTGTTTTTAACTTTGATATCCCATCCATAAAGTATTGTTGAAGTAGCTTCGATAATATTTACTTTAATATTATCTTTATTTTTTGATAAATTTATCATTTCTGCCAAAGCACTGCCGAGGCTTATTCCTGTAGCACCTGCTCCTACAATTACAATATTGTTTTTTTTATCTTCTTTAATTATTTCCGACATATGATCATAAATAATTGAAGCATCATAGATGGATCTAAGAGGCAGAGTATATTTGTCCGCTCCTGGAATATTAAAATACTTTGTAGAGGAACCTAGGCAAATTATTAATTCATCATATTCGATTTCTTCGGAATCTAATATTATTGTCCTTTTATCTGGTAATATTTTTTTTACATTTGATTGAATAAATTTTATTTTTTTTCCATAAATTAATGATGATATTGGAATTTTTAATTGCTCTGATGTCCTAAAACCTGAAGCAACCAAATGAATCTCTTGCATTAATTGATGATAATCATTTCTATCTATCAATATTATTTCAGCTATATCTTTTAACTTGGATGAAAGATTTGTGCAAAGAAAGATTCCCGCATATCCTGCACCAAGAACCACAATTTTACTTCCCATTTAAATAATCTTTTCTCCCAATTTTTTATCTCTACTCTTTGTTGCTATTTTTTTTTAATTTAACTTTTTTTATTGTGTATTCTATTGATAAAAATGATATTATGGATATAGCCATACTGGGTATTGTTGAACCTATATTCAAATTTTCAAGGTGAATTGGTGAAATTGGTGAAATAATGAAATACGTCAAACTTCCTATAAAAAATGAAGTAAAGGCTGAAATTTTAAACTTGACACATTTGTCATAGAATAGATTTATAGATACTTTTCCTTTTTTTACTACATAATAATCGATTAAAACTATGGAAAATAAGGGAGTAAACAATGCTCCTATTATAAATAGAAATGATTCATATTGATTTATAGGTATTACATTTGATAGTATACAACTTAATACTGTAAATATTATTACAAGGTATTTGTAATTTATTTTATTAAAAATGTTTTTAAAAGACATTGCGGAAGAAAAAATATCTGCAAAAACATTGTCTATCTCATCAACAATCAATATCAATAGAATAAATCCATAAAAGAAAGTTTGAATAGCAAATAATATTTCAAAAACATCATTTATTCCTAATAATATGCCAATTAAATAGAAAAGAGTATTGGTTATTGAAAATCCAATAAATGTTCCTAGAAAAGCATTTTTACTATTTTGGGCAAATCTATTATAATCTGCCACTAGAGGTAACCATGATAATGGCATTACAATGACCAAATCTAAAGAATTAAAAAAATCAAAGTTGTTATTATTGGTCGATACTAAATTTGTATCGTGATGACCACTAAAAAATATTAAATTTATTAGCATTATTATTGTTGAACCATAGACAATCCAAACAGCAAATTTGTTGAGCCATTGTTTTATAATGCCAAGTGGGCCTGAAATACCAAAAATAATTGTGATTATTCCAAAAATAATTGACCAAATATAAAAATCAATAAATCCGTGAGTAAAAATACTGGCAGCCTTTGATAATATTGTTATTTCAAATGTTGCCCATCCTATTAATTGCAATAAATTGAGAATAGTAAGCAAATATGAACCATATATTCCAAATGATGGTCTCATACTCACTACCGAGGGAATTGAATGATCGCTGCCAATTTTTCCTGTCAACCCTAATAGTGCAGAACCTACAATAGAACCTAGTATTATTACAAATAATGCACCTAAAATATTTGAAGTATAAATAAAAGACCCTGCTGATATTACTAATAATCCTACTCCTAAACTGGACCACAGAACAAAAAAATCTTTTCCAGTTAGTGTTTTATTTTTTTCATTTAAAGGGTTTATTCCTATATCCGAGTCATGTTTTGGAAATTTCATTACTGTATTATTCTACATTTATTTTTAGGAGGCAATAAAAATTTTTTTTAAATTCAGAACATTTTATCATCTGTATCACATTGACTCCCATAAATTTAAATTTGTTTTTATACCCGCTGTTATGTATAATGTCCTTTGGAGTAGATACACTTGGCGGTCTAATAGAGAAACTAAAACAACTGGTTAACGAAACGCAAGATCAATATGAATCTTTTTTTGATAATACTCAATTATTCAAACAAGGTAAAATGGATAACAAAGAATATTTTACAAAAATGGGTGAATATCTTGTATCATCTTCAGCATTGAATTTTCTTACAAGTCGTATTATTCTTGAAATCAAAACTGTTCTTGATAAAGGTACATCCAGAAAAAGTTCTACTGGTGATTCTTCTTCGATATCTACATCTCCACCTGGATTAGGTGGTAGCAGTAGCAGGAGTGGAAGCGGTAGTGGTAGGTGGTGGTGGTGGTTTTGGAGTCGATAGTTTTGTTAATTCAGGTGGTTCTGTTAATTCCTTAAATAAAGACTATGATTTGCCTAAACCCCAAGAGGCTCCTTCTTTTAAACCTGTTGATATCATGATTTCAAAACAGGATTTCAATACGATCAGAGAACAAAAAAATTGTATTGTTTGTGCTGCATTAATTCCTAAACAGGCAAAATTTTGCAATAAATGTGGTAATTCCCAATAATTAATATACGCTTTTTATTATTTTAACAATATGAAGATCTTTAACGGGCGACTAGCCACTGATGATTATATGTCAAGTCATACTCTATCTTTTTCTACACCTGAAATGACTCTCAAAAAATTTGCGTTATGGTTAGGCGAGCAAGTAAATGATCCTAAAACAAATGTTTCTGTCCCTCGTTTATCTTTATATGTGGAAGATAGAATCGAATCTGCCAACTCCTCTCAAATTCCTAATAATAAACCTGATTTTCTTCCTGATACAGACGAAACTTTTAAACCAACCGGAGCTATATCCGCCCTTTTTGGAGGAAATGCTCATGAAAAACCTTCTTCTCCTTCCATAATGGAAAAAAAATACTGTATCAATTGTGGTACCCTTGTTAAACAATTTTCTAAATTTTGCAACAAGTGTGGAGTTACACAAGAACAGTAAAGTTGAATGTTTTATAAATAATTTTTTCACATTTTAGATTTTTATTTTAATTTTGTATATATTTAATTCAAATTATTAACCATGCAGATTATACAATAAAACTAATTTTCTAATTTTTATAATCACATTTTTATGATTTTTCAACTATCTAATTGACAAGTTAGTTATATTGGCTCTGTTATCTAATTTAGCATTTCTAATTGCGGTGGTCGAAGAATAAAGTAGGACAATTATTAATATTTTTTATTTATATTTACCCTTTTTAAATAGAACGTAATCGTCATCGAAATAATGGTTCAATCTTTCAATTATTGAATTCCTTTCAATTATGCTCTCAAATGGAGAATGAATATGATGATCTATCTTAAATTTACAGGCTTGTAAGGATACCAATTACTTTCCATCATCAGTTATATTATACGGATATATGTTATTAGTTAAAATAAATGACACGAGTTTTCTCATATCTGTTTTTATTTATTTCATTGTGGATAGGTTTAGCTACTATTTTGTCTCATATAGTTTTTGTCTATGGTTTTAATTATTCGTTTTATTATGTAATTTGGATATCTTCTTTTATTGTTTCTTTGTCTGTTTTCCTAAAACCTATTTTATCCACACGAAAATCACTTAAAGATAGATTTTCCAAGAGTATTTCTTGGCCTCATTTTATTAAATTGATAAACGGTCTTACATGGGCACTACCTTTTGTTTTTATTCCTTTTTTTCAAAAAGATTATCCATTTTTATTGCTTACTGGATTATCTTCAGGCAATATATCTACCTTTATTTTCCTTAGGCGATATTCTCAAATTAATAATATTGAGCAAATAGTTACAGGTGCTGTATTACTATTTTCATTAATTAGTATAATAATTTTGTATTATGGTTATTCATTAAATTACGAATCGCTCTTATTTAGTTCTCGAATTCTTATTTCTTTATCTTATGCAATAGGTGGAATTATTGGATATTTGAGAAATTAGAAATATATATATTAGTCACATTTACATAAGTGGGCGCATTCCGATTATTATATTTGAAAAATACGCCTACTAGTCATTTAAATGATTATTCAGAAGCTGTTTGTATTTTTAGTGGCGGAATTGATTCTGTCAGGTACTGCTTCATACTTGAAAAAATTGGGATTAGATATATACTTGATTTCTTTTAATTATGGTCAAAAGGCTTCTATCGAGTTACAGGTTGCAAAAAAATTTTCGACTTTGTTAAAAAGTAAAGGACATAAAATAATAGATATTTCATTTTTAAAAACATTATATGGAAGTACTAATGCTTTAACCAATTCTAAATCCAAAATACCTGGTACTTTTGATTATAGTATTGTTGTTCCATTGCGTAATACTATTTTTATTACTCTTGCTTCGGTCTGGGCAATATCCTTAAAAGTTCCATTAATAGTGTATGGTGCTCATGCTGGAGATAAAAAATATCCTGATTGCCGCCCTTCATTTATCAAATCTTTGGAAAATACCTTAACTCTATCTGAAATAGATGGAATAAATTTGGGATTGCGAAAAAAAATAAATATTTGGTCTCCTGCCATGGATAATCTGGATAAAACTAAATTGCTTTTAATGGGGTATGATGTTTTAGGTGATAAACTTTTTCAATCTTGGAGTTGTTATAGGGGGGATACTCTCAATAAAAGAAGCAAAGTTAAAGCTCATTGTGGCAAATGCGAATCATGTATGAATAGAAAAAAAGCTATAATCGCATCTGGCTTAGAGGATAAAACTAATTATGTAGTAGTTCCAAATTGAAATATCTACACAATCAAGGATTGAATTAAACTTTATCCATTAATGTCCTCCATTGTTTATTTTTTATATATATATGAAGAACCATAATTACTATTAGCTTTAACTAAATTTGGTTATAGGAATATTTGTTTAATTATGTTTTTTGTAACTTTGTTTAGATTTATAAAAGATAAGGCTTATAATAAAGACCACTTCCTATAGGTAAAATAAGTATGGTGAACACAATGTTTCGGGTACAGTCGCATAAATTCAGTCAAGAGAATATACAAACTACTCTGGTATGTTCAAATTGTGATGAAGTATTCACCAAAGAGTTTTTATTAGATCTTGAGGGGCAAACAATTGAATTTAAATGTCCCGTATGTGGAAATTTGGGCGAAGCTGATATTCCATATAAGACCGCCGAAGAACGTGAAGAATTTGAAGAAGATTTTGATGAAGTAACAGAAGAAGAAAGTGGCGACGAATTTGAAGAAGATTTTTAGTTAGATTAATTATTTTATATACCTGTCTTTCCAAATTTTCCTAATTGTGCCAAGAATGCCGCCAATTGAATTTCTGGATGAGCGCCATTTGATAGCCTGTAATCATATTCTGCTATTATTGAAGAAATTTCAGATGGATCTTTAATATCAAGATTATAAATCTCTTCGTTGGCATATTTTAAAAAGTCTGATTCAGAGACCCCGTAAACATATAATAATTCCAGTAATTTTATTCTTGATTCATTAAACTTTGAATTGAGAGCCAATCGTATTATTTCAGATATTTTATTTTTTCCTGAAATCCCTATTGCATTTTGAACTTGTAATGTATTTATATTGCCACCGGTTGAGGCTGCCTGCAAAATATTTATCGAATTTCTTAGATCTCCGTTTGTATGTTCATATATTTTATATAATGCTTTTTCATCAAATATTATTTCTTCATTTTTACAAATATGCTTCAAATATTTTACTACTTCATCAGCAGGTACCTTTGAAAAACGAAAAACAACACATCTACTTTGAATGGGCTCTATAATATGAGAAAGATAATTGCAAATAAAAATAAATCTTGTAGTTTTTGAGCTATCTTCTATAATTCTTCTTAAAGCTGTTTGTGCCTCTGATGTCATTTCATCTGCCTCATCCAGAATAATGACTTTAAATGGTCTTTCATTTTGTGTTTGATTCATGGAGAGCTTCATAATGGATGCAAATTCTTTTACTCTCTCACGTACCATTTTAATTCCTCTTTCATCAGACGCATTAAGTTCAAGAGTATCTCTTTTCCAATTGTCTCCTAGTATTTCTCGTGCGAGACATAATGCCGTGGTGGTTTTTCCTATTCCCGCTGCACCTGTAAATAATAGGTGTGGTAATTCATTTGGTTTGTTCAACAAATTTTTTAAACCTTTGATAATTTCTTTTTGATTGATTATTTGATCCAAATTTTTTGGTCTGTATTTTTCTACCCACATAATATCTGAAATATTATTCCCTTTCTGTTGTTCATCCGCCATCACAAAGAAATTGTTCTTTTTTCCAATTTAAAATTATTTAATTTGAGATCAACAATAATTCACTTTATATCTAATAATTTTATTAACTAATTATATTTATTATATAATGAACTCGCTATTGAATTTTAATACAAATAAATTAATTCAAGATCTGGATGATATTTCAATTCTTTATAGCTTTTCCAATTTGGATTATTTACTTAAAGATGTAAGGGTAATTTACTTGAAGGATGTTGAAATTCAGATGAAGCCCTTTGTATTTATTAGTGCAAAAGAAGGTGATATGACATCCCTGCCAAGATGGATTTCTATAATTTTAAACAAGCAAGGATTAATAGAAATACATGATGAGGATAATTTGTCTTATGTTAAAAGAGCCTTAAACCGAGAAAGGATTTCATCAGGACATGTATTGTCAGCAATTGATCCAGATTTTTATGTTCGTGTAAATAATTATCTTCGTGGCATTGATGAAAAAGAACGTGAATCATTGATTATAGATTTAAATACCTTTATTGCAACAAGATTACAAAAAATAGTAAAACTTTCGGCTTCTTCTCCTCTGGTTCCCGAAAATGAAGAAAAACTGTCTCTAGAGGAAAAATTGTTATACGAGACTATTAATGAGATAACTTTTAATTTTAAAAAATTGGTGTTAAAACTTGAGTAATGATGTCCCCTCCTCCTCCTCACCCCATCTCACAATTCTTCTAATATTCAAGAGCAACAACAACAACAGCAGACTTTATCTGCTTTATCTAACGAATTAGAATCTTTTTTACGATCTTTTAAAGATCGAACAGGCAATTATAAATATTTTGATAAGATTAATAATATGATAGCAACATCATCTACATCTGTTGCTATAGACTACATCGATTTTGATAGCTTTAATCCTGCTCTTGCAAAAGATATTACACACAATCCTGATGAAATGCTTGCTGCTTTTAGTGAAGCAGTTGTTTCAATCCTATCGGAAATTCATCCTGAATATGCTGACGAAATCAGAGATCATATACGGGTTAGAATAGGTAATTATGCAGTTCAAAAAGGATTGCGTGATATAAATGCAGATGTAATAAATAAATTATTAGGTGTTTCCGGAATGGTAGTACGCTTCTTCTGAAGTCAAACCATTCGGAAAAAAAATCGCCTATCGATGCCTTAATTGCAACCAAATTAATCTATCTCAATTAAAGGGATTATCTCTAAAAAAACCTCAAAGATGTCTTAATTGTTCCGAAAAAGAACTGGAAATGGATATAGAAAACAGTTTATTTATTGATTTTCAGTTAGTTAGACTGCAAGAATTACCTGAGGATCTTCCTGCTGGACAGCTTCCCCATTATATTGAAGTCACTATTTTAGGCGATTTAGTTGATCAGTGTAGACCTGGTGATAGAATAATGTTAACGGGTATTATACGAATTGATCAAGAATCATCTTTTATTTCTGGAAATTCTGGTTCTCAAATTAAAACTTCCCTGTTTAGACTTAGGATGGAAGGAAATAATATTGAATATCTTGGCGGTCGTGCAGGAGATAAGAAAACAAGGTCCATTGAACGAATATCGATTAGTGCCGAAGATGAAAGACAAATAATTACAATGTCAAAAAAACCAGATATTTATGAAAAATTAATTTCTTCATTTGCTACTCATGTATATGGTCATGAGGTCATCAAGGAATCTATATTACTTTTAATTGTAGGTTCAATCAACAAAAAACTCGACGATGGATCAGCAAGGCGAGGCGATATTAACATACTTTTGGTTGGAGATCCCGGAACTGCAAAATCTGAAATGCTTAAATTTGCAGCAAAAATTGCTCCTAGAGGTTTATATACCTCCGGTCGAGGGTCTACAGCTGCTGGACTTACAGCTGCAGTAATTAGGGATAAGTCTGGAATAATGATGTTAGAGGCAGGTGCTGTGGTTTTAGGTGATCAGGGATTGGTTTGTATAGATGAATTTGATAAAATAAAAGCCGAAGATCGCTCTGCTTTACATGAAGTTATGGAGCAACAAACATGTTCAGTTGCTAAAGGTGGTATTGTGGCAACATTAAACGCAAGAACTTCTATACTGTCTGCAGCAAATCCTATGTATGGAAAGTATGATCCGTATAAAAATATCACGGAAAATGTAAATCTACCAATTCCTCTTTTAACAAGATTTGATATTGTATATGTTATAAGAGATATTCCCGAAAAAGAAAAGGATAGCAAAATAGCTAGCCATATTTTGGAAATTCATAAAGATGTTCAAAAATCCTCACAAGCTGCAATTAATATAGATCTTTTCAGTAAATATTTGGCATTTGCAAAGCAGTTAGTTGAACCTGAATTGACTCGCGAGGCAGTTTCACTTATCCGTGATTATTATATGAAAATGAGAAATGTTGATTCTGATAGCATGATTACTGTGACACCGAGACAACTAGAAGGTCTTATTAGGCTTTCAACTGCTCGTGCACGATTGTTATTAAAGGATAAAGTTGAAAAAGAGGATGCAGAAAGATCTATATTTCTTGTTCAGAGAATGTTAGAGACCGCAGGTGTTGATGTTAATACAGGCAAGGTGGATTTAGGTGTTTTACACGGAAAACCTTTCAGCGAAATATCCAAACTAAAACTTTTCATGGAAATATTTTCAAGTTTATCTGGAGAAGACAAAAATGATGTCGAAGAAAATACGTTTATTGTAGAACTTGGAAAAACTGGTAAATTTTCAGAGGCCGATTCAAAATCTTATATAAAAAAGGCAATGAATGATGGTCAAATTTATGAAAGAAAGCCTGGATTTTACTCAAAAGCATAAGGTTTTACCTCTATTTTTTTTATAATCAAGTACATCCGGAGTCAGAATCAGAAAATTAAATCTTGAAATATTGTCTGATTAATATTTTTGTATTGACCGTTATATCTGACTCATATATGGGAATATTTTTGCCCTCTGATGTTTGCATGAGAGTTTCTAAATTTCTCGATGGGAATTTGAGCTTTCCATTTGTTAACAAAGATGAGATTATGGGAGTTTTTTTCTTATTTGGAAAAAACTTTGGTGTTAAAACAAATCTAGATATTTTTTCTGTTAAAGATTTTGCAAGAAGATTCAATCGATCAAATAAAACGAGAAATATATCTTTCTAAAACTCTTACAAACTCAAATATCGAATTAATTAGGGAAAATTATCAAAGGCGAATTTTACAAATCTATGTAGAATGTCAAAACAATTCAACATTTAATGAATCTGAAATCAATGAAAGAATTGTTCGTGATCCTTCCATTCTTACATCTTGCTATTGTCAACATATTGCTTATTATGGTCAAAAATGTTTTTTTGAAATTTTTAATCCTTTAAAAAAAAATCAAATAGATGAAAAATTACACCATTTGTTGTTGGATAGGATGGTTATGTTGAGTTATAATTGTGAAAAACCTGAAATGTTGTCATTTAATACTTTGGTCCCATTTTTAAAGTGGATTAAAATTAATTAATTTTCTATTATTTCTTTTTTTTGTCAATTATTTCGTATTAATAAAAATGTGTGGGTATTCATAACATAAATTAATTGGTAAAGTATAATATTCAATGTGTCAGTTCAGCAGGATAAATCTAATTACGAATCTTTATTAGATAGGCTACAAAATAAATTAGGAAATGTAATAAAAAAAGAGGTATCTAGACTTGAAGTTCCTACTCCAAAAATTATGTGGGTTGGTCAAAGGACTATTTTTAGAAATTTTATGGATTTTCCAAAAGCTTTGAGAAGGGATCCTGAAAAACTATTATTGTATCTGAATAAGGAATTGGCCTCTGCGGGCTACATATCTGGCGAAAGAATTATCTTTTTAGGGAGGAAACCTATATCTTCATTTGGTGGATTAATCGATAGATATGTTAAGGATTATGTTATCTGTCCTGTTTGTGGTAGTCCGGATACTAGAACAGAAAAAATTAAAAAATTAGGATTTATGATTTGTGAAGCTTGTGGTGCAAGATCATCAATCAAAAGTAATTATGCCTAATCAACCTAAAGTTAATTGATTTTTTTAAATATCGAGATCATTTTTTATTATCCTGTATTTTAATTAGGTATTGTTTTTTTACTCTAACACCTCAATTGATAAAGGTATTTTTTATCATCGATATGTAATTATTAGATTTAAATGATTTTATTATTATGGAGAAAGAAAAAGATAGTGATCAATCTCTATTGGAAAATAAACTTAACGAATCTGATTCACTATTGCCGCCATTAAATACTGATAATTCTAATGAGGATGATGCTGTAAATGAGTTAAAGAAAACTAAAGACGAATTAGAATATTATCGTAATTTGTATAATGATACATTTAATAAATTAAAATATAGTCTAGCAGATTTTGATAATTTCCGAAAGAATGTTGAAAAACAAAACGCTTTGAAAATGCTCTCGGTCAAATCTGATCTATTGTCTGCAGTTGTCAATATTCGTGAAGATTTTATACGTGCTATTGATACAATAAAACAAAATAAAATTGATAATGTAATTCTTGAAGGTTTAGAAAGTATTTTAAAAAATATCGATACCTTTATGGAAAAAGAAGGAATTAAAGAAATAGTGTGTTTAAATAATGCTTTCGATCCTAGTATTCATGACATTGTAGGATTTTCTTATGTTAACAATGATTTAGAAGAAAATATAGTTACAAAAGAAATTCGAAAAGGTTATTTCTTAGATAATCGAGTTTTACGTCCTAGTTTAGTTGAAGTTTCTAAAAAGATAGTTAAAAATATCGATGATGATAATAATACAAAAGGAGATGAAATTTAGAACATGGGAAAGATAATAGGAATTGATTTAGGAACCAGCAACTCTGCTGCATCAACTTTAGTTGGTGGCAAACCTGTAATAATACAAGCTGCTGAAGGTACTTCGATTGGAGGAAAGTCATTTCCATCCGTAGTTGCTTTTTCAAAGGATGGGCAATTAATGGTTGGTGAACCCGCAAGGCGTCAAATGCTTTCTAATCCTGAAGGTACCATTATAGCTGCTAAAAGAAAAATGGGTTCTGATTATAAATTTAAGGTATATGGAAAAGAATACACTCCACAACAGATATCCTCATTTATTCTTCAAAAAATTAAAAGAGATGCTGAGGCATTTCTTGGTGATACTGTTGATAAAGCTGTTATTACTGCTCCTGCATATTTTAACGACAATCAACGACAAGCAACAAAAGATGCCGGAGAAATTGCTGGTTTAGAAGTAGTACGAATAATCAATGAACCTACTGCTGCATCCCTTGCATATGGATTGGACAAAGTTCAAAAAGATCTCAAAATCATGGTATTTGATTTTGGAGGTGGAACTTTGGATGTTACCATTATGGAAATGGGTGGTGGTGTATTTGAAGTAAAGAGTACTTCTGGGGATACTCAGTTAGGTGGCACTGATATGGATAATATTTTAATAGATTATCTTGTTAATGAATTTAAAAAACAATCTGGTTTGGATATAAAAAATGATAAAGCTGCAATGATGCGAATCCGTGAGGCTACGGAAAAGGCTAAAATCGAACTTTCTAATATAGTTACTACTGAAATAAACTTGCCATTTTTGGCATATGATGCTTCTTCCGGACCGAAAAACTTCATTTTAACATTAACTCGCTCAAAATTGGAAGAATTGTTAAGACCTATTGTAGAAAAAACCAGAAATCCTATGCTACAAGCTTTAAAAGATGCGAAACTAAACACTGGAGATATTGATAAAATAATTTTGGTAGGAGGACCTACTAGAATGCCAATAGTTAAAGAATTCGTAACTTCTGTAATGAACAAAGAACCAGAAGGCGGTGTCGATCCAATGGAAGCTGTAGCATTAGGTGCAGCTATACAGGGAGCAATTATCTCCGGTGAAGTGACAACAGATATTCTATTGGTAGATGTAACTCCGCTAACTCTTGGAGTAGAGGTTATGGGGGGACTGAAAGAGTCTCTAATTGAGCGTAATACTACTATTCCTACCAAAAAAAGTAAAGTATTCACAACTGCTGCAGATTACCAAACTGCAGTTACTATTCATGTCGTTCAAGGAGAGCGATCCATGGCTTCAGATTGTGTCTCTCTAGGTATGTTTAATTTATCTGGCATACCTCCTGCACCCAGAGGTGTCCCTCAAATTGAAGTAACCTTTGATATAGACACCAATGGAATTTTAAATGTAACTGCTAAGGATATGGCGACATCAAAACAATCTAAAATAACTATCTCTGCAAGTACGAAATTATCTAAAGAGGAAATCGAAAAATTAAAGAAAGAGTCTGAAGAATTTGCTGACATAGATAAAAAGAAGCTAGAGGAGGCTGAATTAAAAAATGAATCTGATAACTTGGTATATTCTGCAGAAAAGTTGATAAATCAGGATTTAAAGGATAAAGTAACCCCCGAACAAAAGGATAAAGTTAATAAACTCGTTCAGGAATTAAGGGAGGCTCTTTCAGCAAACAATACTGAAACTATAAAAACAAAAATAACCGATCTGAAAAATGCTCTCAGCGAGATCAGTGTTGCTGCATATCAAGCCGCCGCAGCCGCTAATCCTACTGCTACCCCAAATTCTCCTTCAGGTTCTGATGATACAGGCGGGAATGTTCCTCCACCTCCTCCAAACGAAAGCGATTCTGATCAAAATTTCAACAAAGACCCCTCGCAGTCCAGTTCTGATACATCTAATTCAAGCACAAAGCCTTGATTTATGGTGATTTCTTAATTTCTATTTATTTTTATGATTTGTAATGACTAAAAGAGATTATTATGAAATATTAAATGTTCAAAGAACTGCTTCTAAAGATGATATAAAATCAGCATATAGAAAATTAGCCTTAAAATTTCATCCTGATCGTAATAAATCATCAGAAGCTGAAGAAAAATTTAAAGAAATTTCAGAAGCTTATGCCGTTCTATCTGATCAGGAAAAACGTACACGCTATGATACTTATGGACATGTTGGAACAGAAGAGGTATTTAGAGGCTCTGAGGATAACTTTGCTGAAATTTTTAAGGATATGGGATTTGGTGGTGTAGGTGATATATTTGAGCAGATCTTTGGTCGAATGGGCGGCGGCAGGCGGAGGACGAAATCGAAATGATCCTTTTGGATTTAATTCTAGAAATAATGATAGACGAGTCCGAGGCAGAGATCTTTTATATGATGTTGATATGACATTGGAAGATGTATTAAAGGGAACCAAACAAGAAATTCAGATTCCTTCAATAGAAAATTGTTCATCTTGTTCAGGAACAGGAGCATCTCCTGGCACTTCTCCAAAAAAATGTGTTACATGTAATGGACAAGGGCAAACACGAAGAGTTTATAATCAAAATCAGTTTTCCACTTTTATTTCATTGGAAACTTGTAATACCTGTCATGGGGAAGGTAAAATAATCGAAAAACCTTGTAATGTATGTAAAGGAAACGGTAAAATTAATAAAACAAATACTGTCAATATCGAAATTCCATCCGGCGTAGAAGATGGTACAACATTAAGACTTTCAGGAAAAGGAGAACATATACAAGGTGGTGTAAATGGTGATTTATTAATACGAATTCATGTTTTGCCTCATGATCTTTTTAAAGTGCTGGATGATGGTGATTTAGTTTGTAATTTTGATGTTTCTTTTATTGATATGATATTGGGAACAGAGACGCATGTACCTACATTAGACGGAACTGAAAAATTAAAAATACCTTCGTGTACAAAGGCAAATTCTGTTTTCAAAATTAAAGGTAAAGGTTTGCCTAGATATGGAAAGTTTGGAAGAGGAAATCAGTATGTAAAAATCGAAGTCAAATTACCTGATAAAATCAATGATAAACAAAAAAGTCTCCTTAAAGACCTGGCAAAAGAATTTAAAAAAAATGAGTATTAAATAGTTTTTGATATTGAATATTAAGATATTATGTTTGCTGTAGAATCTTTTAATGTAAATAAGCTCTACAAAGGTTCGCACAAAAAGGCTTTGGATGATGTCTCATTAAAAATAGAAAGTGGAAGAATATCTACACTTTTAGGAAGGAATGGTGCTGGTAAAACAACATTTGTACGTCTTTGTTCTACTCAATTATTACCTACCTCTGGCAAGATATTGGTATTTGGTGAAGATGTTGTTTCTTTCGCCAGAAGAAAGTACGTAAAATAGTTTCGATTGTTCCCCAAGAAGGAAGACCTTTACGCGCATTAACACCTTGGGATCATATTTATAATTGGTTAAAAATAAGGGGAGAATGCAATAATTCTGCATCAAAAAAAACATCTGATATTTTAAATAGGTTAGACCTTTATTCTGCAAAAGATGTTCCTGTTTTGAATCTTTCTGGCGGCATGAAACAAAAAATTTTAGTTGGTATGGCCATGGCTACGGAGGCTCCTTTATTGTTCCTTGATGAGCCCACTATTGGTTTAGATCCGGTTTCTAGACGTCAGGTTTGGTCTATTATTAAAGATTGGAAAAATAAAGGCAAAACGATAGTTTTAACAACTCACTATATGGATGAAGCAGAATTATTATCTGATTCCATTTTTATTCTTGATAAAGGCAGAGTTATTTCAAAAGGTAATATGACCAATTTAAGGAATACATTGAATTATCAAATAAGAGTAGATATTCATGAATCAAGTAAATATAATAACCGTGATATCAAAGCCATGTTTTATTCATTTGGAAAAGTAATTGAAATTAGTTCTAATTCTATAAGGTTATTTACATTCGAATCAAATTTGAAAGAAATATCTGAATTGGCAATGGATAATAATTTATCATTTGCTGTCTCTCCAATAACTTTGGATGATATTTTTGTAAATCTATTGGGGGGGCATGCAGATTAATTTTTGATAGTTTATCTATTTGTTATTTAACAAAAATTATTACCTTATTTTCTAATACTTTATAATTAAATTTCTTTTGTTTTTTATGGTAGTCTACACCATTTCTTTTGTTGAATATAATATTGCCAAGTATTTTCATTTTGTGTTTTTCTTATGTTCATATTTATTTAAATATGGTCAATACAATTCTCTATTTTTTTCCAAAAAGTGTACTATATTTTACAGATTACAAATTAGATGGATATGTTACTTATTTTAACTTATATAAATAATATACTTCTTTATATCTCCAGTAAAATTAAAATAATCTACAATATCATATTGGTTCTTTTTATTATAATAATGAATAAAAAATAGTTATCTTTTGATTTTTATAATGTAGGATACCAATTATGGTATCAAGAAAATTATGATTTTCACATAGTTTAATCTTTTTATTTAATCTCTAATAATTATTTCCTCTAATTGATTTTGTTTTCTATGTTTAATTGTTTTTTGTCTTTTTTTTACTTTTATTATAATATTCGAATTTCTCTTTCTAAGGAACATCTAAATTGAGGGGAACATGATTTTATAGCAGAAAGTATAAATTAATATTAAAAGTTCCCTTTTTATAATATTTATAGAAATGATAAGACCTATTTTTAGAATCTTTTGGATGATTATGTCTAATTTTATTAATATATATGTGGATTTATTAAAAGTCTGTTATGCGGGAGTTGCCAAGCCTGGTCAAAGGCGTGAGATATTTTATATACATGATGCTCAGAAACCAGGAGGATTGAGATACCTCATCTCTTAGGAGTCCATGGGTTCAAATCCCATCTCCCGCATTTAAAATTTCAATTTTTTTTGTTGCTATGCTATCTTATTTAAGTCACAATCTTTTTTTCATAATTTTGTTTTATTAAAATAGTCATCGTCATCATATATATAATGCCTATATTACAACTATTAATTAGCGGGGTGGGGAAGCCAGACCTTTTTAGGGGGCTAGGTTATCCCGGCGGGCTCATAACCCGCAGAGCGGTTTCTGTGCTTTTAAGAAAGGGCCAGCCGTAAGTTCAAATCAACCCCCCGCTATTTTTTTGTAATCCATTGAAAATTTTTCAATAAATACGAAATAAGTTTTTCATCATATTTTCTTTCTTTCTTATATCTAAAAATTGGTTTTGTTAAATGTCTGTGGGCAATTGGATCTGGAATATATAAACCACAGATCAATTTTCTATTTTTTTTAATTGCTGTTTTAGATTCATTTCTTTTTTTTATTTTACATCGTGCGCATTGAAATCCTTTATTTTTTCCTTCTGATTTTGTAGTCTTACCGCAATTTTCGCATAAAGGATTTTTATAATATAATATTTCTTTTAACTCTTTAATAATTAAATACTCTAAATTTAACGTTTTTAGATTATTTGATTTAATATGTGCTCCATATCCTATTTCAATTTTGTCATCTATTTCTAACAATACTGCAACTTTAGTTAATTGAGTAGGTTCATATACCGCTACTGGTAAAATATCATTTAAATCGTCTTTTACATAAAATATTATATGTCCTCCATTAATGATTGTTGGTTTTGTAGTTACTTGGCAATTTATATGTCCTGAGGTAAAAGGTAATATCTTTGATAATCTTTGTTCTTCAGTTAAATGTAAATTTGTTCCTTGATTGGACCTAAAAACCATATGCCCATCTAATTCCTCATTTATTTGTAAATTTTTAACAAATAATGAGGTAATCACTGGATTTTCTCCACGAATACCACAAAAAACTGGATCAGGACCATGTGGTGCAATTAAGATTCTATTTTTTCTATAGTCAAAATTATTAAATGTATATGGAAATGATTCATCATCTAATTTTTTAACTTTATATTCATCAATCTTTCTTATTGTTCCTATATTTTCTTTTTTTCTATAGGCAATTGTTTCATAGGTGTGATCATTATTTAATTGACAGCCTATTGCTGCTAACGCTCCTACTAATCCATATCCTTTTCCAAATAAATGATATTGGATATTGTTTCTCTTTGCAATTTTTTCAGCTAATTGTCTGCTTAATACCTTATCCATTGCATTATTAGATAAAGAAATTAAATCATTGACAATGTTATTTTTTTCATAAAAAGCTAAACCAGGATTTGCTCCATTTTCTAAATCTGAATAATTTTCTATAAAATGTAATGTTTCTTGTTTAATTTCATCATATTTTCTTCCTTTTATTCTTAAACAAACTGCCCCATTTCCTCTAGTTTTAAGGGGAATATTCGGATTTAATCGTATTAATAAAGGAAAGTCTATGAAATTTACTTTAAATTTTTTAATCAAAACGTCTGTAAGTAGATATGCTAGATGTGTAGTACACCTACCGTTTGTTGAATCAGTGTCATCAAATCCAATATGAAGAATTTTCTCATCATGCTCTTTGTAGTTCTGATTATTCATTTGAATGGCTTTTCACATTTGATTTTTGATATTAATATTGTTTTGATTAGACTATATATCTATTACAATGTATTATTTCAAAAATTTATATAACTGTATTTTAATATTTGTAGATGCTAAAAACCATAAATGAAATAGATTTTGATAAACGAAATGGTCTAATACCTGTTGTAGTTCAAGATATAAATACAAAAGATATTTTGATGCTGGCTTATGTAAATAAATATGCATTATCTAAAACAATGAATACAGGTAATGCTTGGTTTTGGAGCACTTCTCACAATAAAATCTGGATGAAAGGTGAAGAATCTGGTAATATTCAACCAGTAAAAAAAATTTTAGTAGATTGTGATTCTGATGGTTTGATATATTTGGTTGATTCTTTAAAACCTGCATGTCATACTGGAAATAAATCTTGTTTTCATAATGAATTACAATAGTTAGTTTTAATAGTTAAGTAATACTAAATATTATTTAGAGCAATTTATCTATTATATTATTTATAATCCATTAGAAATAATGGGCATTATTAAGGCGTTAAAGTGTAGAGAATGCAACAGAGAATATTCTCCAGCATTTATATATATATGTGAAGATTGTTTTGGGCCTTTAGATGTATTATATAAACTAGATGATAATATAACAAAACAGACTTTTGAAAATAGATCTGATTTAACTTATTGGAGATACTTTGAAATTCTTCCTGTAGAACATAAGGAAAATATTATTAGTTTGAATGGCTCTATTACTCCTTTACAAAAAGCAGATAATTTGGGCCATCAATTGGGCGGATTGAAAAATTTTTATATCAAAAATGATTCTGTTAATCCAACTTTTTCTTTTAAGGATAGACCTGCAGGGGTTGCAGTATCAAAAGCTAAAGAAATGAATTTATCTGCAGTCGGTTGTGCATCAACTGGTAATCTTGCCTCTGCAACTGCCGCACATGCAAGTAAAGCTCAATTGCCATGTTACGTTTTTGCTCCTTTTGATTTAGAACATGTAAAAATAGCTCAATCATTATCCTATGGAGCAAAATTTATAGCAGTTGATGGTACATATGATGATGCAAATAGGCTAGCATCTGTAATAGGGGACTCTAATGGTATTGGTATAGTAAATATAAATATGAGACCTTATTATGTTGAGGGTTCTAAAACTTTAGCTTTTGAAGTATTAGAACAGTTAAACTGGACCGTTCCAGATGTATTGGTAATTCCAGTTGGAAGTGGAGCTATGTTAAATTCTATTTGTAAGGGATTTGAGGAAATAATGGATTTGGGACTAATTTCTGATATTTCTAATTTGAGAATAATTGCAGCACAGCCTCATGGATGTTCGCCCATTGTCGATGCTTACAAAAATAAATCTAATGAAGTTGTGCCTGTAGAGATACCCGATACTATTGCAAAGAGCCTTGCAATAGGGGACCCTGGTGATGGATCATATGTATTAAAACGTCTTAGACAATTTAATGGAATTGGAGAAGAAGTTACGAATGATGAAATAAAACATGCTATTCTTTTACTTGCAAAAACCGAAGGTATTTTCACTGAGCCCGCCGGAGGTGTATCTGTTGGTGTGTTGAAGAAACTTATTGAAGAAAATAAAATTGATAAAGACGAAAAAATCGTTTGCTATGTTACTGGCAACGGACTCAAATCTACCGAGTCTATTATTGATCTTCTTCCTACTCTTCATCCAGTTAAACCTGATATACAATTAGTTTCTGCAATGATACATTGAACAAACGGATATAAATCTAAAAATGGTGTTGTAAATTATAAATTGGCCACTGTAGAATTTGTAATTCCTTCTGTTTTAAACAAAGGTGCCGGTGAAAAAAAATTATCCATTGATGCATCAACTTTGGAAGAGGCGTTTAATCTTATTTCTAATATGTTAGGTGATGATTTTAAACGTAGAGTAATAGACCTGAATGGAAAACCAAGAGCATTGATTAATATTTATATTAATGGAAAAAATATTCGTTTTAATAATGCTGGAATGAATTCCATACTCAACAATGGCGACTCGGTTTACATATTGCCTGCTGTTGCTGGAGGTGCAGAAATAACCAGCAACGATATGATACGCTATTCCAGACAAATCATGCTTGAAGAAATCGGTTATGTTGGAATGGAAAAACTCAAAGATGTAAAAATATGCGTTGTTGGTGCAGGAGGAATTGGAAACCCGGTAGTTACACAATTAGTTGGAATGGGTATAGGAAAAATTAGGTTAGTTGATAGAGACGTAGTAGAAATATCTAATCTACATAGACAACATTTGTATAGCGAAGCCGATGTTGGCAAAGTTAAAGTTGAAGCGGCGCTTGAACGTTTACAAAAAATGAATTCTGGTGTAGATATAGAAGCTGTCCCTATTTCGGTTACTCCATTTACTGCTGATAATATAATTAAAGATTGTAATATTGTTATCGATGCTTTGGATAGCATAGATGCAAGATATGCTCTTAACGATGCTTGTTTAAAACTGGGAATACCTTTTATTTATGCAGGTGCTCTTGGAATGGTAGGTTCTGTATGTACCATTTTACCTAATGAAAGTGCATGTCTTCGGTGTATTTTTCCCGAATTATCCGAAGATGAGATGCCTACTTGTAGTACGGAGGGTGTACATCCATCTATTCTCTATCTTGTAGCTGGAATTCAAGTTTCTGAAGCTGTAAAAATTGTTGTTGGTCAACGACCGTCATTAGTAAATAGGTTGCTCTATATAGATCTAAATGATTTGGTTTTTGATAAAATTCAAATGTATAGACATGATGAATGTTCTTCATGTGGATACAATGTAAATAAAAAAATTGTTCAAGCCCCATCGTTAATGGTAGAAGAGCTGTGTGGACGGGACAGGGGAAAGAGAACATATACGGTTACTCCTGCACAAATCAGAAATGATGTTAATTTATTAAATGTATTAAAAAATGCCGAATCTAATGGTTATACAATAACATCTAAAGGCAATTTAGGTATAACCGTTTCTAATCAAAATAAATTACTTGTAAGTTTTCTTACAAGTGGTTCTGCAACAATAGTGGGAGCAAAAAATGAAGATGAAGCATTGTCCATCTATAAAACTTTTACAAACGGATCAAAAGCAGTAGGTTAGTATTTTTTTCTATTTTGATTAATTTTTTATAGAATACTTTTAATAATTGGTATTTTAATTTCAAAATATAAGATATGTTATTAGAACTCCAATCTTTTCCCATTCTACTACACAAAAAAAATGTTACAGATAATAGTGAAATGCATTTAGAGAATATTAATTCAAAGGCTAAAAAACTAGAAGAAGACCAAGACGAAGAAGACAAAAAAACCGAAGAAGACAAAAAAACCGAAGAAGACAAAAAAACCGAAGAAGATGATGAAGAACTGGAAGAAGATGATGAAGAACTGGAAGAAGATGATGAAGAACTGGAAGAAGATGATGAAGAACTGGAAGAAGATGATGAAGAACTGGAAGAAGATGATGAAGAACTGGAAGAAGATGATGACAAACCAATTTCTAAATCAAATAAAAGAAATACCGCGAAAAAAAATTCTAATTCTATTGAGTTTAAAGATATTGATTTAACACCCATTAACAAATCCTTAGATAAATCGTTTAAAGAGATTCAAAAAATTCAGCAAACTGTTCAAATCTTACAAAAAAGCCTTAAAATAGTAGAAAAACAGTCTATGTTGATCAAGCAAATTCAATCTGAAACGAAGGAAATCAACAAAAAATTAATCAAAATAGAAAAAAATACTACTGCATCCACTCCAAACCACCACAAACAAAAAATACTACTGCATCCAAACCCCAAACAAAAAATACAAATTCAAAAACTGTTGCAAATAAAAAAACTGACAATAAAAAGAAAAAAACAAAATAGTTTTATCTAACTAACTTTTTTTTACCATTTTTTACCATTTTCTTCTCTAATATTATAATATACATATTGTTGAACATAGCCTGAATATTTCCCATAATGATTTCGAATCTCTTTAGAGATTTTTTTATATTGGCTAGGTGAAATTTTGGAATTTAGATTTATTTCTGTTTTTGTGATGTGTTTTAAGTTTTGACATAAAAATTTTATAATCCATATATCTATAGGAAATGCTTCCAATTTATCAAACGAAAATAAAAGTATACAATCTGCAATTTTTTCGCCTACTCCGTTTAATTTTAATAATTCCTCTTTTGCACAATCATATTTTATTTTTTTCAAAAATTCTAGATTTATTTGCTTATCTGAAATATATTTTGCTGCATTTGAAACAAATTGTGCTCTATATCCAAGACCACAAGATAAAAGATCTTGATGGGATGCATTATAAAGTGATTTCAAATCCGGAAATGTATAAAAATCCATATCATCAAAAACTATTTTTTTTCCAAATTTCTTTGAAAGATTTCTTAACATTAAACGAATTCTGGGAATATTGTTATTGCTTGAACATAAAAAAGAAAATATGCATTGAATTGGTTTTTGTCTTAATATTCTTAATCCTGGATATTTTTGAACTATTTTCCTGATTTTTTCTTTTTGAGAAATCTCGTAAATTATTTCATCATAATTGTCATCTTGTCTAAAAATATTATTTTGCCAATTGTCACACTCTGGAAAGGAATCAAATTCATATAGTTTTTTATCCTCTTTTTCAGTAATCTTTAATATGGTTTCTCCATAAATTCCATACCATGATTTTTTTTTCTTTTCCCATAAAAAATACTGACCACTATTTAAACTTAAATCTATATCAATACAATGTTTATCTTTCAAGTAAATATTAAAAGATGTTTATTCTTCTTTTATTTATATTAATATCTTGTGAATTGACTAAATGGTGGTAACTTCACCAGCATCTGGAGCACGAGCTTTGAATCCATATTTTTCATTAATTTCTTCTGCGAATTTAGTACAGGATTGATTATCTCCATGGACAGTTAATACATTTGGATTTCCTTTTACTTTATCTAGAATTTCAAACAATTCTTTTCTACTGTTATGTCCTGAAAATTCGTATCTATTTATTTCTGCTAAACACTTTATCGATCTTCCTCCAAATATAACTTCTCTTTTCTCAAGTAACGATCTTCCTGGTGTTCCTTCTCCCTGATACGAAACCAATGCGATGCCATTGAGATGATCTTTTGATAATTCTTGTAAATAAAATACAGCTGAACCACCAACTAACATACCGGCTGGTGAAATTATTACTCCTGGTGTTTTGACTACTTTTTTCCTTTTATCCCAGCTTGTAATGTTTTCTACTTCTTCTATTGATTTTTTGAAAACTTCGGGGTCTCTTAAAAATGCAGGATGTCTAAGCATAATTTCACTTGCTTTTAACGCCATTCCATCCATTGCAATTCTGTATGGAAAGTTATATGCTTTAAGTACACACGCGATTTCTTGAGCTCTTTCTACTGAAAATGCTGGTATAAATAATATTCCTTTTCTTTCAACGACCTCCAAAGCAAAATTCACTAATTCTTTTTCAGATTGTTCTCTTGGAACCTGCTCTGCTTGAGAATATGTACTTTCAATGATTAATAAATCAATTTCACCAATATCTAAATCTGCTGGACGCAAAACTTTTGATCCTCTTGTATTGATATCCCCTGTATAGAATATTCTTTTTCCTTCTGCTTCTGCAATAACTGTTGAACCACCAAGTACATGACCTGATTCAAATAGAGTTAAATTTACATCTTTAACGTATTGATTTGTTCTATAGTCCAAATTTATTGAATGATTTAACATATTTATTAAATCTGAAAATTCAAAAGGCAGATAAAATCCTGATATTTTTATCATATCTTGAATTAATAATTGTGATAATTCAAAAGTTGGTAACGTTGCCAACGCTTTAATTTTGGTATCCGTATTCAAAAAAAGAAAAGGTACATTTCCTGAATGATCTAAATGCGCATGAGTGATCACAACCGCGTCAATGTCTTTAGGTTTTACATGTATTGGAAAAGCGGGTTCTCTTTTTAATAGAACTCCATAATCAAGTAATATATTGGTATTATTTGAATTAATTAAAAAGGCAGATCTGCCAACTTCTTTTGCAGCCCCTAATGTTGTTACTTTCAATAAAATTTTATTAAATATTTATTATATTAAGTCTTTGTGTCATATCAAAAAATAATATTCCATAATCTATGTTTAATGAATGGATTTTTAAGCTTTTCAAAATATTTATAACCCGTATTATCAAGCACAGTTTCAAATTCATATTGTAGATACTCTTTTTTTAATTCTTCTTCAAGACAACATTTTAAAACACTTTTTACAGTATTTTTCAATTGTGGTTTACAGTAAACATACCATAAGTTATGCGCTCCTCTGAGATCTATAAGATTTTGAATTAATTTATTTGATATTTTTGTATAATATCTGTTTGTTATTTCAATATTAACGTCTTCCCATGATGGTGTTATCCAACTAGCTACTTTTTCAAACCCATGACCATCAAATTCTGCAGCAAGGCTTAATCCTTGATCTAAAGTTGTAATAATAACTTTAGCTTTTGTAGATATTTTGTCTCTGTAATCTACTCCTGGTTCCATCCATCCGACAAATATTATATCATAATTCTTATCAATACCGTTATAGGCATCAGCAATTCTTATATAATCGGGCTTAGTTCTTCCAATACTGTAAAATATTTCTGCACTTTTTTCAATACCTTCTGCTTCCGGTATATATTCCCGAATTTTATTTAAAAAGTCTCCATAACCACATCCTACGTCTAAAAATGTTGGATTTTCTGATATGGTTTTGGCTATTGCAAATATTCTGACCACGTCTATTTTTCTATATGTAAAATAAGAACCACAAAGAAATGGAAAAATGAATCTTTCATGATTTGTTGAAATCGCATATTTTCTGAATTCATTTAGAGCATTTAATGCTTTTTTAATATTATTAATTTGTGGTGGCATTTTTATTTTTCAATTTTTATCTTCCATAAATAAATGTCAGGATTTAATGGAACAGATTCATTGAAACCAAATCCACATTCATCTAAAATTTCTTCATGTTTATATTTCTCTTCGGGATCTTTATTTTTTAACTCTTCTAAGGTTATTTTTACAGTATTTTTCAATTGTGGTTTACAGTAAACATACCATAAGTTATGCGCTCCTCTAAGATTTTTTAATTGCTGAATTTCTTCAGGTTTTATATTGTTAGTATAGTATTTGTTCATTAACTCTGTATTTACATCTATCCATGATGGTGTTATCCAACTAGCTACTTTTTCAAACCCAAGACCATCAAATTCACATCCTCCGTTTATTCCACATTGTCCTCCTTGATCTAAAGTTGTAATAATAACTTTAGCTTTTGTAGATATTTTGTCTCTGTAATCTACTCCTGGTTCCATCCACCCGACAAATATTATATCATAATTCTTATCAATACCATTATAGGCATCAGCAATTCTTATATAATTGGGCTTAGTTCTTCCAATACTGTAAAATATTTCTGCACTTTTTTCAATACCTTCTGCTTCCGGTATATATTCCCGAATTTTATTTAAAAAGTCTCCATAACCACATCCTACGTCTAAAAATGTTGGATTTTCTGATATGGTTTTGGCTATTGCAAATATTCTGACCACGTCTATTTTTCTATATGTAAAATAAGAACCACAAAGAAATGGAAAAATGAATCTTTCATGATTTATATTATTATTTAAACGAAATTTATTAAGTTCTTGATTTGCATTTATAACCTCTAAAATAGAAAAGGTCATCTTCTAAAATTTTTAGATAATTGTTAGTATATGTACTTATAATTATCTGATAATATTATAATAAATATAACATCTAAAATTAAAAAGTAATTTTATTATAGTTTTATTTATTAACCTTTCAAAATACTTATAAAGTAAACTCGCTCTGATTTTTTAATGGTAAGAACATTTGATGAATGGTGGAAGACAGTTCCCGAAGATTTAAAAACACGAACTCGAAAAGGCGACGAAGCTAATAAGGTTATATTGAATCAAGTAAATTATGTGTTACTTCATCTACATCTGCAAGGAAAACATGATGCAAAGCCAACACATGAAGAATTGAAAGATTGGCTTCATAGCGGTCAAGTAGATACAATGCGTACTACAAAAAAATAAAAAATTACCAATAACATTTTTTTTATCTTTATATAACACTGTTTTGCTATTGGCATACAGTTTAAATAGTTTTATTGTTAGAAAACGTTTAGTGAATTATTAGATGCCAATTGCTATACTTCCAGATGTTGATGAACAAAGATGCATTGGGTGTGCACTTTGTGTAGAGATTTGTACTGCATTAGGTCCAGATGTACTCCGTGTTAAACCTGTTGAGGGTTGGAAAAGAGGCAAAGCATTTGTCTTTTATCCTGAAAGATGTATATCTGACGGTGCATGTGTAGGTGTTTGTCCGACCCATGCTATTTTCTGGATGAGACCAATGGAATATACCTCAGGCCAACCAGTTCCTTTACATAAATTCGGTGTATTCGATAAAGGCTGGGAAGAAGGCTAATTCCATATTCCACCCTATATTTTTTGTTTTTTTTTACTATATCAATAATATTTATATAATTAAAAACATGCAAATTCTTTATGCTATTGCCTTCTGAAATCGAATCCAAATCTTTGATTCCTGCTATTCGTGCAATATTATCCAAAAAATTAATTCATGATTATAATCTTAAAGAAGAAACCGTTGCCAAACTTTTAGGTATTACTCAAGCCGCCGTTAGTAATTATATACGTGGAACAAGGGGTGATTTGTCTTTAGTAACAAAACTAGAAAACAATTTTGAAGTAATGAAAATGATTAATGATATAGCTAAAGATCTGTCTTTGAATAAGGCTTATACACCTAGTACAATGACCAAATTTATTCAATTATGTAATTTTATGCGTTATACTTTTATTATCTGTGATGTTCATCACAGTATCGAATCAAATATCGATAAAAGTATCTGTGAACATTGTGAAGTCATTTTAACAGGCTCTCGCTTTTCTTAATCTAATTTGTTATTTGTTATTTATCTCCATTTAATATAAATTATTGAATTTATTATATTGACTTTGTGAAGGTTTCTATTTCAGGTATTAGGGGAATATTTGGAGACGATCTTAGCCTTCAAGAGATAAGCAGGTTCTCCAGACTTTTTGGTTCGTATATCCGTATTAATTTTGATCAATTATCTTGTGTTATTGCCCGAGATAGTCGACCATCGGGAAAAATTATTCGTAATATTATAATAGGATCTCTTTTGGAGCAAGGAATAAATGTTTATGATTTAGGTGTTGTTCCTACACCTGTATTATTTCGAGAATCTAGAAAGTATAGTGGTGCGATCATGATTACTGCATCTCATAATCCAATAGAGTGGAATGGTTTAAAGTTATTAGTTAATGGAAGAGGCTTATTTGAAGAGGAATTAGATAAAATGTTTAAAAATATTGTTCATAAATTTATAGGTACTGGTACATATTATAAAATTAACTCAACGTATTTGGAAGATTTGACACATTATATTCCTATTTCTAATGATCTTAAATCCGATTTTAAAGTTGGTTTGGATTTTGGTGGTGGCGCAACCTGTAACTATGTTAATAGATTATTTAAAATTTATAAAATAAAACACTTGAGTATAAATGATAGTTTTGGTTTTTCTTCCCGAGGCCCAGATCCAACTTCTAATCCTTTGACTGAGTTACGAGAACTAGTCAAATTAAATAATTTAAATTTTGGATTTGCATTCGATATGGATGGTGATAGGTTGGTAATTGTTAATAATAAGGGGGAAAGTCTTAGTCCTGATTTAACTCTTCTGTTATGTATTTCAGGTGCAATTCATAATAAAATTAAAAAATTTGTTATCAGTTTAGATTCAAGTATTACCGTTGAAAAATATATTAAAGAATATGGTGGAGAGGTCTTTTATTCTAAGGTTGGAGAATCGAATGTTATAAAAAAAATAACTGAAGTTAATGCTGAATCTGGAGGTGAAGGAAGTAGCGGTGGTTTTATTATGCCAAATTTTACATCCTGTAGAGATGGACTTTTAGCTAGTATAATAGTTTGTTCGTTAGATCAAAAAATAATTGACGAATGTCTAGATTTATCTTCAAATTTTATACAGATTAGAACCAAACTTCCAATTAAACCTGAAATTAAATTAAATGATATGCTTGAAAAAATATCTAAAGTCTTAACACCTTATTCAAATCATGTGATAGATGAGGATGGTTTTAAATTTGTTTTTGATGATAATTCATGGGCTCTTGTGAGGCCTTCCAATACCGAACACGTTCTAAGGGTCTCTCTAGAAGCCGAAAAAAATCATTCTAACTCTCTATATAAATTAATTTATAATAAAATATACGAAATTTATGAAAAGATTTGATGAAAAGCAGATCCTGGATTTAATTATGTCCAAGCTGGATGTTAACAATATAGAACCTTTGTTTGGTAAAGATGATATTTCTTTAATCTCATTAAATAAAATTATTAAAATGTCAAATAAGGACTATTCTATAGCACTTACGCTGTGATATGCTAGTAGAACATACCGATGTGCCACCTAAAATGACATTCAAGCAAATAGCTAGGAAATCTCTCGTTTCTTGCATAAGTGATCTAAGTATAAAAGGAATAAAACCTGTTATTGCTTTAATTTCTTTAGGAATACCTAGATATTTAAATAAATGGAATATTAACGATATAGTTAAAGGATTTTCGTTAACATCCAAGGAGTTTGGTTTTTTTATAATTGGTGGAGATATTAACCAATCTAAAGAATTGATCATTGACTGTTATATGTTGGGATTTTCTAACAATAATTCAAACGTCCCTAGAAGAAATGGTGCTAATACCGAAGATTATGTGATAGTTTCCGGTCCATTTGGGTATAGTTCTTCTGGTTTAAAAATATTATTAAATGATTTAAAGAGCCCTAGCCATTTATTTAAAAAGAAATCTATTGATTCTGTATTAAATCCATCTCCTTCAATTAACTTTGGATTAAAATTATCCCGATATCTTTCTTCTTCGATAGATTCTAGTGATGGTCTTGCTTCGTCATTATACGGATTAGCAAAAGAAAGTAAAGTAGATATATTAATATATAGAGATAAAATACCAATTCCTCCTGAATTGCAAAAATTCTCAATAATAAATAACCTCGATTTGGATGATTTGATATTTTATGGTGGAGAAGAATATCATGTGGTCGGTACAATCGCAAAAAAAAATCTAAGCAAAATTAAAACTTTGGTAAAAAAATATGGTTTAGATTTTTTTATTATTGGTAGAGTTATAGATGGCATAGGTAAAGTTTTCGTAGATTGTTCTAATAAACAAAGGAAATTGTTAAAAAATAAAGGTTTTACTCATTTATCTTAAGAAGGTTTTTAAATGTGAAGCGTAAAAAAATTTTATATTAATGTCTCAAGAAGAAATTACCCAGTATAAGTGGGGGGTTGCCCATATTTTTAGTAGTTATAATAACACTCTTGTTCATATTACTGATATAAGTGGTGCAGAAACCATATCTATTAGCTCAGGTGGTAGACATGTAACAGCAGACCGTTACGAATCATCTCCTTATGCAGCTATGAAATCTGCTGTTTCTGCTGCAGACGCTGCTAAAAGCAAAGGCATTAACGCACTCCATATTAGAGTTCGAGCAGTAGGAGGAGTAGGACCTAGAATTCCTGGCCCTGGTGCTCAGGCTGCTATAAGAGCTTTAGCAAGAGCAGGATTCCGTATAGGGCGAATAGATGATGTAACACCTGTACCTCATGATACCACAAGAAAGCCAGGTGGTCGTAGAGGTAGAAGAGTATAATTATTTTATTTAATCTATCTGCTTGTTTTTATTACATTTATCATTTATTTGATCTGAAAATTACTATAAAAATGGGACCGGCCGGATTTGAACCGACGACCTCCAGCGCCCAAGGCTGGCATCCTACCATGCTAGACAACGATCCCTTCTATATTCTAAAATTTTTTGTCTAATTTTAATCTTATTTTAACTAATTTAAATAGTGGAAGATAAATTACATAATCATTATATTATATTATCTTGGATTGTTATTAGTCCTAATTTATGATATTGGATAATTATGTGCTTGCAGGTAAGATTGCTTCTACAGTTAGAGAGAATGCTCGCAAAAAAAATCATATTGGTAGAACTCTATTTGATATATGTGAATCTATAGAAAATGAAATCACTTTGCTTGGAGGGAATCCTGCATTCCCTGTTAATGTTAGCTTAAATGAGATAGCCGCACATTATACCGCTGAACCTCAAGATCAAACTAAGGTCAAAGATACTGATGTCCTTAAAATCGATTTGGGTGTCCATATAGAAGGATATATCGCCGATACAGCAGTTACTATTTCATATAATTCAAAATATGACCATTTAGTCAATATAGCTGAAATAACATTATCTGAAGCAATTAAAACTGTAAAAGTCAATACAAAATCAAGTGAAATAGGAAAAACAATTGAAAATACTATAATACAAAATGGTTTAAAACCTATTCAAAATTTAAGTGGTCATTCATTGGATCCATATATAGTCCATGCTGGAAAGTCTATTCCAAATATCAAAACATTAGGATCTTCTTTTTCTTTAGTCAATGACCAAGCTTATGCAATAGAACCTTTTGTTACAACTAGAGATGGCTTGGGAATTGTTTATGAGGGAAAAATTAAAAATATTTTCTCTCTTATTTCTAGAAAACCGACTAAGGATAAAGATTTAGATGCTTTTATTACTTATTTGTGGAATCGATATAAAACATTACCTTTTGCTATACGATGGTTGGTTAAAGATTATGATGAATCTAATTTACGTGATATGATAGACTATTTAATAAAAAAGAAAAATATCAGATCTTATCCAATTCTTGTTGAAGGCAACGATAAAGTTGTATCTCAGGCTGAACACACTTTTTTTATTACTAATGATTCAAGTTATATTATCACTAAATAATCATCATAGGTTAAACTTCAAATCTGTATCATTACAAGTACTATAGCACTACTATACTTTAATACATTCAAAAATACTTTATTTTTTATATTTTCATAAGAAACTGGATAATGTTATAATTTGTTTATTTCTCTATATTATATGCAAAAGATAGAATAATAAAAAGTATTATCCTAGATAAAAAAATAAAATTTTTTAATACATGATATAAATAATATAAAATCGCATAACATATCATGGATGATATTTGAGATTTGTTTTAAGGTTATTGCCTCTTAACAGGAAAAGAAAATGCCATCTTAAACATATGTTAATTTATCTTAATTAGTACTATATAGTACCAAACCAAAAATCATGTCAAGGTCAAAAAATCATTTATTTTTTTTAAAACTAAAATAACACGAATAACATCTATCCTTTCCATAAATTACTCCTGCATTACCACATTCTGAACATTTTTTTTCGTTATCTACTGTTGAATCTAAGGATTTTATTTTCTGAATACAATTACCACAAAGGGGAGCATCAAGATTATGACTAGAGATGAAAGCATCGCCACATTGTGAACATCTAAAGCTATAAATTTTACCTTTCGGTTTCCACTTTTTAAATGGATTAATCATAAAAACAAATTATATTACACGTAACACACATTTTAATTTAATGACATTAAAAAATATATTATTATAACACCACCATTATTAATTAAATCTTATTTATGCTTTCACTTTTACAATTCTAATTAAAAATACTCCTAATGATATTAGTATTAATGAGACAAATAGAAATAGAGGATTTATCAACTGCTTAAGATATTGTGGTGCAGTAGAAACAAAAATACAATTTTTTTCACATATTTTTATTACAGGAAATATTAATAAAATTATTCCAAATAAAATTAACATAATTACTCCTATAGTAGAAATAATTGCTCCACTTTTTATTATATAGTGATGGCCTTTTAAATGAAAGTCCATAGAATATGCTATTTCAATTGCAATAAATATCAAAGTTTTGTCAAGTCAATAGTGATATATTTATATCCACCACTTTGTGAAACTCGTTTAAAATGTCGATTATAATATAAGAATTGCTCAGAACCATCAAGATGTAGATTCCATAATTTATGAATGTCATCAAAATACACCTTTCTTTTTTTATCACTCCGTCGAAGAAATTCATGTGATAGGATATGTGATATTTGTGCACAATTATTATCGGCAAAATATTTTTCATTTTCATCAGAAGATGAAGATAAACGTTTAGGTCGATGCCATGTAACCATTCCGAAATTTTCTGCATGATAACCATCTAAAGGACGACAATCTGTCCAGAGAGGTTTAAAATATGGTAGATAAAAATGAAAAACAGAATTACCTCGTTCCGAATGGTCTTTTAAAAGATATGCTAACGATGGCCTATCAAAAATTTTTCCAGGAATTATAGGCAAAATATCTGCTTCTAGTGTTATATCTATATCAAATTCATGTTTTATCCACCATTTGAAAAATCGGGTCATGGATGAAACATAATTCCAGTCTTCTTCGTAGCGCTGTTTCCAGTCTTCATTTTTTGCCACATAAATAAAAAAAAGCTTGTTTAGCAATAAATAACATAATTATTTATATAAATAAAGTTTTAAGTTATTATTAAAAATACAAAAAGTTCATAATTTGGAAGCAACATACCACTTTAAATGTCATTTAGAAAATTAGGCGCCGTTATCCTCTTAGTTTCGGATATGAATACATCAGTCCAATTTTATAAGGAAATATTAAATATTCCAATAAAGAAAAGATCAGACGAATGGACAGAATTTTTTAATAAAGAAACTGTTTTAGCTTTACATCCAGCAAAAAATAAAGAAAAACTCAAATCAGGTCAACATATTTTAATAGGGTTTTCTGCTAGTGATTTTGATCAAACAATAAAAAATTTACAAGAAAAAAAAGTAGCTTTTTTCAAAAACCCTAGGGAAGAAGGATTTGGAAAACATGCAATCATAGAGGATCCCGATGGTCATTTAATATCCATTGTCAAATTAAAAGAAAATCCTCAAGACCCAGACGGATTTGACTTTTTAGGTTTGATAGGAGCAGAATAATATAGCGATTATTTTAATTATTTGAATATTTGTTTTCAAATAACATGAGAAAATCATTATTGATTAATTTATAATTCTTTACCATCTTTCATATAACAAATATTATTCATCACTTCATCTCATCTATCTAAAAGTAATCACCAAAGAATATCACTCTTACTCTATCAATGTTTAGTTATATACCGGCTATTGGGGGTGGTAAATGGACATTTCTAATCTAATTCTATCTATAGTGGTTGTTGTGTAATTACCAATCAAGTCAACTTTTATAGTTTTTGAAATAATTAAACAAGATTTTATATTGCCTTTTTAGTATTATATAATAAGATTTTATTAGTATAAATGTCGAGATCAACAATATTGTCAAGTAATTATATTCTTGCAATCTCTACAGTTGCAATAATATTATATTCGTATATATTCATACTCTATCGTCATCATATAATGGAAGTGATTTGTTATTTAATACTAAATTAATAAAATTGTCATGTCATTAAGTTGTATGACTGATAAACTAATTTAATATTTTGTAGGTCATCAAAATCTTTTGCTTTTAAAAATGACTAGGAGATGTTCTATTTATTCAATATAATTGAAAATTGAAAATGTTTTAGTTAATATCTCCAGAAAATTATGATAGTTTTGTTTATTTTAAAAATCGGATGGGGCCGAAGGGATTTGTTCTAATATGCTTCCAATACATATTATTTGAACCCCTGATCCACGGGTTTCTTCTATAATTGCCCATTATATGATCTGGAGCCCGTTGCGATTCCAGGCTTCGCTACGACCCCACCTTCAATATTATTTTTTTGTATGTACGTATAAATTTTTCTAATTCTATAAAATTCTTTTTAATAATTTTATAGGTTATGTCAAGATATGATCAGATTCTTTCTGTTATTTGATGTCTCAAAACAGCAAGATAACTTAAATATCAATTAATCTATATATCATTAACATTGGAAAGTTCTGTTGATTCTGATATTCTTTCTTCCTCAAAAAAAAAAATTTGAATTCTGATGAAAATTGGGGATTGGTAGAAGAATCAGAATATTTTGCTAATAAAGTAAAACTTTTTCGACAAGATCAGTTAAACGCTGATGAGTTTAGGCGTTTTAGACTTCAAAACGGTGCATATGGTTCTAGGTTAAATAGTGAATTTAGTATGATACGAATAAAGGTTCCAGGAGGTGATATTAGTCCAGAACAAATGGAAAAAATTGCAAACCTATCTGAATCATTTTCTATAGGTTCTGCGCATGTCTCTACAAGACAAAATATTCAATTACATTGGGTACAACTAGAGGATGTAAGTGAAGTAGTTAGAGGATTAGCTGAAGGCGGTTTAACTTCAAGAGAAGCTTGTGGGAATACTATTAGAAATGTAATGTGTAGCCATTTTGCAGGTGTATGTTCTAGCGAACCTTTTGATACGACTATATATGCAAAAGCTATTGCAAAATTCTTTTTAAGAAATCCTATCTGCCAGAACTTGCCACGAAAATTTAAATTTAATTTTGCATGCTGCTCTGAACATGGTTTTGTAAGAATCGCCGATGTAGGTCTAGTCCCTACCATTCGGGATGGAATCAGGGGCTTTAGAATATATCTTGGAGGCGGATTAGGAGCTGCATCATTTATAGGACATCTTTTAGAGGAGTTTACACCTGAATCTAGACTATTGTCTACCTCAATGTCTACTATTAGGGTTTATGATAGATTAGGCAATCGTGAAAACCTGGCAAGAAACAGAATGCGTTATTTAGTTAATGAAATGGGTTGGGAAAAATTCCAAGCCTTGTTATTAAAGGAGCGGGCTATAGTAGAAGCAACAACATCGATTCCTACAAAAAATATCTTTGAAAATATTCTAAAAACTGACAATAATTCTCATTCAACTTTATCTAGCAAAAAAACACTACCATTGATAAATTCTGATAATGTACAAACTGCCTATGAGAGGTGGTTAAATACTAATGTGATTGCTCAAAAACAATCAGGTTATTATAGTGCGTATATAACACTAGGTGCTGGTGATATTACTTCCAACCAACTTCGTGTTTTAGCGGAATGTATTAGAGAGTTTTCTGAAGAGCAAAAAGCTAGGACTACTCCACAACAAAACTTTTTCATCAGATACATCAAATCAGACTCCGTACCTAAACTTTTTACTAAATTGTCTGGTATTGGACTTGGTAATCCTGGCGCTAATACAATTGTTTCTCCAGTAGGCTGTTCTGGAACAACATCTTGTAATCTTGCTATAACTAACTCTCATAGACTTGCTAAGGAAATTCAAAGTAAGTTTCTAGAATTAAATTTTGACATGGATAACGATCTTCATACTTCTACAATCAAAATTAGTGGATGTCCTAATTCTTGTGGTCAGCATGAAGTTGCAACAATTGGATTTTATGGTGGAGCTACTCGACTTGGAAATTCTATGGCACCTATATATACAATGCTTTTTGCTGGCAGGTACTGGTGAAACTGGTGAATTAGGAAAAATTGTTATGCGCGTTCCCGCCAAAAGAGTTATCGATGTAGTTCTCAAAATAATTGAATGTTATAAAGAAGAAAAAAATGGCAATGAAACATTACATGACTGGGTACATAAAATTTCGATAGGACAAGGCAATGGAAAGACAAAGACTTTAGAAGATATAAAAAAGATCCTTGCACCAGTCATCAAATTACCTTCATTTTCGGAAAATCCTGATTCATACAAAGATTATGGCACAGATTCTAACTTTATTGCAAAAACTGCAAGAGGAGAATGTGCCGCTTGAATAATATGACCGGACAAAAAATTACAGATAATATTGAATCTACTAGTGGTATAAAACAAATTTCTAGTAAAAAAGAAAATACTCTATCAACATCGACATTAAATTTATTATGTGATGTTGATACTTTGAGGACTTTAATAAAAGGAAAAAAAGTTAGAATTGTAGATGTTAGAAAAAAAGATGAATATTTAGAAGGTCATATACCAACTTCTGTATCTTTACCATTAGGTGATTTATTATCCGATGATTCTCCAAAATCCATAATTAGAATCTTGAATAACTTGGGAATATCTGATGAAACTGCGGTAGTTGTATATGATGATACTTTTGGAGCATTAGCATCAAGAGTTGCTTGGTCTTTTAAATTCGTTGGACATAAAAATGTCTCTCTATTAGAAGTTACTTATAGTGGTTGGAAAAACTTGGGTTTAGATATAGAGAAAAAATCTAATAGTTTTGCTAAATCTTTTCACTCCACCAATATTGACTATTCTATTTATGCAGATGCAGCATATGTAGAAAATGCTCATAACGATAAAAATAAAGTCATAATCGACTCTCGTGAAAGATTGAATTTTCTGACCGAACATATTCCAAATTCAAAAAATATTCCATACACCATGATACGCTCAGAAGATTCTATATTAAGAAAACCTTCTGAACTTAAACGATTTATTGAAAATAGGGGAATTGATTTTAATAGTGAAATAATTACCTATTGTGGTAGTGTTGGAACTTTATCTGGACTTGTTTTTTTTGCTTTAAAAACAGCCGGCATTTCAAATGTAAAACTGTATCCAAAATCTTTTAAAGAATGGAAGTCTTTGGGAAAACCCAAAACAGAGTTCAAAGATGCTACTTATTGGGACCTTTCAGCTGAATAGATATAAACTTTTTTATAGATAACTTTAAATTTAGCTTTCAAACCATGCGATGATTTCTTCTATATCTCGATTTTTTATTGTTATTTTTATTGGTCCCAGCGGTGATTCATCTTCTTCTTCAACTACTACAACGACTCCAGAAAAAGCTGCTTGCTTATTTAATAAGAACCAAGTAATATCAATATTTTGATTATTATATAAAACTTTTTTTAAAACTGATATGGTAGACCTTGATCTTATTTGATCTTTTATTTTTTTTAGATCTTCTAATTTCTCAGTAGACAAATGTAATTTGTTATCTTTTAATATAAAGTTAGAATTTGGAAAAACATTTTTTATTGCAAAATTCACTTTTTCTAAATCTTCAGAGGGATTAATGTAAGTTTGAACTATTATTTCTAAATTTTTATTATTATATTTATTTTCGTTGTCCATGATAATATTTAAATTGTTATAATATCTTTTGCTTCGTAATTTTTAAACTCGGTTATCCATTTTGAAATAATTTTTTCAACATCCTTTCTAAATTCTGTAATTGTAAGGACATTATTGGATATTACTTCGTCGGCTAGTGCTATTGCTTCACTAATTCCTACATCCATTTCTCTTTTATCTCTTTGTAAAAATTTTTCATAATTAGAAGGAGAATCTAATCTATCTCTAAGTTTTATATGATCAAATCTTGTAGGTGATGATGCATGTATGGCTAATAGTTTTACAAAATCTAAATCTTTTAATATCTTAAATTCTTCATAACTTCTAATACCATCTATTACAATAAAATTTTTATCATCGTCTAGTTTTTTTATCTTTTGTAAAATTAATTTTGCTACTATTTCATTACCATGTTCATATCTTAAATTCCTCATTAACTTTCCTAAATTATCATCAGTTAATTCTATTTTCTTTTCTATTGCTTTTTCTCTGATAATATCGCCCATGATAATAACATGAAATTTTTTTTCTTTGAGCATATTGGCAACAGTTGACTTTCCTGCTCCTGGCATTCCTGTCAAACATACGATAAGTCGTTTTGAAATTTTAATTACCCCTATTTCACCAACTACGGAACTTAATTTATTTTTTAATGAATTACTTTATAAATACTAAAAAGAGTTTGAATATACTAAAATGCGTTTATTTATTGCAATAGATATAAATAATATTAATATTGAAAAATTTCAAAATTACCTGATTAAAAAATTCAATTTTAATTCTCGCCATGTCAGACCAATTCAAAAAAATAATCTGCATATAACTATAAAATTTTTAGGAGAGAAAACCGATCTTGAAACAAATGATATTATCTCTGATTTAACAAAGATTCATTTTGACTCTTTTGATATGGTATTTAACAATGTAGGTATTTTTCCAAATATGAAATTTCCTAGAATTATTTGGCTTGGATTAGATGATAAAAGCTCTAAAAAATTAAATGATATTTATTATCAAATAAATGATGTATTAAAAAAGTATGATAGTATAAAAAAGAAAAGTAATATTCTCGGCTTCTTCTATCCTCAAAAATTTTTTCCTCATCTAACCATTTTCCGAATTCATAATAACCATACTATTCCAAATTTTCTTTCTTCTTTTTCAGATAGAGTTATTTCAGAAGATGAAGTAAATACAATTAGTTTAAAAAAAAGCACTCTTACTTCAAATGGGTCTATATATTCTGACTTATTTAATATTTATGCCCATAAAAGAAATGCATAATGATATATACAAATTAATTGATAAATTCGTGGATAATTGTAAACCTACACAATCAGAAACAATCTTATTAAATAACATTGCGTATAAGATAAAAGACCAAATTACAAATTTTGTTTCAAATAGTGATAAAAATTCTTTTGTAACCGATGTGGTATTTGGTGGTTCTTTTGCAAAGGGAACATGGCTTAAGAACGAAGCTGATATAGATATTTTTGTGAAATTTGATAATCAAACAATCTTACGGATTTTGAAAAATATGGAAAAGAAATAGGATTAACATCATTAAAAGACTTTTCTCCTTATCTTAGGTATGCTGATCATCCATATGTTGAAGCATATGTCGACACCGTCAAAATTAATGTTGTTCCTTGTTTTGATGTTCCAAATGGTAGATGGAAGAGTGCCGCAGATCGTTCTCCTTTTCATACAAATTATGTTATCAAAAGTCTTGATGACTATAAAAAAAATCAGGTTAGATTGTTAAAAAAATTTTTGAGATCTTTACATATTTATGGTGCAGAAATATCTACCAAGGGATTTAGTGGTTATGTAAGCGAAGTATTAATTATAAAATTTGGTTCATTTTTATCAACATTGGAATATTTTTCCAATTTTACTGGTGATAAAAAAATAATCACGATTGAAAATGTTTTGGTTGATATTGAGAAGTCTAAAAAAATTCGATAGCTTTTTAATAATATTAGATCCTATCGATAATAACAGGAATTTGGGTACTGCAATTTCTCCTGTATCAGTTGGAACATTTATTAAAAGTTCAAGGAAGTTTTTAAAAAATCCTACAAGTGATTTTTTTGTAGATATTCAAAAAATTGGTTATATCGAATACTAATCTCTGATTGGACTTATTTTCTTCTAATATTTTGATAATTGAATTCAAATTTAGTTTTAGAGCTCCTGATATAATTTGGGGTCAATTGCAAAAGACTATTAGTTCTATTTCAAAATTCATCGAATCTTATGGATTTAAAATCTTAAAAAATAGATGTTTTACCGATGAAAGAGATCATTGTGTATTGGCATTTTTAATGGAATCTGTAACCATTTCTAAATTTCAAAAACGAATAGGACCAGATATTTTTAGAGAAAATGATGTCTGAAAAATTTATCCAATCTAATTCGATCTCTAAAATAAAGTGGTTGGGATCTTGTGATAATCGAATAAATTGCATTCTTTCAAGAGATTTTACTGATGTAAGAGATTATTTGAAATTTATTTTTAAAAATAAACACAATCTAATTGGAATCCCTAATGGATTAAAATCTGATTTTCTCTCAACAGTCACAAATATATACTATTGATCAACAAAAAAATATTAGTGAGCATGTAAAATATACTGTATTTGAATTGTTGTATACCGATATTAGATTATTCTCATAAATTTTTTATAACATCTCCTCATTTGATGAATCTTAATATGCTATCCTAAATTTAATGCAGTTAATTATACCAGAAAAATAAAAGATCTTTTTCTATTAGATTTAAAATTTATAATATTGGAAGGCAATACTATTTTATATAATAATAATATTTTAGGTAAAGGTTGTGAAGGACTAGTATTAAAAGTTGAAAATATCAAAAATGAAATTATGGCTCTTAAAATTAAAAGAACTGATTCTTGTAGATTTAGTATGAAGAATGAATTTGATTTTTATAAACTTGCAAATATGTATAAAATAGGACCTAAAGTGTATTCTTATACTGTTGATATGTTGTTAATGGAATTTCTTGAGGGGTTTTCTATAGAAAATTGGTTTTTAAAAACAAAGTTGGATTCGTATTTGATAAAAACAGTTGTTATTAGTATTTTGAATCAATGTTTCATTTTAGATAAAATAAATTTAGATCATGGGCAATTAAATAAATTATATAATCATATAATAATTTCTCCAGATAATTTAAAATGCACAATTATTGATTTTGAAAGTGCAAGTACATCTAGAAAAGTTTCAAACCTGACTTCTGCTTTTCAGGGGTTATTTTTTAAAGGTATTATATCTAAACAAATCCAAAAATTTATTGATTATGAAAATAAAAAAAATGAGTTTTTAAAATTATTAAAAAGATACAAGAGAAATATTTCTAAAGAAAATTTTGAATCCATAATTTCATTAATATAGTGCTTATATCGTTTTAGAACGGTAGAAAGACATTAATTTTCTATTTTATAATGTACTTTTATGACACTTCCAAAGGGTTATGTACCACCTAATAAGAAAGCAGATGAAAAGACCAAACAATTAGCAGATGAAAAGACCAAACAATTAGCAGATGAAAAGACCAAACAATTAGCAGATGAAAAGACCAAACAATTAGCAGATGAAAAGACCAAACAATTAGCAGATGAAAAGACCAAACAATTAGCAGATGAAAAGACCAAACAATTAGCAGATGAAAAGACCAAACAATTAGCAGATGAAAAGACCAAACAATTAGCAGATGAAAAGACCAAACAATTAGCAGATGAAAAGACCAAACAATTAGCAGATGAAAAGACTATTTCAAAAGAAAGCGATGCTGAATTGATACATGCCGAAAATTCATCTAAAAAATCAGTATCTCAAAATGGGATTGATTATGCTTTGTTGTGGGATGAGATGAAAAAAGCATATATGCAGACTGCTAAAGAAGCTACTATATCTTATTTCAGATTGTTAAATATCTGGATGAAAGATTTCAAAAAATAATTTTTTATATTTGAATTATAAAATCTATTTCTATCGGAGAACCTAAAGGCAAACTATTTACTCCTATTGCTACTCTGGTATGTTTACCTCTTTCTCCAAAAATATTAATTAATAAATCTGATGCCCCGTTAATTACTTTAGGATGTTCAATAAAATTCTCGTCACTATTTACATATCCTGTTATTTTGATTATTTTTTTTACATTATCTAATTCCCCAATTAAATTTTTTAAATGAAACAGTGCGTTTAAACAACAAATTTTTCCTGCCTCCTGGGCTTCTTCGATTGATATATCTCTACCTACTTTTCCTTTATATTTTAATTCGTCATTGGGGAATTCGATATTTATTGGAATTTGACCAGATATAAAAATTAAATTATCAACTTTTATTATCGGAATATAAGATCCAAGTGCTGATGATTTTCCTTTAGGGATATTTAGGTTTAATGAAGAAATTTTCTCTTCGGGATTCATTAGGTGGTTATAATATCCATTTATTAAAAAGTTAATCTTTTTAGTTGTAGGAAACCTTTTTAATATCTTTACTTTTTTTTGTATTTATGTCACAGGGAGATGGTAATCCAAAAATTACGCATAAACTTAGAAAAATAGGTCCAATGGGTATCTATTTGATTGTTATGGGTGTTTCCCTACTAGGTATCTATCTCTTATGGGCATCATTTGGTTATATAGGTCCTTCCTTCTCATCGGATATGTTGAACAAACAACAATCTGCATTGAGAGCAGACTATGGATTACCACCACATCCTGTAATTACCGATCCACGATATTGCAGACTCCGCCATCTCTTCGTGATGTCGGTTTAAAAAATAATACAAATAGTTCAAAAAAATAGTTGATACAGATATAATAAATATAATCAATAAGGTGTTGTAATTATGCCCGACAATATTGAGGAAAGAAAGCCCAATTCTTTAATAAATGAAACAAGTCCATATTTGTTACAACATGCTTATAATCCTGTCAACTGGTTTCCATGGGATACGAATTCGATTAATTTAGCAAAAAAAGAGGGCAAGCCAATTTTTCTTAGTATAGGGTATAGTGCATGTCATTGGTGCCATGTGATGGCTCATGAATCTTTTGAGGATAAAAATATTGCAAAGATAATGAATGAGAAGTTCATCAATATTAAAGTAGATCGAGAGGAAAGACCTGATATTGATGATGTTTATCAACGAGCATGCCAGGTCGTAAATGGAAATGGTGGGTGGCCGCTGTCAGTTTTCTTGACTCCTGATCTAAAACCATTTTACGTAGGAACATATTTTCCAAAGGATGCCCGGTATGGTATGCCAGGTTTTGGTGAAATTTTAAACCAGCTGGATAATGCATATCATTTTAGAAAGAATGAAATCAATAATACAACTTCAGAATTTATGGACTCTCTTATTAATTCCTCAAAGAATATTTTGATTAATACTGATTTAGATATTGATAAATCTATTCTTGATGAATCTGCAATAAATCTTTTACATATGGCTGATTTCACCTATGGAGGATTTGGAATGTCTCCAAAATTTCCTAATGTTTCCAATTTGCTATTTTTATTGAGATATTATGATATTTCAAAAATCGAAAAATTCAAAGATTTTGTAATATTAACATGTGAAAAAATTCTAAATGGGGGAATTCATGATCATTTGGGTGGTGGTTTTTCCCGATACTCTACCGATCAAAAATGGCTTGTGCCACATTTTGAAAAAATGTTATATGATAATTCATTATTAGTTATCTTATTTTCTGAAGTTTATCAAATCACCAAGGATGAAATATTTAAAATAACTATTGAAAAAATATTAGAATATATTTTAAGAGATCTTTTTAATGGAGACGGTGGTTTTTTTTCTGCAGAAGATGCAGATTCAGAAGGCGAGGAAGGCAAATATTATTTATGGTCAAAAAGGGAAATTTCATCGGTAATAAAAAATCCTTTACATTTAGATGTTTTCTGTGAATATTATAATGTGTCTGAAGGAGGAAATTTCGAGGGGAAAAATATTTTGAATGTGAGATATTCATATCAATATCTTTCAAAAAAATACAATCTTGATCAAAGAGAAATTAAAAATATTATCAATGAAAATTCTTTGAAGCTTTTTAATGTTAGGGAAAAAAGGATCAAACCTCAAAAAGATGATAAAACTATTCTTTCTTGGAATGCTCTTGCTATATCGTCGTTTATAAAAGGTTATAGAATAACTGGTAATGAACTTTATTTAAAAACAGCAGTAAATGCAATAAATTTTATTGAAACTAAAATGAAGTCATCAGATGGGTCTCTCTATCGTATTTATAAAAGTAATATATCTAAAATTCCTTCATATTTAGATGACTATGCATTTTATATCAATGCACTTTTGGATTTATTGGAAATAAGGCCTGATGCTCAGTATATCGAATTGATTATACATTATACTGACTATTTGATTAAAAATTTTTGGGATTCTGATGAAAATAACTTTTATTATACATCTTCTTCCCATGAATTACTTCCAATTAGAAATAAAATCCTTTATGATTTAGCTATTCCTAGTGGTAATTCTATATCTGTTTCAAATTTCATCAGACTTTATCATATAACTGGCAACAATGACTATCTAATAATTGCTGAAAAAATGATGAAAGTTTCATTATCATCAGCTATAGAAAATCCGTTTGGCTTTGGCTGTCTATTATCTTCTGCTTATCTTTATATAAAAAAACCTATAGAAATCACCTTTTTTTCAAAAAATGTTCAATTTAATAAATCTATTATGCTTAATCTGATAAATATGGCATTTATTCCAAATGGGATCTTTTCGATTATTGACGTAAATTGTAATTTAAAAAACTTGGAAAAATATTCTTTATTTCAGAATAAAAGTTTACTGAACCAAAATCCAACACATGGAGATGAATTTGTATTGGTATGTAAAGATTTTGCTTGTACACCTCCTATTACCGATGTTGAAGGCCTAAAAGATATTTTATTTGGTAAATCATCTAAAGAAAGGATTAAATAATTTTTCTATTAAAATATTTATATTGTTATCTTTTAAAAACTCAAAATTATCTCTTACTTTTTTATTATTATCCTTTCTCTTGATTTTTAATTTTGTAGATTATTCTTTTGGTCAAATTAATAATTCCAATAATAACGTTGATAAAGCTAAAATATCTAGTGACAAAGCCCTCTCACTGATTGATTCATTAAAAGGTTCATCACTACTTGATTCGGTTGTGGGAGATATGGGTAATTTCTCAACTACTAATCTTAATAAATCCAATAATACTGATGTTAAAATTGGATTGCTTAATGATTCTGCTAAAAATAATTCACTAATTGTTATTGATCGAAATGTTACCAAGGATGATGTACATAATAAAACTTTGCCTTCCCTAGAACCTGATGGTAATCTTATTAAAAGCAATATGGAAAATATGCAATCTTTGTTAATTCTTCCACATCCTATGTCTATACAATCAAAAGATTATATTCCTCTTTATAGTTCCATGCCATCAAAAATTTTCAACGGCACTATTTTAACCAAACTTCCTTGTGATAGTAATAACAAACCCAAATTACAGATAGCCGGATCATCTTCTGACAACAATGTTTTTCCAATAAACCTTGATCTAATTCCTAACCTGTCAAGGACTGGAAGTATGTGTATGTATAAATCCATATTTCCAGATAATCTGTCTAATTCATTATATTCTCATACTCTAACTAACATTTATCTTTATAATACTTTAGATACTCCAATGGAAGTACCTACAACAACTTCTATATTCATAGGTATACATAAACTATCTATGTGATCTTTTTTAAACTATCAGATGGAATACATTATTCCACCAGAAACTATTGGAATGGATTCTAGATTAGAAAGTTCTTTTATTCTTGCAATTATTGCATTAAACCAAAGACTATCGATACCTTGACTCCAAATTGTGATTTTTTTATAGTCCTTTTCTTTTCCATTGTGAAAAAAACCTTTGCAGTCTTCTACTGTCATATTATTATATTTTTGGCTTATTTCTTCTATAGCTATTTTCGCTTCTGCAGGTAAATATAAAATTGTTAATGTTGGGTATGGTATAGTGTCTGCAGAAGCAGAAGATGATGATGCGTCATTAGCCATAACTTTAATTTATACAAGACTTATATGATTATTTCGTTCCCTAGAAATTCTATAAAGTTCATAGAAAATTAATAAATAATATATGTTAATAATTTATAAAGATAATTGCATGAATGCTGGACAGTTTTCAAAAAATATCCTTGATTTAAATGAAAATATTTTATTTGCTGGTGTCTTGGAAAAATCTGGTCATCTCAGTACAAGCCATCAACGGGTAGCTATAGATGAATATTTAAAAGGCAGAAATTTGGAAATGATTTATTCTCAATCTGTTTACGTGACAGATCTGAGAAAAATGCTTTCAAATTCACTCGGTAATTTAAATTCAATTAGTTATGTTTATGAAAAGTTGAAAATATTGTTGTTTCCAATTAAGGATCATATTTTGTTGGTATTTATTAATAATAATATCAAAACGGATGACATGACAAAAAACATTCATAACTACGTCAATTCTGCGGAAGGTCTTGATCTTTATACTGTGGTGTAATTCATTTGTATTTTACCATACGTTCTAATTTGGAATTTTGTATTTTATAATGGTTATCAAATACCTTGTATATTAAAATAAGGTAAAAATACCTATTTTTAATTTTTTCCATTTTCAAATTGTTTTGATATATTGAGTAATGGTAACATCAAAAAAATTACTTCATATTGATATAAAATAAATGCAGATTTTGGATATCGTTTGGATTGGAAGATTTTATTGGGTCATCATATTCCTTATACTATCTAGAGAATATTGTAGTCGAAAAGTTGATAATATCTTTTGGATTTGATAATCTGCTCTTAATATATATGATATGCTTTTGTCTAATTTAATTTTTAATTTATCTTTTATCCAAATGAATATTCTTTGAAAATTAGTCGATTTGTAATATCCATTAATACTTTTGCTAAATGGATAAGTATAATAGTAACGTTATCTATGTTTCAGTATACTTGCATTTCAGAAACTATCTAATTTGGGATAATTTAATTTATAATTTATTTATTTAGTTGAATAAAATATTTGCTTTAATGAGTCTAAACTGATTTAATTATGATGCAACTTTAATTTCGTATTTGACATAGAAATATAGCCTAAGAGAAATGAGAAATGTCTTACCAAACCTAATCATTTCTATATTTTTATAGGTAGATTAATTAATAAAAAAGCAAATTATAAAGTTATGTCCTTTCTTCGTTATAGAATAACACGATTAAGAAAATTTACTTATAATAAAATCTTTATTGCAACTAAATATATATTATTTGTATACTTTAGAATAAAGATGTTTTTTGGTTTGTACTAATTTTAATGAGGATATAAAATGGCTGACCTCAATAACATTCAATAAATGGTGTCTAACTAGTCTAATCATGGATTATCAAAAAATACTTGATGCTATTTTTGCTCTAAATAGTGATATTCGTTATGCCGGGTTGATTGATGAAACAGGTTTATTGATAGCTGGAGGCATGCGTCATGGGATTGATTCTATTGTTGATCAACCTAGTGAAGAATTATATCTAACACATACAGCTTTAAGAAAATCTATGCGTGAGCGTTTTGATGATACTATGGGACAGGCACGTTTCGTATACGTGGAGCGCGAAAAATTATCATTATTAACCTTTTACCTGGAAAAGAAGATGTTACTAGTTACCTTAGAACCTAGTATGGATTCTCGTGTTGTAATGGATGTAGCTGAAGATATATTAGATATTTTTAGTGGAAATGCAATTACAAAATAAAGAATTTTAGCGATTTAGTAGTTAGTTTAGCTGAGGATATTATGCATAGCTATTAAATCGCTACTAAATAATTCTAGTTCGTTAGGTATTATTATTTTTATTGGATCTTTTAATGAAAGAGGTTTATTTGTAATATTTGAAATTGTTTCTTTTTTCTTATTCCAAATTTCTGAATTAAATTGTATTATTTTTTGGGTAAACAATGTCATTTCTTGAAACCCATCAGTTATTTTGGGAAATCTTTTTTGAACAATGATTTTATTATTAAGGTAAATTTTTGTCCATAATTCATAAGTAATAAATGGACAAATTGGTTCCAATAATATTAAAATGATTTTGAAACATTTATGAATTGTATATAATGCAGATTTTCTTTTTTCATCTTCACTTTCATTATATAGCCTTGATTTCACAAGTTCAATGTAATGTGCTGCAAAAATGTTCCATGTAAATTCTCTTATTGTATTTGATGGGATAAAAAAGTTTAATTCGTTATATCCCTCGATACATTTTCTGGATACATTGTCAATTTCTGCTAATATCCATTTATCTGTTGGATTCAGCTTTTGTGGCTTATTTTCATCCTCTATTATTTCAAAATTAGACACAAATCTTCCAATATTCCATAACTTGGATAAAAATTTTTGAGAATTAATTATTTTTTGTTCAGAGCATCTAAAATCATAACCTAAATTTGCTTCGCTAGCAGACCATAGTCTAAATGTATCTGCGCCATATTTTTTAATAATCGGGAGCGGATCAATTACATTTCCCTTGCTTTTGCTCATCTTTTCGCCTTTTTCATCAACTCCATACCCCATTATCCAAGCATTTTCCCATGGTAATTGTTTTGTAATGTATATACATCTAAGCAGAGTATAATATAACCAAGTTCTTATGATGTCCTTTCCTTGGGGCCTGATGGTTGTAGGATATGTTTTTTTATGAAATCCATCATTCTTATTGAATTTGGTAATATAAAGAGGGGTTATACTGGAATCCATCCATGTATCAAAAATTCTTTCTTCTCCTTCAAATTTATCATTATCACAATTTTGGCATTTATCAAAAGGCGGCTTTTCGTCCCATGGTCTATAATATTTTCCTGCCTCAGGAACATTTGGATATTTGCATTTTTTGCAATACCATATGGGAATCTCTGTACCATAGAATCTTCTCCTTGAAATTGGCCAATCGATTGTAATTGAATTTAGCCAATTTAAGAGAATCTGTCTATGCATTTCTGGAAAGAATCTTATTTTTTCTGAATATTCAAATAATTTAGATTTAAAATCTACTTGTTTTAAATAATAATCTTCTAAAGAAATTATCTCTATCGGAGTTTTACTTCTTTCACAGATAGGTGTTCTATGAAATATTATTTCAATTTTATTTACGAATCCTTTATCATTTAATTCTTCTATAATTTTATTTCTGGCTTCTTTTAAAGATAGGTTAGAAAACTGTTTGGCATGCTCTGTTGTTTTTCCATGGGAATTGATAGATTTTATTTCCTTCAGCTGAAGTTCTCTAAATAATTGTACATCAGTAAGGTCACCATAACTACATACCATTACTGCTCCTGAACCAAAATTGGGATTTACAGATTTATGACTTACTATTTTAACATCTCTATTAAAAATTGGTATTTTTATGTTATTCCCTTGATTTTCTTTATATCTTTCATCATCTGGATTTACAATTACTGCTTGACATGCGAAAAGTAGTTCTGGCCTAGTAGTTGCTATTATAATAAAATCTTTATTATTTAGATAAAATTTTATATAAACCAATTTTGTTTCCATATCTATATATGTAATTTCTGAATCGGCTATAGTAGTTCCACAATCAATACAGTAATTATTTGGTCTATCTCCCAAGTATATTAGACCTTTTTTCCACATTTCGATAAATGTTGATTGTGTTAGAATTCTATATTCTATTGAATCGGTGTGATAGGTTTCTTTAAAATTTGCACTTATTCCCAAACTCTTTAAAATTTCTATAAATTCCTTCTCTGTTTCATCAAGTGTATGCTCACAAAGTGTTAAAAATTCTTTTCTATTCATATTTCTCATTCTAATTTTGTATTTTTTTTCAGTATAGATTTCTACAGGTATTCCATTTCTGTCAATCCCTATAGGAAATAATACCTTAGCTCCATTTGACCTAGCTACTCTTGCTATCATATCTATTTGAGAGTAATGAGCTGCTGCTCCAATATGCCAGGGTTTTCCAGATGGATAAGGTGGTGGTGTATCTATAATATAGTAATTCTCATTTCCTGTAAAACTTTCATCAGGATTTTCATAAATGTTATCTTTTTCCCATCCATCTAAAATTCTTTTCTCAATTTCAGAAGACCATACCTTTTCTGTAATCTTGCTACTCAAGTTTCAATTTGTAATATCTTTTTTTAATTAGTTATTAATCTTCCTAGTTGAATTTTAGTAAATAAACAATGATTTACTTTTAATTTTAATGGGTTATTTTTTGTTAATATCTGTTAGAATATGAGCTCCTTTGTTGACGCCCTCATAGATATATACTCCTATTGCTTGTATATTATCGGGCATTTTACTTGAAAGCATTTTTATAATTTCTGTAGATAAATTTTCAACAGTTGCTTCTCCTTCTAATAAAAAAGTAGTATTTTTAGGTACTTTTAAATCGAAATAGCCTTTAGGCCCATCAAATTCAATAAAAAAATGATCTTCCTCCTCCTTCTTTAAGTATCTTCTATTTATGAAAAACTTGTGATCAATTTGGTTTAAGGTTTCCTTGATTATTTTTTTTGCAACTGAAAAATCAATAACCAGATTATTTTTCATTTCTCCAATTAATTCTATCATTATGGTTGAAGTATGTCCATGAATTATAGAACATTTTTCCACCAATGGTAGAATATGTGCATAATCAAATGATAGCGATGGGTCTTCTATGAAAATAGATCCTATATGTTCGCTCTGATTGCTGAAGAAAAAAATGCTCTCTAATTCATTTATTTTTCCTATAAACGAAGATTTTCCTATGGCTACTAAATCTATAAACGGAAACTTTTCTTTAATATTTTTAAATTCTATTAGATCATCTTCATTTTCTAAAATTTTAATAAATTTATCTCCTATTTTAAAATCTATGTTCAAACTAGAATTAGCTAATGGTGTATTATATTGGTAATTCAATCCCAAGAAATCTAACAATTTTGATAGGGAATATCCTGTTCTATTTTTTACTAAATTTTGTTTATCACTAATATATTTTAAATCCTTATCCAACTCTTGAATACTATATTCAATCTCTCTATTATAATTATTACAAATATATTTTGAACGTTTACAAGTTAAAAAGAACGAATGTCATTGCATAAAAAATTGCGTGATATCTTATATTCCACTGTAAATGATTCCATAAAAAATGAGGATAAGGTCGTTATAGCCTTTTCTGGTGGAGTTGATAGCACCTTATTATCCAAGATCTGTAAAGATTTAAAAAAAAAGATATGTTTAGTTACTATCGGTTTTCCACATTCACATGATCTTTTATTTTCCAAAACCATTTCATCTCTTCTTTCTGATTCTCAAAATCATTTAATATATGAAATAAATGATTCAGATTTTGCCACAAGTCTAAAACATGTCAAGTCTAAAATTTCTTGTAACAGCCTTTCGCATATAGAGAATTGTATAGCTTTTTTTTATTTGAGCAAAATTGTCAAAGATAACGACCTTGGAGGATTTTTTTTGACAGCTAATGGTTTAGATGAATTATTTTGTGGATATAATAGATATAGATTTCATTTTGATAATGGCTCTGATTCAATAATCAAATTAATGGAAGAAAAATTAATCAATGAATTTGATTTAATGAATGAAATTAGTCAAGTAATTGGAAATAGTGGAATAAAATCCATCCAACCTTTCTTAACTGATAATTTTATAGCTTTTGCCAAAACAATTCCAATAGAATATAAAATTAAAGGTGCTAATGATTTTGTAAGAAAACACATTATTCGGGAAATTGCATTGGATATTGGAGTTCCAAAAGAATCTGCAATGTATCCTAAAAAGGCCCTGCAGTACGGGTCTCTAATTCATAAGCATCTTATCAAGCAAAAAAATTAGGTATATAAGTATATTATTGAAATATTTTCCTCTATTATGATACCTGATAAAAATATACGCTTTAGCATTGTTATTAAAAAGAACAAAAATAGTGATTTTAATTAGGAATTATTATCTTTTATAATTTGGAATTATATCCATCTGCAATATAACAAATATAGTTATTTGATATTTAGGGATAAATTTTATAGATTATTAACTGGTTTTAGCATATTGTTTGGTATACTTTCTGATATATTGAAGATGATTGCAATTGCCCTCTAAAATTGAATTGCAAAACAAAGAGTTATAAATATCTACTATATCAATCATACTAATGAAAAGTACATTAGCAATTTTTGCTATTTCTGCTATTCTATTGTCTGGGTTAGTTTTTCTTCCCGGTGTCAATATGAAAGCATATTCACAACAACCTATGCCAATGAGTGCACCCGCACCTGCTCCTATTCCTAGAGAACTCCTATATGTAGCAAAGGAAAAAAATATCACTTTACCTGATGGTACATAAATTTAATGCATTAACATGGAATGGTACAATCCCAGGACCAACAGTTCGTTTAACTCAAGGTGATACTGTACATGTTACAATTCAGAATCCTACTAATAATACTTTAATTCACAGTTATGATTCTCATGCTGCAACTATAAGTGCAGTTCCTAACTTTGGTGCAATAAATCCAGGTGCATCAAAGAACTTTACATTTGTAGCAAGTCAACCAGGAGTATTCAAAGTTCATTGTGAAGGAAATAACGTATTAACAATGGATCAACATGTATTTTCAGGAATGGTAACAACCATGATTGTTGACCCTAAAAATGGTTATACTGGATACACAACTGCTGATGGTGTAACAGGTGCCCCAATGACTGTATCTCCTAAAGCAAAAGAAGTTAAATTTGAATTTTCAGAGTATTATTTGAACAAAGATGGTAGTTATAATCAAAAAGCAATGTTTGACCACAATGCAACAAAGACTTGGATAAATGGTATACCATTTGGATATGATCCAGTCATCACTAAAACCAAAAATGCAACAACATTGTTCTTTAAAGTCGGAGACCATGTGAGATTCTTCTTACTCAATCACGGAGATATCCCAGTTAACTTCCATATAGTTGGTGAATCCTTAGATAGAATAATAGATGGTGGTGTTGTCGCCGGAATGGGCAAACAAACCTATACTGTAGGTGGTTCTAATGATGCTATTGTAGACGTTGTATTTGACAAACCAGGTGTTTATGCCTTTGTAAATCATGATTACTCATCATTGTTCAAAGGTCAAGCAGGCTTGATTGTAGTTGATGGTCCAGATAATGGAACTAGTAAATTGCTAAAATTAACAGACGATAGCAATCCATCCAATGCATTCCCACCAGTCGGTCCAGATACAATACCAGTAAAAACTAAACTATACCAACTTCAATAACCAGAGAACAAAGTTCTAAAACCAATTTTTTATTTTTTTAATATTCTAATAAAAATCAAACAATTTCCACTATTAAATTAATTCAAGAGTATAATTATAAAAAAGACGCAAATTTAATTTGATTATCATAAAGACTATTGATAGTAATTTTCATATATAAGTATATTTTATGAGGTTTGATTTGAATACAACATTGTCGTTTGTTGTCGGTTACTTCTTTAATTTTCTATACTTCAAATTCTGTATCCCATGTTTTTAAAATAGCGAATATTCTAGTTCTCATATTTTTCTATTTAATTACAGTGATCTGTATTTTCAGACTGCTAATGATGCTACGGCTATAATACGATCATATACATACTAGTTGAATTCTTTATTTTATAATGACTTTGTTATCTTTTAATTCTATTAACCTAATTGGTATCCTGATTTAAAATTTTATTTTATAATTGTCAAAATATCAAGCATTTTTATATTTATATAGTTTATTTTTTTATATGTTATAATAAAAATTTAACTAAAAATTAAGATTAACAATCTTATTAAATTCAAAAATACTATATTTTATTATAAGTATTATGAAATTTCATCTGCAAATTCTGATCATAATATTTGTTGTTCCTATCAATAGTGTTATAATTCCTAATGCATTTTCAATTGAAAACCAAACTAATAGTTTATTTTATCAGCAACAAAATTGTAGCGATGGTTCATGTACATCAACAACATGTTATAATGATAAGCCTTGTAAAACTATCACGAGCTCTAAGAATGAAACATCTGTTGATACTGGCAGTGAATTGGCTGGTGCTGAAGATTTTCTACCTTGGTAAAAGATTTGAATAGTTGTCAATAGATTAAGTATATTTAATTTATATTAAATCTAATATTTTTGTATATATGTTAATTGATAAAAAAAGCATTTAAAAGATATAAATATTATCAAAAAACCATTCTTTTATGATAATATTATTTTTTTTTATTTTTTAATTATAATTTTTAAGTAAAAAAGGAATAACTTTATAATCTACCAAAAACCTTCTGTGAGCGTTGGCGATCGATACTGGTGATACAACATGGATGCTTGTCTCCACTGGGCTAGTCATGATGATGACGCCTGCTTTAGGTTTTTTTGAAGCAGGATTGCTCAGGCTAAAAAATTCATTGTCTGTAATAATGCAAACTTTTACTGGACTTGCGCTATTATCTGTTTTGTGGTTTGTAATTGGGTTTACCCTGACATTTGCACCCGATGTTAATGGTATTATAGGGAATTTGTCATGGATTTTCTATAATAACGTACCCTTTAGTGATTCAATATCTTATGCCCCTACAATTCCTGGTATTACCTATGCAACATATCAGATGATGTTCGCGGTAATTACTCCATTATTAATTACAGGTGCATTTGCTGAACGAATGAAGTGGAGCGCTTTTTTTATATTTGTAATAGTGTGGAGTTTGGTAATTTATTATCCACTAGCTCATTGGGTATGGGGCGGTGGTTGGTTAGCAAAATTAGGTGTTGTCGATTTTGCAGGAGGTATTGTTATACATACAAGTGCGGGTATGGCGTCACTAGCTTCGGCATTAGTATTGGGTAGACGTAAAAATTTCGGTCCACAAATCATGGTACCTCATAATATTCCTCTTGCTGCAATGGGTGGGGCTTTATTATGGCTTGGCTGGTTTGGATTTAATGCTGGTAGTGCTGTAGCATCTGGTGCTCTTGCTGCTAGTGCTTTAGTTGTGACCCAAATGGGTGCTTCTACATGTGCTCTTGTATGGGTGCTTCTTAGTTGGAAAAGAACGGGAAAACCTACAGTTACATCTGTGATAAACGGTGCCGTTTCAGGTTTGGCTGGTGTTACTCCTGCTGCGGGATTTATTAGCGGTCAACATTCTGTCATATTGGGTGTTGTTTTAGGATTTGCGTCATATTATGGAATTGTTTTATTGAAAGAAAGGTTAAAGATTGATGATGCTTTGGATGTAAGTCTCTGTTCACGGTATTACTGGTATAGTAGGAAGCTTATCCATTGGTATATTTGCAAGTCACATTATCAATCCCGCTGGTCCAAATGGATGGCTGTATGGAAATCCGATGCAGTTAGTGATACAAGGTGTTGGTGTTGGTGTTGCAGCAATTATGGGATTCGTTGGAACTTTAATAATACTAAAGATAATTGATTATGTTGTAGGCTTGAAAGTGAATGAAGAAGAGGAAGCTCTGGGACTTGATGTATCACAACATGCAGAAACTGCTTATGGTGAAACATGAACATTTATTTGCTATCAAATTTTTTACCTAACCTCTTTTTTTTATTATAAAAATATAATAGAATTATCTTATAAGATTTTATCATATCGTTTTTATACTCTTGTATCAAATTTTATTTAATGTCTGTAAATTTAACAAAAAATTGTAAAAACTTGATGTTAATTTCTGCTACAATAATTGCTGTCTCTGTTATATTTTTTGGTGCTGGTATAATTAGTAGTATGATATATGCTCAACCTTCTGAAAAAATTATAGTTTCGCTTAATTCGACAAAACTTACGCCATTCAGCAAACGGTACATCACACTCAATTAAAAGCTGTTGTAGGATATGTAACAAAAGACGCATCGCTATTGAACTCCAAAATTAACGGAATTATGAAAGTATCATTATTAAATGGAACTGTATTAAAAAGATCTTCATCAGCAAATGGTTTTATTGTGAACCAATCGGGTACAATTTCGTTTGCAACTTCACTTGTGGGTAAAACTATGCAAAATGCAAAAATTGATATTGTTTTGACCGATCCAAGTAAAACTCTTCCTTTATCTAATATAGTTACATCAAATGTTAATTCAGATACTACTAGCATTCCATCGGGTTCTAATAAGGCACCTTTGAGTGCCAATCCTTTGGCTCCTACCACCCACAAGGCACCTTTGAGTGCCAATCCTTTGGCTCCTATCAAACCTATTCCATAATTTTTTAATTAATCTAATAGCATTTCATATTATTATTAAGACGTGTTTCAATTTAAATTGATTTTATTACAATTTTAATCAAATTCTAATTATTCACAAAAAAAACACGCAATACTTTAAGGTATAACATAAGATATGGAACTTGAAACTGTTTTAGATACCAAGTAAAGTATCATGCGATTAATTCTTTTATACTATTAGCATAGCAAATTAAGAAACTAATTATATTTGTTAATTCATCATTCCTTTGTTTAATGGATATCCAAGGTATTTTAACTTATTTTGGTAATGTAGGATATATTGGCATATTCATAATTAGTTTTTTAGGTAGTATTCTTATATTTATTCCTGTACCTTATTTTCCTATCCTAATTACTTCAGCATTAAATAAAGAATTGGATCCAAATATTATTGCCTTATCGGCTACTTTTGGAGCAGTACTAGCTAAAAGTAGTATATTTATAGCTAGTTATTATGGGAGAAATCTTTTAAGCAATAAAACTAAATCAAAAATATTACCTCTTCAAAATTTTTTAGCTAAATATGGAGGTTTGGCGGCATTTATTGCAGCATTGCTTCCAGTACCTGACGATTTGGTCTATATCCCTTTAGGAATTGCTAAATATAGCGTAAGAAAATTTGTTCTCTTTACCTTTATTGGAAAACTTTTGTATGGATTAATAATTGTATGGGGAGCCGTTTTTCTGGGCAGGCCTATAATGGAAAAATTTCTTTCATTTTCTGATGCCAATAATCAATTTTCTATTGCTGTGATCTCTGCATTAACTATTGGTCTATTAATTTTAATATTGTTCTTTACTTTTAAAATGGATTGGACTAAAATAATTGGTAAATGGTTTCCTTGGGCATTGGATAATGATCATGATACAAAAAATAAAAATAATAAATAATAATGTATTAATCATTTTAATAAAATGTCTGCATCATTCTATACGTGTTTTTTATTTTAAGGTTTAATAATAAAACAATATCAAATATGATATCGTTAAAAATGTCTAATGATTGTATTGTAGATTTTGATAATTTACTAAAAAAAAGTTATCATGAACTTGGAATATATACCCTTGATAATTCTTTAAACCATGCGTATCTGATTACAATAGCTAATAATTTTTCGTCCTATTTTGTGGACTTTAAAATTTCGAATCCTTATATTATTGTATTAAAAACTATAGCATATCATTTTCAATCTAATCGTATTTTAATGACAACAAACAAAATCTATGATTTTTTTATTACAACCTATAACTTTTTATCTTCGTTCATAGGGAAAATGGAGGACAATCGGTTAAATTCAAAATCAAGTATAGCCGATAATATTATTTTTGAGATTTGCAATGATATTCTAAGTAATTATGCTTTATACGAGGATCTGGTAAAAATTCAGATGCCTAATTTGATTGTTGATATAATTACTATTTTGTTTTTTAAAGTAGATCCTTATGGTAAAAAAGTATCTATGTTTCAAACAAAATTATATTATTTATCTAAAAAAGAAGAGATAATAAAGAAAAAATATTCTTATCCTTCAGAAATTTCTAATTATAATTTACCCTTGGTACACCAAATAGGCTCCAAAAACCCTAATGCTCAAGAAGAACTAGTTCCCTCTAAAGAAATAAAAAATTTTTTATTTGATTCTAATTCTGATATTATTTTTAATTATAATCAATTTATTGATGATGAAATGATATTTAGGCTAACCCAGATTACCAAAAGAGATGTCAGTTCTATTAAAAGATCTTTGTCAGCTTTGACTGAAAAAGATATCAAAAAATTGTCTGATCTTTGTAATAACTATAATAAAATTATCAAATATAGCAAAATTGATAATATTAGAGATTTTAAATTAGAAATTGAAAACGAATTGCAACGTTCTTTATCCGAAAAACAAATTAGACATTCTCACAAATCTATAAAAAAAGTTCAATTTTATGTAGAAAATATATTAGATAGTAAATTTGAGCCACATTTAACCCATGGAATAAATCATGTTAAGCACAATTATGAATATGGTTATAGATTGGTAGGCTTGCTAGGAAACTCAAAAGCCAAATCTTGATAGATTATAATAGAAGAATTATCATGTTGATATCCACTTAACCTTTACTATTGAAAGTCTAAAAAGATTTAACCAATTCTTTACTTTTTTTAATTGCATTTATTTCTACTATGTATAAAATAATAATCAAAACATTTAATTCCGTCCTTAATATGTTTAATAGATCTCTACGATGATTTTCTTATGGGACGATATGCAAATGATAATCTAACTTCAAAAACTTGTATATCGATTTCTAGATAAAGGTTATTAAGATATTTATAGCGCGATCAAAAGTTGGAAAAATAAAATGAGTAGTTTAACATGAGCTATATTAAATAAAATAGAAGTATTATATCTTTAACTAAAAAATAATACTATGCATAATCAAGAGTCTAAGAAATGTAGAAAGCTATTAGAAAAATAAAAACAAAATGCGTTAAATGTTGAAGATTTAGTATTGGGTGTAGGTGCAATGTTATTATAGCCGTGTTAGATGGTTACTATTGAAATCGATATGGTTTTATTTTAAAAATATATTTATTTCATATTGTTTATTGCAATATCAATGCTTTAATTCTCATTTTAATATATTTTTTAAAATTCAATCTGTTTGCATTTCTACTAATCTATAAATAATGTGAATAAATTAGTAACTCCTTTCTTCATTGCTTTAATGGTTCCTTAATCTATATAACATTATATATGCTATTACTAATCTCTTTACTATTCAATATAGAAGTTACTTTTGTTGAACTATTTCCAAAATTCTTGGATAATCTTCACCATTAATTAAATCATTAATAGAGTTTTTTAATGTATTCAAATAAGTAGATTTACTTTTTATTATATGGTTTAATCTATCAACTTCAGATTAGTTTCTATTATAAGTATTATTTAATTGTTTTGATTTAACTTCCAATTCTTTTATTTTAGAGATTAAAGTATTGTTTTAATTAATTAGAAATTTGAGTTCATCTTTTCGTTCTTGAACCAATTCATCAAGCGATTGTAACTGAAATGCATATATTATAATGGTTTTTATGTTCTTTTCATCCAATGCTTCTTCATTTATAGTTTTGTATAGTTTTAAAAATTATGGAATATCATTTTTTATATGTTCTTCATATAAATTATATAATTTATAGAGTCTTTTTAATTTCCAATAATATTTATAAATTTTCTCTACATCGATTCACTTTCAAATATAGTTCTGTAGACACATCTATGGGGGTTTTGTTCTGTGAGAACATCTTTATGACTTGGGTATTCTTCGATAAAGATACCTTGTTTTTATCTTCATGTTCTTCTCCTGCATATCTTTTTATTATAGAACTGATATCTTTAAAAGACATATGAACCTCTTTAGCAATTTCTCTGAGAGTTTTACCTTGATTAGAGAGTTTCTATAATACGTTTTTCTTTTTCCATTTTATTTAGTAGCATATTTAAACTCATATAATATAGTAATAAGGATCCTATTTAAAAGAATGAGAATATTGTATTCTATTTCTTATCATTATCTAAATGTTACCTATTGTTTTTTTATTTATACTTGTGTTTCTAAAAATTATTGCTGTTACTCCTGTTTTTTTTAAAGATTTATATTATTTGCTTGAGCGTGATTTATTATGCAATTCTATCTGTATTAATATTTAATAAATAGGAAAAATTAAATTTTAGATGGTATTTAATAATATCCTTATTGTAAATAGTAGACTAAAAATATAGTAATACAAATCCATGCATTATAATAGATTTATTTGATCATTCTAAATGGTAATGCATTTTTTTATCAAAATCAATTTGTATACAAGTATAAGAAATTTTTTCTACTAATCTAACAATATCTACTGTTAGCAAAACCTAAATCCTTTAACAACATGATATTACCCTAACTAAATGACTATTTTAAAGAACCAATTTAATTTTGAAAATATTTATCTTATGAATATAATTAAAAATTAAAAAGGTTATAGATGACTACATAGTTTATACTACTAATACAACTTCGGAGTATATACAAACTGTTATCATAATAATATACCCCAGAATGAGATTTAAAAACTTGATTCTAAATGATATTTTTCTATCTGGATTATTGCATGTTTAATTTTGAATTTCTTTCTAAAATTGAATTTATCTCAAGATTTCTATAATTCGCTTATATTAATTACTATTATGTATAATCATAATGTTTATATAAATAACTAAGGGTGTGTTTTGAGATATAATATCAGTGCATTACAAGTACAAATTTTGAATTATTTTTTCCTATTTGTAATAAGAAATTCTTCGAGTTTTTCCAGTGTTTCGGAATGCAGGTGATGTTCTATGCCTTCTGCGTCTGCATTAGCCATATCTTCATTCACTCCAATCATTCTAAGGAATTCGATGAGCAATTCATGTCTTTTTCTTACACTCTTTGCTAGATTTGTACCTTGTTCTGTAAGTTGTATTCCTCGATATTTTTCGTATTTTAAATATCCTGTAGTATGAAGCCTTTGCATCATTTTTGTTACACTTGGAGCAGATACATTCAAGCATTCAGAAATATCTACACAAATGGCATAGCCTTTTAATTGGACTAATTCATATATAATTTCAAGATAGTCTTCCATTCTTTCTGTTTGTATTTCCTTATTTGAATTGTTGGCTTTTCTAATTGAATTTAATCTTGAACTCGTGTTTTTCATTGTTGTAAATTCATTATTCATGTTTATCCACTGTTCCGTTTATTTGGACTTTTACATTATTGAATCTATTAAAAGATTGGAAATTTATTTTCATTATCATATTAATAGTCCCGTTATATACATTATCAGCATACCTACAATAAAACCAATTATGATTGATGCCGATGGAAGCGCCATTTTTGGTCTAGTAATATCCTTTGACACAGATTCATCATCATTTTTTATCTTGGTATTGGTAGGATTTGTTGAATTAATCATCCATCGACCAAGAGTATAGACTACTTGAAATATTGCTCCTGCGCCTATAGATAAAAATACTATTGCAGCTATTGGAGAATAAGTAAACCCTCCGACCCATGTGCCCAAAATTGTTGGCAAGCCCGCAATTAAACCCATCAATAAAAGCCTCTTTATCATTAACTTGCCCGTTTTTGCCAATGGAGCTACTATTGCTAATCCTTCAGTAGTATTATGTAATGTAAATCCTATAATAAGAAATGTACTTAATGCAACTTTACCTAACAAGACTGCTGCTCCAATGGCTAGACCCTCACCAAAATTATGTAGTCCTATTCCTATTGCGACCATCATTGAAATGGCCAAGGGTTTTATGATTTGTTGTTGTAGTTGTAGTTTTGATTGAACCTGTTGATTTTTTATATCGGATTTACTGCGTGATATATTTGATATACTATTATTATTTACTGAAGATGATTCTAATGTTGAAAATGATAAGAATTTAGGATTCTTTTTGGTTAATCTTTCAATTGCGCGCTTTGTAAATCGCTCTGATATATATGTCAGCGAAATAAAAGACGCTATAGATATAATAAATATTAACATTTGACCATTAAAAATAGATGCTAAATTGTCTATTGTAATTTTATTACTTTCAATAAGTGCATCAATACCCAAAAAGACAAGCAATCCTGCTGTAAGGCTCAAGAAAAAGTTATACTGATTTGTGCTGAGTTTTCTCATAAAAGGATACCATGCAAGCCCTATCATTATTGGAATTACTCCTACATAAATTCCTAGAATTGCAAATACAGATACCTGGTATGCATTAGGTATAGGCGTTGCCGCTGCTGCTTGTATTATTTTGCTGAATCTTATGCCATCCGATGTAGTTATTCCTATTTCATATGGTTCTCCTTGGTTCCAAAGAAAAGGAATGATAATTTTAGCTTCTGATAGTCTTGGTAGCATTTTTGATGGCTCTATGGCTGCTGCTTGTATTCTATCATTAACATCGGCTTGTGAAATAGTAATTTCTGTTGGACCGGTATTACGAAGGAAAGTAATGATTTGATTGTCATGGAATTCAATTTTTTCAATAGTTATTTCGGGAATGGGAACACCTGTATTTATTAAATGTTGACTGTAAGGACTTGAAAGAAAATAAATCATTCCTGTTAAAATGATTAATGGAATAATGGCTAATCCTATATATTTGATGTTCTTTTTTTCTATTTTTTTAATCTCCGCTATATTGTTATCATTTTTCTTTATAATATCGGTTGGTTTATTGATATTACTGCTATTGTTATCCTCTTGTATAGAAGAGAATTTATCTTTGTTTGATGTTTCTTTTTCTTTATTATTCATTTATAAAAAATTACCTCTATTTAATGAAGATTTAATTTGTTGAACTGCTGATGTATTATTAATATCGCTTGTATTTGTAATTTGAGATTTTATGGATATATTGCTATTGTTATTCTCTATTGTTCTACCATAGTTTACATTATTTATGCTTGCTAAAGAGGAATTGTAGTTTTTTTGAATCTTATCTGCTATTGCAGTATTTTTCCCATTATCTTTTACATCAAATATGCCCATCCAACCCTTTTCTGAGAACTCTGTTATATGAGCATGAAACATATATTTTCCAGGATAGGTATAATTAAATTCTAAAATACCCCGTTCTCCTTGAGTTTGAGAAATAATGTCTGTATATTGATCCGGTGTTTGTCTTGTACCGCTAGGATAATAATTAAACATGTTGGCATGAAGGTGAAAGTTATTTATCGGATCAAATTCAAGCATATTGACTAGATATATCCTTATCGGCATATCTTTTTCAATTTGAATTGGTTTGTTTAAATAATAAAAAGGAATTCCATTTACTGTATAAAAGTTATTTTGACGGTCAAAATCTGTGTCATATCCATTCATGACCATTACCATTTCATCAGCAGGAGGGCGAGGTATTTTGGGATCTACAATGTAAACGCCGTACAGCCCATGAGAAATATGTTCTTCTAATGGTGACATGTGGCAATGATATGGGAAAACACCATACGGTTGAGCAATAAATTGATATGTGTATTTTCCTTTAGGTGGAATCATCTCAAAAACACCATCCATTTCAGAAGGATGTATACCGTGAGTATGTAATGAATGAGGTTTTGATCCATTATTAATAAAATTAATTTTAACTATATCTCCTTCTGTAGCTCGTATTGTTGGCCCGGGCACAGTTCCATTAAATGCCCAGACATTATAAAATACTCCCGGGGATATTTCTTTTACCTTATCATCAGAAGCTTATTAATGTAAACTCTCTCAATGTTACTCCGTTTAGGAGTTTAGATACTTTACCGTAACTGAATTCTCTAAGGTATTTCATAGGCTCTACCACTCCATTTTTTGGTAACACATCGTGCATTGGGTTTAATATATCACCATTTGATTTTATTGAAGGATACCCTGGTGTATGTTCGGTGATTAGTTTTGAATCAGATTCAATCTTTTGGCCAAGGATACTGATTTGAAAGAAAGGATAGTATGCGGATATCAAACTTGCCATTGTCACTATGATAATAATACATGAACCAAGTACAATTGAAACAATGGTTTTGGATAACTTCAAGATATACACTAATTATATTACTAATCTAATTAATAAATGTTAAACGAGGTTAATATAATTAGCCCGTATTATAATTTATTCTCTGTATTAAAAAAACTAGATATTGCTAATATAATCATATTTTATAAAAAATAATAAAAAGAATATGGTTTATTTATCCCCCTAAATCATTGTGATAAATTTGATATCTCCTAATGCAATAGAAAGAAAAAAATAGTTTTGATTGAGTAGAAATTATCTTTACTAGAATAACTCATTAGCTAATATAATTTATGATACTTGTTTATACTACAGTTAGAAAATTAATTATTTATTTACTACTGCAACTGCTGCTAGTTCTATATTAAAATTTATGTTACTATTATATCAAAGATTTAATACTCTAAATGTACTATTGCACGAGGTTATCTTTATTTAATCTGTTAGAATGCGTTTTACTATGTGCCTTGCCTTTAGAAAGAGTAACCTAAAGGTGTCTGTTATTATATTATATGGAAATAGTGTATCTTCAAGTGTAGTATTTTCATAAAGTTAGTAGCACCCATGGAATATAAAATATATCAAAATGTTTTATAAATTCATTTTATTTTTTTTATCATTGAATATTTTTATAGTATTGATTAATTTTTATAAATATTAATTTATTAAAGCTATTGCCCTTATAGGTGAGCCTGAGCAATTTTTTAATTTTAAGGGTAAAGCGATAAAAATAAAATCATCTTTATCTATTTTATCCAAATTAATTAAATTTTCTATTATTGGAATGTTTTTGTCTGAAAATATTTTATGAGATTTAAATTTTTTGTCAAATCCTGGATCAATATTAGGAGTGTCTATTCCTATCAAATTTATTTTCAAATCTGCTAGGTATTCTGCTGCAGGGTTTGATAAACCGGGATTTTTTTTAAAATATTTATCTTTGAATCTATTTGAAGACCAACATGTATGTATTAATATTGTATCATCCATTTTAATATCGTATTTTTTTAATTCATTTACCTCAATTTTTTCATCGTCATCTTTTGTAATTTTTAACACTTTGGTATTATCTAAAATTACTATTTTTTTTAAAGATATTTTTTCTACTGATTTGCCAGAAGGATTAAAATGGATTGGAGCATCGATATGTGTACCAATATGGGTACTGGTAAAAATCATTTCAGAATCATATCCATGCAAATCATAGTTTGACCATTGTAGGACCTTCAAATTAGCAGAACCTGGAAAAACTTGTGTACTCTCATTTATTTCTTGTGTAAGATTCTATTATTTTCAAATATTCTCAAGTATTTTCTCTGATATTTATATTTAGAAATATTTATCTAAAAAAATTGTATTATAACATTAAATCAGATTTAGGAACTTACATAAATATTTTCAATTTATTTTGAAATTTAAAATATAAAAATTTAATCTGTCCAATATTTGAATTCTCCATAAACATAACTATCTATTAATTTTTTGATTCAACTAGTTTATAAAAAATTATTTAATAAAGTTAAAAACTATATATTGTATAGAATTACTTGTTGACTATTTCTACTAAAAACTCCGAACTGCCAGAACAATTGTATGTGGGTACAGCAGAGGCTGAGCATGTTGAAATGTACTTGAAAGCAATGTGGTCGATTATAGAAAGTGGTCAGGAATTGAAAGTTAGCTCAATAGCAAAAGTGTTAAATGTGACACAACCTTCGGTGGTCCAAATGCTTCATAAACTGAATGATTCTCATTTAATCGACTACAAAAAAGGCTCAATAGTTGTTCTTACCGGTGAGGGAGAAAAAATAGGTAAACAAATGATTCGTAACACCCGATTGTTAGAAGTTTTAATGAAAGATGCTTTAAAAATAGACATTGATGAAGAAATGGTATGTGGAATTGAACATCATATGAAAGAAATATTTACTGAAGCTTTATGTACTTTGTTAAAACATCCCAAAGTATGTCCACATGGATATCGTATTCCTACAGGAAGCTTGTTGCATTGAATTATAATGGTTTAAACTATTATTTAGTTAAAAATTAATTAATTAATTATCAAATTAATAATTTAAATTTAATTACATTAAGTTACTATTAATATGTTGTTTCGGCCAATCGCAGTTTTTGACTCTGGCTTAGGATCTTTGTCAGTTGTTAGAGAATTAAGAAAAATTATCCCTTCTGAAAATATATTATATTTTGCTGATACAATGAATTTTCCCTATGGTAAAAAATCTAAAGATCAATTAAAATCCATTATAATAAAATCTATCAAGTTTTTAGAAAAATACCACCCTAAACTCATAGTTATGGCCTCAAATACACCATCTGTTCAAATTTTTGAAGAAATAAAAAATGACTTTTCAATTGATATTATTCCGACAAAACCTCCACTTAAAAAGGCCGTAAAAATGAGTGCAAAAAAACATATTGCAATAATGGCTTCAACTGGAATATTAAATAGTAAAGAATTTAATTATTTGATAAATAGAGAGGTTCCTCAGAATATATTTATCACCAAAATAGATTCATCTGATATCATTGACCTTGTAGAGAATGGATCTTTTTTGTCCGATCGAACTAATACTTTTAAAACCATTCAAAAGATAATAAATTCGAATTTTGATGATTCTATTGATGTCGTTGCATTATCTAGTACTCATTTACCTTTTATAAAAAATTATTTGATGGAACTTTTACCTTCGATGAAATTTATAGATTCCTCTGCTCATGTCGCAAAGGATACAAAGAATTATTTACAATTCAATAAAGATCTAACTAAAAATGGTACTGGAAAACTTGAGATACTTGTATCTTCAAATAAAAAAGATTTTCAGTCCATACTTCGGTATATGGGCACAAGGGAAACAATATTTGATGTATCCTTACAGTTCTAAAAATTATTGATATCGTTTAAATTATTTTTTACAATTTTGATATTTTCTCTCAATCTATTTAATTGATGGTTTTTAAAACAGAATTTTTTTTAGTCTTGCTACAAAGAAATAATAAATGATGAGACAACAGAAACATTAGACTACATAAATTCCACTTTAGACAAATTATGTTTGGTTTAATTAACATTTTTAAGATTCTAAATTATTTCAAAAATATCTTGAAAGATGTAGTGGTTTTGCCGGGTCCTTCCTCATTGGAATTAGGTAACTTAATTGCTGAACGTCTAGATTCTATATCTATTCCTATCGATCTAAGAATTTTTTCAGATGGTGAAAGTAAAATAACAATTAATTCAAACCTGTTGGATAAGAAATGCATAATAATCCAATCTACATATCCTCCGGTAGATTCTCATTTATTGCAAACTTTGATGATTATTTCTGGTTGTTATGAATCTGGTGCATCAGAAGTTATTCCTGTTATACCTTATATGGGATATGCTCGACAAGACAGAAAATTTTTAGAAGGAGAATTTGCTACAATTTCGTTAGTTGCTAAATTGCTAGAATGCAGTAATGTTCATAATCTGATTACAGTGGATATTCATAGTATTAAAGCACTTTCGTATTTTAATTTAAATATTTTTAATATTTCTTCTATCAATTCCCTTGCTGCTTATGCCAAAAATAAATTTGATTTGGTTAATCCCATTGTAGTTTCTCCTGATATTGGTGGTTTATTACGAGCCAAAGAATTTTCCCAAATTATACATTCAAATTACTTCGCGATAAAGAAAATTAGAGATAGAATTACTGGGAATATCATACTAGACAAAAATTTGCAAGTTGATATTAAGGACCGTGATATAATTATTATAGATGATATGATTTCTAGTGGTGGCACCATTTTAAAAGCATTAGAACTTTTAAAAAAAAATCACTGTAGAAAAATCTATGCTATGTGTGTACATGCATTATCTGATGAAAATTCTATAAATAAAATGAGGACCGCGGGATTAACCGATCTTGTTTCAACTAATAGCGTTCCTCGATCTTGTGCTAAGGTTGATCTAAGTATTGATATAACAAATGCTTTATCTTCTATTCTCTGTTGACTATAATAAAAAACTAAATTTAGTTATACCACTATCATGACCAATCTCGATGTAACTTTCCTGGGAACATCTGCAGCGATGCCTTCAGAAAACAGGTTTCTTTCTTCTATTGTTATCAACAGGAATGGAACTTTATTTATTTTTGATGCAGGTGAAGGCATGCAATATAATTTTATTCGTTCCCGTTTTGGTTTTAATAAAAAAACTTTGGTTTTTATTACACATATGCATTCAGATCATATTTTAGGTCTCTTAGGATTCTTTCAGACACTTTCATTACAGGGGCGAAATCAGCCCATAGATATTTACGGTCCTAAATTACTTTATGAATATTTGACTGAAAATTTCAGAATTCTTAATATCACTTTATCTTTTCCTCTGAATATTCATATTATTGTTGATGATGAAGGCGTTCTTGTAAATGATAAAGATTACAAAGTTGTATTTTGTAGGTCAAACCATGGCCATAGTATTTTCTCATATGCATATTGCTTGGTTGAAAATAACAGGCCAGGCAAGTTCAATGTCAAAAAGGCTAAAGAATTAGGAATTCCAGAAGGTATTTTGTATCAAATGTTACAAAAAGGTGAAAATATCCAATTTAACAATACATTAATCTCTTCTAATACTGTTGTAGGTCCTTTACGCTCTGGAAGAAAAATTGGTATTTCGGGAGATACCCGTCCTTCAAATGAATTATGTAGTTTTTTTAAAAATTGTGATCTTTTAATCTTTGAATCTACCTTTAAATTGACTGAACATGACAAAGCAAAAGAAAGCTTTCATTCAACTGCTTTTGAAGCAGCCAATTTGGCCAAACTATCCGGAGTATATAGATTATGCCTTACTCATTTCAGTACAAGATACAAAGATTTGATCGAGTTATTGAATGAGGCCAAATCAGTTTTTTCCTATGTAGATATAGCCTACGATTTGAAATCTATGTCTATCCCATATAGAAATTAAAACTAATTAACTTTTTATTTAAGAAATACATGGGTACAAGATCTGCTAACTAATTATTTTTATAAAATTTCTTATCAGCTCTTTTTTATCATTTGATAAAATCATACAAGCTTCAACAAGTTCTCTTTCAATAGTTATTTGTTTTGAGATTATTTTTTTTAATTTTTCGCCATCCAGCCTGTCTAATTTTTCTATTTCGCCATGATTATATGCAATAATATATTCATTTATTATTTTTAAAATAAATGATGGTGCATATCTTGATAAAAGCAATATTGCTTCATTAATTGTAGTATTGTTACACTTTCCCTCTCTCGTCTTCTTTTCCATTGAAATTAGAATTTGAAATATATGATTCCAGTAATTTCATTCTTAATCTAATATCTCCTGTTTCCTCGATAGTTGACGCAATAATTAGACCAATATTCGTAAGTTCATAGTATGGAATTCCTTCTATCTGAAGAGCTTTTGGGCCTCTTTTTATTGGCAATCTTCCTCCTTCTTTGACAACTTGAGCTGGTAAAAGTACTTCATCTAGGTCCTTAAAAATAGCAGAATAGATATTTTGCCAAGTTACTTCGTATTTCTTTGCTAGTATATGAGCTATTGATGTTCTGGTTTTGCCTTTGGGATCTTTTTCTATTGCGATGTGAGCAATTATTCCTCTTTGTCTTTTTGCTTCCCTTGTTGACTTTATATGATGAGTCTTAAATGTATCAAATATTGCAATATGATTGCCGTTCTTCAAAATACCTATCCGTTTTCTATATTTGTATACTTATATGTTTTTTATTTGATGGCACCATAATATTTTATAAAAAAAATAAAATCAATAAAAAAAGTATAATTTTGAAAATTAATTAATTTTCTATTTTTTTGTAGTACGCATTGTATCTACTTGACCGCTATGAAGCCAATCTTTCAATTCTTCATGTGATGGTTTTGTATCATGTTTTCCTTGCAGATGTAGATGAAGTAACACATAATTTACTTGATTCAATATAACCTTATTAGCTTCGTCGCCTTTTCGAGTTCGTGTTTTTAAATCTTCGGGAACAGTCTTCCACCATTCATCAAATGTTCTCTTTTTTTGAGTATTAGCTTGAGAACCAAATCCTTTGGGTAATGTCATATTGCTACTAAATTAATTAAAGATGGTATTAAATGTTTTTTAAACTCTTTTATTAATTCACAATATATTTGAATATATTATTATATGTTCAAATTTTATATGGGCCTTCTTCCATTACATCTTTATTCATTAGATGATTTCGCTTGTGAAAAAATATTTAAATAAAGTGCAAGACTTTAAATCGAATTATAATCAAATTTATAGATGTATTAAAAAGTAATACTGATTGTATAAAAGACCATGAAATAATGTAATTTATTGTATTTCTTTCAATGTATTATATTAATTTTATTCAATTTTTTGTTGTTTAACAATACTATTAATAATTCGCAATATCTTTATGATATTAAATATTTAATATTATTTAATGACTAATTATGATACCGAGAAAAACGTTTATGTAATTGTACACGGTCAAAAACAATTATTTGAAACAGTAAAAACAAAGCTTGCTACATTTGGATTTAAAAATGATAAATTAATACCAGCTGATATGAATCAACCTGGAAACCCTGGTGACTTTGTTGCAATGATTTGGCCTCCCATGGCTCCTAATGAAATAATTCTCAGTGAAATTATAGATTTTGATGGTACAGGACAGGGGATGGGTGCTTGGGCATCACTTAATAAAAAGGAACTAGAGCATATTCCTTTAAAATAAATTTATTTTTCTTTACTTCTTCTAAAGCCATGTGTAAATTGTGAATCATAAACTTTTGAAAATTCATATTCTTTTGGAGAGATGACCTCTCCTACAATTATCAATGCAGTTTTCACTATTCTTTCTTCTTTAACTTTTTTTGATATCGTGCCGATTGTTCCTTTTATTATTTTTTCTTCCTTCCAAGTAGCCTTATATACTATCGCAACAGGTGTTTCATTATTATATATCCCGCCTTTTAGGAGTTCTTCAATAACTCTATCAAGTAGATGTACACTAAGATAGAAAGCCATAGTGGCTCCGTGCTTTGATAGTTCAGAAATTTTTTCTCTATCTGGAACTGGAGTTCTAAATTCCGCACGTGTAATTATTATCGTTTGTGTTACTCCTGGTAATGTTAATTCTAAATTCATCGATGCCGCTGCTCCAAGTAATGATGTAATACCGGGAATTACCTCACAATTAATTTCATCTCTTTCTAATTTGTCTATTTGTTCTCTTATTGTGCTAAAAATTCCAGGATCTCCGTCGTGAAATCTTATTGCGAGTTTTCCGTTTTTTGTGGAATCTCTGAGAATTTCATATATTTTATTCCTGTCCAATTTAGCTGCATCGTAAAGGCTAGCCTCTCTCTTGGCAGAATCCAATATTTCGGGATTTAATAAAGATCCAGAATATATTATAATATCTGCAATTTCTAATAATTTTTTTGCCTTTATTGTTATTAGCTCTGGATCGCCAGGACCAGAACCTACAAAATAAACTGTATTTTTCTGTATCATTTTTTCTTTTTGGCTATCATTATTGAAAAGTATTTATCATTGTTTTCATTAGGATTTTTTGATAAATCTGATAATTTCCTTTTCTGTAGTGCTTCACTATTTGTGGATACATCCTGAGCTATAAAAATATCTGAATCTTCTGGAAAACCAGAATGCATCAATATTTCTATTACGTTATTAAAATGCCTGCCATCTTTTAAAAATACTAGAGTATCGCAACATTGTGCAGCTATTTTTAATCTATCTAGATTGTAGCATGCTGGAATTATCCCTATTATTTCCTCGCCTTGTGCTAGGGGTGTTTTTATTTCTGCAGAAAATGAGAAAATTGAAGTTATACCGGGAACAATTTCTACTTCAATATCTTTGTGTTGGCTGATTATCTCATTGTAAATATAGATCCAAGTGCTATAAAGAGAAGGATCACCTACAGTTAAATAAACTGTTTTTTTTCCTTTCCGTATGGTATTTGTTATTTCTAAGGTATTATTTTTCCAGTTATCTTTTAATTTACTAAAGTCTTTAATCATTGGAAAAACTAATTGATGAATTTCAGTATCTTTATTAAGGAACTTTTCAACTATTGATAGAGCAACGCTAGGTTTTCCTTCTCTTGCAGTAGGGGTATAGATTACATCTGCATATTTTATAATGTTTATTGCTTTTAAAGTGAGTAAATCAGGATCACCGGGACCACATCCTATACAATAAAGCTTTAGATTCGCATAAAACCACTTTAAAAAATATCAATTAAAGTTTTTGTATTTTTATTTGGTTGCAGAAAAAATAATTACAGGATTCCTTGAAATCATCATTGTTCCAGATCTAGTTTTTTTGGATTTTGCCACAGTTACTTGAGTTATATCAATTTCCAATAATCCCGAATCTTCTATTGCTTTAAGAGTTTTATAAATTGTTTCAATCAATATGGAAGTAACAACTAATCTTCCGCCAGAATTTAACCTATCTATTGCTAGCTTTATTATCTTTTCTGTATCTCCAGTGGTTCCGCCTATTACAACCGCATCGACATTTGGTAAATTTGGTAAAATGTCCTGTGCCCATCCTTGCATAATTTTTATCTTATTTTCTAATCCAAATTTTTTAATATTGAGCTCAGTTAGATCAATTGCATTTTTGTCTATATCTATTGCATAAACTGTGGTTTTTGTTTGAATAGAAATCTCTATGGAAATGCTACCACTACCACAACCAATATCTATGGACTTGCATCCCTCTTTTAAGTGCAATTTGCTAATTACTATGGATCTTATTTCTTCCTTTGTTATAGGAACATTATCCGTTCTATTAAAAAGCTCATCTGTAATACCCGGAGTTTTATATTCCCACAAAAATTTCTTACTCCTTTTTATATATTGTGTTGATTTATTACCGTGAATATTATTACCATAAATGTCAATAACATGAAAATAAAAGCAAATATTCCGTTTGTTATCAGTTTTCTCTTTTTATCTTTCGGGATATTCCCAGCTAGTTTCTTGGCAATGATATAAGATACGATATAAAAAATAATTCCAACTACTATTGTAATTCCTATTGTATTGGATTGTACTGCATGAGGTTTTATTATTATTCCTAATATCGACCCTGCAATAGCAGCCAAAATAGTTCTTAAGTAATAGATTTTATCTTGAACGTCCAAGTATATGCGCTATTATTTTTTTATTCCCCTCACATTTAATCCCTACTTTCCATTTTTTATATGGCATAAAAAACCACAAATTTTTTATGTTATTATATTCAATATTGTGTTTATAATATTGGATGGCTATTTCAGAAATAGAATTAAAATTTCTTGTAAATAATGTAAAGGAAATTATCGATGATGTGTATTATGTAAGTACTATTTATCCTATTACAAGAAATTCTTTAATAATAAAATTTCATCACTCTCAAAAAAATGATGTCTCTTTACTTGTTTCTACATTTGGAATAGGTGTTACAAAATATCAATATCCTATAATAGAAGATAATGAAGCAATAAAAAAAATAAAGTCCGAACTAGAGCGTTCTAGATTAGTAGATGTCTCGGTTTTTGCAGGAGAAAGGATAATACAGTTTGTTTTTCAAAATATTGCAGGTATAAAATATATTTTAATTGTCGAATTATTTGGAAACGGAAATATTATCTTATGCAATGAATCATTAAAAATTTTAGCTCTTATTAATTCAATAAATGTAAGACATAGGATTTTAAGACCTGGATTAAATTATTTTCCTCCACCACCGAGAGGGGTTAATCCAATTTCACTAAATTTTGATAAATTCTTATCTCTTGTTGAAACAAATAAAAAAGAAAATATTGATATTAAAAGATGGCTTGGACGAAATCTTTCTATCTCAAAGAAATTTATTGAATATATTGTCAATAATTCAAAGATAAAGAACAAAAATATTAATGAATTATCTATTGATGAATTAAAGAATTTATTCGATGAATTAATTGGGTTAATCGAGAATATTTCTAACGGTGTTGGCCATAATGAGTCTTGTATTATATTGGATGAAAATAACAGCCCTGTTGATATCAGCCCCTTCATTCCTTATTCTATAAGTTCTGATCGAATAAAAAAATTCAGTTCGTATTATGATGCAGTTGATGAATATTTAAATTATCTTATTATTAATAGTGATGCTTCAAAAAATTCTGAATTAGAAAAACGAATTGAATTATTAGAACACGATTTACAGGAGCAGGAAAAAGCTAAAAGCTTTGTTATTTCAAAATCAGGCAAACTAAGAGATTTTGCAACTTTGTTAATGCAACAGACAGATATTATGATAAATATAGAAAATGTTTTTTTTCAAAAAATCCTTTTTGATTTTAACGCAAAAATATTAAATATTAAAGGAAAATATTTTTTGGAAATTGTTGACGAAAAAATGCCGCTGGATTTAGGTAATTTCAATATCCCAAAACTTTCATCTTCTTTATTCAATCTTGCAAAAGAAATGGAAAGAGGATTAATAACCATAGAGAATTCTCAATCAAAACTACAAGAACAAATTGATAAATTAAAACAACAAAAAAATAAAAAACCTTTATCCAGTGTTAAAGTTTTAACTAATAAAGAATGGTATGAGAAATATAGGTGGTTTTTTACAAGTGATGATTTATTGGCAATAGGTGGAAAAGATGCTTCATCTAATTCTGTGATTATACGTAGACATCTTACAGAAAATGATTATGTGTTTCACGCCGAAGTTAATGGCTCTCCATTTTTTATATTACAAAATGCTAATAAATCTAATGCTGATATATCTCAAAGTATTTTAGAAGTATCTCAAGCTACTGTATCATTTAGCAGATCCTGGAAAGATTCTTTATCCAGCTCTGATGCATATTGGGTATTATCCTCTCAATTAAAAAAAGGAGCTCCAACAGGACAATTTCTTCCTAAAGGCTCATTTGTAATAGAAGGTAAAAGGAATTTTGTAAAGAATTTGGAAATAAAACTTGCTATTGGACTGTCGTTTATTGGTGATAAACCTTTATTGCTTATAGGGCCGTATAATACAGTTAAAAAAAGATCGATTTGTTTTAGGACATTATTGCCTTCTGGTTTAGATGTAGTCAAGGCCTCAAAAAAAATTAAAGCAGATTTTGTAGATTATGCGCTTAAAAATGATTTTTCAAAAAATATTATAGAATATCTTAAAAGTTTGTCAATTGATGAAATAGTTAGAATATTGCCAGTTGGTCAATGCAAGCTATTGCCGATTGAAAAAGGCGAATTTAAAGATATTGTCGTTGGAATAACAGAAAAGTAATTAAATTCAGATTATGATGATTTGATATGGCTAAAGATATTCGAGATGAAGACACAGGGATGACTACTAGGATTTTGGTTAGTGATGTTATGAATAGTCCTATTATCCATGCAAAACCTGATGATGATATTATTACAATATCAAAACTTATGAATGAAGCTAAAATTGGAAGTATTGTTATTTTAGATAATGATTTGCCGTTGGGAATAGTGACTGATTGGGATATTGTTACTAAAGCCGTTGCAAAAGGTTCAATTCCATCTGGAATAAAAGCATCTAATATAATGCAAAAGCTAATAACTATTAATGGAGATGAAAGTATTACATCTGCAGCAAGACTCCTAAGACAACACAATATAAAACGTTTAGGGGTAACTCATAAAAATAATGTAGTAGGAATAATTTCAGTATCTGATGTTCTGGCAGTTACACCTGAATTATTTGATGTTGTATCTGAAAAAGCATTGTTAATTCGAGGGGAGATAGGACGTTCTCCACGAAATGTATCTGGATATTGTGATGAATGTGGTGAATGGTCTGATTTTTTGCTATATGCAGATGGGTCATTTACTTGTGAAGCTTGCAGAGGAGAGTAATAATAGCCAGTTATTGATTTGAATATCTTTTTATCTTTTGACTTGCATGAGAAAATTCGTTCTACTAAATAGGATTTATTATAAAATAATTACTAATGTATTGTAGATATATTTAATCTGATAAATTTGGATATTCTCAGGAATTATTATAAACCTGATATAACCTGACTTATCCAGAGCTGCTCTAGTTTTATATTTATCTGTTAATTTCCCTTTTTTCATAATTTGAAACAAATTTTTAGTATGTAATTTAAAAAGACTAATAGATCAATCAAATACATTTCAAGATAATACTGTCGTGTTGTTTTATTGATAATTCATTAATTCTTTTGTTGTTATTGATCTTGCACAATATTGACATTTTAATCTTAAAGTAATCTTGTCAATTATTTCTATTTTGGATTTTAAACCTTCTTCTGTATTTGTAATACATCTTAAATTTGGACATTTAAAAAAACCAATAATCTTATCAGGCAATTGAATTCTTCTTTTTTCAACCAAATTATAATTTTTAATGATATTTATCGTGGCCTTGGGAGCTATTAAGGCAAGTTTGTCTGTTTCTTTTTTTTCCAAGAATTTGTTTTCAACTTTAATTATATCTTTTTTTTCATGTTTTACGCTTGGAACATTTAATGCTACTGTGATTACATTTCCATCTTGCCCGGTTATATTTAGTATATCAAGTACAAGTAATGCCCTAGGTGATTCGATATGATCTATCACAGTACCGTTTTTTATTCTTCGTACTAAGAGTTGACTTGAATCTGACATTCACTTATATTTTATTAAATTATTCTAAATACTTTTTTATACCTTTATAATGACCTTTTATTTGTTATTGAAATTACGCTTCATTTCTTCAACCCATTTATTCTTATTCCTGTAAATTCTTTTTTTATTTCTTGGCTTACATTTAGTTAGTAGATGTGCACAAAGTATGGGAAAATATACAGAAGAATCTCCATATACCACAACGTTCCCTTTGTGAGATGTTTTGATTTTTCCCCAGCTTTTACCCTCTTGTAATGTTGCTCCTGAGAGACCCCCAGTATCAGGCCTTGCGTCAGTTAGCTGGATTATAAAATCATGTCCACCCTCTTTTATTTTCAATATTTGATATAATGCTGGTCCTGTTTGTTGGAAAAAATTTTTTGGAACCCCGCCGCCTAATTCGATTCCACCTGATTTATCGCTTTTCCATAAAATTGCAGCAGATTCCGCGATATCTTGAATAACATTTATCGATATTTTTTCATTTAGTAATAATGGTAACATATTTAAACCAATTGATGAATCGCTAAGAGCAGGAATGTAAACAGGTACATCTGATTTATAAGCAGAAACCATGAATGATTTTTCTGAATATTTGGATTTTTCTGAAGCAGCTTTTCCAATCAAATATGATAAATCTGCAGTAGACCCATTTTCCATATTTTTATTTTTCTTATATATATCTTGAATATCTTTCTGCATTATTGTATCTTGAGCTTGAAGCGTTCCGATTTCTTTAATATATACATCATAAATTCTAACAATTTGCTTTGAGTATAAAGTATCATCATCCACATCAAAATGGCCTTGTCTTACTGGCAGATCATACGCAAAATGCAAATCATGATATACATTAGCACCAGTTGTAACTATCCAGTCAATAAACCCGTTTTCTATCATTGTTGATATTATTTTTCCAAAACCTATTGGGGTCATTGCTCCTGCAATTGTTAAGCAAACGGTGGCATCAGATTCCATCATTTTAATCATAATTTCAGCTGCTTCTGCTAGTCTCCTAGCATTATACCCTGTTTTGCCAAACACATCTATCAAATCTGATACCGTCATGCTTGCAGATATTTCTGGAGGATCTATCTTATTTCCTGAAAAACTATGTCGGTTATTATTATTCAATCCAATTTATTTAATTGCTAATTATATATGTAATTTAATAAATTAATAGAATAAACAATCGCTATATCCTTGATTTGGTTTTTTTACCTAGATTTTATACAGTATATCCTTGGCATAAATCTATATCTCTTTCTTTTAGGTTATAGACCTTGAGTCAAATATTTTGTAAATTCCTATCGAAAATTCCTTTAATGTATTAAAATGCCCATTTATTTGTTTGTAAATACTAGCGACTTTTCATGTAGATTGCAAAAAATATTGAGCAATCCCAGTCAGATAGAAATGGGAGGTTTTCAAATAGTATATTCACAGTCGATGAGAACTATATATTTTATAATTTTCCTCTACCAAGTAACAATATCTTTCCTTGTTGAATCTGTGTATGGGATAATTTTACTTATTCGATTGCATCTTTGAATACATGAGCAAGTATAGTCTGCCCCGCTTTCGAAATTATCTGTTGACAATAATCTATGCTATAGCATATCTGTTTGGCTTGTCTCCTTCATTGCTAAAATTGAGCTAATCACTTTATGCTTACATCTGGATAAAAATTGCTGTCAAACTATTGGCTTGACTAAATGACTTCAAAGTCTATTTTGTGCTGGGTTATCTTTATTGGATAATCCAATTTGTTCTTGTCCATCAATTTCCATATCTTGGACTTGATTTGTTTTACATTGGCATTAAACTATACTGATCGGTTAAGCCTACTATTTGATATAATAATATGGTATCTTTGATACTGTCATACCTTCATGTAGGTATAACCTATCAGTAAGATGATCAAACAATGTCATATCCCGTTAATTGGGTTTTTAAATATGTAATCACAATGGCTTACACCATCATAAGCATGTCCACTCCTTAAGATAATCTATCCTTATACTTGTTTTTCAATCAACAAATCAATTCGATAGATATCGATACGACACTTGAATTACTGATTGTATCACTAATCCATAACAGAACTTTATATACTGTTTAATAATACGGCAATTCCTAGTAGATAGAAGCGTTCTACTAAACTACTTGAGAATTTAATTTACTAAATAATTTGAGCATAAAATATATTTTTAAATTTGCTCTAATTTGTTAATAATGATATTCATTTACAATAACAATCAGTGAACAGAAGATTACCAATTCCAACAAATTCATTAAAATAAAGTAATGTATTTAATATTAAAAATTTTACATATTTTATTGGAGCACTACTAAAAAAGAGACATATCTAGATGTTGATTCCAAGAATTTTTTATCAAAAATTGTAAAGGATTATGATATTGATGTAAATTCGGATTTCAAACACATACTTTCGAATATGAATGACTCTGGGGGATTTGAGGGACGAAATTTGGCAAATGGTATAACCATTCTTCAAAATATGATGAATGAAAAAAATTGTACCAAATTTTTATCATTTGTTGGATCTTTAATTTCAACTGGAAATAGGGGAATTGTTCGTGATATGATCAAGAATAAAATGTTTGATTGTGTTATTACAACATGCGGATCTTTGGACCATGATATTGCTAGATCATTTTCGTCTTATTATGAAGGTGATTTCCGTTTAGATGATAATCTTCTTTTAAACAAAAATATTCACAGATTGGGAAATATTCTTGTTCCAAATAAAAACTATGGACCATTAATTGAAAATAAAATTCAACCTATTTTGCAGAATTTGTATGATAAAACAAAATCTTCTAAAGAATTTTCTCCCTCAGAAATTATCAAATATATAGGTAGCAATTTAAATGAAACTTCATTTTTGTATTGGGCTTTTAAGAATGATATTCCTATATTTGTTCCTGGAATTGTAGATGGCGCAGTTGGAAATCAAATATGGCTATTCAATCAAAGTCACAAAGACTTTAAAATTGATATATTAAAAGATCAAACTAAATTATCTGAATTAATTTTTGATTCTAAAATGACTGGTGCATTTATGATGGGTGGTGGCATCTCCAAACATCATACTTTGTGGTGGAATCAATATCGAGGGGGTCTGGACTATGCTGTTTATATCACTACTTCTTCTGAATGGGATGGAAGTTTAAGTGGAGCTCTTGTTACAGAAGCTATTTCTTGGGGAAAGGTTACTACTGAAGCAAAACAAATTACTATTCATGCAGATATCAGGTACAATTTTGCCTTTTATATACTATGGATTAATTTCAAAATAAAAAAAATGTTTTTGTTTTTTAATTAATGAATTATTATTTTAGTTATTCGTGCTAAATTCGGATCTTTGGGCTGGTCCATTGCATTAGTTGACACATTGGCTATTTTATCTACTACATCCATTCCCTCTATAACTTTTCCAAACACTGTGTATTGGTTATCCAAAAATGTTGAATTCTTTAATACAATAAAAAATTGTGAACCTGCGCTGTTAGGGTCCGCTGTTCGAGCCATAGAAATTATTCCCCTATCATGAGAAATATTGTTAAATTCTTCATTGATTGTATATCCTGGTCCGCCTGTTCCCCATGCTTCTCTGTTACTATCGTTCTTTGTGTTAGGATCGCCTGCTTGAATAACAAAACCTTTGACTATTCTATGGAACACATCTCCATCGTAAAATCCCTTTTTAGCCAGATCCTGGAAATTTTTTACATGATTTGGTGCTTCATTTGGGAAAAATTGTATTTTAATTTGACCCTGTGTTGTTTCAATATCTGCTGTATTGTTAATTTTATTTGTGGTCATATTATCTGATGATGTGTTGTTATTGTTGATAATATTAGATTTGTTATTTGCTGTTAATGCTGCGATTTTTTGTGTGGATGTTAATGCTGCTGCTGCTGCTGTTTTATTGTTATTTTCTGTAGAATTGTTTGTACTATTTATTTGTGGATTGTTTTCAAAAGTAAAATTATGGTTTACTTTGTATACTAGTACACCAAAAAATAATCCTGGATTGTTACTCTCAAAACTCTTTGAAGCATAAGCCAATGTTAGCGGTTCTGATGAATTTCCTTTTGGATATTTTATATCTTTTAAATAAAATGGAGTAGAACCCGGTTGATACATTGGAGATAGTGCTCCTCTGTTTGGATCAAAATATCCTAGAGTCTTAAATGGCATCATGTGACCTAAAAGTGTGTCCCAAAACTTTTGTTTTGGTGTAGATAAATCAGATTCTGAATATTGCGCTTCATTAAATCCACCTATTGTAATAAACCAATGTTTTTTACTCTCATCTCCTCCGCCTCCCAGAACAAAAATAGGACTATTACTGATGGGATCCATTGCTGGTAGTTTTTGTCCAACTACATATACTAAAATATAATCAGCTTTTAAATTATTGGCAATTTTCCATCCCTCTTGTTCAGGACTAATGAACATTTTTGCAATTGATTCAATTCTTGTAGAATTAATTGTTGCATTGTCTGCCAATGATGTTCTATTTCCAAGGGATGTAATCCAATATCCATAATCCCACCAAGATGCTATAACTGAATCCTTGGGCGTATTGTTTGAAATCCAATGTAGTGTGTCTATCCAATCATTTGTTGTTACTCTATAATTTGTAGCGCCATTGGCAATAGAGGCAGGTACATCAGAAGAACTTATCCAGTTTGAATTACTATCATATATCATTGGGATAGTAAGCAAGACAATTAAAATAGAAGAGAACCCCATGTAAACAAAAATTTGTTTTTTTGCTTTTAATCCATTTATTAAGGATGATGTTGTATTTTTTTGCTTTGATTCAATTTTTTGATTTTCAGTTTCTCTTCTAATCGATGTTATGCTTCTTATTACTTCATAAATCCCTATACTTGATAGAATTACCATACTTATAGATGCAAATACTAGCAATCTGGCAAAGGTTGCACTAATGTAAATTCCAGTTAAGCCTATCATCAATGCAAAAATCATCATAGAATTTTCCTTATTTCTAAAAGCAATCCATGCGCCAAGACCTGAAAAAATTATCAAAATAGAGAAATCTCTGAAATAGTCTGCTATTGTTGGAGTGGAGTGCTCTGCGACTGATTGTACCAAACTATTTTGTGAAGATAAAAACGGGTTTACTGCATTTAGATATCTAAATGAGGGTGATTTATACAGGCCGCCAGAAATTATCGCAATTCCTATAACAACAAAAATCCCAAATACTATTGCTGTATTTCTGATAGCTTTCTTTTCAGATGTTTTACTCCTTACTATTGCTGCAATAAATAAAAATGCAGTACTGACTATTAATAAAATCCCTGGTGGTCCAAAGACGAAAGATGTGCCTGGCCTTGGGAAAGATAATGCAACTAATATAATTGATACTGTAAATAAGACCGATACCACCAGAGGATTTTTGAGATCTTTTGAAACAAAAGCAAGACTTAGTATAAAAATTGCTATCGGAATGACAAAATATTGTCCACCACCCCATGATGCTAATGCTAATCCTACTATTATTCCACTAAAAATTGCTTTTGGAATTAAATATTTATAATTTTTCTCTTTTAATGCGGATAGGAATAGATATGTTCCTCCTAACCCATAAAAAATTCCTAAAGGTTCTGATTTAAACCATCCCAAATTTCCTCTTTGAATTATTACAGGGCTTACTGCAAAAAAAACTGATGCTATTAGACCAGGAACGTTTTTACCAGTTATCGACCTTACTAATAAGAATATTAATACTGTAGATGCAGCCCCAATTACAACCGGAAACCATATAACAAAATCCATCAATGACAAGTTCATGCCAAAAATTTTATAAAGAACTGCAGCTGTTATATGCAAACCCGATTGAGATGTAATTGCTACATCTCTGCCTTCGGGGTACCATGACATGGTATCATGCCATTTAAAATATGCATTTATTCCATGATCAACAACATACTGTGTAGCTCTAAAATCGAAAAAAGGATCAAATTCATTTAAATAAGATCCATATTTAATCGGATATGCTCTTAAAATAAATGCAACTGAAAAGGATAAACATAATACTGCAATTATAAGCAAATATTTTGTTTTAACACCTTGATTTTCTCCAAATCTTCCAAAACTTAAAAATTCTTTTCCTGACATTACCTCCTACACTTTTCCTCTATTTTTTCTGAACTTTCTTATTTAATATTTCTTTATTATTTGCTTGCTTGCAATTTTTTAATTTATGTTTATTCTAGTTCTAATATCTCGGTTTTGCAAACATTTACCATGTTACAAAATGTTTCTGCATCTTCGATAGAGCCTACAATTGAATTATAATGCATTGGTATTGCAATTTTTTTAGGTTTTATCGATTCGTTTGTTGCCTTAGCGGCTTCTTCAGCAGTCATCACATATGTTCCTGAAACAGGGACAAATGCTATGTCTGGCTTGATGTTATCCATCTCTGGAATTATATCTGTATCGCCTGTATGGTATATTTTCAAATCGTTTATGTTTATTACAAAACCAATTTTGCTATCTTCTCTGGGATGAAAGTTTTTATTTGTATTATATGCTCTTACAGCCTCGATTTTTATATTTTCAATCTCTGTGTTATCTTTTGGCTTGAGGGGAATTATTTCGTTTTTATTATAATTTTTATTTAATGTTTCTATGCACTCAGGTGAACAAATTATTTTTGTGTTGTTATTTATTACATTATCAATGTCTTTCAAGCTTAAATGGTCATAATGATTATGAGTAATCAATATTAAATCTGCGTCTTTTTTATTATTATACTCTTGAATTAATTTGAAAGGATCTATGTATATTGTTTTATCGTCTATTTTTAACCTAAAACCATCATGTCCATTCCATTGTATATTTATACCGTCAATTTCTAACATATGAAAAATGAACTGGAGTATAATTTAAATTTGCTCTGATCTAATATTTGAATATAAATAAATTATTTTATTATTGTTTAGTGTAATTATATCTATACCTTTTTTTAATGCTCTCTTTATCAAATTTTTATCTATTGTTGCTAATGGACATTTTTTTTGTAGTGATAGTGTTAATAGATATGAATCTACTTCGCGAAGCAGATTTTGATTTTCATCATCTATTATATATTTAAAGTTTTTATTCTTTGTTTCTTTATATATAACTTCTAAAGTCAAATTTGCTATCTTTGATCTTTTTATTTTACCTGTAGATTTTATGTTTGTTAATTCTTTGATAATTTTTGAATGAATCAAAAATGTTGCTTTTCCAAATTTGAATTCTAAAAAATCCATATTCTTTATAGGTTCGTAGCATAAAACCATTAAAAAACTCGTATCGCAAATAATATCCATTTTAATTTATACTGTTGTTCCAGCACCGATTAACCTCCATCTGTCTGCTATTCTTCTACTTATTGCTACTTTGCTTTTAGGCATTAAACAAACAGGTTTTTTTATTTTTATTTCAATTCTCTGATTTTTTGAATTCGTAACACTTCCAGTGGTTACTGCTGTTCCAATATTTAACCTAAGATTTTCTTTGGTTTTTATTGGATCAACTTTTACCATATCTTGAGTCCCTACAGCAGTATCAAATAAATTGATATCGATGGTAATTTCATCTACTGTCCCTGGCAATGTGTCAGGTTTTCCAATAACAGATCCTATCAAAGAATCACTTTTAATAAAGGAAGGGTCTAACTTTGAGCCTATTGCAACCAAACCTCCTGGTTTTACTTTATCTACTATGCCTGCTCCAGTTGCTAATGATGCAATTTTAGTTAGTATAGGTTCATACTTGTTCTTTTTTTCATTATAGATGCCTGGAAGAATTTCTATTTCGCTACCGGATTCAAATTCCCCTTGAATTAGTGCTCCTCCTAATGCTCCTCCTTTGATATTTTTTATTGGTGTGCCGGGTTTATTGATATCAAATGAACGTAAAATATGCATTATTCCAGTTTCATTATTGTTTCTTTCAGGTGTAGGAATATATTTTTCAATGTTTTCAATTAATACATCTATATTTATTTTGTGTTGAGCAGAAATAGGTATTATAGGAGCATTTTCTGCTACACTTCCACTAACAAATTCTATAATTTGATTATAATTTTCTAGTGCCTTTTCTTTTTCTGTCAAATCTACTTTATTTTGAACTATTACAATATTTTTTATTCCCAATACTTGCAATGCTAACAGGTGTTCTCTAGTTTGGGGTTGAGGAACTTTTTCATTTGCTGCAATGACTAATATTGCGCCATCCATCAAGGCACCTCCTGAAAGCATATTGGCCATCAAACTCTCATGACCTGGAGAATCGACAAAGCTAACCACTCTTGTTAATTGTGCATCGGAATTACACAAACTGCATTTTGGTTGAACTGAGTAGTTAGAGGGGGGTTCACAATTTGGACATTTGTAAAAGGCTGCATCTGCATACCCGACTTTAATGGTAATTCCCCTCCTAAGTTCTTCGCTATGACCGCTTGTCCATACTCCTGTTATAGCTTCTATTAATGTAGTTTTACCGTGATCAACATGTCCTGATGTGCCAATATTTATACATGGTTGATATCCATATTTTTGAATATACCATTCAGGTAAAGTATCCTTCCAGTGCAATACTGTTTGTATTTTTTCTTTCAAATATTAATTTACTTAAAATTAAATTTTCTTATTAATATTAAATTGGATTTAAAGATTGAAAATTTTCTTTATTCAAGCATAGATTACTTGTCTGTTTTAGCTGGTTCGTTTTTCTCTTTTTCAGGCAGCATTGTGTCGATTAATTGACAATTTAACTGATATATTTCTTCTGTAATTAAATTTCCTCTCACCAGCTTTCTTTTTCTTTCGCCTGGGTCCAGATTTCTTGCTCCTACTCCACTTGTCATAAGAATATATTTTTTTACTCCTCCATGAAGATCTGAACGCATAGGAGTGCCAGATTTATCACTGCCACCTGTTATTTTTATTTTTCCATCTTTTAATCCAAAAACAGTAGAGTCCATAACATCACCAATTTTAGAACCAACAAACGGCTGTGCACTTTTATCTTTAATCTCCTGATTGATGCTATTACCCTTCGAATCTGAAATGACCACTTTAAATTCTACCAAAGTCCTTTATAAAATAAATTTTGAGCCTTAATTAACCTTGCTAAAATTTCTTTATGATATATTGATGTATTTATAATAAGAAAAGCAATACCAAATTTAGTTTTTTCCATTTGTTTTACCTATAATTTTTACTAAAATTATAGTTATGGGGTTATATTAATACTATAACCACTACTACTAGTACCTGAATGAGTAAAATGACAATATAGATTTGCTATAATACGTTAAATAAATAAATAGTTGCTATCCTTGTTTATCCCAACTATTTTGAAGGTCATCTGCCAAGGATAATGCTTTTTCTTTCATATTTTCTATATATTCATCATAACCTATTTCAATATTGCATTTTTTACAAATTATCTTATTTTTTTCAATATCGAAATCTGCTTTATTATTACAATTAAAACACTTTGCATCCATATATTATATGAAAGAATATGCCTTTTACTTTTTATAATTTTTTATTTTATATATATTAAAATTTGTATAGGAATTATAAAATATATTTATTGACTTTTAAATTAAAATAGTTTTCAAGAATATAATACAGAAATTTAATTTATATTTAAAAAAAATAAAGAAGCAAATAACACAACAGAAAAAGAAACCCAAAAATATCTGTTTTAATTTTTTTTAAACTATTTGAAAATAAAAGATTTACTGGAAGGATATATAGTTGGAACAGGTTCTGACTATGTTGTTATACAAAAGGAAAATAAACGTTATTTAATAGAAATCTTGCCTGATACCATCAAAGAATTAAAAAATTCTTCGACGCCTTACGGTTCCCAAATCGATTGATTGTTTATAATTTTCTTTATATCTAATATAGATAAATAACGATTAAATCAAATAAGGTGTTTATTATATATCATATTTGAAATCTCTTAAACCTGTCACTTCTGTTCTTGAAACCGATCAGCAAAAGTCTAACAATAATCAAAAATTACAACCAAATAAAATGGAAAAGTATAAAATTATTTATAATAAAAAGGCAGAATCTGAATTCTTTGTTGATAATTCAGCTTTAGCCGGTTTTACTGGCGAGCGGATATTGTATATGGCAGTTAGAGAATTAATAGAAAATGCTCTTGATTCTTGTGAAACCTTTTCAATATTACCTTCAATTAAAATCTCATTAACAACATTTGATCAAGCTAATGATCTGTGGATGTTATCTTGTGAAGATAATGGAACTGGTATATCGTCAGATAAATTACCTGTTGCTGTATGTTCTTTTTTAACTTCTGCAAAATATATGGAAAAACAACAGCGAGGGCTTTTTGGAGTGGGATTAAAAATGGTTGCAGCCTTTTCTACAAAGGATACTGATTTTCCAATTAAAGTTTGGAGTAAATCTGTAGAAGAATCTGAGGAATATTATTTTGAACTTAGGACTGATATAGGGACCAATAAACCAATAGTTTTAAAAAAAATAGTAAATAAATCCGAATCTCTGTTTGAAAGTGTTTCTGGATTTAAAATTCAGGTTATTTTGAGAGCAAGACTTGTACCAATTACTAAAAATAAGATTTATGATTATGTTACTCAAACAAGTATTGTAAACCCATATTCATTTATAGTTTTTGAAACAGATGATGGAGTTTTTACTTTTGATAGGAGAACTTCTATAATGCCTACTCCAGCAAAGGAAATTTTACCCCATCCCTCCGATATGGATCTCCAAACTTTGAAAAAAGCTATTTCAAAATTCTCTGGACAAAAAATTACCTTGCCAAAAATATTATGTTCTTCTTTTCAAAAATTTTCCTATGATAAAGCAAAAGAAATTTTATCTAAAGCACAGTTAGATATAGATTTAAAAAATTCTCGCATTGATTTTAGTGAACATGATCTTATAAAAATTGTAAATATTTGTAAAAAAACAAAGTTTCAAAATCCAATTACCGATCATTTAAGTCCTATTGGTCAAGAAATCCTTACAATTGGAATGATGTCTGAATATACTATTGTTTCTAATAAAAATGTCGATACCTCGACATCTGAAAATAACAATAACAATAGTAGTACGATGATGACAAATCAGGAAACGAATATAAATAATAAAAATATTAATGATGCCGCTGCATGCTACTGCTGACTACTGATAAAAATATTTCAAAAATTGAAACAAACAACAATATTAATGCATCCAAGTCTAATTTTTCTGTCAAAGCCTTGCAACCTGTACTTGCTGCATATACTTCTAGGACTGGAATAATAAATAATAGACCTACAATTATTGAAACTGGTTTGGCATACGGTGGAGATATAAATTCTTTTAAATTATATCGATTTGCCAATAAAATCCCTCTCCTTTATGATGAAGGATCGGATGTAGCAAGAGAAGTAGTTTCAGAGGTAGAAATTAATAAAATGGGAATCACTAAAAAACAAGCTAAAGAGCAGTTTTCTACCACTAATAAAGAATCAAAAAGAGATCGGGTTATTGAAGTTTTACCAATTCATATTTTTTTTCATATCTGTTCTACAAAAATTCCTTATAAAACAGCTGGAAAAGAAAGTATTGCATCTGAAGGCGAATTAAAATCCTATATGAAATCTTGTCTTTCTGAACTTTATCGAAAATTAAGTACACAGATAAGAAAGGAACTAAAAATGAAGGAAGCAGAAAATAAAATGAAATTGTATAAACATTATTTACCTTTCATAGTGGAGGCAATAACTGAATCTTTGGGTATTAAAAATCCCCAATTAGGTGAATCTTTCTCTTTTTTGATAGAAAAACATTTGACAAAAAAATTAAGTGTTGAGAGTGCAATGGGTGAGAGCGTTGATGAATCCCTTTCTTCCTCTTCAACTTCTTCATTCTCCTCCCTTCCTCACCCAATCCCTATCATTCTAATTCTTCTTCCTCTTCCTCTTCTTCAGAATATTTAAAATTACACAAAAAAAGATAAATCATCAACAATTCTAAATGACTCTCTCAAAATTGATGCTGAGAGTAGAAAAAATTGCTGAATCAAAAAATAATTTAACAATTCCCATTCAAACGGTTAATTCTAATACATCTTTTACCATTCCCAAAAATTCAAAAACAAAAGAAAATCACGATAGAACATATAGAAATAAAAATAAAAATAGAAATAATGATAAAAGTAATAAGGATTCAGGGAACAAACAAACTCCTCATAAATAATACTAATGATGATAGTAACAAAGATATAAATATAAAAATTCAAAAAAAAAGATTGCCTTTTAATAATTTTAAAAAAAAAATTAATAAAAAAAGAGCCAAGGAAATTAACTCGACATTGGATTCTTATCATCCAAAAAGAAGAAGAGTAAATAAGGGAAAAATAAAATAAGGTATATTATAATTGTCATCTGAAAAAAAAAATGAAGTTATACTCATAATTAAAAAAATAATGAAAAAAATTTCTGAAGATGTAATAATTCAAAAACAAATGCCAATTTTAGATTTACCAAAAATAGGTTATGATAATACTATTTGGTCTGATAAAAAAAGAATGCTTACCATAGGCGATAAAAAAATTGAAGTTAGTCCTGATAGTGTAAAAAAAATACCCACATTTGCTCAATACCTTGTCATGGCAAACGCAATAAAAAAATTGCTTGACGAAGACATGGAAAGTACTATAAGAGGAATGTATTATGCTACACTTAGCAATGTTGGCGATGAAAAAAATAAACAAAAGTTTTGGAATAATCAGGATAATTCTGATGATGCTATCAAAGCCGTCGAATTGTTAACTGGGGTACCTAGAGAAGAATTTTCTGTAACATCAAAACCAAAAGGTATGATATCAGGACCGATAAAGTTGAGGGTTGGTGGTGATATAATTGATTGTAATTTGGGAAGCAGATCCACATCTCAACTTATTCCTACAAATATTGGCGATGTACAAATAGATGATGTAAAGGCAGACTTTGTTATGGTTGTAGAAAAAGATACTGTTTTGAGTAATATTAGAAAATCCGGATTTATTCAAAAATATAATGCAATTTTGATGACTGGCTCCGGGGAGCCTGATCGAGCAACTAGAATGATGGTAAAAATGTTGAACGAAAATTGGAATAAACCCGTAGTAGTTTTTGCTGATGCGGACCCATGGGGATTAGGTATTGCTTTAAGATACAAAATTGGTAGTGAATCGCTAAGTTACGATAGTGATAGACTAGTAACTCCAGATGCTCAAGTCCTTGGGATGATGTTTTCTGATATATATGAATACAATATTCCTGAAGTAGCCAGGTTGACAGCCACCGATGAAGATATTAACAGAGCCAATGATATGAAAAAAAAACCTTGGTTACAAAATAAACAATGGCAAAAAGAACTAAATCTGTTTTTAAACAAGAAGGAAAAGTGTGAATTAGATGCATTTTTTAAACATGGATTCAAATACTTGGCAGAGACCTATTTACCTGCAAAGCTAAGACAAGTAGGACTAATATAAGTAGGTTAATTAATTATTTTTATTTAATTTTATTTGTTGTTTTTAAATTATTGTTGATTTTTGGAATGATTTTTTTATCTTTCATTTTTTTATTGTAGTTAAGGATTATCAAATCATAGTGATCTTTTCTTTTTTTTGGATCACAATTGATATTTCGAGAGGATTTTATTTTTATTATCTCGTGATTTGTATACAATGATTTTATATAGTCGGAATTTGAGTTGGATAAAATTACTTTGGATCCTATTTTATTTAATCTTTCAAATTCTTTAGCTAATTCATTGTGTTCAAATAATCCAAAACTTTCTTTAGTATAATCTGTAAAATTTGAAGTTTTTGAAATAGGGAAATAGGGCGGGTCTAAATAAATAAAATCATTATTTTCACATTGTGATATGATATTTCTATAAACATCACATAATATTGTTACATCATAAATACGTAAAAGCTCTGAACAATCGATTAGTTTTTCTTTATTACAGATTTTTGGATTTATATATCTTCCATGAGGAACATTAAAGTTACCTAATCTATTAACTCTGTATAATCCATTATAACAAGCTTTATTTAAAAAAATAAATTTACCTGCCAATTCTGTTTTGTTTTTTGTAATATATTCATCTCTAATAAAATAATAATATTTTTCTCTATTTTTATAATAGTTTGTCTGATGTTCATACAAAATATCTATTAGTTCATTTGGATTATCTCTCAATTCCTTATATGTATTGATCAATTCAAAATTTGAATCAGATAAAATAGCTTTAAATTTTTTTTTTGTCTGTACTAGATAAAAGAAAAAAGCCCCGCTTCCTAAAAATGGCTCAAAGTATCTCTCTATATTTTCAGGAGTAAGTTTATCGAGAATGCCTACTAATCTTTTTTTCCCTCCTGCCCATTTTAAAAAAGATGATTTGATGCCTTTATGCAATTGATGATTTATTATATATGTTAAATTATGATTAAACGATTTGATAGTTTTATCTATTAATAACTTATGTTACAAATTAACAAAAAGTTTTTATTTTTAATTACAGCCTTTTTAATTTTCGTATGTATTTATTGTATATAGGAAAATTGTATTATTGTAATTTTTAAGTTTAAGATATTCAAAAGACAAGTTTTTCAATTATCTGATGAATATAACATCTGATAATACTTTATCTGCCGATTGATTTTGAATATGTTATATATATATATCTAATTTGCAAGTCATTTGAGGCAAAATAATTGGAAATTCTGTACAAGTATATGCCCATTTATTATTTGTCGTGTTGTCACTACTACTTTTTACTACTTTGTACATAATAATAACATCATTATTTTATTTCTTAATCTTTTTCTTGATATAAAAGTAATTGATATTAGATAATTACAATCAAAGTGTGCCTGTAACAAATTATTTCTAAAAAAAATTGAAGTTATTCATACCAACATTTATTCATAATTATCATAAGGCAAGAATTCTTGTCAAAGACTATTTAACCACTAATATTTCTTTTCATGATATTTTCTGTTTTCATTATCCTAACCTTTATTGGTATAGAATTGATTGTTTGAACAGAATTCTAGGAAATAGCTGATCAAATGATTAAAGTGTTTGAATAGGGTTGTATTGCATTCATCTACTTTTATACTTGAATCCTCTTGAAAACTAATACTTATATAAATATAAATAAATTTAGTCGGCAATATTTATAGTAATTCTATTATTTATGTGTTATCAGTAGTAGGCTAAATTATCTTGTATAATTTTTGCTTAGAAAATAACATAAGATAAATATATATGTTTATACTCTATAAAAATGAGAATGAATCACAATTTCAATGTAAACGGTAAAAAAATATCTATACTATTGTCAATCTTTTTGACAGGCGCATTAATCTTAGCTCCTTTAGGGGTTAATACTAATGCTTTTGCTCAAGGCGGTGCAGCTAACACAGCAAACAGCGCTATAAATCAAGCACAAAATAGTGCACAAAATGCATTATGTCTCTCTGGAGCTCTTACTGGTCCAGCATGCAGTAATACCAGCAACCAAGGCCAAGCTAACACTGGAGGCATTACTACCGGTCAAGCAGCAACAGGCGGAGCAGGCGGTACAGGCGGCAGTGGTAGCGGAAACGCAAAAAACACAGCAAACAGTGCTATAACTCAAGCACAAAATAGTGCACAAAATGCAGCATGTACTGCAGGAACCCTTACTGGTCCAGCATGTAACAATACCAGCAACCAAGGCCAAGTTAACAGCGGAGGCATTACTACCGGTCAAGCAGCAACAGGCGGAGCAGGCGGTACAGGCGGCAGTGGTAGCGGAAACGCAGATAACACAGCAAACAGTGCTATAACTCAAGCACAAAATAATCAACAAAATGCAGCATGTATTGCAGGAACCCTTACTGGTCCAGCATGTAACAATACCAGCAACCAAGGCCAAGTTAACACTGGAGGCATTACTACCGGTCAAGCAGCAACAGGCGGAGCAGGCGGTACAGGCGGCAGTGGTAGCGGAAACGCAAAAAACACAGCAAACAGTGCTATAACTCAAGCACAAAATAATCAACAAAATGCAGCATGTATTGCAGGAACCCTTACTGGTCCAGCATGCAACAATACCAGCAACCAAGGCCAATCTAATACAGGTGGCATTACTACCGGTCAAGCAGCAACAGGCGGAGCAGGCGGTACAGGCGGCAGTGGTAGCGGAAACGCAAAAAACACAGCAAACAGTGCTATAACTCAAGCACAAAATAGTGCACAAAGCGCAAATTGCATTTCTGGTTCTGCAGTAGGTGGCTCATGTAACAATACCAGCAACCAAGGCCAATCCAATACAGGAGGCATTACCACTGGTCAATCAGCAACAGGTGGCAAGTAATAAGATAAAATCAGTATATTATCAAAACATATCAAAAGATAAAGTGAAAAAATTACACTTTTATCTTTCTGAATCTTTTTACTAATCTCGACTATTAACAATACAATATCAAATCAAATAAAAAATGTCTATAGCATCGTTGATAGTGAATAATACTCACTTTTTCTATATGTAATAAAGATATTAATGAAAATTATAGTATCATTTGATGATTTAATTAATTTGATGATAATCAAAATTTCTATATCAAGTAACAATCATTCATTATAGACATCTATTCTCCAATCAGGAAATATTTACAAAATAATGGAAAACAAAATCAATATAGTGTTTCATTGTTGATTAACGGACTATGGGGAAAAATAAAATTAACTATAGTATTTTTCTATATTATACACAAGATAAATATACCTGTTACATATTCTAAATCATCAATGAATTACAATTTAAATGTAAACGATAAAAAAATGAATATATTATTATCAATCTTTTTGACAGGCGCATTGATCTTAGCTCCTTTAGGAGTTAATACTAATGCTTTTGCTCAAGGCGGTGCAGCTAACACAGCAAACAGCGCTATAAACCAAGCCAAAATCTGCACAAAATGCAGCAATGTATTGCTGGAACTCTAAGTGGCCCGCTGCAACAATACCAGCAACCAAGGCCAATTAATACTGGAGGCATTACCACCGGTCAAACAGCAACAGGCGGGTGGAACTGGAATAGATCATCAACACAATCTAAACATTTTGATGCCAAACTTTCAGGTAAAAATGAAGTTCCACCTAAAGATACTAAAGCAACGGGTACTGCAACCTTTAATGCTATTGGAACTGATAGCATAACCTATACCGTGCACGTTAAAGATATGCAAATGGTAACAGCTGCACATATTCACCAAGGGATAGCAGGCCAAAATGGACCAGTGTTAGTTACGTTATTTAATACCCCTACTCCTTCTGCAATGACCAATGGCGAGTAGTAAAGGTACTATTACAGCTACAAATCTGGAAGGACCACTTCAGGGAAGCAAATCACAGACTTGATAAGCATGATAAAAAGTGGAGGTACATATGCCAATGTCCATACAACAGCAAATCCTATGGGAGAAATCCGTGGACAAATAGTCGAGGGTAAAACAGGAACGGGTACATCAGGCGGTGCAGCTAACAGCGCAAACAGCGCCATAAACCAAGGCCAATCATCTACCCAGAGTTCAAATTGTACTGGTGGAGCTATTGGCGGATCTTGTAACAATACCAACAATCAAGGCCAATCCAATACAGGAGGCATTACTACCGGTCAAGCAGCAACAGGTGGCACAGCGCGGTACAGCCAGTGGCAACGCAGCTAACACAGCAAACAGCGCCATAAACCAAGGCCAATCATCTACCAGAGTTCAAATTGTTATGGTGGAGCTATTAGCGGATCTTGTAACAATACCAGCAATCAAGAGCCAATCTAATACAGGGTGGCATTACTACCGGTCAAGCAGCAACAGGCGGAGCAGGCGGTACAGGCGGCAGTGGTAGCGGAAACGCAGCTAACACAGCAAACAGCGCTATAAATCAAGCACAAAATAGTGCACAAAATGCAGCATGCCTTGCCGGAACCCTTACTGGTCCCGCATGTAACAATACCAGCAATCAAGGCCAAGTTAACACTGGAGGCATTACCACTGGTCAATCAGCAACAGGTGGCAAATAAGATACAAACAGTAACACCTATATAATTCAGGGAATATCAAAGATATAGTGAAATTTTTTATCACTTTTATATTTCTGATCCTTTACTAATCCCAATGTATCTATTCTCAAATCGGCAAATATTTATAGTATAAAGGCAAAACTAAAGCAGATATGTGATTTCAATTGTTGACTGACTGACTCACATACTGGCAAGAAGTAAAATTAACTATAGTATTTTTCTATAATTATACACAAGATAAATATACCTGTTACTACTTTTCTAAATTATTAATGAATCACAATTTCAATGTAAACGGTAAAAAAATATCTATATTATTGTCAATCTTTTTGACAGGCGCATTAATCTTAGCTCCTTTAGGAGTTAATACTAATGCTTTTGCTCAAGGCGGTGCAGCAAATAAAGCAAACAGTGCTATAAACCAAGCACAAAATAGTGCACAAAATGCATTATGTCTTTCTGGAGCTCTAACTGGCCCAGCATGCAGTAATACCAGCAATCAAGGCCAAGCTAATACAGGTGGCATTACTACCGGTCAAGCAGCAACAGGCGGAGCAGGCGGCAATGGTACAGGTGGAGTGCAAAAAAAGCAAAAAGTGCCAAAATCAGCACAAAACAGGCAAATGCAGCATGCATTACAGGAGCTCAGGTCCAGCATGCAGGAGGCATAACTACTGGTCAAGCAGCAACAGGCGGAGCAGGCGGGGGCGGCGGTGCAGCAAATAAAGCAAACAGCGCTATAAATCAAGGACAATCATCTGTACAAAACGCACAATGTATTTCTGGTACTTCAATAGGTGGCTCATGTAACAATACCAGCAATCAAGGCCAAGCTAACAGCGGAGGCATTACCACTGGTCAAGGAGCAACAGGCGGTGCAGGCGGCGGCGGTGCAACCAATAATGCAAACAGCGCTATAAATCAAGGACAATCATCTGTACAAAACGCACAATGTATTTCTGGTACTTCAATAGGTGGCTCATGTAACAATACCAGCAATCAAGGCCAAGATAACAGCGGAGGCATTACCACTGGTCAAGGAGCAACAGGCGGTGCAGGCGGCGGCGGTGCATCCAACAGTGCAAACAGCAATATAAACCAGGCACAGTCTGCTTTGCAAAATGCACAATGTATAACTGGTGGAGATTTGAATGCCTCATGTAACAATACCAGCACTCAAGGCCAAGTTAACAGCGGAAGCAATACCACTGGTCAAGGAGCAACAGGCGGTGGAGGCGGTGGCGGTGCAACCAACAGTGCAGACCAGGGAATAGACCAGGGACATCTGCTCAACAAAGTGCACAATGTGTGGCCGGCGGTTCATTAGGTAATTCATGTAAAGGTAATCCAAATGCACAATGTGTATCTGGAAAAGATAAAATTGTATCATGTAACCCCGAGGAATTCGATAAACTAATTAACAGCGGAAAAACTGCAACAGCTAACTTGACTAAACAATAATAATTTTTTTTCTTTTTGCTCCAATTTTTTTATATATGTTAAAAAAAGATTTTATTGAAAATTATTATAAACAATTAGATTTTCTTTATGAAAATAAAACTCTAGATAAAGAAAAACTTGATCATTTTAAAAAAAGAGGTGTTCAATTTTTTGATACAAATAAAGATCTGAATTGTTATCATTTATCTAAAATACTTCCATATATTGTAATAGGTGCATCAAATGAATATATTGATAAAATGAACGTTCCTTATCAAGCTACAAGCTTTGTTGCTGGAGAAGTCTATTCTCAAAATAGTGGGATATATGCTTACAAAATAAATGGAAAACAAGGCGGTGGTATTCAATTGTTAACTGGAGGTAGTAGAAAACTAGGTGATAATATTTTTGCATCTTTACATCGGATTCTAGTTGGAAATCGTGCTATTTTGGTGACAATAAATAATATGATGGAAAACCACGACCAAATTTGGTCATGGGAATTCTTTGGAAAACATCTTCTTGAATAATAATTCACCAATTTACAATGATCTTTTAAATTTATCCAAAAAATTTGTTAATAATGATAAATTTTATTTTATTATATCTATTAGAACATTCGAAAGCATATCCAAGCTAAATTTCATTGAAAAATACAATAATAATAGAATTGCAATGTTAAATCCAGAAAATAATATAAAAGTTATTATTATTACAACACTTCAAATTTATAAATTCCTTTCAGAGTCTATTAAAGAATCCTCTTTGATTACATATATAATTACTGGTAATAATTTTGAAATGCAGACCGGATTAAAAATTTTAAGAAAAGAATTTGGTATTAAATATTTGTTAAATGATGGAGGACGAATAATGTCAAATTCTATAAGAGATTGTGGTATATTAGGCGAGGAACGCGTTACACTTGAATCATTTAATTCTATAACTCTTGATTATTCCATCAATAGTAATTGTATTTTAGGCAAAAAGGACAGTGGGCTTGATGGATCCGAAATCGAGTATTCTATTTTATTGGATTCTCAATCTGTAAACGATGAAAAGATGAATGTTTACATTTATCCTATGGACGAAAACAAAATTTTTTAATTGTTTTTCTCCTTTTGTATTTTTCTGTTCTTTAATCGAATTTCCATTCTGTTTTCTCCTTCAAAAAATCTTTCCTCTTCTTCCTTGTTCTGTAATATTAATTTGGGTACTTCGATTGGTTTTCCTTTCTCATCCAATGCTACTAGGGTAACATATGCAGTACCCGTGTGGACTTTTTGTGATTTGTTTAAATCTTCTGCATCTATATTTACTTCAACTTCCATAGAACTTCTTTTTACATAATTTATTCTCGATTTTAGTATCAGTGCATTTCCTATATATACTGGCTTTTTAAATGTCATACTGTCCATACTTGCTGTAACTATATTCGCATGACCTGCATGTCTTTTCGCTACCAGACCGGCTATTAGATCTACATGTTTTAATATTATTCCTCCAAAAACATTGCCACCGGGATTGGCATCTGAAGGTAACATAACAAGAGTGGTTTCAGCTTCTGATTCATTTACTGTTTTACCTGCTTTGCTGTTTTGAATTTCCGCTGTATTTGTATTTGTCATTTATAATAAATCAAATCATTATCATGTGTAATTATTCTTTTTTCTACATATGAATTGTGAGCAAGAAAAAGATAATTATTATTGATTTGTTTATTTCTGTTTTATTTATTTATTTTTTTGTATTGTTGTAGTTATTGTTATATACTATTGAAATATTTTATTAAATGTACATAAGATATATAATTGAATGAAAAAAGAAAAGAAATTATAGTTTTAATTTGTATTGTTGTAGTTATTCCTGCTGTTATTTATTTTACTTCTCCAATAAATAAAATAGTATGTGCCCATACATTTTCTAATGATAATGCCGCTTCTTTATTGAGCATTATGGAAGAATATAAAGAAGAATTAAATTTAATAAGAAATAACCTTGATTCTAACTTTACATTATCTCATCTACATGCTAATAATGTTATAGACCAGGGATACATATCCCGTATTGCAAACCAAATTTATTCTACAGAGTCGCGTAAAGGAGGCGATCTAACAAATTCTTTTAATAATTTAGAAGGAGATATTTCCAACATGTATACTAATAACAATTCGTTAACTATTAATGCTATTAGAACACAAACAGGCGCTATTAATTCTATATTGGATAATTGTAAAAAGTTATTTGTTGATAGTCATGTAAATGATAATAATACTATTAATGCTTTAACAATAAATAACCTTCTTGATTCATCACTGAGATATTATGAATCTGGAACAAATAGAGATTCAAATGGTAACGTTATATCTATAAAAAATCCTGTATATTATCAAAATGCTGTTGGATTTGCAAATAGGTCTATTCAATTATTAAATCAAATCGATACAAGCCAATTTCAGCAAAATGGTGCTGCTGCAAATGTATCTCTTTTTAAAAACCTACAAAATAATTTTGTTATTTTTGAAAATTATATTGACCATACAGAGAATTATAATAAAATTATGGTTTTATTGCATATTCAAATCAAAGCAAATCTTCAAAAATTATTCAACTTAAAATAATTATCTTTTTATTTTGAGTTTATATTATCAATTTGTTTATTTGATATTATATGTATTGTTGGTTTGATAAAAGGAATATTTTTATCAATTCCCTAATTTTTCTATTATCCAAAATAAAAATATTTAATGTGGCATCATATCCTTATTACCATTACCATTACCTAAAATTAATGGTATCATTTTTTTTGCTTTTTATTTTTATTTTAAATTTATCCTTTAATTATAATTCTATTTTTGTTTACGGACATTCTTTATTAGGTGGTAATAATGGAAGCGGTATTCAAACTCAAACAAATGGAAACTTTAAAGTGGAGTTATCTACGAATCCTTCAAAACTTGTGTTAAATAAAACTACTGATGTTCTATTACGTGTTACTTCAACTGCAGCAGCAGGAGGTGAAATAATGGAATTGCCAGTATATTTATCTCTTCAGAAAGATGGTAAAAATGACAATTCTTCACAAACCCTTGTGATGGTTAGGGGCGGACATTATAATTTCAAATCTATTTTCCCAGAAAAAGGAAAGTATATTTTATTTGTAAACATAAAGGATATTTATTATACAGATACCACTCTTAATTTTATTTTTGAACTTAATGTTGATGATCCTATTGTAGACCAATTCTATAATCTGTTGAAATCTTTTTTTATAGATTATTATTATATTTATGTGCCAATTATAATCATCATTTGTAGTTTCTATTATATCTCTTAAATATAAAGGAAAAAGTAAAAATAGAGAAATATTTATATTAATAGTTCGAGGCTTGTACAAAAAACTACATAAACAATAATTTATACAGGGTATTAAGATGAACAAATCAATTAGCGCAACATTTTCAATTTTTATAGCTATTGTTCTAGTTTTCGGTGTCTTTTCAATTCATGGAAACATTTATGGACAAACAGCTACTACTACTACTACTCCTAATACTACTACTACAAATAATGCCACAACAACAACTGCTGCTGCTGCTGCTGGCTCTACAGGAGGAGGAGGAGGAAAAGAGACCGTAACAAGAGATTCTGTAACTTTATTATTAGATGGCAAATCCTTACCAAAGGGTGATTTTATAGAATTGTATGATTCTACTCCTTACAAGATAGTAAATGGTCATTTTGTTGCCAAAGTCCCATGTACAACCAAAAGTCAATCTGAAGTAGATTTATTGACAGGCCAAGCTCCTAACTTTAAATCAAGTAAGCAGAACTTGTATCCGAACTATCTACTCCAGGTAAACTATGCGTATATCACGTAGATTTGCTATCAGGTTCTAACAATACTATTACCGATGTTGCAATAAAGAATAATTCTACAAAAGATATTACATTTCCACCAACCAGCTCTGTCGCTGTAGGTGTTAATTCGATAGCCGAATTACCAGCAGGCCAAGGTTAAGAACAAACAAACAAATAAACAATATTATTTTTTTTTAATTAGATAATAAATTTGATCAGCAGATTATTTTATTAATCAATAACAATAACAATAACAATAAATAATATCTTGTAATTAAATCCAATAAAATTTTTTAACATTCGCTATAATGATTATTTTGACAAAATTATTATTTTAAATTTAAAGATAATCAATTATTGTAATATCTTTAATTAATTTTGAGGTAAAATGATGTCTATTATCAAAAATTAAATCATTATAATAATTTTAAAAAAAATTTGTAGTTTTTTTGTTTTAATGATTTTAGATCTTGTTATCTAAAAGTTCTCACTGTATTCCTTGGTATTGCTTCTTCTACCTAATGGTTTAGTTATTCCTTTTAATCTGGAATTATATCTGTTATCGTTATCGCCGCTACCATAGCCACCATCTCTATCTCTACCATAGCCACCATCTCTATCTCTACCATAGCCACCATCTCTATCTCTACCATAGCTACTATTGCTTCTTGATCTATATTCTCCTCCTCCTGAATACCTATTTCGACTATAACGCCGCCGCCGCCGCCGCTACCATAATCTCTTCTTTGATAATTTGATCTATAGCGATTATTCCTAGGTGCACCGGTGATATTTTTAAAGTCAACTTCTATTCCTAGTTCTGTATTCAGATTTTTCAATGAATTTTGAGTAATATTTTGAATTTTTCTCAATGTGTACATATCATTTTGAGATACAAATGATAGAGATGTACCCTGGGCTCCAGCTCGAGCAGTTCTACCTATCCTGTGGAAATATGTTTCAACATCGTCAGGCAAATCATAGTTAATGATATGACTTACTGTAGTTATATCCAACCCTCTGGATGCAACATCTGTTGCTATCAATATGTTAAATCTTTTATTTCTAAATCTTGATAGTGTATTCTCTCTTTGTCTTTGATTTAAATCTCCATGAATGCTCTCTACATAAAAGTTTTCATTTTTCAACTTGAAAGTAAGCTCTCTGCATCGCTGCTTTGTAGCTGCAAAAACAATAACATGAGTATCTTTGTTTGATGCTATAGGTTTTAAAGTATTGAGAAGTTGTTTGAATTTATCTTTATCATAAATAAGCAAATATGATTGATTTATGTTTGTCTGTGAAATAGTTTTTTCAATATTGACTTGTTTTGGATTTTTCATATATTCTTTAGCTAATTGTATTATAGAATCAGGCATAGTTGCGGAGAAAAGGCAAGTTTGCTTGTCAGTATTAATGTATGAAAGAATATCTTTGATATCTTCTATAAAACCCATATCGAGCATTCTATCTGCTTCATCAAGAACAACGAAATTAATTTTATTTAGTGAAATTGTTCCATGACTTATATGATCTAATAGTCTTCCTGGAGTAGCAACTACAATGTTGACTCCTCTGCTAAGTATTTTCTTTTGGATTTGAAAATTTTGGCCACCATATATTGAAGTGGCCTTTATAGGTAAATATTTGACAAATTGGTTGATTGTATCAGTAATTTGTATAGCCAATTCTCTTGTAGGTGCCAAAATCAATCCTTGTAAATAATTTTTAGGATCAATTTTACTTAAAAGCGGTGCCACAAAAGCTGCTGTTTTACCGGTTCCTGTATTAGATCTACCAATAACATCTTCTCCTTTTAAAATAAGGGGAATTATTGACTCTTGTATTGGAAACGGTTGTTCAATGCCATTTTCCTTTAATGCTTTAACTATAAACTTTTCAATACCAAGTTCTTCAAAAGTAATCAATTAATCTTTTCAGCTCAGTTATATACTAACAAGTTTATACTATATAAATAGCAATGCATTAAGAATAGCTTGGTAACGTAAAATCAGAATATGCTATAGTTTATGTCTAGACTATAATTTATTATACGACAAATAAGAAAGAGAACAAATCTATTGGGAATAATGTAGTACTTTCCCAATATCTATATTTTGATAATCATGCATTAAAAAGCATTTTCAAAGCAATATTTTTTGTATATAAAATTGTTAAAAGAAATCAGTCTGCAACAAGAAGATGAAAGAAAAATTACAAACTAATTTGAAGGATTTTTTTAAAAGAGAAAAAATTTGAATTAATAATTGATGAAACTCATCAAAGTTGTTGATTTAGAATTAATAAGATTTTTAAAGAAAACGATAAAGAAGTAAAAATACTGACTGAAAATAAGAGAATTTTAGAATATAGAAATTAAGATAACGGTGATAAAACTTGATAATCGTTTTTTAATTTTAACAAAAATAAAAGATAACTATATAGTATTTTACATACATAGCAAAAAAATGAATGTATATACATGAATCATTATAACTTGCGAAAAATCAATTTTTATATAATAATTTAGATGTGTAATTTAATATATATAACAAAAATTTTCTTTAGTCTTTGCTCTAAGAGTTTAGGTATGAATACTTAAATATAAACGTTGATCATATTTTGCTAAAAAAATAAAAAAATCATGGTGATGATTTGTTAATTTATTAATTAAATAAGAACAAAGGGACTAACTTTTTAGTATGATTATAAGAAAAGTGTTTAAAAATTTTTACAAATGTCTAAAATAATATCTTTATAATTTCAAATGATGTAATGCCAAGAAAAGCCTATACGCTTTGTATTAGTTATATTCGTCTATTTAATAATGATTTTCGTCTACATAAATTATTTTATCTTGGATAAGACAACATAACTCTTCTGTTCTTGTTATTAAATCATTTTTATTATTTGTACCAAAAAAGAAAAAAACGATATTGTTATAAAATATAATTCTATTATTTCAGCTATAAAGTTGTCTGTATATCAAGATTATATGCATACACAATATAGATATACTTGGTTTTCTTTGAATTATTTCTTTTCTATCTGCATTAGTAAATAAAATTTATTGTTTTCTTATATTATTTATGTTTTGAGGTTTCCTATATCTTGATGATGCTTGGACTGGATTTTATAAGTTATAATAAAAGACAAAAGGTAAAGGTTTTATTCAATGCAGTTTATTTAATTCAAAATTTTGAATAGTTTAAATTTTGTGATATTGGGCGATACATCTATTGCTAATGATTTGGGGAAAAAGGGGACATCAACTGATATTACAATTTATGATAGGAAAACAAATGATCAAATCATTTCTTATTGCTTCTCAAATACTTATCCTGATAAATTACAATCTCTTTTACAATCAATTTCTATGTCTGATTATGCCATTTTGAATATTTCTCATCTGGATTCTTTTTTAGGTGAGCAAATATTGGCACTTGATATCTTTAATATAAAAAAAGGGTTTATTTTATATAGTTATAATATTGATGGAGAAAAAATTAAAAATATTATAAAAAAAACTAGTTTATCTTCTTTTCAAATACTAGATGATATCGAACAGCTCAAAACCAGTCTATCTAAATTACAAACTGTTGAAGAACAGCAAGAGAAAGAAATCAATGGAAAAGACAATGGACAGCAACAACCTTCAACCACTATTAGTAACAATTCTGTATATATCCCGATAGATCATGTATTTGATGTTAAAGGTGTAGGTACTGTTATTTTAGGATGCATCAAACAAGGGGAGATTAAAACCTACGATGAACTTGAGATAAATCCTTTGAATAAATCTATAGTTATAAAATCAATTCAGATGCATGATGATCCTGTTAATTACTCAAAAAAGTCTTCTCGTGTCGGTCTTGCTATTAAAGGAGTTTCCGCAAAGGATGTTTCAAGAGGAGATATTATTACAACTCCCGGGCTATCAAAAATTATTAATGGTAGTTTTCAAATTAAATTTAACAAAAATCCCTATTTTAAAGAAGATATTGTTGAAACCCAAAATTATATGATAAGTATAGGTTTGCAAATTCGTACCGTAAAGATAAAAAATATTGGAAATTCCGAACTTGATATCAAAATAGAAAAACCAGTTGCATATATTAAAAATGATCTGTGTATTGTTTTTAGTCCTGATTCCAAAACAATGAGAATTATGGGTTATGGCTTAATGGATTGATGAAAAATATTTAATTCTAATCAAATTTGATGATTAAAAATAATAAAATAAAATAAAAATAAAAAATTATCTTTGGGTATACTTTAATATTCCGTATATTTAATATATTATTCTTTCCCATGTCTCTGAATAGTTTTTTTCCATTTGATAGTATTCGTCCAAATCAAAAAAGAGTCTCTTGATGACATTGATCAAGCATTAAAATCTGGATATAAATTTATTTTTTTAGAAGCTCCGACTGGATTTGGAAAGAGTGCTGTTGCTGTGGCTCTCTCTAGATTTCTGGGCAGTTCTCATCTTTGTACTTCAACAAAAGATTTACAAACTCAGTATTCTAGAGATTTCTCATATTTATATGAGGTAAAAGGGAGAAACAATTTTCCCTGTATTGTTAAAGAGGATATGGGACTTAATGAAAGTTGTGATTATGGCCCATGTTTAAAGGATGATGATTATGATTGTTTGTACAAGACCCGATTGAGTGATTATGAAGTAAAGTCAGAAGGTACTATTTACGAAAATATTGAAATAAATAAATACGCTTTGAAAAAATATCATGATAAAGCAAAACAGCATTCTCAACTTGTGAGAATAGATTGGAAGCCTTGTGTATATTTTAACCAAAAATGGATTTCTATAAAATCAAGCCATACAATTTATAATTATAAATATTTTTTATCCGATTTGTTTTATTCCTCTGGTGTAAATAAAAGAAAACTTTTGATTTTAGATGAAGCACATACTTTAGAATCAGAAGTATCTTCTTTCAAAAACTTTATCATAAATAAAGAGTATATAAACAGATTTTTCCCAAAATTAAATCTACCTGAAAATAAACCTCTTGATGTTGAAACATATATAGATTTTTGTACAGAATTTAAAGAAACGCTTTTCTGATTATGTGGATACGGCAGAAAGTTTGGTAGAAAATGACTCAAAATAAAAAAAAGGAAATTGATGTACTGATAAAAATTTAATTGATGCAATAGCATATGAAAAGAATTTATCTGTATTTTTGGAAGATTTGCATTCTAATAAAGACAATTGGCTTGTAACAAATTTAGTTAAAAATGATCAATGATAACAAAATAAACAAAATAAAAATGGAACCATTAGATGTATCAAATTATTTTACCGATATTTTTGATAAAGGTTCGATATCTTTACTAATGAGTGCAACGATATTAAGTAAAGATAATCTATGTAAAACTGTCGGATTAAAAAACGATCAGGTAAAATTTATTAGGATTGAAGAATCCGAATTTCCTATTGAGCATAGACCTATATATTTGATGAATGTGGCTTGGTTAAATGCTCGTACTATGACCGAGTCATTGCCCCAAGTGGCAAAAGTTATTGATAATCTACTCTTTGTTCATAAAAATGATAAAGGTATAATTCATACAACATCTTATTCTCAATTACAATTTATTAAAAATAATTTATCTAAAGAAAATATTTCAAGACTCATAGAATCAAATCCAAAATTGGATAGAAATGAAATGATTTTAAAACATTTTCAGAGGACAAAACCCACGGTTTTAATATCGCCATCTATGTTTTTGGGCGTAGATCTTAAAGATGATCTTTCCCGATTTCAAATCATTGTAAAAGTTCCCTATCCTGATTTAACTGATAAAAAAATTTCTGTCCTCAAACAGCGAAATCCAAAATGGTATGAATGGAATACAATTTTGAGATTAATTCAAACATATGGTCGAAGTGTCAGAAATTCAGAAGACTATGCAACTACCTATATTTTAGATAGCAATGTTTCTTATTTGTTAAAAAATGGAAAAGATATGATTCCAAAATGGTTTTCTGAGGCTATAGTTTCCAGATAGAAAATAAAAATTGAAATTTAGGTAGTATTTAATATATAATATCATAAAGTCATATAATAAATAAATAACAATTATGTAATATAAAATGGAAATATCAAATTTTGTTCGTGATTTATTATATGGCGGTGGTAGTAGTCTTTATCCTTTGGTAAAACCTAGTATTATACTTGGAAATTATTTTTTGACATGGCATGAAAAATCTTTGGGACTTTATTCAAATGAAGTTGTAAAATTTAAAAATTTTTTAAAGAATATGATACCTTATCTTGAAAACATGATGAAAATAATTGATGGTAGTTCTTCCATTTTATCTGCTAAAAACGATCCTTTAAAAAAAGTATTATTTGATAAAGGACGATTATCTATAACTGATAAATACAATAGTCATATTTTTTTTATTTTAAATATTGATAATAATGGTTCAACTGCTCTTTTCAGAGAGGAACGTTTATTAATTAACGATGAAATATGTGAGAAAATGGAAATTCGATATGGTTCAGACTAATATGATTCTATTGAATAAATTAAAAGAATTTGATAATATAGTATCTGTAAAATGGAAACTAGGAGATCTTTTGTTCGATTGTACAGCACATAAATAAATAAAGAGGCTGATTTATTACAAATTTATCAAGGACTTGAATAAAAGTTAAACTTTTAATTATTATTATAATAATTACCATTGCAAGAACAAATGAATGAATTATTATTTTAAGATGTTTTGATAATTCAAATCAATTTGATTAAATGTTAAATATTTGAAGAAAATCACTTGTTGTTTTTACTTTTTTGGTAAAACGTGATTATCAAAAGAATATTTAATTCTTTATATTTATTCCTTGGTTATGACACCTGGTAATAGAATGATTTAGGGTATATCATTGTATATTTGATTAAAAGAATTTTATGAGAAAGTTGAAAATAAATTTTTGATAAATAATACAACAAAGCAATGATAAAATGATGTAAATCGTGTTTTAATAATGTAAAATTATTAAGTATTTATAAACAAGGATAGATTCGAAATTTATTATATTCAATTATAATATGTTGAATAAAATTATTATTTCATAACCTTTGCAATATTAGAGCATACGTTAAAAAGATATTTTTTTTATTATATTTTGCACTTTATTGAAGTTTAGCTAGCATATTGAATATTATATGTAATTTTTTTAATAACTTTAAAAAAAATGTAATCGATTCTGTATGTTTAACTTGTTATTGTTGTTTTTAGTGATCTATAAAATTAAATTATACTGTGTTTTATATAAAAAAGTAATGGGCCCGTAGCTCAGCCAGGTAGAGTACCGGACTTTTAACTAAATATAGAAAGAAATCCGGCTGTCTGGGGTTCGAATCCCCACGGGCCCGCAACTACATATACGAATTAATAAAGCAGCAAAAATGAAATCATATTTGAAGGATAAAAACTATAATCAAAAGTAAAAGTAGCAGATTAACATCTGAGAGTGATTTTTATTTACACGGCTATAACTTTTAACATTTTCAAATAATCTCACTTAGAATGTTTTTTGTTAGTTCGTTTCTTAGATACCAATTTAAAATTAAGCCTAAATTTATTAACTATTTTCAAATGCTTTTTTCCATTTAGTAATCTCTATATCAAAATTTTCAAGTTGCGCTTCAAATTGGTTATCCTTTAATCCATCGGGTCTTATAAATGTCCAAGTAGTTGTCGAGCCTTGTTCATTGGGAATAACTCTAATAAATACATGCCATTCAAATCTCCCACCTATGAAAATATGATCCAATATTCCATATTCAAGAATAAAAAAATTTTTCATCATAGATTTTCCTGCAATGTTATGTTCAAATGTCCATACTCCATCATCATTTTTAACCAATGATTTAATAGCACCTCCTAATTCCAAATTTTTTCCCTCTGAAAAAAAATCAAGCACTTCCTTAACGCTGTTTTCAACTGTCATAGTTTTAACAATTACTTTTTTTGTATTTTTTTTACTTTCTACTGTTTTTATAATGTTATCCATATCAAGCATTCGAGTAAGAAGAAATTAAATAATATCTTCCCCCATAGGGGTATCAAATAACATGATGATTTCTGAATTGATGGAATTAGGTTTAACAAATGGAGAAGCCAAAGTATATCTCTCACTTTTAAAGTTAGGATCTTCAAAAGTAGGATCAATAGTTAAAGATTGCAGAGTTTCTTATTCTAAAGTATATGATGTATTGGAAAGGTTAATTTTGAAAGGCTTGGTAAGCTATGTATTAATAGGAAACATCAAGCATTTTAATGCTGTAGAGCCTTATAGGTTACAAGATTATATCCAGAAAAAAGAAGAAAAAATAAAATTACAAAAAGATAAGGCCAGCAAAATAATTCCAGATCTTGTCAGCATTGTTAATAAAAGAAGAACAAATAAAGATAGTGGATTAAAATCTGCTGCTATTGAAAGAAATCATACTGAAATTTTTAAAGGAGATCAAGGCCTTAGAACTGCTTATGAGGTATTGCTGAGTGATTCCAGCAAAGGAGAAGTGTTACGCTACTTTTATCCTTATGATGACTATCACAATATAGCTAGTCCATTTTATATAAGATTGTATATGTTCCAAAAGTCAAAGAATTTGACTGAAAGAGGCATCAGCACTTTGGCTTTTAAAAAATCAAGACATTATCAAGAGGATGTTCCAAAAGATGTGAATTTAAAATTCGTAAACTTTCCATTACCTGGAACTATGGACATATTCAGAGACAAAATTTTAATGATTGAATGGAAAAATAAAATAGGTGTTTTGATATCTTCAGAGGAAATGGCAAATCATTTCAAAAATTATTTTGATAGTATATGGCTTTTGGCTATATCGTAAATTTACAATAGTATGTTTTATAGTATTGTGTAATGAACCTCGAGACTATATCGTTAACAATATAAATTTAAACTGGCCCAAATCAAAGGTTTTATCTGGTATATAAGGAAAGTAATGCTTGTTTAAAACATCTTAGAACCCTACTAATACAAGGAACTTAATCCCCACGGATGATCACTACATATTATAAATTTTGATCGTTAATCCAATTCAACATTTCTAGTTTTATTAAAGAACTTTAGTAAAGGTGTTTATTGGGAATCATCATTATTTATTTAGTTATAGGATCAAATTCGTATTTTTAAGGGATCTATATTCTTAAGGATAATCAACATGAAAATATTCTCTAGATGAAATATTGTTGTAATAAACTTAGTATGGTATTTACTTCCGTTATGAAGCCTTTCCATGCCAAAAGAGGGGTATGTATTCTTGAAGCAAAAATTATTGATCCTGAATTTGGAGAGCGTTATGCTTTCAAACGAACCGACGGAACTATTGTAAAAAGATCTGATAAGGAGTTAAGACTAACGATAACCCATTGCCCCTATTGTGGAACTCCGTTGAAATTTCTTTTCCAAGATTTGGATACGAATGAAAAAACTTGAGAATTAAGAATTTAATCAAATAGAATGTAGAGAAAATGTAATTAGGGCTTTTAGAGAATTGTCAAAAGGACAAGTAGATATTATAGATAATATGATAGGGCAGGCAATAGAAGAGGATATGAATTCGGTTGTTTGTATGCCCTAGGTAATGAACGGAATGACGAGAATGGGTTGGAACTCATGTAATATTACAAATAGCATGCAAAATGGCATTTATATAGTGATTAGTATCTCAATTAAAGAATTGTATTTCTTTATCATTTTTTTAAGTTCTAAAACCTAATGAATTTAAACCTGTCTTATCATTAAATTGTATTAGAACCCTAATACCACAAGGAACTTAATCCCCACGGATGAAGACTACTTTTTTAAAATGATATGGATATCTTTAATTTTGCTTGCTCAACAATTCCATATAAAATTTCTAATTTTTTCTTCCATCGTTCTTCTTCTCCTATTTAAAGTAACGAGAATGATCTCTAACAAACTGGTCAAAAGATATTGGTTTTCGTCCTGTAATTTGTTCAAACACAGGGCTAGTTTGAGATCCATAATCGCCTCTAATAATATAGTTCAAGCCATCAATAATGATGTCAATAAGCCAATTGCTCATACCACTTTGCATCATTCCTTTACGAGCGTCTTCTTCTGAAATATCTATATAGGATATCCTCCTTCCTAACTCTTTGGACAGGATTTCTGCTGCTTGGCTATAAGACAGTGACTCTTGTCCAGTAATATTGTATGATTTATTACTATAATTATTTGGACCTTCCTCAAAATCTAGTAGTGTCTTGACTGCCACAGCTGCAATATCTCTGGCATCTATAAAGCTAATTTTTATATCTCCTCCATGAAAGTAGAAAATATTTTGACTCCTTATTGTTTGGCCAAAAAAATTTACAAAATTCTGCATAAACGAAGTTGGACGTAAAAAGGTATATGGTATTCCAGATTCTTCTATAATTTTTTCTTCTTGTCTATGTAACCGTCCCATTGCATACCCCGGTTGAGCGTCAGCATTCATGACTGATAATTTTACTATGTGTTTGATACCATTCTTCTTTGCTTCTTTTATTACATTAGAAGCGATATCTACAGAGTTAGGTGAAGGTATTGTTAACAGAAAGATCTTGTCAATGTTAGTAAACGCTTCATGAACAGTTTTTGGATCAGAATAATCCAAACCAACAAATTGAATTCTTTCATTACCAACAACTTGCTTAAGATTATCAACTTTATTTTGAGAGTGAAATGCAGCTCTAATATTGATACCTTTTTTGTCTTCTTTAGAAAGTTGGTTTACAACTTCACTTCCAACAGTTCCAGTAGCACCTGTTACTAAAATGGTTTCAATCATACTGTATTTCATGTTATCTATTTAAATAAGATTTTATAGTGATGATTAGGCTATCATAATTTGTTCTTTGTTATCAATAAGTTTATAGATCGTCATAATATCTTTTAAGGATAAAATTTTAAGCTGTATTAGAACCCTACTACAACAAGGAACTTAATCCCCACGGATGCGGACTGCTGCCAAAGATTATAATGAATCTGAACTTTTGTTCTAAGAGTCTATTACAATAATCAAAAAATTCTAACGTGCCAATAATTATCATATAGTTACATTTATGATTTATTATGAATCCTTACAAATTAAATCCTCAATATCGAAAGAATTTGTTAAGTTCTATGTTAGTGTATGACTTTCTTTGATATAATAATATCTTTTAAATGATATCAATGCTTTGAAACGAATCCTTTGTAGTACAATATCTTAAATAATAGACAATTATATTCAAGGTATTGCAAAGAGCTTAAATCTTTAACCAAAATTTTAGTAACTTTTTGTGTCCTATCAATTATTTTTGCTTCAGGTGGTCTCAATCAAAATCTGTATATTGATGTGTTCGCTCAAAACGCAAAAGAGCACAAACTGCAATCACACTTCAAATCATTCTGAAGCAAATGATCTTTCGAAAATGATCCTGGATAAATACAAACCAAGAGTTTTAGAACATTTGTTTAATAACAAGACATTTGCTAGTAATATATCTAATTCCTCAATACCTGCATCGATTGTAGTAGGAATTGTCTCTCCAAATGGCACTCAAGTTTCTGGATACGGTAATATTTCCAAAGCAAATCCTACACCAGTTGATGGAAATACAGTATTTGACATAGCTTCTATATCAAAAACATTTGTTACCACTGTTTTGGCTGATTTAGTCAATCAAGGAGTAGTAAAATTAAGCGATCCTTTAGAGATGTATCTTCCATCCAACGTGACTGTTCCTTCATATAATGGGCACAAGATAACATTAGGAGATTTAGCGACACACAGTTCTGGATTATCATATCAGCCTCCAGGTTGGATAAAGAACAAAAACTATACAACTCAACAGGTATATGAATTTCTTTCAAATTCAACGTTAGAAGATGAACCAGGAACAGTAGCAAAGTATTCTAATTTGGGAATGGGTATGGTTGGACATGCACTATCATTGAAGACAGGACTTTCTCTAGATGAGCTCATTAAGAAAAGAATATTGGATGTATTGGGGATGAACAGTACTGGAATTGCAATGAATGCAACTGGCATTTCGGTATCAGAAAATATTAAACCAATATTTGCAGTAGGCCATATCGCTGGAAATGAAAGTAAATTGATGTTCTTACCCGAAGCAGTTCAAGGAGCAGGTGCAATATACTCTACTGTCAATGATCTGTTAAAGTATGTTTCAGCTAACCTGGGATTGATAGATACAAAGATAAATGCGGCTATGGAAGAAACTCACTCGATTAGATATCCATTCTACGAATTACAAGTTCCATTTAAAGATCCTTCAGGAAATGAATCAACACCCTATGCATACATAGGATTGTCGTGGTTTAGTACAACTGATTTAGGAACTCAGGTAGTATGGCATAATGGTGGTATTGATGGTTATAGTTCATTTGTTGGATTTAATCCATCCAAACAAATAGGCTTGGTAATACTATGTAGTTGCCATTTCAGTGATGTGCCCCCTATTGAAATGCTAAAAATTGCTATACCGTTCCTACTCTACTATCCCGACCATTAAAAATCATTTTCTATCTTTTTGCTTGAGGATTCTATTGGATGACTTTTAGCAGTATTTACCTAATTGCTTTTACCTAGAATATTTGCATTAGAACCCTATTATATCAAGGAACTTAATCCCCACGGGCCCGCTTCATAACTGAATCCTTTTTTAGGCCCAAAACAAATGATATCGTATAGAAACAAGATGCTGTCTATTTCACATACTGAAGAATCATCGGAAAATTGTGACTATGACTCTCTGCTTATTTTCGTTTTATATATGCATTAAAAGCTCCAGAAACAAAGAGACAATATCCTAAAAGATTAGAGGTTTTTCAAGATCATTTAAAATTACAAGGAACTACAATAGAAGAAAAAGCTAATGAATTTTATAAATTTGCATTAAATAATCCAAGGGCTTTCCAAAACAGACTATTGAACTATATTGAATTTCAAAAGAAAAGAGCAAAATCTGGAGAAATCTCTGAATCTACTGTTCCAAACTATTACAAACCCATAAAGCTCTTTTGCGATATGAATGACATTATCATAAACTGGAAGATTGTTACAAGAGCAATCCCTAAAGGAAGACATGCATCAGAAGATAGGATTCCAACTATAGAAGAAATTAAAAAATTTACTTCAATACCCCGATGTAAGAATACGACGATGATGATGCTGTTGCTACTACTTCAGTTATTGCCACAATTCTAATCCTATTTTCATTAAAATTAATTTATTAAGTATACTTTTAATAATTAAATACTGCTCCTCTGGTCAGAATATTTATTGGATAATTTCTAATACCCTAATAAAACATGTTTAGCATTATTTCTTGTTTATGATAGATAAAAAATTATCACTTGTCACTATACATGATGTAAATCCATCATGTGCTGAGAAATTACAAACAATAACGGATGAACTAAATAAATTAAATATAAAATATAATCTGAGCATTGTTCCAAATTATAATAAAAAATATAATCTTGAGAATAATCCTGTTTTCTGTGATCAAATATCTACACTGTTACAACAACAATCAGATAACGTAGAACTCACTTTACATGGACTGTATCATTGGATAGATGGAAAGATAGAAGATTTTGATTCACAATCAAAAGAGGAAGAAAAAAAAGATATCAAACAGGGTTTAGATATTTTATCTTCTGTCAATTTACCAAAGCCTTCGACATTTATACCCCCTGCGTGGCATTTGAGCCGACAAGCTATAGAGGCATTAAAGTATTATGAATTTGATATAGCCGAAGCAATGTCAGATTTAGAATTCATAAGGAAAGGAAAAAAATATATAATTTCTCCAGTTATGAACTGGGATCAACAGGGAGATAAAGAGAAAAATAAAAAAACACTAGATCAAAATAAAAAAGAATTTTATGAACATTTATTTAATATTGGTGGAGAGTCATATGGGTTGTTTAGAATGGCTATTCACCCTCCCTATGATCCCGATGGAGCATTGGCAGACCAGATTGAGATGATAAAGCATCTAAAAGAAAAAGAGTCATATACTTTTGTTAATTATTCGGATTTATTAAAAATAGAGGAACCATGACTTTTTTGCAAGAGTAGGTGCCTACATACATAGCGTGTCAAAATTAATATTTGATATTTGTATTACAATGATGTTTGATAACCATCCGTGAAATAGAATATGAAGATATTGATAAAGGATTTTTAAAAGTTTTAGATAATTTACTTTCGCCAGAAATTGACAATATCCTTGCCAAAAATATATTAAAAGAAATAAAATCAAATCCATTTCATAAAATATTTGTTGTAGAGGATAAAAAAACTAGTAAAATAGTTGGAACAACGACCTTGCTTGTAGAGCCAAAATTTATCAATAAAGGTATGAAAGTGGGTTATATTGAAGATGTATCAGTAAAAAAAGGATATGAGGGAATAAGAATAGGCAAGCAAATTATAGATTATGTTACTAACTATGCCAAAACAATACAGCACTGTAAAAAAATATTGCTATATTGTTCAGAAAGGAACAAAATGTTTTATGAAAAGTTGGGATTCAAGTCTTCTGAAAAAACATTTGTTATGGTGATGGAATAAAAAAATAATACATTTTATCCTGTGACTTTGGATTGCTATCAAGCCTAAAACATGGAGATTCTTGGATTGATATTGTCATAGGAAAATATGATTATTAATTTAAATAAAGTATATGATTTCCCTTTTGAATTAAAAAATTGATTTTGAAGAACAAGTAATAAGTTTGACAAAATAAGCACTTATTTTTAATATAGAAAAAGAATTATCTATAATTATTTCTTATTAATCCATGGTATTATTAACCCAAAAAATGAGGATGGGATCAGCTTAAAAAGTCGAAAGAAACTCTAAAGAATTTTGGTATTCCTGTTAGATCTGGAGGTTTTTCTTGCAAATTAAATAGAGTTGTCTGTCCAATTCCAATCTTTGAAGGCATAGGAAATCCTTGTGTTAAACCAATTACGTTTCCTTGAGCATCATACAAATGCCATACTACCATTACATTGTTAATGGTGAAAGGAGCAATATTCTGAGCTTCACCGTTTAATAACCAGTTACCAAAACTATCTTTAGTAGTCTGGTTGAATAATATTTTCATGTTACTGTTGGCAAATACACAAGCTTGATCTCCGATTTGATTGCAAAACTGTATTGTATCAATAGACACCATTAACTGTCACAAATATAATATTGATGGAACATTTGCATGCTCATTTGTATTTGCTGGAAATGATGACCAAAAAAAATATGGGATGCTAGTAGTTACAGTAGTAGACTCAAAAAACACAACTCATGTAATTCAATTTAAAAGCAATCATACCAATTATGACAAAGAGATACCTATTATGAACTATATTATAAATTCATATAAGTTGTTAAACAATGTCCATGTATTAAATCAAACAAATACAAATTATGGTGCACTTATGGGAAATAACAACTTAACAAATACCATTATAAATAAAAAAGACAATATGTATTCCACTTCTTTAAATTCAACAACAATAGGTAACACGAATACTAATAATAAGACAAATGGGAACCTCTGATACATTTATATAAAAAGGAATAATTAATTTTTTATGTATTTCAAAGTTTATTCTTTTTAATAATCCTTTTATTGTTTTTAATTTTTTAATTTATTTTACTTTTAGACAATAATGATTATGGGAGAATAATTGTTTTACTACCTTTCCAAATAATATATAATAAATTTGACATAATAATGTCAATCATCATCATTATCTGTAAAAAACAAAACATATGATAAAATAGCTGACCACTTGGATGAATTTATAACAAGTTTGCCTGAGAATGATAATCAACTATCGCTTTAAGTTATAAACGAATCATATCTCAAATAACAAATTTCAATAACAAAAGATGTCTCGATATTTCATTAAAAACATGTGCCTATAAAATAAAATATATCTTCAAAGATCGAATAGTGTGATTAATAAATTATTTAGTAATATCTTTTCTTATTATTACTGTTACTACCTTTTTGCCTTAGACAACCAGAACAAGTACTAGCACAGGTGATACTACTACTACTTATTCAGCACAGTCGATGGCCATAAATAAATCAACAATACAACAGCAATACAATATTACCGGACCCCTATTAAATGATGAAAATATTCTTAAAATCAAATTCTTAGTTAACGATATATCTAACAGAATCAATACAATTACTTCAATTTTAGAAAATACTAGCAAGTTATCGGCTGTAGAAAACATTCCTTATGCAAATTCTATCAACAAAACATTACATGGTATTCCAGATAATTTGGATATAGAGAAACGAAAAATAGCACAACAGATTATATTGCAGCATAGCAATAGCAGCTTTGTATCCATAGCTTTTCTATTATCTAATGGCGACATATACATGGTAGAACCATACGATTGCCAGTTAAAACTTCCAATTAATAACCTAGCTCACAGAGACTATTTTATAGGTGCAGTCGCCACTCACAAACCATATCTTAGTCAAGTTTTTCCTACGCCAGTTGATGACTCTAATGTAGCAACAGTATCGGTCCCAATTTATTCTAAAGAAAATAATTCTAATAGGAATGCATCTCTAATTGGAACTTGGAATGGAAATATAAATATGAATAGCGTTTTTCAACAAGCAATCAATGATGAATTAACTATTTTTCCTAAAAATAAGAACGTGAGCAATAATTACAATGAACACATCTTTCTTGTAGATGATGCAGGTAATATAGCAGGTCAATATAACCAATACAATACTAAATTCTTTACAGATTTGCAAAGTTTTAAAGATGCAATAGCTGGGAAATATGGTTCTAAAGTAGAGACAGAAAACAATATCAAAACAATGATTTTCTATTATCCAGTAAAGTTTTATTCAACCACCTGGGCTGTTCTTCTTATAAAATCCATTTCTTAAACCACTCTGTTCAAATATATGTTTTATACCTGATTTTGAAAATAAAGATAATCCCTCTCAACTGTTGCTGAAAGAAAATACCCCATAGCATAATAGATGATTAAAGATATCAAAATAGAGAAATCAAATTAAAGTAAAAACGATAGAACAAAATCAAGAAAACTATGATTGTTATTACTATAACAAATTTCAATTAACAACTAATCAGAAAGAATATGAAAAACATGTATCTTATATCATCCAAATAAGTTAGCTTAACCCTCCCTAGATGATTTGGATGAGATTTGGATGAGATTTGGAAATAAGCTTTAATATTTTTTCTTCATACTTAGTTGTTATGACTAAAAATATAGTATCGTGGATATTAGTATCAAGGATCAAAACAAATCTGTATCATAAAGGAGATTTAAATTATAATGGTTTTTGAAACTACTCTATTACTTTCTGCTATAGCTGGTTTAGGTTCTTTTTTATCTCCATGTATTTTGCCTATAATACCTGGATTTCTTTCATATTTGTCTAGCTCATCGATTAAAGAAGCCAATGATGAAAGTGCTGTGGGCGAAAATACCACGCATAACCAAAAAGGTTCGACAATTATAATAACCAAAAAGGTTCGAATCAATATATTTATTAATACAGTTTATTTCGTTCTTGGTTTTTCATTAATCTTTTCAGTATTGGGTGTAATTTTAAATAGCATTTTAGCCACATCAATAGGAAACAATTTTCAACATTATTTATCTTATATTGGGGGTATTGTAATTGCAGCATTTGGTGTAAATTTAATTTTATCTTTAAAAATAAGACAGCTAAATATTGAAAAAAAATTCACAAAAATTCCTAAATTCAAAACAAGCTATATCACTTCATTTGTATTTGGAATTGCGTTTGCAGCAGGTTGGACACCCTGTGTAGGGCCGATTTTAGGTAGCACTTTTACTCTAGCCGCTACACATCCTGGAACTGCATATAATCTTCTTTTAGCATATTCATTAGGCTTAGGAATTCCATTTCTAATTACAGGTGCATTTTTCTCGCGTGCAGTAGGAGTAATTAAAAAAATGACAAAGCATTTAAAATATTTCAATCTTGTAATGGGGAGTATTCTGATAATTGTTGGAATCTTGATATTTTTTAATCAATTAACAATACTCATTAACATTCCGTTCTTGGGTAAATTAATTGGTGCATAAAACAAAAAGCATTGTAGAATTGTGAAACAAAATGAATAAGAATAATATAAGTGCTGTAATTACAGCAGTTGCTGTAATTTCTTTAATAACCGGGTTTGGAATTTATTTTAACTTTTACAGTAATATATCTAGTAGTTACCAACAGCAAAAACAATTGGAAAACTCAGTTAATCAATCTCAAATAAAAAGTGGAAGTATTGTAGATATAAAATTAAATAAAACAGCATTTTTACAAGTAGACAAAAATATCTTTAACAAAGCTCCCGAGTTAACCGGAATAAAGGGATATATCAATACAGCAAATAACCAATCAATAAAACTTTCAGATTATAAAGGAAAAGTAGTCCTTCTAGATTTTTGGACGTATACATGCGTAAATTGTATAAGGACCATTCCTTATCTAAATACATGGTATGATAGATATTCAGACCAAGGTTTTGTAATTATCGGAGTTCATTCGCCCGAATTTGAATTTGAGAAAAATCCAAATAATGTAAAAGATGCGGTCAATAAATTTGGGATTAAATACCCTGTTGTATTGGATAGCGATCATAAAACATGGACAGCTTATCAAAACAATTACTGGCCACGACACTATCTAATAGATACACAAGGATACATAAGAGACGATCATATTGGAGAAGGTGGATATAATGATACTGAAAAGACAATTCAAACCTTGCTTGCTGAAAGGGCTGCATTAGATAACAAAACCGACATTTCTTTTAACATGAGTAAAGGAATCGCTGCCGAATCAAAATCTGATTCTCTAAAAAATATAAATCTTACAAAAAATATATCACCTGAGATATATTTAGGATATTCTCTCGCAGGTTCTTCACTAGGTAATCCGCAAGGTTTCCAACCAGATAAAATAGTAGACTATGATTTAAATAAAAGTAACACTGCCTTAATTGAACCAGATACAGTATATCTAGATGGAAAATGGAAAAACAATAAAGATAATATTGAATTGGTAAGTGATACTGGCAAAATATTTCTGACATATTATGCCAAAGCCATAAATATAGTAGCAGGGGGAAACGGTCAAAAAGCAACTATCTTGAGCGATATTCAAAATGTAGTTGACGGTTCAAAAAACCTTGCAATAGATCTTGACGAAAATAAAAGTGTTACAATAAATCAACAAAAGCTCTACAATATAGGATTGTATAAAGATTATGGTATAAGGTCAATTGAAATAGATGTGCAAGGTAAAGGTTTTCAACTATATACCTTTACATTTGGATAGTCATTAGACATCTTGTATAATGGACATAAACCTACATGTCCATTATATACCAAATTTCTTGTCGATTCTTTTACTTATTTTCTAAGAGAATATTTGATATTCGTAGCAAAGATCATACATATTATATAAAAAAATAAAAATAGAGAATTATTTGACACAGAGGAATCAAGACATAGCAAAAGTCTTGAAAAAAAATAACAATAGAACATGAAATTTGCAATATAAAAATTACAGCAAAATTATGATGTTTTTAGGAATATTATTAATAGGTGTGCCGTCTGATATAGAACCATTTAATTTATTAGTATTATGATAAGGTAATCTTGAGTAATACCAATATTCCTACTAACTCTGTAAAATGTATTCCTAGAAGATATGGATACAATGCTGGAGCGTATAATGGTGCCATTGTAAAATAGGCGTATATTGCAATGATATTTTGTAGCATCATCATGATTGAAAAAAACATTAGTCCCAAAGTAAAAACTGCTTTACTTGTTTTGTAAATTCGAGCATATACAATCAATAAAGCGGTTATTACTGCCATATTTGCTATGCTTACTATGGCCGTTATTTCCATTAAAATATCCATTAGACAATTAATAAAAAGTATCAAACCACTTATTTGCTTTTATCCAAATCTATGCCAGATTAAAGATAATTAATTCGGATCAAATAATATCATTTTTATTCTTCGCAAGTATTTTTAATTTAATTTCATTGTAAGCATCCATATTCGATTCAAGATAGTTTGAAATAAAGTATAAAACGCCATAGTTATCGCCCATTTTACTAATCAAGTTGTTTTTTTCTAATATCGATAGATGATGCTGCACTGCCTTGTAATCAATTTTAAGAAATCCGGCTAGTTGATTAGTATTATATGGTTGTTCTTGTATTAAATCGATAATTTTTATTCTGTTGGGACCACCTTTAGACCCTGCAAAAAGAAACCATAATAGCCGCTTTGTGCTAGGATCGGGCATTTTTATTTTATAGAAAAAAGCATACTTATATTGATCTATGGAAAGTTTGAGAAAAGGTAATAAGGCTGCCAATATTTTAAATTTAAATTCTTCTTTTGTCTTTGTTTACTAATTTATACTACAGATTTGATTTGATTTGGAACTGATCTTGGATTAAAATTGAAAAAACTATTTTAGAATCACTTTTGAAACAGGGCTAATGATTAAATTTAAAAACAATCGATCTAAGACAACATTTTCATTCTTTGCCATCGCGATCTTAATCTCGACAATAGCATTGTTCTCAATCACATTTACAATGGGAAATAATACAATAATAATATATGTCATATAAGAAAATTTTAAAGTCAAGGTAACAAACAAGTGGAAGCCCCGCAGCAGTTTTACGATAAATATCCATTACAATCAGATTTAAACGAAATAAATAGCATACAAATACAAACAATAAAAACCATAGAATAAATAGTCAATTAAATCAGCAAGCTTCATAATATACCAAATAATAAAGATACTAAAATAATACACAAAAGACTCTACTCTTTAGCCATTTAGGGGAATTTATAAAGGATTTATTGGATAAGAATACGGAAGAAAAAATGTTATTAAATAAAGAATAATTCAGCTAGATATTATGATTTCTTTTTTTTAACTTTTATTTATTGTATGCCAGCAACAGCATTCATTCCATGTACAATTTGGGCATTCTTTTCCAGAATTATTCGCCATACATTCTGATGGTGCACATTCCAAAATCAGCACACATTATTTGTATATGTGTATCAATCATAATAAATTAATTATAAATTTACTTATTAATTAATCCCTTCTTTGGTATATAGATAATAAATATTTTGTGTGTAATAACAATTTATTAAAAATGCTCATATGCTTCTCTTGTTTGCATACCTGAAGCACAATTATTAATGATAATATCGCTACAGATAAAATTATTCTTCTTCTTTTTACATATGATGTACCATTATCTAAAATTTTGGTATCAAAAACTAAAAGCCCTATGACAATACCTAATGCAAATATGACTAACCATTCAGTAGCAGGTGTAATAATTTTTTCTTCAATTTGTCCTCCATTCATTTGAACAGCCCGTGTAGTAGACATCTGTTCTGAAGTATTTTCATCACTTTGACTAAATATAAAGGAATTATTACTAATTAACACAATCGTTGTAAAAAACAATAACAATAATAGAACAGCATTAAATCGGGTTATTAATCAGTTCATAATATACTAATAATAAATTCATTATTTTATAGTTTAATGCTAATACTTTATAGTTAGAATTATTTTATAATATTTAGATATGTCATATATTTTTATTAAATAAACTGTCAGGTTTTTTGGTAGATAAAAATAGATTTAGCCGAATATAAAAAAGAGTAAGTAGTTTAATTGTATTTGAATTTCTATTTTATAGTACTATTATCTAATGGAATTGATATCCTACTGTTAGAAGCATTTGTTATTGCTGTGTTATTAGTATCGGATTTAGTTAATCCTATTCCACTAATTAGTGTTCCAAACATTTCATTTGAACTAGCAAAATGCCCGTTAGATTTATTGACATTAATCGTCACTCCTAAGACCTTTTTGCCCATAAGATGAACTGTTATAGGTACCTGTTTGAATTCTAGTCCAATATTTGAGTGAATATCTGCTATTCCTATTACAACTATATCATTTTTTGTAATAAAAACATAATTTGATGAAAAATTGTTTATAATATGACTATGAGAGAAACTTCCATCTGGTTTTATCATTGTAAAATTGGCATTAAAAATAGCTGTAATTTTTGGTTTTTCGGTGTTATTTCCACCTGTATTATTACTAGTATTATCATAAGGTAAACTTTTGATTTGCAGATTCCATAGCCCTCCCTGAATCCATGTTACTACGCCATCTTTAATTTGGTTATTTGCAAAGTGTCCTGAAGCTTGTGCTATCGTATGTTCTTTGTTATTAAAGGTAGATTGTTGTGCTAAAGCTTGAGGGGAACTAAAAGGAGATATATCTGTTCCTTTTGGAATTTCTGTTGAGGATAGTATAATTGATGATATGGCGATTGTAAATGAAATTCCTATAATGATAATTATTAATGATATGTTTTTGAGTCGAAAAAAATTATTCATCAAATATAATTTTGTATCGACAATCATATATCCATTTATTTTTTTAAAATCATTCTTGACAAACAATATTTCAAAGTAAGTAATTATATTTATTTTATTTAGTTGAAAAAAATATATAATTAAATTTTATTGCCCTATAAAACCTTTGTAGATAAAACTATAATTCATGATGTAAAATAAAACAACTAATTGAAAATCTTATATAATTATATTTTATAATTTGATTTTTATATTTTATAGATATTTTTTGTGTCAAATATGATATTTTTAATCTATAATATTAATTGATTTTAAATACTCGGAATATTTTCTTATGCTAATGAAGTATGCCAAAGATATTTCAATAAAATAAGAATCACCTAGATTAAAAAGTTCTATTAGCATATCCCCTAAATAACTTTCAACTCTATTGCCATTATCTGTTATTTTTACATAGTTACTTATAATTTCACTAATATTAGCATCATTAAACATTGGAACTTTTATTCGAATATCATGAATGAATTTGCTCTTTTCTTTATCTATATTAATAACATATCCGAACCTTGGCCATTTGTTCTATCCTTCATCTCAATGGGTTACTGCTCTTGGGGATCAATTTCACAGCATGTCTTGGCTGACTTATATTCATGGCTTGAATCTCATTCGGATTTATACCTTTGGATACTTCTATGCATTCGTCTAATTCTTCTTCCTCATCTAGCAACTTTATCAATAAATAAAGATCATGACTATTAGGAGATGCTTTGGAATAAAATTATTATTATGTATTATTATGCCAATACATGCAAGTATGAATGAATATCTTGCAAAATCTAACGGATTTTGGCCGTAGAACTATCTAATTATGGATATTAGGGACGAATTAATAGAGGCATTATAATATAAATGAAATTTTCCAAGATAATAGAAACATGTATTTATTCATCTAATTTAAAAGAAATGAAAGAATTCTACCAAGATAAAATAGGACTGGACTTGGTTTCGGAGGAATTGAACAGACATGTATTTTTCAAGGTAGGAAAAAATATGCTTTTAATATTCAATCCTAAAGTTACGTTGTATGAAAAAGATACTAACCATGGCGCTAGGACTCCACCCGCAATCAATCATTTTGCTTTTGAGATCAAAAAAGCTGACTTTCAATCTATCAAAATGTTTATTCTTAATAAGAATATTGAGATAGAAAAAGAAGTAACTTGGAATAATGGAGGATTATCTATATATTTTAGAGATCCTGGTGGCAATCTAGTTGAAATAATAACTGACGATTTTTGGCCAATATGATAAATTAGATTTAAGAGGCCCGGAAAAATTCAAATCTTTAAAAAAATATCTACATATACCCTCATAATTTTGAATCTAAAATGTTATACATATTAAAAAGTAATTTTTGTTATTTCTTTATTTTTTATTTACCTTGTAGATTACTAACAAAAATGTCCTACAAACGACCCCGCCCATACCAATGACGTTATAATACTTAATTAGTTACCAAATGAAATATAAAAAATATAAAAAGATTACATCCAATTCTGAATCTTATCCCCACAGGCCCGCTTACTACCCACCGATGAGAACTAACATTTTGAAAGAAAATTGTAAGCCAAGCATGTTAAGCAATGAAGTAACTTATTAACAAATACTATAAGGAAATATATACTCGGCTAAAGATACAATTGAATCCAAAACTAATTTAATTATAATTAGAAATCAAATAATAAAAAAAGTTAGGATGGAATTTTAGTGCCTGTATTTGGATCTAAAAATAACTTTTGGTTATCATGACCTTTTGTAAAATTAAACATTCCTAAAATCGAACCTGCTTTTTCATCCATAGATTGCCCGCCTATTCTTCCCAAGTGCCAATTATCCTCAATAAACTTTAGAATAGAAGTTTGATCTGTTATTTGATGATCAATATAGTTTACCTTTGAAAATGGAGATATTGTCAAAATTGGCAACCGTGGTCCATAGCCGCATCTATCATTATATGAGCCGTTCTTTGGAGTTCCACATAAATTATTTACTCCCAGTAATTTGTCGTAAACTTTGTCGTTAGACTGGATTATTATAGGCGGCATTACATGATCATACCATCCATCAGAATCATCATATGTTATAATTATTGCAGTTTGATTCCATTGTGGCAAGTTTTGTATTTCATTTATGGTATTTACAAGGAATGTCTGGTCTAGCAAAGGTCCAGAATATCCTGCATGACCTTGTTGATAGGATGGTGCTTTGATAAAAGAAACAGAAGGCAAGTTTCCACTCTTGGCAGCAGTCCAAAAATTAGATAGATCATACTGATGATTAGCTTGATCGGAGCGACCTATCATTGAATTTGAAGATGGTGGGATATGATTTGGGTTAGCAGTGGTGTTATAAAATTGAAAAGGCTCTACTGAACTATAATAATCATAAGATACTACTCCATAACCATTATCATGTCTATCTGCACCACAATTTCTTTCAGTGCTGTTATTAGGTGTAGGACTAAATCCTGCCGAAAACCATCCCCATGTAATATTTTTTGAATTTAAAAGATCCCCAATATTTTTACCAGTCATTTGTATTTTGGCAGTTGCATCAGGAAATGTTACGTTACCCAATCTAGGAAATAAGAAAATATCTTGTTTTGTAAATGAGCATGCATCTGAAGCGGGATCAGCATCACCTATTAAGGTTCCATTAGCAACTATTCCTTTGATATTTTCAGGTTTAGCACCGTGTGTTTGTCCTGAAATTAGATTGATATGACCTGGAGTAGATTCACCAAATTTTGTTTGATAAAAATTATCGCTCATGGCATAATTTTGAGCATAGTTCCAAAGAGCGGTAACTGTGTTTCCATCATAGTAGCCCATTACAGTTTGAGGATGACAGTCTTCTCTTTTTTCTGAAAAACATAGAAAATTAGGAGCAAAAGCACCGGTATACTCTACAAATTTGTCTAATAAACCTCCGTTGTAAGCTTGTTGTTCAGCAGTATAAGAATGATTATTGTCATTTGTTACCGAAACACTTCTATCAATACGGAATGGATTAACAAGATTGGTATTATTTGATATTAATCCTGCAGACAATAAATTGTTAACAGAAGGGGTATTTGGAAGTGGGAAAAAAGCCGGTTCTGCTAATGGATTTTTAGAATATGGATATGTTCCAAAATAATGATCAAATGCTACATTTTCTTGGAATAAAACAATTAAATGCTTTATTGGAGTAGCAGTAGTCTGGTTATTACTATTATCATTTTGGTATTGGATACCAGATAAAGACAATTTAGGAGAAAGATTAGGTATTAAAGAATATGCAGGTGTAGGATAGAAACCAATCAGATAGGAAGTAACAAATGAAGATGTTGCCACAATTAACAAAATTGAAAGTATATGTATTTTATTAGTAGATCTGTATTTTTTATCCTCATTATTTTTGTGATTATTTGACAATTACCATATAGTAAATACAGTATTAATTAAAATTTTGTAAATTTTGTAATCATAGTTAAATTTGATATGGGTTAACAAGAACATCTCTTAAAATCGATCAAAATAGGCTAAATTAATCATATCGAATATGTGAATTTAAACTTCATCAGAATAAAATACTAAAGCAAAGACTTTATGAATTAAAAGACAATATACATCATCTTTATATCGAATATTACTTTATCTATTAAATAAAAGAACCTTTGTTATTATGTCATCTTACAATAACAAAATTTAGCAAAACGTCATTTTAAATTAATTGTGTTAGAGCCCCTTTACTATGAGGAACTTAATCCTAACTGTCATGTTTGATTAATAAATTTGATTATGGATTTTCAAGATTGTATACTGTTTTTGAAGGTCAGAAGAGGAGTATAGAAGAATTAGCGTCTAATATATCAACATATTTGAGCATAAGAAATAGAGTAGTCAAAAATATAAGATATTTTTATCTATTTAATTGCCATACAATTAATTTGTTAAATAATTTATAGTTATTACACTAGATGAGAATACCTGAACCTCATCATACTTTGCATCTTTTAAGCACCAATTAACCACACATATAATGGGACAGTAACAATAATTGTAACGGACGTGAGGATCAGTGTTGAGGATGCCTCTGACTCGTACATTTGATAGCGTATTGCTAGAAGGACTGGCAAGACTGCAGATGGAAGTACACAGAGGATTATTGCCTCATTAGCAAATATTCCCTTTACTCCAAGAATTAGTATAATCCCAATCATTAATGTTGGCTGAACTATCGATTTAAGCAATACATTGAAAATTATGATATAATTAAGTTTAATACGATATGCGGCGAGCGTTAGTCCAGCCACAAAAATGCCAACACCAGAAGTTGCAGAACCTATAAGATTTAAACTTGAAATTGCAACTTCTGGAACCCTAATGCCAAGAAAGGATATCACTAATGCCAAGAGGGGAGCCCATACTAGAGGTTTTTTTATAGTATTAACTACAGATTGTCCAATAACTGATGCTATCTCCTCTTTCTTATTATTAGTAATATTTCTACTATTATGTCTAAAATTTTGCGGCTTATCTCTATCGCTAACAATAGTTTGAGAAGAGATCTCAAGCAAGCAAATCGAGAGTGGAACGAATATACCTGTGGCTATAATAACTGAAATAGAGATCGAGACGTCACTTGAATTACCAAATAGTCCACCTACAACTGAAGTTCCAAAAAACGAGGTAGAAGGAAATGTTACCAATAGAGCTGCTATTGAGCTTGCACCTATTGTTTGGTGAAAGATGAATCTTGTAACAATGAAAACAATTACATATACAGGAAGGAATACGAGAAAAAATGCCTGGAAAAGCGATAGAGCTTGAAGAGCTCTTGTTGGGGAAAGGTGACTACCCCTATAAAAAGTGCTGCTGGAAGGGCAAAGTCAAGAACTAGCTCGGTAAGTCCCTTTGATTTTTCACCATCAAATAAGCGATAACGCCCAGCAGCATAGCCAAGTGCCAATACAAAAAAAGTTGGAGTAAGAATAGTTAACACATGGATAATAGAATAAGTTGGCATTTTCTAGATCGACTAGGACGATATGCAAATATTATAATATAAATATAAATACACCATTAAATGGTAACAATTGCAATGTTAATATTGTTTTTAGTTTATACTTGGTAGTTTTAAAAATTGCTCCTATGGTGAACATGAAAATCCGTATATAACTCAATAATAAAGAGATTAATGTACATGGAAGGATATTTTGGCAGTTTAACCTCCAGTTACAACGAAAACATCTTCTTGATATTTTGGTAATGAATCGAGGATTTTTGAATCTAGACCAAACATAGACCCTAAGACTTCATTTGAATACGCACCGAATGCTCCTGATATTCCAATATCTTCTGGCATCTCATGGTTAAAGAACACTGCAAATTGCATATCCTCATTAGAATTTACATTTTCTATGTAATGAAAGTACGCAGGGGGAACAAACACAATTTCATTAGGACCAACTTCAAATGTATTCACCTTGTCACCTGGACTGAAAATGGTCATACGAGCTCTTCCACTTATGACATAATCTAATTCAGCTGCATTTGGATGCCAGTGCGGCTCCCTTATGCCTTTAGGTTTCAATGTCAGAAGAAAACAAGCAAGACCACTGAGAATTCCAAAATTATTTGCATTACCGAGGGAAACAGTACCGCCTTTGCTTTGTACCATAGGTGGAAAAGCCTTAAGATTGAATTTATGGTAATTAGGGACTTTCTGATATGTAGATGTAGTAACTTTAGAGTTGGATTTGGACGTTATGATTAAATCATGATTAGATTTCTTGAAATTGCCAAAATATTCAGATCCAAGTCCGAATGTGGCTCCTAGTACCCTGTCAGCCATGGAACCAGTTGAGCCAGATATTCCAATATCTTCTGGCATCTCATGATTAAATGCAATAGCGAATTTAGTTTCCCCGTGATTGATATTCTCTATGTGATGAAGATAGCCCTTTGGAATATATACAATCTCGCCTTCATTGACAGTAAAGGTATTATGACCTGCGCCTGGACTGAAGATAGTCATGAGAGCGCTTCCTGATAAACAGTAACTGAGTTCAGCTGCATTTGGATGCCAGTGTGGTTCCCTGACACCCCCATTATCTAATCGTAATAAGTATAACGCCATACCTTTCAATAAAGAGAAATTATTTTCGTTTGCCATGGCTCGAGTACCGCCTTTACAGACAGCTTGTGGATTAATAGCCTCAAGATTAAAAGTATGTATGGAACTCATTTTGTTTCTGTCTTTAGTATATATGTTCGATTTATTTCAAGTTTTTTTTGTAATTGAGTTGAAAAGATTCAATTATCTAATATCATATAAAATAAGCCAATGGCTTCCCGCTAAAATGAGATGATACTTTATGTTTCATAATGTCTCCGAATTCAAATTCGGTACAACATTTCAATTCATATATTCATAAATCTTTATATTTTTAATTATTCTATAATATGAGGGAATCTATTTTAAAGAACCGATATCAGCAAAGCCCCACAGATGAGAACTGTTACTCATAACACTATCAATTTGTATTAATACTCTTATGTTCTATTATTTATATAAGTTACTGATATGTTTTAGTCTTTGCCTGTTTGAAGCAATTTAGTAAGAGGTGGTTAGATTGGATTGATTTACTAATTTTCTTGCAGTATTTGTCATATGTCGCATTTTGTCGTAGATATTTAGTAAATGTGGTGCATACTTCATTAATCCTAATCTATGTATTCAATGTGTATATTTTGTAAGGCTTATCAGTACCGTAGTTTACATATTTCCATCGATCGGTGATCGTTAGTTCGTGAAATTCATCCTGTACGCTGGGTTCTAATGATTTGTAAACGTTCTCTCCAATGGATACTTTATTTGCACCGGTTACTGACATTATTTTTGATGCAACATTCATACCATATCCCAATATATCAATAGGTGAGCGTTGATCGTAACCAAACTGAACAATTGCGTTTTCTCCCGCATCTATACCTATCTTGACGTAAAGCTCTGGATACTTGTATATTTTATGCATAAAGGAATTTACTTCTTCCTTGATTGAATTGATCATCAATTTTCCAGATTCAACTGCTGTACCTGAGGAAAGATATTTGTTCTGATTGTCAACACTACTTGGAAAAAAAGAGATTACAGCATCCCCGGCATACTTTAAAACATATCCACCGAGGGTATCTACAACGTTTGAAATGTGATAGTCGAAAATCCTGACTATAGAAACAAGATTATCTATGGGTAAGGTCATACTCATCTTCGTTGAACCAACCAGATCAGCATATATGATTATAATTGGGATTTTGGTGCTGATATGGTTAAGAAGATAGTTTTGACCTCGTCTCATAGAAGTATGAATTACCTTTGGCCAAAGGTTGTCAAGTATCAAAGGTGTATGTGTTTTGTACCAATAAACCATCAATTCTTCTTCTTTCATACTCTTTTCAAGTAAAGATAAATTCTCTTGTTTATATGGAATGTCCATAACTTGCATGTTCTCTATCAGTGATTCATAAGCTATCAATTCATCATGATTTATCTCAAAATCTTGCCTCAATTGTACAATTTCATAGTCCTCTGGTAAAGACTGTTTTAAAATCTTGCTCTGCTCTTCTATTTTTAAATTTTTCGGAAGATTATTTTCAGACTGCGTTGGGCCGGTAGTAGTAGAAGAAGAAGAAACAAATGATGATAACAAGTTGGCCTTTGCATCGGTTGGCTTTCCTCCAAATCGTCTAATTATATCTTGAAGTCTGATCTTTTGAATATTTGTTACATCCAGATGCCTTTTTAATATTTCCTTTAACGCTTCAATTGGTGTGTTGTCTATTCTTGAATCTATTCTTACTGCTGCTGCATTTTCAATAGAAAGTATTTCATTTAGCTCCTTTACCAGGTTTAGATCAGATCGAAGGCTATTCCTGCTTTTATCGTAATTCTCACTATTAGGCATTGACAATATCAGTTATTTTATATTGATCACAAATAAGGATATTGACTTAACTAATACCAATGTCGATTTTTATCCTTCTTCTAAGGATTAATTTAATTTACGTTTTATATTATCATATTTCATTTTTGAGGCGATATAGATAATCCTATAAAAACAGATTTGCTATTTTGGGTTATTCTGTATTAACTATTACTAGATATGCATATACAGATTTTGTATATGATACAAATGTTCAAAATAACAATCAATACAAAAGACATTTCTGCTATACAGGCTTTCTAATATTATAATAAAGATCATGAAAAATTTTAGAAAAGCAAAGAAAATAGTTATAATGATATCTGAGAAAATAACATTATAATTTTGTTGTATAATAATAAATAAAAATCAAGCACAAAACAAGATATATCAATACCCCATAAAATTAAACTCTTATTTCATTCTCAATTATTGTAAATAAAATGATTTAATTAGATATATTGATCATTATCGCATGAGTTTTATTTAGCTTATAAAATTTAGCCGATGAACTCAAAACAATCTATATCACTAATGGCCATTGCCATTATTGCATTTGGTATAATATCTGCCACCACTCTTGCAGGCGCAGATGATGCATCAGCAAAAAAATCATGTGCTTCAAAAAAATGGAGTCATTGTAAAGGCACTAACGGATGTTATACCAAAAATGGACATCACCACTGCTTTAAAGGCGAAAGCAAAGACTGTATTAATACCAAATATCACGATTAAATAGCAGAGCAATAACTTCTCTAAAAAATAAAATTCTAAATTTACCTTTTTTATTTAATATTTTGTTTTATTACTCCTGATTAAATAAAGAACTTTATGAGTATTAACTTCTAACCATACTGTTCTCATAGGCTATCATAATTAACAATAGGATTTCAAATAGAAAAGAGAAGTCTCTTAAATAATTTATCAGGCATATTTATGATAACTGTTGATTTAAATATATCCATTTATGGATTTTTTGTAGTTTCATTTATATATCTTTGCAGCGTATACTTAGTAACTCGAAAGTTGTTTTTGAGTTCATCTCTCAAAGGGAAGGATCTACTTTCTCTTTTCTTTGGGATTAGTGGCAGATTCTTTTAAAAGGGATTGTTAGAATCCAAATAGATATTACGAATCTTACATCTTATGCTGCAGGTGGCGGATCAAGCATTACCCTCGATTTATCTATAAATATATTGGTAGTAATGTCTAAATAAAAATCCATTCTATTTTCTTGCCTTGATAATAATTTAAATGAGAAAATGAATAAAATTAGAAGTTTGATGTGCCTGTCAAATTTATGGCGCTTTACTGTAAGTTAAATATAGTTGTTTGTCCAATTCCAAAGTTCGATGGTGTAGAGAATACCTAAGATAAACCAATTACATTTCCAATCGCCTTCAAATTCTGCCTCTCCAAATTTATCCTCATTAAAAAAATAGTTACTCCTACATCTATTGATGACATTATAAACATTATAATTCCATTGTCATTTACTATTCTACATAATCCTCTATATCACCTTCACATCCCATCCGAACCCATATCAATACGACAATTTTAAATGTTGATGCAAGAGTCTATCATAATAATGCTTAAATAAATGAGTTGGCCTCCTATTGCTAGAATCCATTTTATATAACCGATATCAGTACCAAACCCCACGGGCCAGCTTACTACTAAGGTTCTTATACCATCATCGCTATAACGAATATAGTCAGAAGGGGAAGAGATAGATGCCAGTAAAACTTATTACAACTGTGAATAATATTAACACCATTTCAAACAAGGAAAATTAGGTGCTTGTCAAAGAATTCTATGATTTTATGAAATATTCTGGACCTTCAGAGAAATATCAAAACAACAACCTTAAAACTATGATAACTTTTGGAAAGTTTTTGGATCCTTCTGTATCTTTTTATTCAATTAATAGTGAGCATATCATCAAATTTCTTGATACAAAACTAAAGATATATCAAACGTTGGAATCCAACATGGAATGATTATCTTTCAAGATTAAAATATTTTTTTTAGATAGTTTTATAATACTAAGAACGTTATTGGATTTATAAAGTTATTCTAAAGGTACACGAGGATATATATCAATCAACGAATGGAAAACTCCTGCATTTCTAAATATTAATAAAAAGGAAAACAACAAGAATAAATCCATATATAGAAACCGAGTTATGAGAAAAAGGAAGATATAATATCCATTGTTAAATATAATATTTCCAAAAGTAATAAAGGCTGCTTTAACTTTCTATATGATTTGGATGCTCCCTACATGAAGTAACTCTTTTAAAATTAAACCATATTCGTCTTAAAGAAAAATACGGAGAAGGGGAAATAGCAAAAGGCCCAGTTTGCAATACGAATGTAGATGAAGAAACTGCAAAATATATATCAAAAGTAAATGGACAAAAAGTATATTATTGTCGTGAGGAGTGCAAAGAAACATTTGAAAAAACCCTTCAAAATATGAATATTAGATAAAAGACAAAAGACATTAACACAGATTTAAAATTCGGGGTTTCCTTCATATTTTCTTTTTATTGATTCTATTCTTCCCTTGTATTTTTCACTATAACCTGATTTACAAGAATTGCAACAAAAAAAACGTTCGATATCTGCAAATTTTAAAACTTTAGGTTTACCATAAACTGGCCCTTTACAAAAATCGCAAACCATTTTTATTGCAAGTCCGCTTATAAGACTCTGTTTAATTTTATCTGTTTCTAATTTGAATATATCTGCATTAGTGTTTTCTTCTTCTCCTTCTTTTGTTACATCATTCTTAATATCTTGTATTTGAATCAAATGTTTATCTTCTCCCTTATCTATTTGATTAAAATCAAAGATAGGAATAACACCTTTGATAAAGCCTATGTTAACCAACCTTTTGAATCTTGCCTTTACAGTTGGGGTTGTTATTTTAGTTTCCCTTGATATTTGCCTAAAGGATTTTCTACCATCTTTTACTAGTGATTTTATAATTTTAATATCAATTTCATCTAGTTGTAAAGGCATTTTTGAAATATAGTATTTATATTATATTATCATTTACATTTGTAAAGCTCGTTGTTATATTTCTCCTTGTTAATTAATAATATATGAATAAATTAGAATATGAGAAATTATTTTTGATACCAATAAATCTAATTAAAATAATAACCACCATAATAAACAACAAGACTATATCCGGATTCAAAACAACAATAGTTACCACTACCAATATCATCAACACCAACATTATCAAAATTTTATCTATACAGTTAATTTGAAATAGGATCCTCAAATTCCCAATGCTGAAAAAACAACTACAATAGCAATCAACATAACAAAACAAAAGTCAGACAATATAATTCAATATTTTGAAACCATTCATGATAAACTTATGCATATTGTAGATATATATGAAGACCTTTCTTACTTTGCACATATTCATCCTTCATATAAAGCAGAAAGTGGCACCTTTGTTATTAACCATGTATTTCCAGAATCAGGAGGTAAAAGATTTGGATAAATTTTAAACCAAAAGATGGTAATCAAAACTCTTGCTGCATTTAAATTAAATGCTACAGGGAATCCAATTCATAAATCAATACCGATAATTAACAATAGACAATATACAAAAAATAGTAGATTTTCATTCATATTAAAATTACCAGGAATATAATAGAAAAAAAATTTAACTAATGGATTCCATGAATTGCTTTAGACATTCAAAGGGTTTTCAAAACTGCTTATTAAACTATATGGAATTTCAAAAGATATGAATAAAAATGGTTAAATTGAATCCACTGTTCCAACCTACTAAAAACTCATAAAATCATTTTGCGATATGAATGACATTATAATAAACTGAAAAATTGTTACAAGAGGAATTGTCAAATGAAGACATGCATAAGAAGATAGAATTCCAACTATAGGTGAAATTAAAAAATTGCTTCAGTATCCAGATGTAAGAATACAGTCTTTATCATTAACGATGAATTCTTCTAGGATAATAGTTGGATCTTGGGATAATTTTAGGTGGAAACATATTATATTAATGAAAAATGATGATAACCCTGTAATAGCTGCAAAAATAATTGTTTATAGAGGAGAATTTGATCATCAGTGAAACTGGTATGATATTAAACAGATGACTGGAAGAGTCTAATACTATAAAAAAACTAGTTTTGACTATAAACTTTGATCAACTTTTTGAATATAATATAGCAGCTAAAAATAGTTTATATTTACTTTTATTATTTTATCCTTATTTAGAGGAATAATGCAATGAAACAGATTAAATTAATATCTATTATTGCAATAATAATAATCTCATTGTCTATTACTTTTATTATTTATTATCATACTTTGCAAAAACCTTTACCTGTTATTATTAATAATACAAAGATAGATAAAGTTGGCATAAAAGAAATATACCCTTCTAAACCTGATGGTGAAGAATGGTCTATTAATATGAATGACCCTAACCATGACCTAAGGACAGATCCTCAAACAACTCTAATTAAAAATAATAACGATGATGGTGATGGTAATAGTTGGAAAATACAAAATACGGAGGTTCGATACAATGTATTTACCTCTTCGGGATTCAAGCCACAATTAATTACTATACTTAATCAAACAGAATTATCAAAGAAAGGATATATGCAATCTCCTAACGATTGGAAAAACGTTGAAATGACAGGGTATTTCAAAATAAACAGCTTTACTAGTTCTGAAAAAAATGGTGCTGCTCATATTGAGCTTGTAGCTAGAGGCGGAAAGAATACTAATGATAAGAATTTAATTAATGGATTATCTGAGCAATGTGAATCTACGACTTATCACTCAAATACATACGAAACAGGCAGAGTAAAGTTTGAAAAGGATTTAGAGCATACTCAAGGCTACACAACAGATGATAAACAAATACCAGATGCCATAAAAGAACCACTTTTAGGAAGATGGATTGGAATAAAAGCAGTATTTTATAATCTAGCCAATAACAACAATTCTGTAAAATTAGAACAGTATATTGATGACAATTCAAATAATAATTGGCATAAAGTTTTATCTTATACTGATAATGGTCATTGGGGTGGAGGCAAGCCTAATTGTGGCGGTTCAGATACTCAAGTGATAACATGGGGAGGTCCAATAGCTATATTTCGATGGGATAATATAGATGACATGGATATCAAAGACTTTAGCATAAGAGAAATCCAACAACCTAATGTAAAATGATAGTATTTTATTAGATAGTAAAATCAATCTTTATAATGAAATAAATTGTTTTTCATGTGTTATTTTATTGTTTAATTCTAGTTAATTATCCATATTTTTATTTTGTATCGCTATGTAAAGTATACTTGACAATTAAACTACTTTGGCGTAAAAGACATTACCTTCTAAAGGGATCATTATTCCACAATTTGATACAAATTGTTTAAAATTATCGTATTCTTTTTGAGGGGGATGTTTAAAAGCTTTTGCTACATTATTTTATACCAAATAACATAGCTTTTACAAAATATAAAATATCTATTCGCGTCATATAAGACTTGTCTAGCGTTAAATCTAATACGATTTTAAATATATTAATAGTCTTTATTAAAAGTGAAAAATTTTTTTAGATTAATAGATATGGATTATATGTTTATATCACAAGTATTAAATATAATTCAGAATATAACAACTATAAAACTATCTTATGGATAATTTACTAAAAAAAATTTTAAAGAACACCACAACCTTGGATTTAATTAAAAAATTTAACAATTCTTTAACAAAGAATGAACAAGAAATTCCACCTTCCCATTCTACACCATCAACCAACTTAGTTCAAGAAGGCATTATAGCTGGTAAAAAAATAGCACAAATATCCGTTATAACTTTGCTCAGTATTGGAATAGTAGAGATAATTGCAGGGTATTATAGCGGTAGTAATGTAGCAACTGCAGATGGAATCGATTCCTTATCTGATGCATTTATTTCTTTTATTGTTTTAATCGGACTAAGGATTGCTCATAAACCAGCTGATAGGAAATTTCATTTTGGATATCACAAAGTAGAAAGTTTTGCAGCCTTTATAGCAGCATTAGGAATGATAATAATCGGTGTAGTTATATTTTATAACTCATATCAAGCATTAATACATCCTCATGAAATTAATCATCCATATATAACTATGGCTGTATTAGCAGGAGCAAGTGCTCTTTCTTTATACAGGGCAATTCAGATGCATATTATTGCAAACAAATACAACTTACTTTCACTTAAAACAGATGCAAAAAATTCAATTAAAGATGGTTCAGCCTCTGTTGTGGGATTCTTTAGTATATTAATTGCAACAGAGTTTGGATTTCTCCAAATGGATGGGATAGGTGGAATGATTATAGCTTTTTACATATTTTCTGTTGCATATCTTTCATTAAAAAGATCATCCCTTATACTTGTAGATTCATGGCATAATCCAAAGTTAACTGAAATGATCAAAAATATAATATATGAACAATTTTCTGATGAAAAAATTAATGTTAGAGAGGTATTGCTCCGTTCTTCTGGAATGGTTGATCAAGCTGAAATACACATGGCTGTAGATGGAAAAGAATCTGTCTCAGAGGTAGAGGAACTTTCAATGCAAATTCAGAACACCATTAATTCAAAATTTCCTTCAATTGAAAGAATTTCAGTTATCCCTTACTCTTATTCAGAAATAGATAACACGAATGTTGTCGCAAAGTCAAAGAGGAATATATTACAAAACATAAAGTTAAAAAAACCAACGATCTATACAAACAAGAATAAACAAAAATAGAAATTAAATTACACAAATATTATAACATATTAATTTGATTGTTTTTTAACTTTGTCGCTTTGACTTTTTGTATCCATTGATTGTTGGGCGACCCCGTTTATTTTATTAGAGTATATCGAATTATTTTTAGAATCCGAGGATATTTTTATCCCATCATCTTGTGTATTATCGATAATATTGTTGTATATCTTGTTTTCTGAAGAACCTGCTTTAACAGTTATTCCTGCAGTAGGCGATTTTGAAATTGCATTATTGTAAACTTCATTGTTATGTGATGCTGATACTTCTATTGGAGTTTCCTGATTATTTATGATATTGTTTCTTGCAATAGAGTTTGTATTATTATATCCGAGATTATCGAAAATCAATACGTTAAATCTATTATCATGCAAATATTTCATTTCAGCATTAATCAGATTTAGAGTGGTTACAGACAGCCTCTATTAGGAATATGCTATGCATGATCACGGGCAACAACTATTCCAAATTGATTATAAGAAGAAATTGTTAAAAATATTATTATTATAGAAATAATAAATATAACCGAAATACCAAAAGTAAATCAACTCAACCTCTTTAAAATGATTTAACAATTAACAATTCTTTAAAAATACATTTGAGCCTCTATTAATTAATAGACAGACATTTCATAAAATATATAATTAATCATATGGACAAATCATGAAAGATTACAAATATTTTACTTCTCTATAGGATTGCCAATAGTGTTACCCCACTCAAGCCATGAACCATCATAGCTCTTTACGTTAGGATAGCCAAGTAAATATTTTAGAACAAACCAAGTATAAGAAGCTCTTTCTCCAATACCACAATAAGTAATTACTTCTTTCTCCGGAGTAATATTCAATGATTCATAAAGGTTCTTTAAATATTCTGCTGTCTTAAATGTGCCATCCTCATTAACCATCAAATTCCAAGGCACATTTATCGCACCTGGTATATGTCCACCTATCTGACCATATTCACTAGAATATTCTGATGGAGCAAGAGTTATTCCATCGAATTCGTCTTTACCTCTCACATCAATTAGTATTTTACTTTGAGATTCTATTGCTTCTTGTATATATCTCATAAAAGCTCTAATACTCTTGTCTGGATTAGAGGCTTTGTAGTTTCCTCTTGGATAAGATGGAATATCTACGATATATGGCCGGTCTTCATCAAGCCATTTTTTCCTAGAGCCATTCAATAACCTAATATCTTGAAATCCATAATATTTGAGAATCCAAAAAGCAAATGTTGCAAACCAGTTCTTAAAGTCACCATAAACCACAAGAATTGTATCATTGTTTACACCTGCTCTTTGTAATAAATCCTCAAGAATCTCTTTTGAGATTATTTCTCTTTTAGTTGAATCTATTAATTCTCGCTTCCAATCAAAAAGCACTGCGCCAGGAATATGGCCAAGTAAATAGCTAGTAGTAGGATTATAGTCAACCTCCACAATTTTTACTTTCGAATCGTTTAAATGATCATTTACCCATTGAGTATCGACCAAGACGTTAGGATAAGCATAATCCATTATAATACACTATTTTCCGTACTTATTTTATAATATCTATCTGTTTAATTCTTTATTGAAGGGAATCTCACTATAATCTCTTCTAGTGACCACTTTTTTCATATAATAATAATGGTAATAAATTAGTAACAAAAAATAAATTGTTTTTTATATAACACCTTAAGTATTTATGTAACTTGAGATACTTTGGAAATTCTTATGGTTCATATTTAAATAAAAGAAGTAGGCCTCTTCATAGGCAAATTTAGAGAAAATTAAATAAGTTGTAAAGTTTCATATTATTTATTAAGATAAATACATGTCAGGTATAAACAAAAATGTCTTGGATGACGAAAATTCTTTTTTGGAATTGGCAGATTATCAAAGATGTTTTGTAGAAACTGAGAAAAGAATCATCTACGCCTTAAAAAAGGGTTCACATAATGAAATCCAAGACAGAAAAATCTGAACAGTTTTTGCAACATAATATTGGCTCAAAGCAGACACTTGTTATACTACATGTAGATTTGGTTAATTCTACATTGATGATGAGAGATTTTTCAGTTGACATGTTATCTACAATAATACAGATGTTTACCCAAGAAATGTCTATTGCAGCTTCTATTTTTAATGGACATGTTTTAAAATATGTAGGTGATGCAGTAATAGCATTTTTTCCTATAAATGAAGATAAATCACATTCTTATAGTAATGCAATAAATTGTGCATTTTATATGATCAGTATTTTAAAAAAAGTAATAAATCCCATTTTAATACAAAATAAATATAACCAATTGCATGTGAGGATTGGAATAGATGCCAGTGAACATTCAATCATTCAATATGAGTTAGGTGAAAGATCTTATTCCGATATCATAGGTTACGGCATAAGTATGGCGTGTAAATTAACTAAATTGGTAAATCCTAATCAGATTGCTACAAGTCATTCGATATATATTGACATGAATCCATCACTAAGGAAAAGATTTTCAGAATTGGAAATATCTCCTAGAATTTGGAAGTGTATAGATAAAAATATCCAGAATGGAATTTGGATATCTCTAGATAAAATATAAATAAACGATCTTTATTTTAATTTCTGCACTATATTTGTAACATTGTATATACTTTGCAAATAATAAGATACTTTTATTAGTAATAGATAAAAATACAATTTTTGAGACTTTATCGACCTGACACATAACCTTTTTGTATTATAAAAAAATTGCAAGTATATTCATTTAATTTTTTAATGCGAGTCTACTGTACTTTTCCTAACAACACGGAAAATATTTATCAAAACCTATCGCATGCCCTTGCGAGGTTGCAGTGTTCTTTTTTATAATACTTTTCCCATAATAGTAATAAATATGATGTTTTGGTTTATATAACAATAAGACTTTAATGAATCTCATGTTTCACTATATGAATATTTATAAAACAGATGATCATAAACACCAAAGTTTAATATTGTTGTTGTTTTCGTATTATACCATATTATTATCAAAACCTATAAATGAAGCAGTCTCTTATCAATAACAAAATCTATTTTAAAGAACCGATATCAGTATGAAATCCCGCAGGACTGCTCACTAATAGGACTATTATGCCATCGTTACTATAACAAATTAGTCATAAGGGGAAGATGGAAATGCTGGTTAAACTTTCTACCACTATAAATGATATATACACAATTCCAAATAGGGAAAATCAGAATTTTGTTAAAGAATTCTATGAATTTATGAAAAATTACAATACATTTGAAAAATATCAAAATAATAACCTTACGCCATCATAGCTATTGGAAAGTTTTTGGATGTTTCTTTATCTTTTTTTATTCCATTACTAGAAGAGAGCAAATTATCAAATTCCTCATACAAAATAAAGGGTAGAGCAAGTGTTCCAGACAAAGATGGATAGCATTGGAGTGATTATATTTCCAGAATAAATTGTTTCTTTAGAAGAGTTTGCAACGTCAAAAATATTAACGAATCTCCAAATCATTCTGATGACCCATTAGAATTCATATCTACAAGTGATTGAAAAACTACTTCATTTTAAAATATAGATAAAAAGAAAACTTGACGAATAAACCAATACATAGAAACAGAGTAACCGAAATTTAACACAATAATTCACTATTAGATGTGATAGTTACTCAAATGTCTTTGTCAATACTTTTTTCCGTCAATTAATCATTCAGAATAATCTAGATATTGATAAATTTATCGTGATCTAAGTGCCGTTATGGGTAATAATCTTGATGCTTTTAGCGCTGGCAATGCACCAGCAAGCACACTAAGACCTACAGACAATATCCATATCATAGTCATTCCACTTGCAAGATAGATGGGTGGACTGGGAGGTCCATTACCTGATGATCCTATAATAGCACCTAAACCATAACCAAATCCAATTCCTGTCAATAATCCTATGGATGCGCCGAAAATTCCTATCAACAAAGCCTCGGCCAAAAAAAGGGATAAAATGTGTTTGTTCTCTGCACCTATAGCCTTTAAAGTGCCAATTTCACTGGTTCTTTCTACAACCGAAGTATAAAGTGTAGTAATAACTCCAACTGCACCTACAATTAATGCAATAACACCAATACTTGTTAGAAAAGCAGTGATTCCTGCAGTAAATTGCTGTATCGTCTTTAAAATAGCTTTAACAGTAGTAATTCCTATATTGTTACCGTAGAGGCTTCTAATTTCCTGTTCTACTAAATCTACAAAATCAGTTGTTTGTGCAATTACAAAAAATGAATCATATTTGCCAGACTTTTGAAGGAGTGAGTTTCCAGCCTGTAGATTAATGACGATACCATTATCTACAGTAGGATTACCAGTTGGTTTCATAATACCGGATACAATAAAATTCTTTGACTCTTCTTTCAGTTGGCCAGTGGATGGATCAACAAAAGAATATGTAATTTTGGCACTACGACCTAAAGCTAAAAATGGATTAGCATCACCTGGAGGATTAGCTACATCCTGAGCTACTATCATTGTGGAAGGATTATTTGATTGGATCGTGGAACCATCTGTAAATTCCAAAGTTGGAGCAATAATTTGGAGTTTCTCTGGATCCATAGATAAAATTGCATCAGTTTTTGATTCACTTTGAGATTGAACCGTTACTGAAGCTCTAAAGTTGGGTATTACATCACTAACAAAAGGTAGGGAATGAATTCTATTTACTACTGCTGAATTTAAAGTAATTTTTGGTGCGGGCGGGGGGCTTCCTGCTCCGCCTATGCCTCCGCCGGCACCTCCACCTTGTGCTTGTTGAGAGCTACTTATGAAAAGTATGTTTGGTGCCAGGTTGCTAAACTGTTTATTAAATGATTCAGTAAATCCTGCGCCAATTCCATTAACTGCAACCAAAAGAGCGCTTCCAACCATTACCATCAAAATTGTAAGAATAGATCTAACCTTTCTCTCCCATATGGATTCAAAAGATAACATAAAAATTTCTCTAATATTCACCTATTTTTTCTCCTTCTCTCTATTTCAAGATGTTTTTCCTTACTTACTTTATTTTATTTTATCTTCAAAATCATAATACTATGAACCATTTTTGCATTATGAAAGAGTTATTTCCACATCTAGTATTGTCCATATTAATCAATAACAACTCTTTCTCGCAATAGAAATGGATATTAGGCTTGACTTTCAACCTTAGAATAACATCTTTATTATAATAAATAGACAATAGAAATAGAAGAAATTGGACAATCAATCAATTTATTTAGAATTTTATCGAAAATTAAATGATTATATTTTTTATTATGCTCTTTGATTAAAATAATAAGTTAATAAATGATTTATATATAATTATTAAAATATTTGAGAAAAAAATGTTAAAAATATAGTACGATTATTAGTATTTGAATCTGTTTTAAAGACCGATTTATTTTTTGCGCCAAGTAAATTGCCTACAGAAGAATCTAGTTACTCTAAGGGTATTGTCATGTTACATGTAATGGTATTTCATATAGTAACTCGTATTTTTCTAGAGAATATAGGTAGAGAATTAAATATAATACTCATCATTAAATTTTTAATCCTAAATAAAGGATTTTACCTGTGATGGAAATTTGTTCTTATTTTAATAGTTTAGTCCTGGAAAAAAATAGATATCTTTTATATACATATATTTTCTTGTATAAATAAATTAACAGTAGTGATTCTTTATTCTATATCTCGATGTATTAACTCTCTCTGATGTTGTTTCTTCTGTTATTTCTTTTGTTTCGGTCACTGGTTTCCTTTTTACCACTACTTCTTCTTTAACATATGGAGTTTTTGTTACTTCCCCTATCTCTTCCTTTTTCACAGGTATTGTGATGTCCTCTTTGGATGAAACAGGTGTTTGTGCTTCTGTATCTCCACTTGGAGGTCTTGTTTCAATGGTTACTTCTTCATGGGTTAATGGAACTTGTACTGTTTTAGTTTCGGTTGTGGGTTCTTTAGTTATTGTTGTTTGGCTTTCTCTGGTATCTTTTGATACTTCTAGCTTTTCTGCTGTTAATGGAACTTTGGTTTCTTCTGATTCTCTACCTAAATCTGATGCTTTTGTCTGTTGCATACTATTACTGTTGTTATCTGTATCAAAAGATGATGAAGGAGCAGAATCTCTTTTATATTTATTTAATATTTCATCCTCTGAAACTCTAAATGTTAGAACAGAGCCATCATAGCTTTCGGCTTGGTCTTGAGGAATATAGAACTTTTCTTTATTTATTAAACCTCTTTGAACTAGAACATAACCGCCAGATACTTCTTGTACCTCGCCCAAATCTTCATCATTACTTCCTCTTGCTTCCTTTTTTATGGTATCATTCCAATCGATATTTGAATTCATATCTAATATAAGGAAACAAAGTATAAATACACTCAAAATTATTAGAATAAATTATTAATATTGATTTTAATAACTTTTTTATATGGTTTTTGTATTACTCTTTAAATTATTATTTGTTGTATTACTTGGTTTTATTTAATCGGTAAAAGTTATTTTTGGTGTATGGATTTGTTTTAAAAACTGTTAGCTATTAAATGTATTATATAATATGTATATTGTATATCTTATGTCAAATTCTAAGAATGTTTTTAATATTAATGATGAAATTAATTGGCCATATGTTGTAAAGAAAGAAGCAAGAGGAATTGATGATGCAGATTTTGGCGAAGTACAGGAAATTGTTTTACATTATATTTTAACTGAAAAAGGCATAATTAGCAAAGAAAAGTTTTATCTACCTACAGGATTAGTTGAAGGATTTGATGGCGATAAATTAAGATTTAATATTTCAGAAGATGATGCTATTAGAAAATTCAAAAGAGATAATCCTCCTTCAGCAGAAGAATATGCAATACATATGCGAAATGAAACTTCTAAGACTGCTGGTATAGGTAAACAACAAAACAATAAAAAGATTACAAGTTCTCAAGAATCTGCAATTTCTACATTTAATGAAGATGAGGATATTAGCCAAGACAAGTCAAAAATACATCAAAGTGCAGAAAATTTATCTTCACAAAATGAAGAATCTATAATAAAAAAAGAAATTGAAGAAAAGAGCAGGCGAGAAGCTGGAAGACAAAGCCAAGCAGGAAGTCTGAACGAAAAGCACAGTCTATAGCACAACAGGCTGAAGACAAAGCCAAGCAGGGAAGCTCGAACGAAAAGCACAGTCAATACAAGACAAAGCCAAGCAGGAAACTGAACGAAAAGCACAGTCTATAATACAACAGGCTGAAGACAAAGCCAAGCAGGAAGCTGAAAGACGAACTATAGAAATAATTCAACAGGCTGAAGACAAAGCCAAGCAGGAATCTGAACGAAAAGCACAGTCTATAATACAACAGGCTGAAGACAAAGCCAAGCAGGAGCTGAAAGACGAACTATAGAAATAATTCAACAGGCTGAAGACAAAGCCAAGCAGGAACTGAAGAACGAGCAAAACTAGTTACAAATGAAAAAGTTGACGCTATTAAAGAGGAAATTGAGCAAAAAGTGAGAAAGGAAGCAGGAGATAGGTCCCAGTCAATAATACAACAGGCTGAAGACAAAGCCAAGCAGGAAGCTGAAAGACGAACTATAGAAATAATTCAACAGGCTGAAGACAAAGCCAAGCTGAAAGCAGGCGAAGTAGAACAATCACTACATGCAATAACAACAACAAATGATTCCTATCCACAAGAGGAACGTAGAAATTTTGAAATGAATAGTTTTGATAAAAATACTGGATTTTTTGATCCATTTATGACAAGCATCAGTATGTGGCAGAACTATTCTATGTTGTGGATGAATTTAACGAAAGAGATATTAAGTAATACCACCAAGATGACTACCGAGTTTGAAAATACAATACGAAAGCATAAGACAGCACCAAACATTTGATTAAAGTAAAATAATAGTGATTGAGAGTAATAACTACTAGTAGTAACATACTAAAATCTTCCTAATCTTTCATGTGATAATAAAAAATAATAGTTAGATAATTGTACATACTTTGATTATGATTTTTAAAATAATCATATAATTTACCTTATTGAAATGTTATTATTTTTAGTAATATACTAACCAATAAATAGTTTCAATTAATCTCTGTTTATTGATTTAGTTCAAACAAACTTTTGAACTGGTATATTTACAAATTTGATATCATCTTCACTAATGCCTGTCTTTTCCAGAGATTTTAATACAAATAACTGAGAAAAGCTATTAATCTCTTAAACTCCTATCTTGCCTTCCTTTAAATCCGAAAGATTATTTCCTTTGCCTATAATAGCGTCTGCACGTATATAGATTAGGGAAATATAGAACATCTGTTTTTGTATAAACAAATATTTTTTCATAATTTTTGATAAAACGATTGTAATAATAGTTGTAACAGCTATTAAAATATGAAAAAATAAAACTTGATTTTAATCATCTTATTTAAATTTTTTAATTGCTTTTATGATCGAGTAAATTGATATTGGCTTTTTAAGAATTCATTTTATTCCTACATCTTTTAAAATTATAATCAATATTATTGAAACAATGTGAGGAGCATAAACACTTTTGATATTTACCATCTAATATTATAATTACTATCTATAATTCAGGATACAAAACAACCTGTTTAAAAAAAATATTGAAATCTTTAACTTTACAGAGATGTCCAAAACAGTCAATATACAATTTTAAATATTTATTCAATATGATAGTGATAGTAAATTACAATGACGATTTTATTTGCTGCATTGGAAAACTCGCTTTTAGTAATAGAATCATCAAATTATGGGTGGAAAATTCAAGAGCATCTAAAAGGATTTCATCCAACTTCAGTTGCTGTTGATCCACAGAATTCTAACAGAGCATATTGCGGAACATGGAATAATGGGCTTTGGAAAACTGATGATAACGGTCAAACATGGAATCAAATTAAAACAAATGTTATACCTTCTGATGCTAATATAATGTCTCTTTCAACAAGCTTTATTGAAAGAGAAGAGAAAGGCTACAATTACATTTTTGTTGGAACAGAGCCAAGCGGTTTGTATGCCTCAAGCGATGGAGGCAAATCATGGCAAGTAAAAAATAATTTTATGAATTTAAAATCATCATCCTCATGGTCATTTCCTCCAAGACCATGGACTAATCATGTCAGGTGGATTGAATCAGATAAAAATAATGAGGGAATTCTTTTTGTAGCAATAGAGGCAGGAGCTTTAATTCAAAGTCATGATTATGGAGAAACATGGATAGATCGTGTAAATAATGGTCCATATGATACTCATACATTATTAACTCATAAAATGGCTCCTAAAAGATTGTATTCTGCTGCTGGGGATGGTTATTTTGAAAGCTTTGATTATGGGCAGTCTTGGAATAGGTCAAGCGAAGGCATCGATCATAGATATTTAGTTAGTATGGCGGTAAATTCGGCCAATCCTCAAAACATTATTATATCATCCGCAAGTGAGGCTTGGAAAGCACATTCCCGTGACGAAAATAGCGAATCTTTTTTATACAGGCGCTCAAAGGATGGAGAAAAATGGAATTTAGTTACAGATGGTTTACCTGATTCAAAGGGAACTATTATTTCAATGCTTGCTGCTAACCCAAAAATAAAAGATGAATTTTATTGTTTAAATAATCATGGAATATTTTGTTCTACTGATTCGGGTGTTTCTTGGACTCGATTGGATATTCTGTGGCCAAAAGATTATAATTTACAACATCCATGGGCACTTGCAGTTAAAGAATAATTTTTAAACTCTCATTTTATAAAACTGATTTTTTAGCTTTGTTTTACAGATTGCAACTATACTTTTACTCCCTTACATACTTTTATACATTTTAAAAGCAAGATAGATTCATGAATAAATCAAATCCAATGAGACTTGAAAAGCAACAAGATAAAGTGCAAAAAATCAATCCATTTCTATGGTTTGGATACCAAGCTGAAGATGCAGTAAAATTTTATGTCTCAGTTTTTAAGAACTCAAAGATTGGAATAACTACTCGATATGGAAAAGAAGGATATGAAATTCATAGAATGGAAGAGGGAACGATAATGACTGTGGATTTTGAAATCGAAGGACAAAAATTTGTAGCTCTCAACGGCGGTCCGATGTTCAAATTCAACGAAGCCATTTCCTTCCAAGTGAATTGTGATACCCAAGAAGATATAGACTATTATTGGGAAAGGCTTTGTGAAAATGGTGACGAAAAAGCACAGCAATGCGGTTGGCTCAAGGACAAATACGGAGTATCATGGCAGATTGTTCCCACTATTTTGGCCAAGATGATACAAGACCAAGACATCAATAAATCCCAAAAAGTGATGAAGAAAATGCTCCAAATGCAAAAGCTTGACATTAAAACTCTGTGCCAAGCCTATGAGGAGACATGAATGTGAACAATTTATCGATAGTATTATGATCGAATTATTTGTTTTCCTAATTTTATGAATTCGAATATACTCAAATTTGTTACACGTCCCTACAGGTTCGCTTCATAACTGAATTTTTTATCAACTATATAATCTCGATAGCTGTGATAAACAAGTTTTTTTGAAATTAATGATTTACAATATTACTGTTAGAGAAACATGAACAGGTACAGATATTCTTATGGAAGGTCACTTATAATACTAAAGAACGAAGAATTATTTTTTCAGCTATGTTAGAAGATATTTTATCCAGTAAATCATTGTCATAGTATTTATAAATTGTAGAATATATAATATTTATATATTGAATAACTTGTTCTTTGGATAAATAATATATTTTTTTAATAGGCTTGATCATAAGATACATCTCTTCTTCTTTATTACTGGGATATATCGGAGGAAGCAAATAGTTAACTTTATCCAGCAATTTTACTCCTAATTTATTATAAAATCCAATTCTGTTTTTTCTTATAGTCATTTCCTGATGATCGAGAAGATTATTTTCTTTTTGAATCTCTATTAATAATCCAATTCCATTAGTAATAATAGAACAGAGTTTTTCAAAAGTAAAGTTAAATATTTCTTTACCTAACCCTTGTCCTCTGTAAGAAGGAGATATTGCCATATAATCCAGTAGACCGATATTTAAAGATCTGAATATATACATCAGAGATATTCCAATAACCGAATTATTGTTTAGAGATACAATTAAGTGATAATTTTTATCATTCCTGAGCATATTGACTATATCTTCAAATGGTCTTGTTTCATTAAATGGAAAAGAATTTTCATAAATATTAATACTTTGTTTAAATTCAAAGGAATTGTAATCTTTTATTTCTTTTATAATCATTGATGTAAAGTGTAAAAAGTGTATTTTTATCTATTTCTCAATTAATTGACAAGATATAAGTGTTTGACAACTTGCAATGTTCTTTAGGATTTAAAGTTAATCTATTATTGCTGTAGTAATTATCGGCAAATAGATTTAGCCATTGTCTAATACATTTTAATTTGAATTTCTTTTTTCCAAGGAAAACAATCTATTGTTTTGTTTCTTTCGTTTACAAGTAATATTATACGTGATAATTTAATATAAAATCACTTAAATATCTCGTACTCTTTATAATTAAAGTTTAGAAAATCATGTGATTAAATATTACAATAGTTCAAAATCCGTTTTAACTTATTTTATAACATTTTATTCCCAAAAATATCTTAAATAAGAAATAACATAAAATAAGCAAATATAAATGATAATCAAAAGCCAAAGAGCAAAGAAAGCAGTATTGGCTGCTTTGGCTGATGAAGAGATGATTAAAATATTAGATTCTGTTATGATTCATTCAAAATCTATTAATGAAATAATTAGAGAAACAAATATTGCCTATACTACATGTTATAGAAAAATAAAATGGCTATTAGAAGAAGGACTTGTTATAATAGATAAAATTGTGATAACAAAAGAAGGAAAGAAGTTTAGTTTATTTTATACAGTATTAACATCAATTAACGTAAAATATGAAAATAAAGATATTATTATAGAAGCAGAGGAGAATTTTGACATTATAAAAAAGACAATAACAAGATTTTATTCTCTAGAATAAGAAAAATAGAAAAGTTTTAATTAATATTGTCTTTATAATCGTCTATCATTTTCTTTTTCCTTGGATTAGCATAATAAAATCTAAACAATATCATAATAGTAAAAAATGCAGCTGCAATAACATGTATTTGAGAACCAAAATCTTTTGGTAGCATTGAAAAAAAGATATCATTATTATTGTTCTCTATTATTTGACCTATAAAATACATTAAAATAAATATCATTAATTGAAATTGAAATCTTTTGATATCTTTGGATTTAATAGTCAGCCATATGAATATGATTAAAGGTATCAGAATAATGAGGGATGTTACATTACCAATAGAGTTTAATATATCAGAATTAATGCTATCAACGCTTTCTATCATTTATATCACATTTTAATTAAATTTATATGATTTTCTTTCATTTTTTGTATACCGCAAATAAGTCAATCCAAATAAAAGTAATACTACGATTGATAATGGCTCTAGGAATCCTTTTGCTAATAGTTTGAATCCAAATACACCGAAAAGGTGATAAACTCCTTGAATTAGAATAAATCCTACAAACAATAACGAAATATTCTCAAAAGATTTTCTATCATCATTATTTTTCCTTGATTTTAATACAAAATAAACTGGCACTATGGCAGCAATAAAATAGGCAACCGATTGAATAAGATTATAATAATATTGTGGTGGAAGCATTTCTTAGGTTAAATCCCCGTCATGTACTAGCAACAAATTATAATGATAATAGGGATTAAAAAAACAGATCCACAAATTCCATCTTTGAAATTCAGATATGAAATTCAGCTTTGAAATTTGTATCCTTCTTTAAAAGAAAATCAAATAATAAAACAGATAAGGAAAATGAATATAAAAACAAATTCAAAAACAACAACAACAGCAATGATTGCTATAGTAACCATAGCAATGATTTCTGGTGCAATATTAAGTAGCATTAGTATGCAAAGCCTACAACAATATGCCAAAGGACAAACGGATAATGAATCTAAAGCAAAATCTGCTGACGAGTATAAAAATACCTCTTCTGCTACAAATAACTCTACAGGTTCAAATGACACTTCTGCAATATTAGTTAATCCCGCAAAGTCAACTAACAAGGAATTCTGGATAAATACAGTGCATTATGATGGATTGACAAATATCAATGCAGGTGTAAAATGTGACACTTGCAGTCAAAATACACCATCACACCCAGCTGAGAAACCTCCATTGAATTCAACAATACCTACTGGAGGAGGATTTAGGCTATTAGAACCCAACAAAGTTGGAGCATGGGATTTTAGATCATTTGCATTTTCGCCAAGTCAAATAATAGTTAACCAAGGAGACAAAGTCACACTTCATTTTATAGGAGTTCAGGGTGCACATCATGTAATTACTGTAGATGGAATTGGAACATTTTCTTTGAATAGAGGTCAAATTCACACAGTATCATTTATTGCAATCTCAACTGGAACAATAAATTACACATGTCATTTACACATGCCTAACATGGTTGGCCAAATCCTTGTTTTGCCCAAATCAACATAAAGAATATTGTTAAAGTCCATCTAGCAAAAAAGAACACAACCCAATAAACTTTCTTTTTTTTATTAAATGTATATGTATAACATGATTTTACTTTCAATTTATCATTTTATTATTTATCAAAATCTAACTAACAATAAAACGTATAAACCCTATTACCCCAAGGAACTTAATCTCCATGGATGAGAACTACCTATTCAATTTTTCGAAACTTATTCACTAATGGACAACCTCATATTTGAAGCACAAGTCAATATGTTTATTTCATTTGAAATATGATTATTGCTATTCTTTATGAATTACTGCTATAGTTTTACTCTCTTTCTAATTTTTATATCATACAAGGTATGGATATTTGATGAACGAATTAGGTATAAATGAAATGAATAGTCCATTCTAAATACAAAACATACAAAGAATCAGCCCATTTCTGTGGTTTGGTAACCAAGTGAGGATGCGGCCAATTTTTATGTTTCGATTTTCAAAAATTCTAAAGTTAACAAAGTTAGTTATTATGGGGAAGTAGGACCTGGGCCAAAAGGCAGTGTTATGATGGTATCTTTTGAACTTGATGGACAAGGATTTGTAGCATTAAATGGTGGAACTCAATCAAAATTCACAGAATCAATATCTTTTATGGTAAATTGCAATAGCCAACATGAAGTTGATGAATACTGGGAAAAACTATCTACAGGAGGAGGACAAAAGATACAGTGCGGTTGGTTGAGGGATAAATATGGTATATCGTGGCAAGTTATGCCAATTGTATTGATGGAAATGATTAGTGGCCCTGATCTAAAAAATCTCAACAAGTGATGGAGGCGATGCTTCAAATGGAAAAAATTGATATTGAAAAGATAGAACAAGCCTATACGCAATAATTAAATGGATAATAATTTATAAAATTCATTTCTCTACAAATATTGATTTCATTGAGGCAATATTAAGGAGGGACAAACACAATAATGTCCGAAACTAATAATATTATAATACAAAAACTCTATCAAAAAAAGATTGAAGGATGGAACAGTGGTGATGGTGAAAAGTTTGCAGAGCCATATACCGATGATGCCAATTATATTAGATTTGACGGCACAAATTTGAAAGGTCGACAAAAAATAGCAGCATTTCATCAAATGCTATTTGATATGTTTCTAAGTGAAGGTCGACTTTTAGGAAAGATAAAGAGTATACGATTCATTACATCGGATGTTGCAGTTGTCGTTGCAATAGGTGGAACCATTAAAGCAGATCAATCAAATATCAATCCAGAGCGAAATTCAATACACACAATTATTGCCTTAAAAAACATTAATGACATGATTTTTTACTGCATTTCAAAATACAAAAGCACAATCTTAGGCAGACCCGAGAAGATAGAAGAATTAACTAGAGAACTTGAACAAGAAAAAATAAACAAGATAATCCTATTATTATCAATCAAAAATTCAATAAACAATCAAATTTTATACATATTAATTACAATGTCATTTTCAGTTATTTACTCCTTTTCATATGTGTATGATAGAAGGATAAAATATGGTTTTAATTTGAATTTTATAAAAGATATTATTGTTTTAAGATGTATTGCCAGATCCTGTTTCTGTATTTATTAATTCAATTTCAAAGTTTAATGTTGCTTTTAATATTTTTCTAATAAAATCTTGTTGACAAATATTAAAAGTTTAATGTCATCAATTTGTAAAAAAAATTTGTTTGGCAAAAAAAATGCAGAATCAAAATAGATTTAGCATTAACTTATTTATTTGCCATTTGTTCAAAAGATTCTTTAGCTTCTTTATCTATTTCATCTTTTGTCATATCTTTTATATCGATCAAGAGATCTACCCAAATACTATTTACCAGATTTGCATCAAAATCATCTCAAGGAACAGGTTTAGGACTATACATTTCAAAAAATATAATTAAAGCTCATGGAGTAACGATTTGGGCTGAAAACAATAAAGATGGCAAAGGAGCTACATTTGCATTTTGCCTTCCATCGATAAATAATCATTACCATCAATAAGACATGGTTCTAAATAATAGTATCTCCAATACAGATACAGCTACTAATACTATGATCAATGACATCGAACAAAGAATTGAAAAATCGTGATGATAATAGTCTAATTAATGTTGCTTTTTACTAATTTATCAAGATGTATTTTTATATTCTCTGTTTGTTTATATTGTTGCCTATTGTCTATTTCAAATATCTATTAACATATTATCATGAGATGTATGCAGCAACAGTAGCAGCGAATAATTCATTATATCATAGTCTTTATAGCCATAGATGGAAGAATCGTCAACTTCGTAATTCAAAATGGGTGTCCTTTTTTCCTTTTCCCATCTGCTTTCTAAAGACCTTTATCACTGTAGATGCAAGAGATTTAGATTATTGAATTCAATATCAGAAATTATATTTTCCATTTATTAAATATTTAAATTTCTAAATTATAAGAATTTCAAAATTGGTTTACTTATATACTTGTTTTTTGTTGTTTATTTATAGGATTTGACAATTAACCGCCAATAATAATCTGGAAAGGACAGAAGTATTATATGGTTCAGAAAATGTTATGTATACATTATCACAATTTGTATCCAGATCAAAAACAATAAACTCTTGTGGTGATTCTAGAGGCCCCTCATTTGTCATTGAGATACAAGAATACCGTAAGTTATTAACCGAATTAAAAAAAAGAAAAATCAAAATAAGATTTATAACAGATATTACTAAAGATAATCTTGTCTATTGTAAAGAGCTGATGAATTACTATGCCGAAATACGTCATTTAGAGGGAATTAAAGCAAACTTTTCTATAAGTGAATCAGAATATATAGCTTCTTCAACTTTGATTCAAGGAGAAAAAGTACATCAGTCATCTGGACCTATACAACAAGTTATCTATAGTAATGTTAAGGATATTGTGGATCAGCAACAATACGTGTTCGAAAGTTTTTGGAATAAGTCGATTCTCGCTGAGCAGAGATTTAATGAGATAGAAAAAGGGTGTATTTTGGGCCATACAGAAGTTATTCAGATTCCAATAAAAACAAAAGAATTGTTTATTAAATTAGTTAAAAAATCTAGAGAAGAAATATTGTTATTACTTCCATCTGTAAATGCATTTCTTCGTGAAGAACGAATAGGAATAATTCATTATCTAAAAGAAGCTGCTCAGAAAAGAGGCATTAATGTTAAGATTATGACTCCAACCAATGATATAATAAATGAGATAATACAAAATATAAAGAGCAATAATATTAATAATCTTGTTATTCAGCCTTTTGAAATTTCATCTGCTGAAATTAATGTAAATACAGTTACCATACTTGTAGTTGACAGAAAAGAGTCATTAGCAATAGAAAAAAAGGATGATTCAAAGAATGATTTTTTAGATGCTATAGGATTATCAACTTATTCTACAAGCAACCCCACCGTATTGTCTTATGTTTCAGTATTTGAGAGTTTGTTAAACAAGTAAATCTATATAATCAACTTAAAGTTCATGGTAAAATGCAAGAAGAATTTATTAATATTGCAAGTCATGAACTTAGAACACCTACACAAGCCATTCTTGCATATTCTGATTTGTTACAACATCATCCTGAGAAAAGAGATGAAATGATTCAAGCCATAAAAAGAAATGCTACAAGACTTCAAAGACTTACAGAAGATATACTAGATGCTACAAAAATAGAAAGTAATACATTACATCTGCATAAGGAGATTTTTGATTTAACTGATTTACTATCAATTACAATAGATGACTACAAAAATAATATTGAAAAGAATGATAATGGTGAAGGTAAAATCAGATTGATATATACTAATATAAATAAAGAACCTCTTTTTGTAGAAGCAGATTATCAGAGAATTGTTCAGGTTCTCTCTAATATCCTAAATAATGCTGTAAAGTTTACTAAAGAAGATAAAGTAGGAGGAGGAGGGGGCAATGTATACATTACCGCTGAAAAAAAGAAAACAGGTGACGGCCAACAAGTCACTGTCAGGATAAAAGATACTGGCCAAGGTATTGATAATGATATGATTTCCAAGACTATTTACTAAATTCGCCACAAAATCTACAAAAGGTACAGGACTTGGATTGTTCATTTGCAAGAGTATCATAGAAGCACATGGAGGAACGATTTGGGCTGAAAACAATAAAGATGGCAAAGGAGCTACATTTGCATTTAGCTTGCCAATAATAATTAATAGATGTTGCAATGACCATTTTGAAGTGTGATAAATTCTATAAAATAAAATGGAACGATTATGATAAACAATAATACTAAAAAACGAATATTGCTTGTGGATGATGAATGTGATATTGCTTTAGCTTTCAAAATTGGTTTGGAGGATAATGGCTTTATAGTTGATGTATTTAACGACCCGGAGATAGCAACATCGAATTTCAAATGCGATTTATATGATTTGTTACTACTTGATATTAAGATGCCAAAATTAAATGGAATCGAGTTTTATTATCATATGAAAGAGATTGATAAAAAAGTCAAAGTCTGTTTTATAACAGCTTCAGAGATATATTATTATAAACAGATTACAGAAGAAATATTTACTTTGTTGGGTGCAAGGTGTATGTTTAGAAAACCTATTAAATTAGAAGATTTAGTGAATGCACTTAGAAAAGAACTAGGATTAATCTATAGTAATAATAAGAAGAATATCGGATCTCAATCATTTTATTTATAGAATTTAAAAATTAATTGAATAGGATTAACTTAAAAGCATAATTTTAGATAAAAATTCTACAAATTATATGTGAACAATATTAAATTCCCTTTGTTTCGGCTCAAGTATTGCCAATCAAAATATTAAGGACCAAGTTATTTAATTATATAATTGCAGAATAAAAGAAATACTGCAAAATGGCGAAGATCAAGAATCATACTAGTAGATGACGAACCTGATATTACATTTTCTTTTAATATTGGATTAGAAGATTATGGCTTTGCAGTTGATGCCTTTAATGATCCTCTATTAGCATTATCGTCTTTCAAGGTCGGATTGTACACTATGGCAATTCTTGATATAAAAATGCCAAAAATGAATGGTTTTGAATTAGGTGGTAAAATAAGGAAATTAGATGATAAGATCAAGATCTCTTTTATGAGTGCATTTGATATACCCGAAGAGGATTTGAAAACAACAATTCCGACAATTTATGAGGAAAAACCTCTTATTATCAGAAAACCAATATCAATAGGTGATTTCGTATCAAGAGTCAAAGAAAAATTGGAATAGATAAGGGTTAATAAAACAAACCAAAAGTTATTTTGTAATTTCAAAGGTAACACAATTAACTTTAAAACATAAAGCATTAAACGTATACTAGGTTTATCTAAAAAAATAGGATTAATTTAACTGAAGATAAAAGACTTGTCGATTGCCTAAAAGAAATTAAAAAGCAATCTATAAATGAAATTATAGGAAATAAACGATTTTAATTTGCTGCTGTTGGTTTTAGTATATGTATATTTAAAGATGGAAAATCCTCTTTAATGAATTCATAACCTCTATCAAACGTTATGAATTGATCAGCTTTTGCATATTCTGCTATTATTGCATGTTGAATATCATAGTGATCGATACCTCTATAGGAATATTCATGATATTCTGATTTACATATAAAACATTTGGTTGTTTTTCGGATTTCGCCAAATTTATTCTTTAGAATTTTTTGCTCTTTTTTTAATATATTGGTTAATGATTCATCTATCTTTACTATCTGCAATTTTCCAATGAATTCCCATCTTGTAATATAGTCAATAAATTCTCTTGTTAGTTTGTCTATAGTTGATTTTAATTCTTGTTTATTTTCTTTGTCATTGATAGAGATATTTCCGTTGATTTTCTTCTTGGCAACAATTTTTTTTCTTATAATGCTTGTTATTTCTAAAATGACAAGATGACTTGTTAAAGCAATTAAATTGCTATCTGAATTAATTTTATTTAAAATGATGTCTGCTTGTTCATATTCTATTGAATCTTTGTTGCTTTCTTGGTTTCCCTTTAATAGGAATGAAAACCAAACATTTGAATCAAGATATATTTTCTCTACCGTCTTTGATAACATCTACCAGGCTTTCCACAGAATCAACATATTCTTTCAAAAGGCCACCTAAATTTGTAATTGTATGGACTAATACTTTTTCTGTTTCATTTGCAGGTAAATCATATAATTCTCTAAGTTCATTTGCTAATTTATGGCTTGTTAATAATTCATCACCATCATCATAACCATCATTTTCCATCATCTGCAGTGGCATTAACAATACCTCTTGTATTATTATATATATAATAATATAGATATATTATTATAGAAAAAATTTACATATCATATTTTTCTTTTATTTTTTTCCAATTGACTTTAAATGAATCTAAAATTACTCCTTTTCGATATTCTACTTTATATTTTTGCTTGTATCATTTCATGAAGTGTAAATTGTTACAAAGGATTAATAAAATTGTGAAAATTCGTTTGGTATATTCAACAATGGCTTTTATTGTTGTATTAAAATTGATTGAAAAAATAAAGATATTAATTAATGATATTCTAAAGTGATGTATTTAGTTGAATGTGGTTAAAAAGTAAACGAATTAACCTGAAATAGCGTTAGAACTCTGCTACCGCAAGGAGCCTAATCCTCAGTGCCTGCAATAAATTAGTCCAGAAAATAGCTTATATTTTAATTGACAAATTATATTATTATTTAAAAATTTAATCAATATTATTGCAATTATAAATATTCAATAGATTTACACAAATGCTTTTTATTATAATATATTTGCAAAAAAGGATAAATAATGAATATAATATTCTATAAAGTTTTACCAGTTAATACTTTCTTGCTAAATATATTTTTGAAAAATTATCTTGTAGAATAAAATACAAGAAAAATATTGCAGGATTATTCTAATAAATTCAAATATTTAAGATTCGTATTATAATATGTAACTCAGATATTATCTACAAAAGGAAACAAGGCAATTGTAATAGCAGTTAGTTCAGGATGACGGAGAGATAAATAATAGGTAATATTTGTTATTCATTCAACCTTTTTTTGATTTTTTTTAACTCATCTATCAAAATCATGTCATCATACATAGTTAAAAATAATTAATAATAATTAAGAATATCACGATAGTTATTCATAATATATAATTTTGATATTACCATTTAAAATATTATTATAGTCTTCTATAACAAGATTTCATTCTCTTGAATAAAAAGATTGCATTCACACCTTATTACTGTTCTTCGGATACACTACTATAACTAAATACACAGGAAGAGACAAAATTATTTGTGGGAAATGGGGAAAATGGAATGGGTATAAAGTTAATTTTAAAACCAAAAGACAACACAATTTCAAGTCTTCACATAGATGGAAACCGTGACAACAGTTCTAATTTTAATGAATTGTCAAAGCAGGTGCTAAAGAAGGATGGTTGATACTTTCAACCAAAGAAATAATTCTACAAGTAATACAAAAATAGAACAAGAAAACATAGCAAAAGTGAGGAAATTAATTGCCGTCCTAAATACAGGCGATATGAAAAATATAAAGGAAATTATACATGATGAATACTTTAACCATGAAAAGGAAAAAGTGTTGGTAGAGCAAAGCAATCAAGAACTTTATATAAGAAAGTCCTATTCTCGTATTCTATATGACTAATGTTGCAAAAATAATAGAAATAGTTGGCAGCTCCAATACAGATTGGCAAGATGCAGCACAAGCTGCATTAAACGAGGCCAAAAAGACAATACATGGTATAACTGGAGTAGAAGTTGGAGATATGACCGCAAAAGTAGATCCAAATAGTGGAAATATAATCGAGTATCATACATCTGTTAAAATAGCATTTGGTGTAGAACATAAATAATAATTACTTTATTATAATCACTTTTCTTTTTTATCTGAGACTCATACTATTTCTTAAGCATTAATAGCAATATCTCGAATATAATATCTGATTGAGATTGGTATCATTTTACAAAATGCCTGGTTCATAAATGGTAAAATAGTTGCTTAACAATTCTTTAAATTCTATAGAAATGTATTCAGATAAGTTTTATAATATAAAAATACAATAATTAAATTGAATAAAGTATTTTAACACACGATCTATATCGAAGAACCACCTTAAGGTTAAATTTGTAATACGTTATCATGAATCCGCTTGATATCTAAATCCTTTTTAGTCAAAAAAAATGAAATCGTACAGCAAGAAATGTAACCTATTTCTCATAGAGAAATTTCTTTGATATTTTCTATGATGCCAAACAAGATTTCTTTATTATAATACATATATAGAATGAAAAAAATTCGATTTACTATTTAAAATATATACATATGTTAAATGCTCCAATATTATACTATTTGATTTTAAAAGAAGATTTGATAGAACTAGAATTTAAAAAATTAAATGGATTATAGCGAACACTTGCCTATCGAAGGATTGAAATCCATATTTGCACCGAATCCGCCATTATCAGAGCATTTCTCTATGTGTGCTATTTTTCCAAATATGGGATAGTTGTTGAAATGATTGCCTGTTTTTGAATCATCAAGTACTGAAACTGTAATTGTATTACCTGCTGTTTTAATTTCTGCAGGAACGTTAACCCACTCTATTTTATTATTTGCTCCAATATCCATTATACCCTTTATATCAGTTATTCGATCAGATCCAAGGGATATACTTTGGGTATTAGGATCAGCTCTAAAGTTGGCAAAATTATGAGAATGCGGGACTTTGGTGAGATTGGTAGGATCCCATTGCATGTTACCCGTGAAAAAAGATAGATCTCCATTTTGCACCTTTAATATCCAAGTACCGTTTACTACCCAATTACCAGTAGGCGTTGATAAAAATGAGCTCAGTGGACCTGATAAGATAAAATTATTACCGATTGGAATACTCCCTTGTTGTGTGTTTGGATTGCTATTACTTTGTTGTGTAGCAATATTATTGCTTTGCTGAGAAACAATGTTGTTATTATTGCTGTTGCTGCTACTGCCACTACTGCTGCTTTGTTGGGTGGCGATATTGTTATTACTTTGTTGGGGCGGTATTACATTCGTTGATACTGGATTATTTCCTGCTACTACTGTTATCTGTCCATTAATGTGAGCCCATGCCGGATCATAATAACCATATACGCCTGGGGTATTCAGGGTGATATTATAAGTCTTGTCGGTATCAAATGAATCTCCATAAAAGATATTTGATGGACCTTTATCAGGCGTACCTGATACTATTGTATGAGGTGACGAATCTTTGTTTAGCCAAATGACATTAGTACCTACAGGTACAGTAACATTCCTTGGCACTATGGGATTTTGGCTATCGCTAGCTGTTGCGCCTGGATTTATTGTGAAAGTAAGGGTATTCCCTTGGGCGTTTGCCTTTAATTCGACAAGTCCTACAGAATAAAATAAAAGAAATATTGCCGATATTAATAAAATTTTCCTATACATATCCATATTATTTATTTATCTGGTATTTTATCTTTAATTTGTCTATACAATATTTGATTGGATTACTCTTTTGCCCTAATATTATAGATGTGTCAAAATACCTTCTATATCTCAACGGGTGAAAGTAGACAAACAATCTCATTATTACAAACTCAATTTAATAATATAGCACATAAATTCAAGATATTGGACAGCATTTTGAGAAATAAATATCATAATAATTTGTTAATTTTGTACATTGAGTGTAAATCAAATTCAAATGTTGATCGGATTATGATTTCTATTTAGTTTAAAAACACAAGAGATAATTGTGTTTGAATTTAATCGATGATACTATCGATTGGATATCTATTCATTATATATCAAATGATGAGAAATATATATTTGAAAATTATTTTTTCCATCCTAAAGCCTTTACCTATAATAATCCATATGTGGGTATTGCAGATCCATTTATTATTTTGGAATCATCCGAGCAAAGGAATAGTATGACATTAGATAAATCTCCTGGATTTATCCATCTTGTAAAGTCCGCATTAGGCATAGCTCTTCTATTAGCTTCTGTATCTATTATTGTAGGTAATATACAATTTATATTAATATTAGAATTCTTTACTTCTTGTGATACTGATTCTACAAATCGTATTAAACCTGACTTTGACGCAGCATAAGCCGAATCATTACCCTCTGCCCTAATGCCTGTACGGGATGATACATGAACTAATTTTCCATATCTGTTTGTTATCATTATTGGTATTACATGTCTACTAATCAAAAATGCAGTTTTTAAGTTAATGCCAATCATTTTATCCCAATCTGATTCATCTAGTTCGGTAATGTTTTTACCCCCAATATAGCCTCCGACTACATTGACCAATATATGAATTTGGCCATATTTTTCAAAAATATTTGAAATTAATTTCTTTATTTCATCGTCTTTTGTTACATCGGTTTTTATAAATTCTAATGATGTCGAAATCTTTGATGATTGTTCAAATGAATTAGATAAATCTGCTTTTAATTCCTGCATTTCTTTTTCTGATCTATATGTAATTACTATTGTTTTTGGATGGCAATTTAAAAATGATTTTATTAAAATTCCTCCTAATGCTCCTGTTCCTCCAGTTACGATAATAACTTTATCTGAAAAATCATGTTTCATGTTCTAGAATATAAAGTGAAGATAATTTACTTTATGTTTTTTATTTGAGGTTGCATATAAATTTATATATTTAATTTACAAAGGTATTTGATTAGTTATTTGAATAACTTTAATTTATTTAGTGAATATATGAAATTATGGCAAAATTATAATAAATTTTGGATAGAATCTTACTTTGATTATTTCAATGGTTACACTAATTGGACTAAAAAATGGCTATGGTATGATAAAAATCCTTCATTAAATAATGCCATTGGAGTTGTTAGCATGGTGAATGGTGTTGATGTTATAGGTAGCAACACAACAGGCGATAAACAGATAACTATTGTATTAAGATACAGTGGAAAGGGATCTTCTCCTGATCTCATGATAGACATTGGTGCTATTAAATTTGAATTTCAAGAATTTTCTCCACCTACTATGGATATGATAAATAATGTAATGGTGGATAATTTATATTCTAATTTTAATTGGTCAAATCAAGATACAAATGATTCCCCAATATCTTTTCCATTTAAAGAACCCCTAAAGTTATCTGGAAGTAGTAAAATAAATATGGGATGGACATCGCCTATTACTGTTAAAGTAGATTTGTCTGGAAATACCACTCTTAATGAAACAAATCTTATTGGTATTAATATTCATAATTAATATCACCAAAATTTTTTTAAATACTTTAGTATTTTTAAAATTTATTTATATTATTATATTGATTGTAGACTGTTGTATAATTTAACCCCAATCTAATTCATTTAACTTCTGAATTTGTTGGGATATTTTCTGAAATTATTTTATTGGTTCTTTAATTTTCAATAATCGAAAAGACATAATAAAAACTGCAAATATGACCTGTGGCACTAATTAGAAAAGTATATACTCCAATTAAATTATACAATAATCCTCCTATCGTTAATCCTATAATACTCGCTAGACCGCCAAAACTACCTGCAATGCCTTGAACTGCTCCTTGATGAACAGTTCCTGCACGTTTAGATAGTATGGACATCACACATGGCCACATAAGACCATTACCCACTGCAAACAAAATTGCAGCGCTATAAATCAAAATAATATTATTTGATATAAATAAAATAAAATTTGTAGCTAAAATTATACTCCAATTATAACTAGTTTTTCTTCAGAGAATCTTTGTAAGGCTTTACGTAGTATTGGACCTTGGACTACAACCATGAAACCACTTAACACGGCATAAAATATTCCCATTTGTGTTATTGACCATTTTAAACCTGCTACTGCATGAATTGGAAATGAGGTATAATATATATTAAATCCAAGGAAAATAAAAAAATACAAGATAAGCAAAAAGGGAATATGTTTTAGCTTGAAGACATCTTTGAACTTAAGGTCTGCTGGGTTTGCAGTATTGTAACATTCTTTGCATTCTTGTGAAAAAACTTTTCTAATGTTCTCTTTTTCTTGAATTGGAATTTGTATCCTAATCTCTTGAATTTGATTCTTTTAAAGTGAAACCTATTACAATTATGGCAATTAAAGAGATAAACACAGCTGCTAGCACAGGCAATATTTCTTTATAAATCGTTCCACCTAAAACCCCTGCTATCGCAGGACCAACAATAAAGCCAAGGTTGGATGATATTGCCATTTTTCCAAAGTTTTTACTTCTGTTTTTCTCGGAAGAAACATCTGCAAGATATGCATTGGCAACAGAAACATTACCACCTGTAATTCCATCTAGAGATCTTGCAAAAAATAATACAACTATTGGAAGTGTTATAACAAAGGTTCCAATAATAGCAGAGTTAATACTAAAAATATTTGCAACTGGTAAAAAGAATGCAATAAGGAATATTATCCAACCTATCAATGTTCCAAAGTTACTTATTAAAAGAACTTTTTTTCTTCCAAAATCATCAGACCATTTTCCAAGAATGGGGGCGCCGATTAGTTGAAATGCAGGATACATTGCAGCTAGTAAACCATAAACTATGGCATTTCCACCAAAACTTATTACTAAAAATACCAAAAAAGGTAGAACAATGCTAAAGCCTAGTGTTCCAATAAAATTAATCAATAATAAAGGAAAAAGCGGAATCTGTTTGTTCTGAACTAGACATTATCATGTAATCATAGGTTTTAATATAAGAGTTTTTTAATACTCTTGTAAAAGTGAATTTGATTTTATAATTTTTAATAAATATCCTGAATTTACAAATTAATCTCATTAGATTTCTGACAATAATTGATGTAAAGTTTATTTTAGACTAACTTATTTTTCAATTGCTTAACATAGTTTAATAGACTAACCTGGATTATATTATCGAAAGAAGATGCTACTATCAAGAAAGTATAGTATTTAGATGCTAATTAATAAGGTAAGATAATCTATCTAACAGGTTCCTTATTGCTTTTGACTGATTATTATAGTTGTTATCTATATATTATGTAAATATCCAATTAAATAAATTGGAATAAATTATAATTTTTCTAATATTTAATGATTCTTTCTAAGACATTGTCTTTATACAATTTATTATAGTTTGACAATGATTATTATAAAAAACAAAGTAAAACATTATTGTTTTTCTAATATTATTATAAAGCTAGATCCTATTTGAGAAGAATAAGTGTAAATAAATACCATATATCTTAATTGTAATTATTTTCTATTTGAAATTTGAATTTAAATAAAGAATCGTTTATTTTAAGTGACCTAATATCGGATATAATTGAGGATTACAAAGATTAACTTGATAATGAAAATGTAAAATTAATACCTAAATTTATATATTGTAATTAAAACGTCAAAAAAAAGAAGCAAGAAAAAAGGAAAAACAAATACAAATTATCTATATTTGCAGATAGGAATAGAATAAACCAAGTAATTTCTAATTTATCAATTGACGCTGTCAAGTTTACAAATACGGATACCATAGATATTATAATTGAAAAACAAGATAGTAAAAATAATGTATTCATAAATATTAAAGATACTGGATTTGGAATAGATTCAAGTATTCTTCCAAAGCTATTTTAGAAATTTGCTGCCAAATCAAAAGAAGGAGGAGGAATTGGATTAGGACTATACGTCTCCAAAAATATTATCAAAGATCATGGTGGAAAAATATGGGCTGAAAATAATAAAGACGGGAAAGGTGCCACATTTGATTTTAGTTTACCAGTTGTAATTGATGAATTTTAAAATCTTCTATTTCTATAACAAAATCTTAATTTTACTTTACTTTAATTTACTATTTGAGGTATTAAAATTTAGATAATTGAAAAATTTATCTAGATATCCGTGGATTATTACATTTGCTTCATCATATTATGGAAATCTTCATCTGACATCTTCTTTTTGACTTCCATGATCTGTTCTACATCATCGCCAGCCAAATATCTTAACTTTGGATTTTCATTTGTAACTGCATCAAATACTATTTTTGCTACAAATTCTGGAGAAGATCCATTCTCTATCATTTTATTCATCCCACTTTCTACACCTTTCATTAATTGTTTATAAGGTGAACTAGGATCTTGAGATTTTTTTGCCAATTTCATAGAGTTGAGAAAGTTTGTTTTAATTACACCTGGTTCTATAATTATCGTTTTTATTCCAAACGGTTCAAGTTCATATGACATAGATTCACTCAAACCCTCTATAGCAAATTTTGTACTTACATAAGCAGAAGTTGTTGGAATGCCAAATCTCCCAATACCTGAGCTTATATTAACTATTAAACCTGATTTTTGTTTTCTCATCATGGGAAGTACTGCTTGGGTTGTTCTCACAAGTCCAAATACATTTGTTTCATATTGCGCTTTGATCTCCTCTATAGAAATGTCCTCAAATGCTCCTGTTAATGCATAACCTGCGTTATTAACCAATACATCTATTCTGCCAGCTTCATTATGTATTGTTTGTATTGCACTATTGACCGAATTATCCTCTGTAACGTCAAGTTGAACGAATCGTAATGGTATTTTCTCTTTATCTGCAATAGACTTTAATTCTACACTTTTTTCTATGTTTCTCATAGTGGCATATGTAGTAAATTCATTTCTTGCTAGTATTAGAGCTATTTCGCGACCAATTCCACTTGAACTTCCTGTTACTATTGCGACTTTTTGATTTGAGGCCATGTGAGTTCATGGCAATTACTCTACTTAAGTCTTGATGATTTTATATATGAATTAAGATTGCAAAATATATTTAATTCATTTTTCCATAAATCTCTAATATTTGATTGAATCTTTCATGTTATAATTTTGAATTTTCATTTATTATTATAAATGATTGGAACAAATATTTTGCCTGCAAGCAAAATTATGACAAGTTCGGATTTGACCATTATGCAATTATATTACCAGATGAAGGAGATTAATATATTGAAAAACCGTTTCATATATTCTTAGGTATCTACTGCTGAAATAACAAATGAACCACAGACAAACACTATTTTTCTTCATTGCATGTTTATGATCCTGATAGAATAAAGATATGGCTTCCATACAAGTAATTATTTTGTCACATCATCTGATATATTTTATAAGACTATTAGATTTATTTATTATTTGTAAGATATAATTTCTTATAACAAATATCTATTAATTGAAAATTGTTATACCTACATTCGGTTTTTTTATTCAATGCTTATGTTACCATTTCTTAGCCAATATGAGAACTTTTTAGATAAAAATATTGATATTCAAATGCTTTTTAACCTTACTTTTACTAATTTGAGGATAGATTCTAATATTGTTAAAATCGTAAATAGTATCTTCATCAGTAAAAGTAACTCCTCCATTTTCCGGTAACTCTCTTTTTTATAATCCCATATATAAGCCCGCATAATTTACCATCAGACATATCTATCCTATGACAAGACGCTTTTATTGGATTTAGATTATTACCATGTATTTTTCCTATTGTTCTTGAAGAGTAGATTTTCCTAGTGCTTTTGCAAAATCCATATATGTAGAAACATTTCCTGCAGGCATTTTTTAAATAGGTTATACACTTCTTCATTTTTTATCGCCATACTAGTTGCAATAATGTTTATTTTAGATTGTCTCATAAATCAGGAATTGAGCAATTCTTATGTATTTGTAATCGATTTAAAATTTTCGAAATCCAATTTCAAATGTTTATTATTCCATTGATATTATAAATATTTATAAAAAAAGATACGTATTTTTTAATATAATATATAATCATAGGATTTGATGGAAAGTTCATGAGAAGTTTAGAAATATTACAAATCAAATGAAGGTTTTATAAATGCAGTAGTAAAAGATGCTTAGATATATAGATAAAATAAAAGAAATCGGAGATACCGCGAAATATCATTTGGCAATTCATTTGTTGATGGATTTATTATGCAATTGATAATCGATAATCCTTGCCAATGGATATGTTTGCGAAAGAAGGTAGCTGTTTAGATTCCCCATGGATAATTCTTGGTTTCCATTAATTTTTTGATTCCCTGAATATTAGGATTGAGTGTTTAACTCAAATTTAGATTAAGTAAAGACTGATATTCAATCAAAAAGAAAAGGAATGATGTTTATACATATGCATCAATATTATAAATTATGCCTGGCTTCCAAAATGACGTTATTGAAAAGACAGAAGTAATGTATGGTACTGAAAATACTACTAAAGTAATATTAGAATTTTTATCGCGAGCAAATAAAAGTATGGGTATTTATGCAGATCATACATGGCCCTCTGTTTCGATGGAAATTGATATATTTAAGCGGGCAATGCAGGATATTAAAAAAAGAGGTGCAAAGTCACGATATATAGTGGAAATTACTAAAGATAATATTCCTTATTGTAAAGAGTTAATGAAAATCGATGATCTTCGACATTTAGATGGAATTAAAGGTAACTTTGCTATTAATGAAACTGAGTATATAGCTTCTGCTACTATGCAGCAATCTCAATTATTACAACAGGTGATATACAGTAATGTAAAGGCGGTATTAGAGCAACATCAATATCTATTTGAAACTTTGTGGAATAAAGCTTACGCCTGCAGAACAAAAAATAAAAGAAATTGAAGAAGGAATTGATTATGGCAACACTGAGGTCATTAAAATCCCTATTAGAACAAAAGATTTGTTTATTAATTTAGTCAAAAATGCTAAAAAAGAAATATTGTTGCTACTTCCTACTACTAATGCATTTCTTCGTGAAGAACGGATAGGTTTAATACATTCTCTTAATGATGCTTCAAAAGAAAGAAGTGTAAATGTGAGGATTTTAACTCCAATAAACGAAATTATTACTAAAATATTACAAGATTTAAAGATAGATGATAAAAAAAATTTTTCTGTTGAACCTTTTGAATTTACATCTGGTGAAATTAATGTAAATACAGTTACTATACTTGTAGTTGACAGAAAAGAGTCACTGGTCATAGAAAAAAAGGATGATTCAAAGATGGATATATTAGATGCTATAGGATTAGCAACTTATTCTACAAGCAAACCCACAGTAGTATCTTATATTAACATTTTTGAGAGTTTGTCTAAACAAGTAAATCTATATAATCAACTTAAAGTTCATGGTAAAATGCAAGAAGAATTTATTAATATTGCAAGTCATGAACTTAGAACACCTACACAAGCCATTCTTGCATATTCTGATTTGTTACAACATCATCCTGAGAAAAGAGATGAAATGATTCAAGCCATAAAAAGAAATGCTACAAGACTTCAAAGACTTACAGAAGATATATTAGATGCTACAAAAATAGAAAGCAATACATTACATCTGCATAAGGAGATTTTTGATTTAACTGATTTGCTATCAATTACAATAGATGACTACAAAAATAAAATTGAAAAGAATGATAATGGTGAAGGTAAAATCAGATTGATATATACTAATATAAATAAAGAACCTCTTTTTGTAGAAGCAGATTATCAGAGAATTGTTCAGGTTCTCTCTAATATCCTAAATAATGCTGTAAAGTTTGCTAAAGAAGATAAAGTAGGAGGAGGAGGAGGAGGGGGCAATGTATACATTACCGCTGAAAAAAAGAAAACAGGTGACGGCCAACAAGTCACTGTCAGGATAAAAGATACTGGCCAAGGTATTGATAATGAAATATTCCTAGGTTATTTACTAAATTCGCTACAAAATCTACAAATGGTACAGGACTTGGATTGTTCATTTGCAAGAGTATGATAGAAGCACATGGGGGAACGATTTGGGCTGAAAACAATAAAGATGGCAAAGGAGCTACATTTGCATTTAGCCTGCCATTAATGAAAGAAAACAATAAATGATAATACATTTTTTAGATACTTGAAAAATAACACTATACCATATAAGGGAATATCTTCCATTTTGATTATCTTTTATAATATCTCAAATTATAAGATGAAAGCAAATTAATTATTCTTTCAATTATCTCATAATTTATACTATTGTGTATGCTACATGCCGAAGGAAAAGATCTATAGTAACTTTTGTAGCCGTGCTGTAATTGCAAAATCTTCTAGAACATTCTCACCAACAAATACAAACAAATCCCATAAACATCATTACAAATGGTAATATCTAAAACTAAATATCTGTATATTTTTTATCCTTATCGTTTATTTATCTCACATACGATTTAAAAATAAATATCCATCTGACTGGAGAATAGTGGAAGAAGGTGCTGTTATCGTTTTTCATAACCAAACGCTTAATATAGTTGGTAGTTCTGAATATCTGTCCAAAGTCATTATTATGGTCTAAAATATGGGAGTATACATAATAGTCTTAGTTTAATTGTAGAAAATTAAATTACTTTTATTAATAATTAGAGCAATATGATTATAATTATTAGGTAATAATGATATCTTATATTGGTAATAATAAATTACACAATGTTGCCAATAAAAGTTGGGTCTATTATTTTTAAATCCTAAAAAGCAAGAATAACTAAATTTACATATAATGATATGGGACCCGCTTATTATATATACAAAAATTTAAAAATGTCATATTTTCAGAATCACGGTATTTAATAAATATAATAATAATAATAATTAATTATGAAGTTTCTTGGATACTGGGCTTCTCAAGAGCAATATTCTATGCAAGATTTAATTCGGTTTGTAATTGAAGCCGAAAAAGGTGGTTTTACTGCAACAATGACAAGTGATCATTTTCACCCTTGGTGGCATGATAATGGATATGGCAATTTTACATGGGTTTGGTTAACAGCTGCTTCTGAAAGGACAAGATACATGAAATTTATAACTGGAGTTACTTCTCCCATTTACAGATATAATCCAGCAATAATAGCACAAGCTTTTGCTTCCCTCGATGTATTATACCCTGGACGGATTAGTCTTGGGCTTGGAACAGGAGAAGCAATGAATGAAGTTTCCGTAGGTTTTAACTGGGCTACACCTGAAATAAGACTAAAAAGAACAATAGAAGCAATCCAGATCATAAAAAAGTTATGGCATAAAAAAGAAGGGATAAAACAGACGACAGGTTCTAATTCATCTGATCAAATCCAAAAAGATAATGAGGGCTTTGTAAACTTTAATGGCGAATATTTCAAAATAAAGGATGCCAATCTATATACTTCTCCATCTACTACTATTCCTTTGTATATGGCCGCATCAGGTCCAAAGGCAATCCGGGCTGCCGCAAAATACACTGATGGACTAATAACAATTTCAAAACCCGATAAAGCAAAGGAAATGTTTGACATCTTCGATAAGACAGCACTTGAAGAAGACAAAGAACCCAAAAACCTTCAAAAAATAGGCAAGCCCAAGATATCTTATTCTGAGGATTATGATAAAGCATTAAAGTCTTCAGAGTTTTGGCGGGCTGGAGAGATAGAAGATGTTTTTAATACAGAGATAAATAATCCAAGAAAATTACAACAAAAAGCAAAACAAGAGGTTTCAGATGATAAACTAAAAGAATCAACATTAATAGTTACTTCTATAGAGGATTTAATTAAACCTCTTGAAGAGTTTTTTAGAGTAGGATTTACTCAAATATATTTACACAGTACAAGTCCTGATGAAATAGAATTTGTACAAAAGTTTTGCACCAAAGTATTACCTTACTTTAAAAATAGTACATAGCAAAAGGAGGTACAACATTATTCAATTATATTTAATATATGTTACCGTACTTTATATCTCTATTTATTTAGATCCTACTAACTTGATTTTATCTATATATTATGATTTTGTAATAAAAACAGTTTGTTTATTTGTATTTCTATTATTAGTATTTATACTTTATAGGCTCTTTTTACAATATTTTTCTAAAATAGGCATATATAGATAATATTTGTATTTATTTAAAAATCGATACTAACAGTTCTACCATATAATAGAATCCATAATATTGAAGAACAATGTGATGTCTTGCTCTTTAAACCATAAAATAAACAATATGCTAAGTCATAAAAATATATTTTATTATTGAAATTCTCGCTTCAAAAATTTCTATATCTGTTGATTAAATTATATTCTCACAATATCAGAACTATAAAAAGGTTAGAATATGTAAAATTGAGTATATTTATTAGCATACATTTTTTTATAAAATCCTCAAATAACCTAAAAAATAGTTTTTGAATATATTGAGAAATCGGTTTTAAAATTATTATAATGAATTTATTTTTTTTATTTTTATTTTTATTATTTTTGATAGAGCCATTTGATCATAAGGAGCTTATGCTCAGACAACTCTATTTTATTGTAGATATAATAAATAAGACCAAAGTATTCAATTCTTGTCTATTTTTATTTTATTTGGATTTATCCATTCAATGAAACTAGCATAGTTTAAAGAGCGTACATCATCCAAGTAATTAGAAAGAACTTTAATAAATCTAAATCCGTTAGCTATTTCAAATGACAGAACAGGATCGTGAAGTTTTCCTGCTATTACATTATGTGCATAATCAGGTGCAGACATTTGGTTTGCATACTCAACGTAATTGTATAATCTTCCTCCAGCTATCATTCTTTTCAAATTCAATTTGATAACTAGTTGCTTTCTTTCATCATATAGCATACTTCCTATTCCTTCATGTCTATACTTTGGATGTGTTGATATATCTGCACCATATAAACTGTCTCCATGGGGATTATGATTTGTAAACATGCCATTTGCGGTTATTTCCTTCCAAGTATGATCTGCATATTCTGGATTAAGAGAAACAACAAGAGTACTTGCAGAACCCACTACGGTCCCATCTGGTTCTAGTGCAACAAATTGCCCTTCAGGGAATATATTAAGGTGATTGTGTAGTTCCTCTTCATGCCAAATGTTTCCATAGTTAGCAAGAAGTGGAAATGATTCTTTCTGTAACTCTACTATTTTATGAATATCTTCTTTCTTTGTGTTTCTAATTCTTACTCCAGTTTGATGTGGGTGTAATAAATCCGAGGCCATAATATAGACAAATATATTATTAATTATTAAACATAGGGTTAAAATTTATTATTCAATAAACTCTGAATCTTGTACACTATGAAACAAAGAATCAGAAATCATCAAATAGGTAATACTTCTATTGTTGTATTTTATTTTTAAGTATTTATTTTATACTCGCTCAAATATTATGAATTAAATCTGTTAATTTTCTTTTGGGTTTCGGGAGTAACATTTTTTTCGGATATCCAATACATAATATTGATGAAGGTTGAAGAACTGTACTAATTATATTTTTAACCAATTGTTCATCTAACATCCCTATCCAAATGGAACTTAATCCAAGTGCATGAGCCGATAACTGTGCATACCCTGCAGCCAGAGTTGCATCCTGCAATGAAAATTTGTGTAAAATGTCTTGGGAAAAATTCATTTTTATTCTGTTAGGATTGGAACAAAAAACCAGCATTAAAGGGGCATTAACATATGGTTGATTATTTGCAGCAATTACCAGTTTCTCTTTTATTTCCTCTTTTAAAATATAGAAAATTTCAAAACCTTGAAATCCTCCTGCCGTAGGGGCAGTATCTGCTGCAGCCAAAATGATTTCTACTTTCCAATCTTCTACTTTTTTATTTTCAAACTTTCTCTGAGAACGCCTATTTAACATCACGTTGAAAATGTTACTGTTTAATATTTCGTCAATCTCATCGTCACTAGTTTCTTTTGGATATGTATTTGGAAGGATGTCTGAAGGAAACATTCTTTCAAATATTTTTTCATCTTCCAATACTCTATTTAATTAAAAGAACAATAAAAATATTATATTTATAATAATATTTTTAATAATGGATATTTATCAACAATACTTACATTGATATGTGTATATTTATTAATGTAAATCAATTAAATTGAATAATTTGCCTTACCATCCTACTTTTTAGATATTTTGATGTTTCATATCAGAAATACACCATTTTTGATTTCACTGTATGAAGTTCTTACTTATTAAATACATTTAATATAGATCATTTTTGCTAATAAATTTTTGAATACTTCTCAATATATGATATGAAATGGTAAATAAGAAATAACCAGTTAAGGAACATCAGTTTATTGGATACGAGTTAATTGATAAATATTTTTATTTTTTGCAATGAACTGATAGATGAAAAATTAATTTATGGATAAACCGCAGTTACAAACTCATCTAAATCTTCATCTGATGTAGAGGTAATTGATATTGTATTTAAATCAATTCTATAATAATCTAATTTATCTGGATCGTATTTTTGCACTATTTGTATTATTTCTCCTTTGTTTATTCTTTTCATTATAACATCGCGATGCACATATCCAGTTATGAAATTATAGCCTCTCTTTTTTGCTTCCTGGAGAAAATTTATTCTAAGAAGATGACCTCCAGAAGTTCCCCAATATCCTGGTCTTATACAAATCCATTCCATATGCACTGTATTTTTTTTACCATAGTTTTCATCAAATGTTCCTCGTCTAAGCTTGTATTTTTCTATTGGTCCTCCCTTTACATAACCAACAATGACCTCATTTTCATGGATATTATCTTCTTTATCTCTTAATATATTAACAAAGTTTTTTGTTTCATTCTCTTTATTATCCTCATTATTGTTTAGATATGATGTTTGTTCTTTTTTTACTCTAAGTGTAATTAGGATTGAATTTAAATCAGAGAGCGAAGATATAAAATTTCTTTCCCCTCGTTTTAGTGGAATTGGAAGATTGTTGTAAATATTTAGAACACAATTTCTTACGTCAGGGTCAAGATCGGACATCTTGTTTTTATTATAACTACTTTTAATTTGTTCTATTCTACAGACAAAGCTAATTTGTTTCCTTTTTGCCAAATTCCTTATTTTCTTTTCTTCCTTATGGAGGTTTTGAAAAGATTCTATATTATTAGATAAATTTTTTTTTAAATTATCGGGTATTCCTTTTAATACAAATTGCAACATCTCATTTTCCTCTTTTAAAGCATCAAAATATTTTACAGATTCTTCGTTTATTATAGAAGGATGCCATCCTAAAGCATGTGCATTACTTCTCAGCTAGTTGATTGGCATGCTCAAAATCACCCAATGCATAACCTGCTATACGTTCACATACAGATAAAAACCAGCCAAGTAGCTGATAATGTTTGATTCTCTCTAATTTATGATTATCACTATTAGTATTATTCATTTTATTATACTCATTCAAATGATCTTTTGTCGAAAGCAGCTCATGGATTCGTTTTGTAGCGTTTTCAGCAATTTTGCCATTGAAAGGATAGGCGGTTCGATATATAATAGCAATTACAACATTGATATCAATACCTACAATGTCTAAAAATTTTCTTATCTCCGGATCGTTTCTCAGAAACCGTTCTATAGATTGCTCATTTGGTTTATCAAACTGTTTTGCTGGATCGTAATCATGAAATAGAGCCGAAACAAAGAGATATTTTATATCTTCTTTAGTAAAAATGTTATTTTTTTCATTGCTTAGCATGATGTTACCATTTGCCGAAAGTAATGTAAAATATGTTGATTCAAGTTCATGATCAATGTTATGATATCCATAATAATCTAGTCCAAGTCCCTTCTTTGAGAACTCTGAGACGGCATGTCTGATTATTTTTTTTGCCCATTTTTTTTCCAAATTCATTTCTGTGGCAAGACTGATTATCTTATCCTTTAGTTCTGATTCTTCAGTCAACCCAATATTATACTTAATCCACCAAGGAAACAATTTAATTCGGTGATACAATTCGAGCCACCAAGGAGAAGGAATGGCAAGGGGGTTTTCCACCTTCTCAGCATTATTCCCATTATGAATATTACTATTCAAATTATTTCCAAGTTTATTAATGAATGGTGGGTGAAATCCTGCCAATGAATATATATAGTTGTATATATAACTATATTTAAATATTAAAATATGTAAGTATTATAAAATACTTAAAATAAACGTATAATAAATATATGATATATAAAATTAAATATAAATTATATCCATTCAAATAAGGTGTTAACTGCTTCTTTTTTTATATATATTCTTCGAATTATAAAGACCAGATTTGATTGATTTGATTTGTCAATTATAAATACCACATTTCTTTTTCTTTTGTATATTTTACTTCCAAATTTCTTTATGGTTTTATTAAACACTGCCAATACATTTTTAAATTTTTTGTAAAAATCTATAGCACCAATTTGAACAATTTCTTAATTAACTTTCTATTATATATTATTTTTTTATTAAATTACTTTTTAATCAAAGTAAATTTGTAAATCTCTATATTTATTGACTCTATATCGGTATAACAATAAAATTATTGACTTTTGTATTGATGAACTAGAAAATACTTTGTGATGATGTATGTAGTAGATTGCTTATTGTTTATATATTTCAAAATTAAATTGGGAAATAAACTGGATATATAGTCAAGAAGTAGCCTAATCTATATTATGCAATATCGTTGTACTAATATCATAAAACTATATCAAACTAATTTGTTTTCATTTTTAACATCTGAGATATGATTTAGTGAGAATATAAAAAAATAGTATAAATATGATTATTGATGAGTTATCTGACAAAGGGAAACCAAGTTAGATGTGATTGACTATATAAAAGACTAGTATTGTTTAAGAGATCAAAAAATTACAGTTCACAAAAATTTAAGATTCGTTACTATATAATTATATTATATTATCTCTATAATCTATTGATTTCTTTAAATATTTTAAATTCTATGGGTTTAGATACTAAGTCTTGTAGTTTGGCTTGCAAGTCTATTGATTCTTGACTTTGAAAATGTTTATTGTATGCTTCTTTATTCTCTACATACCTTATCAAATAATAATTCATTTGGATTGTCGATTGAAGAATTAAATGTATATTTGATATTAACTTTCTCTTTTTCTTGGTGGGGTTATAAGAGGAATCAAAAAATCCATTATTTCTTTTCTACTATTCTTCATTTACTTCAATTAATAATATTACTCTTATGTGCGAACTATTATAATCCGATTGCATTCTAATAAGGTTTTTGAAAATGAATAATAAACTTTATTTAATGTAATTCTGAAACATGAGAAAAATATCGAAATAAAATTTTTTTATAATGATGTTTTAAAATCCGTCTGGATATATATCCATATTAGATTAAATTCTTGTTCTCAATATATAGGAATATCTTTAATGAAATTTTAAAAACTAGTTCATAATGATTTCTATTATCACTAACCTATTTGGTCTTAGCAAATAATTTGCTGTGGGTGTATTTTCATAACATATCCTTATCACATGTAGAGGTCTACAGTTTTATCTAATTATGTTAAAATTTTCTTTCTTTTGATGGATTTATTGCTTAATAATGCTATACACAAATAGTTACGATACACGTATAACTATCATTAAGTGGATAATTGCAAATTTTATTGAAAGTTAATAATAAATATATATATGTAATGAAAGTAAAAAAAGAAAAGTTTATTTTTTATATTGCATCTTTTGTCATAGTATTTACATACCATAAATAAAATATCCAGTCACTTTACGATTTGTTTTATACACGAATTAAATAAAGTAGATATTTGTTAAATATAATAAAATAAAATGAATTTAAAATATATATTTTTTTGAATATATTAATTGATAAATTATATGGTAATCCTGTATCATCATCATTACTATTTATTCTGTTCAAATAAAACTAAATTGCCTGGTTGTATTAGTCGTCACGGCTCTGTTAACTTAAGAAAACGATATCAGCTTGAAGACGTTCTATTTCAGTTATGCCTAATAAAAGAAACAGAACATCTTCAGAATGTATTGGCTATGGGCTTTATTTGTATTTTCTTGGTTTGTCCACTAGAAACGTTGCCAAAGCATTATCTTTTTTACACATAGTCAAGAGAAGCCATCATGTATCAATCTGGAAGTGGATCCAAACATATAAGCCACTAAAACTATCATCTAAAAGAAGAAAGATATCTGAATTTGTAGTTGATGAAACAATGATTCAGGTTGGTTCTTAAGAATTACTATGGCTATGGGATGCAATAACAGAGCCTAAAAATAGGTCAATCCTCGCACTATCTATATCCAAGGAAAGAAATATGTTTGTTGCAGAGCGCTTTCTGTTGACATTGGTTAAAGATCATGGAAAACATCTAGTTTCTACAGATGGTGGCACATGGTATCCCACAAGCATGTAGATTCTTAAAACTATCTCATCATATCCATTCCCCATTAGAGAAAAGTCTCATTGAGAGAATCATCCAATACATCAAGGATAGAACCGAAAGTTTTGATGACTACTTTCCATGCAAGAAAGAAAATTGCAATCTAAATCATGTTAAAAACTGGTTGAACCTGTTTGTATTCATGTATAACAAGAATATAATAAACGCTTAAGTTAACAGGGCCGTCGTCACTAATTGACTACTTAAATAGAACTATTAACAATAGTCTTTAATATTTTTTTGCTTTAGCAAATGAGTTATTGGGTCATATTTTAAGAAAATACTTTAATTAAAAATGAAAGATAGATAAAATTATATAACAATCCTTATTAATACTACAATTATGGTTTTTGATATAATTTGCTTCTTCTCAAGTTACTAGGTATATTGTATCAAATTACATAATATATTGATTTTTATAACATATTTAATGATTTCAAAAACAATAACATCAGTTGCTATTATAATTGCTGTAGCAGCCATGTTTATTTCCTCCGGTACCATTGTGAATTATGTATTCACTAAATGACTACAAAGGTCTTGATACAACTGGCAGTGATAAATCAACTAGCAAAGGTACTGATACAACTGGCAGTGATAAATCAACTAGCAAAGGTACTGATACAACTGGCAGTGATAAATCAACTAGCAAAGGTCCTGATACAACTGGCAGTGATAAATCAACTAGCAAAGGTACTGATACAACTGGCAGTGATAAATCAACTAGCAGTCCAGCTGAACAAGACTATAAAGACTTCCAAAAATGTCTATCTGATGCAGAAGGTACAAATGGTTTTGCGACTAAATCAGAAATTAAAAGTTGCTTTAACCCAATTTATCTTCCAGCTACTACAACTACCACTACTCCAATAAATAACAATCCAACAGCATTTAACAACTAGCACAATAGGCAAAAATGGCAAGAATAAAATTTGAATATTAAATTTCAAATAAATTTATCTTTTTTTTAAATTTACATTAAATTAGTCAATGCTTATTGCAGTGGCAAGAAAATACTAAATATTGCTCCTATTCCATCCGAATTATTTTCAGCCCATATTTTTCCACCATGTGATTCTATTATTTTCTTTGAAATGTACAATCCCAATCCTGTTCCTTGAAATGATTTGGAGGCAAACTTTGTAAATAATCTGGGTATTATTTCTGCATCTATTCCTTCTCCATTATCTTTTACACTAACAACAACTATTTCTTTCCTAATCCCGTTGTCTTCAGAGATTGCTTTACGCTTTGCAAGTATAGAGATGATGCCTCCTTCTTTATGTACAAATTTAATAGAATTGCTAATTAAATTTGAGATAACTCGGCTAATACTATTCTTATCTGCATAAATATTTATATCGTCCTCTAATATAGTTTCAAATTTTATATTTTCAGTATCCGTATTATTTTTATAAGTGTTGATATTATCATAGATTATTTCATTAATTTTGAAATATTCCTTATTTAGATACAGTGAATTGCTCTCCATTTTTGATACCTCAAGTATATCTTCAGATAATTTTTTTAGTCTTTGCGCATTTCTTGTTATAGCCGAAAGTAATTCCTTTTGTGTATCATCTTTTATTCTATCCTTGAGAAGATCTGTTATACCTATTATCGGCTGTATTGGTGTTCTTAGTTCATGAGCCGCAGTATTGATAAATTCTTTTTGCACCTTGTCATGAATTTGGAGTTGTTCATACAATTCTATTTGTTTCCAAAGACTTTCAAATATTGAAGAATAAGATAGCACAGTAGGTTTGCTATTTGAATAAGTAGCTAAACCTACTGCTTCTTCAGTAGTTTGTTTTGTATCATCTTTTAATTCTACAACCAGAGAATGTTTCTTATCTATTACTACTATTGAGACTTTGGTTTGCATAGAAGGTTCTATTAGTCTGATATTGATTTTATTTGATAATTGTCCACTTTCTAGTTCGTGTATGGTTTGTTTAATTGAATCATCAGCTGGTGCTAGTATTCTTATATTTATATTTGCCATGACTGCTCGTTCTTTCAATAATTGAAAAGTACCTGCGTATTCTTGACGATGAAATGCATTGGCTGTAGAGAATAATCCTACCACTTCTTCTCTTGCAGATTTTATGAGATCATAGGATAATTTTTGAATCATTTCAGGATTTTGAATTATTTCTATGCCTTGAGTATCTGTTCCTTGTTCAATATCTTTAATTTTATATTTGGCATCCATTCCATTTCTCCATAATTCCTCAAAGATAGAAACAAAGTGTTCTATGTATGCCTGTTCATTAGTTGTGAGAAGATTCTGAATTATCTGTCCACCTTCTGTTTTTTGAATTGTAGCAATCATTTCTTTTTCTGATATGGCAAAGTCAATGGGAGGTATGTTTTTGATGTGTCTTATGTTTATACCTATATTAAGAAACTTAATGATCAGCTCTGCGTCATCCTTATCTAAAATGGATGTGACTAATCTTATGCCTTTATGTTCCTTATTTTTTTGTTTAACCATTATTTTCTGATATGTTTCAAAGTAATTGTTATAAGCCAATCTTAATCCAACAGATTTTGAACATAATAGAAATTCTGAAGAATCTGATAAAATGTTTTTACCTTTTTTTATAATGTCATCAATATTTTGTATTATTTTTATTTCTTTTAATACTACGGTTAAATACTGTTTCATGTCATGCTCTGTTAAAGAAGGTTGTACTCCACTATTTTCTGCTAACTGCTCTTTTTCATTTCGAGCCTACTGTCAATACCTTCTTTTCTATTTCTTGTACCATCTGCGCCGATCCAATACTGGCCAATAATTTTGATGCATCTATTGCAGATTCCCTGATGGATTGACGTAATTTTAAGTCTTGGGATACTGAAATTGCTGAAGAATATAAACCCAAGGTAAACAAATATGAAGATAGTAATACTAAAGAATGGGCAGCCACTCCATATGTTGGTTCTATTGCCGAAGTGGATAGGGAAATACCCACTATGGTGTCCCCTATTCCTGCAAGAATGAGATAATCTTTTACCTTTGAGGCGGTCAAACTTTTTGCAACCATAAAAAAAGCAAGACCGAAAAGAATATTTCCTGCTATAGTTCCGGCTCTAAAAAGAATCCTAAAGTAAAATCGATAGGCCTCATCAATTCCAGTCAAGCTTTCTCCAGAGAAAAAACCAGGCATTTTTCCAATTAAATAAATTATTAGTGGAATCAAAAGTATTATCCAAAGTGAAAGAGGGAGTTTGGCTATTCTTTGATAGACATTACGTAAAAGCATAGTAGAAGCTATCCATCTAAATACAAATCCAACTGGAAGCACTATAGAATTTAGATAGTTGTAAAGTTCTAAAAATGAATTTGGTACAATATAAAGCGTTGTAGTATCTGATTTTACTTCTTTATATATTATTTGACCATCATACTTATCCGATGATTTATATAAAAAAGATGACCCAGGTTGTACCCCTGCCTGTGTTTTTTCTTGTATTACGTTTACCATTAATAATTTAGTCCCTGCATCTTCGCCTATTGAAATAGCAAGTGTTAAAGCCGCAATAGCATAAAATAAAACAATAGGTGTTTTATAATTACTTGCTTTATACCAAGAAAAGAATTTGAAGGAAATTATTGCCATGATTATTGTAGCAAATAATGAACTAATGGCAAATACAGTACGAGAGAAAAAATGGTTAGTGCTTCCAAGAAGCAGCATAACTAAGAGCATTCCGAATAAGAAAAATTGAATGATAATAACTGACCAATGCATTATATTACAAAAACGTGATTTCCTTCTGATTTCTTTACTAACCTGATGGGCGTATTCTAAGAGAATCAATGAACCTATTCCATATCCAATTGACACCGTTAGTATAAACATCAGAGTTTCAGAGGTGTTATTGTACGGCAAAAGCTGACGAGTTATGAGTAAATCAATAATTACAAGAAAAATGATGGATATTCCAATTGCAATAGGTATTTTTTTATTATCCATTGTAAATATCGATGACCTGATCTCCAAGATAATACTAGGATATTATAGAAATCGATTATATTATGTCTTTCACTATTTTATTTAAAATACATACAACTTATTATAAATTTAGTAAAAAATTGATTTATTTTGCTTTATTTATTCAAAATTTCATCTTTCATTAATCTAAAAATTTGTATTTTTTACTTTGCAGATTTTCGATATGATAAAAGTGTGTCATATTATTATCTTTAAAAATAAGGTCTTTGCTTTTATAACTGATCAAAAATCATCAAAATATTGGTTTTAAATGAATTTATTAACCGTTTCTATAAATCTTCAAATTAACGAAATACTAAAGACATGCATGTAAATGATAAAAAAATGGGTATGACAGAAAAATTCATTTGCCTTTACTAATTAAATTTGGAAATCATTTCCATTTTATTGATGACCAAATCAATGTCTTTATCCAAAAGCCACCAGGGTTCTAAAACTAAACTATTTGTCTATTCCTATTTTTAATAGAAATATAATATTATAAAATATCTTTGATCAAATGACTAAATGTCCGTATTTTGGTGATAACAATCATGACAAGAATGATCTACACCTGTATAAATCCTTACTCTTTTTCTTTAAACGCATTTGCAGTGCAGATTGACTAAATATTTGTATTTGCAACTCATTTAATTTCAACATTAGAATCTAAATTAAAGTAAAACAGAGTTTAAATAAAAATATAAATTATATAAAGACTT
>CAWGRD010000008.1:0-39213 GCA_963824915.1 uncultured Nitrososphaeraceae archaeon
ATTATTCGACATCAATAAATACAACATATACGTTTTATAAGAAATGTTATCTACCATTTATTATAACAAACATATAGAAAAACATAATCAAATCCTTAAATATAATAGATTATCTCCAATACAAAAAAAAGTACTTTTTATTATGTGAAGATTGCTTTTGGATGGCATCAACATTGCGTCATACGTTAGATTATTCATTGAATCGCTACAGAAAATACCCTATCTGTAAAAACAGGGTAGATATCTTCCCCATTCCTAATTTGTATTGACAAACAAGTAAACCAATATTTATTTAGATCAATGATTAGGAAAAACCTTGATTTTATTTAATAAATACCATGAAGAACTTTGTCTTTTTATTTCATTTCTAAAATTTTTCGGATAGTATTTTTTGAATTTCAATATTTTATTCTTCATTTGAGACGAAGAACCAATTTGTTTTTCTGATCATATTTAATGGAAAAAATATTTACTATTGTTAATTATTATCAATTCGTTAAAGTTACCTTTTTTGTTTGTATATCCAAATTGAATGGGATTAGAGGTATTTTCACTATTTAAAGCATTAATTTGCCTTTTATTTTTTCATCCATATTATTATTTAAGATGGTGGTTGTAACTTCTATTTTTAACAAATAGAATATTGTATATCAAGTTATTTTTATCAACAAAATTGTCGGTTTTTTTATTTCATATTTTATATCCTGTTAATAGAGCAAGTTCAAGCCATTTCCAATAGCAATCTACGTCTACAAAACCCAGTTCTCTTAACCATTGAAGCTGTTTTTCCATAGACAATAGTCTATTCGTATTGTCTTCTTTTTTGTGAGATGTTCTGATAGCCTCGAGAAATCTATTATGCTGGTCTACTGAGGGAGAAGAAACATGCTCCAAATTACAAAATACCCCAGTTGGATAGAGAATATTATAAATTTCTTCATAAAGAGTGTATTTTCGTTTATGCTTTAAATGATGTATAGCAAAAGCTGATACAACCGCATCAAAGTAACCCATGTCCGGTAATGGAAATTCCAAATCATGTTCTACGACTTTAACCATGGAATCATTTGAAAAATTATCTTGTACAGCTTTGATCATAATTGGAGACACATCTAGCGCAACTATTTCTTCTACGTTGGATAGATAAGATTTTATCAATTTAATCAATCGACCATCGCCTGTTCCTAAATCTAAAATCCTCTTTGCATTTTTTGGAATGTTATCTAGTAAAACAGATTCACCTTCTGATCTATGAGGAATTGTATCTGCCGCATTTAGATAATTTAAGACATGTTGAGAATCAGACCATTCTTTTTTTGACGATGATAAAGACATGGTGTTTATTTTTCTTGTCCTTTTAATATTATATAAAATTTCTTATCCATAAAAAAATATATTAATTGAAAAATACTTTGAAATTTTTTCTTTAATGTTTACGCCTAGGAGCAAATTTTATTTAATCATATATCCATCAAAAAATTATCCAAAATAATCTCAAATATCAATTATCTATTTGTGCAATCTTCATATGAACTATTATAACAAGAATTAAGGATTTCATGATTACCATTAAAACATTAGATAAACATCAATCATAATTTACTAACACAAATGAAAATAATACCGTAAAGGATTCCGACATTCACTGCATTCAATCTGTCAAACCCAACAGATTAAAAAATATTGAAAGATTATTGTACATCTACAATAGTTCTATATACTTTATATCCACTATAATTTAATGAAAACCAATATTGAAGAAAATAATTCTTAACAGATATTCAGAGAAGACAGACAAGGTCAAATACTAACTCCTAAGCGTAATGATCTAAATAGCAACCGACAATATTTAGAGGCTGATTGACCAAAGCTAAAAATAGCAACAGAAGTCCAAATTTAATCTCTCCCTCTTATTGGTGTAAAGTTAACATGCTTTGCTATTATCATCATTCGTGCTTCAGAAGATGAAATAAAAAATAAAAAATAAAAAGGAATTCCAGAGTATTTTGAAAATACATATCATTACAAAATAGATAAAAGTCAGGATAACAATTCATTTTCAATGATTAAAAAATCATCTTTATTTTCTTTAGTATCGCTATCAATACTTTGTTTTTGTTTCATAATCTGTATACAACCTACTTTTGCTCAAAAAACGACTGGTTTATCAGCAATGACTTTGGCAAGTTTTAGCAATAATAATAATTCTTCTTCTTCTTCTAACATAAATACTCAATCAATAGAAAATAAAACCGTTAACTATTTTGGTAATACTACAGGATATTTAGTATATCCTTCTCCCTCTTTCGCCTCTTCAACCCAAAACAATCAAAGCCAAAAGCTTCCTGCCGTAGTTATGATTCATGAGAACAAGGGTTTAAATAACTATATTAAAGATTCAGCAAATATTCTTGCAAAACATGGATATGTTGTTCTAGCAGTTGACCTGTTCAATGGTGAAGTAACATCAGATCAAAATCGTTCCAGAATATTGACATCAATGATAAGAGAAAATCCTATTTTTGCCATAGAAAATATGAAGTCCGCAGTAAATTATCTCGGTTCTTTAGAGAACGTTAACTCCTCCAGAATAGCATCGTTGGGATGGTGTTTTGGTGGTGGTCAATCTTTACAACTAGCTCTTAATATCAAAGATCATCCTCTTTCTGCCACAGTAATATACTATGGTGTCCCATTAACAAACAATACTAACGCTCTTGCTAACATAAAATGGCCAGTATTAGGCATATTTGGTAGTAAAGATATGGCAATTCCAGTCGACACAGTAAAACAATTTCAAAAGTCCTTGAATCAAACTGGAATAACCAATGAAATCTACATTTATCCTGGTGTTGGTCATGCATTTGCAAATCCATCAAACACCAATTATGCTGCAAAAGAGACTTCAGATGCTTGGAAAAAAACTTTAGCCTTTTTAGATAAATATTCATAAATTATTTATTTATTTAAAATAGTGAAATAATCAGTATCATTACTTTTTTATTATTTTACTGAATCTTTATTTTATATTATTTGATTAATTATAATTATATCGAACACATTTTTTATCATACTATATAAATAAACAGGATTGCGTTTTCATAACTAATAGAATTTTGAATTGTTATATTTGGATCTTATCTTCCATGACATTATCATTTGCATCTTATATACAGCTATTACAGAATAGCTCATGGAATTATCAAATTAAAGACATACTAGTACTTGATTAGTCCTTCCAGGTTTACAAAGCCAGTAATATTCTATGGAACGGTCAGATATTATGGTATATTAAAATAATATCAAATTATGGAAGCATCAAAAAAACAAACAAATGATTAACAAATTTAATGAATCAGTAAAAAAGAAAGTTAAAGACAGGTAAGAAAATTTTCATGTCTTTATAAAAAATCTGACAAATTCAAGAAATCAGTTCAGCCTCTGAACCCTCCTACACCTCCAAGAGGTGAATTAGTTAATTGTTGACAGGAAAAGAAACTTTTTCCTTGTCCAGATATGCATCCATTAATAAATCCTTCATAGTAAGCTTTACCATTTACACCACATTGTGTAAACTGCCCTTGATTGTATGCAGTGTTCTTTTGTCCATCAGCAAAACCTGAATTATAACAAGCTTGATTCTGAGGATTATTGGTATTTTGATCATTATTTATCATTATTTTGATCATTATTATCATCATTTTGATCACCAGTATTTAGATTGTTGTTGTTGCTTGGAATGCTACCACTTCCACTACCAATACCACTGCTACTGCCTGTACTGCCACCTCCAAGAGGTGAATTAGTTAATTGTTGACAGGAAAAGAAACTTTTTCCTTGTCCAGATATGCATCCATTAATAAATCCTTCATAGTAAGCTTTACCATTTACACCACATTGTGTAAACTGCCCTTGATTGTATGCAGTGTTCTTTTGTCCATCAGCAAAACCTGAATTATAACAAGCTTGATTCAATGGGTTATTGCTACCATATGTAATCGAGGTCCCCATAGGAACTACAGAGCTAATTATACCGAGAAATACTATCGCAGTCAAGTAAATTATCCGCATTAGTTTGATGCACCCCAGCAATTATTTCCTACATATTGGAAATTATGATCTACTTTTACCATGTCCTTTCTTCTATTGAAGATCTAGTTAAGCTTTTCTCAAACTTGTATCATATATCTTTCTTTCTGTTTCAAAGAACATTTTTCTAAACAAATCTAAATAATTTGGATTTCATTATAGAAATAGTTGAGCTCTTTTTATATACAACACTCAAATTCATTTGGGCTATTAATCAGATAGAAATATAACTAAAATGTCCTTTTTTATGAATAGAAGTTAATTCATCAGTGTTAATTTTTTCAATTTTAACAATATAAAATAAATATAAAAATAATAACAATATTTTTATTATCAAGTTGTTCAATATTATAGCACATTTGCTCAAAGACAAACAATTGAATGTTTGTTTTCCAAATTTCAAATCAATCATTTAACAATCTAAAAAATATCCTAATCAATATAAAAGGCGAGTCTACGTAATTATCATTTATTGTATAATAAACTATGTTCCTCAAAGAGGTTCGTAATATACCTATTACTAAATCCCGCAATATCATAACTATAGTTTATTTTTTATTCTAAATACCATTTTTTAAAATTTTGACTAATATCCAAGTTATTTTATTTTTGATAATCGCAAACTTTATGGGTAGACTATAATCATTAACAATAGACCTAATAAAGATTTTATACTTATCAATTTAAAGCATGTAATTTCCATTTACTCAATAATGAATACATTATATCAATTTTGAAGTGAGTTAATGCTAAAATTTATGTGATAATAAAAAAGATGAAACCCCTTCAGATATTATTATAAGGTTCAGAGATTGTCAACATAAATTTGCTTAAATGCTATCTTATGTTGTGGAATTGATTTGTCTCTGACAAAATTGAAAAATTGAAAAATTGAAAATATTTAACATCAAAAACAGTCACATACTATAAAGTGCAACTAGGAGATATTCCGTTTATTAAATTTGATGACAAATTAATAATTATTTCATATAAATAATATAGAAAAACATTGGATTTACCTCTAATTATTTCGGATCCTTTTTCGTTTAATTGTAAAAATTAATAAATAAAAAGGAGTAGAATTGTTCTTTGTCTATTCTACTTTTACTTCTTTCCCTTTAGGCCTTGTTTCTATCTTTTTGTTAAATGTTACTTCCAGTATTCCATTATTATACGTAGATTTGGCAGTTTCGATATCTGTTTGTGGTGGTAATTCTATAGTTTTATGGTATTTTCTATGTGGATCATTTGAAAAGACTTCGATGGCACCATCATAAGCATTTACCTTTATATCATCTTTTTTTACACCGGGCATCTCTAATACCACTCGAACTTCACTATCGGTTACATTAACATCTGCTAAAGGCTCTCTTTCAGCAGTTATTTCTGGTCTGGATCTTGACCCAGTAGAAGTAAATCCACCACTGCTTCTTGCTGAGGGCTTTACATTTCCAAATTCTCTAACGTGGGGTTTGCCGTCAGGTCCAATGGTCATTGAATAACCATATACTATTGGCCCTATCTCTCGCACTTTGTCGCCATTTTTAGTTTCATATTCTCTAATCAATTCTTTTGGAGCATTTGATTGAATATCCGCAAATTGGTCGGACATTCTTTGCATTTCTCTTTGCATTTCATCAAACTCTCTAAACATATCTCTACCAAAAAACTCCCTTCCAGATTCACCAAAGAATCTCTTAAACCAATCATATGGTCGAATATCTCTATCACTCATATAGAATATAGATATAAAATACACTTTAAGTATTTATTCATTCTTTTATTATAGCAACGATATTATTTACGCTTAGTATCAACTACTGTTATAAACCTTTTTCAAGATAACAAAAGTTAAAGTTATAAAATTATTTCATTTTATTATTGTTATGGAATAGCCAATATTATAATATCCATAGAATAAAGAAAAACAGAAAGAAATTTGTATTATAAATATAGATATATCGATTCTGTATTATAATTTCATATAGTCTTGTTTACCATTAGGAGTAATTAATATATTTTTGGCATCAGAATCATTAAATGCAAAATATAATTTTTGTTAACTAAATCTTGTTTAAAGAGATTTTTAAGTATGTCATAAATTCAATCTTATATTTTCAAATTATCATCATCATGACAACCCTTGTTATATATAATGTCTAACCGGATTGATTTATACACTCATCTGCTTCAGTTTCGTCAAGTAAATGGTTCATAAATCTTTTAATAAATCTCAAATCTTATACTCAACAATCATTATACAATATAAACAATATTATTATTAAATGGGCATAGATATCTATAACATACTTGTTTTAACAATGTGATAGTTACACTCATTTAAATAGATGCTTTCATCTTTTGATGCGTAAATTATTCTTGTTATTCTCATGTAGAAAGTAGCGTCAAAACATTTTACAATTCTTTTTTTAATGTATTGGATAGTTCTCTCAATTATCCTATTCTTATAAAAAAAGGGATTAATTATCATTCCTCTTTTAAAAAGTTGCACTTGAATGCATTCTGTACTTTTTGTTGCAATAAGTTCAATATCAATAAATATATAATCAGCGTATAGCTAGAAATGTTATCTACTATCTTATACAACAAAGATATAGAAAAACATAATCAAAACCTTAAATACAATAGATTATCCCCAATACAAAAAAAGTACTTTTTATTATGTGAAGATTGCTTTTGGATGGCATCAATATTGCGTTATACGTTAGATTATCCATTAAATTCCTACAAAAGATGTCCTATTTGTAAAAATAAGGTAGATCTCTTTCCCATTCCTAATTTATATTGAAAGTTATGAAGGGACTAAAATTGAGTTCCACAAAAAACAATATTAAAAATATGAAATCGCCTAAATTGAAAGCGGTGATTGTAGAGTCTATTCTAATATATTGTGTTAATGGAGCTTCTATTTGTGAACTTTTACTGGAAATACAAAGAATAATGCCTTTACCATATAAAGCCCTCAAAAAATATTTGTTTTACCTAATTAACTATGAGATTTTATCATATGATGGACAAAGACAAGTATACGTAATGGAAGACGGAGGGTATGATTTATTGGATACAATTAACAGAGAAAAAAGAAAGACTATGGTAAACAGCGAAGATATTATGATTACAATAGAAGAAGGATTTTATCGCCAAAGTGTTTAGATGTCAAAGGATATTCTGTGATATTAATAGTTGACCATCGTCTACCATAAAAACTGTAAATTTCTCACTACTTACAACTATTATATATTTATAGAATAAAGCATTTTTAATACCGCCTGTATATTCATCATAAAAAAGATTAAACTATTTTAATATATTTATTGATTTCTTTTGTAGTTGTTGAAAGCAAAAAAACATATTAACAATAAAGATAACAATTTAAAATACTTTTCTTAATATATTTATTGCAATTGCTATATAATGTACTATATAAATTATAGAGACATTTATTATTTAATGAAATTTAATAAATATTCAGGTATCATACCTGCGATAATAATAGCTTTAATGTTAACCACAACTATCGCCACTGGACAATTAAATATGCTACAAATAAACAATGCAAATGCACAGAATCAGGCAGGTCCAAACAACAGTCCCCCACCTACTCAGGGATTAAATACTCCACAGATGAACAATGGTGCAAATCCAAATCTAAATCCATATTCAACTACGACTCCTGCATCTAATCAAACAGGCTCTATCTCGATATTTTCACCAATAATAAATGGATTCAAAGCATCTATTCATGCAAGTCTAACTGATGCAATAACAACTGCTGAAAACTCCATAGGTAATAATTCTACAACTGTTGCAGCATTTATCCATCCCGATAAAGGTTCTATTGTATATGATATATTTGCTCTCGACTCTAACAACAATGTTCATAAAGTAATAGTAGACCCAGGTAATGGAAAAATATTGTCTTCTCAACAAATGTCAATTATAGAAATGATGATGTTATTACATGGTGGCGGTGACGGCATGGGAATGGGTCCTGGAATGATGATGAACCACGGCATGGGAATGGGTCCTGGAATGATGATGAACCACGGCATGGGAATGGGTCCTGGAATGATGATGAACCACGGCATGGGAATGGGTCCTGGAACTAAATAGATACTACATATTCAAATAAAAAATAATTTTATTTATTTAGTTAGAGATTATCAATACAATACTCATTTTTTACTTTCTTTTATTTGAGCCTAAATTAAGAAATCAAAAATTGCAGTTATAAATATGAAAGTCATTCCAGTAATACTTTTCTACTTAGAGGAATAATATATAAATTATAATCTTCAAGATCTGAGAAGTTTTAATTTATATAGATACAACTGTACATATGTCCATTCTGATATAGAATGGAGACCGTTTTTTAAACGGATTTGATGAAAAACACCTCTTTGTCACTACAAAAATACCTTGTTAATTCACCATTCCTATTTTAAAAACTTCTCCATTATCACTATCTATTGTAATCCATTGAAACTATATCAATTGATTCAATGGTTTTGATTATTGTTTCATTTGTTGGGAACTAAAAATATTTTAGGATTTTCTTTCTCTTTTTACAAAAGATATGGTAAAGATATAGATATATAGAAATTTTCTAGACCGTTTTTTCTACAATTAGGTATTCCCGAACTTGAAAAAAGAAAAGATCTTAAATATAAAAGTGTACATCATAAGAAAAAGTTATTAGTCATCCACAATACAATTTAGAGCATTAGGTGTAAATACAGTTTTAAAGTACAATTTTGTCATTTCAATTGCGGTTGTTTTATTATTCTTTTTATTATTATTATTTAGCAAAAATTTTTCCTATAATATATCTATGGCAGAATCACCTTCTTTTGAGATTCAAGAGCAGACAAACGAAAACCATCATTGGGTTCAAACATATGGCAATAGTGACGAACATCTAAAATCAAGTTATACGGATATCCTAGCAGTTGATTATTTTAGTGATGGCAAGATTCTAAATTCTACGATTTGGTTGGCTTCAGGGTTTGCTAACTCTTCTTTTTTTAATGCTACAAACGATAACCAATCGAGTAGAAAGTTTGGAATGCTTGGTTTAAATTTTACAAACGATAACCAATCATCTAAAAGATTAAGTTATGGAATTCTCATTGATGCAGATGCAAACACTAAAACAGGATATAACGGCGCCGATTATGATTTTTATGTAGAAATAGCGGGAGGCAAAGTGAGCGGATATCTTTACCAATTATCTTCAACAGGTGGCTTTAGTCTGGTTGGGTCTCGAACGAATTTTACCCAATCTCATGCAGAATCATCTATAGGTCCTGGTCATGTTAATTTAGATTTGGATTTGAGTTCAATAAACTTTCCTCACGAATACAATTTATTATTCTATACAGCAGAGTCATTCAAATCCAATGAAGTTAGACAATTTACTAGCTGGGTAACCATTCCTCCACCTAACCTACAAATAACTACAGAGCCAAGTAATATAATCATAAGACAGGGAGAAGAGCAATTAATTCCTGCGAGAATAAAATCAACTTCTGGTTTTTCAAATGATGTATTAAATATAACTTTAGATGATATTAATAGTCCTAATAGTAGTAGTAAAAACAACAATTACAATACAATATCGGGATATAATTCAAGTGAATTGCATGTAAACATCCAAAGAAATCAACCTCCTTTGTTTAAGATATCGGTGCCACAACAAACACCTTTGGGTATTTACACAATACCGTTGATTGCAACAATAAGAGAGCCATCGATAGCCACAACAACAAAACCTATATCGATTAACTACGCCTGATGGAACGGTAGATCCTGAATTTGAGTTATCAAAAAAGTTTCCTACAGTTGGTTATTTAACAAAGCCAGTAGACTTGACAGTAACAGTAATTTCACCTAAGAGCATTACCGATCATTTCAAAGACTTTTGGGCAACATATGGACAGTTCATTGGTATTTTCGCAGGTGCTTTTGTGGGCGCATTTGCTAAACAAATGTTTGACAGAGCAAAAAAAAAGAAAGAGAATGAATAGCTTTTTTATCCATATAATAATTATTATGCCCTATGCAAATTATTAGTAGAAGTTAAACTCATTCATTCAATAATCATGGATTGAAAAGTTTAGGTAAATTCGAGTTTAAAAATAAAGAAATAGCAAAATTAATTATATTTTTAATGTCAAAAAAATGATTAATTTCCTAAATTAAATAACATTCAGCATAAAAAATAAAATGAAATGAAAAATTAAATGAAATGAAAAAGCGTTAAGCGATTGAAAATATCAAAAAAGAGGCACACATATGTAGATGAATTTAGGAGTATAGATACACATTATTGCATGAATAGTGCTTTGTTGCATGATTAAAAAACAGTTAAAAATATGTCATAAATTTGGCAAATTGTATTAATTATGCTATATTTATTTCTCAATTATAATGTTAAAACGTTAACAAAAAGCGATTTACGGAATCATGCAACAAAGCACATGAATGGTAAAGTATAATAAAGATATGAAAAAAGAAATAAAGAATTAGCTTTGTCGATATAGCATTTTCACTCTTGTTTAATTCATATATAAAAAATAATTTCGAGATAACTCTAAGTATTAATCATGTGAATATTTAGTAGTTTACATATAAAATTGCATGAGAATGACATCAAATTATCGTATTTTTCAGCTTTTGCAGAAACATGTGAAGCAATTCGAGTAACACAGAGTAAAAATAAAAAGGTCGATTTAATCTCGCAGTATATTTCAGATTTGAATGAAGATTCTTTATATATTGCGGTTTTATTTTTATCTGGCAAAGTTTTTCCAAGGGGGTCACCATACAATCTAAATATAGGATTTAAAACAATATTGCAATCTCTACTTGAAATTTCTAATTTAAATTATTCGGATATTAAGAGAATTCATTTAGCACATGGCGATATTGGCGCCATAGCAGAATATGCAATATCCAAAAAACAAGTAGTGACACTTTTTAACCATTTTGAAAATAAAGAAGAACAATTATCGTTAATCGATATTTATATTGGATTTAAAAAAATATCAAAGCTAAGTGGCCCTCGTTCTAATAATGATAAAAAAATTCTTTTAAAAGGATTATTAATCAGATGCTCCCCAATAGAATCAAAATACATTATCAAAATAATAACCAATGAAATGCGAATTGGATCCTACGAAGGTCTTGTTGAATTAGCCATTTCAAAAGCATTTGATAAAGATATTAAAAGTGTTAGGAAAGCGATTCTTGTTTCAGGAAATATTGCAAATGTAGCTTTATTATCAAAGAGAAATTCATTAAATACAGTCACAGTCGACCCATTTGTACCTATGAGTTTTATGTTGGCAGATGTAATGTTTACGGCAAAAGAGATAATCAAATATTATGAAAAACCACTAATCTGCGAATACAAATACGATGGTATTAGAGTACAAATGCACAAATTTGGAAATCAATGTAAAATTTTCTCTCGAAACCTTGCAGATATATCATACGCATTTCCCGAATTGATAAATTCTGCCTTACAAATTAGACAAAGCAGGAAAAATGATGAAATAAAGCAGGAAAAAGAATTTCAACAGAGTAATGAAAATAACGAAAATGGAATTGATAAAACCGATGTCGATTTTATTTTAGATGGCGAATTAATAGCATTTAAAAATAACAAACCTTTACACTTTCAAGAATTACAAAAACGACTAAGAAAAAAAATAATTTCAGAGGATATTTTAACAGAAATACCAGTATGTTACATTGTATACGACATAATGTTCTATGAAAAGAATCTAGTAATCAGCGAAACACTTGAAAATAGGAAAAAGTTATTATCACAATTTTTATATAAAGATTCAAAAATAATCAATACTCATAGTGATATTATTACATCTATACAAGAAATAAACGCTAATTTTAAAAAAAGTAAAGACAATGGTCATGAAGGATTGGTAATTAAAGATCCTTTATCACAGTATCATCCTGGAAAAAGAGGAAGGTATTGGATAAAACTAAAGGAAGAATTAGACACAATTGACACTGTAATAGTGATGGCAGAATATGGTCATGGAAAGAGAGCAGGTACACTTTCAGACTATACACTTGCTGTAAAAGATTATGATTCAGAATTCAGTAACGATATAAAAGTTCCAGAAGATGCCAGGTCCCTTTTTAGGAATTTAAAAATTATAGGTAAAGCCTATTCAGGTCTTTCTAACAAAGAAATTGACAATATGACAAAAAAGTTAAAGTCCCTGATCATACAAGATGAAGGTAGTAGAATTATTGTAAAACCTGAGATAATCTTGGAGGTTTCTTTTGATACAATACAAAAAAGTAACCGACATGGAAGTGGATATGCACTACGTTTTCCAAGAATAAAAAATATCAGATATGACAAAGAACTCAATGATATTGATTCATTAGAAAAAATAAAAGTCATTTACGAAAATCAGTTTCATGTAAAAAATAAATTTGAGCATATAAAATGATTTAGTTTTAAAAGCATATAATAAAATTTTTTCAAAGCTTTCATATATTCTCTACTTGCCCTTCTTAATCATGATGTAATTTCTTACATAACGCGAGCTGAAAATCTTTTAACAACATTCTTTATAAAATTTCATGAGCTAAAACATTATAACGATATATATTTTCTTCATTACTCTGACCTTCCCGAGCTTGTTATATTATTAATAGAGCCATGACAATATTACAATCGATTTTGATATCATCAAAAATGATGTAAAAAATTAAAAGATATGGTTTTATGCTCTTTAAAAAAACAGGGCATTCATTTAATGATAGAACATACTTCAAAAAGTTTATGATTATATAAAAAAAGAGACCATTCATAAATTTAGAAATTCTTTAATAAAATCAAACAATAGAAGGAATAAATAAAAGTATAAAACTCTGTTTTCAGAAAAATTCTGCCCTTACTTTATAACTATTTTGTTTATTATACAAGAGCACATTTTAAACTCTAAACTTGTCGATCCCAGGAAAAGCACTAACATCATTGATTTGAAATATTTCCACTTTTGGCTCCGGTATTCTATTATTTAGCATAGATGGCATTAATTTACTGCTTACAAAATTATTCAGATCCTTTTCTGATTCCCAGACATCAGCTACGTGAACGGTATTACCAGTATCATCGAATGCTGCAGAATGAAATATTGCCCCGGCAGGGTGATTGTGCTCCCAGTCTATCTCCTTCCTTAAACTTTCATACATTTGTTTTGTTATATTATTTCCTGTAAAAATAACCAAAATTGACAATATTATTCATATTATTCTAGGATATTTAAGATTTGAAATTGATTTATTTTACTAAATATTTCTTCTAATGCTATATGGAGAGACCTACCAGCTACAAAATACCGGTTGTATCCAAAGAAGTTTAAACAGAACTAACTGACAAAGTATATACTATCTTCCAGTTATTTTATAACATAGGTAATTTCGGCATTTCCAGTATACCGGGTAAAATAGATGCTCATGTTCGTTTTGTAATTTCTATATACAAGTTAAAACTCAAGGATGTTATCGATATAGAAGATGTGGAAGAGGCAAAAGAATTTTATTTAAAAACATTAGAAACATTTGTTTATTCATAATTAAAATCCACCATAATCACTTGAATTTTTAATATTATCCTTTATATAGATATCATCAATAATTATGAAAGGTAGTATCTAGTTTATTCTGTAATGTTTTTTACATTATAAATAGCTTTTTCAATGTAACCTAATACCTCTGTTTTTTATTTTTTTATTAAGATACAGGATTAAGGTTAGATTAATTGGAATTTCTTTTAAAAACACGGATAAGAAAAAATATGAAAATTATTAACGGCAGATTATTTACAGCTATAGAATCAATTAAAATAAACCAAATTACTTATTTTTATCCAAAAAAAATAATCTTTGATGAATCCAATACAGCATTTTGAAATACCAGCAGATGATATCAATAGAGCAAAAAAATTTTACAATAACTTGTTTGGTTGGAAATTTGAAGGATTTGATTCAGAGGATAAAACATTTCATTATGATTCAATAACCATAGATAGCGAAGACGGTAAAGGTTTGTTAAATGGTGGACTTCATAAGAGGCAAGATTCAAGTTCGCAAATTATAATATTTATCACAGTTTCATCTCTTGATGAATATTCAAATAAAATTAAAGAAAATGGAGGGGAAATATTAGTTCCAAAAACAGCTGTTCCTAAAATGGGCTATTTTGCTCACTGTAAAGATACAGAAAATAATGTATTTGGAATTTGGGAAACAAATGATAATGCCTAGTACTTGAAGCATTTCACAAATTTTTTTACTGTATTATTCTATTAATATGAAATCAAAAACCATAAATAATCAAACTTCTTTTTATTATTCATTTATTTAACTCATATATTCAAATGTCATCGATTTTCTGAGATTATCGAATTATAATAATAAAGATTTAGACTTATTATAACCATTAGCCATTAAATTTCAATTTCCCCGCTTTTGAACACACGAATACCTTTAGAATGCATACATAGACCAAAGAGATAGAATAAATGATATCTCTGATGCTGCTTTGATAAATAAATAAATATATTTAATAATGCTCTTCTGGTTCTTATCTGTAAAACACATTTTACAGACCAATTTTAGTATAATCTGCTCTTATTCATTACTATATAAAGATACATTTAATTTTTTATTATTATATAGTGTCAGAAAAAACACATATTACGACTGTAATAAGTAAAGTCAATAGTATTAAGATAATTATTAGATAAACCTTAAATAAAAAATATAAGTGAACTAGAAGATGTTAAATAGTTTTGACCTATACAAAGGTCTATTATCTATAGTGTTCTCATTTAAACTGTAAATTTATGAAAATAGGGATTGTCTCACATATAGTTAAAGATTCAATAATAGATACCGAAGGAACAGAAATTGAAAGTTTGGGAGGACCTGCATGTTATGGATCGGTTATTGCAAAAACTTTTAAATTGGATGTATCTTTATTTACAAAAGTAGGCAGCGATATTTCTAATCAATTAGAATTTTTAAAAGAAAATAATATCTTTATAAGAAATGATCAAATTGATGAAAATAATCCAACAACACGATTTCAACTATTATTGAATAAAAATGGAGGAGGCAGAAAACTATTTCTCTTATCTAAATGTTCTCCTATTGACATATCCCATCAAGATATAGATAATCTAGATGGTATCATATTAAGTCCTGTAATAGATGAAATTCCAAATGAAATCTTTCAAAATTTTACTAAAACAAAGAAAGAAAAATTCATCATGTTAGATCCTCAAGGGTTTTTACGTAATTGGAATAAAGAAACATCGTTAATTTCATCTAAAGAACAGATGGATATAGATTTTAAAGGTATAACTGCTATTAAAACAGATGAAGAAGAGCTGTCAGCTCTTACTAAAGGAGTTACCTCTGTAGAAGGTATGAAATTATTAAAGAAAAAATACGATTTGGAATTTCTTATTTCAACTGGCTACAATAATGCATTATTTTTAAATAAAAACGTTCTCTATTCTCTAACTTTTAATAAAATTTCAAGTCAAGAAACGACAGGACTTGGCGATATCCTTACATCAGGATTTTCTTGTTCGTATCTAAAAGAAAAAGATCCATTATGGGCTTTTTGCTTTGGTGCTGGTTCTGTTATTTCAGCATTAAACTCAAATAAAAAGGGATTGGAAAAAGTTCCAAGGAAAATGAATCTCATTGAAAGAAATGCATCGTATTTCTACAATACAATTAAATTTAAAATTATAGATTAAAGAAAAATATAATAATTTAAAAAAAATATATGTTTTTTTTAGTTGGTTTTTTTTATCATCTTCATTATACTATCCAAATTATGTCTTATTGTAACTTCAGTTACCCCTGCTACTTCTGCAATTTGACCTTGAGTAATACCTTCATCATAGTTTTTGCAGGACATGTAAAGAACTGCACCAGCTAAACCCATTGGATGCTTTCCTACAGAAATTTCTTTTTTTATTATTTCTGCCATCATTTTCATTGCATATCTTTTTGATTTTTCAGATATTCCACATTTGTTTGCTATTTTTACGATTATTCTCATTAGATCAACTTGGGGCATCTTTAGATCAAGTTCAACCATTACTTTTCTGTAGATTTTTGATATTGCTTTTTCGCGAACATTAGAAATGTCAGATATCTCTTTTAACGTTCTGGGTATTTCCATCTCTCTACAGGCAATATAAGATGCAACGGCAACGACGCCCTTTATTGTTCTACCTCTTACTAAGCCACGTTCTTGTATTTTCCTATAAAGATAGGCAATTTTCTCAATTACTGAATCAGGTAGACCTAATGCGCTTTTCATCATATCAAGGTGAATAAAGGCAGTATGAAGATTTCTTTCTGCGTGACTATTCTGGCTTCTAAAATCCCATTTTCTCCATCTATTTATTCTATTTTTCATCGCAATATCGATTTGCTGACCTGCTGCATCTCTATTGATTTTACCTATTACTGTTGAAAGTCCTCTATCATGTTTTGCTAGGGATGTCGGTGCACCAGTTCTAGATTTTGAATTCCTATCTTCGGAATCAAATGCATTCCATTCGGCTTTTGTCTCTAGTACTTTATCATTCATTACACTTCCACAATTGGTGCAAATTACTTCTCCTGACTCTTGGTCGGTAAGTATATTAGTATCTCGGTTACATAATGAGCATAGTATTAATGAAGATGAATTAATTACTTTTTGACTCATTTAATTATTCATCTTTGTACTATTAGTGTTAAAACATAATAGTAGCCCTTAATATAGTGTGAAAATATAATATTAATCTTTGCCGTGTAATTATTACATAATACTCATAAATACAATACAAATTTGAATAGAAATATCAAAACTCCTGTATTTCCTTGAATATGAACAGTTAATTCATATGATATATAATAAATAATAATTAATTGCATTGATTTATTTCCGTTTAATGAAAAAGTATAATATTTTTTTATTTGCAAACCATTGCTTTTTTTTATTAAAAAAAATCAAATTACTTTCCTGATTTAATAAACTATAAAAAAACTATTGAACCTTGAATAGGCAATTATCTAATTCAAATCAATGGACTAAGATTAGATGAGTATAACTACTCCAGTGGACACTGATATTACTGGAGATTTCATTATTGCGTCTTTTCATACATAGATAAAGTATTGTCAAATGTGAAATTTATTCAATAATTAATGGTTGAAATCTTCAATTATATAATTTGGAAAAAAATAAAAACTGCAATACATAATCCAATTCGAAATGGCATACCTCTAATCAGTAAAGAAAATATTCAAATAGCCATATTGATTATACTGATTTCCTACATTCTATAACAAATTAAAGTGATAAAAATATCACAAATATCCAATTATAAAGAGACCCATTGCAGCAGCCATTGTAATTCCCCATACTAGCTTATTCCAATCAAATATCTTTTGCCCATCTAAAACTCCAAGTGGTATCAAGTTAAACATTGCAATCCATCCATTAAATGATGCACCTATTGTAAAGTAAGGATTGTATGAACTATAAAATAATGACAGCAATAAGAACGAAAATCCCATCACTAAATTTGTAAGTGGGCCTATTAATGCAACTCTGCCAAACTTTTTTCCATCACTTAGACCAACCATTACTGCTCCAGGAGCTATAAATTTGAATGGCATAATTGGAAGTGCAGATATTGCTGTTATTAAAAGACCAGATATTTGTGCTCTAAATTCTGCCCAGCTTCCATAATATTGTGCTAAAAATTTATGTGCTAATTCATGAACAAGAAATGCACTAATAAATATGGCAAGAAATTGCCAGGAAAAATGTCTATAACCGTTTAATGAAAGTCCAACAGCAGTAACTAATAGTGTGGCTATGGTTAAGTGTAATAATTCTGTCCTTGAGGTTTTAATACGTATAATATTTGATAATATTTGTGATAAGGATGTGTTTGAGCTATAATTCTGATTACCATGGAGCATATCTTGTCTTTTCTTTTTATATACATTTACAAATGGGCAAGAATGATTAATTGGATTTCTATGATTATTACAGAAATATTCTTTGCAATAATTGCATTTGAAAGGAATGCTTTCTGCATTTCCGCATACATAGCATTCAATTATGTTTTTTTTCTCTTCAGTCATATTAAAATAGAATAATCCTAATAGTTGGCAATATTTTATTATAGAATGTCATAACTGTTAACGCTATTTACTCTTGGATTACCGAAAACATAAAAACTTGATCCACTGTAGATTTCTTTTTGTATGTTAATTCTCATACTATTATTATAGACGATCACATATTAAATTCTTTAATAATTATGCATTATTGAAAAATAGAAAATCTCTATGTAAATATGAACACAGATTATTTATTTAAAGGTCCTTTCATTCTTCTTATTATAAAAATTTTATTCTATTGTCAACTACAATAATTATACAATAAAAATTAATTTTTATAACAATTATTTTATTTATCATATTCTAAATTAATTTCAATATATGGATCATGAAGATAAAAGTAAAGTAAGAATAGATCACATAATATCTTTTAGTGATGCTATTTTTGCTTTTTCAATAACATTTATGGCACTTTCAATACAGTTTCCCATCAACCAATCAGAGATTTTAACTCAAAAAGAAATTATTTCCAAGATATTAGATTTGCAACCTCAATTTGAAACATATGCAATTAGTTTTTTCATTGTAGGAATTTATTGGATTTCTTACCACAGTCTTTTCAATTACATAACTAAATCTCATTCAATAACAACATGGCTAAATCTTTTATTTTTATTCTTTATAACCTTAATTTCTTTTACTACATCTTTGCAGATAAATTATGGCTACTATCCTATAATTTTTATAATATACTCAATAGTTTTGACTATTACTGGAGCACTGTTATCATTGATATGGATTAATGCAAAGAATTCTAATCATATAGATGAGTCAATGCATGAAACTAAAAAAACTGGTGTTTTACTTGATTCCATGATTCCCCCAATTGTATTTGCATTATCTATTCCTATTTCCTTTATTAGTATCGATATTGCTCAATATTTTTGGCTGATTATAATACCATCAAAGATAATTATTCGAAAAAAATATCATAAAAATTTAAAATAAAATTGATAATTAACTTATCAACAGTAAATATAAAACATACATAAACGAGTCATATTTTTATTATTGAGTTTAGAATTATTAATGCAGACAATATATGCGCAATTAAAACAAATACTTCTGCCATAGTATCCTTAATCGCAAATTATCTTGTCATGTATATCACAATATTGGTTACAATAATTTTTACCACCAAAATCATATAAATACATAATTGGACAAAGCAACAGTAATGACGAATGGATGAATGGTTCTTTTATAAAGTACCTCATATTGCATAACCTTTGTCCTTTGTTATTTCTATCCAATCAAATTCATTACCATTATTTTTTTATTACTCATTCAATATTCGCTCAATAGAAAGGCAAATATCGTAGATATTCAATAAAAGGTCAAAACAAGATTTTTTTTGGAATCTTTCTAATTATCAGATATATTATTTCACATTAATTATACTTTGAAAGCATTATTTATTTTCAATAATGACTGTCAATAAACGATATGACGATACAATATAAATAATGAGTTTAACTTTTGTATTAAATTTATAATTAAATTATTAAAATATATATAATCACTTTATTCTCATAATTGCAATACTGAATGCCTGAAAATACAAGATCATTTCCAGATTGGAATTTACTATATAAAAATGAAATTGTAACGAATATGCCATGGTATAATGAAAAACTTGATCATGACCTAGAAGAGGAGATTGTGCAAAGGAGGATTCCTAGTGGCAATGATAATAAGTTATTAGATCTAGGAACAGGACCAGGTACTCAAGCAATATGCCTATCTGAATTAGGCTTTAATGTGACAGGGAGTGATTTATCAGAATATGCAATAGAAAAAGCTAGAAAGATCTCTGATAGAGTTAATTTTATAGTTGATGATATTTTAGATTCCAAATTTAAGGAAAATGAATTTGAATATGTATTTGACCGAGGTTGTTTCCATGTCTTGCCTATTAATGATAGAAGTAGATACGTTTCCAAGGTTAAAAATATATTGAAAAAAAATGGTATTTTATTTTTAAAATGCTTTAGTGACAAAGAAATGGTCATCGACCAAGGACCCTACCGATTTTCTCCTGATAAAATAAAAGAGATATTTGGAAATGATTTTGAAATATTAAGCATAAAGGAAACTGTTTATCAAGGTACCTTAGATCCTTTGCCAAAGGCACTTTTTGTAGTTATGAGAAAAAAGGAAAGACAATCAAGTTGATAGATTCATAGATTTGATATAGATAAAAAATTATTAGACTAGGTTATGCAAAGTTTGATATTCGATTATGAAAGAATGTTAATTGAAAAGATCTATTAAGAGAAAATCATCTCAAGATTAATTATTAAATAGAAAGATAGAATTTAGTGTATACTGCTGGCTGTGGTATTATTATGAATAATTTGATAATAATTAATAAAATATTAAAATAAACTTTTTTATTATAAAAAAAAGATGGTAAAAAATGGATCTACTAAATTTAAAAATAAGTATGAGAACAGGAAAAACCTCAAAGCATAAAATAGGCTTATCCAAATGATAGAAACACTATCAATCGCATCTTTATTATTTTAAAGTTAGATGGATGTGAACAGGATATTAACTATATAAATACTCTTTAGATAATCTTACATAATTATCAGATAATTCTTGAATCCATTTCCTTTCTGCATCATTGATGTCACGGATCTCTTTTGCAGGTAATCCACCCCAAAGTTTTCCGGGTTTAATTTTTGTTCCAGGTTTTAAAACAGAACCAGCTGCTACTATTGACCATTCTCCTATTTCTGATTGATCCAATATAATTGATCCAATACCAACCAAGACATTGTTACCAATTGTGCATCCATGAAGTGTAACTGAATGTCCAACGGTTACATTATCTCCAATCAAAGTCGGAAATTTATTGGTGGTAACATGGACAACACTATTATCTTGTATATTAGTATTACATCCAATTTTTATATGAAAAACATCTCCTCTAATAACTGCGCCAAACCATATAGAAGATTGCGAACCTATCTCCACTTCTCCTATTATCATAGAGTTTTCAGCAATAAAACAGTCATTGCCTATCTTTGGTATCTTTTTTTTAAAAGACTGAATAGTCATTTAAGCAATAACTTCTTTGATATATAAATTCTTGACGAATAATTATGAATTTAATTATATATAATTGCCTCTTCAATAAAAAAATATATTATTTATCTCTATAATCATTCATCTCTATTGTATATGAATTATCCTCTACGATTTTGGTAAATTTATTATTAAAAAAAGAAATTACTTTAAGAAACGATAACTGGCCTTAAAACATACGCACTTTTTTCTTGTTCTAATAGATATAGAAAAAATTTTCATATAAATTAAAAAATCTTCAAATTTCTTAATTTCTGATACAAATAATTTTGTAATATAGATGGTTATTCTTTGTTGCAACGGTCAATCTAATCTTAGGTATTTCAAAAAATATTTTTTTTCTATCTACAAATTTCACTTATTCTACCTATATACACCATACATCTATTAGATACAAAATAATATATTTGAAAATAAAAAATTAAATTATAAAATGATAATGGATATTTGTTTAATATGCGTATGCGCCGTCAACAGGCCTACACTGATTGCATAAAGTAGTTTGTTCATCTGAATTTTCTTTCTTTATGGACATTACTTCAACATTTTCCATTCCACATTGATCGCATTTTCCTATCATTAACTACAAGGATATAGGATACTAATACAATATGAATATTTCGTTCTTTTCTTCATAAATTGCAGAATATGATATTTTGCTAAAATAATATACTAAAATTACAAGTTAAGGTCAAGATATCATAGAGCCAATAGGGATGATAAAGTTATTTTCGATTGATAAATGATGTCTTGCAATTGTAATAAAATAAATCAATAGAAAACACCAATTGATACTTAATTTTAATGCTAAATTCAAAGTTTTAGTATTTTCAAGTTTGCTAAATAGATTTTAAAACTTTTTAATAGACAATAAAGATTTAATTTGTATTTTTATTTATAGAGCACAACTGCAGAGGTATATTTAGTTAAAAAATACAGTTAACAGTATTAGTTAAAAAATAAATAATTTTTTTATTCCCCTATTAAAATCCATAAATTGCAACGAGTCTGTAAGACATGTTACTTAATTTCATAATCAATATCCAATCTTACTATTATCTTATTTTGTTTATAAATATAATAATAAAAGTATTTGAAATTTGTATTATCTAAAAAGAAGATAATAGAATCTCTAATAGAGAACCAATAATGTAATTAACTATTTTGAATCTACTTCATAACTAATTTGACTTTATTTTAGGTCATTGAAATAAATAATTCAAATGTTGGTAAAATTGTAATATCCATATACAATGAATTTATTCTATATCTTACTCACATAACACAATTAAAAATGAAAAAGTATAAAGAAAACTATAAAATGAAAAAGAATTTAGTGGATCATATACATCGCATTTATTTTATAATTTTTTTATAAAGTATTAAAGAGAGTAAATATGTTTGTGTTAGGAATAAATAAATCCTTATTTAGATCCATCTATTGAGTATATTATGACATTAACTCTAAATTGTAAAGATGCTGGAGACCCAGTTTGTACACATACAATGCAAGGGGAAACAGAAGAAGAACTTTTTGAAAATGCCAAGAAACATGGAATAGAGGTCCATGGATATACAGAAGAAAAATTTAATGAAGAGATTGCAAATAATAAAGATCATTTCAGAAAAATAATAAAAACGGTATAACATTACAAATTTCATTTTATTTTTTTTCTATATTATTTTTTTGATAAAAATAATTACTTTTCAATATTCTGAAATTTTATAGATACTTTTTTTAAATACTTTGAAAGTCCAATGTATTGCATAATCAAAGAAAACAAGATGACACCAAATGTTATTATTTCTAATTTATCTTTTAATTCACTTTGTGGAAGAGAAGTGACAAGTGCCACCGATAAAGCGCCTCTCATTCCGCCAATCATTATAATATTTTGCCAAAGTAAAGGAATCTTTTCTTTTGTAAACCTATTAACTAAGGTAAGAATCGGATAAGTGGATAATGCTCTTCCTATTAACACTATTGCAAATACTAAAATAATTAACAAGATATTTTGGCCAACATCTATAATGTTCATTGTTACTCCAAGGTAAAGAAAAGCTACAGAGTTTGCAAAGAAAGCAGCTATATCCCAAAAATTAGAGACTGTATCTCTAACTTCATTACTCATTGCAGATTCCTTTCTCATAGTGACATTTCCAAAATAAAGCCCTGCAGTAGCTACCGCAATTAAACCTGAAAGACCCATTGCATTGGCAACCAATGGCTGAACCAAATACTGTTGTGATGGTTAAAGATATCTCAGAAAAAGGATTATTCATTAAAGTATGAAGTTTGTTAGTTATTATTGCAATTATTAAACCAACTAACATACCTCCAATGGCTAGAAAGAGAAATTGCCCTATTTCATGTAAAATATCAATGTTTATCTGCGGATTAGAATTATTGGAAATAAGCATACCAGTATTAATTGGAGAAGATGTAGAGCCAAATACTATTCCAACTACTAATGTAAAAATAATAATTCCAGTAGCATCATTAAATGATGACTCCATTTCAAGTATAGTTGAAAGTAACCTTGGCACCTTTAGTATTTTAAATGTCTTGATAACTATAGCAGCATCAGTAGGAGAAATCAAAGCAGCAAAGATAAATGCTATTTGAAACGGTAGATGTGCCATATATATTAATAATAATCCAACAATAATAGTAGTAATAACTACCCCAATAGTAGCAAGTAGCAAAACAGATATTTTTACCTTCATAAAGTCTTTGTAATCTATCCTCATCATAGCTTCAAATATTAAAGGAGGAATAACAAAATCAATTATCAATTTAGAATCAAAATGTATCTGTTCAATTCCGTTTACCATTAGGCCCACAAGACTAAGTACAATACCCAATGCGACTAACATCATTGTATAAGGAATCTTGGTTCGAGACTCTACCAATGAGGCAATAAATATTGTTCCTAAAAAGGCAAGAATGACATAGTCAGAATTTAATTACATTCACCGAGATAAATTAATGACAACATAATAATAAAATTATGAATTTAAAGATTGAAATTTCAAAAAAATAAATCTGCTCTTATGCAAATTAATTAATATACTCATTTGAATAAAAATAATAATAATTTATATTTCATTAATTTCTATTCTTTTTGTACATCTAAAAAAATAAAATATAAAAAAAAGGAACAATCATTCAAAACAAGTTTTAGCATCTAACGGATGTTTTTGTTGGGCCATGCAAAGAAACGCCGCCATCTTTTATCATCCATGCATTAGCAGTATTTACAGCATCAATTACACAAGACGATATTATTGCGCTACCTGCCTGTACCTGACTGCTCATAAGATTACCATTAAAATTTGCATGATTCAATCCTAATACATGACCAAGCTCATGTTCTGCAACTTGTTCTAATTGTGTAGGACTAAATGGCTGATTAAAAGATACTTTTGATAACGTGACATAGGATTTTCTAATGAATCCATTACTGTCAATAGAATTTACTGTTTTTCCTGCCACTTGTTTACCATCCTTTATAACAGAGATCAAAATATCCCCATTACCAGCAGAAGTAGTTTTTTTAATTTGAATGCCATGGAGATTTTTATTCCAGGATTCTACTGCATTTGTCACACCATCAATAATCTTCTTATCGCTTCCTTTTCCCTGAATGGAATATGTAAGAAAGCCTTTTTGTAGCTCGGGACCCCAAGCGCAACATATTGGGATTACATTTTTATCAGCAAAACTATTTTTGACCTTGGTTTTTTCAAAAGATAACTTTAGATTACTATGAAAGAGTGTAAATATTAGCAAAACTGAAATTGAAGTAACAAACATTAATTTCAAAGATATATTCATAAGGTATTTTTTACTACCTAATAATACTATTTTAATAAATATATTCAAAAAAACTCTTACATTATTCTAGTAAAAAAATTGATAATAATAGTCAAGTAAATTATTCACTATTAGAATATTTTAAAAATTCGTCATGTAAATAACATAAAAAATATAACATTACTAGTTATTGTTAGTAAAATAATTTGATATTTTTAAAATGGCATATAATCAAAGATATTATAATAAAAAAATAAAAAATATAGTTTTGTACTATTAAATTGTTGATCTAGTTATTTTTTATCTAACTTAATTAATAGCCACTGGTGCTACCGCTAGAAGTGCTGCCAGTGCTGGTTGGGTTGCTGCCTGCTGCTGATGAATTGCTGCCTGCTGCTGATGCGCTGGTTGCGTTGCTGCCTGCTGCGGCAGATGTTGAGTTTGTGCTGTTACCTTGTGCAAATACTTGTCCAACAATTACTGCAGATACTGCAAATGCTGCTACGATGGCTACGATAGCAATTAAATTTAAGTTATACATGTATATTTAAAGAGGATTTAGGCATATATAATGCTATATATATACGAATAAAAGAAAAACATATTATATCACTTGAAGAAATAAATTTTATAGATTACCTCATTTATAAAAGTTAAAAGAAAAATATCATAATTGAAAAAAATCAAGATAAAGTTAATGTCGCCAAATCTAAAAATTACTAAATCATATATGATAAAATAAAGATGCACTAATAATCTTAAGTAAAGCCAAAAAACATATCAAAAGAATAAAACAGGAAAGAAAAAACGACATTAGATAGATTTGCTATAGATAACAAAGAGTCTTGACATCAAAGAAGGAAGAAAAAATAAACTGTTTTGTATTATTATACTCAAATATATTCTTAAAATTTGTCGTTATTCTAATCATGATGAGATATTAGATTCTGCAAAGGGTGAATATAGCAATAAAATAAATATCCCTTAAACAAATAAAAATTATAGCATTATATTTCTGGATAGACACTGGTAGATTGTTAAAAGAAATATTGTATGTGTATTTAAATTATGTTCTTCTATATTAGATATGAGTTCAAATATCGATTGGAATGATACCATAAAAAAGGAAGCAAGAGGAAGTAATGATGAAGATTTGGGTGAGGTACAAGAGGTATCTGGCGGTTATGTTCTAGTTCAAAGAGGTTTAATAAATAAAGAAAAGTTCTATATTCCTCAAGACCAAGCCGAAAGCTATGATGGCTCTGTTCTAACATTTAGGGTTTCAGAGGATGAAATATTAAATAAATATAAAAGAGATTCTGCTCCTTCATCGTCTTTTGATACAGACAACAGTAATAGTATCCAACAGACAAAAGCAGCAGATTTAGGTAGAGAATCAGAAGAAACTAAAGTTCCATTAACAGCAGAAAAGCTAGAAGTATCAAAAGATACCAGAGAAAGCCAAACAACAATAACTAAAGAACCCACAACCGAAACAAAAACAGTACAAGTTCCATTAACCCATGAAGAAGTAACCATTGAAACAAGACCTCCAAGTGGAGATACAGAAGCACAAACACCTGTTTCATCTAAAGAGGACATTACAATACCTGTGAAAAAGGAAGAGATAGGGGAAGTAACAAAAACTCCATATGTTAAAGAAGAAGTAGTAGTAAAAAGGAAACCAGTGACCGAAACAAAAGAAGTAACAGAAGAAACAACATCAGAGAGAGTAAATACATCTGAGATATAAGATAAGAATTATTAAATACCCAATTTTTTATTAGGGAAAATAATGCCAGTTTAAATATAAATTCCCTTTTTTTGGTAAAAAGAGACACAATAAAAATTCTTATATAATTATATTCATATATTGTAACTTCAGGCATATGGGAAAAGGAAAAAACATTATGGGTCTTGTTTATTATATTTTTAGAACAATTCTAGATTTTAGAAAAAGGAGTAAAAGTTCACTAAGATAATTAAATGTTATTCTATGATATAATGTTCAATAAAGTAATCTTTATTTGATATAATAAAATTATATTATTTATAAATACGCCTAAAATATAAATTAATATATAATAAGTTATTTTGTTTAAATCTCAAGAACGCCATTTTATATGCTGCTCCAATTCAACGGCTCGACTCTATAAATTAACTTTTGTTATCTTTTTAGTATTCCGGATACCTAACAATATTTTATATATTTAGTAATTTTCATAATCTAATTTATTATTGATAAAGATTAATTGAGGAAGAAAAAGGTAATCATTGACTGCAACAAAGATAATTGTTTCTTTGAAGAATAAATGGAGAAAAAACTCTTGGTTGATATCCGATTACAATAAATCCAAAAGAGATAAAACGTTGATTTATGAAGTAAAAAATCTGCCATTATAAATCAAAATCGTTGAGTTAATTTTTTTCTATTAATATTCCTTTTTAAAAATGTATATGTTATTATAATATTTTTAGCATATGTTAATATGAATAATTTAACAGATAATGGTAATAATATTGAAGCGAAGTATTCTACAGATGAAGATAATTCATCCAAGAATAAATATATTTTCCCACAAGATGAAGAAACGGTGAAAAAAATTCCATTGTTCATAGAAAATCTGGATGTTACCAAAAAAACTGAAGAAACGCAATTAAACTTGACAAAAAAATGGTTAACAACAACAAAAAAAATTGAAATACCTGTAAAATATGAGGAGATTCTAATAAATGATAAAGAGTTTGACGCTTATAATGAAGGTGAAATAGCAGAAATATTTTCAAAAATAAAACACAAAATTACAGATGTTTTTTCTCATCACGAAAAAAATAAAGATAATGATGATATGGAGAATGGACAGCAAGAAGAACAACAACAGCATCGACCTGATGAGATAGAGGTCAAAAAATACGATGAACATTCAAATGAAAAAAATAATACCACTCAAAGTAAGAAATTGGTCCCATTCTTACTGGATGGTAAAAATAACGATGCGTTTGGTGAAAAAGAAGAACATGTCATACCTCTCTGGGGAGAAGAAATAACAATCAATAAAAAAATGGTAAAGATTGGAGAGATTGTTATAAGAAAATATGAAATAAACGAAAAACAAAAAATAGATGTAGATCTCAAATCAGAGCAGCTAACTATAAAATATCCTGACAATCACAAAGAAGAAATAATATAAAAATAGATAAGTTATATGTTTTGTTATTAAATATTATACATTAATGTCTTCTGATAGTAATATTGATTGGAATAATGTAATAAAAAAAGAAGCAATTGGAATCGGGGGTGCGGATTTAGGTCAAGTTCATGAAGTGGAAGATACTTATCTCATAATACAAAAAGGCTTGATAGATAAAAAATGGTATCGTATACCTAGATCACTGGTAGAAAATTTTGATGGCATTGTTCTTAGATTAAAAGTTAATGAAAGCGAATTGACACGATATGAAAAAACAGAGAATAAAAAGTTTGAGGATAATCCATTATCACATCATCATCATCATACGGATCTGCAGATATATCAAAAGATATAGATACAACAAAAATTCCATTAATGGGTGAAGACCTAAAGATCACAAAAAACATTGCAGAAGATAATATAAACATTACAAAAGTGCCGATTACAGAAACCAAAACTTTAGAAATCCAACTTACCCATGAAGAGATTTTAATTGAAAGAAGACCCGTTAATAGTGAATATCATTTATACAATCACGTCAATGCAATCTGCAGAACAAAAATCATCATCATCATCAATAGAAGGACCAGTGGAATCTAGAACAGAAATATCTATTCCATTAAAAAGAGAAGAACCAGTGGTAACAAAAAAACCATATGTTATAGAGGAAGTCATAGTTAAAAAGAAACCGGTAATAGAAACAAAAGAGATATCAGAAGAGGTAACATCTGAAAAGGTTAATACATCTGACCTAGAATGAACAAATGTTCCCACTAATTTATTTATAAAAGAAAAATATTATAAATTAAAGATATGAATTTTTGCAACAACTATTGAAATAAAAACAAATTTCCATCATAGACAAAAAAAGGATTATCATATAACATTGAACATTTGGCAGAGTCAATATTAAATTCAATTGGATTAGTAACAAAATATTATTACTTTTGTTATTTATATATTATGGCTCTCTGTATTATGTGACAAATATGTTTAATATTTTTTAGATAGTCTTGATTTTGTAGATGGGATTAATTTAATACTATTTTTATTCATAGTATTATTAAGAATACTTTTGTAAATATCAATATGCTGTTTAGCAATAAGATTCCATTTTAAGTTTTTTTGAAATTCATTTACATTTGACTTTAATTTATCATAGTTTTTATCAACAATTTCCAAGCCTTTCTCAAAACTGCTGGCATTTCTTTCGGCAACTATACCTAAGCCAAGTTTTGAATATTCTTTAAAAAATCCATTATTTGAAGCTAAAAATGGCTTTCCATGTCCTAAACCATCAAACATAGTTCCAGAACCTGCTATTGCTTTATAAGGTAAAAAGACAACATCTGATGCAAAAAATAAAATAGACAGATCTTTTTCAGAGAGATAATCCTTTTCCAAATTAATTATATTTTTTTTATTTTTCAATTTTAGATCAATTATTTGCTTATTATAGTGATCCTGAGAATAATTTATTACAAATTTCCATCCATCAGGTAGATTCATTTTTTTTACAATGTCCCAACCTTTTGTGGCAGTTAAGAATCCCTGTATCAATATAATTTTTTCATTTTCTGGTAATGACAATAACCGTCTTGCTTTTTTTTGTTCAATTTCAACAGATTGATAAGGTTCAGAGCCATGATAGATAACCTGCGTACCTGGGACTAAATTTGTCATATATTTTGATAACACAATACCTGCAGAACTTTTGGACATTGCAAACGATGTTGTTCTTTTAAAAGAGGAATAATTAATCAAATGCTTCCAATATTCATATAAATATCTCAAGCGTAATGTATCTTTTCCATTGATAAGAATTGATTGCATCCACGTTCTAAAGTTATAAGATGTATGAAACGTTGTTACTATTGGAACTTTGCAAATAGAATAAAATTTGTCTATGCTTGTTTTAGTTTTATATGGTAGTATAGGATGAGTTTTAAAATTATAAAGTCCTTGTTCATGTTGAATATGTACAATATCAGGTTTTATTTTTTGAACCAGTTCATATATAACTTCAGTATTGTTTTCTGCAAAAGGAGATATTCCTTTAAAATCACCTTCCTTTCCATCGGCATTAGAAAGAACATTGATTTCAATATCATCATGAGCACGCAATGATTTTACTAGATTGTAAGTATATCTTCCTATGCCCCCTTGCATTGGTGGATATTCGGTACAAACCATAAGAACACTAAAATCACGCTTTCTTTCTGCCATAACCATTATTATATATCAAAGTTTAAATATATTATAATATCGCTTATGCTTTTCTTAAAGCGACGATAATCCTATTTAGTATTTGTAAAGAATAACATAGTTTGAGTATTTTTCTACAATAATAATCATTATTAATTCAAACTTTAACTTTACTTAGAAAAGTCTATATTTTGATGATGTCCATATTACTCCCTTATTAATTTTCAAGTAATGATTGTATAATATATTTAAATTATCTTTTATCATTTTATCATCTATAGAAAAATAAAAAAACTCATAGTCACTTAATACTATTAAATATATTTATAATAGTTTTTAATTATTTAAGCAATGATCTCAAAAAACATTATTTTTGTAGGAATTATAGCAGCTGCTCTGTTTACAATGACTACGGCATTTCAGTCTGTTTCAGCTGCACCCATTACATTAGATATAAACAAAGCAAAAAATCCAGGGCCTGGTTTTACTGCCGAAAAAATAGGTACTGTATCAATCGATGCAACTGGAAATAAAACAACTATTTCATCGGATATTACAGGAGCACAACCAAAACAAGATAAAGCATTTGAAGGATGGCTTGTAGATGCAGGAGGCTCTAATTATAAATTAAGTTTAGGAAAATATGAAAATGGTCATCTACAATTTACTGAAAACATGGTGAACCCTTATACCTATAAACAATTCATTGTGACAGAAGAGCCCAACTCAGATAAAGATCCTAACTCTGCAGATACATATGCAGGAGCTGACTTACCAACCCCATTTGGACAATAAATTTTTTTATTTTTAATTTTTATTGTTTTATTTTTTTTTGACTGATATAGAATCCAGATACCATGATGCGATGCCTTACTAATAAATCACTAATCGGATTATTCCTTTGACAAAATAATAATATTATACTCTAAAAATAGGCTTTATCAAGAATTAGTTGTAAATTATTTTTCATTATCGAATTGAAATCATTAGGTCACAGATATATAAAAATATATTGTTACCAATTTACATATTTTTATATCGAATAATGATATTGTATAGATCGAATAAAAAATTATATAATAATATAAATTGTTATTTAATTAAACTATCTACAATATGTAGAATAATTGATATCAGCCTGTATAATCATTAAATTTATGATTGATATGGAAATAAATTACCGTATACATTTACAATTCAATCCATATTCTCTTGGCCCAAAAAAAGTAAATAAAACTATTTTAACCTTGATCTCCAATCGCACAAATAATAATGGCTAACCGATTTGTTCAAGTCTCCAAAGCCAATGGACCTTTTGAAATTGTAGAACGAGATATTCCTGAGCCTGGTCCAGGCCAAGTTCGTATAAAAGTTCAAGCCTGTGGCATATGCCATAGTGATTCTCTAGTTAAAGAGGGAATGTTTCCAGGAATTCAATATCCAAGGGTTCCAGGACATGAAGTCGCAGGGATTATTGATAAAATAGGCAGTAGTAATGGTGAAACTAAATGGACACTTGGACAACGAGTAGGTGTAGGATGGCATGGAGGATATTGTGGTCAATGTGAATATTGCAGACATGGAGATTTCTTTGCTTGTAGAAAATCTGGAGTGACAGGAATTACCTATGATGGTGGATATGCAGATTATATGATTGCCCCAGTTGAAGCTTTAGCACTTATACCTGATGAACTTTCAGCTACGGAAGCTGCACCTTTAATGTGTGCAGGAATTACTACGTATAATGCTCTTCGGAATAGTGGTGCTCGTGTAGGCGATGTGGTTGCTGTACTTGGTGTAGGAGGAGTCGGCCATCTAGGTATACAGTTTGCAACTAAAATGGGTTTTAAAACTATTGCTATTGCACGAGGAAAGGACAAGGAAGAGTTAGCCAAGAAACTTGGAGCAAAGCATTACATTGATAGCCAATCATAAAGCCCGGTCGAAGAGATTGTAAAGATAGGGAAAGAAGAGGGAGGTGCCAAGGTTATCCTTGCAACTGTGACAAACGCAAAAGCAATGACTTCAGTCATAGGTGGATTAGGTGTCAATGGCAAGTTAATTATCATTGGCGCACCAAATGAGCCTCTTGAAGTTCCTATATTCCCATTGCTAACAGGGCGTCAGTCAATAATGGGCTGGTATAGCGGTACGTCGATAGATTCACAAGATACACTTTCATTCAGTGCCTTATCAGGCGTAAGGTCTTTGAATGAAACATTTCCACTAGAAAAGGTATCAGAGGCTTATGACCTAATGATAAACGGTAAGGCACGCTTTAGAGCAGTCCTTACTATGTAGTTGTTAGACTATCAAAATTCTCCTCTTGGATGTCAATAACCTCTATCAATATGATATCCACTGCCTCGCTCAAGCATCTCACTATTGTGGAAGGATTATTGAAATGACGGCTTTTATGACGGCTTTGACGGAAAAAGTGACGAAAATGACGGGAGGTTTGACGCCTCAGACCAAAGAAATGACGGCGGCTATTACCATTTTCTTTATAAAGGTTTTTGATCATAATGTATTGTACAAGATAAGTGACAATTCCCGCTCTTCCCACCAAAGCACTAGTGATACAGGGATACCTCAATGGCAAAACAAGGGATTCAATTTCTAAAGAAATAGGAATCTCAGCAGGTGGGGTATCCAATACAATAAAAGAGTGGAAAAGGGAGATAAGAATACCTGAAATCGAAGCATTGAGGGACTTTACAATCACGGTTAAAAAATCAGGCCTATCCATACAGCAATGCGCTCAAGGCTATAGAATGGCCCAATTAATGAAAGGTCTGGGAATTGACGACGATGATGGGGATGCTGATGGTTATACTACTGATAGCAATAACAGCAGCAACGGCAGTGGCAGTGACATAAATATTGAAGGAAAAAAGATGGATTTTCCATCCTTTGTTAAAGAGATATATTCAAATTGTAAAAATCTTGGTATACCGCCTGCCAAAATATCATCATGGATTAAAGATATGCTTGATTTTTATCCCTCCTATTCTGATGATAAAACGGATTCTTTATCTGACATCAAAATACCCTTTATCTCACAGCTTTCCTTTCATATTGACCAAAAGAAAAACGAATGTGCTAATCTAGAATCTTATAAAAAAAGGCTAAAAGAGGACATACAGAATTTAGAGATACAAAAAAACAAGTCAATCTACAGCCTAAGCCAAATAAAACAAGAAGAAAAGGAAGTGCTATCCTATCTGCCATTTTTCCATAATCTCGAAATAGAACTGAAGAAGAACCATGATATCAATCTAAAAGATGACATCCTATCTTTTTCACAGGTTATAGACGATTTTAAAGGACATGGATATAAAGCCCATGAAATAATAAATGAATATTTAAAACCTCGTTTCCTTAAACTGGAGATAGAAACAGATAAAGCTCAAATTAGAATCCCTCTCTGAGCAAAAAGCATCTTTGCATAATTCAATCTTATCTTTGGAATCCGAGGTAAGCATTCACACACAAACTATGAATATTTATACTCACCTTGAAGGTATGGGATTTGGTCTTAAAGAGCTAAAGCAACTATGGCATACAATAAGAGAAATAGCAGAAGCCAATAACATTCCACCAAAGGAAGCAGTATCAAAATTTCTTAAAGATATAGATGAGCAATATGACGATAAACTTGGATTTGAATTCAAGGTAAAAGAAAAAGAGGAGGAACTTGCTCAACTAAAAAATAAAATAAACAATAATCGCCTAATGTTTAGGCTGGAGCCATCAATTGGACCAACCTTATCCAATCTTTTACAAAAGGGTATTACAGAGCAGGATATTCTAGGTATTAGCCAACTAGTCCAATTATGTACAAATAATACTGAACATACTGATTCAAGTCCTGGCTTCCGGTCCTAATTATAAAAATGAAAACAAAAACAATACAATGGATGGGTCTAAAAAAAGAAGAGAGAACTGGAAATCATTAATAGATGATTTAAAAAGATATGGAGAAATCAAGTCGGTAATAAAAGAGGAGCAAGTAAAAAGAGATATGATAAAAAAAGAAATTGATGACTTGGATACACAAAAACAAGAGATTTCTATACAATGTCAAAATGGAATTTCTTTTTTAAATGAGATAAATAACAAAATGTTTTATTTTAAAGGATTGATTGACCATTATAATAAAGACATTGATAATAAATCAAAGTATCCTTCGGGGTTTTATCCTATTTTTATATTTATAATAAATACTCATATTGGAAAAGAAAAAGATGAGATAGAAACAAGGAACACAAAAAAATATAACCTATAAGAAAAGATATTATCAAATCATATTCAAGTTTCTGCTAAATCAATAACATAAACAATTAATTTGTAAGTTGTTGCTATTACAGAAAAAGAACAACATAATCTATATACAGTATCTTTAAAAAAGTATATTTTCTTCTGATAATTGTTTTTATCTATTTTTTTATATTATGATATTACACTATTTTAATAAAAAGTATAAATTAATTGGTAACAAATATTTGATTTAAAGAATTGTTGACTATGTACATTTTATAAAATAAATTATATGTTTTAATAACCAACACATATGCACTAGTCTAAATGAGCTTTGCTGTATTTTCACATAATCTATAATAAATAAATACCCATATTCTTATTTAGTAGAAGTAGTAGTCATGTCCTTTAATTGATCCAACAAACTTTTAACTATATTTAATTCAGATTGTGCTTTAAATATATCTGCTTTATCCAATGCTTTTATAGCACCATTTACATGCTGGTTAACCTCATCGAGGCAGATCGGAGGACAGTATCCTGGAAGCGCATTTGCATTGTTGTTCAAGCCTGTTGATATATTAAGAAATGCAAAGAGAACTATTATCGATGGTAAAACAATAAGAATTTTTTTCATGAAATAATAAAACTTTTAATAAATATAAGAATTGTGAAAATTTGGCCAATAAAATTTGGATACTACAATGTATCATTATAAACTTTAATAAAACATCATAATTGTTCACAAGCTGATAAAAATTATGTATGAATCAAAAAAATACCTAAAACTCAAATGAAATATGAATTTTTGTTACAGTTGTATTTTATTACTGATTTCCATCAAAAGACCATTAGGTTTTCTTTTTAATAATGTTTCAAATAATATTTGCTGTACATATATTTTATATTTTTCAAATGATAACAACGCAGCCAGAATAAAATAATTATGGGCGTAGACATAATTTCACTTGATAAAGGTCGTTATATCCGTTATCACATTAAATTATCAATATTTTAGTATTTATAGACGAATTAAATTAGTTAAATAATTATCCTTTTCAATTTGTTAACTTTTTATGCAATAATTAAATTAGTATTATTTATTAGATGTTAATTGTAATAATTTCTTTTTAAAAAAGGATAAAAAAATAATCAAAAATTTCATTCTCCAAAAATAGTTAAACGGTTCTAAAAAATTCATTATACTTTTGACTATATACAACTTCACAAATTTGATAATTTACAAGATTGAAAATTTATAATATTAGAAATTTTTCATCTTTTTATGTTATCATCTTCGAGTATCTTAAAGATATTTTGAATTAGTTTTTCTACAAAACCATCGCTTTATAAGAGGAGATGAAATTTTTTGAAGGACTTTATTTATTTGAATTTTCATCATTTTCCGCATCTATTTTAGTCTCATTTGATGACATACCAATTTTATTTCTAAATAGTGTAAGACCAATCCTATTGGCATAAGGCTGTCCCTTTGCAAAAGACTTGGCAATATTTTTAGTAAATGCATCATCTATTTTAGGTGGTAGCGGAGGTTCAAATGGATCTACATATGCCTCAACAATAACAGGTTTTATTTTTTCTTCCATAGCTGCTTGCATCACCTGCTCAATTTCATTTGAATCTTTTATGGTAAAACCTTTACCTCCACAGCATTTAGCAAAATTTGCAAAATCTATATCAGAAAATTCAATACCAAATTCTGGATTTCCTAGAAATGCCATTTGTTCCCACCTAATCATTCCCAAAGTGTTATTTTTTAAAATAATTACTTTAATTGGCAAATTATACTTGACAGCCGTAGCAAATTCTCCCATAAGCATTGAAAACCCTCCATCTCCGACAAATGCTATAGATTGTCTCTCAGGATATGCAATTTTAGCTGCTATTGCATATGATAAACCACAAGCCATGGATGCCAATGTACCAGATAAGGAAAATTTCATTCCTTTTCTAATATTTATAAATCGTGCTGCAAATAGGGTATTTGTTCCACTATCAACTGAAACTATAGAATCATCATCAAGATTTCGAGAAACGGCAGCTAGCAATAGATTGAGGCTTGATCATTATCTGATGCTCATTACTGTTATCTGAGATTAGTATTCAAACTACTTTGCAATGATAGAAAATCGTTCCACTTTGTCATTGATTGTTGTTTTGATAAAAGAAATCTAGATTGAATACTTTCCTCATTTTTCTTATTTAATAATGGAAGTAATGCCAAAAGAATTTTTTTTGAATCACCTCCTAGACCTACTTCAATAGGGTAACGTAATCCAATCCTTTCAGGTTTTATATCTATTTGAATTCCTCGTGCTTGTCCAGGCTTTGGCAAATACTCAATATAAGGAAATGATGTTCCTATCATTAGTAATGTATCGGCTTCGTTCATTGCTTCTACACTTGGATAGGTGCCAAGTATACCAATGCCACCCATACTATTAGGATGATCATCAGGGATTACGGCTTTGCCCAATAATGCTTTAATTACAGGCGCTTTTATTTTTTCTGAAAGTAATATCACTTGTTCGCCTGCATTCAGCGCCCCTTGACCGACGAGAATTACCACTCGATTTCCTAAATTAATAATGTCTGCTGCTTTTTCTAGCAGCTGTTTGTCTGGCGTATTACCAGTATTTACTAAAGTATCAGATGTATGACCAGGTACTTTGTGCTTTGAATAATTACCTTCTAATTTTTTTTCTTGTATGTCAATTGGTATAGTTAAATGGCTTACACCCCTTTGTGCCAATGCTGCTCTGCATGCCATATCAACAGCCATTTCAGCTTGTTCAGGAGATATTATCATATTATTATAAACTGAAACATCGGCAAATAGCTGCAACTGATTTACATCTTGTTGATAGCCAGAACCCATTAAATCAGAATACGTTCTTCCAGTTATGGCAGTTACTGGAGTATTATCTAATTTTGCATCATACAATCCATTTAAAAGATGAATTGCACCGGGACCAGAAGTAGCGATACATGCACCCAATTTTCCAGTATATTTAGCATATGCACATGCCATAAATGCTGCAGATTCTTCATGTCTGACAAGAATAAATTTAATTTTTTCTTGTCTTTTACGTAATGCTTCCATAACTCCATTAATACCATCTCCAGGTAAACCAAAAATAACTTTTACATCCCAATCAATTAATGCCTCAACTATTATATCAGAAGTTTGCATATTTTGATATTGGCTCATTAAAAAGATAGATATGCATTAAAAAATATAAGTTAGATTGTATTATGAAAAACAAATAATAAGAAATTACTTGTTTGATTGATTTTAATTTTCAGGCAGGCAAAATAAATAGAAAACTTTGAATAATTTTATTTTAAACTGCTATCAAAAATAGTCACTATTGTTTTTTAATAAATGAGACGGTCAATAAAATAACAGATATTAAACAAAACCACAAAAGGTAACACAATATTCTGAAAATAATTACAACTTTTAGATAATATAATGAATAAAGATGTATCTGTAACATATAGTTTTGATAAATTATAATTGATGTTCCATCAGCTGATGGTCCAGGCGGAATCAATTAGGAAGAGCAAATTGGGTATTTGATGGCATGATAATATAACCATATCTTTAACATCAACTCATATCACCATCGCATCTGGAAGTTCCTAAAAATAGATAACAATATAGAAGGCATTATGTTGAATGTGGAAGGCAACATTCAAAAAGAAACTATAATTATCTGAGACAAAACCAAGTTTCTGATTTGAAAAAACTATGAAGTAAAAGTAAAAAAATATGGATGAAAAATGTGTCATATAACCACATAGTAACTTTCAAAAGAAATTTTTTGTACGTAATTTTTAATTCAGATATATATTATTATAGTATTAAATTTTAAAGTAATCTCTATTAACACTCTATTGACAATTAAATTATCCTTTTTTAGGCAATATTGCAAATTAATGCATTGAATGTCATTTATGACAAATTAGTCGACATCAATAAATACAACATATACGTTTCATAAGAAATATTGTCTACCATTTATTATAACAAAAATACAAAAAAACATAATCAAAAATTTAAATATAATAGATTATCTCCAATACAAAAAAAGTACTTTTTATTATGTGAAGATTGCTTTTGGATGGCTTCAACATTGCGTCATACGCTAGATTATCCATTAAATTCCTATAAAAAATGTCCCATCTGTAAAAACAGGGTAGATATCTTTCCCATTCCTAATTTGTATTGACAAAGTTATACTGCATAATTTGTTTTAATATGCTC
>CAWGRD010000009.1:0-71435 GCA_963824915.1 uncultured Nitrososphaeraceae archaeon
AATATCAATTTGACATAAACGAAAAAAAATAAATAGTTATTGACATACTCTCAACAATAACTACATCAACTTTTAAAATAAGAATAATAAAACATCCATTTTTTCTTTAACAAACATAATAAAAAAATAATAATAACAATAATATGCCATAAATCCGGTTCACTAATCACTAATTAATTTAAGATAAATATTCTCTTGAGGTCGTATTCTCCAACTGTTTTATACATCTCCAATCAATAAAGGAACTTTAGTTGAATAAAGGTCATGTATTTTGATAATTAAGGGCGACCCCATTCTTTCTATGAGAAAAGCATCATAAAAGGGAACAATATAGTAGGAGAAAGACAGAAATAATAAATACTCTGATGGGTTTATTTTTATTACAACAGAAAAAAAAGAAATGTAAACTAAAGCAGATAAAGGAGGATAGTTTGAATATTTTTAGATTTACTATAAATAATTGTAATTATTGGAGTACATTGTCTTTTATACTAATATTAGATATATACAATATATTTTACCGTATTAGACGTAAAATCTTATTACTACCTTTTTGAAATTCAAATGGAACCGGCAAAATTTCATATTTTATGTCATGTTCATTGAATACTGAAATTAGTTTTTTCATATTGGGATATGATTGTAACATTCTCTGGTGTATTGGATAAATTCTAACCTCTTTAGCACAAATTCTAAATAACTCCAAAAGGGATGCTTTATGAAACTCAAAATCAAATTTATTGGCATATGTAAATAGAAAGTGACCGCTTAGAACAAGATCAAAAGATTTATCTTCAAATGGAAGTTTTGGCAGTTCTGCTTTTATATAGCGTTCTTCTTTCTTCCCTTGATTATAATCTAATGCAAAACGGGCCAGCGACAGAGTTCTCTGTTCCTTCAAGTTTTCTATGGTTTTATAATAATCCCAATTGTAAAGATTAAAAGATGAATTCACTTTTTCTACAACATAGTAAATGTCTTCTTCTCCTTTTCTTTTTAAATATTCCAAACTTTCATCAAACAATGGATCACAGCCGATAACTTTTTTTTCGGAATTTGAAGTAATATTATTTATTTCTGCAACAAAAGATGAAGCACCAGATGGACAGTCAATAATTTTATTATACTTTTCCAGATCCTCAATTGTAAGATTAAAAAATAGCAAATATTCTGATAATGTGCGACCATAAAAAGCCACTCTATCTAATTCCAAATCTTTCTGTAGTCTATCCTCATTGTTATATTTCATCTATAAAAGACCATTCAATTAATTTATGTATATATACTAAAACATGTAATATCCTATTTTGTATGGATTCAAATTTTCATGCATTTTGTATATTATGATTGTAAAACTTTTTCATTTTATAAATAGAAAGATTAATCAAAAACGAATCTCCAATTGTAATTGCTTTCCAATAGGTGAACTATAACCGGATTAAACTCTATGGACTTTTTAAAATCCTCCACCCTAGAATTTCCAAGTTCTCTGAAAAAGGTTTCAAATCCTGCTGGAATGTAGGTTACAAGTAATTTGCCTTGATCCTGCCCCATCTTTCTGTAAGAATGGACTATGTCTTTTTCGAATTTAAATACCGTTCCTTCAGTTCCTTTTAAGGTTTCTTTTCCATACCTAAAGAGAAAGCTTCCTTCAATCACATGCATTATCAATGCTTCGTTGCCATGTTTGTGTAAGGGTACTTCTGATTCTTCGCCTTGAGGAAAAGTAATTTCAACTATAGAGTATTTGTTGTTAGTTTGATTGCCGTCTACAAGAATTTTATGAATTATTCCATCAAGGTTGTATCCTTCATTTACTTTGTAATGGTCTTGAGAAAAGTCCTCATTGTCCTTTTTATTGCTCGTTAACAATTACTTATATCATATTGAAGAATTTAGTATTATAAAAAATATTCTTTTACTGTTTTATTAATCAGTAGGACTATGATATATTTCATATGTGTTCTGAGAGCAGCTGAAACAAACAGATAGTATCCTAAAAGATTGCAGTATCTTTTAGTCTTTGTCTCTTTATCATGTCTTTTTAAATAACTCAAAGACAATGATTCTCAATTACAATCATATTTGTAATACTTATTTACATTAAATGGAGAATTCATTATAACCTCTGAAGAAAACGACAAGGATAAAGAAAAATTGCAAAAAAAGATATTATTGAAATATGTAATTCAATACTATAAGAAAGTGGACTTTTAACAACTGTAACTGGATTTATATTTGGTTTTCTTTTAAACATCTCTTTAACTCCACCTAAGGAATAAAATGAAATAGATAGTATCATTATTATGATTGCATTTTTTTCAATAACTTTTGCGGTTTCTCTTTTTACAATGCCGCCGTTGGTAATTTATCATCATTTACAATACCCTTATAGAAATTTTAAGAAATTCCAAAATACAAGTCATCGATTTATTAAAGCAGGTTATATTCCAGCAGGTATTACTCTATATTTGAGATTAGAGTTAGGATTACATATTGGATTGAGAATAGGATTCAACTTTCATAAATTCTATATATATTACATTATGCTATTTGTAAATTATTTTTATTTTGAAAATTAGTCAAAGGATAAACAAACAGATTCTTTTGGTGAATTCACATCTTCGTTTTGTTACAATATTCTGCAGTATTTTGATATCCATCTAGAGAGGGATATGATGAACCTAAACTTTCATGACGGGGGAATAAGATAATTTTTCATATTTTTTCTTGCTTTATTTTCTCATAATTATAAAATAATGAAAAAAAACGTTTTTAGAAAAAAAGAGAATAAATATTTTATAATTCCGAGTAAATTTTTTTAAATTTATCTATATTGAACTTTTGCTTGGATCTTCTTTGTAGTATATTATCCCATTCTTGAGTATAGGAAAAAGTAACATCTTCTACTGTCACATCTGAAAATGCTAAAACAAAATTGTACTTTTTTCCCCAATTTTTTTCATAATAATGAGGATTATCTAATGAAATAGGATAATCTAAAGTCGAGTCTATGTGTATCCATTTTCCACCTATTAGTGATTCATTCCAGCAATGATCAAGAAAATCATGAACAAGTCTTGTTTCAAATGACAGTGAAGTTAGTATTGCTCCAAATAACATGGACCATTCACTGCATCTTCCAATCCTATAATCTGCAATCTCCTTTATTATTCCTGATCCTTGGAAAGGTTGTCTGGAATTTGCAATTAGCACAAGAATAATTTTCAATTGCCCTTATCTTCCAAGAATTTCCTTGGATATATTCAAAATACATAGGTTTTTTACATTTTTCACAAATTATGCTTTTAGGCATCCATTTCATAAAATCATTTTTAAACCATTGTAAAAGTGGTTTGAGGGATTGTATTTCATCTGTGGTGATATTGCTCGCCTGTAATTCTAATGTTATTTTTTCAGGAACACATTGCTTGACATAATTTAAAACCTTGCTATCTTTATATTGACTTGTTACTTTTTTATACAAAGTAAAAGCATCTTTTGTATAAGGAAAAAAGTTGCTATTATCAATTTTAAAGATATTAAACAATAAATATACAGTATCGATAAAACAGAAGAGATAATAAATATCCAACAGGATATTTATAATTTCTTCAGCATTTCAAAGATCTATAACTTCCGTCTCTATGGTTATTTTAATAACAATTCCATGCTATATATGCTTCAAACCATCAAAATATAATTTAGAACAAATTCAAAACTCCCTTTATTATTTTATCTATTCTACTCATCATTCTATTTTCAACGTTTTAGTAGCAACAAACATACCTATTATCAGCATAACCAAAGCAAAAATCAACAAATAAATAAAATAAATCCATGGTATGGTGTGAATACTATTATTTCCTGAAATAATAATTTCTCTGCCAAAAGTAGAAGAATAAGATACTGGATTAAAATCTGATATAATCTGCATCCATGGAGGAAAGTTTTCTTTTGGAAATAAAGCAGTACTTGAAAACATCAAGGGAAGATTGATAAAGTTTGCTATAACAGTTGGAATTTGCCAATCTGAACTTTTCATTGTTATTAAAAGATAAATCGATGAAAGTCCTAAACTTAGTAAAAATAATGCAACTATAAATGCAGCTAATCCAAATACCCCCGGTATTGTTACACCAAGTAACATTACTCCCAAAAAAACGATGGGAACCTGAAGCATTCCCCGTGTTGAAGCACCTAACACTTTAGCCAAAAAAATAATATAATTTCTTGTAGGTGTTACCATAATCCTTCTAAGATATCCAGATTTTTTATCCTGGATTAGACTAAGTGAGCTGAACATGCCTACAAATAACATTGAAGTTGAAAGTTGACCAGATAATAGAAATGCTATATAATTATCAGTGTGAAAGAAACTCTCAAGAAATAATCTGGGTGCAGCAGAGAAGCTGCTTCCAAAGAATACTATCCACAAAAGCGGCTGAACAATGCTCACAACGATGATTGCAGGATTTTTGTAGGTATTTTTAACCTCTCTGATATAAAGTCCAATGAATTGATTTAGCATTCTCATTCTTATTCCCAATTTCATCGTTGTCATTTTCATCATCCTCTATTTCTTTTTCTTCTTTTTAAATTCTTCAAGGTAAACTTTTTTATCTTGGAATAAAATTGTTTATCTGCATTCTCTTCGGCTTCACTAAAACGCATTCCAGTAAGCTCAAGAAAAATTGATTCCAAATTAGGTTTCTCTATTTTTATTGATTTTATAATGTTCGGTTTTAATTTAGTTATTTCAGAAATTAATCCAGGTAGTGCAGTCTCTGCATTAGTAACTTTAATAAACAATTTCAAGGGATTATCCGAATTATTTTCCTTTTTTTCATCGCCATTATCTTCTTTTTTCTTTTGCACCTGGCACCTCATGGTGGATTGTTTTAACTCCATCTATATTTTTTATAGTAGAAAAATCAAAATTGCTGAAAAAATCAATTTCTACTATATCTCCACCAACTGTTGATTTGAGCTCTTGAGGAGAACCGGTAGCAATTATTTTACCATGATTTATTATAGCCAGATTGTCACATAAAACATCAGCTTCTTCAATATAATGAGTAGTTAACAAAATTGTAACACCATATGCTTTGTTTATTTTTTTTATAAGACTCCAAAGCAATCTCCTAGTATTCGCATCAAGTCCGATTGTTGGCTCATCCATAAATAATACTTTTGGTTCATGAAGGAGAGCCATGATAATTTCCAATTTTTTTCTCATGCCGGTAGAAAATTGTCCAACTTTTTTATCATCCCTTTCATCCAGTTCAAAATACTTTATTAGAGATTCCGCTTTTTGTTTCCAATTTTTCCCTATAGCATGTAATTTTGATTGAATCCAGATATTCTCCATCAAAGTAAGCGAGTCATCTAAAATTACCTCAGAGGCTACCCATCCAATATTTTCTTTGACCTTTAAGGATTCTTTGGCAACATTATATCCTGCTACATAGGCAATGCCCTCGGTGGGTTGGGATAGGCCAGTTAGCATCTTTATTACTGTGGTCTTTGCCTGCACCATTTGGGCCTAACAAACCAAATATGCTGCCATACCTTATTTTAAGATCGATATGATCGACAGCTATTTTAGAATCATAGACTTTGGTCAGCTCACTGCATATGATTGCATATTGAGACTGATCATTTGTTGAGGTGGATAGGGTAGCTGTACTAGTCAGATCTGATTCATAGATGGATGATTTAGTCATAGTGAATAAGTTCTGTTAATATAGCCTTATTCGATAAGAACAGATAAAGGCTGAAAAGATATCATATTAATACGCGCCCCGCCCTCTGTCGTAGATGATTGTTTCAAATTAAACTGTATTTTCATAGACTACAGGTCATTCCAAAAGGTCTGAAGAGATGTTCACTATTAAAGACCTTTTGATATCTTTTGCGGCATTAATTGCCAGGAAATTATTATTCTGATTATCAAAGTTAAACGTAATAGGCATTATCATAAATTATCTAAAGGTATTAATGAATATTGTATTAATATGTATTATATATAATGAGTTAATATTAGATAAAATTACAAATTGCTTCAAACAATACAAAAATAATATTATTTGTTTATTCTGCTATAGAACAAAATAAAATAGACTTTATTCTGCTTTACTGTAATCCCAGGTAGAATAATATTCTGGAGAAATTTCCAACATAACTGAATCCCCATTTTTTATAAAACTTAATAATTGTTTAGCCCCTGGATTTTCCAGATCTCCAAAATATTTTACCATTATTTTTTCTGCAATGGGCATATTAAAATTAATATCTTCATGTATTGTCACTTTACCTTTACCACGTACACCTTTGTAAGGAGGATTTGGTTCGTCAATACAAAAATATACAGTGTTATTTTTTTTAATATTGGAAAACTTTTTAGATTCTTTGTAAGTTTCAACATATAATTTATTGCTCAAACTATCAAAGTAATACCATATTGGATGAATATTTGGTTCGTGTTTTTCATCTACTGTTCCTAAATGAACATTTAGTTTACTATTTGTTAAAAAATCTTTTATCTCTTGCTCATTTAATATCGAACCAAAACTCGGGCTTGCATTTAAAATCCTCATTGCTATATGAATTTATCGTAATATTTGTTTTTTAGTCTTTCGTATCGTCTTTTTAATCGGAAATATATGCATTTAAAGAAAAGTTTACAGACTCACCTTCATATTAAAATCATGTCTGTATGATTATCCATTATTATTTATAGAATTGACATTCTATACTCTACAGATATACATGAAATGTCCATGCTGTGGTGGAGAAATGATTAAAGAAAAAGAATCAGAAAAGACAATAAATCTCAAATGTAATGATTGTGGATTGAGCAATACCGAACTAAAAGGATAGCATTCGTATATAGAATAAAATTAGTTAACTGCTCTTATACATTTAGGTTTTAATAAAATACAATATTTAAGAAAAATAACAATGTAGAAAGGGGATGATTTTTGTTGAATATAAAATACTATAATTGTTTCTTTGACTGAAAGAGACAAATTTTGATTAGATGTCTATAGTATATCATCTATTTCAACTTTCGACTTTCAATTACATAAATTAGTATAAAATAAATATTCTGTATGTTTGAAGGTTAAAAATAAAAAAATAAATTTAAAATATGAAAGCAAATAAATTTTCGGACTATTTTTTTTCTTTCTATTCTTTCTCTTCCATCATCTACTTTTAGGACATCCTTGATTTTTTAGATGATTATTCTCAGAGATATCGGTCAATTATTTTTCCAAGTCGCACTTTTTTTAATAATCAATTTCAACCACTATAACAAAGAATAATTATACCTTTGGAAAAAAGGTCAAAATATAATAGAGTTGAAAATATAGGATTTTTTTATCCTATGTTATCGGCCTTCTGCCCTCATCTTCTTCTATTATTTCATTAATATATCTAGAATGAGTATCGCCATCATCATAAACTTGTCCGGCTTTCAAGTAACTTGGACTAACATCATTTGACTGAGGCTGGACTGCTGCTGCTGCTGCAATTTTGTCATTATATCTACACGAACAGGTGATACAGTAGGCAATAACTGAGTTATTGAAATGGGTACATCATCATTTTCGGATTCCCAGCTGTAGTATAGATGCAAGCTAAAAGATCTTGAACTAATGTTTTCTAATTCAATTATTTTTGGGTTCAATTTCTCTTTTTTATTTTCCAGATCTTTTACAACGGATATGATTTCATCATATTTTAATTCAATATTTGCAGCTAATGTTTGTTTATCTGCTGCTGAAAATTCAGAGTTTAACTTTGAGGCAGTTTCAATAAATGATGGTTCTAATCTAATAAGCATCATAATATATGATAAGTTATAAAAATATAAATTATCAATTTCCAAGCTGCCGCTATAGAATTATAATAATCTAGTATTCATTCTCATGTATAATAAGAAAAGCATTGTTGTTGCTTTTTTTTGTTCTCTGTGCGCGTAGGTAAAATATATCAAATAAAAAAACTTATTATTTTAATATATCATATATCTTGGGTAAAATATATGAAGCTGAACCTTTAAGTGAAAAATCCACAGTTTTACTTAACCATGTTAATTCAGGATTTATCTCTACAATAGTTGCATTATTATCTTTTGCACAGAAAGGTAATGTGTTAGCAGGAGATACATTTAACGATGTACCTATTACAAACAAAAGATTGCAAGATGATGCAATTTCTATTGCCTTTGTCCAATCTTTTTGAGGCAGTGATTCTCCAAACATCACAACTCCTGGTTTGAGGACATTTTCACATACAGGACATCGCGGAGGAGGATAATCCATAATATTATTAGAATTGTTTTCCATAATCCCATTATAGCCGCAATTAATACAGGAAATTCCAAAGATATTTCCATGTAGTTCTATCACATTTTTACTACCTGCACGTTTATGTAAATTATCAACATTTTGAGTTAAAATCCATGTATCTTCTTTTTTTTGTTGAATTTGTGAAATTGCCAAATGAGCTTCACCAGGATTGCATTTACTAATTAAATTTTGTCTATAATTATAAAATTCCCAAACCAAAACAGGGTTTTCCAAAAAAGATGAGATAGAAGCAAGTTTGGATGGATTGTATTGATTCCATAATCCATCTTTTCCTCTAAAGGTAGGAATTCCAACTTCTTTAGAAATTCCAGATCCGGTTAAAAAAACTGTTCTCTTTGATTCAATCAAATAATCCTTTAAAAGTTTTATTGAATTTAGCAAATCATTTGACATTTAATATCTCTATAGAATGATAGAGAATTAATAATTATACCATATAATTATAATTAATAAGTACCTTATTATAGTAACTAGTACCCCTAATTACAAAAACATAAACATGAAACAGGAAAAGAATAATTGCATCAGACTGATTTAAACAAATCCAAACCCAAATCAGTCCATTGATAATCGAATGTTTCAACAATTGTAGTTTTGAAAAGAATGAGTTAATAAAACTAGAATAAAAAATAGAAAACAAAAAAGTAGGATAAACCCGAATGATAAATGTAATAAAACAAAAAATAATATTTTTTTTACTGATAGAAAAATACAACTAATTAATATATATAGGCAATTTCATATGATTTGCAGTATTTAAAATATAGCAAGATCTTTGTTCAATTGGTATAATCAATCAGATCTTTTTTTCTGTTCATGAATAATCATAATCTCATCTTTTTAATAGATTAATATCCATAAAAAATAATTTAATTAAATAAATAGGATCTTGTGTTTTGTTACAATTGACGCTTTCTTTAAGCGATAGTGTAACACAAGGTCCCATCTCTTTCCTTCTGTTTCATCAGGGCATTATTACTGGAAGGAAATAGTCAATTATTTCCTTCAATTCCTTTTTTATGAGGCACTGAAGAATTTAACTGACTATAATAATATATACAAGATATCTATTAAACTTATTGATTTTTTAAGATATTGCCAGTATTATTTATTATAATATAAAAATTTTATAAAAAAATAATCCAAATGTTATAAATAATATATTTGAATTTACATCCATTTATTTGAGATTTTCAAATTTTGAAATAGCAATTCCCATATAATTTATGACACAGTCAATCAAAATAATCCATATTTAAATTATTTCTAAATACCTGTGATAAAAAAAAGAAATGGAATTTCTCTGCCATTGATTTTTTAAAGTATTATTCTACAATTAAAGTTCCTTTCATAAATGGATGGATACTGCATTCAAACTGATAATCTCCAGGTTTCAGTTTTGATGTATCAACAATTACATCTTTTTGAGGAGAGATCATCCCTGAATCAAACAAATTTCCAATCTGAGGATTATTGGAGTTCTCGTCGCTTATGCTAGAAACAGTATGATAAGTTTTATCATGATTTATAACTAATAGTTTATCACCTTGATTTATTTTTGCTATTTGAGGAGAATAAGAGGGATTTCCTAGTAATCCGGCATTCTCTGGAATAACAATAGAGATGGAAGCAGTTGTTGTTGTTGTTGTTGTTGCTAAAGTAAGATTTCCATTACCATTGTTGATATCATTATTAATTGAATTAGAATGATTAGTTGGATCACCAGACAAAATACCATTATTTGATAAAAGATTTTGATGAGATGTATCAATAGATTTTTGATTAATTTGATTATTGACAGCAGAAGCAGTTAGTTGATTTTCTTTATTACTATTTGTATTGTTTTTAATGATTACAGAAGTTGCAATTCCATGAAGAGGCTGATTACCGAAATGGCGATTAAAAACATCATCGTTATAATAGACTGTCATTATTTTATTTTTTTCGATATCGATTGTAATAGGAATATTGTATTCGGTATGATTGTTTAACGAGATACTTACTGTACCATTTGTTATTAAAATATTATTTGGCAACAATCCTGATTCAGTATAAAGAGGTTTAAAGTCAAATATGTGATATGTTCTAGAAGCAGATCCATTGTTGTTAAACCAGGTCATATTTAGATCAAATGCAGGTGTATTATTTTTTAAAGTTATACTCCAGTTTCCAGTTGCAATCCAGAGACTCTTTTTAGATATAGAAAAAGAAGAATCGACAATGCCGTAAATAAAAATATTATTTTCTGTGCCTTTTGATGGGATGTTAATTGTATTATTAGAGGGTGTTGCTTGTTCTTTTTCGGCAGGTTGTGGATTATTTAATACTATAGGTACAGCATAAATTTTGGGATCTATATAACTATTAATAAATAATAATAACAACATGATAAACATTATTGGATAAAACTTGATTATCATGATACCATAAATTTGAAACTCCCCTTTAATATTTTATATCTTTATAACAAATATAAAATAAATTTGAAAATATAGGCAAGAAGAAAAATCTTTTTTATAAAATATTCCAAAATTTTAGATAAGGGCATATATTCTTTGTTAAGGATTACGATATCTGGGGTATTATAACTTTAATTGAAAATATCCATTAATCAACTCCAACAGTCACAATTTAAGAACATATAAAAAAAGAGGAAATGGGAAAGAAAATAATTTATTCAAATTTAAAGAATAACAGAGGACAGATCTATATGAAATCATTTATTAAAAAAATTTTTTCTTTAATAATTAAATTAATTACAAAATAATATTTCAAATAACATTATTTCTTAAACAATTAAAGTATTAATTTATGGTTTTAGAAAAATCATAATACATTAATGAATATATTAAAAGAGGAGAAAAAGAATTTTAAATAATTAAATTATTTTTGTTAAATGTATTATAAATTTGATATGAAATAGAAAATATTCAATAATATATTTAAAAAAAGAAGAAGAAATGTTTATTAATTATATTTATAAACCAAGATTAATAAATTTGAAAATCAATTTTTGTAATATATTTAGTGATTGCTTAGTATGGAATAGTAAAAATGGAGTGTCACTTTATATTATTTGTTTTTATGATTGCAGCGACATCAGGTTTTTTGATAGAAAATATACCCCTTCTGCAAAAGGTACAGGCTCAAAATAATGATAACTCGCCCTCAAATACAATTACTCAAGGTGTTCTGAATCAACTTAATAAAACATTCAGTAATACACCCCTAGCAGGTAGCAATTTTCTTTCTCAACCAAGTAACAATAATAATGTTCCCCCTGAACAAAGCAATAACAATATCGCCACCCAACAAAGCAGCAGTAGTAGCAGCAGCAGCAATAATAACAACATTGTTTCTCAGCAAAGCAATAATATTGCTACACAACAAAGTAATAGCAATCCAAATACACAACAAGGGAGTATTCCAATCGGTAATAATTTTATCTTATCAGGCCCACTGAGCTCATTTTTATCAACACCTTCTGGTAATTGGGTAGTAAATGGTACTTGGATATTAAAGGTGCAAAATGGAGATTTATCTTTTTTCACGGGTAACATGCAATGGGATCCTACCAATCTCACCAAAGTCCCGCATTCTCATAATTTTGCCAACTTTAGAGCTGATCCTAATACCCAAAGTATATCCCTTGGATCTGATCGAATAACTGATATAAAGGGTATAATGGATATTGGAGCAAATAATAAAATAGAGTGGGTTAACGTTCCTGCAGAAATTAAAACAGCAGGTAATACAATTACAGTTTCGGTACTTGATGATTCAAAAACAGGCAATCATTTCAACAACTATCCCATATTTGGAAAAATAGCACACATAGAGAAATGCTCTGATAATGGCGGATTCGGTGCAAATATGGATTTCGATCCTTCGATAGGCAAGTGTTCGCTATAATCCATTTAATTTTTTAAATTCTAATTCTATCAATCTTCTTTTAAAATCAAATAGTATAATATTGGAGCATTTAACATATTTATATATTTTAAATAGTAAATCAAATCCATTCTTTTTCTCTACAAATATATCAATTGATAAAAAAAAGACACATATAATAGATATACAATATATAGGATTGATTAATACATTTTTATTTAATTGAAGTAAATTTGAAAATTCATTATTAATTGAGAAAGTGTTACTAATGTAAATCCGTTATCAATTCAATTGCATTTTTGGATTAAATTAAGTATAAATCAATATCAAGGTAATTTTATATATGTCTTGTTAACATGTTTTGATGCTTGAGTATATTTATTTTTTTTATAATTTTTCATGAGTCTACAATATTGGCAATAATTTTAGCATCTATTTCCAAAAATATGAACATTACATATAATATCAATTTTGAGTAATATGAATAAACTAATCATAATTTTTTTTATTTCATATATTCTTTATTTTATCCAATTGCATTTGTTATTTCAAAACACATATGCAGTATTACCTATTTTAAAAAATGGATATAGAAACATTCTTGTTAATTTCTTCTTCTTCTTCTTCCGCATACATTCCAAATATCCCCTTCCACCCTCAAGACAAAAATGAGATTACAGAGACAATATCGCAAATCCATAGTTCACCTGATAGATATATACCGCCTCCACCGCCACTGCCACCGCTCTCAGTATCACCATCAACTACTTCCATACCTCAACAATCTCATAACGCATCAAATATATACCCCAATCCAATTCCATCTGTACCTCAAAAATCAAACATTACTCCAGATAGATACATACCACCTCCACCACCACAATCCATGTTTCAGCAGCAGCAGCAGCAGCAGCAATTCTCTAATAATATATCCAATTTTACGGTGTTTGACCCCATCATCCAAAATATAAGTTCATACCATATATACTCAAATTAATTCAGATATTGATGAAGGCAAAACGCTCTTTAGCTCTTTGCATGATTTCTGCACCTTTCCGCTCATACATTATGCTTGCAATGTTGATATCAATAATTTAACTTCAAACTATAATTTTGATAAAATGAAAACTATATCCAGTAATGCAAAAAGTAGCCTTGATGATTACAAAAAAAATCCTACAATATTGGCCGAACAAAGATTTAAACAAGCAAATCTAAATCTCACCAATTGCCTTAGTGTTCTCTCCCTTAATAATCAAAATCAATTGCACTCTCTTTTAGGATCTCAATTAGAAAAGACGGTACAAAAAATAATTGGTAGTCTTAAAATAAATGATTTGGTACAAGCTGTAATACATGATTTTGTCAAAGTAGGAACGATTAATGAAAAATTAGGGATTAGACCCGATCCTCTGCTAAACAAGTGCTCTTAATCATTATATTTTTAATTAATTATTATTAGCATGGAAATAACATTATACTACACTATACAAAGTATATTAATTTGAATCCAAATCCATTAAATTTAAGGCGATAATTTAAACATATTTTAAAGCAGACTCTTCTACAAAAAAAACACAATATCTATTAACAAGCATATTCAAATAAAATATAAAATATAAAAATGTCAAAACTAAATGAAATTAGAAATTGTTACTTTTTAAGGAATTCAAAAAATATACATTATTTTATAATCTTTATATCTTTATTAACTTTTGCAGGCTATGTAGTTGAAAAAACAGCATCATTACAAATAATCCAAGCCCAATCTAGTAATACACAGATTCAAAGTAATAACAATATTAATACAAATACACAACAAGGGAGTGTTCCAGCAGGTAATAATAATTTCATCTTATCAGGTCCACTGAGCTCATTTTTATCAACACCTTCCGGAAATTGGGTAGTAAACGGTACCTGGAGTTTAAAGGTTCAAAATGGAAACTTGACCGATTTCAAAGCTGATATGCAATGGGATCCCACCAATATTACAAAATTAACACATTTTCATAATTTTGCCAACTTTAGAGCTGATCCAAACAGCCAAAGTATTTCATTAAAGCCTGATCGAACAATAGATATAAAGGGTATAATGGATATTGGAGCAAATAATAAAATAGAGTGGATTAACGTTCCTGCAGAAATTAAAACAGCAGGTAATACAATTACAGTTTCAGTACTTGATGATTCAAAAACAGGCAATCATTTCAACAACTACCCCATACTCGGAAAAATAGCAAAAGTTTCGCAGATTAATACGGATATAAATAACATTTCAGCTCCTAACAATGGGATAACTTCTCAACCAATTCAAACAAATCAACCAATTCAAACAAATCAACCAATTCAAACAAATCAACCAATTCAAACAAATCAACCAATTCAAACAAATCAACCAATTCAAACAAATCAACCAATTCAAACAAATCAACCAATTCAAACAAATCAACCAATTCAACCTCATGAATCTACCAAGACCTTTAGAATGGATGGAAATATCGACTCTATTCTTTATACTACTTCTGGAAGCAAATGGAATACTGGAGGTTCATGGAGTTTAATAGTGGATAATGGTAAATTAACACTCTTCAATTCCAACACCACATGGCAAAATACAACATCTTCTCATACTCACGAATTTCTGAATTTCAAAACAAAAGCAAAAAGTATAACACTCAAACCAACTAATGATTTATCCATAAAAGGAGTTATGGATATTGGAACAAACAACCAGATATCATGGACAAGTGTTCCCTCTACAATTAGTATTGTAGCAGGAAAAATTATAACAATAACTGTAGATGATAAGAAAACTGATCAACATTTTGCAGGTCAATCCATTCATGGAATTGTTAACAAACTGACATTATAATTCAAAGATTCTTGTACAAATGCAGAAATAAAATACCTAATTTCCATATCTATGGAAATTAAACAAGAATTTTTGACCATTATTGAAAAGATAGTATAAAAAGCCAAAATAGAACTAGCAACAAATCCAGTGTTTCAAGTTAATAGACAACAGACAGATACAAATCAATAAATAATAATATTTTCATTTTTGAACAATAAAATATTATAACACATTAAATCAAAATTAAAAATTATATCGAATATAATAATTCACAATCTTGTATCATCATAAATAAAAAACCTTTTGATATAATATTTATTTATTGCGTATCATCAACTCCGATAAAAAAAGAAGATTTGTTACAGTTTGATATACAAAAAGATCAATTTATTGTATCCAAAATGAATAACTATTATATGGAATTTAAAACTAATTCATATTTTCTAACAATATTACAAAGGGCCAGGGTCGCTCGTTTATCTACAGTTGATGATAAACATCATATGCCACATATAGTACCTGTAGTTTTTGTATTTGATGATAATTATTATTATATACCCATAGATAAAAAAAAGAAAAAACAAGCTCCCGAAAAACTAAAAAGAGTTAGAAACATTCAAGAAAATCCTAATGTTGCTCTACTCATAGACGAATACAACGAGGATTGGAGAGAATTGGTTTTTGTAATGATTCAAGGCAAGGCAAACTTGCTTAAACAAGAAAAAGAGCAAGACAATAACAATAATCAACAATTAGAAAAAGTTCATAAATTGCTTTATCAAAAATATTCACAGTATAAAAATATTGGCATTGGTCAATATTGCATAAAAATACATCCTCAAAAAGTTATTTTTTGGAGTAACAAATAATAAATTATCTGAATACTATCAGGTTTACTTTGCGAATTTTGAAAATTGTTTTGTTATATCAATCATCTTATCGATGTCTTTACCCATAGAAGAAAAATTAAAGCCCAATATAATATGATCTACTCCAATATCTTTGATTTCCTTTATATCCATTACCAATTTGATCGATTGTACCAGTCATTGGAAATCGATTGATACCGCTACCACTGCGTTGTTACTGCTGCTGGTGTTTTGTTCATTAGACTCTACAATATCAGGATAGGTTAAAAGAATAACACGGAAATTGTTTGGATCCTTATTTGCCTTTCTAGCATTCTCTCGTATAATATTCATGATATTTTTGATTGAATCTATCGGACCTCCAAGGGCTCCAAGCCAACCATTTGTATCATAATTTACAATTCTTGAGAAGGTATTTGGACTAAATCCCCCAAGGTATATAGGAATATGTGGTTTTTGCAATGGTTTAGGACCAATCTTTGATGATGGAATATTGTAATACTGTCCTTTGAATTCAACATTATCATCTTCCCAGATTCTTTTTAACACTTGAAGATATTCATCAGCCCTTTTGCCCTTATCATTAAAAGGAATATTGGAAGATTGATATTCATCCTTTGACCATCCGATACCAAACCCTGCTACTGTTCTACCATTTGAGAAAATATCCAATGTTGCAAAACTCTTTGACAATAAAACAGGATTATGGAAAAGCATATCTATAATGCATGTTCCCAACAATATCTTGTTTGTATTTGCAGATACCAATGCAAGAGTTTGTAATGGATCAAGCATTATTTGATATTCTGCAGGAAGTCTACCATCCGGTGATGCAGGATAAGGAGTTTGAGGATTAATAGGCCAAAGAAGTCTTTCAAATACCCATAGCGAATCAATTCCTTCCTGCTCTGCCATATGTGCCATCCTGAGTACATTGTCTTTACTGGCGAAAGGACCTGCTTGGGGAAGTGTAATGCCTATTTTCAATATGAATTGGATTCACATTGCATATAATAAGGATTTTCAAGCAAAGTTGATTTATTTCAATATTTTTTGTTATTTTAATATATAGAATTAAACAAACAATCAAGAGAAAGTGAGATAGAGAACAGCATCTAACCTATAATATTTTCACTACACTCATATTCTAATAGAAATCCAATTTTCAAAATGACAATAATCAAATATAATTCCTATTAAAAATAATATATTGGATTGTGCTGTTGCAGTAGTCGTAATCTAGATAAAAGATTTATAATTTTTTTCAATTGCAGTTGCAAGTTTAAAGTCACGCTCGGTAATGGCGTTTACATCAAATGATTTTAAAGATATTTTAACAGTTTTCCAATTTATAGTTATTACAGGATGATGATCAAAAGACTCTGAAATCTCTGCAACTTGATTTACAAAATTAATAGCGTATTTAAAGGAAGGAAATTGAAAATTCTTTAGGATTTTATCATCTTTGAGTTCCCAGTTAACCAAATCAAAAGAAGAAAGTCTTTTCTGTATTTCATCATTAGAGAGTGCCATACTAATGACTATTTAATTAGTGTACCAAAAAATATATCTTTCTTCTTTTATTTTGTTTTTTTTAAGCATCAAAAAAAGTTTTCTAACATAGTATCAGAATGATGAATAAAGATAATTAGCCACCTATCTAGTGTTGATTGTATATCTGGATGGTTTAATCCTCTTTATTTTTGTTATGTTTTAATTCTTATCGATATATACATGCTTATAGCAATTTGATAATGATTTTAAATTCAAACTAGGGAGATTTTATTACAAATATTGTCTATCCAAATAAAAGATGTAATAACTTATGTGACCACTAAAGAGATTTTTATAACGGTAACATCAGCCTTTTTAATAATAACAAATCAGACTATTTCAAAGCAGAGAATATAGAGATACATTATTTTTTATAATTTTCCTATCCTCTAATTTTTTTATCAATTATCAGATTATTATCATTAATGTATTTAGTTATTTTCCAGACTTGCTTTGTTCAAGGCTATTTAAAAAAGATGATGCAATCGCTTGAATATTGGCTAGCTTACCATCCCATGCTTGTATTAATTCGACTTTTAGATTCAATTTTGAATTGATGGTACCTGGCACCGAAACATAAAAAGAGTTTATGCAAGAAATATGATCTAAATCTATGTGATTATTTGTAAAATATTTGCATGTAAATTTCATAAATTCAGTTGTCATTTCATTATTAACAGATGATAATGATGATGAATTTTCATCATCATATCGAGAAACAAATTCTATATAACATTTTTCTTTTTCTTTTCTTTATCATCTGGGTTGCATAATCTGGCAGGTAGATAAATATGATATCCATCTCCTGTCCAAAGCACGGTAGGAAAACCATTGACTGTTTTCTCCATTTTATTCAAGGTTTCTTTTAAAATATAATCTAGTTTCCTTTTTGGGTATTTACAAGTATTGCATATAGATAGGTCCAAATCAATAAAGATAAAGCTTGGAGATAATCTATTATCATCATCTTTATCAAATAAAGGATATCCGTTAATTTTGCAATCCTTAAATTCAGATTCTAAAAAGTGTTGAAATATATCATCTTCACTATCACTAAAAATTGGACCTTTTGTTTTCAAAGTCATTATACTTCTTGGAAATACATGTTTTTGATTATTAAAATGAGATAAAATAAAATGCAAATTTTTCTTAATTATTTCGCTTTGATTTAACATGTATATATTCATCGTTTCACAAAAGATAAAATCATATCATTTAATGATTGGACAAAGTTTCTAATTCCATATAATATTGATTTTCAAAGTCTATTTTTATAAATTTCAATGATAAATAAAATATAAACTAGAAATATTTAATTCTGATTTTGATATATAGTCCCCTTTATACAAGATTATAAAAATCATCAACAAATTTCATAATAATATCCAATATCTAAACATGAGGAGATAAAAATAACTATCAAAGATAACATTTTGTATTACTCGGGTCCACTATGTATTCTATTTATGTGCTTATTTATTGTAACATAAATTTTTTATATCTGTGAACTGTGATATTTTTTTATTATTTTATATTTATTTTTTTCAATATTATATCCACATCATAATTACAATTATCGAAATCTTTACGATCCCTTATGAATATACATATCATTTTGGATTTAATACTATTTTATTAAAAAAAATAAGGCACATTTGTCGGGGACATTAAATTGAAAGTTCTTTTTTTAAGTTACCACTTAAGAATATATCATATAATTGATAATAATTCAAAATTAAAATTTCAAAACTTTGTAAGATACTATTAATTCAAATAAAAATATCAAATATTCATCTCTAATCATTTTTATAAAAACTAAAAAAAGATAATATTAATATTATTTTATTAACCATATAGTTCTTTTAATTTCAGGTGATTCTTTATAAACACCTGCAGTATTGTTTAGAAACGACAATTTTTCACTAGTAGTATTTTTAAACAAAATTATGCCAAGATAAACTGGACCTTTATTATTATTCACACCTATATCAGAAGATATCCAATCAATTGTCTGACCATCCTTTGTTGTTATCGTCCCATTTCCTTTTGCCTGAATCAAACCATTTGATAGATAAGTATTAGTAAATGTCATATTGTTTGCTACCTTTCCGATATTTTTCATTATCGCCTCTTCAAAGAAATATTCCACTGTGACTGGAAAAGGTTTGGAGGATATCGCCTTTGTTGCCAGAAACTTTCCGGTAATTGCCTGGTAGATAGGTTCAGTCGGGTTTAGGGGACCCGTTTGCAGTTTTGTATCCATCATAGTATTTAATTGAGTTTGTCCAAATGATAGTCCAATATTACCGTGGATGAATAAATTAATCCCTAAAATAATAAAAAAAATATAAACTATTTTTTTTATTTGAATAATACTCCAAGATAACTTTAGTAGGCTTAAATATTTTATTTAGAAATTTTAATACTATATAATAGATAAAAAGAAGATATTGACAAATGAAATTTTTTAGGATTAGATAATACGTAAAATAAGTATATCTATCTATCTAGATAGAAAGAAAGATATTGCTAAATTAATAATATTTACCGATTTTATTTTGAATTAACAAATTTCTTTGTAATTTCAGATATCCTTTTTCCTAACGCTCTTGCAACAATTATATCTGCATCTTTAATAGCCTTGTTAGATAATGCCCCTACGATTCTACTTGGTCCATATGGACTTCCACTTTCAGATAGCTCTGGTACAGAATATGGAACACCTACTATCAACATCCCATGATGTAACATAGGGAACATCATTGAAATTGCAGTTGTCTCCTGTCCTCCATGTACCGATGCAGCACTTGTAAAAACTGCACCTATCTTACCAATAAGAGAGCCCTTAGCCCATAATTCACTTGTTGCATCCCATAGCGCCTTTAAGGGCCAAGCCATATTACCAAATCGGGTAGGGGAGCCAAAAATTATTGCGTCATGATTAGGCAATTCCTTTACAATCTCTTTTATCGATACCGTTGGAATCCTATTATTGAGATCTTCTACAATCCTAGACCATTCAGGATTTTTTGAAATTACTTCCATAGGGATATCATCAGCAATTCTTCGTATTGTAACCTGAATATTAGATATCTCTTTTGCACCATAGGCTATCTCTTCAGCCATTCTTGAAGTGTTGCCATATCTACTATAATATACAATCAATACTTTTACTGTTGAAAAAGATTCACTATTTTCCTTTTCTTCATTGCTCTCAATCATTAAATGTATATGATATCTTGTTAGATTATAAGTATGTGTTATACTTTAAAGATGATCTAACCATATAGAACATTTGTTATTTTGATAATCTGTATAATTAATTGCATCAATTTTATTTTATTTATTTATATATTTTATATAGACATTGAAATTATAATACTTTTCCAAAATTAAAATAATTTTATATAATAATTATAAATAAATATTCAAAAGTTAAATAATTCTTTTTCTTTGATACTGCTATGACATTAAATAATAATAATAATTCTACTTCTTCCAATACAATCGATCACTCAAAACTTCAGGAATTCATGATGAAAGCCGTTGGCGATATGGCAAGTAGTCTTGGAGCAATGACAATCATTTTGGGAGATAGACTTGGTTTATACAAAGCAATGGCTAAAACAGGCCCAATTACGTCTGAAGAGTTAGCCTTCTCAAACAAATACTGCAGAACGATATATACGAGAATGGCTCGCCAGTCAAGCAGCATCTGGCTACATTACTTATGATCCCACTCAACGCAAATACTTTATTCCTCAAGAAAATGCAATGGTGTTAGCACATGAAGATAGTCCAGTATTTGTAATGGGGTCTTATCAAATTTTACGTTCAATTTTTAAAGATGAAGAAAAGTTTGTGGAAATTTTCAAGAGTGGAAAGGGATTGAGGTGGGGGGAACATCATCACGATTTGTTTGAAGGGACTGCTAAATTTTTCAAACCAAATTATATGAGTAACCTTGTACAATCTTGGATTCCTTCCCTTGAAGGCATAGAAGAAAAACTCAAGAAAGGTGCGAAAGTGGCAGATATCGGATGTGGTTATGGATTTTCATCCATCATAATGGCTAAAGAATATCCAAATTCCAAGTTTTACGGTTTTGATAACCATGAGCCTTCTATAGAGGCAGCTAAACAGATTTCACAGAAGGAAGGGTTAGCAGATAGAGTTGAATTTTCTGTTGTTTCAATTAACGAATCAATAGGTAAGGATTATGATTTGGTTGCCTTTTTTGATTGCCTTCATGATATGGCCGATCCCATTGGAGCATTAAAATTTGCTAAACAGTCCATGAAGGAAGATGGAGTATGTATGATTATAGAGCCTATGGGTAATGACAATGTGGAAGATAACCTCAATTTGGTAGGTAAAATTTACTATGCAGCTTCTTGTTTGATTTGTGTACCAAACTCACTGGCAGATAATGGTATGGCGTTGGGTGCCCAAGCAGGTGAGAAAAAAACAAAAGAAGTCGCAGAAAAAGCAGGATTTACTAAATTTAGACGAGCGTCTCAAACACCTTTTAATATTGTATATGAGGCAAAGTCCTAATTTCAGATAATCTTTATTAAAACATTTTTTTATTAGAATATTCTAAATGGATAAAAACATTTTTTATATTGTTCAAAATTTTATATTTGAAAAAACCACATCAATAATATTATATTATATTTTTTATTTCACGGATAATTTAATTTTTGAAGAGATACAGAATTTACAAAACTAAATACCCTATCGACGGAGGAAATAAGAAATAAGAAATAAAGAAGATTTTTCTTAATTAGTTTTGGGGTAAAATATTTTTTGCAATATTTTCAAGATACATCTGTATATGTGGCTCTATAGTCCATATGTTTTCATTTTCAAAGAGATGTCCGTATCTTTGTGAGCTTCCAACCAATTCCCTCTTTTTCAGTTTTTCTAAATAACTAGAACTAACTGTAGATTCGTTAAATCCATTTTTTCTAGCCAAAGAATTTATTAATTCATGTACTCCAGAGCCATGTTGAGCTGCTTCTTTTATTCGGTATGCAATTTCTGTTGGTATTCCAATTTTTTCAGCTAATTTGCGATGTACTCGTTTTCCAAGATTATCATAACTACCACCATTATTTTGAATATTGAGACGAGGATCTATTCTTAATACAGTATCTATTAAATTAGTATCCAAGAATGGTTCACGTAATTCTATACTCTGAGACATGGTAATTTTATCCTCTCTCTCTAATGTTTCTTTATACAATAGCTTTAGATCTTTTATCATATATTCCAGAATTTTTTCGTATCCATATTTTTTAACAATTTTAGAATACCAAGAATATCCACCAAAAAGTTCATCAGCTCCCTGGCCAGTAAGCATAACCCGTATGCCTTGCTCGTGAGCCAGTTTTACAGCGCCATAGATTGGAATGGCAACTTCTATCTGGCCCATGTTATCATCTTCAATTATATTGATTATTTTTGGAATGACATTTTCGACATCCTGTTCACTCATTTCCTCTACTTCCAATTTTAGATCAAGACTTTTAGCTATCGCAAGTGAGTTGATGATGTCATTGGAATCTTTAATTCCAGAGGTATAACAAACAACTTCTGGAACCATTTGTTTTGCCAAATATGCTACAATTACACTATCAATTCCGCCAGAAAAAACAATTCCAATTTTCTTAAAATCATTTACACGTTTTTTCATAGATTGCAACAATGCACCATGATATGCATTAACTGCCGAATCGATATCAGTATAAAAAATTGGATATCTTTCACCAATAGATTTTTTTGTATTTATAGTGATAGGAAGCAAAGTAGTTTTAAAGTTAGAATGACCATTTATTTGTGAAATAACAAGAGCATATCCAGGTAAAATTCTTTGAATATGATCAAACATACCAACTTTCCACAAAGCTTTTTTCTCCGAAGCAAAAGCGATAAATTCATTATTTTCTCCATAATAAATTTGCCTAACGCCAATGCCATCTCGTACTATTACTATATTACCTGTAGACTCCTCTCTTATTGCTATAATATATATGCCATCAAGTTGTGCAACTGTTCTTTTTATTGCTTCAATAAGATCCCCGTTAGTTTTTTGATAATGATCTTCAAGAAGATGAACAATAACTTCACTATCAGTTGATGTAGTGAACCTATGATGCGATGAGAGGGTTTTTCTAAGTTCTTTATAGTTATATATTTCACCATTGTGCTCAAGTAAGAGTTTTTTATCACAGCTGGTAAAAGGTTGTGGACCACAAGAACCACCTACTATTGCCAATCGCGAATGACCTAAAACAGCATGTCCGTTGACCTTTGAAAATAATACTTTATTAAAAGTATCAGAGTAAACTATTTGATTCTCTGTAGCTAAACCCATACCATCAGGTCCTCTATTTATCATACATGATAGCATTGTTCCAATCAATGGAGTTACATTTCTATGTTTTTTACTTAAAATTCCACAAATTCCACACATTTTAAAATTTCCTAAACAATTATTATTATAAAACAAAATATAAATAGGATTGGATATATCTCACCCCTTATCACAATAAAAAACTATTCTGATTCTATTTTTACATAATCCAACATATCCATTAGATCAGGCCTATTTATCAGGTTCTTGTGTTTACCAATACAATCATCCTTTGGCATAAATGCAATTCCTATTCCTGCATTATTTACCATGCATATATCACCCCTAGTATCACCAATAGCCACTGTATTTTTAATATCTATACCATATTTTCTTGCATACATCTCCAAATGATATCTTTTACATACAGAAATCTTGCAATTACAGTTTATTTTATCCCATCCTAAAGGCATCCTTACTTCTCCCGTAATCAAACCTCCCGATATTTGCAAATCATTTGCAGCAACAAAATCCAAACCAAGTTTATTCACCAAGATTTTGGCCGCAATAGTATAGCTATCTGTAATTATGCCTATTTTATAATTATTTTTCTTTAACAAATTTATAATATTCTGGCAGTTTTTCATTAGTGATATTGAATCTATCGCAATCACTAGTTCCTTTTCATCTATTCCTTTTAGAATAGAAGCTATTTTCTGAGTTTTGATATAGCCGAATATTGTCGAATCATTTTGAATTTGCTTAATTTGATCATATAGTCCAAATTTTTTGGAGATAACCTCAACAAGCCTGCCGTCAATTATGGTTCCATCCATATCAAAACACGCCAATTTAAGTTCAGATGTCATATTGATACAGTATTCAAAATAATATAGAGAAATATTATCATATAATAATAGTCAAACAATTATGAATAATATTTGGATTTGGGTTTTTCTATATTGATTAATTTAATATTATAAATAGTAGTATAATTGATCTATACGAATATTATGTATGATACTTATAAATGAATATATATATAGACTTATGAATACATGAGAATAGATTATCCGTCTAGCTATACAGAGAGAATAGGAGCAGTTAGTATCCATGCTCTTCAAAAAATATATGAATTAGATTCAGGAGAACATCCCTCTAGAATTACTTCTTTTCCTATACACCCATCCACTACCACTATTCCACCACTCCAAACTCTACTGCTCTACCTTTGTATCCTCCAACATCTTCCAACAGTAATAATCACATACATCAGCATCAGCAAGAACACCCTACAAGAGCCTACAGTTACCATGCATTATCCAAAATATTTCGTGAATTAGCCATAGTCATCCCCGTAAAAAACGAAAAAATCAGTCTCCTTGAGGGAGTCTTAAGTGGCATACCAAATGAATGTCTTATAATCATAGTTTCAAATAGCGAAAGAACACCTGTAGATAGATTTTCAATGGAGGTAGAGATGATCAGACAGTATTCTCTTTTTGCAAATAAAAATATAATGGTAATTCATCAGAAAGATAAAGATCTTGCTAGAGCATTTAAAAAAGTAAAATATACATCTATTCTTGATTCCAAAAAAAATTACATTCGTAATGGAAAAGCTGAAGGAATGATAGTTGGCATGTTGTTGGCAAAAATGCAGTTGAAAAAATATGTTGGTTTTATTGACAGTGATAATTATTTTCCTGGAGCAGTAAATGAATATGTCAAGATTTTTGCAACAGGTTTTGCAATGTCAACCACACCTTATAGCAATATTAGAGTATCCTGGGCATCTAAACCTAAAATAGTAAATAATCAGTTAAAGTTTCCAAAATGGGGTAGAATTTCTGAAACTAGTAACAAATATCTAAATGCCTTGATTTCTCATATTACAGGCATTGAAAGCGATATAATCACAACAGGAAATGCTGGAGAACATGCATTGTCAATGTCCCTTGCTGAAAATCTCAATTATTCAACTGGATACTCGGTTGAACCATATGAGTTTATTAATATCTTGGAAGAGTTCGGAGGATTATTGAATGCAAATGCAAATGCAAATGCAAATGCAAATTCATCTGACATTATAGAAAAAGGAATTGAAATTTTCCAAATTGAATCAAGAAATCCACACTTTCATGAGGAAAAGGGGGCGGATCATTTGACAGGTATGATGGAGGATTCTCTTCTTGCAATAAACAATAGCAAGATTTGCAATACGGAATTAACAAAGGATATAAAAAATCATTTAATGTTGCTTCAGGTAAAACAGAATTATGACACATCATCCAAAGTTAGCAACTATCAAAACAAGAAGAAATACCAGCGCCACCGCATAATGGAGCCTATAAAAATAATACCTATGGACGAATTTACAGAATTGGTACTCAAAAACTCTAAAACCCTTACCAAAATATAGATGATTGTCGAGTCGAGATCTAGAATCAATCGATTTATTATATTATATTATAATTTTCAAAGTAAGCACCGTACCCTAGTAAAAGTACCATTAGATACTATCATCATAAAATAAACAAACAGTTATATCAATTTCGTAATATGACTAATAATACTTTTTACCATATCTCTTAAATAAACACTCATACATTTCAATGGCAACATTTCGAAAGCAGTTTTACATTAATTCAAAAGAATAATTGCAAAATAATAATATCTGCAATTCAATTAAATCTAATCTCTATTTAAAAAACTTTTTAGTTTAATAACAGTATATCAATTATTATAAAAAATTAATCCAAATGATGTAATAAATTTATTATCGTATTACAAGACATCAAATTATATTTATTTTTTACTTTCATAAAGAATATTATAATATTACATACTGCATAAAGTATTATGCCAGAACAACAGAAAGTGGACGATGTGATTGAATCATCCATCATAGATAAAAAAAATTTAAAAAAGGTAGAAAAATCCTCAACTGCATTAGAAAATGGTCAGGGTCAGGATGATGATCCAGTGGCAATTGAAGCTGAGGATGATGATCCAGGGGCAATTGAAGCTGAGGATGATGATCCAGGGGCAATTGAAGCTGAGGATGATGATCCCGAGGTCGAAAAATAAAAATTGCGAGTTTTAATATAAAAATAGGAAATGAATAATGTTCTACCAAATAATGATGATGGATTACTGTAAATATAATGATTGTATTATAATAACAGATATAATACAATAGTTCAGCACAAATATACCATCTCCATATGTAGGTATATACTAACGGTTAGAAACCCCGTTCCACATTTTCAATAATTATGTTAACATCAATGACAAACTTTGTAAAAAAAAATAAAGTATTATTTCACTTACTTATGGTTATGACATATAAAGTTAAAAAGAAAGAGAACAAGAGCACATTAGATTAAAGTATATTTAAAATAACTCTCTATTTTATGATTGATCGTTTATATAGAAAAACATAACATATATTTTTTGTATCATAATTTTTTTTCGGTAATGATTAATAACTATAATCTGGATGTATGTGTAGATTACATTGGTTGACAACATAAAAGAAATTATACTTCCAACATCCAATATATCTCCTAACACTGATACAGGATCAATATTTTTTATTGGAAACGCGACAGTGCTTATCCGTTATGCTGGATTTACTATTCTTACAGATCCAACTTTTATTCATATGCATGAAAAAGTCAATCTAGGATATGGTATTCACACTAAACGATTAACAAACCCGGCCATAGATATCAATGAGTTGCCGCCAATTGATTTTGTTGTCCTTTCTCATTTTCATGGAGATCATTTCGATCAGGTGGCATTACACGAATTGGACAAATCAATCCCAATTATATCTACCCTCATGCAACCGACGAATTAAGAAATAGAGGCTTTCAAAAGACTGAAAAATTGGAGACATGGGAAAGTATATCATATATTAAAGGTGATATCCAAATTAAAATCACGGCAGTACCAGGTAGACACGGACCACTTCCAGTTTCAATTTTTCTTCCGCAAGTTATGGGAAGTATCATTGATTTTCAGACCAAAAATGGCCTTTATTTGTTTCGGATATATATTACCGGTGACACAATGGTGTTTGACGATATCCGGGATATACCTAAACGTTATCCTAACATTGATCTAGCATTACTTCACCTTGGTGGAACCAGGATAATGGGAATTATGGTAACAATGGATTCAAAGGAAGGGCTTAAGATGTTTAAAATAATCAATCCCAAGAAAGCAATTCCTATTCATTATAATGATTATGATGTATTTGAATCGCCACTTGAGGAATTTCAGAGAGAAGTAAAAGAAGCAGGATTAGAAAATCGTATTAAATATTTGGATCATGGTGAAAGCTATAATTTTGAATTGAATAAAAATTAATAATAACTCTTTCAAAATTTCAATAAATTATATGATTGCGCCGTCAATCTGTATAATCCACCACAGTATTTTCCAACCATTACCTTTTACTTTTGAACTATTCCATTTTATTATAATAACTAAAAAATATCAAAGATTATAATAAAAAAAGCAGCAAATCATTTATAAGTTTACAGGAGCATATTTATTATATAAAAATATGTTCTAATAATAGGGAAATCGATTAATATGAACCTCGGATTTGTTCATTTTTATTCATGTTAAACATATAATCAAGTCCAAAGTTTTCAATATAATAATCATACCAATATTTCATTGTTTTAGATGGATTACTCAAAAGATCTCTGCCAACATTATACCACCAATTTGTCATCAAGGTTTGCCAATATGTTAATCCAAAAATAAAAGGATCAAAATTATTGAATATTTTTTGCAGGTCATTTGCCTTTCTTGTCAAATAGTATGATAGTCCATAACTATGCTTTAACTGTTTCCTATTTTAATAAGATAATTTATAGCAAATAAAAAGGATTCAAAAATAAGTTTGAAGAAATAAAATAGTTAAATTGCAAATATTCAAAATAACTGAAAATTAAATAAAATTAAATAAGAATATTTTTACAATGCATTAAACTACGATATATGATATTAAATCTATATTGTTTGTGTTATTATTATTCGAAAGTTAAATCAATGATAGACCGTAACAATATTTAATAGATAAAATGGAAAAAGAGATCAGTAAAGACGCTTGGGTCTCATTAATAATACTCAGTTCAATTGCACTTTTAACTATGTATGGAGAGACAATGCTTCTGCCTGCTATTCCTGACCTCGTAAAGAATTTTGAAATTGCATACAATACGTCATCATGGATACTAACAGCATATTTAATCACAGGAGCAGTTATGACACCAATTGCAGGAAGACTATCTGATGTATATGGAAAGAAAAAAGTATTGACAATCATTATGGCCATTTATGTCATGGGTACTTTGTTAGGAGGCATATCTACAAATATTATATTTATGATATTTTCAAGAATAATACAGGGAATAGGTTTGGCAATGTTTCCTGTAGCTTTTGGAATCATTAGAGAGAAATTTCCAGAAAAAAAACTTGCGATTGGTCAAGGAATATTTACTGCAGTATTTTCAGGGGGGGCAGTAGTTGGTCTTGGATTAGGAGCCACAATTGTTGAGCACTTTGGCTGGCGTATGACATTTCTATCAATAATCCCATTTGCAATTATATTACTTGTCATAATAATAAAATATATTCATGTTATTGCAGAAAAATTATCATCCAGAATAGAAAACAGTGTTATGGATATCAAAGGAACTTTGATATTAATAATCATGACATCAGTTTTTCTTATAGCATTGACACTTTTGCCAAACTCTACGCTAGATAATAAGAATAATAATTTAATATTTACCGGTTTACTGTTCTCTTTGTCTATTGCATTGTTCCCTTTATTTATTGCAATTGAAAAAAGATCCAAATCTCCATTAATTAATTTACAATTGTTAAAAGATACAATACTTTTACCAACCAATATTTTGATATTGACAATTGGGATTTCAATATTTATCATATATCAATCTTTACCAATACTAATACAAAGTCCAATTCCACTTGGATTTGGCGGGAGCCCGGTCGAAGCTGCTAGCGTTCAGCTTCCATTTATGGTATTATCATTGATAATATCCATATCTTCAGGTTTTCTTGTATCTAAGATAGGGAACATAAAGCCAACAGTCATTGGAAGTATAATCAGTGCTACGGGCTTTTTTTTAATTTATATATATCATTCAACTGAATTTATAATATCAATAGACCTTTCCATCATTGCTATTGGACTGTCATTAATAGAAATAGGTGCCTTTAATATTGTATTGGTATATAGTCCACTGCATTTGAGCGGAACCTCATTAGGCATTACTATGCTATTATTCCTTATAGGTATGTCAGTTGGTCCTACAATATCTGGAATTTATTTACAGAGTTTTCAATCTTCAATCAAAGGAATCAATGGATCATTTCCTTCTACTTTCTCATATAACATGATTTTCCTTACTGCGGTATTAATATCAATATCTTCTATAATCCTTACAGTATTAGTAACAAGAAAGTTAAAATATGAAATTTCACATAAAAATCAATACTGATCTAAATCTTTTTTTTAAAAAAAGATTCGTTTTTTATAGTTATAGAACATTTTTAAATATTGCAATAAAATTTAAAAATTACTTTTGTACATCAAAAAGGATAATAAAATACAATATTAATTTTGATATTTGTAATAATTCCTTATATTTGACTCTTATAAAACATTAATAATGAATAATAAAACTGCAATTCCAGTGGTTCTGATAATAATAATTATTATCATGATCTCTACAATTACACCGATATTACAAGTATCAAATGCAGCAGCAGTAATCAGCATAAATACAGCACCTCCTGTAGACTGTAATTCTAAGAAAGGCACTACAAATACATTTGCTGGCTCTCTTAATTATGGAGGGGTAAAGTGCGAAGGCCAAAATGGCGGAACTGCAGCAGCAGGAGGAATTAAATTAAATGGTTCAAATGAAAATGCAACAAAACTAAATACAGCACCTCCTGTAGACTGTAATTCTAAGAAAGGCACTACAAATACATTTGCTGGATCTCTTAATTATGGAGGGGTAAAGTGCGAAGGCCAAAATGGCGGAACTGCAGCAGCAGGAGGAATTAAATCAGATTCAGGATACTGTTGGAATCCATGGAATCCAAACTCCTAATGACAATTCTCATTTAGGTGGCATTATTAAAAGATAATATAAACAAGGAAAACAGGGTTTTATCAAAAAATATCTTTTCTAAAAAAATTTCTTGTTTTTTATCATATCTTTTTTTTGATTTTATAAAATTTATTTTGCAATGCGGTACAAAAACAGATTTTACTGCTCTGTTGTAATTTTTATTATTGTTTCTATTAGTTGGTTATTTTCTATGATAGTAAATTAATCTTGAAACCATCAAGTTTTTTTTAATAAATAAAAATACAAATGATATGCAATACAATATATTTTCATTAAATAAAATAAAATGTTTTACATCGAAATATTTTTCGGTAATACAAATCAAAAAAGTTATTTTTATTATGCTGACAAGCAATAACGTTTTACTCATAAATGAAAAAAACCAAGAATGAATGTATTTAATTAACATTGATAGTTATTGAGGTTTTTCCTATTTGAAAGATTAAATTAAATTTATGACAAGTCCAAATGAAATACTATACTATACATTTAATATTAAAATATAAAATAAATCTTTCCAGTATTTTTTATGAATCAAAAATAATTATTCAAATGCAGATAATAAATAGGCTCCACAAGTAATTTTTGCATAGTTTATGTTAAATATCATAAGAGATTATACAAGGATATTTTTTAGATAATCTCTTTTACCATGTTTTGAAATTACATTACAAATTGTTATTATTGTCATCTTTCTGTATATTATCAAGATCATTTTTATTTATACAGTGTAGTCGTTTCTTTTCTTTGAAATCGGTTAGTTCTTTAATTACTTCATTAACATACTCCTTTATTTCATCCTGAGTATTTAATGATTGAATATCTGTATAGTTTGACAATGAATAGATACAATCCTTTGTTACCCTTTGTATTTTTTCTTCTAGTTCTTCAAATAGATGTGCAATTGGATAAATGATTTTGCCCATCTTTTTAATTAGTCAAAGTACAATTAAAAGCTTACGCAGTGTAACATTATGTATTAATATATCACGCAACCTTTATTATAATTCTATATTTATTCCTCAAATAATTTAATTCGTTAATATCCAGTGCTTTTTCTAAATATATACATCATAACTAAAAACAATACACCATTTCCAAAAATCATTAGGGCATCAAATACAATAATGATTTATTTTTCTGAAATACAGGCAATAAAAAAACAGAATTTTATATATGACATTAATTAGCAATGACACCAATAATAAATACTTTGAAGCCTATTTTCTTATAGATATCTTCTATGTCCAATGTAAATCAGAAAATAGAGGTAGAAACCACAACAACTAATTTAATCTCAAAAGTCTACCAAAAATTACAAAATAACATCATAAAATATAGAAAAGTTATAAATCGACCTCTAACAATATCCGAAAAGATTTTGATCGGGCATCTTGACAAGAGTTCAGACTTTGGATCTACCTATAATGATGATAATTCCACTTTATCACCTGTAAAGGATTATGTTCTTTTGAACCCAGACAGAGTTGCACTACAGGATGTTACCGGGCAGATGACAATTCTTCAATTTATACAAGCAGGTTTAAAACGAACCGCCGTTCCAACAACAGTTCATTGCGATCATCTTATTCAAGCAAGAGTAGGTAGTGAATCCGATACAAAAGATGCACTTTATGAAAATAACGAAGTCTACAAATTCCTAGAATCAGCATCAAGAAAATATGGAATAGGGTTCTGGAGACCAGGATCGGGCATAATTCATCAAGTAGTGCTTGAGAATTATGCTTTTCCTGGTGGCCTAATGATAGGTACAGATTCTCATACTCCAAATGCAGGCGGTCTTGGTATGCTTGCAATGGGAGTTGGTGGCCTCGATGCTGCAGAGGTAATGGCAGGATTGCCTTGGGAATTATTATATCCAAAACGTATAGGTGTATATTTGACAGGAAAATTAAATGGCTGGGCAGCCCCAAAGGATATTATACTTTATGTAACATCAAAGCTTACAGTTTCTGGTGGAACCAATGCAATAGTAGAATATTTTGGACCTGGAGCAAAAACAATCAGCTGTACTGGTAAAGCAACAATCACAAACATGGGTGCAGAAATTGGTGCCACCTGTTCTATATTTCCATATGATAATACAATGGAAATATACCTTAGAACAACAGGACGAAGATCAATTGCGGATCTTGCCAATAAACACTCGGAATTGTTAACTCAGGATTCAGAGATTGAAAAAGAAATAGGTGAAAATAGAGAAAACGCTATAAAGTATTTTGATCAATTAATAGAAATCAACCTCTCTGAACTTGAACCTTATATTGTAGGCCCTCATACACCAGATCTTGGAAGACCCATTTCAAAAATGGCAGAAGATCTAAAAAAGAATAATTATATAGATGCAATTTCAGTTAGTCTAATCGGAAGCTGCACAAATTCATCCTATGAAGATATGTCTCGTGCTGCAGATATCGCCAAACAAGCGAGTGAAAGAGGAATTAAAACTAAAACACCATTACAGGTTACTCCAGGCTCTGAAATGATTCGAGCTACAATTGAAAGAGATGGGCAGATGCAGATACTTAAAGACATTGGTGCGAATGTGCTTGCAAATGCATGTGGTCCATGTATAGGGCAATGGAACAGACCGGAGTTAAAAAAAGGCGAGCCCAATATCATTGTTACATCATATAACAGAAACTTCCCTGGAAGAAATGATGGAAGACGAGAAACAATGAATTTTATTGGTAGTCCAGAACTTGTAATAGCTCTAGCTCTTGCAGGTAGACTTTCTTTTAATCCACTTACTGATTATCTAATTGCAAATGATGGAACAAAATTCAAGCTAAATCCTCCTAAAATAGCACCTGAAATTCCAGAAAAAGGTTTTGAAGATACAAAGGATACATATGTTGCACCGGATGATAATCCTGATTCAGTTCAAATAGTAATTAATAAAAATAGTAACAGATTACAATTACTTCAGCCATTTTCAAGATGGGATGGCAAAGATTTTGAAAGATTACCCATTTTGGCAAAAGTAAAAGGAAAATGTACAACAGATCATATTTCTCCGGCAGGGCCATGGTTAATGTACAGAGGGCATTTAGATAAACTCAGTGACAATTTACTTCTCGGCGCAGTTAATGCCTATCAAGACGGTAAAGTTGGATTAGGTAAAAACACTCTTAACTCTAAAATTGAATCATTTGCCCATATAGCCAGAGATTATAAAGAGAAAGGTCTAAAATGGGTAATAATTGGAGACAAGAATTATGGAGAAGGCAGTAGCAGAGAACATGCTGCCATGTCTCCGAGGTATCTTGGGTGTGCAGCAGTTATTGTCAAAAGTTTTGCAAGAATTCACGAAACCAACCTCAAGAAACAAGGAATATTAGCATTAACATTTACAGATCCATTAGATTATGATAAAATTATGGAAGATGATAGGATTAGTTTAGTGGATCTTTCCGATCTTAAACCAAATAGCCCTGTTAATTGTATATTGCACCATACCAATGGAATCGAAACAATAACTTTGGAACATTCCTATAACGAATCTCAAATAGAATGGTTCCGGGCAGGATCGGCCTTGAATATCCTTCGATCCAAGGAAGAAGTGGAAGAAGATGGAGATAAAGTAGGGTTAGGAGAAGAAAATAATCAACCAACTAAATAAAAATTTTCATCAATGTATTATTTTCTTCAATCCGGATTAAAATTTATTTAAATCATACTTTTAGTTAGAAACACACTTGTTATCATTTACTTTTTGTTTTTTTAAGCATTATATTATTTCTTATTTTTAATTTAACTATTTTTGGTTTTTATCTTGTATATATGAAATTTATTTGTGGACAACTAATATCATATAAAAAATTATATAATGTTAAACAATTTATTGCAAATGAGTCTATTTTAAAAAATAAAATTAAATAAAAATATTTATTTAACTATATCAAGTTACTAGATGAGAAAAATTAAACTTTTCATAGCTTCAAGTCTTGATGGATATATTGCAAAAGAGGATGAAGATACAAGTTGGCTGTTTTCAGATGAAGATTACGGTTACAATAAAATTTTATGATTCAATAGATACTGTTATCATGGGAAGAAAAACATACGAAAAAGCTTTAAAATTAGAAGAATACCCATTTAAGGAAAAGAATTGTTATATATTTACAAAAAATACGATATTTACTACTACTACTATTGATACACTCAAGAGAACAACAGATGAGAATATTAAAGTTATAAATAATGTTATAGATTTTATAAAAAATCTAGTTAACACAGATGGAAAAAATATTTGGCTTGTCGGAGGTTCAGAAATAATTTCAATTTTGATGAATGCGAATATGGTAGATGAAATCATACTATCTATTCATCCATTAATTCTTGGGAATGGAATTTCATTATTTAGAGAAATAAAAAGACAAATAAAATTAAAAGTATTAAATTCAATTACGTACAATAGTGGTCTAATACAAATTCATTATAAAATAATATCATAGCAGCACATTTTACCAAAATAAATATAGCGGCATTCAGATTAACAGGCAAACGACATATTGATATGCAATATATTTTTTATAAACAATTATGAGAATATCAAATAATTATCATCATTTTAACATTGTTATTTGTATGCTAATTATAAATAATTTTTTTCTTTCCTAATCCAAGGTCCATCATACAATTTGCATGAAAAGTTTATAGAAACCCTGCTTTAGAATATTCATCTCCCAATTTAAAACATCAATGCATGTATAAATTCGCTAACCATTTTTTCTTTTACATAAAAGTAACAATGTAACAAATATTTTTTTCAAATAAATTATTATTAAAAAATATATGCAATCAAGTAATTAACGGATTAATAAAAAATTCCCTTTCTTATCTTAAACCAATCTTTCAACCATCTTCACAATATTGAGAAAGGCTAGGGATAGAAAGATGTATGAATTTTGGTATTGAAATTGAGTTTAATACCTGCAAAAAAGTAGTGGCAAAATCCGATTTTGAAAAGGCAATTTCAATAAAATAGATATGGTTTAATCAATGGAATCTTGGAATTTCTATATCCTACTACAATCATTAATAATAATTTTGCATTTTTTGCGATAACAAAATACATATTCCATTCATTTCGTTACTCTGATTCAGATCCAATTTTTACAAGCATCTTGCCGAAATTTTCTCCTTTGAATAATCCAATCAATGCTACTGGTGCTTTATCTAACCCCTCAACAATTGTTTCTTTCCATTTAATTTTTCCTTCATTTATCCACCTATACATTGAAGAGTAGAATTCATCCAGTATGTCATAATGATCTCGTACAATAAATCCCTCAAGTCTTAGTCTATTTATTATAGCTAAAAACAAATTTGGTGGACCTGGAGGAGGAGAGATAGCGTTGTATTGTGATATCATGCCACAAAGGACAATCTTTCCAAATGGCTTTGTATTATTTAGTGCTGCTTCCAAGTGTTTTCCACCAACGTTATCAAAGTAAAGATCAATTCCTTCCGGGCATCCTTTTTTTAGTTCGATAGAAAGGTTATTCTCACCTATAGTTTTATAATTAAAAGCATAATCTAATTTAATTTCATCTAGTAGCCAATTTACTTTATCTTCGGAGCCAGCACTTCCTACAACATGACAACCCTTTATTTTTGCTATTTGACATGCGATAGAGCCTACTGCTCCTGAAGCAGCCGATATAAATACAGTATCTTTACCTTCATTCAATTTACCAATCTTTACAAGTCCTACATACGCAGTAAGACCCGTCATCCCTAATACCCCTAAATAAGAACGCAATGGAGCAATTTTAGAATCAATTTTCACAGCATCATCCCCATCTGAAATCCAATATTCTCTCCATCCAAATATTCCGGTAACAAAATCACCTATTTTGAATCGATTGTTATTTGATTCTATAACTTTTCCTATACAAGAACCCTCAAGCGGTTTATTTAATTGAAATGAATCTATATAGCTTTTAGTTTCTTGTGGGCTCCTCATCCGACCGCGCATATAAGGATCTACAGACATCCATATATTTCGGACCAAGAATTCACCTTCTTTCGGTTCTGGGATATCCACTTTAACAATTTCAAACATATCCTCAGTAGGCATGTCAATGGGGTATTGTTTTAGACGTATTTCTTGGCCAGTTCTTTTTACCATATTTACTTTTACAAAGCATCTAGGTATTTTATTTATAGATTCCAAGATATTCATACTTTCACTTATAACACTAACATATGACGCAATGTTGACAATCCCTAATCGAAATTTATATGCGGCATTTCTTGGCTCCAACCAAAATCGTTAAAAAATATTTCAGAGTGACGATAATAAACCATATCAAAATTGGAAAGATTCGGTTTTTTTATAATTTATATCATATGCAAAATCCTTATGAAACATGGTGTAAACAGTCAGGTCAGGTTCCATTCTCGAGGTGTATTTTAGAACTCGACCTTTAATGCACTCACTTTAAAATATCAATAAAAAAACAAATAAAAAAAATTAAATAATAAAATATTCAATTAAAAGGTATATCTTTTATTTTCCAAGCTTTCTCTTATGTGAGATTAATACTATTACAAGTCAAGTTCCCTTTTTTCTCTCCATTTAACTTCTATTTTAGGAGGCCTCGATATTAGGTCCTTTATTAATATCGCTAAAAAAGAGAATATTTTAATAGATAACAAATATTCTATCTATAATACCTTTTCTAAAGCTTTTGAGGCGTCGTAATTGTTTTTCCTATTTGTTCACCATTAGCCATCATTATGTGTCCCTTAACCATATCACTAAAAGGCAATATCACATTTATCAAAGGTTTAAGTTTTCCTTTCGATGTCCAGTACATCACCTCTTCAAGTTCGGCTTTTGTTCCTTGAGTGGCTCCCATTAATGTTATACCTTTAAAGAACAGATATCTCAAATCTATTTCTGAATCATATCCTGTTGTAGAACCTGTAGAAACAAGAATGCCCCCCATCCTCAATAAAGAAACCTCTTGTGGAAATACCGATTTTCCAATATGTTCAAATATTACATCGACCCCTTTCTTCTTTGTTAACTGTCTAACTTTTTTATACCAATCCTGTTCTCTATGATTGACAACGCTATCAGCACCTAGCTCTAAACATTTTTCCATTTTTTGTTGATTTCCTGCAGTAGCTATGACATTACAATTGTAAAGTTTTGCTATTTGAATTCCTACCATACCAACCCCGCTTGTTCCCCCCATTATTAGGACCGTCTGACCAGGTTTGATGTTTGCTCTTCCTACAAGCATATGCCATGAGGTCATTCCAACCATAGATATCGCGGCAGCATCGTCAAAAGATACGTTATCAGAAATCTTATTAACATTTACTTCAGGTAAATGAGTATATTGACAATATCCACCCCATAAAGGACCTGTTTGAAATCCCCAAACTTGTCTTTTTTCACAATCATATTCTCTGCCAGAAGTACACATATTACAAATTCTACAACTTAAGTTGGCATGAGATACAACTCGATCTCCTTTTTTTAGTGATGTTACATTTTCACCTACATCAACTATTGTTCCTGCAATATCAGTCCCAGATATATGAGGCATAGGAATTTTAATTGGATCTCCCCAAATTGCCCATAAATCATTGTAATTGTAAGAGGCTGCTTCAACTTTTATCAACACCTCATTTGGATTAATCTTTGGAACATCAATTTCCTCAATTTTTACAACTCTATTTGGATCTCTATTATGCGCTCTAAATACTGCTGCTTTCATTCTTTGTCTCTTTGTCTTAGGAGTTAAGTTAGACAAATATTTTGCTCAAGAATCAAATTCATAAAAAGTAAAATACAACTCTAAACAAACCATATAAAAAGTGGCATTTTAAATTCCTTTCTTCTTTATTTATATGGCATATCACAAGTTCAAGAAGAAAGATTAAAGTAAACAAATTTTTTTATGCTTTGACGATATTAATAATTCTATTTTAATAAATATAAAATAATAAAACTGGAACAATGATTATCAAAATATATAATTTTAAAGATATATAAAGAAAATATAAACTCAAATCTTAAATAATGATAAAAATTTTTTAATGAATAAAATTTTTTTAAAAAAAGAATATTTAATGCATATATAGACTTTTAATATGATATCAATTTAGAAATACATTGAACTTTAGAAAATATGAAACATCCTTAATTATTGCAGGGATAATAATGATTATAGCAGGAGTGATATTCACATTGCAAAGCAATTCGGCTATTGGTCCCTCGTCTTCATTTATGTATAACAATCCAGAATGGGCAAATAACGGCCTTATCATCATTATAATAGGTGCAATCCTTGTTATTGCTGGTTTAACGATACTTCAAATAAAGAAAAAAAATTGACATGAAGTAAATGATTTAGTAAGTATGAGGAAAGATTGTTTATAGTTGCATTTTATGCAAAGTTTTAATCCTTATACAGTAGATTTTAAAAATTATATTATTTTATTCAAATCAAATATATATTTAATTTTTTGTTGCAATATTAAAGAAATAAAATTTTCTAAAATTTTTCTTATATATTTGTAATATGTTATTGCATGTTAATATAATATTTTTTAAAATTCTAGTTAAAATTATAATCAAAGTATAAACTTATGAGGTGATAAAAAAAGATATGAATAAAAAAATATCGTCTGATAACTATTTATTGGAAGAAATGAATGCAACCCAGGTTAAAGATAAAATAACTGATAAAACTATTGCAATACTTGTTCTGGGTGCATGTGAAAATCATGGAAACCATATGCCATTTGGTTCGGATTTTATTTTCCCCATGAATCTCGTTGAAAAAGTAATTGAGGATATATCAAAAGATAAGAATAATCTTATTCTTCTTCCTGCAGTTCCTTACGGAGTCAGCACTCATCACAATAATTTTCAAATGACAATGAGTTTAGAGCCTACAACAATGATTTCAGTAATAGATAATATTTTATCCAGTCTAGTCAAAAATGGAATAAAAAAAATACTTGTTATCAATGGACATGACGGGAATATTGCCCCTATTGAAATTGCCTCAAGAAAGATTAAAAATGAATCATCAGAAGTGGTGATAGCATGTTTAGAGTCATGGTGGGTATTAGTCGGACAAAAAAATAAAGAGCTTTTTGAAGTGTGGAGTGGATTAGGTCACGGTGGCGAAGCCGAAACTTCTGCAATGTTATCAGTCCGCCCAGATCTTGTTAATTCAAATTTTGCACCTGAACAAATTATTCCTAATTTACCAAAAGACGAAATCAGGTTATATTGGAAATTCAATGAGTTAACAAATACAGGTTCAACTGGTGCGCCTAGAAAGGCATCGGTAGAAAAAGGTCAAAAAATCATAGAAATACTCAAAGGTATCATTATTTCCTTTATAATTACCATGGAAAATAATGATTGGAAATATGGCATATCTCAAATTAAAACTTTTCAATAAATAGATTAATAGATCATTATTTTTATATTAACATATTTCTAAGACAATACGAATTTGTATTTATTTTGCTCTTTACTGTTTTTTAAACAAACTTTTGTGATATTTTATTTTCAAGATCCTTTAACCTAGAGACATATCCATAGTTTGAATATACATCTATTTTTTTAAAAATATCAAAGTTAGAATCCCTTCAGAGTTCATTAGTTATGGTTTATAGTGCATGTTCTAGTTTATCATTTAGAAAATTTCCAAAGTGTTATCTTTTTTAAATATTTTCAAAAGAAAGAAATAATCAATTGGAAATGAATACAAAAGAAGTATAAACTAAAGAAATTATCAAATAAAAAAATATAGATATATTCTTGCATATAACAAATGATGTTTACTTGGATATCCATTTTGGTTCTTTTTTGTTTCAACAATAGACTTGTATGATAAAAGCCAACATCTAATTTATCTTCTACAACTCGTTTTTAAATGAATGACATTAAAATAAATTATCACTATCCGTCAAAAGGATATTCATTGAGATTGCAAATGGGATAAATATAATTCAGCTAATTGCATTTTAATAAGTTAATTTTAATATATCAGTATTACACAATTAACTGCATGTTAATTTTAAATAAGAAATTTAGCAATGGTTTTAAAAAGGAAAAGCAATTAAAAAAAAGAATCAGAATATTGTATTTTTATTTTACAATATAGTATATATGTGTAATATCGAAGAATATTTTTACTTTATTTCTTTTTCTGCACAGGCATCACAATATTTTTCTACGAGTATAGCTCCGTCTCCTACTAGATATAATGCTTCTTTGGTGGCTTTATTTCCACAAGTTATACAGAATTTTGTTTTTCCATTAGCATCATTAAAAGGATTTAATACTGAAAATGTTTTTTCCATTTATTGTCTCACTCCCAATAGAATATTTCGATTAATAGTTATTGGTAATATTGCAATTATGCCATTTACAGCATCTACAATGGATATCGCATTGTTACTCATACTATAATATAGTTATAATGGGTATAAATACTTGCAGTTCATTTCATAAACTACAAAATTATTAAAGCCCATTCCAAATGAACCTGTAAATTACCGAATCATTGCAATATTTTATCATAATAGATAAATAGATTAGTCAAACTATTCTATGAATTGTATGGATTATAATTTTCTCATTCAAATCTCTTTAAAATAGCAATATATAGAGCAATAGATAATAATAATTAATAATTATTTAGTTATCATATACATAATTCATTGTAAATTTGAGCTTTTATCAAATTGACAATTTAAAAGATTTTTCTATCTGACGTGTTTTGTTATCATGTTCAATCATTCTTATTCATCCAATATGCAAAAAGTTATTTGCCTGGTGGGGAAGAAGCATAATAGAATAAGTTACTTAATCTTTTTTCTCAACTAATCCAGTTGCCAATTCTACAGCATAAACGTTATCATATTTAATCCCATCCTCAAGATTGTTTTGCACTGCTTCAAACACATCATTCACCCTATTTCCCATCGCAGGAGACTTTCGATTTAAATGATTTTTTATATCATCTTTAGTCGCAGGAAATTGTAAACCTTCTAGAAGATTTGCCAGCTTAGATGCAGTATTTCTATTAGTTGCAGCATTTACAGGTGGCTCTCCGGTTCTATCGCCTACTCGTTCAGCTGAAGAGTCAGCACCTGATTGCGTAGTATCAGTATAATTTCTATCATTTGACACATAAGACATATCATTTCTTTTTCACTTGATGAGATTTATAGTGTTCGGATTGAATGTTAAAAGGGATTTAAGTATAATACATTATAGATGAGCAACCTTGAAAGATTGTTAATATAATCTAACTAATAAAATAAATAATATATCCCCAAATTTTGTAAGACAAATCCAGAATTCAATATTTTTTCTGCCGTTATAAACAATTTTTTAAAGAAAAATATTAAAGAAATATTTTTTATCTTCTTTTTTGATTTTGTTCTCCATTTTAAAGAAAAATATACAAAAGAGTTGAATTGATAGGTTATTGTTTTGTATAAAATAATTTAATAATCAAACGAAAAAAATTTTGGATAAAAGTAGGAAAAATCTAAATTAATGACTCTTTTGGTTTGATTTTACCTATTCTATACCAATATTATGTCATATGGTGTACCAGATAGACCTTACTACAACCTTGTTTATGGAATTTGATTGGCAGTCTGGCTGTAGTTGGAATCATTAGGGAATCGTCCAGTTTGATTTTGTTGGTTTATTTGATTTTGTTGATTTATTTGTTTTTCAAGTGGCGTTTGACCTGATTGACCACTTAAGCCTTGCCCTGATTGACCACTTAATGCCTGACCTGTTTGACCAACCGGTCCAGATTGGCTTTGGCTTTGGCCGGAATGGCTTTGGCTTTGGCCAACTTGACCAATTGATCCAGGTTGAGTTTGCGCAGACATAGTTTGTGAAGTAGGATTAGTTTGATTTTGTGAGGATGTTTTATTATTTGCAGTTGTTGAGGCGGTTGACTGATTTTGAGCAAATACTAATCCAGAATTGGTATACGAAAAAAAAAGGGCAAAAGACAATAACAGCAATGTAAGAATTGAGATGGTTTTATTCATCAATTAATAAAGAGACTGATAGTTTATATACATGATACCTTGAGATCAATATTTCTTTGAGAAATAGTTTCTTTCTTTTTAAAAATGTATTCGAGTCCAAGTTATATTTTTAGAATTTTATGATAAAATTTAAATAATTATATAGTTTTTCTGTATATTTACCATCATACATTCAATAAATTTCTATTCTTCTTTGATAAAGATACAACTTTTGTTAGTTATCGAACAATATCACAAAATTTCAAAATATAAATAGAACACAATCGTTGATCATGGAAAAAATATAGACAACCATATTTTTATTATCAAATAATGTAGGAAAAAAGATTTAATAATATTCAATTAAATCCAAAAAAACTATTATCTTTTGCTAGAATTCATTTTAAAATATTTCTCACCTATTCTTAAGAATTACTTATACAGGATTCTAATTCTATATGGGATGTTTTTCTTTAGGAGAAAATTATTTTGTAAAATGATTTATAGCCTCTTGTTCAGTTATTTTTAATCTTAAAGTATCACCATCATAATCTTTTACCAAATTCTTTGGAATAGAAAAAAATACTTTATCGATTAGACCCTTTCCAATTATTATACTGTTGTCATCTACTTTTAGTATTTCACCAAAATCCTCTCCATTTAAACCTCTTGCTTTCTTTTTTAGAACAGAAGCCCAATCAATTTCAGAACTCAATAATTAGATCGCTTAATAATATTATAAATATTTTTATAGAAAAATATTTCAAAAAAATTGTAATGAATGTTGATGTAAGAGAACAATAAATAAAATTAATATTCTTTTTCAGTCAATCATTTAATATTAAATATATTTAAATCAATTAAAATCATCAATTATTCCATTATTATAATTCCATATAACATATTTTAATCAGGATAATTTACTTGTGGAAATGATATAAAAATACCTGAGATTATTAAATATGGTTCTCCAACCAAACAAGATCAAATCTTTTAGATCGCGTTTTTACTATATCAACCTTATAAACAATATAAAAGTATAAACGCTAATGTCAAATGATAGTAGTAGTAATAGTAGTATATCAGAAAATGAAAATAATCCAGATATACAATCAACTGATATAGACAAATTAGGTACATCTTCCATAGATGTATCTGAGAAAATTGTACATCTAACAGAATCACCTAAAGTTCAAGTAATGAAGGAAGAAGGGAAAGACTATATTGATATTGATATTGAGCATCTAGAGGAAGGAATATACTACTATGTAGAATATCAAGGTGGCGCTTATGGTATAGAAAAACTATCTGATGGCCAGATAGCATTTTATGAGGTAGTAGATTAGAAATGGTTAATTCTGAATCCGAGCCACAAGGTGCAAAAGAACTTTCCAATAAAACTGTAAAAGAAATATGCTTAATAGATCCACGATTATTTGTTTCAACCAAGGTAAAGGATATTGAAATATGGAGTTGGAAAAGAAAAAAGAATGAAAAATGGTTTGTCTTTTTTGATAGTAATACAGGTCATTTAAAAAAATCAAAGGTAGGATAAAAGTTAATCTCGATCCAAAATTTTTTTTATACAAATAATTTATCCCATTATGTTATTTTTTATTATTGCTAACTAAAACTTTAGTTCTATGCCGATTTTGCAGCAGTATTTTATCGCCATTTTGTAAACTGAACGTCACTAATTGTATTGTAAATGATCAATCCAGATCTTCCTATTTGCTTTTAATTACATGGATGTTGTTTGAATAATATTGTTAATTTTAAATGCTGAAATAAAATATAGTATAAAAAAGTAAGAGCATATACCAAACATATAGAAAATATTTTATTATTTAGTTACCAATATCAATTGTCTCATAGCTAACAACTAGTATATCACTATCAATTCTATAATTGCAAATAAATACCATTCTTGTTTAGTATAACAGTTTAAAATTGCAGGCAAATAAATAGTGAACTATTCAATTTATCCCCATTCTAATAACATAGGGTTTTTACAATAGTCATTATAGTATTTTTAAGATTTATCATCATTTATTTGTATTAAAAGATTCTAAATATGTACCAGAATTAACAATAAATTAACGTTTTTACCATAGAAATTCTAAATTATATTAAATAAATTCATGAAAAAAACGCATTTGAAATAACTAAATTAAAAATTACACTATAAATATATAATATTAGACCTGCACAAAAAAATAAATAATTGTAAATTCTAATAATAATTTATTAAATTTTCTCAGAGGTTTTTAGATTTTGTATAGAATTTTTATTTTAAATCAATGTTTAAATGTCTATTGGAAACATAAGTGTTGATTTGACCAACTTTACAATGGGAATATAAATAGATTGAGTATTATTTCCGATATTATCCACAAAATTAAAGTCTGCAGTCATTTTATTTAATTCAACAAATTTTTTTGAGGGTTTATTTTCTAAAATATGGTAATGAACAACGACACCTCCAACTATACCTGTATGAATAAAAAGTATTTCTTTATCATGATATGATATATGATAAAGTAGTGGTGTTATGGTCATGAAAGATTGTGATGTATAAAGTATTACATTTAACATCTCCTTTAGATTTTCATATTGTAAATAGGTAGTAAACCATTCAGCTTGGGACATATAACACCTTTAAAATGAATCAATATTTAATATTTATGTGGTTTACGATATCTTTTAAGTGAAGGTAATCTATTGAAACTACTTTCAAGTTAATTTTTTTATTTAATATAAAATATTATATTATAAATTATATATACACTATTAGAAATATTTTGAATTATAAATTGATATTAACATTCTGTAATATATGAATGAACTATTTCGGAAAGGGAATTAACAGAATAAATAAAAAACATTTATACAAACATTAAAGAATCGTCCAGAATTATAGATAACAGGTGACGTTTTTTACTAATTTTATGTTACCAATGAATTAGATCTGAATCGAATCGATTAGAAAAGTCAAATGTATTAAAAATAAATTATAAAAATAAGATGATAAAAAAAGATTGAGAAAAATATTTAATTTTTTATTTTTTTTAAGCATCATTATTTTTATACATATCTTTTTTTGTGTCGCATCACTTCATGGCATCTCTCAGCATCTAGAGTTAGTAAAAAAATTCTTAATATGAATCACTATAGATGTTGAGTATGTCCTAAATCTCAGTCATTGTTGGTTCTGTAAGACAGGATCGCCAAGGAATTAAAGTAGCAAGATAGATTGAAAAGAAATTGCATTTTAGAAATCATACAGGTATTCTTTATAGACCCTTTAGAGATAGATTTGCCTCTATTAGATAGAATGTATAAAGAGATGGATAATCCTTCCAAAAAAATTAAAGAATTGAGAAATAAAATCAAAAGTTCCGAAGGTTATGTATCTATTACGCTTGAATATAATCGAGGTACATCCGGTGCGTTAAAAAATATTTTAGATTATTTTTTAGAAGAAGTATTACTTTAAACCTTCGGCCATCATATCATATTCTCCAGGGATGTTTGGAGGAATAAATGCTGCATAGCAATTACGATTAGTATTTGCAGAATTAGGTGCAATATCAATACCATCCTCTTTTCCTATACCTAGAGTTCATAAAGTTTTTGACGAAAATAACAATCTGTTGGATGAATCATATAATGAAAGATTAGATAAATTTCTAAATGAATTTGAATGGTATATTGAGGCATTGGGAAAACAAAGAGAACGCGGGACTCCTTATTAATCAAAAACACAATGAGAAAAAGATTTGTGAGAGAAAGGACAAATATTTATTTTTAAATTTTATTATTAATTTATTGGAAGATAGTTTTTTATGTTACTAAAGTAATTCATTAAATTTTTCAAAAATTGCCATATAATAAGTCAAATTCATCTAAATATAACAACATTGAATGAGGAGTGTGGAAATAAACTACATATATTAGAACAATATATGAATTTTACAAAATTTAATAGTCAGACATCAGTAGGATATTTTATATGATCTTTATGATTTATATCTCAAAATAGAATTTAAATTCCCGCAACTGTTATTTCTTTTATATCTGAAATAATACATATTATTGTTTGATTACAACACTATATTTTAATACAAGATATATAATTCATCCTTTTTAAAAATACTTGTAAATATTAAATAAAAAAGAAGTATCGTTCTCCATCAATATTTTTTTTATACCTTTAATCATTTTATATTAAATTTTTTTATTTGTTCAGATTTATTATTTTCTCTCCTTTTGTTATAGCAAGATATTGCTAATTATTAACTTGGAAAAACAATAGCTTCTCTTATTCAATTATAGAATAAAAACAATAATAATTGATTAACAATACAGGAATAAAGTTGAAAGGTGGGATAAACAAATGGACTATAAATTAAAAAATACAACCCCTAAAGTAATAATAAAAAATGTAACTGAAAAAGATATTTCCAATATATTAAATTTGCAAAAAGAATCATTTGCAGATATGGCTGTTTATAGCGTAAATTGGTCAGAATCCTCCCTTAGAAATCATATTAATATATTTCCTGAAGGTCAATTATATGCAGAATTTGATGGAAGAATGGTTGGCTCCAGTAGCAGTCTAATAGTTTCGTTAAAAACAAATTATGCCATTCATACATGGAGTGAAATTACTGAATACGGATCATTTACAAATCATAATTCAAACGGTGATAGCTTATATGGAGCAGATATATCAGTTCATCCCGATTTTCGTCACAAAGGAATTGCAACAATGTTATATAATTCAAGGCGAGATTTAGCAATAAAACTTAATTTAAGGAGAGTAATAGCAGGTGGACGATTGTTTGATTACTATAAATATGCAAAAATAATGTCAGCTCAAGAATATGCAAAAAAAGTGGTAAATGGAGAACTAAAAGATCCAGTGTTATCTTTTCAATTGAAAAATGGATTTAAATTCATTAAAATTCTTCCAAATTATCTTTACGATAAGCGGTCTTTAAATTATGCAAGTTTTGTAGAATGGTTAAACCCAAAATATAGGATATTATAACGGAATTATAAAAATGTCAATTATAGATTGCCATGTTCATCTTAATAATTATGATCAAATAAACAAAAATGAAAGAAAAGTTCTATCGTTACAAGAAAGACTAAATTCATTATTGGATACTATGGAAAATAATAATATTTACTATTCCATTTTGCTTTCATCCTACAAAATTGATTTAAACAGACCATCAACATCTCAAATTATTGATATTATAAACAAAAATGATAATAAAAATAAAATTGGAGTTGTTGGAGGATTTACAATTGATAATCATACAAAAGAAGATATAAAAAATTATAAACAATGGTTAAAAGATGATATTATTAAAGGAATAAAACTCTATTGTGGCTATGAACATCATTATCCATATGATGAAAGATATCAAATAGTCTATGATATTTGTGTTGAATTTGATTGTCCAATTATGATACATACAGGAGATGCATTTTCAAATAGAGCAAAGGTAAAATATTCACATCCATTGAACATAGATGATGTAGCAGTTGATAATCCAGAATTAAAAATAGTAATGTGTCATATTGGAAATCCCTGGATAACAGATTGCCAAGAGGTATTGTACAAAAATAGTAATGTATATGCAGATATTTCAGGTTTGATTGTTGGAGACTTCACATCATCAGGTGAAATACATTATGCAGATAAAATAAAAGAGATACTAAATTATGTAGACAGTCCCCATCATCTACTATATGGAAGCGACTGGCCCATTTCCAATATGAAATCATATACCAACTTTGTTCAAAAGCTTGGACTAGATAAAGAATCATATGATCTTTTAATGTATAAGAATGCAAAAAGTATTTTCAAGATTTCGTTTTGATAATTGTAACCTTTTTTTCATTAATGTTGTAAGTTTTAGTTGTAAGATTATCAAGGTAACACCATTTATTACGAATTAAAATTGCAATAGAAAATATGTATTAAAATTTAACAAGTTGCATATAAAAATAGGTGGGTAAATTAATAGTAGTAAAATATAAACATAAAAGCAAAAAATTAAATATTAAACAGTAAATCATAATATAAAATATTATTTTATTTTCTTTTAACTTTTAGATTTTTTTTATTTATAACCAATAATAATTAATAATCCTAATTTTTTTAATAATCATCCTTTTTTAAAAATGATGACATAGTTAATCTTACTTGTTTAAAATAATAACCAAATTTTAATATGTTGAAAAAAAGGATTTCCCATCAAATAACCATTTTGATTCTAAAAGCAATATCGATAATAAATTTATTTATTTCTCGGCATGATTGGATTACTTTGATATATTTATGAATTTGTTTATCTTTTTTATAAGACTCTTCATTTTCAATCGGTTTATGAATAAACAAATTTTTATCTAAAAAAGAATACTCATTCTCTCTATACTTTTCATAATACATCTCACTTGCAGTCAAAAAACATATGTTGACATGAGCATCCAATTCTTTTATCTTTTTATATAATTCAAATCCATCCAGACCAGGCATTTTGATATCAAGAATAAGCAAATCATAAAAATTAGGTTTAAAATATTCTAATGCTAAAAGAGAATCAGTGAACGCGTCTACTGAAAAGCCTTCATCTTCTAATATCATTTTACAAAGTATAGTAAGATCAGGTTCATCATCGACAACTAGGATTTTTTTTGGACTCAATAATTTTTCCCCCACTTGTCTTTATTATCCGGGGTGTTCGCCCAAGTATTGGTTGATAAAGGTAAGCTAAAAATAATTGTTGTTCCTCTTTTGTCATCCTCATTATTTTTGGCCCAAATTCTTCCTCCATGATTTTCAATAATATTTTTGCAAATAAATAATCCTAGACCAGTACCTTGAAAAGAATTTGTAGTAAATTTTGAAAATAACTTTGGAAACATTTCGCTATTTATTCCACTTCCGGTATCGCTAACACTTATAATAACTTTTTTATCAAATTCATCCTTCGTATCAACTTCACATGTAATAGTTATAACCCCCTTTTTTGTAAATTTAATAGCATTATCCAATAAATTAGAAATAACTTGAGATATTCTTTCTTTATCACACTCTACAAGAATAAGATCATTATTAATACCATCTTTGTTCTGGTAAATTAATTCAACAGCACTATGGAGCTTTTTAATTTGATCAATATAATCATCAATTATACTCGAAATTACCGAATTTAAATCAAATTGTTCGAAATTAAACTTGAATGATTGGCTTTCAATTGCAGTAACATCCAATATATTATTAATAAGTCTTTGAAGCCTTATAGCATTTCTAAATATTCCATCCACTAATTTTATGTTTCTTTCAGGATTTTTTTTTAATAGTCCACTATATCCTAAAATAGCGTGAGTTGGAGTTCTTAACTCATGAGCGGCTACATTAATAAATGCCTTTTGCATCCTATCATGAATTTTTAGCTGTTCATACAACTCAGTTTCGACCCAAAGATTTTCAAATATAGCAAAATAAGATAATACTCCAGACATACTACTAGAATAAGTTGATAGTCCTACTGCTTCATCAAAAGTATCTTTTGAATCATCTTTTAGTTCCATTACCAAAGAAAATTTTTTATCGACCAACAAGATGGTAGCTTTTGATTCAGAAATTCGCTGGAAATATCGAATATCAATATTAAGAATATTATCATCAGATACGGGATCTTTTCTTAAATGATCTATTTTCTGTAGTGGATTGTATCTATTATCTGCCATGTGTTTTTTGCCATCTTCAAGCAACTCTTCGAAAGGCTTTAAAATTCTCACCTTTACATTTCGCTCTTTGGCGGCTTTTTGTAATAATTGAATTATTCCCAATCGTTCTTGTCGCTTAAATGCATTTATCGTAGGAAATACTATCATTATTTCTTTTCTTGCACTATTTACTAGGCTTTGATAGAGCTCTTTTGATCTACTAGAATTTCTAATTATTTCTATTACATCAGGCTGCAATCCTTCTTCAATTTCTTTTATTTTTTGCTCGGCAGGAATGGATTTATCCCATATAGTCTCAAAGAGATATTTGTGTTGTTCTACAACTTCTTTTACATTACTATAAATTATCTGTTGTAATGGTTGAGAATCGTGTAAAGTGGAGGTAGCAATGTACTCTGTTTCAGTTACTGCAAAATTTCCTTTGATTTTATCCAAATGTCGTATTGAATCAAACCCAAGTATATTTGAAATCTCTTTACAATATGATATATTATCTTTAGTGATTTCAGTAATGTATTTGTATTTTATACCTCTTTTAATACAATCAAGAAATATTTTTTTTAAAGATTTAATTCTAATTATTACGGAAGGAGATATCCAATCGCCATAAATAAATATCTCACTCGTTGCATTTGCTGAAACTTGCATTTGCACTCTAAGTGTGTTTTCTATTCCATACAAGACTTCGGTCTTCTCGTGTATTATGGGAGAGGTCGCCAGTATTTATCATAACCCTAACTTGTATAAAAAAAGATTGAAGATTATAATCATAAATATTAATTATATCAATTAATACCATAATTATAGTATAAGAGATCCAAGTACATATAACAAATACGGTAGTAGACAAATACAAAAGATAACATGTGACAGATAAAAGAACAAAGTCAATCACAAGTCTAAATTATAAAATATATATTTGAAACAGCAAAATATGATTTATCATACAATGAATAATCTATTGCAAATACCTACATTCAAACTCTTTTATTAAATAGAATTCAAACATACCAATTCTAAAGACTTGATAGCAATTTACAAAAGATAATTGATGAAATACGATATTTATATAAAGAATGTTAATTATTAGTCCATATGAGTGAATTTTCTCAAAAAACTGGTAATGATAATAGTTCAGATAAAGAGCAAAAAGCATCACACTGGTCTGAACTAATTTCTAAAGTTATAGAAAAATTAGTAAGTAAGGACGTATCGGTAACATATACTTTTGACCACTTGGAAATTGATGTCCCTTCAGCACATGGTCCTGGTGGAAAGGAATTAGGTGGTGCAAAATGGGTGATAGATGGAAAAATAACTATTGCTACAACATCAACATCCTCTCATAGCAACACATCACCTAGTAGTTCTTCAAAATATGTAACATCATAGGTAGTGTTATTTTTGAATATAAGGGGTAACATTTTAGTAGATTTTAACGAAACACCTCTTTTATCCATAGTTTTTCAGGATGAAATAACAATTGATGTAAAAGATACATCATTTTTTGATTTGATTGAATTAGATGATAAAATAGATGATAAATCAAGTTTTTGGCATTTAATTCATGATGCTCGAGATTTTGCTGAAATTCTTAAAAATAATAAATTAACTGTTATTTTAAATATAAAAGGAAAAGAAACCCTGATTATTGGGGAAAAAGCCAAGCCTTCAATTTCACAAATACTAAGTAAAAGTAAAAACATAGAGATAAAAAATGTTGTAGAAGCAGCTAAACTTTCAAAAGATATTCTAGATTAAATTTAGAGATTTATTATTTGAACTGGAATTTATTTAAGCAATTTTTTTAATTTTTTATTTTTTGGTTAATCCTTGAAAAATTGGATCTAGCAGTTTATCTCAATGTCGTTTTAACTGAAGAAAATATCATAGTTATCTAATTTTTAATGTATTATATATAATTTCAATAAAATACAAATAAAATATTTTAAATAATAATCAAAAAATATTTGATGATTTTTTATATTCATAATAAAATAATAATTTGGTCTTGTTGAATTTTGTGAAGATAGTAGTTAATTATTGGAGAAATTACTGAAACTTTTAAATTATAAAAATTAACAAATAAAAAGACAAAGCAAATTTTATCTTTTGTTGATTTAAATTTATAAAGGTAAAATATATAGTTTATCTAAAATTCAAATTAAGCATGATTTTTATGGTGTAGAAAATCTCTGTCGTTAGTAAAAAAATATAATTTCGGATGATTAAAATATTTCTCTAATATCCGCCGCCAGTAGTAGGTGATGGACCGCTGGAGGTATGTTTAACTGTTTTTGTAGTATGCTTTCCGCTGGTAGATGAAGTGTCTTTGCCAGCTGGAGGCAGTTCCACCTGTTATATCCCCTCTAAGCTCTCCTTTTGGATGTTGTGTAGTGTGAATGTTAGTATATGTATCGCCCTTTTCCATTGTAGTAACCAAATTAGATATTGTCTTTCCTTTTAATGGTCCTTCTAGCATACTCGCAGTGATTACACCCTTTTCTTCAACGGTATTTTTAGGTGAAGTGTTATTGAATAATGTTACCAAGACCGGCCCATTTTGTCCAGGTTTTCCCTGATGAATATGACCTGCTGTTGCGTTTGTAATACCAGTAGCATTAATAGAAAATGTCAAGTCTTTGTTGGATGATTTAAATGATGCTTCACCTGTAGCCCCGGAAGTAGTCGGGGGGACTTCATTTTGACCTGAAAGTTTAGCAGTATATTTTGATGTTATTGCAAATACAGCAGAATTTAAATCAATAGAAATGCTAACAAATCCTGTCGCTAAAACCATTGCAAAAAAGAAAACTAGAATTGAACCGAGTTTTTTGTTCATTACATGAATATTAAAAATATATTATTTAACCTTATATACAAAATATTTTAATTCTTTGGGTTTCATTGTATTCACAATTTAAACAAAAATAATTTTATCATAACCATAAAATATTTATACCGACATCGTTTTGATTAAGAAATTAGGAAATATTATAGTTTATAATTTTTGAATGTTTTTTTCTATGACTTATAATTTAGATAGAATAGACTAAAATCTCATAAGCTTGTGGACTAATTATTACTATGATTCAATACTAATTAATAATTCTTTATCTTCTGTTTGTTTTTAGAATACAGATTATATCTCATTTTAATTTCATTATTAATATCTAATAAATAAAAAAGTGGATGAGACATAAAAATATAAAAATTAAGTAATAAAGAAAATCAAAATTCATCAACTTCAAAAAAACCGAGCTTTCCCAAATATGGAATAGTCTTGGTAAATCTCACTGCATCTTTTATTAAAAATCCATAAATAATTTTATTATTATGGAGATTTTGTAAAGATAAATGTTTGTTTTTATCTAGAACAAACTCTTCGTTAGTTACATATTTTTTTATATCATAAATAAGTGCTTTACCAATTATAAATCCTTTGACAACTAAATTAATATTCATTTTATAATATATGCATGCTTCAATATCAACAGTTTTTGAGGCATGAATCAAAAAATCTCCTCTGAATCGGGTGGACCATGTTCTACATTCTATTGTTTTTTTTCCAGATACAAGCAGTTCCGCATAGGGCTGCTTTAACGAAATACATTTCATAGATAATAAGTAATTAATATTCAGGACAGCATGATTTTAAGATAACAGATTAACGATTATTAAATTAGCCTAACTTTTAGGTACAATATCTAACCATTAAAAAACAAAAAATACATACACAAGCCTTGTTCACTATACAATTTTATACAATACTATGGAAACATCCGGTTATAAATTCCATTTAATACCAAACTTTATATAGTCTAAAAACTAATATAAAATAATGTCAAAGAACACTACTACTACAAATAATACAACATATTCACAAAATAACAATAACAATAATCAAGATTTCAAAGAATCAATCAACAGATCACTTGATGAAACTAAACATAATATCAACAGATCAATAGATGAATCAAAAAACCAAATTCCACGTTATAATACCATTGTAAACAGCTATCAAGAACAATCACTTCAAGCAGCTAAAGAGATTTCAGAAGAATATATTGAATCACAAAAAGCAATCATCAATTCACTTCAATCAGCATGGAAACCATATAGTGAAAGCTACAATGGAATGGTTAATAGCTTTTCATCTCCAGACTCTATAGTAAAGGCATACAGCAGATTGTTAGCAATGTTGCAGACAATGCAGTATCAGCATTGAGAGTTACAAACAACATGATATTCTCAAACTTGGATTCATGGAAATCAGTACTTGAGCAAGCAAAAGATAATTCAAAACACATATCCAATTTGAGTGTCAATACAGCAAAAACATTTGAACAAAATTCAAGAGAGATACATGCAGCAGCTAGAAGATACTAATACAATAAACAACAACAAGCAATACTAATGAAACTACAGTTTCAAACACAACAACACCAACAACAACAACAAAGCAACAAAAAAATCTAAACCTTTTTTTAGAATCGAAACAATATAGGCATTTAAATGTAAATTGGATGTCTATAATATTCGATATTACCTTTTTAATTATATAAAATATAAATGATTTAATGAAAAAAATATTAAAATTATTGAATCCGATGCAATGTAAAATATATCTTTAAAAAAAAGACATGGAAATTGATATCCTTTGCAGATCTTGTATAAATGTATGAGAAAACAACCCAACTAAATCAGATCTTTCGAATATTACATAATAGCATGGAATACAAGGATCAAGCCTCTTGAGTGACTATATAATATTCCAAATTATTCAATACATGTTATTTAAGATAAGAGTAACGATGTCCATTTTTATGATACACAAATATAAAATCAGGTAAATAATAATTGAAATATTGTAAAAATATCCATATATATATAAATAATATCATGCACAATGAATTGTTATGAGTAGTATTATTGTTTTCATAATAGGAATAATTGTTTCAACAATAATTATTTATCTAGTTACTAAACTCTTTGGTGAAAGAGAAGGCATAAAAACAGCATTATTTGCTGCAATAATTGGAACCATAGTATTTACAATTGTTTACGCTGTTCTAGGAACGGGCGTTATAGCCGGTATAATAGGCGGTATTGCATGGTTGCTAGCATTAAGATGGCTCTATCATATGAGTTGGTTAAAATCACTTGGAGTTGCCATCATAATCTGGATTGTTGCAATAATAGTAGGAGCAGTAATTCCTACAGGAATAGGACCTATATAAAAATAATATCATTTTTTGTTCTAAATATAATTTTTTTATTTTTTTTTCGATCATAATATACATAAAATTAGTAAAAGAAATATATTTTTCAAATTAAAGTTATAAATCAAAATCATCATATAAAAATTAAATCAGCATCAAGATCACTTATTCTATGTATAACTAAACCTTTGGTATAAATTAATCATCCTCGATATTAAATTCTGTTCATATAATAAAAAATTTATAAATTTGAATAATATACAAATAAAAACTAAGAGCATCATAATAAAATATTATTGGAAAAATTGAATCAAAATACAATAGATTTGTAAAGAGTGAATTATGAAATTAATATATTATCTACTGAAGGCAATATGTTAAACCCATAAATTATTTAATAATAAATATAATTAGGTAAAATAAGTATGAAAAATCGATTAATATAATCATCTGCCAGAAAAATATGCAATTTATTAAAAAATTATAATAAAATGACATAATGATATTACTCCTAAAATCTTTTTATATATTAACCCCTTGACCTTGGCAGATTCCACTTGTATCTTATTGCAAGTAGTCGAATAGAAGTTGCAGAAACTACTGCAATAATTGCAGATATGCTAAAATCATTAAACATTAAAAGCAAATAGAAAATTATTATGCCGATAAAACTAGCTGTCACATACAGCTCTTTTACAAATACAATAGGAATTTCATTAACAAATACATCACGTAATATTCCTCCACCTATAGCAGTTAATATTCCGCCAAATGCCATGATTAAAAAATTATGACCAAACAACGTGTATGCAATGCTTGCTCCAATTACCGTAAATACTCCAAGTCCTATAGCATCAAATTTTATAAAAAGATCCCAATGTTTTTTTAATCGTGGATGAAGGAAAAAAATTATAGTTCCAGTTAAAATTGTTATTAAAAGGTATACTGGATCAATTAATGCCGTAGGAGGAAATCTTCCAAATATTATATCGCGAATAATTCCACCGGCTAATCCTGTAATAATTGAAAGAATTATAACTCCAACTATATCGGATTTTTGTTCGATTGCTTTAAATGAGCCTGTCACCGCAAACGCCATTGTACCAAACAGATCAAGCAAATGAATAATCAGAGGATAAACAACTATAGTAGAAGATGGATCCGACATCAAAATAATTCAAGACTCCAACTATTTGAGATTAATTTGATAACAAATATAGATTTTATTAATTTGTTATATATTTTAGTTAAAGAATGATATAATCATTAAAACCCATACAGGTTATAAAAATAGACCAAGCACAAACCTATTGGAATAAATTTCATATTCAATTACTTTTTGAACATATTATTTTTATAATGCATTTTTGAGAGATTAAATAAAGCATATATACCTATTGTAAGTAAGATTTAATACATTTTTAGTAAATATTGTTATGAGCATCAACCAATAAAATAACAAAATTTTTTATTTATCACATGGTAAACGATTGTAGAGATTTTCAAAGATAAGAAATTCTTTTAAACTCTATTACAAAGATCACTTTTGCAGTATTACAGGACTGTTTATAATAATATTTGTATTTATAATATGAATTTCGCCATTTCTTTGAGCCTGTTCAATTTCTCCTGATGACTTCAATATTCTAGAGTTTGCATTTTCATTCCATTTTACAAGGTTGAGTTGCACCAATGGACTATAATACCTATCTCCAGGTAAAGCAGATGCAACAGGTAGCTGAAATCCAAAAGAACCTTCTCCCTTTATTCCATTAAGAAAGTCATATCCTTGTTGAAGATACAATTTTGGAATTGACGATAGTGATGGTGCAAAATTTATTTTATGTCCAAAACTATCATTTATGGAAGCAGCAGTATGATTGTCTGAAGAATCAGTTGCAATAAATAATGCTATATCTCCATGCACATATCCTTTTGATAAATGAAAGGAAATAGTATCATTAGATACCGCAAAGATGGATGAGATGGTATTAATCAACAGAACAAAATACAGTACAAACATGAAAGAAATTACACCGATTATTTTAGAGTTATTTGGTGGCACAAATAGTAAATCATAACATTGCTTTTAAAAATTGGCATGTCTATCACATATCAATAAAATTAATTAAATTTTTAAACATTATAGGATTAATTTCATCATGCTCTTATAAATAATAAATCATTTTTAAAAGGATAAAAGTTTATAAACACCATCCAAACAATCCTTCAAAAAAAACCATATATATATATATATTTTTTACTTAGTGAGATTTTTTTAATTAAAGTAATATCATTAATTTAAAATCCTTAATTTTTATAAATTGTCTAATAATGGATTTGTAATAGAAAAGTATAACAGAGTATTCTAAAGAAATTTAAATATCTTGTTCTTGGCCTAAGGATAATGAAGTTACATATATAATGTCAAGTAACAATACTAAAGATCACACTGTAACAATAGTAGTAATTATAATCACATTATCGTTATTCTCAAGTCTAACTTTGGGTTCAAATGATATACTAGCAAAAAAACATAAAATACATCAAAATAATAAAGATTCTCAAAAAATAAATCTAGATCAATCTACAAATCAAAACTTAGATTGTGGATTGCCTGGAAGTATAGTAGAGTTTTGTAGCAATCAGAGCTCTCAAAATGGAATCAACTCTGGTAAAAATTTGATAAATCAATTAGATCCTCGACATTCTAGTAATTCAATCGAACAAGGAATTGGACTAGATCAATCTACAAATCAAAACTTAGATTGTGGATTGCCTGGAAGTATAGTAGAGTTTTGTAGCAATCAGAGCTCTCAAAAATGAAATAGACACAGGAGATAATACATCTGGTTAACTAAATTAAATTTGACAAAACATTATTTACAAAAAGTTGTTTTTAGTAATTCTAAGACTAATAATAAAACAATAACCGGTCAAATAATTTACTATCAATCAATAATCAACAAGAACAATGATACCTACATTATAGAAATAAAAAATAATGGGAAATTTTTTAAATAGATGAATTATTATGGTTTTCATAGATAATGGTGCTGCAACTAAATTTACTATGAATGGTAAATTAAAATCTTGTAAATCGAGAATAGATTTAGCAATTAAATTAAATTAAATTCCATAATATCCAGGCCTCTAGACAATGCTTCTATATCACTTGTTTTGATTTTTCATATTTCGCAGATACTTTTTCTTGTATAAAAGAGATTTGAAAATATCAATTTTATCATCGTTGTCATCACTTTTATAAATAGGAGAGACGATATTGAAAATTTTATCTCGATAATCAATTATTTGATATTCTATATCTATATGGTTATTTTGAATATTTCTTACATTCTATAGCATCTTCTTATCTTACAATCCACACATTAACAATATTTTAAAAGTCTTTTAAAAAATAAAAAAATATATTTCAACCGAGAATTGATTTAATCCTAAATAAAATTAAATAATTTTAAACAAATTGTCATAAATTAATATATTTAGAGGACATTTAAAAAATATAATTAGATAATGAAGAAAGATAATTTAACAGTTTTAGATTTTAAAGTGCTGAAAGAATTTTGGGATTTCTATAATTTGGCTGATGGAACAAAATTGAAAAATAGAGTAATTTTAACTGGAGTTAAAAAAATAAATAGCAATACCAACAACAACAGTAACAACAATATCAATAATAAAGTAAACGAATATGAATTTGATTTTCAATCCATTCAATCTTTTATTTTTTCTGAAAAATCCAAGTCTAATCCACATACAAAACTTTATACAAAACAGGAACTTGATACATCATATAAAATAGAAACACCATTTAATACAATTTCAGAAAAATGGAATGAGTATATAATTAGTGATGAGGGTACAAAATTGAAATTAAAAAGTACTGTTACTCAGATTCAAAAATCAGACATTGTATTACAAAATGGTGATCCTATTTATAATGTAAAGATCAAAATTTTATCAAAAGTAATCAGACCTAAAATTTAATTTGATATATAATTAATATTTAGATGTATTCTATTAATTAATAAAAAAACTCGGTATTTTATATAAATATAATTATTTTATCAAAAATAAAAGATTATTTAATTTGACATTATACTATTAAAAAAAAGAGGGTTATACTAACATATAATAAAATAAATTAATACAAAAAATATGGAAAATATTATGAAGTAAAAAAATTGAGTCACACAATAGCAATAGCAATAGCAATAATAAAGTTATTTTTTGATTTTTTTAAAACCTAGTTTGATGTATATGAATAGTAGTTTTAGAGTAAAGATAAAATGATTACAGAGCCATATTTTCAAGATAAGATATAACAGATTATAGAAGAAAACGGATTCATAGTAATTGGAACACCATAAATTTTTTTCATATTGGAATGAGTATATTCGTTCCTTCTAAATGCACCTTACAGATTATTGATAATATTAGTAGAGTATTGTCGTGATATAATTATAGAGAACGCTCTAATTAAATTAACATGTGAAAATAAAATAAACAGTGAATTAAAACAATGAAAAGAAAAACAATTCATATTTTAACATACCCTTTTACAATTGTAAAACCATCTGAATCATTTAGAAGGATATCTGAATTTTTTACGTATATAGATAACAAATATTAAACTAAATAAATTAATTAAATTCTTAATTAGAATGAACTAATATTTAAATAAAAATATTATTTAGACAAAATCTAACGACTTGCAATAATTACAGTGATTTGCTGTATGATTCCGTAAATCGCTTTTTGTAAACGTTTTAACATTATATGTGTGTGAACTAAACAGCATAGTTTAATACAAATTGCTAAATTTATGACATAAATTTAACTGTTTTTCGAATCATGCAACAAAACATAATGACACAATATATAGGCAAGAGGCAATAGAAAAAACGCTATAACATAAATAAATAGTAAATCAACTTATCCATTAATAGAGAATATGCAACACCCTTGGCAAAAAAGAGACTCCGGTATTACGATAAGAATTATTTTTTGTCTATCCATACTTGCATTATTATATATTATTTTTATAGCAGTTCTTGCTCGTGTTGGTCTTGGCTTTTTTCCTATAATGATAATTTCTGCCGTATTCATTCTTGCTCAATGGTTTTTTTCAGACAAGATAGTACTTTGGAGCAGTGGTGCAAAAATTGTTACAGCCGAGCAATACCCCAATCTTCACTCCTTGATAGAAAGAATCATCTCAAGAAACAACATGTCTAAACCAAAAATTGCTGTTGCCCAAAACAGAATACCAAATGCTTTTGCCACGGGCAAGGGCCCTGGTAGTTCAGTGGTTGCAGTGACTACAGGAATATTAGAAATTTTGGACGATGATGAATTGGAAGGGGTTTTAGCACATGAATTAACACATATAAAAAATCGGGATGTCATGGTTATTACACTTGCAAGTTTATTTTCAACTATAGCATTTCAGATAATGCAGTTCGGATATTTCGGTAGCTTTTTCAGCTATGGTGACAGGGATCGCAATAATGGAGCTGCAATGTTGATAATAATACTCGTGGCTTTTGTTACATGGTTAGTTAGTTTTTTTATCATCAGGGCCATATCAAGATATAGAGAATATTCTGCAGACAGAGGTTCGGCGCAAATGACTGGAAAACCCGCAATACTTGCTAATGCCTTAATGAAAATAAGTGGAACTATGAATCAGGTACCAGATAGAGATCTAAGACAGGTCGAAGGATTAAATGCATTCTTTATAATTCCAGCAATTTCAGCAAGTACTTTTGCTAATCTATTCTCTACTCATCCCCCTATAGAAAAAAGGGTACAGAAACTTTTAGAAATGGAGGGCTCCATGTATTGAATTTTTTTAAAAGAATACTAAATAAAATGGAATCTGATGCTAATTCTTCAAAACATGATGACTCTGATTCGATATTTTCTTTAACTTCTGCGAGTATCTCCATTGAAGAAAAATTAGGTTTACAATTTTCTGGGTCCGCAGCATTGTGTGTTAAGATAATAGATGGGGCCATTTTTAAAAATACAATAAAAGATTGCACAGATCTGCTTAATGTTTCCAAAGATGAATTTAAATTCGACTATAAAATAGTTACAGACTCTTATAATTATTTATGGATAATAATTACCGGCGAAGAATTACCAACTCATTCAGATGTAATAACAAACGTTGCAGCAGGGCTTTCGTCTACAGGAGATATTCTAGAAGAAAACGGATTCTCTGAACAAATATTATCTGTGGTATTCAAGTTTTTATTTTTAGATCAAAATCAAAGCCTAAATTTTACAGAAGCAACTATGTCTTCTCCAGAGTATATCGAAAAGAACGTATCCAGTTTCATAAAAGAAGAAAAAAATAATAGCCAAAACGATGATGTTCGTAGTTACAACAGTATCAAAAAATATGGCAATAACATCAACTATAGTAATAATAATAAAATGTATCTTATATACAACTATAAAACAAATAACTTTTATCCCTATATACCCAATGACAATCAGCAAAGGAATACAACAAAGGAACTGCAAACCTTATCAATATTGAAAAGTTTTATTTCCGTGGAGAACGATTTTTCCAAGTGGTTTCCGATCAAAGATATTCCCTTTTAATCATTTAATAACTTAGTAAATGAATAAAAAATGTGTGTAGTATTAATCTCATTTAAAGAGCCATTTCTCAAATAAATAAACAAATTAAATTGGTTATTTAATAAATATTTTTAATAATTCCCTCTCCCTTAAACACTTTCCTTGCTTCTTCCAACGTTATGTCTTTGCCAGGTAATACTATATCAGATTGCACTATTTCTTTTGAATCCATAACAACTCCTTTTTCTTTTACCATAGTATCAAATAGTGCCAATTGCCTTTCAAATTCAGGTCTTATAGAATCATCGTTTTCTTCGCTTTCAAGCAATTTTACAATAGTATTATCAATTACATTTATTTCATTTATAGTGTCATTATCCACAATAAATTGTCCATAGCCCAGTATCCTGTACAATTTTTTTTTCGGTGTTTATTTTAAAATTCATTATATTTTATTCCTAATACATTAATTTCAAATTTATCTTTCTTTTTTTGTTAAATAATTTTTTTATTGATCTTTATCAATACTGGATTTGAGTTTTGCCAAATCATCATCTACTTTACTTTTTATCTCAGTTTTCTCTAATTCGGATTCTATTTGATCTTTGTTATCGGTATAATCAACTAAAGATCCAGAATCAATCATATCATCAATAGCCATGGCTTTAGACTTCATAGCATCTGTTTTTTCTTCTGCTCGACTCATTGCCACACCTATGTCGGACATTTCTTCAGATATGCCAGTAATATTTTCTTTTATGCGTACTTCAGCCTCTGCTGAAGAATATCTTGCTTTTATTATCTCCTTTTTGGATTTAAATTCTTCAACCTTAATAGAAAGGCGCTTTTCTGCATTTTCTAATTTATCTTGTTCGTTTTGTATTTCCATTATTTGGGTATCCAAATCTTTCACCTGGGCAAGATTGGCATTTTTGCGCTCAAGTGCAAGTGTAGCCAAATCATCTCTTCCTGCTTTAACTGCAGATTTTGCTTGTTCCTGTAATTTGTTAATGTTTTCCAAGAGTCGAGCTCTTTGCATTTCCAATCTTTTCTTTGATGCCACTACCTCTACTATTTCTCTTCTTAGTCTTTGAATCAATTCGGTTTGTTTTACTGCAGAATAATCTAATGCTTCACGTGGATCTTCATGCTTTTCTAAAACTTTATTCACTTTTTGTTTTATTAAATTAATAAATCGATTAGAAAAACTCAATTCTATCTAATATAATATAAACAAAGTTGCTTTAATCTTTTTAAATTGTTTAATTTATTAAGGAAAAGATAATTGGTAAGTAATCTTTGAAATATAGAAGGAAAAAACAGATTATGGAAAAGTAACATTGGTCAATAAATATCCAAGTATAATAACTATCAAATTGGCAGGCCCCATTAAACAAAAATATAATGTTAAAGAAATAAGAGATCTATAACTAGTATCAAGATTTAAAATGTTTTTCTGTAAAGACGATCTTTTTTATAGTATTATAGGTAATCAGATTGTTATTTACCATATAAAAATTTCTAGATTATCTCAATTAGTTATAAGAAGAAAAGTTTACAAAAAATATAAAAATAAATAAAAAACTAAATTAATGCTCAAGGTGTATGTATAATAAAGTTTTTATAAAACAAAATTTTACTAATAGCAATTCATTTTAATGCACATTTTATATAATTATATTAAAAATATACTATTTTATATAATAATTCCTATACTCAAATAATTAACTATAGTAGTATCATTCATCATCATCTTAAAAGAATCTTAAAAAGTATACAAATAGAATTTTGGACAGACCAGTTCCTATAATTAAAAGAAAGTTATTTATAAAATTAAGCAGAATAAACATACATCATGAAAGCTTATGATATCATGTCTATAGATATTGAGGCAGCTAAAGAAAATGCCACAGTTTCAGAAATAGGTACAAGATTGATTTTACGATCTATTAATGGAATGCCAATAATAGATGATGATGGTAAAGTCATCGGCATATTAACTATTATTGATATACTCCGAGCTATCAAAGATAATAAAAATATCGATTTACTTAAGGCAAGTGATATAATGACTAGAAGTCCTATAGTTATATACCAAGAAACTAGCATAATGGATATAATAGACATTATGGATAAAAAAGGGATCGAAATGATTCCAGTTGTAGATGAAGAAAGGGATGATAGGCTTATAGGAATAGTATCAAGGAAAGACATAATCGAAGAAAAATTCAATGAAAGATTCGTTACCATAGGAATGAAAAAAACAATTACAAAAACACTTGGTCAATGAATGTAAAGTTATATTTGAAATGAATTTTTATAGATTATTTTTTGCTTTTCAGACTCTATGAAGTAACTCACATAGTCGATATTTCAAATTATTAAAATAACTCGATCAACCTACTATGATTGCGGTTTATATAGTATAGATATGAGTTATTATTATAAATTTTTTTATATTCTATCCATATGTGAATTAAGTAGATGTTATTTATTCCACTATTGCAGATATCTTGACATAATGAACTTGGTGTTGATCATATTGTAATTTCCATAAGAATAATTTCAATAACAAAAATGTTATTTTAATGTTTATCCATCAAATGGATCAATGTTTATAACATTGATAACTATATACTTTTTCGAAAATAGGCAAATTGTCAGCAGTACAAAAAGATTGTTACTATGATTTTATATATCAGGTATATTATATGGTAACATGTAATCAAATACAATTATAAATTATCAGATTAGGAAATTATATTATTAATACAAATATGGTATGATTTCAATGATCACATTATTTTGATTTATCATCAACTATTACCATAAAATATTCTATTATATCTTGTCTGCAAATTAAATACTAATTCAAGATAACGAATAATCGTTAACTTTACATCTGTTGATAAAGATAACACATATGCAATTAAGATAAAATTTTGTTGCATATAATGGATTAACTATAATAACCATTACAAATTTCATGAAAGTCACCTTAGTGCATATCCATTAAAAAAAATTATTGTGATTAGTATAGGACATTATAAGATGAGGATAAGAGATTTTTTAATTAAATTTAATATGAGACAAAAATTTTCTTTCTTATTGAAATAAGACCCAGAAATAGTGATAATTCTTTTGAATTCACAAAAAGATTCCGCATAGGCTATGTTAAGACAAGTTTTTGAAGAATTTCCATAATTTTTATGATAATAGAATACATTGTTTTTCTTTTGGTAGATTTCATCAATTTGCATGAAATAATTTTACTATTTAAATGACTTTTTTATAATTATATTTGTCATAAACATGCCATACTAAATAATGGAATTGTTTTCCAAAGATGAAAACTTTAATACAACGGTATTGATACCATACTAATAGTAGAGGTTTAAAAGCGAGTTGGAGGATAACAATGATAATAATAGTCATGAACTAACCAGCAGGTCCAATTCCAATTTTAAATCCAATTTTAATGATGAACAGATAACATTCATCAATTATACTCATCAGGTACTGTGTATGTATTATCGATATAGTTGACTCTACCACCAAAACTCAAATGATAGCCAGCTCTGAAAAAATCAGGCAATACTATTCCATATTTCTAAATACAATGGCTTCAATAATCAAATACAATAACGGCAAAGTAATTAAAAATGCAGGAGATTGTTTAATTTATTATTTTCCTAAAACAGTAGATACAGTCACAAATAAATCATCTATTCAGGATGTTCTTGATTGCGGTTTAGCAATGATTGAAGCAAATTCAGTTCTAAATGCTAATCTAAATAAAAATGGTCTACCATCTATTGATTATAGAATAAGTGGAAATTATGGAAAAGTGGAACTTGCTACATCATCAAATTCAAATAGTGTTGATTTATTTGGGCCTACTGTTAATATCTGCTCTAAAATAAATCATCTAGCTTTATCAAATGAAATGGTTATTTACAAGGACCTCTATGATGTTGTTAAAAAAACTCCTTTTTTTAAAGAATATCACTTTAAAGAATTAAGCACAAGTAAAATAAATCTGGATGATAAGGATAAGGATAAGGATAATGATTTATCCGCACTTGCATATCCAGTCTATTCAGTACATCGAACAAGTAATCAAATGCAGCAGATGGAAATAGAAGATAAAAAAAGACAAAATCATGTTGAACAAAAACAAATCAAACAAAATCAAGACAATTCCACATTTAATATTCTGCTAATAGACGATGATAGAGATATTCTTTTTACTTTTACATCCATTATTGAAGGTGAAGGCTATAAAACAATCTCTTTTTCAGATCCACAGAAAGCATTGAATCATTTTTCACAAATGTCACCATATCATTATGATTTAATAGTGATGGATATACGCATGCCAGGAATCAATGGTATTCAACTTTATTCTAAACTTAAAGTCATGAATCCAGATATCAAAGTGCTTTTTCTATCTGCTTTGGATGCAGTTGAAGAGCTATTAAGCATATTTTCAGATATAAAGAGCAGTGAAATTATTAGAAAGCCAATAGAACCACAAGAGCTACTTGCAAAAGTCAATAGAATATTAAAAGCATATTAGTTCATTTGGACTTTTTTAACATTCGTATTTTATTTATACAATTCACATCATTTCAAATTTATAAATTATAATGATCTCAATCACGATAATATTATTTTGATAAAAGTTCATCATAATAATATAACCGAGTAAAATCTTAATAACTTTTTTATGTTTTTAGTAAAACCCCATTTTCAATATATTTTTAAAAATTAAATCTTAAGAAATCTCTATTTTAGTTATAATAAATCATAACAGTAAAAATAAGATGTATTTTTAAAAAGGTATAACAATATCATGATTAATTCAATCGCCATCATTACTTCTCATTTAAATAAAATACATATAGATGAATTTTTTGAAAATATGCAAAAAATTAAGACAAAAAAAATCTTAATTACATATAGTAAATCTAGTCAGTTAGTAAAAGAAAATACTAAATTATAAATCCTCAATCAAGGAACTATAATTATCAACGCTTCTATCCAAAAGTGTGACATTAGTTTTTTTAAGTAATTTTTCTACCTCTATAGGATTTTTGAGTAAATATTCTGAAAGTTCAACTCCTCTGCGTCTTATTATTACTTCAGAATCCAATAATCTTTTCAGATTCCAAGATGTGGTCGATGGCGCCTTGTTAATATGAGAAACCAATTCGTTAAATGTACAACATTTTCGCTCTAGCAATTTTATGATTATTTCTTTTGTTGTTTTTATTTTCAAATATCCTAAAATTATTGTTTCCTCGGTAGGAGTTGATGCTGGATAATATCGAGTAATATTACTGTTTTCTGGCCTTATGACTTTAATAGTCGCACTTTTTTCTAAAGATGTAAGATGATGTGAAAGCGTTCCATTATTTAAATTAGTTAAACGCAATAATTCTCTATATCTTACTCCTGGTGAAAGATTAATTAATTTTAATAGATAATGTTCTTTTATCACTATTTTCTTTTTTTAATTTTACTAAATCTAAAATGTTATTATAACTCATTTTCGCTCAACCTTAATTACCCCGATAACAAACAAAGACAGCATAAATAATAACAACATATGTGGTATTTCTACTTCAATATAAGGTATATGATAATCTCCAAGGAGATCGGTCGATTGCAATAAATATAAAAATTCCACGACTAGCATTACACTAAAACTTAAAAAAGTAAGCAAAACTTTTTTGCTTTTTGTTTTTTTAAAGGAAAGTATAGAAACAAAGGCTAGAAAGATAGCCAAGTTCAAACTCAGAATATGAACAGAAATATGGAAAATCATCGAAGGATGATATAAATGCGGAATAATTAACGGATAAAAAATAATAGAAGTAAATGCAATTGCTAAGACTAGAAAAAGATTAGTTTTATTGCTTAAAAATTTTTGAGCATATTCAAAATACTTATTATTTTCACTATTTTTATCATCTTTTTTTAGCAATAAGATAATAATTAAAGAAAGGTAATTTAAAAGGTAATTGGTACAAAAACAAAACAATGAAAAGTAATTAAAATATTAATTTGCTCAACTTATAATATTTTTTGTTGTATCACATTATTAATTAGGTATACAATATTATCTAATCAAACTTATGAATATTTGAATTCTGATATCTATGTCTAAAGAAAAAAAACTAAAATTGACAAGTATAAAAATATATTTTTTAAATTTACCCCATATCGTATTATCTTTAATTTTTGGATATCTTAGAGTATAAAAAAACTAATTCGTTTATCAACCGAAACCAATATTGGGTAACGATTCAATATAATTATAAAACAAAAAAATGTATATATGACGATTACATGGAATTATTATTTAATAATTCATTGAAGGAGGATTCGATGATGATTAGTAATTAATAAGTACATTAGCTAACTAATCATCTTGCGTGTTTATCTCCTCTTCCTTCAATGACACAATTCCTATCCAATTTATACCGATTTCTCAATATGTCTGATTTTCGTTCTGGCCCTGTTGCTTGATCGGAGTTCCACTTTTGCCGATTATTGCACTGCAGAGATTATTATGATATTGAGAATAAAAAGAATTGCGGTACATTCTTAGAATAAACAATCAAGAAAAGATTGTAAGGATGGAGTCCACAAAATTTCAATATTTCTTTTTTTCCAAGTTAAGTTACAGGTCGCTAATTTTGATAATAATAATTTACAAAAGTTTGACCAAGTTATACAAATATGACAATAATTGTTCTTTTGTAATAAAAATAGTATTAAAATTCCACGATCTCATGTATTAGTGTACGAATGTCAATCCCTTATAATTTCAATTTTTTAAATAATTTTGAAATGAAAAAGTTTATATGTATTTTATTTGATTTTGATGTCTTTTGCAAAAACGTCTTTATATTTTATTTTATGATATTTAATCTAAGAAACCGGTTATTCATCACTTTGAAATCAATTATATTCTAATGCAATTATAAAAAAGATTTGAAATTAGTTTTATTTATAACTATTTACCATTTCTTTTTCTATAATTCATACAAACTTTTGCGATATTCCGTTGTATTAGATTTTAAATAGAATTTTATATAGAATTTTATATAGATTGACAGTATCAGTGTTTAAAATTAGCCATCAAGATAATCTCAATGAATATATGTTTACGAAAAACAGTATTCCCATATATAATACTAAAGAAATATGGAATAAGAAAAAAATATTAATTGAATTTAAAATCAATTAATAATATTATAAAAATAAAGATGAAAAAGGGTCATAGAAAAGGAATGATGGTTAATTTTACACTGCTACCAGCCATCCAAGATATCACCATTACTTTATCCGACCCAGAGTGATGAATGGATAATGTTTGGTAATATCTCCACATGCAAAGATACTATTTTCAAATAGAATTCCATTTTAATCAATTACAAATAAATGATAATTGGATTGTACCATGCCCCAAAAAGATATAATCTTTTTGATAGGGAGGGATTTTCAACCATCATAATTTACAAATAAAATCCATGAGGTATTGGATGTGTATTCGCGATTACTAATAGAAAAACAGGAGAACAAAATTATACGAATAGACAATCCAATTGTTAGTATAAGAATAGTAGCAAGAAGTAAAAGATATTGTTCGAATGGACTGTCGATAAAAGATATAACTAGTTAACACAGGTCCAGTTCTGTATACCACAAGCAATTTCAATAATGGTATAGCAATAATGATATCAAATGGATGTGACCAGACTTATTTGACAATAAATCAAAAAAGTCAACATAGGGTGTTAAATGGTTGTAAAAAATATTCTCTCACATGCAAGCAAATAAACACAATTAGACATATTTCAAGAGATAAGAGATATTATCCTTCTGAAAATGTAATAACAGTTAGCGGCAATATCATAAAATAAAATAACAAATGCTACTGAAAACAAACTTTCAAGAAACCGATTTTATTATGAATATCAAAAAGAAAAAAGTAATATTATATGCGTCTCCAAGATGATATAATTGAGATAATCGAACAAGGATTTAAAATTTTATATGATTGATTCGATGAATGTACAAAAAACTACATAAATAATAGTTTTTTTAATAAAAGATTAATGAATAAATTACACAGCGCAACATTTTCAGTTTTTATAGGTATTGTTCTAGTTTTCGGGGGCCTTTCAATTCATGGAAACATTTATGGACAAACAGCTTCTCCCAACACTGCTACTACCAATAGTGCAACAATTGGCTCTACAGGAGGAGGACAAAAGAGACCGTAACAAGAGATTCTGTAACTTTATTATTAGATGGCAAATCCTTACCAAAGGGTGATTTTATAGAATTGTATGATTCTACTCCTTACAAGATAGTAAATGGTCATTTTGTTGCCAAAGTACCATGCACAACCAAAAGTCAATCTGAAGTAGATTTATTGACAGGTCAAGCTCCTAACTTTAAATCAAGTGAAGCAGAACTTGTATCCGAGTCATCTACTCCAGGTAAACTATGTGTATATCACGTAGATTTGCTATCAGGTTCTAACAATACTATTACCGATGTTGCAATAAAAAATAATTCTACAAAAGATATTACATTTCCACCAACCACTCTGTCGCTGTAGGTGTTAATTCGATAGCCGAATTACCAGCAGGCCAAG
>CAWGRD010000010.1:0-60304 GCA_963824915.1 uncultured Nitrososphaeraceae archaeon
GCATCTGCAGTGCAGATTGACTAAATATTTGTATTTGCAACTCATCTAATTTCTACATTAGAATCTAAATCAAAGTAAATCAGCGTTTAAATAAAAATATAAATTAAAGACTTTTCCAGAATACCATTAAGAATATTTTTACTATCAGCGGGTACATAAAATATCTAAATAATTACTACAAATTGAGTTAAAATTCCATAGTGATAGCAACAACAATGTATTAATTAGAATTTCTATTTTATGTCTTTAAGAGATTGGAAAATTCTACCATTAATCTTCCTTTACATGGAGGACATGCGCCTTCGTATTTGGTTCGAAGAATGGTTAGACTTTCCTATGCAATATCCAAGGTAATTATAGATGAATATGGTCAGAAAGAATTTTTAAAGAGAATATCTGACCCTTTATGGTTTCAAGCATTTGGATGCGTTCTAGGTTTTGATTGGCATTCCTCAGGAGTTACAACTGTAGTAACAGGTGTTCTAAAACAATCAATCAATGAATGTGCTCCTGGTATATCTATTGCAGGTGGAAAAGGGCGGAAATCTACGGAAACAAAAAATGAAATCCCAAAGCTTGCTGAAAAGCATTACAATCTCTCTTCTGACAAAATTGATAAATTGCTATATGCTAGCAGAATGGCTGCAAAAATAGATAATGCTGCATTACAAGATGGCTACTCTTTATATCATCATGCAATTTTTTTTGATGAAGATGGAAATTGGACCATGGTACAACAAGGGATGAATCCTAATACAAAGATGGCAAGAAGATATCATTGGATATCTGATAATCTAAAGAGCTTTGTAACTGAACCACATGCAGGAATTATAAGTGAATATAAAAGTCTAAATGCTCTAAACATGACATCTTGTGATTCAGTTGAAAATCAAAAGATATGTGTAGAATTGGCAAAGGGAGGTATAGATAACATAAAATCCTCTATATATAAAATAGCAGAAATAACAAAAACGGCTAACAAGAGGACAGAATACACTGGATGGTTGGATTACATCATCTGCACCAGCAGATAATGCTAGTAGTATATATAAGGTATCTGAAAATGAAAGGAAAAATCCATACTTGAACGAACATTATGAGATGCCTCGTAGACTGGATTGGAATTTATTTAGAAAAGTATATGATATACAACCCCAAAATTATGAACAACTAATTTCGATTCCCGGCATTGGACCCGCAAGTGTAAGAGCACTTTCTCTTATAGGTGAAATAATTTTTGGAACAAAAGCATCATGGCAGAATCCTGTTAAATATAATTTTGCACATGGTGGTAAAGATGGTGTTCCTTATCCAGTATCTCGTAAGACATATGACAAATCCATAAGCTATTTATCTTCTGCAATTGAAGGGGCAGAAATAGAAAAAGAGGAAAGAATTAAAGCTTTGAAGAAGTTGGCGGATTATTCCAACAGAATATTTAATCAAAATATACAATAAATCTGATTAACTCTAAAATACAATCTTCTATTTGTTGATAGATAGTATGGATACTGAATATACGCTTTCACCATTCTTTACAAAGGTATTATAGATTTGCGTGGTAAATAGAATCAAATCGTAATTTTGGGCCAAGTATCTATTTTTTTATCGTCTAGTCAAATGATATGAATACTTTATCATATCAATTTATTCGCCTTATTATTATCTTGTAATACTCTGAGAGAAAAATAATTTTATTCAATATCTAAAACTAAATAAATTATCAATTACATATTTTTACTCTAGGTTCATTATGGAAGAACATGGAGAAAAGGAAAATGTGAAAGAAAAAATTGAACAATATGAAGCATCAAGATATCTATACTCACAATCATGACGAAAGTAACAAAAGTGATGACAGTCCATCGATTTTTGAATAGGGATATTTTTGATTTACAAACACTACTTACACAGAGGCAAGATAGACTTTGGAGTGTTTTACATGAACGTTATAAATATAATACATCTATAAAAAGAGGACAAAAATTTCTGCTTAATCATGTTGATTCGAAACTTTCCCTTATTGTGATGTATGCAGATTTAGTAGGATCTACAAAGATGAGTATGTATTTGCCAGTAGAAAAGATGGCTAAAATAATAAAAGTATTTTCACATGAATTATCATCCGTTGTTGAAAGTTATAATGGATTTATTTTAAAATATGTAGGTGATGCGATTATTGCATTCTTTCCTATCGGTTTTAATAAGTATCTTGTATGTGATAAATCTTTTCAATGTGCGAAATCCATGATTAATGTGATAGAAAAAGGGATAAACCCGATTTTTGAAAAAGATGATTATCCAAAATTAGCTGTTAAAATAGGAATAGACGAAGGAGAAAATGTATCTATTCAATATGGATTTGACAAAAGCGCACCTATTGATTTAATTGGATATCCAATGAACATAGCGGCAAAAATAACTTCATTAACAGGACCAAATAAAGTATCAGTTGGATATAATATATTCAAACTTCTTCATCCTTCTATACAGTCAGAATTTCATAAAATGCCTCTACAAGGAAATGATTGGAAATATGTTGATCAAGAAAGTAATTCTCTTTACAAGGTCTATACAACATGATTTATTAAGAGAATAATATTTATATGAACAATTTATTTTTGTATATCAAATAATAGGTTATATGTATTATAAAATTATGGTGATAGCGAGGGGTAAACATTTCAAATATTTTATATGAGATAACTTGATTTAGATGAATGAATATCCAATATCAAAATCACTATATATGATAGAATCTCAATATTTTGGAACATTTTACAAGGTTATATATCGTAACATTTGCGTTGAAAAAATATCTATAATAATATACAATACGTATTGCCATTCCTATTATAACATTGTAACAATATACTAGCCTGCTCCGATATCCTATAAATTATAGATTGTTATGATTACTAATAATATTATGACTAATCTCTATAAATACATAAGGAAAAGAAGAAAACCGATAGTATTTCATCATAAGGATACCGGATGAATTATGTGATGAGATTAGGAATATTTTATCTAAAGAGCGTTGATCTAAAACAATAGATCTCCCATTGTAAGATATAGAGAGGTATTTGTTGTTATTCTATTATGGAGGCGATAAGATATTGAATAACGACAATAATACGAAGAAAAACAAAAAATATACAAATGATATAAACTCCGCCCAGAGAAACACTTTAAATTTTCTTTTCCGTCTGTTGAACCTTTTGAGAAGATATTTCTTTGCATGTCTATTTTAGCAGCTTTTAGTATTTTTTATCTCTCTTAATTAAAAAAACAAGGTAACAGTGTAGAAAATTTAGATAAAAAAACTACTGATTAAATCAAATGTTTGATTATTTGTTATTACAATTAGATTTACTATCTATTTTTGGACGCATGTCTAATAATTCTTCTAAAATGTTTTTAATACAAATTTAATAGATAAAACTGAAATTGTAATATTATTGGTTTTCTATATGCTTAAGAATCAGGGCGAGTTTATGGAAGCATGTTCAAAAAAGAGAAAAGTTCAAATCTTTTAATCTTTGATTTGCTATCTCTACACAAAGTGCTCTTTATTTTTTTTGTAATATCTTTGGCGATAATGTTAATGTCGACACTACTCGGCTCGACAGAGATTGGTCAACAAATAAATGCAAAATCTTCGATAGGGAATTCACCAGTAATAAAAAGTTTCATTGCACAAGGGGATATTTCTTCTGTTGTTTATACAATTTATGGCAATTGGGATGTTCATGGAATATGGGCTGTAGTAGTATCTAATGGTAAAGTAACAAGCTTTTAATGCAAATATGAATTTTGCTAATGGTACTGCAAGCCACTCTCACGAATTTCAGAATTTTATAGCAAAAAATAATATTGCAGGATTGGGTACGGATCAAAGTTTGTCATTTGATGGAAAAATGGATGTTGGAACAAATGGTGTCATTTCGTGGTTTAGTGTTCCTTCGCAAATAAATATTGAAAAAGGAAAAACTATAACAATTTCTGTAGATGATAAGCAAACCGATGATCACTTTGGGGGACAAGATATACATGGTACAGTGAATGTGATAAAACCATGTGGTCTAAAGCCCGGTCCTCAGATGCAAATACCAACAACAAATTGTTAAAATAATATCAATTTTCATTTTTAACAACAAATAAATTATATAGGATTAGTAAGACCCAATTTATATTATCATATTATTTAAAAAAATAATTCAATGTTATACACAAATTTGTAAAATGTATACTCTTTTATAAAAATAAATCTAAATATTAACAATAGTTAAAAATGCTTATTTAATTCCTTTAATTGGGTGTTGTTATCAATTTAATAGAAATCGCATTTTGAATTGTAAAACCTCTTAGTTATCAAAGTTAGTCATATTATAAAATATAACTATGTGAATTGTCCATAAATGAGAAAATATAAATCCTTGTTATTTTTATGATTTAACACATCCAGGTGTACCTTGGAAGCAGTGATGATGTCCTTTTATTGTATAGTAATGTTTATCACCTAGGCATTTACCTGGAATACATTCCTTAGCTTTATTTCCAGAATTATCTAAATTTGCAGGTTTACTGGTGCTAAGGCTGGGACCATTACTGTCTGGAGTTTTTCCTGCCTTGTCCCCAAAAATAATTCCTAGGATATCTCCAACATTGTGACCCATTTTATCAACCTTATCTCCAAAAAAACCTGAGTTACCGTCACTAGAAACCAAAGTTTTTGAAAATACTTTGTCTATTTGTACAATAGAAGTTGTAGACATGATAGTAAATATTAGTATAACTATAGCTGTAAATATTAATGATGATTTTAATCTCATCTTTATAATATAAAAAAATAATTATATATATAATATTAATAATCTATATATAAAACTAACATAAAAATATCTTATAGAATATAGTATTTTATAAAACGTAGAACTTCATAAAAAGCCAAAAATGTCATATTTCTTATTTGAGTATCATATCAATTACTAATTATTAATTACTATCATACTATTGTATTGATTATTATCTAGTTAAAAATAAGTATTAATAATATTTTTTGTATAATTGGTAAAAATACATTTATTGCAAAAAAATCTTTTAATTATAATTAAATAATAATAATGACGAAAGAAATATTTTTATAATTCCTTTTTTTAACAATATTGAATTAATAAAGTAGTATTCCCAATAGATAAAATAATGTATGTTATTTTCTATTTAACTATCCCACAAGCATTAGGTCCCACTTCAATATCATTTTGTTCAATTTTATCACATGCAATCAATTGTTTATTTATAGAAATAATTCTATCATAATTCATTGGGTGGGGAGGAATATTTTCATTAATAAATTTAACAAAATCATTTTCAGAAGCAGAAAGTAAATTTATCTTTTGTTTTATGGATTTGACCGTATCATATATTGGTTTTTCATGTTCAAATATACCACTATAGTGAGAAGGAAGAATAATGGCCTCATCGGGGAGAATCAATACTTTTTGCTGGTATGTGTTAAATAGTTTGTGTGCAAATTCATCTGTTTTACCATGGAGATCGGGTCTTCCTACTCCGTTTATAAATATGGTATCACCTACAAATACAAACATTTTGTTTAGACCATTTTTAATTTGATTGTCCTCATTCCTATTCTTTTTTAAAAAATTATCAGTGATAATTTCTAGTTTAAAGGATATGCTACCATTTGTATGTCCCGGTGTATAAACTGCCTCTAAAAATACTTCATTGCCAATTTTTATTGTATCTCTATCTCTGATAAATTTGAATTTTAATCCATATTCATTATTTTTGATATTGTAATTTTCTAAAGAACTTAAATAAATAGTCGATCCATATTTCTTTGCTAATTTTGTTGCCCCAGACAAGTGATCAGCATGTAGATGCGTATCCACAACTTTGGTCAACTTGAAGTTATTTTCATTTAAAATATTACTAATTATACTATCTATCTCACAGGTAGCATCTATTACTAATGCATCTTTAGTTAAAGAATTACAGATCAAATAACTTATACATCCTTTTGAGATTCGCCTTATCTGCCAAATATTGATGGGAGAATTTTTTTGAGTGATTAAAGAAAGATCATACACCGTATTCCAACCATTCAAGCCCCCTTCGATGCTTTTTACCTTGTATCCGTATTTAGAAAGTATTTTTGCAGCATTCATTGATCTGTTTCCACGAGCACAAAAGGTAATTATTTCTTTATCTTTTGGGATCTTTTTCAGTGATTCTAGCGAAGGTAACTCATCGATAGGTATCAATTGTGAATCCGGGTATCTATCATAAGAAATTTTCCATGACTTGTGTTCTTCACTGTTTCTTACATCCAAAATAAAAATATCTTCTCCTTGATCTATTTTTTTCTTTAGTTCATTTGGTTTTATAGATAAATCATCACTACCATCATTTCCAAATTTTTTATCATATTTTATTTCATCTAGAATAAATCTATTTAATATTTGTATAACATGATATTCACACTAATACGATTATAATAATATTAATAGGCATAAATAATATTTTAGAATAAATAATAGGATGTTGCTTTATTTGAAAATAATATTCCAAGGTTGGATTTGGTAAATTCCTCATTTTGAGAATATGTTACCGTATTATCGATTACCTATCCGTAATTTTTATAGAATCTTATACATTTTAATTTGTCGAATCAGTATAGTTAATATTAATTATCAATAATAGTTTGATTGAAATTGTATATTAAATTATTTAAACCTTAATGCTTTATGTTTTCTTTTATTATTGTGCTTATTTTTGCATTTACAGTGTCAAATTAAGTATTGTTATTAATTGTACAATGGGTTGGTTTTAATAACCATTTATAAACAAATACTCTCTTTTAATAGTATTTGTAATGGAAGCATTACTATATTTATTTAATTTTACAGATATTGTTACTCGTCTTCCTCTAATTTTTCTCTTTGTTCTTCTTCTTCTTTTTCATGTTCATTTTTTAATTCATCTATATCTTCATCTGTTTCCATGATTGAATGATAACTCTTTTAATATAAATACTAATAAAGATTATCATATTTTTTGTTAAATACTCTAATCATTTATCTAGAGATAGAGTGATGGGTGGGACTACATTCACCTGGAAATTAATACCATTTGATATCACTCTATTTCCATACCTCAGTTTTCAAAGAAACAGAGCACCTTTGGTTTTGGTCGAATACAATATTTAAAAAGTCAAATAAAGTATTTGAAATTAATATTCTTAAAGATTGGATTATTTTTAAATATCTATTTCAGGATTTTTTAAATCTAAAGAAATAAAAAGTGAAGAAGAAATATAATTTAATGGATTTTATATGATAAAGTTTATTTGTTAAAAATTACTATAGTTACTATATACAATGTCCTTATCATCTATGTTTTCTCAACCATTGTTAATATATGATGATAAATGCTCATCCTGTGGAAAATTTGCTAAAACGGCTACCAAGCTATCTAGAGGATGGATACGTATTGCAGGACATTATTATTCACAAGAAGTTATGGATATAAAGAAAAAAGTTTTCCCTGCTAATTATGATGCAACTGCAATGTTCTGGCTAATTAACAAAAAAGGTGCTTATGGTGCTCGATTGGGTCTCTTCCAGGTAATAAAGGAAATTTTTGTAGGGAATTTCAAAAATATATTAGAAAACCAATTCAGCAAAAAAGATACTGATAGTAATTTTATTATATCTTGTAATTATCATGATAGAGAATCATGCATGTCTACTAGAACCACTTTAAGCCGTATTTTTAACATGTTGAAAAATAGCGACAAATTTACTTTTTAATACATATCTATTCCCGATTTTTAAATTGTACCATCCTAATTAAAGAGAAATCTAAAAAGCAACATGGGCAAAAATATTATAAATGTATTTACAAATATGAAAAACTCTATGGACTTATGACTTGCTGGTATTTTTACTATGCATGTTTATACTAGTCAGAAAGAGTATACTCATTGCAACTAATTCTAGGACAAGATAAATAAATAAATCAAATTATTGTTGTACAGCCTGTAAATATAATAGCATAAACTAACTGAACCTAATCAGTAGAATTGGTATGTGATCTAATGATAATTCCTAATTTCTATACTATCTGATGGTGATTCAATTTTCGAAATTGTTTAATAAATAACGTTAAAATGGAGAAATTATTATGAAATGGTTTATTATTTAGGTCATATCAACAAGATATAATTCATTAGCAAGCAGTACATTTCTAATATTCTTGAAATGCCTTCATGTTATTAATAATCTTCTTCCACTAACATTAATTGATTATTGTATTCTATCGCCAAACTCTTTTGTTTAAGGATATTTCTTATATTATTTGCAAATTCTATTATTTTTTCTTCATTAATCTCATCACTATGAACTTCTACGCGTACATACTTGACTGGCTCAAACTTTTTCTCAAAGTATCCATCAAACTCGATAAGTGACATCCCACTATGCTCTGACGCTAATTTTCTTATAACTTCGAGATATCCTTCAACACGGGGTAAATAATATTTGATAGAATTTTTCAGTATTTTTACTTTATAGTTTCTATGATTATCTTTAGATTTATTCAAATCTACTAATCTGATAAAGAACATTCGCAGTATAAAGAATTTTATTCATCATTTTTATCATCTAATTCTTTTAAAAATATATCCATTTATCTTGTTAATAAATAAATTAGTGTAAAAAAGAAACAAATTAATTATTAGCTTGATAGCATAAAAATAAGAAGAATTAGAATAATGAATTCTAGTAATTATCATATATGTAAAAGCTGTGGTCATTTGAAAATACTGCACAAATTCATTTCTGGACAGAATAACGATCATCACTGTCGATTATGTCATTGTCCTGGATTTCTTGATTATTCAAATATATGATTAACCTTTTTACAACTTTAATTTTTGGAAAAATATTGTCAGAAATTAATTGTCCTCTTTACTGGAATAGATTCACTATTCTTCAATGATATTATAAAAAAAATGATCTTATTTTTAAAATTCTGAGATCTATTACATAATACTGTAACTTGCGACATATTGGTTATATAGAAAAATTAACAAATGAAATTTGAGTAATTTATTATAAAATTTTAAGATGGTTTTAGTTCCATGAGGGTTATATGGCTAATGATAACTCCTATTGTAAAGGATAAACACTATACCAAAATAGATTATTTGATATGTTAAATCATTTGATCTAATAATTGAATACTATTACGACATATTATAAGTATTACTAATATATAGTAATATATGCTCCTGTATTTACATTATGTTTTATTTATTATAAATAGCGATCTTGATATTAAATGGAGAAGTTATAAAAAAAAGTAAAAGATATTGAAGATACGACAATACCTTTAATAGGAGAAAAATCTGAAGAGTCTAAAAATATCAAAGTCGGCCAGACTACTTTAACTAAAGAACCGGTCATTGAAACTAAAACAGTACAAGTTCCATTAGTTCATGAAGAAGTAACTATCGAAAAAAGACCACCAAATAACAAAACAAAAGCACAACCGCCTGCTACATCTACAAAGAATATAGCAATACCAATAAAAAAGGAAGAGACAGACGTAACAAAAATACCTTATGTTACAGAAGAGGTAGTAGTTAAAAAGAAACCGGTGACAGAAACAAAAGAAATAACATCGGAGTATATTGAAAAATTCGATGAAAATAGTGATACGAAAAAAACTAAATCATTCTCGTTCCTATTTGTTTAATGACATTATTATTATTTATTTAGGATTATCATTCATTGTAATTTGTTATTGTTTGTCGATAAAATAAGAAACAGATAAGTATATTTTTCTTAAGCTCCATATAATAATTAATATTTAGATATAAAAGTATTTTATAACTATTATTATAAAACAATAAATATCTTATCTGTCGTTTTTATTGATAAATTTTTGTATATTATCCAATTAATCAACAACTTATATCTATATGCACCTTAATGTAATTTTTATACGTTTATTAATAAAATGAACAAGTTATTTTGTTACCTTTACTTGTAGATGGACTTTTTAGTAATTAATCTTAATATTCTATTAAACAATTTTTGATGTGTGTTTAGATTTTAAACTGTAATCGCAAATATGTTCGACAATGTTACCACTATCTTAACTCCGAAGTAGATTTGGCAGTAACATCTTATTTTATAATCAAAGATATAAGTAATATTAATTCTATTTTCAGTGTCATATTCAATTGTTATATTATGCCATGTCAATTTTAATGATATTGTTTATTTCAAATTATCTAGTAGATTTTGCACAGGTAGTGTATTGAGAATATCATTTTTTGTTGCCCATCCTCTTCTTGCTTGACCTATGCCGAATTTCAAAAACGCATAGTGAATTGGATGGTGGGCATCAGAATCAATTACAAGTTTAATATTATTCTCAATTGCTATTTTTATATACTCATCTTTTAAATCAAGTCTATTATAGTGTGCATCTATTTCCAAAATCGTATTGGTATCTTTTGCATTTTCTATTAATTTTGGAATATTAACAGGATAACCCTCTCTTTTATTTATTATTCTTCCTGTTGGATGAAAGATTATGTCTATACTGGGATTTTGAACTGCATTGATAAGTCTCATTGTCTGTGTTTCAATCGGTAAAGAAAAACCCGAATGTATGGTTGCACCAACTATATCTAGTTTATCTAGCACATTGTTTGAGATATCCAATGATCCATCCTTAAGAATATTTACTTCTGCTGATGATAATATGCGAAAATCTGTATTATTTAATCTTCTATGACTGCTGTCATCATTGATATCTAATATGTTTTCTTTATTGTATTTATTTGAAAAAAAACTGCCATTTTTTATTTTATCATTTAGTTCAGTAATTTTATTGGCTTGATTTATTATTTGTTCTTCGTCCAATCCTCTTGTTATCTTTAAACTTTTTGTATGATCAGTAATCGCAATATAGTCAAGTCCAAACTCTTCTTTGGCATAATATGCCATTTCTTCAATGCTCATTTTTCCATCTGTGTTATTACTGTGAACTTGGAGATCTCCTTTTAAATCATTATACTCTACTAATTGTAGTAGTCGACTATCTTTTAAACTGCCATTATTTTTTTTTCTCTTTTTGCTAATTCTATTTCTCCTTTGTTTTCTCTCATTTCAGGAGGTATCCATTCTAAACCTAGTTTGTTGTAAATTTCCTCTTCTGTTAAACCGGCCACCTTTTTTTCTTTCGAGTCGGAGGTGAAAAGACCCCATTCATTTAATCTAAGCTCCATTGATTGAGCTATCTTTCTTAAGGCTATTCCATGTTCCTTGCTTCCCGTAAAATATTGTAACGCTGCGCCATAACTTTCTTCTGGAACTACCAATAAATCAGAATCAATTCCATTATTTAATTTAACGAATGCTTTGGATGCTCCTCGGCCTAAAATTTCTTTTACTTCATGCATATTGATAAAAAATTCAATAACTTTTTGAGGTTCTTTTGACACTACCAAATAATCAATATCGCCTATCGCTTCTTTCATACGACGAAATGAGCCTACAGCTATAGATTTAGTAACACCATCCAATTCTGACAAGTGCTTTTCAATTTGCTTTGCTAAAGGATAAACATCTCCTATGAGAAATTTATCTTTGCCCATTCGATAGAGTTTAATTTTTTTTAGGATCGTCTCTTCTTTTTTTTGGGAAAATCCTGAAATTGACCTTATTTTGCCATCCGTGGCTGCTTTCTCAAGTTCATCCAAATTTTTTATCTTTAATTTGTCGTAAATTAGTTTCAGAGTTTTTGGTCCTATACCTTCTATTCCCAGAAATTCATCTATATTAATTGGTAATTCGGATTTTAACTGATTATAATATTCAATTTCATTAGTTTTTATATATTCTTCTATTTTTAAAGCAATAGCTTTTCCAATTGAGGGTATTTTTAATAAACTCTCAATACCTTCAGCTTTGTAGATTAATTCTATATTATTTGATAAATTTTCTATTTGATCAGCTGCTTTATTATATGCTCTGTTTCTAAAATTCAAAATATTATTATATTTTTTATCTTTATTTGTCTTCATTTCCAAAAGAAAGGAAATTTTTCGTAAGATGTTTGCAATTTCTGCATTAGTTTTACTCATTATTATTATCTAACTATCTGAAGAGACGATTCATTAAATTTAATCGTTCAAGAAAATCTATTACTCTTTTAAAATACATTTTTATAAAAACATACCCTGTAAAGTTTAGTCTGTCTCTTGTTATAATTAATCATAAATAGATTTGAATTTGACTATGTCATATACTATAAAATTTTATATATGCTAATACCATTTAAAATATTTTCTTTAAAAATGTAATGGTTTTGTTTGTCTATACTTGGAACAAATAATGAAAAATATGTTAATGCAGTTTTATTTATAAAAGACATATGCATCTAATTTAAGAACTAAAAAAATTTAATCTTTTTCTTTTGAAGGATCATTAGTTTCAGGATTTATGTCATTTAGTGCATCATTGGAAATCTTTTTTCTATGCCTATTGGACATGTCCTTTGGTTTGAAAACAGCTCCCATAATAAAATAGAACGCAATTGAAAATAATAAACTTTTTCTGAAAAGTTTTTTGATGAATTAAACTTTGATATATTTTATTATATTTTACTTTCTTTTCTTGTCTTTAGTATTATCACAATGAATCAAACAAATGGTATTTTTTTATATACTTGTGATATTTAATTATCACCATTAATTTTAATAACATGTTGTGGTATTTGCCAACTTACAATCTAGTCCTCCAAACTGTATTGTTCTCGATTTAAAAAGCACTCTCCCTGATAACAAAAATTTTATTATATTTTCAGTTTCAAAGGAAATAATATTTGTTAAAGATGTAAAAATGTGAGTGCAAAAATATAGTATGTGAAAATGATTTTAGAAAAATTTACCTAATCTATCTCATTTTTGGAACTTGGATGCCAAATACTAATCAGATCACTTTTATATATTTCGTTAGTAATATCCTTCCAATTTTTTATCTTTATATCTATTCTCGCAAGAGAGCATGTTTTCATTAACTCTATTCTGTTTGTTAGTTGTTCGATCAAGTTTTCTATTGCAGGATTGTGACCTATAATTAGTACCTTGTGATAATTATCAGATATACTAGTCAGAATTTTAATATAATGTTCTGCTGAAGATTGATTATATAATGATGGATATTGATTTATCGCCCCGTCATAGGTAGAAAATTTTGCTACCAATTCTGAAGTATCTATAGCTCTTTTAGCTGTAGAGCTTATTATGTGGTCAGGTACCAAATCTAATTTTTTTAATAATTTTCCCATCTTTGATCCTTGGTTTTTTCCTCGTTTGTTAAGAGGTCTATCATGATCAGGTATATCATTATTTTTCCAACTGGATTTGGCATGCCTTAGAACAAGCAAAATTTTTTTATTGTCTTTTGACTCCAACTAGAATACCCTATTATGATCATCTGTTATTTCTGATATATAATAAGATTTGATTGATGTTAGCATTGGATGGCAAATAACATTACTTAATTCATCTTAACAAATATAAATTCTGGTCTGTATTTGATCCATTTTTCTTATTTTGGTAATTACAATACACTTACATATTCATTATATTTAGACTCGAAAATGATAATAGTATGATATGATGATATACAAAATCGATAATGGCTGTAATTACGTACAAAAATTGATATGGGTTAAAAAAATGATGAAAGGTATGTTCTGCTAATGCGGTTGCAAAAAGGGCAAAATATTAGCGTCGATTACATTGAGTTCCTAATGACTCGATCCCTATCGGAGCTATGAAAAGTATGTTAAATAAGAATCTAAGTAAAAGCACAATGATGATTATAGCGACTATTACTACAATAATTGTCCATAAAGTTCCGAGCATTTTCTTATGATGCTATTTCCAACATTGTATATTTACATTGAGTTATATTTAAGAAGAAAAAAGTTCTGTATAATTTATAAAATCTTTACTACTTTACATAATTAGTAGAATGGTGTAAGATGGTAATTATTTTTAAATACAAATGCCATCATAGGTTAATGTTATCATTTTAATTTACTATGTTTGTTGTGCAAGTAATACTCTAATTAAAATATTGTATCAATTTCTTTAATTGATTTTTATTGTCTACTACACTATACTTTTACCAAAAATATACTAATAGAAAAATAGTCAAAAAGCTTTATCTAATCAGATATTGTTGTCTGATGTGTTAATTGAAGGGAGAATGATAACGGGTTATCTTTATGCTATTATTCTTTTTATTTGATTTGTGAAATAATTATTATATTCTATCTACTTTTTATTTCGCTTTTTTTGATACTCTACTATGTTTTCGATTTTATTTATCGTCATTATATTTTATCATGTATATTCTATAATCTGCCAATACTTTCTTTAAATATTCCCTAAACAAACGAGATTAGATTAAAAAATATATTCTATAAATCATCAATATATTTCAATATCGACAATAAAGAAATAGCATGACTCCCTTTCTAAAATAACGCATAGTTAGATTATATCACTATCCTGGTTTATTATCTTAGATTATTTCTATTTTCCTTATATTAGATTACTTTGCCTTTCTGATCTTTATTTAGTATTTTTTTATACAAATATTTTAAATAAATGACATTGCATTTACTATCACTTAGTATTCTTATAGCAAACCAATAATATTCTTTTGTTTTAGATCGATATTAAAAATTAAGTGTTAAAGAAAGGAATTAGAATAAATAATGTCAAACATATGTCTGGTTATGTGTTTATAAAAATTTCTAGAAATTTTAAGAAAATATCAATGACGAATGAAAAAAGTTTTAATTTTATAATGAGCTGATAAATTAAGAATTATCCACCACTACCGCCCATTCCGCCACCAGAGTTTTCAACTTCTAAATCTTGTAATTCCTTGTCTGTTTCTGATTTTACCTTTGTAGTTGGTTTTAGCATTTCCTTTTTTAATTCCTCGCTATTTTCAACATCGTCGATATCTTTTTGTTGTTCATTTTGATTTCCATCCATATTAAATAAAGTATATAAAAATAATATAAATATATAATAAAATTATGGAATATAAAGTAGCTATTGTTATGAATAATTTAACTATGAATTAATCGCCATTATACTTTTTATTTTAGCTTTTTCGGAGAGAAAATAATTAAATGATTACTTTTGGACACGTCGTATACATATGCGATTTGATTTTATGATCTTTAATTATCATAATCTTTGTTGTTTCGATGTATTATTGATGGTAAATTATTATTAGTATTAACAAAACTTCTACCATATAATATATTAGCAATCTCTTTGCTTTATTATAATATTTTATATTACATTTACAGAAAACATGATTACTGATTTTGGATGGTAATGGAGGATACAGGTAAAGAAACATGAAATATTATATTGGCTGCTCTGGATGGAGAAATCAGCTATGGACTAAAGATTTCTATCCTGCTAACTTGGATTCAAAATATTTTCTGTCATATTATTCTAAAGTTTTTAATTTTGTTCATGTTGATATAAATGATAGTCCAATTCCACCAAGTTCTACAACAATACAAAAATGGTCAGAAGAAACCTCCCAGGATTTTCGTTTTACTATAAAAATACCTCAATATATTGTTGAGAATAGATATGGAGGAGGCAAAATAAAAGATATTGGTGAATTTTTAGAATTTTTGACACCACTACAACATAAAACTCTATGTGTTATGATATCTCCGCCAAAAACAATATCTTTAAAAGATGGAGGAAGGGAATGGATTGAAAATACCTTAAATGAATGTACATATTATGGATATTCTGTTGTTTTTGATTTTAACCACTCTTCATGGTATCAAGACCTGACTTATAATATATTAAGAAAGTATCGATCTTCTTTTGTATGGTCGAATATTGGATATAAAAATTACTATCCTGCCATAACATCCGACTTTATTTTTCTTAAATTAACTGGTAATACTTTTCAAAAAAACAATAACAAATCAGGTTGGATTAAACTAATCAAACAAAAAGAGATAGAACTTATTTCTATAGGAACGGAGAATAAAAGATTTGAATTTGCAGTTATAGTCGTGAATACTCCTTCCAACATACATTCTATTCATGATTTATTGAATTTGCAAGAGAAAAAATTGAACAATTCTCAAAATCGCTCCGGCATTAATGTGGACCGGAAGGATGATAATGCATGTTGACATGAATGCATTTTTTCCCACCTGTGAAGAAATTAGAGATCCCTCCCTCAGAGGAAAACCTCATGCTGTTATAATGACCCCTGAAAAAGAAGGCAATATTACTAGAGGTGCAGTAGCATCTTGTTCATATGAAGCTAGAAAATACGGTGTTAGATCTGCCATTTCTTTATTAAAAGCCAAAGAATTATGTCCTCATCTTATTTTAAAGCCTGTAGACAAGCAGTATTATGGTCAAATATCTAACAAGGTAATGATGTTGTTGGAAGAATATGCAGATATTTTAGAGAAAGCAAGCATTGACGAAGCATATCTTGACTGTACAAATAAAATCATACAACATCAACACCAGCGACTACAACCGCAACAACCTATATCTCGAGAATCTCAATTGTCTGAGAAAGGAGAAGAAGATGATAGGGAGGTGTTTTCTATTTCAAATGACAAAATACCACCGCTTTTTACAGTTGAGGAGTATGCTATGAAAATCAAAACAGCAATCAAAGAACAATGCAATGGCCTTGTATGTTCAATAGGTATTGCACCTACCAAATCTGCTGCAAAAATTGCATCAGATTATAGAAAACCTGATGGTTTGACCATTGTTTATTCTCAAAATTTATTAAAATTCCTAGAGCCCTTGGAAGTAAATCAAATTTCAGGCATTGGTTTAAAAACTAATCAAATTTTGAAAGATATGGGGATTAAAACTATTGGAGAATTAGCAAAATGTGATATACAGAATCTGATAGAGAAATTTGGTAAAAAGAATGGATTATGGATGTGGCATGTAGCAAATGGTGAAGACAATGAACCTGTATTACCCAGAGAGGATAGTCTTTCTCTAAGTACTGAAAAAACATTACTAAAGCCATCTAAGGACAAGAAGGAAATATTAGAATATCTTATGAATGAATTAGCAGATGATATTTATGAAAGAGTCAAAGGGCAAGGATACGAGTTCAAAACGGTAGGCATTAAATTGGTGAGATCCAACTTTGTGGTAGAGACAAGAGAAACAACTTTTTCTACTTTTCATAATAACAAAGAGAGTATTACTGCCGTGATAGAACCATTATTAGAAAAATTTATTCTGAATGAAAAAAATAGTAATGATGAAGATATTTTTAACGAAATTAAATTTACTTCTATACGTAAGTTGGGAATAAGAGTTTCTAACCTTTCTAAAATAGGTAAAAGAAAATTTTCGTATCAAAAAACATTATTTGATTATTTATGACTTATTAGAATTAATAAAGTAAACATTAAAGAATTATTATTTAAATTATTATGTTCTTTGGATTTGTAGCCTTTGTTAATCTAAGTATATCCAGTATTATATCTATTGATAAAGTTGTTCTATTAATCTACATTGTTTAATATTAAGAATTTATTTGTATTGTTGTTTGAATTACTTGATTTGCGATAAATTGTTTTTTATGATTGTTTTTATTAAATAATATTTGTATTACAAAATATATTAAAAAAGATGATATTCTATTCTTTTAATCGAGACAAAAAATAATATTTGAATACATATTGAATTTTTTTCATATTGTATTATTACATAATTGAATAATTAAATATGTAATAAAATTTCAAAAACCTTTATAGAATATGTCAAGGATTGAAATGTTGTTAACAAAACAGTAATGACTGATATCGAACCAACTAATAATTTATTATATAAAAAAACACTAAAATATCTTGTTGTCACTCTTTTTTTTATACAGTAATTACTACTTTAATAGTTATATTGGCAAATGAACATGATCGACATTCGATTATTGTTATTATATTAAATATTGCAGCGGCATTTGCCACTAGTTTGGGTATGATAGCTATTTTTAGATATAGATTAAATGAAAGTCACGGTAAATCTTACTTATTTCTAACCCTTGGAATTGCACTATGGTTTTTCGCAGATTTGAATTTATTGTATTTATATTTTGTTGAGGGAATTGTAGAGCAAAAACAAATTTCTATATCTGATGTATTTTGGTTTAGCGGATATGTATTCCTTTCTTTACATTTAGTATCTGTAATGAGAACAATTCACATAAAAAAAATATCAAAAACATTAGCAATTTTGTTGGTTATTGTAATTATCTTTGTTATTGTAAATTTAATTAACTCCTCAACACATAGTTTATTTATAAACGATGTTGATCAGGATTGGATTCAAAATGAATTTGGAGTAACAAATTTAATAGTCACTATTTTGTACCCAATTTTAGATTTAAGCCTGATAATTCCATCAGTAATAATACTTTTAAATATATATCATGAATATCAACATTCTATACCATGGATTCTATCTTCTGTCTCATTATTAGCTAATGCAATAGCTGATAATGGATATGTTGATGATTTTATTAGAGGATCATCAACTATTTGGATATGGGATTTATTTTATATCAATGATTTTATAATTATGGCTGCTGCATTGTATTGGATTAATAAATTCCATATTACGGATTCTTTAAGGAAAAGAAAAATACAAAAATAAATAATAATGAATTTTAATTATTTGTAATAAATATATATCAAATAGAATGACTTATTCAGAATATTATTTTAAATATATTTACTCATCTTGCTCCTCCTCATCCACCTCATCTTGTTTGCTATCTTCTAATTCATGTGTTTCATCGATAATTTCTTCTCTCTCTGACTCCTTATCACTCATAATTGTAAATTATATGCCGATCATTTAAACATAAAAATATCTATTTTATGAGGTTAAATTTAATCAAAATGCTTATATGTTTTTAGATTAAATTAATGGAATAATATTTATTGACATTATTATAATTCATGATTCATTATGAGATTATTTCATTTTAAAAAACATTTGTCCTTTAAATTCTAAAAAGATAAATAAATTCATGTATTTTAATTTTATTTCAAATATTTAATATTTTATTATAAAATATTTGGTCCGTTAATTTTTAGCCATTTTATTTTATCAAGATAGTCAAACATATGACACCTTATTATTTTCCAGAACCTGTGAGAATGATTTTTTTCTATAAGATGCCCCATTTCATGTAAAACTACATATTCAATTACTTCTATCGGAGCTTTAACCAAATGCACATTTAAATTAATTGTTCCCTTGAATGTTGTGCTACCCCATCTACTCTTTAAATTTTTTATTAATATTTTTTTTGGACTAACATTTAGTAAAACTGAATATTTTTCTATAAATACATTAAAAATAGTAGGCGATATACTAAACAACCATTTTTCATATATTGTTTTAACTCTGTTTTTATTTACATGCATTACAAATTTATCATTTAAAAATTCTAAAAAGTCATTTTCATCTTTAACAATTTTTAAGGTTATATTTTTTCCAAGATATGGTAATGTAGTATTATTTTTATATAGTTGGTAATATGATTTCAGGTTTTTTTCCAACATTTTCTTTTATCTTTTGTAATATCCATTCTGCTTTATTGTTTACCAAATATTCGATGTCTTCAATAGATTTTGAAAATGGAGCTCTTATTAAAACATCATCATATTTTACCGTTATTTCGCTAGTTTTTTTTCTTGCAGTTTTTATAATTTTAAATTCTATTTCTTTATTTTTATAAATAATTTTATGTTTTTGGACGATTGAAACAATCATATTTTTTTCCTTTTCCTTTTCTTTTTTAAAATATACATCCGAGATAAAAATTCAATTAAATAATAATGTTTGACTTAAGAATTAAAAATATAAATCTATTTTTCTTTTAAGGAATAGAAGGTCCTATATTTATGAGATTTCTTATTTTGCCAAATTCAATCGAATATCCTATTCAAAGAATATGAATTAAAAATAAATTAATTATATGTGGAAGTAATTAATTGATAATATTAATATGTCATAAATACACATGGTATATAGCAAATAGATAAACAAATCATACACTATTAGATCAATTTGTTTCTACCGATTATGATTGTTGTTGGTCAAAACAAATTATAACAAATATATTCAAACAAATAATTTACCGTATCATCATTTTATAAATTTGATGAAGAACAAGACATTGCCTGTTACCATATCACTGTTAAAATCGTAATATTGTTATAGTGTACTTTCCCCTTTATTTTTAATTTAAAATAGATTAATTTTTCTAAATTTTAGACTTATCGAATCAAATTTACAACTTATTCAAAATATTTTATAAAATAATTTAATATCAATGATTTTATTTTCTACAAAAATTATATGTAGATGCAATTAAAATATAAGAATGAAAATCAATTTCTAAAATAGATAAAGTAATACAGTGTTAGAACAAATCATCTACATATAATAATGATATATGGTGTTTTGATGTGTGGTGGTAAAGGAACACGAATAAAATCCACAATGGGTCCTAAAATTGAAAAACCTCTTATAAGAATAAAAAATAAACCATTGATTGAATATTTAATAGATACATTAATTCAAATAAATAAATTTGATAAAATATTTGCAGCAGTTAGTAACAACACTCAAAAAACTCGAGAATTTATAAAAGCTAATTTTCAAAGAAAAATAACATTATTAGATACATCTGGAATAGAATATTCTGAAGATTATGTAAAAATAATAAAATACTTTAAAGATATAAGATTTGAAAAACAGAAAGATTTAGAAAAAATACTATTCCTACCAATAGATATTCCTTTAATTTCGCCCAAGATATTAATACAGATAATAAATACAAAGCAAGAAAAACCATGTCTTATAATAATTTTAGAAAATGAATTTGTTAAAAATCATGGTATAACTCCATCATATGAATGTATTATAGATAAGAAAAAATATTGCTATTCAGGTATCTCTGTAATAGATATTTCCAAGATTGAATTCGATAATAGTAAAGAAGTTCAATTAATAGAAGAAGAATACATAGTTTTGAATTATAGTGAAATAGCTTGTAATATAAATACATTTGAAGATTTAAAAATAACAGAAAAACTTTTGGAAAATTCTAAAAATCAAAAATAATTTAAGTACGATAAAATTAATCCATTGTTTCTATAATTTTACCAGATATTAGAGCTTGACCCCCTGTATTTACCATTAATTCTGCATTACATGATTGACATTGTATTGTTTTTGTACTATAGGTATATAAAATCACAGTATTTTGACAGTTTTCACATTCTATTTTAACGAAATTACTACGAGGTTTAGGTATCATGATATTATGTTTTTTCATTATATTCATACACTTTTCTATGGTTTATAATTAAGCTTGTATTTCCAGTTTTCTGATACGTCTGCCTTCTTTCATAGTTTTACGTTGACATATTTTACAACTGTATTTCAGTGTAATTTTTTTGGTAGTCTTAGCAGTTCTTTTTAATTCGGGAAACTTTTGGCCACCATAACCTTTTTTATCTTCAGCATGTCGTAATGCACCTTGAGCGGCTTTTCTATCTTTACCTTTTTTATAAATGGCCACCGATTGGGCAGTGTGAGTTTTACATTTAGGACAAAATTTCCGCATTTCTTTCTGCATTTTCATATATGAATTATTTTAGCTTGTGGGTAATTTAAAGTAAAATAATTATTCGTTAAGTAGATCAATAGTATTCATCAGATTAAATAAGCAATATGAAAATTTAAATGTCATAATGAGAAAAAAATAACTTTCTATATCCATTAAAAAATACAGAATAATACTATTCTGTAATACAAAACTTATATACACGCTTCCCGATTAACTTTTAATTATGGTTCTAGAAGTATTGCAAATTAGCTTTAATGTAGGTGGATGGGGAGTATGGGTACCATTAGCAACAGGTTTAACTATTGGTTTAATTTATGCACTAGCATCTGCAGCAAGAAAAGCCCGATAATCCCACCTTAATTTTTTTATTTCGAATTAAAAATTATTTATTTTTTCAAATTCATATAATAATCGTGAAATTACAATATGTGCTTCCAAGCTAAGATTAGAAATTGAATATTTCTTTTCTAGACGCGATTCTATATCTTTTGAAAAATGTCCTTTTGGAAATCCTCCAATAACAATACAGGGGTTTTTAAACTCAAATAATTCCTTCGAAACATATTCAAAGTTTTTAAAGATGCCATTAGTAGAAAGTCCAATAATAACATCAGGTTTTATGTGTTTATTGAGTAAATCTGAAAAACTTAGATTATCATTTAATTCTAAAAGTAAGCATCCATCTTTTGATATTATTTTTTTGTTTTTAAACAAATCCAAGATTAATCCCTCGTATCTCGAATATGATTTTGGTATTCTTAAATTATCTCCTATCTTAATAACCTGATTATTTATTGTATGAACAAAAACTTTAAGCTGATTATTTTTAAACAATGGTGTCGCAAGAACATTCAATAAAATAATATGTAGTATATCTGGTCTTGCTCTCTTGTAATCTTGTTTTAAATTACTTGATAAAATAGCAAAATGATGAAAAGTCCTATCCAATAGTATTTGTGTGGGTTTTTTCCCACTATCGCGAATCTTTTTTAAAGATGAATGCTGAAATATTTCCAATGGAATGGTTTCTAATGCCGTCTCTGCAATAACCAAATTTAACAAATGATATGAATAAAAATAAAATTTATTTCTTATTTAAAGTTATTAATAATTGCATCATAGTAAAATAATAAACTATTTAAAATGAAAAAAAAGGATAAAAAAAAAATAGCTTTACAAAGAGTTAGTAATTTAATTGACACTGCTTTATACACTCAAGATCTTTTCATTGATAATCATATTACTATCGCAAAAAAAATCATTGCAAAATATAAACTAAAAATACCATTTGAATACAGAATCCTATTCTGTAAAAATTGTAAAAAATTTATTAGTCCCGGTAAAAATTCTAGAGTAAGAATAGGCAGATCAAAGATTAAAGCTTTAAGAATAACATGTAAAATATGCGGTCATACTTATAGGAAGATAATAAAATCAAAATCAGAAAATATATCAAATAAAATAAAATAATTGGCTTGAGTTTTTTAAAAAACAAAAGAACAAAGAATAAGGATTTATAAGGGAAATTCCATGGATTAAGTTTGTAATAATCAAATGGCTAAAATTTTCGATGTACCTGCAGATGATTTAATATCAAAATTATCAGAACAGCTTAAAAAAGATAAGAAAATAAATCCTCCTGAATGGTCCAATTTTGTTAAGACCGGAACACATGCAGAAAAAATACCTCAAAATAAGGATTGGTGGTATACTCGATGTGCATCACTAGTAAGGAAGGTATATTTACATGGCCCTATTGGAATTTCCGATTTAAAAAGCTATTATGGCGGTAGAAAAAGAATTAGTTATAATTTAGATCACCATAAGGATGCAGGGGGTGCTATAATACGAAAGGCACTCCAACAGTTGGAATCAGCCGGATATATTGATAAAAAGAGCAAAGGACGAATGATTTCAAATGATGGAATGAAAAGAGTGGATAGACTTGCAACAGAAATATTTAAAGAAGTTTGTAAAGATAATAAAAGTTTGGAAAGATATGCATAAAGGAGTTTAAAAAATTGTCAGGTCCTCAATCACAACAGCCATCTGATGAAGAGATACGAAAACAACAGGCTGAAGCTGAGGCAATAAAACAAAAAGCATTGGCAATGTTATTGGATTCTCAAGCAAGACAAAGGCTGGCTAATGTAAAAATGGTGAAACCAGACCTTGCGGGAGCAGTGGAAAACTATTTGATAAATGCCGCCACAAGTGGACGATTAAACCGAACATTAACAGACAATGAACTAAAACAGATTTTATTAAGTATTCAACAACCTAAAAGGGATTTTAAAATCAACAGGTTATAATGAAATATACATAAATATTATTTATTTTGATTCATTTTTATTTTTAACTATTATTATAGAGTTAACTATATTAAGGTTCTAAAATTACTTTTCCCCATGAAGGCAGCTGTATTTAGAGAATATAATAAAGACCCTACTAAAGTAGTAAAAATTGAAGACATAGATGTACCAAAAATAAAACCAAACGAAGTTTTAATAAAAGTAGAATCATCTGCATATAATTATAATGATTTATGGGCTATATGGGGAGATCCAGTAAAAACGCCACTTCCACATATTTCCGGCAGTGACGTTGCAGGAAGTGTTGTTGAAGTAGGTGAGGATGTCACCAAGTTTAAAGTCGGAGACAGAGTAGTATCTCATTCTAATATGAGTTGTAGAATCTGTGAATTATGTACTTCAGGCAGGGAATATGATTGTAAAGATAGATTGATTTGGGGATTCCAAACTGGTCCGTTATGGGGGGGATTTGCCCAATATACTCATTTGCCAGAGGTTAATGTAGCAAAACTGCCAGAAAATGTCTCATTTGACGATGCTGCAGCGATGTCTATGGTTGGAATGACTGCATGGCATATGCTTGTAGGAAGAGCAAAAATCAAACCAGGTCAAACAGTTCTCATAATGGGTGGAACTAGCGGTGTCGGAATGGTTGGTATTCAAATATCTAAATTATATAATTGCAATGTAATTGCAACTGCAGGCAATCAACAAAAAATGGATAAATGTTTAGAATTGGGCGCAGATAACGTAGTAAATCATAGAGAACAGGATTGGTATAAAAAAGTTCGAGAAATGACAAAAAAAGAAGGTGGAGTAGACATAGTATTTGAACATATTGGAAAAAATGTATTTCCACAAGAAGTTGGTTTACTTAAAATGGGTGGCACATTGGTTGCAACAGGAGCTACTACTGGATATGACTCTACAATCGATTTAAGATATTTGTTCTTTAAAGGGACAAATCTACTTGGCTCTACACAAGGAACAAAAGCAGAATTAGAGCAGGTAATCTACTGGACAAATAAAGGAAAATTAAAACCACTTATACACACATCATTGCCATTTTCAAATATGGTTGAAGGTCATGTTATGATGGCAGGCGCCGAACAGATAGGCAAAATCGTAACATCTCCACAAAAACTTTAATTTTTTATCGTATATGGATATAGAACGTGGGCAGATCTAGAAGTTTAATTTTCATTCCGGGCAATAACCCTCGATTTTTGGAGAAATCTAGGACCATTAATTCAGATATAGTTTGTTTTGATTTGGAAGATTCTGTCCCAATAGATGAAAAAGAATCTGCAAGGATATTGGTGAATAAAAAAATACAAGAAATTAATAAAACAGGTCGATACTGACAAGAGAATTCTTATTTCTGTAAGAATTAATGCACCTGATTCTGAATTGGCAATAGAAGATTTAAAAAAAATTATAGTAGATGGAATTGATGTTGTAGTCATACCCAAAGTAGAAACTGAATCCCAGGTTATTAACTTGTCAAATATTATAAAGACCCTTGAAAAAGAAAATAATATGCCAACTGACTCTATAAAAATAATTCCTTCAATTGAATCATCATTAGGTGTAGTAAATGCTTTCTCTATTGCAAAATCTGATCAACGGATTTTTTCTCTAGTGTTTGGAATTTTTGATTTTTTACATGATATGAAAATTGATACTAATGATGAGGAAATTTTGACAGGGTATATGTATGCTAGAGCAAAAGTCCCTGTTGATGCAAGGGCTGCAGGAGTTGATTCGATTGACTCCATTTGGCAAAATATTCATGATATATCTGGTTTGGAAAAAGATTTGGTATTTGGTAGAAAATTAGGATACACAGGAAAATGTGTAATCCATCCTTCTCATATAGCGCACGTGCATAAAGTTTTTAGCCCCTCAACACAAGATATACAATGGGCAAAAAAGGTAGTATCTGCTTTAAATGAGTCGATGAATGAAAAAACAACAAAGATTGGGGCAATAAATTTGGATGGGAAAATGATAGATGCTATCCACTATAAACAGGCAAAAAGAATCCTGGAATCCATTATCAATCCTTGAAAACATCTTTTTTTTATAATCATTTAATAAATATTCAAATTATATTATATTATTTTAAATTATAAATCATGTTTACTGGCATTATAGAAGATTTAGTACAAATAGTGAAAGTAAAAAAGGTCGACTCGTCGTCTAATATTAGTAATACTGATATTGATGACAAAAATAGACTTCATACTGAAATAACAATAAATCTTAAAAAATTGAAAAAACTGAAAACCGGGGACAGCATTGCAATAAATGGAGTTTGTTTGACGATTGCAAAATTGCATAAAAATCTGGCTACTTTTCAAATTATTGATGAAACCATCAAAAAAAGCTCTTTTTCATTTATAAAAAAAGGGGACAAAGTAAACATAGAAAGAAGTCTAAAGGTTGGAGATAGACTTGAAGGTCATTTTATTCTGGGTCATGTTGATTGTATTGGAAAGATAGAACACGTTGAAAAACACATTACAGGAAGTCATATTTTAATTGAAATTACCGATAATAGCGTTTTGCACTTCATTGCTCCAAAAGGATCAATTACAATAGATGGGATAAGTCTAACTGTGGTACAAATACTAGAAAATAAGGTAAAAATTGCTTTGATACCTCATACATTAGAAAATACCACATTGGGTATAAAAAGCATAGGCGATTTTGTAAATGTGGAAGTTGATATTTTAGCAAGATATATTTCAAACTTCTACCAAAATATTGGTAATAACAAAAAAAATAGTAAGATATATTAACACTAGACAGAAAAAAATATGGTTGTCAAAAATATCTGAGGCAGTAACAGCATTACGAAATGGAGATTTTGTCCTAATTCATGATGATAAAAATAGGGAAGATGAAATTGATATGGTTGTATCTGCCGAAAATATTTCACCTCGGCATATTTCAGTAATGAGAAGAGATGCAGGCGGACTTATATGCACAGCTATATCTAGAGATCTTTCTATAAAATTAGGATTGCCATACATGTACGATATTTTAAAAATTTTTGGAAAATCCAATCGATCTATTTCCTTAATAACAAAAGATATCTCTCCTTATGGAGATAAACCTTCTTTTTCAATCACGCTAAATCATGTAAATACATTTACTGGAATTACAGATTATGATAGAGCATTAACAATTTCATCATTATCTAAAATTTGTAAAGAATTGAACGATGAAGTAAAGGACAATAATGCAATCCTTAAAGAATTTCAGAATAGTTTTATGACTCCTGGTCATGTCCCTATTCTAATAGCTTCAAAAGGTCTTCTTAATGAAAGAGCTGGTCATACGGAGTGTCTATATTTCTTACAAAAATTGCAAATATTACAAATGTAACTACCATATGCGAAATGTTAGACTCGGTCAGCTATAAAGCACTATCCTATACAGATGCCTGTAAATATGCTCAAAATAACAATATCGTTATGTTGGACTCTAAAGATCTGATGACTTATGCAAATAATATCAATAACTAATGAATAAAATAAAAATAGGAATAGTCGTAGCCGAATTTAACAATGAAATAACCATGTCCATGTTTAATGAGGCAAAAAAATATGCTCAAGAACTATCGACAAAAGTCATATATGCCTGCTTTGTTCCTGGAGTGTTTGATATGCCTTTAATGGTAGAAGAGATATTGAAGAAAAAAAGAGTTGATGCAATAGTAACATTAGGTGCAGTAATAAAGGGAGAAACAGGCCATGATAGAGTAATAGCTAACAATACTGCTAGACTTTTAGGAGATCTTTCTTTAAAATATCATAAACCAATAGCATTAGGTATTACTGGGCCAGAAATGACCTATGAACAGGCTAAAAATAGAATAATACCTGTATCTCATCATTCAGTAAATACGGCTATATCGATGGTTACAAAATTAAGAAATATAAAAAAAATAGAATAAAAAATAAAGATATACAAATAATAGATTAATGTGACATATCAAACAACGGTAATTAAATTAGAAGACTATGGCCCATGGACATTGAGTCTAGGGAGTGATAGAGAACATCAATTGCAAATAATGCAATCAAAAATATATGCCGATGTGCAAGAATTATTTTCAAATAAAAAAGGAGTAGTTTTTTCAAACAGATTTGATGAATTTATTGCCGTTACAAATCAAATAAACTTGGATGAACATGTGGAAATCTATAATGAACTTTCAAAAAAATACATCAAATTAAGAATATCGATGACAATAGGAATAGATGAAACACCATTAAAGTCAAACAAAAATTCTCATTATATAAAAAATAAAAAAGAGTATTTGATAAGACCTGATATTTATGGAAACAAAGAGAATCTATTGAAAAATTCTAAAGAGATTAATTTAAAAACAAAAACTGATGATAAAGATGTTAAAATACTTCATATCGACATTAATAATTCTACTGCAATAACCAAAAATTTGTCCGCTTATGAAATAACAAATTTAATTATAAAACTATACTCAAAAATTTCAAACATTTTTTTAAAAGAAGAAAGTTTAGCATTTTATCTAGGAGGAGATAATTTTATGATAATTACAAAAAAAAATATGACAACAGAAAAAGTTAAAGAAATTATTAATTTGTTAACCAAAATAACAAAAATAAATCTAAATTGTGGTATTGGGAATGGATGCACTGGTCGAAAAGCAGCTGAAATGTCCACCAAATCTTTGGACTTGATAAGAGATTTTAGACAAAACGGTACAATAATTAATGTTTATGAATCACCTTGACCAAAGTTATGAAAAATGCCGATTTTTTATATGGTAACGAATTACAAATAATACAAAATGGTATAATAATTGTAAACAATCAAGGAATAATAGAAAAAGCAGGAAAAACATTGGATATCAAAGATACTGAATATTATTCTAGAGTCATAAAAGATAAAAAAACGGATATAATCGATGCTCAGGGATACTTAATAATCCCTGGATTAGTAAATTCACATACTCATATAGGAGATGCTATTGGAAAAGATATATCTTCGAATGCAGATTTGGATACACGAGTTCATCCAAATCACAGCATAAAAAAAACAATACTTGAAAAAACAGAAACTGATCAATTAAAACAATTGATGAAAAATGCTGCCATAACCATGCTAAACAAAGGAATTACAACATTTGTTGATTTCAGAGAAGGGGGTTTGGCTGGGATAAATCTACTACAAACTGCAATAAAAGATATCCCAATTAAAAGTATAATTTTAGGGAGAATAGATTTTAATGATTTTTATATTAATATGTTGGATAAAAAAAAAGTTACTATAGTAAGTAAACAACCTCGAAATTTTAGAGCAAAAAAAAATGAATTAAAAGAAAAAAAAATATATAAAATTGGTAAAAAGATATCGAATCTTTGTAGTGGATTTGGAATTAGTGGTGCCAATGAAAATGATGATAATATGTTAACAATTTATAAAAATGTAGTTAAAGACACAAATAAACATAAAACTTGTAATAAAAAAGAAAAATCAATAGTTGCAATACATGCTGCAGAGTCTATTCAAACCGTAAAAGAGTCTTTAAAAAATACCGAAAAGACCGAAATAGAAAGAACCATATCTACACTGGACCCTGATTTATACATTCATGTAACAAATCCAATAAAACATGATCTTGATATACTACATTCTAGAAATAAAGGTATTGTTGTATGTCCAAGAGCAAATGGTATTCTAGGTGTAGGCTTTGTTCCGCTTAGGAAGATTATAGAACGGGGATTGACCATAGCTATCGGAACCGACAATATCATGCTAAATTCTCCGGATGTTTTTAAAGAGATGGATTTTCTTCTAAAGAGTCAAAGAGCTTTTGAAAAAGATATTTCGTTCCTAGATGCAAAAACGGTACTTAAAATGGCCACTGTTAATAGTGGAAAAATATTTCACCGAAATATTGGATGCCTTGATGATGGATATCAAGCAGATCTTATTTTCATAGATAAATATGATATTGATATATATCCAATACATAATCCATATATGTCAATAGTTCATAGGTGCTCAGAACGAGCAATAAAAGCAATAATGATTGACGGAAAGTTTGTTCATGAAAAATATCGAATAAATTAGTATCAATGATACAAGTTGATTGTTATTATAAATGCAGCAATAAGTATAGATGGAAAAATATGTACAAGAAAAGGGGAATCGAAAATTTCTTCTTTTTCTGAATCTAAGAGGGTTCACAAATTACGATGTAATGTAGATGGAATATTGGTGGGAATATCTACCGTCCTAAGGACAATCCACTTTTAAATATAAGATTTACAAAATGTATATCTGGAAAAAAAAATCCTCTGCGTGTAATTATAGATAGCAAAGCGAGAATTCCTCTGGATTCAAAAATTGTAAAGACTGCTGCAGATATAGAAACAATAATCGCAGTAACAAAAAGTGCTCCCAAGAATAAACTAGATATGTTAAGGGAGAAAAATTTAAAAATAATTATTTCAGGAGAACGAGGAAAAAAAGTAAATCTGGATAAAACATTTAAACAATTAGAAACGAAATTTGGTATTAAAAAAATTCTAGTTGAAGGAGGAGGGGAGATAATCTGGTCAATCATAAAAAATAATCTATTTGATGAGTTAATAATTACTATTTCTCCCTTGATAATAGGAGGAAGGAAAGCAATAACACTTGTAGAGGGAAAAGGTTTTGATAAAATAAAAAATTGTACAAAACTCAAGTTATCCAGAATATATAAAAAAAATAATGGAGAAATAATTCTATATTACAATAACCCTACAAAAATACCTCCAAAAAATATGAAAAGTTAAATTTATTTTGTGGCATTTGGGCCAAGTTGTTCGATTTTAAATCTTAACGCATCTTTTAATTTGCTATTATCTACCATGTTCAATGGTTCATTACAAACAGGACATTTAAAAAATAATTCAATTGCATAATCGAATTTAATTCTATCACATTTTTCTTTACCGCAATGATAGAATTCTGAAGATTCTTCGTATTCTAATCTACTTTGCAATCTTTCCAATATTTTCTTTTTTTGATTATCGATGAAATTATCTACATTATCCCGTTTAGCTCGCCATCTATATACAAACCAGCCTTTTTTTTCATCCTTTACTCGTATACCTGTAATCAATGCTTTACCAAATAGATCGTATAAAACTTTGCGGATAATATTTATTCTAAGACCGGTTGCAATGGCTATTTCCTCATCAGTAGAATCTTCTGATTTTAACAATGCCTTTGCAACCTGATTGTACTCTTCTCCTCCAATTAATGATGAAATTTTTACAAAAGGATCTTCTGTATCAACATTTCGCATAAAGGTACATTATTACGCCTTTAAAAGATATATAGTTTCCTAATTATTGATTTTTAATTATAATTATAACAACGCATGAAAATGGAAATAAATAATATGTTATAAAATGTTAATTTATATTCTATTTGCTTGCTTGCATTTCTTTATAACATATAGTCTATCTCTGTTTTTGTTGGTTCATTATTGAAGAATTTCGGTAGATGTGAAGAATCTGGACTTGTGGCAGATTTTTTTATACAATCATAAAAATTATTCATTTCTATATTTAGTTTCGGATCTGAGGAGCTTAATGGTAGTAACGCTACATTTTCAGCTGCAAAAGATTTTTCAATATTGAGGTTTGAGGCAAACATACTCATAACTATAAATATTGAAAAAGCACCAAATATTTTAAAATATATTTTAGGTTTTTTCATAAAACAATCTGTTGAAAACACATTAACATTTTCAATATTTTGCTTTTATACAATGCGTCAAATATTATACAAACATTTATAGCAAAAATTCCTCAAATCAATTTACTTTTAAGATTGTCTTTAATCATTGCAATCTTATATGTGACATATAGACAAGATATTAAAAAAGGAAATAAGATATTATTATATTAACTAAAAGTAAATCACTTTAAATATACCTTTTATAGTTTTTTAAATAAATATATTAAAAATTTTCTTTTCTATCCACTATTTTATCATTTATACTTTCTTAAAAATTTATTTTGAATATTCACAATACTATAAAAAAGATAAACTATGATGATTGCTGTTTTTTTTTTAGATTACCCGAAGAACTATTTAATTCATTTAAAAATTGAAATATAGCCGAGTAGTCCTTATTTTTTAAATCAGTATAATTATTAGCAGCATGAAATAATTGACGTGATAATTTTGTAATGGGCAAAGTTATTTTTAATTTTTGAGAAGTTTCCATAACCAAATCTAGATCTTTTAGCATATTTTTTAAAAAAAATGATGGGGAAAAATCGTTTTTTAATATTTTCTGACCCTTATTTTCGCTAATCCCTGTCTTAAGTTTTGTAAGATTAAGTATCTTTAGATACATTTCTGGGTCTATACCGGAATGAATTGCTAAAATAATACCTTCTGACAATGCTAAAGAAATTATGGCTATGTTAAGATTTAATGCTAATTTTATAGAATTAGAAATGCCATTGACCTTGCCTAAATAAAATATGTGTTTTGAAATCTTTTCAAAAATATTGTACATTTTTTCAAATGATTTTTTGTCCCCTGATATCATAGCAATTATTTCACCATTTTTCACATCAGATGGGCCTCCCATGATAGGCGCACTTAACAATGTTATACCTTTTTTTTCCTTTAATAATTTTGAACAATATAAGGATTGATCAGGTCTAATGGTGGTACAATCTGCGATAATCACCTGACTATTATTGCTATCAATTACTCCTTGTTTACTAAAAAACACATCTTTAAGTGATTCGAAATTGGTGACACATGTTATAATAAAATCACATTCATTAGCTAAAGAACATGGATTATCAAATGATTTTGCTCCCATCTCTTCAAAAACTTTTAACTTTGTTTTATCTCTGTTGTAAATATTGATTTTTGTACCCTGATTTAATAATCGTTCTGCAATGCTGGCACCCAGCATCCCTAGTCCAATGATCCCTACTACCTTATTATAATCTATAGTCATATTTTTAAAAATTTAAACATTCTTAAAGTTATAGTTTATGTTTAAAAATAACCTAAATAAAAGAGTAAAATAGATACAAGGAACAAAATAAAATATGACATACACTCTTCTTATGGGCAATAATTTTATTTCTAATAGTCCAAAAAATATTAAGTTTTATGATAAAATATTATTTACATTAAAGGAAAAATATGAAACTGATTCGCCATTGATTTCAGCAAATATTAACAATAACAACACTAAGCAAATAATTGAAGTGAGTGAAAATAAATGTAAATATTGTGATAATACGCTGATAAAAAAAAGAGATAATCCTGACCATATTCTAATAACTGAAGAAAGCGGTGAAATAATATTTGAATCCCGAATTGTAGATAGAAATACTGTACTTGTGAGCGGAATATTCTCTATTAATGAGATTCAGAAACTAATCGTTACACAAAATTACATAATACTACCATCAGGTAAATGGATTATGCATGATCGAATTGATTCAAATAATAAAGATGTTATAATTACCAACGAGGGGATCAAAATATCCAATTAAGTATATTCAATTATTTCAAAAATCATATCTTGTTTATTAAAAACAATTTACCCTCGCTTTTCTTTTTCAACAATCCATCTTCCAGATTTTTTAGCAAGTATTATGGTACCAATAAATTTACCGCTACTGTATACTTTTCCATATTCTTTGCTCATGCCAAAAAATGCCTCTACAATATTGCCTTTTTTGTGATATCCTGATTCAATTACCTTGATATTTAATTTTGAACTAACCTTTTTAAATATATTTCTAGCAATAGACCAATCTCCCTCCCATTCGATAAGGTCAAAGTTTCCAAAGTTCAAAGTATTTAACGAATATTTTGAAATCGATATTTTAAATGATCTATTATTTTTAGAAATAAATTCATTTATCCAGTTTATTGCAATTACACTTTTTCCTTTTTCTATTGCAAAATTATTAGAATTGGCCAATAATATTATACATTCGACAATATACATTTAAAAATATATAAAATTTTTACCTGCAAAAAAAACACTATCTGTTTTTACCTAATACATAAATAAACAACAGTAACTATTTTCACATATAATAAATATAATAAAAATAATAGAATGATATTTCATATTTTATATTTATAAATAGAAGAATTTGACTAATTCAATTTTGATACAACTTTATGAAAATCTGTCAGTGGCACTATTTTAACCGTATTTAACGATGAAATTCCTGAATCTATGCATATTTGTTCTACATCATGGGCACTATTTGCCTCCAATATAATAAACCATTCATGTTCTAAAACAGACATATTAGAAACATACAATTTTTTTTATGCCATATTTTGCAATATTTTCCTTTAACTTATTATAAATTTGTTTAAAAACTTCTCTATTAGTAGGATTATTTAACGGACATGATTATGGACTATGGCTTGCTGAAATACCAAATAGTTTGTAAGATGAGCTCATTATGTATTAACCTCAGATACTGATATTTATACAAAATGGAATGAATTAATAATAATTGCAAATTCGTATAGATGTGAATCCAAATAAAAAGTTAATTTTATGATTTGTATTTTAAATATTATCTTATTGATATGGCTGTTGATGATGATATTAAACAACATATTCTAACTATTTCATTTGTTGCGCCCATTACATCACCTGTTACACCTCCAAAATTTTTTTTAGAGATATATATTAATATAAAACAACATACTATTCCTGTAATAAATACCTGTATTAATATTGCTTGAATCATTTGTTCTATTAATATTATAAGGATTACAGTAATAGTTGTAGCAATAATGATTTTTCTATTTGATTTCATATTTTTTGTAAAAAGAGAGCTGTAGCCTTCCCATGCCGAATGAGAATAATATGCTTGTAATACCATTGCATATTTTGCAATAATCTCTGAGATTAAGAGTGAGATAATTAATCCTTCTAACCCGTTAAATGATGAAATTGTTAGTATCATTCCTATAATATAGGATATAATTGCTACTACTCCTGCAGTACTAATGATAGGGTCATGAATTACTTTGTATTTTTTTTCCTTATCGCCCTTTGCCATTATTCCGTCTGCAAAATCTGCAAGTGCATCTGTGTGATGTAGCCCTGTTATAATTATTAGAAAAATTGTTATTATAAATCCTGATACCAAATGATCAAAAAAATAAAAGGAAAAAATTGTTATTGGAATACTTAATATTCCAATAACTAGACCTACTATAGGAAAAAGATACATATTTTTAGATATATTTTCTAAATCATTTTTTTTGGAAAATCTATCTACTGGTATTATTGTTAAAAATGATGTTATCTCTAATATCGATTTAATAACCAAAAAATAATGACCACCAATTAATAATATTTAATAAGATAATAACTGGAAATAAAAAACTCGTTATAAATATAAAAGTAGCAACCTTTGTAATTTTTAATGCAATTTTGCATTTTTCTAAAGTTATGTGTTCATACATATCTCCAAGTTTATAATGATTTATCTTTTCTAGCTGAATTTTTAATGCTCCCGCAATGAGTGACATAGGAATTCCAGCATTCAAGCTCTCCGTCTTTTTTCCGTCTCTTTTATATATGGAAATGGCATTTTTCCAATCTTGATTAAGAAGTAGCACTGATGGAATTAAAAAAATTATTGATATTCTTGCAGGTATTAGATTCATTATCGTATCCATTTTAGCAGACATCCATCCTATATCTTTATAATAGTTATCTTTGTATCCTATCATTGAATCTAAGGTATTTACTATTCTAAACATTATTGCTCCTGGAATGTTCAATATTCCATAATAAAACAATGGGGATAAAATCCCATCTACAAAACTTTCCGCTATGCATTCTATACATGCCGATAATATATTTTCTTTTGATAATGTTTTTGTATCTCTACTAACAATCTTCGATAGATTATGACGTGCTTTTTCAATATCTTTTTTTTCAATATCTTTTAATATTTCTTTGATATGTATATCCATTGATTTTATCGAGAACATTGATTTTAGAATAAAAGTTGATATTAAAATAAATGATATCGTTCCTAATGTATAAAGCGATTGTATTATTAATAAATATGCTAGGATTCCTATTATGGTTGTTAAAAATAATGCTAATAATGCCCCAAAAATTTTTTCCTTTGATTTATTTCCTTTTTTTATTTGAGATGTAAAAAAATAAATTATTTTACCTATCCATACTACAGGGTGAATATTGTTTGGTGGTTCTCCAATTAAATAATCAAGAGAAATTGAAAAACAGGTTACTAAAATGATTTCTAGTAGTATTTGTGTCATTTGATATTGTATTTCATTTAATGATTTTTTTTAAAATATATTCTATATCTATTGCGTTTTCTATGGTTTTGGAAACTATATCTATTTCTCTATTTATCGATGCTAAATTTTTAATATGAATCGAATCTTTATTTTTTTGGCCGTCTAGTGAATCTTCTGCCGGAATATTGTGATCTATTTTAGGTATAACACCTAAAAAGGGCTTTTTTGTCCTTGATTCAATCTTTTTTATTGCTGGTATTAACATGTGTTCATCGCCAAGAAATTTGTTAATTAAAATACCTTTTATTAAATTTCTGTATTTTGGTTTTAATAGTATAATTGTCCCTAGAATACTTGCAAAACATCCTCCTCTTTCGATATCTGCAACCAGAACTACTGGGACCTTTACTTTTTTAGCTAAAAGCATATTTGCTATATCGTATTTTATAATGTTGATTTCTGCAGGTGAACCAGCACCTTCCAGTACGATTATATCGTTTTCTTTTTTTAAGCTTTTAAATGCGTCTAAAGCCAATTTAAATCCTTTATCAAGAACAAAGTTTTTATAGTATTCTTGAGCTTTCATTTTTGAAAAAAATTCGCCAAATAAATACACTTCACTTTCATAATTACCAATAGGTTTTAACAAAATGGGATTCATTCTAACATCAGGACATGTTCTGGCTCCTATTGCTTGTAAAGCTTGGGCTTGTGCAATTATTTTGCCAGTATTATTGATTTTAAATACTATTGAAGACATGTTTTGTGACTTAAATGGTGCCACCTTGTAGCCTTTGTTAGAAAGAATTCTACAAAGGGATGTAACCATCAGACTTTTACCAGCTCCAGAAGACGTTCCTTGAATCATCAATAGTTTTGATTTCATAGTGCCTTCTCCAGAGCTTTGAATAATTCGTTGTTTTCTCTTGGCATTTTTATTGCTACTCTTATAAATTTATCATTCATTCCTGTAAAAGTTTTGCAATCTCTTACAAGTAGATTATTTTTAAATAATAATGTGTTTGTTATTTCTGTCGAGCTTTTATTATTTAAAATTTCTATCAAATAAAAATTAACATCTGTACATATAGCTTTTATTTTATTATTTTTCTTTAGCATTTTAAAGCTCCTTTTCTTTTCGATTTCGATAATTTTTTTTGCATTATTTAAATAATTTTTATCTTTTAAAGCTTCTCTTGCAGCGATTTGTGCTAATCCATTTACATTCCATGCAATTACTTTATTTTTCATCTTTTCTATTTTTTTTTTATTTGATATTGCATATCCTATTCTAAGTCCTGCCAAGCCACAGGTTTTAGTTAGTGACCGTAGAATTACTATATTATTATATTCTTTTATTAAATTGATAAAATAATTATATCTTTTTTCATCTATATCATTTATAAATTCAACATAAGATTCATCTAATAGTATTATAATTTTATCATTAATTTTTTCTAAAATTTCAATTATTTGTTTTTTTGAATCCTTTCCTGTAGGATTGTTTGGATTGCATAAAAAAATTGTAGTTATTCCATGATTTGGATTATTGCTTTTTTTTACTATGAATTCTGAATCTAATTGAAAATCTTTTTTAACTTGAGAATAAAGAATTTGTGCGTTATTTCTTTTTGAAGCAAGTTCGTATTCACAAAAGGTTGGAGAGGGAATCAAGACTTTTTTTTTTACAAAACTAGATGAAAAATAATGAATTAGCTCTGTTGCTCCATTTCCTGTAATTATATGATCTATTTCATCAATATTGCAGTCTAAATATTTTAAAATGTCGTTTTTTAATTCTATACAGTTAGGATCTGGATAATTATATGATAAATTGATATTTTTTATCAAAGAATTTATAACTTTCTTTGAAGCACCTAGCGGATTAATATTGGAACTAAAATCGATTTTTACTAAATTGCTATTTTTTACAGAATGAATTCCTCCATGATGACAGTCAAAGAAATTCGATTTAGCTTTTTCCATTTTAATGTCCTTGTTACATTGATTTTATAATTATTTTAGTTTTATATTCATTTAAAAAAGATTATTAAATGTTTTAGATTTTCTTATGTTGTGTTAAAGGTTGCATTAATTGGCTCAACTGGAGCTGTTGGACAGGAATTTGTTGTTGCACTTAATAATCATCCTTGGTTTGAATTAACCCATGTTATTTCTTCAGAACGTTCTGCAGGAAAAAAATATATCGATGCTATACGGGATTCACAATCTGGTATTCTAAAATGGCATAATCGAGAACCAGTTCCAGATTATATTCGCAATACTGTTATATCAAAATTAGATGATATAAACCCCAAAGATTTTGATCTTATATTTACTGCTGTGGAATCTGATAATGCTCAACTAATCGAACCTAGATTGGCGGCGCATGTTCCTATTATCAGTACTGCTGCTGCATTTCGATATGAAAGTGATGTTCCTATTCTTATACCTGGAATAAATGATGAACATATTGAATTATTAAATAAGCAAAAAAAGGATCGTGGATGGAATGGATTTATTGCTCCATTGCCAAATTGCACTACTACTGGATTAGCAATAACTCTCAAACCAATAATGGATAATTTTGGTATAAAAAGTGTTTTTATGACTTCGATGCAGGCATTATCTGGTGCAGGGCGTTCTCCTGGTGTTATAGCTCTGGATATCCTGGATAATGTAATACCTTATATTCCAAAAGAAGAAGAAAAAGTTCAGATAGAAACTAAAAAAATTCTTGGAAGATTTGATGAACAATCTAATGAGATTATCTCTGATAACCTTAAAGTTAGTTGCACTTGTACTAGGGTACCTGTATCTGATGGTCATACTGAGACAGTTTTTGTTGAAACATCTAAAAATACTGATCCTGAATCTGTTGCAAAACAGATGATGCAGTTTTCAAATAATGTTTCAATCAAGTCTCTTCCATCAGCTCCTAAAGAATATATTTTTGTTAACGATGATCCAACTCGACCTCAGCCTCGTATTGATAGGGAAGTTAATGATGGAATGACTACTGTTGTGGGTCGATTAAGAAAGGATTCTGTATTTGAAAATGGAATAAAATATGTACTTTTAACACATAATGAAAAAATGGGTTCAGCAAAAGGAGCTGTATTGCTAGCAGAACTATTGAAAACAAAAAAAATTATATGATCTTTTTTTATTTCAATAAACTTTACAAAAAAAATAAAAAAAATGAAAATAATACATTTATTAACCACCAAAATTTAGTATATCTTGCAATTTTATGGGAAGAATTGATGATCTTGATCTAAAGATATTAAGGGAATTATCAAAAGACGCAAGTATCTCTGTTCCCAGACTCTCAAAAAAAATCAATATTAATTCTTCTGTAGTTTATAGTAGAATTAAACGCCTAGTCAAACGGGGCTTGATAAAAAAATTTACTATTATAATAAATGATGAAGCTTTGGGTTTTAATGTTAAAGCTCTTACTGGTATAACTATGGATTCCAAATTAAGAGATAATGTCCTAAAAGAACTTTTTAAAATACCCGAAGTTAGGGAAGTAGCCGAAGTTACAGGGAGATTTGATATATTGGTTACAATGACTGCTCGTTCGCTTGATGAAATGCATCAAATTATCTCGGAAAAAGTTGGACGTGTTGAAGGAGTACAAAAAACTGAGACATTTATTGAAATGAGAAAAACTTCCAGAGAAATAATTTCCAATACTGTTTCAAAATAAAAAAAGATCTGTCAAGATATAAATAACTATTTTAATTAACAAACTATGGAAGGTTATTAGAATATTTGGTTTTAGAGATGAAAACAGTTGGTAACCAAATTAAAAACTATTATGAACTTACAAAGCCTAAAATTTGGTATTTACTAGTTTTCACAGCTTTTGCAGCAGCAATTTCTGCGTCGTGGTTATTCCATATATCCATTAGTCTTTTTACATGGATTTTGTTACTGTGTGGAGTTGCAGCTGGTTCTGCAGCTGCAGACACCCTTACAGGATATAATGACAGAGATATAGACGCTATCATGGATAGAACAAAGGACCGTCCTATCCCATCTGGAAGAATATCTCCAAAAAATGCATTAGTATTTGGGCTTGTATTAGCCGGAATTTCGCTTATTTTTTCATTTCTTATAAATATATGGGCGTTTTTTCTTATGGCTTTTGGTTTATTTGATAATATTGTCGTTTATAGTAAATGGTTAAAAAGAAATAGTCAATACAATATTATTTTGGGTGGTTTTTCAGGAGCTGCACCTGCTCTCATTGGATATGTTGCTGTAACTTTTCAACATATTGAAATAGGATTTGTAATGGCTGGGTTGGTATTTTTCTGGATACCTACACATATCTGGAGTTTAGCTTTGCATGTAAAAGAAGATTATAAAAAAGCCAAAATTCCTATGCTACCTGTACTATCAAGTGAAATATCTTCTGTGAGAATCATTGCTATGACAACTTTGATGATGGTGATCTTTAGTATTCTGCCTTTCTTCTTTAATCAATTTGGTCTCATCTATTTAATTACTGCTACTATTTTTGGCATTGTTATGATGGCTTTATCATTGTGGTTATTATTAAAACCTAGTGAGAAATCCTCTTGGCTTGTTTTTAAATTCAGTAGTCCATATCTTACTGCGTTGTTTATTGCCTTTATGGTGGATTCATTTTTTCATTAGACTAAATTTAGTGTTTGAGAATGTTTTGAATCTTTTATTCATTTACTTTTTTAACTTTTTCAATAAATCTTTCTCTAAACCTGGGAATATTGATAATGAATCTTTCATGAAGCCCTTCTCCGATAGTTTCTACTTTATCTTTTGCTGATACTTTGAATAATATTCTTCTTTCATCTATTTTGATGATCTCTGCATTTAATGTAATTTCTGCTCCCACTGGTGTTGCAGCTAGGTGTTTTACATCGACTATAGTGCCAACAGAGTCCCATTGATCATTATTATTGAGAAACTGTTCTTTTAATAAGAGTCTGCAAGTTTCCTCCATTTCTGAAATCATAGAGGGTGTTGAAAAAACATTTTCTCCTTCCCAGAGGAAACTTGTTGTTTGGTTGTGTTTGACTTTTGTTGTCCTTTCCTTTTTTGCTTGTAAAGTAATTTTGAAATCCATTGAAAATTATTTTATTTACTATGTTAAATTTATTTAGTAAGGTGGTTTCAATGATATTTAAACCTATTTTTGATGATTGTGAAAACTATAAAAGAGGCAGTTTAAAAATTATATTTATTCTATTTAGGTGATATGGTTGGCTTCAATTCAACAAACTGCTGGCGGTATGCCAGTTTTAATATTAAAAGAAGGTACATAAAGAAAACAAAGGCCGAGAGGCACAGAAAAATAATTTTAATGCTGCAAAACTCGTTGCTGAAATAATAAGATCAAGTTTGGGGCCGCGTGGTATGGATAAAATGCTTGTAGATTCATTAGGCGATGTAACTATTACTAATGATGGTGCAACTATTCTAAAGGAGATCGATGTTCAGCATCCTGCAGGAAAAATGATGGTGGAGGTTGCAAAATCTGTTGATAACGAGGTAGGAGATGGAACTTCATCCTCTGTGATTTTTACAGGAGCACTCTTAGAAAAGGCAGAGCAATTGATCAGTAAAGATGTTCATCCCTCTGCAATAGTGGATGGATATACCGCAGCTGCGGAGCAATCTTTGAGTATTCTTAATAAAATGGCGATAAAAGTCGATGTTAATGATAGGAATACCATGCTTAAAATTGCAAAAACAAGTATGGATTCAAAATTAGTCTCCGATGAAAGTCCTATTTTAAGTGAAATAGTTGTTGATGCTACTTCACAAGTATCAGAGAAGAATTCAGATAGTGATGGTTTAAAAGTTGACCTTGATAACATAAAAGTCGAGAAAAAAGCGGGAGGTTCTATGCGTGATACCACATTAATTCGGGGTATTGTATTAGATAAAGAAGTAGTTCATGCTGGGATGCCAAAAAGAATTGAAAATGCAAAAATTGCACTTCTTAATTCCCCATTGGAAATAGAAAAAACAGAGATGAGTGCTGAAATTAGAATAAGCGATCCTACCCAGATGCAAATGTTTCTTGAAGAAGAAAATAGAATGTTAAAAACCATGGTTGAGAAAATTCAATCAATTGGTGCAAACGTTGTGTTATGTCAAAAGGGTATGGATGATATTGCCCAACATTATTTATCCAAGGCTGGTATTCTTGCTGTAAGACGTGTGAAAGAGAGTGATATGTTCAAATTATCAAAGGCTACAGATGCAAGACTAGTTAACAATTTAGATGATTTGAGTGAAAACGATTTAGGGTCAGCTGCTTTGGTTGAAGAACGAAAAGTGGAAACAGACAAATGGGTATTTATTGAAGGCTGTAAAAATCCAAAAGCTGTAACTGTATTAATTCGTGGAGGTTCTCAAAGGGTGGTTGATGAAGCAGACAGATCATTACATGATGCATTGATGGTTATGAAAGACGTATTGGAAAAACCTTCAATAGTAGCAGGAGGAGGCTCACCCGAAGCATACATTGCTAATGAATTAAGACAGTGGTCAGGTAATCTTGAAGGTAGATCACAATTAGCCGCAGAAAAGTTTGCTGATGCTCTTGAAGTTATTGCATTAACCCTGGCAGAAAATGCTGGTATGGATCCGATTGATACTATGACAGAACTAAGAACTAAACAGGGCAAAGGTGCTAAATGGACTGGTATAGATGTAAAGGGAACATCCGTTTCTGATATGTACGAACTCAATGTGCTTGAACCAACTGTAATTAAAGAACAAATTATTAAATCTGCTACCGAAACTGCATGTATGTTATTGAGAATAGATGACGTTATAGCAGCTAACAAGTCCAAAATGCCTCCAGGTCCCCCAGGTGGCGGCATGGGCGGCATGGGCGGCATGGGCGGCATGGGCGGCATGGGCGGCATGGGCGGCATGGATATGGATTAATCTATTTATTTAACTCAAACAATAAAATTATCCATTTATTTATTTTGCTTTGATCTTTAATTATTTTTTTTATTTTTATAAAATTATAATTTATCTTGCTATTTGATTTCAAATTAATTATATACAAAAGAAGAAATTAATTTTTATATATTGATAATATGATCATTTAAATCTATATCTTGAACAATTTTTATCCTGATAATTCTAAATGCAATAATAATTATCATATTTATTTTAACGATAAATTTGTAGATAGAGATGAAGATGTAATTAATAGCACTCAGTTTTTTTCTTCTAAATCTGATGTTAACATGGTCTTTAGAAATGTTTATTATAAATTAAATGATATTGTAAAGTCTAATATCGATATTAAGATAACTGTTCTACCAGATTTTTTTATTGATAGAATTATCCAAATTTCTGATATGGATAATCTGATAAAAATAATAGGAAAAAAAATTAAAGTAGGTGGCGGTAGTGTGCGTGGGTATAATCGTACTGATATCAAGGGAGGTAATGCAGTTAATGTCGCGTATTGTCTTGCAGGGTTAGGTGCAAAAGTAGATCTTTTTACAGTGGCGGATAAAATTGGTGATTCAATTTTACATTCTGTATTTAAAAAATTTAATTCTCAAGTAAATTTGCATATCAAAAATGGAAAACATGGTTTAACAACCATTTTTGAATTTACTAGCCCTTCTTTTTCTATTTCAAATGTTATGTTAAGTGATGTTGGAGATAACTGTAACTTTGGCCCTGAACTAATTGAATCTATTGCTGATATTATCCCAATCTTAAATACTTCTTCAGCAGTAGTTTTAACAAATTGGGCATCAAATTTAAAAGGAACTGATCTACTGAAATATGTTTTCTCAAATTCTCCCAGTTCATTTCATTTTTTAGATCCTGCTGATATAAGTGAAAGACGACTGGAATTTGTCCAGGATCTGAAAAATCATTCAAAATTAATTGATTTGTTGAGCATCAATGAAAACGAATACCTTCAAATAATTGATGCTCTCTTAACTTCTGGGGATATGTTTGTTTCAAATAAACAAAATATTCTTTCGATAACACCGAACAATCTTTGTAAATCTGCACTTTTTCTATCAAAGTTTTTTAAAATTGAGATCTGTATTCATACTGTTATAGGTTCTGTTTTGTCTAATGGTTGTAATACTGTATTTGTTAATGCAATACCTCCATCTAAAATTAACATTGTAAGTGGAGCGGGGGATTCATGGGATTCTGCTTTTTTGTTTGGTCGTTTACTAAATTTTACTATTGAAGAAAAATTGTGCTTTGCAAATTTATTTGCATTTTTATATTTGGAAAATTTTTACAACGATTCTCCGTCTTTGCAGAATATTATTAACTATATATATAATTATTATTTATAAGTTGATTTTATCTATTTCATTTTTAAAAGTGATGCATGATAAAGAAGTATTGCTGAGACTGTTTTACAGTCTTTGATATATCCATTAAAACAGTAACAAAGTGCATCATTTAATTTTATAGTAATATTTGAAATATTTTCATCTTCATCCATTATTCGTGACGAGTTTTCTATTTTGAACACGTTTTTTGCAATAAATAAATGCATTAATTCTGTGTCGTAACTTGGAGCTAGATAAAATTTAGTCAATGGTATTAAATCTCCTTTAAATCCTGTTTCTTCTTCTAATTCTCTTTTTGCAGCTTCTATTGGGGACTCTCTGCTCTCTATTTTTCCTGCAGGTATCTCTATTAAATAATCATTTATTGCAAATCTATATTGTTTTATTAGTATAATCTCATCGCTATTTATTATTGGGATAATGCCTACTGATGCATTGTGTTCTACTACTTCTTTTGTAAAAATTTTTTCGTTTACTCTAAAAGTATCTAATTTTAGCTTTAATGAACCATTGTAAATTAATTTACTATCTATAATTATATTATTATCTTTTTCAACCATGACTAATAAAAAATGTTGATCTTAACTAATATTATAAATTAATATTCTTTTTTTTATAATGTTATGCTTTATTTCATTTGCTATAATAATTTATTATTTTTTACCATTTTTTTATATATAAAAATTAATAAAACAAACTAAACCAAAAAATGACAAATTTATTTAATATTTTTATAATTATTTAAAAGGTATCCAATTCATCAATTATAGACTTTGGATAAAATGGTTATCTCATTTTGTTATTGCATTATTTAAGTTAAGTGATTTTATATCTTATGTAGGGCGAATATATTACTTTTTATATTTTAGTATGGTCTAAAACAATTAATTATTGTATATTATTTGGACATTTTGTTATTTAGTTATAAAGTTTTTTTAAAAAAACTTTAATCTGGTTATCATTGAAATTATAATCTATTATGACTTCTACTCAAATTAAATCCGAAAATTATCAAGATAGTGGTTATCCCTACTCTATAATGACTTTGGGATCGCACTGTTCCTTACAAGTTTTAAAAGGAGCCAAAGATGAGGGATTTCAAACTATATTAGCTTGCGAAGAAAAAAGAGTTTCTCTATATAAAAGATTTAAATTTATTGATAAACTAGTTGTATTAAATAATTTTAAAAACATTTTGGACGCTGAATTTCAAAAAAATCTTATCGATGACCATAACCCTATATTGATACCTCATGGCACATTAATTTCTTCTATATCTATGGATGACATTGAAAAAATTAAGATACCAATTTTTGGTAATAAATGGATTTTACGGTGGGAATCTGACAGATTGTTAAAACAACGATTAATGGATGCATCTTCATTATTAACTCCAAAACAAATATTGTCTAAAAATGATATAGATGGATTATGTATTGTTAAATTACATGGAGCAGCTGGTGGTCAAGGTTATTTTTTAGTTACAGATAAGAAAAGTTTTGAAGAACAATCTCTAAAACTAGTGGAATCTAATATTATTGAATCCGAAGATCAATTATTTATACAAAAATATGCCAATGGAGTTCCTGTTTATTTGCAATTTTTTTATTCTCCTGTTGGAAATGAATTGGAATTATTAGGTATTGATAGACGATATGAAACTGATATTGATGCAATAGGTAGAATTCCAGCAAAATTTCAACTATCTTCCGAGTTAAAACCATCTTATACCGTAATAGGCAATATTCCTATTGTATTGAGAGAATCATTACTACCTGAAGTTTATTCTATGGGTGAAAGATTTGTTAATGCTGCAAGCAAACTTGTTCCTCCTGGTATGCCTGGACCTTTTTGCATAGAGGGTGTATATGATAACAACACTAATTTTATTGCATTTGAATTCTCTGCCAGAATTGTAGCAGGCACTAATCTATATGTCTCTGGTTCTCCTTATTCTGACTTGTTATATGAAACTCCTGTGAGCATGGGCCGTCGAATAGCTATGGAAATAAAAAAGGCAATAAATTTGTCTAAACTTGGGTTAGTAACTACATAATGGTTTTACTTTATTTTGTTTGATAGTAATTAATCAAATTTTTAGGTAGATAGGTTTCTCTTTTTTATTACTGATTTTTTTAACTTTTAAGAAATTGTAAAATGGTTTTTAAAAACATACTTTTCAGTATTTCTTGGCAATAATAATATAGTCATCATATAGACAATCCTTTGATTAGTCCTATTTTGCGACCGGATCTGATTTTTTTATAACAAATAGTTGATCAGAATTCATGTTCATTTAGCCTTGGTTAGTTTTAGGATTGTACTTTTATTTATGCTTATATAAATGACAATTTTTTTAATTCTTGTGGATATGTCAAAGTTATTTACAGAATTAAAAATAATTCATTTTTCCCTTCTAATAACATTTTTCCCTTTATCTGATGGTATAATTTTCATCTTTCCATCAGAGAATCCTTTATCAAATTGTTTACCTTCAAATAATCTATCAAGAAAAATAGCTAATGCTGCTATTTCTGAGTGAGGTTGATTTCCTATGGATATATTATAGTCTGCTAAAAAATAAATTTCCTTTGGGACCTTTTCGGCACCTATAATTACCATGATTTTCTTTTCCATTAATTTAATTTCATCAATTACTTCATTAATTCTAAGTCCATACATAGTCAAATGAATGATTTTACCTTTTTTTTCTTTCCATTCTTTGATTAATTTTTTCCAATCATCAATTATTTCAAGATTAAATTCCTTTAATCCGCCCCAAGAATTATTTACTTTATTGATTGTATTTTTTATTTCTTCATCAACATCTGTCATGTACATTTTGCTACTTCCAAAAGCTCTTGATACCAGTATTGCATGTGTAGTTGTCCTATCATCTCTTACAAGTCTATGACCTATTCTAAGTACTACAACCTCTCTATCAAACATATTTTGTAATTATTCTGGTAAAAAAATAAAACTATGTTTTTTACTTTTCATTTTTTTATTCTGCGATATCTTCATTTGCATTGATATATAATTTTATTCCCAAGAAATTTTCCAATTTTTTTGATAATATTTCATCTGGTTTCATTGTTCCTGTTTCTACTTTTTTTAATAGAGTTACTTTTTCATTAATTTTTTGTCCCAGTTGATCGTGTGTTATTCCTTTTTTATTTCTTGCATCTCTGATAACTTTTGGAAATTCTGGATCCAAAATCATTTCATCTGTTAAATTAATTTTTTTAAGAGGCCGGGGTTTATTTCTTGGCATTGGTTTTATTCTATTTGGAAATGGATTTTGTTTTGTTGTTGGTGTTGATGATGAATAATGAGAAGTTGATTTTACAGAATTTCTTGTATCTTTTCCATGAATACTGGTTCTCACGTTACTATTTGATTCTATTAGTTTGCCCCTTTTTGAACATGCCATACAAACATTAAAAACTGAATTTTCTATCATTACTTTTTTTTTATCCTCTGTTTGCTTTCCACATAATTCACAAAAAGAAACCATGTTTCTTTAATTAAATAGTAATTTATTAGTATTTTCTATTTTTAATAACAATCTTGAAATTTCAAAATAAAATATGTATGTATGTGTATTTAATGCTTTTAATTTTTATAATTGCGGATTTATATTACCACATAAGACTTGAAGAAACTGCTAGTTGATCCATTCCAAAAAATATCAGCACATATTAATTTTCTGTTTGGTCAAGAAATAAGTTCTGTTTTGACAAGAGATATAGAAATTGAATATTCAAGAAAAACTGGCCGAATAAAGAATTTTGGTTCAAATGGTAAATTGATTGGAACTTTTAGAACAGATGGAGGGATTGCATTGACAATTTATGGTGCAGAACTTTTTTTACATCATGAAAATTTTATCTTCAACTGCATAGTTCCTGTTGATGATGCTATTCCATTTGTTTCCGAAGGCAGATCTTTATTTGTTAAGCATGTATTACGCTGTGGAATTAATGTTAAAACTGGCTCAGATGTAGCAATTATAGATTCTAAGCAGAATATTTTGGCGGTAGGGCGCTCGTTATTGCCTTTCTCATATTATAATAATAAAAGTTATGAAAACTCTAATAGATCTCTTTTAAGAGGTGTAGGAGTTAAAATTAGAGAAGGAATAAAAAGTAGAAGTACATAGTGATTTCTATGATGCGATCAGGCAATAGGGATATGCGAAGAATGCTCGACCGAATGGGTCTTGATATGAAAGATTTAAGCTCAGTTGAAGAGGTTATCATAAAAACTGATACTAAAGAAATATTTTTGAAAAAACCTCAGGTTGTTGAAATGAAAGGAAAGGATAGTACTATATTTCAAATCGTTGCTACCGAAATTGAAGAAAGTAATAGATCAGTTCCATCATTTAAAGAGGAGGATGTTATTTTGGTCATGCAACAGGCCAATGTGTCTAAAGAAAAAGCCATTATTGCATTGACAGAAACTAAGGGAGATATAGCCCAAGCCATTTTGAACTTGACCGTTTGATGGTTATTGATTCTATATTTTATTTGTTTTTAAAAAACAAAAAAACATGGACTTAAGTTCTACTTTGATAAAATGGAGAACAAAACAACAATAACATCTTTTGTATATATTCATTTTTCTAAAAAATTTTAGATGTCTTTATATTTTTCCACAATCTTTAATAGTCTTGCATTGTTTCTTTAAATCAGATTTAACAATAAAATGCTAAACCTAATAAGTTGCCCACCTGTCATTGTTGCAACACTTTCAGGACGTTCTTATTATAAAATAACTAGTGCTCTTAAATCGTTGGATATAAACTTTCTGTCTCTATCCCCTGAAGAAGCAGCGTTATCTAATGGAAAAACAATAATTACTACTTTAAATGAATCAAAAATTGTAAAGAGGAATGATGTATTTCTTGATACCGAATTAGAACAATCTCCTCTTTCTGTTAAGGCAAAAATCTTACAAAATTCTATGAACTCTTTCTGCTATTCTAATGATCAGTTAATTGTGGGTATTGATCCTGGAAAAAGAATCGGCATATCTATTTTATATTATAATTTTGAATTGGATAAAATAATTGTGTTATCTGTACAATCCGCTATTGAAAAAATATCTCTAATTTTGTCTGCTATTGACTCTCAAAAAAAAATTGTAAGAATAGGTGATGGTAGTTTAACTTTATCTCATCAAATTGCAGAAATTTTAAAAAAATATTTTAAAGATGAGGTGATAATTGAAATTGTTGATGAATATGGCACATCTATTAGACAGGGAACAGAGATAAATAGACGAGGGATAAGAGATATCAGTTCAGCAAGAAAAATTGCCTTTAGAAACGGGCGAATATATGAAAGATAGTTTATATGGTGCTATTTAATTTTTATTTTTGAATAAAAGATATATATAGATAGACTGATTGATTTAATTTTTTATTCTCAGCGAAGTTGGCCCAGCCTGGTTAAGGTACGAGCTTCCCAAGCTCGGGATCGCGGGTTCAAATCCCGCACTTCGCATTTTAAATGATAGGACATTAGAAAATAAAAACAGATTTATACGTTATTTAATTAATTTCAGAAATAGCCTTATAAATTAGTAAAATTTTAAAAGAATCATGAAAATTAATCAAAAAAATTATCTTATTGAACTTGTTGGGACCTTTATCTTGGTATATGCAATTGCAAGTGCTGCCACGGTTTATAGTAAAAGCGGCCAATTGGGAGTAATAAGGGATAGGATTAGTTCATGCTTTTGTTTTGACTGCAAAAGTATTTGCAATAGGCTATAAATCCGGTTAGCCTCATGTAAACCCCGCAGTTACAATAGCATTTTTGGTAACAAAAAGAATGAACATTAGAGATGGAGTATTATATATAATTTTTCAGATAATAGGAGGAGTAATCGCAGCAGCCTGGCTTTTAACAATTTTTGGCTCATCAATGTCATCGAGCGTAACCCTTCCATCTGATGGTAATGTTTTAAGAACAATCATACTAGAAACAGTAATGACCTTTACGTTGGTATTGTGGCTTTAACTACTGCTGCAACCGCAAGTAATAAAATTGGACCATTGGCAGGCCTTGCCATTGGCCTTACATTGGGATTTAACGTAATCTTTGGGGGATCTATTACTGGCGGTTCTTTAAATCCTGCAAGATCCTTTGTCTGCTTCTTTGATAAGCGGAGATCTCAATTATAATTGGATAATATTGGATATCACCTATTATTGGAAGTTTAATTGCAGCGGGTATTCATAGAGTCTTACATGGGAGAACAGGATCCATGAATCATAATATTATTATATCAAATAAATTATTTTTCAATTTTTTTTCAAATAAGTATATATTCAAATAATTTATGGATGAGTATATGCCGTAGGGATGTTCTATATGTTCTATATTCTATAGTTGTTTATGTTCTATATCGCAAAAAGTCTTCCATCACCTAAATGTTGCACTTAAATACTGTCCAAATATTATCGGGTTCAAATCCCGCACTTCGCATATTTTTGAGATTGATTTGAACCTTTGTTTACATTATGCACAAAATTAATTAATTAATTTGGAACCGACATTCATAACGGGTCAACTATTTATTTTATAGTAGATAGAAATGTTTGTACTATCTTACCGACTTCATCCGGATATTGATCCATTACTGCATGACCAGCATCTTTTATCTGTACAAGCCATGCCCCCGGAACTTTACTTGCAATGACTAAAGCATTTGCATGTGGGACGTAGAGATTATCATCTGTTCCTGCTATGACCAATGTGGGTTTGGCTATTTTCGCGAGGTCATCACAAGCACCATTCCAGTTGGTTGCCTCCCAAGTAAATCCAGCGTTCTTCTGATTGTTCAATGTTTCAGGGGAAAGACTAGGCTTCATTTGTTGTATGTAAGGTTTGCTGGAATATCAACAGATTCAGGATGCAGTTTTATCCATCCGGGTCCTAATGAGGCAATTACAAGCGATTTCATTTCCTGCTGGAAACGGGTACATTATTTTGAGTTTTGTTTACAATATCGGAATTGTAATTTGATAAACTCAGCTGGTTTGGGTATACCATCTTTTCCACCACAGGTTGAAGCAACAAGTATAATGCTACTAATCTTATCAGGATGCAAAATTGCAAATTGCTGGGTTATAAATGAACCTAGAGAATATCCAAGAACGTTTGCCTTTTGTATTTTGAGAGCATCCAGCAAACCGGCTGTATCATTGGCAAGTAGTTGCATAGAATACGGTTTGGTACCAGCGGTTGTATTTCCAATTCCACGACTATCAAACACAATTACTGTGTGATTTGAAGAAATACCTTTTAAAAAGGATGGATCCCAGGCATCCATACCATCGGAAGCACCATTGTGAAGTATTATGGGATCTCCTTTACCAAAGATTTTGTACGCAATATCAATGTCTCCAACATGAACCTTTTTTAATGGAATGTCTTGGATGTTTACCACGCCCGTAGTATTGGTGAATTGGCTTGGCCTGAATCTGGCTTGACCATACACTATATTAGCAACGTTATAATAACCATAGTTACTAATTGATGAGCTTGAAACTATAAGAGTTGATAAAACTGCTATAATAAAAAGATAATTCTTTTTTACTTGTCTATTACTATACACAACAATATTCACTCGACAGAGTATATAAAGAGGACATTCATAAATGACGATTATCCTGTTCATGAGTAACAGCCAAGTTCTTTCATCTTTTTTCGTTATAAATATATGGAGAAATCAGTCCTTGGTCCATCAGAATGGACTAGAAAATGTTGAGGATGAATTAATCCAGACTTTTATCATATCAAGATCAATGTATTGTTAATAATCTATCAATTGCCTAAAATACTGCCTTATTTAAGATTGACAAACAATGTCGGGTTCAAATCCCGCACTTCGCATTCATGTTTTTTATCTTTGCGAGATGATCTTGGTATGTGCCTATTTTAAATTCAAAAAGAATGTAAGTTAGTATATGAAAAAAATATGACTTTTAATTAGATGTAATAATAAAATGCTATATGAAAAGTGTTAAAAATATACCAGAATGTTTATAGTTTTGTATGTTATTAGCAGTTTATGAAAATAAAATCAATTAAAGACAAGATTTTATATATATTTTGCATATCCTTTGGTTTTATCTTTATAATCTTTGCAATAATAGCATTAACTATTGGTAACAGCTTTCAAGTGTCTTTAGTCAAGGATATATTCCTCCACCACCAATTTCACCATCACAAAACAGTATCCAATCTCAATTCACACAACAATCACCTTCTTCCTCTTTCTCTGAAAATCAACAACCACAACAACAACAAAATAGTATAGTAAATCCTCAATCACAAATTGTAGGAGGCATCGATATGAGTAAAATACCTGGATTAAATAATACTGTGAACGATGGATAATCTACCTACATTAAACGATGCAACCTACATTAAACGATGCACCAAACTCCACAAATTCTAAAGATGTAAAAATCGCCTTTACTGGAACTGTAACACAGGTAGATGATAGATCTAATAACTTAAATGGCAATGTGAGAGTTGGAGATAAAATAACTGGTGAATATACTTACAAACTTTCAACAAAGGATTCAAATACCGATCAAACGGTAGGCGATTATAGGCATGATAAGAAGGCATTTGGAATAACTGTAAATGCTAGAGGACTTGATTTTAAAACTGATCCTAAGAATGTTAATTTCTTAGTTGAAGCTGTAAACCGTGGAACAGACCACTATTTGTTAAGAAGTTACAATAATCTTCCCCTGTCAGATGCCGCTAAAGTTGAACATATATCTTGGCAACTAGATGATGAAACAGGAAATGCTCTCTCAAATGATTCTTTAAAAACAGCACCGACACCTCCTGTTTTGCAAAACTGGAAGGATCTGTATGGCTTAACCATCACTGGTGGTGGTGGTGACCGCGTCGGCGATCCATCACAGTCATTCTTAATACGTGCTCATATAGACTCGGTAGCCTTGATTTCTTGACATTTTGAATAGTATAAAAACTATGTCTACTCTTCTTATTCTTTTTCTTATTATGAATTTGAACATTCTCTTTAGCGAACTAAGGTTAAAACACATATGTTAAAGAAAAACTTACTTTCTAAATAAGATCTTAATATTCATCGAACCTGCAACTTTTGATTATAGACTCAAAGAATAACTAATCCTATATTGGTTTATTTGGTGGCTGTTTTATTGTCTCAATTTAGAATTCCTAAATCAGAGTAAAATTGTATTGGAACCTTTTACCATAAAGAATTAAATCATCCGGTCCCAATTACAATGGTTCCTCTTTGTTTAAACCAATAGTTGTTCCTTTTTATCTCAAAAAATTAAATAATTATGTGGAATTACATTAAATTTATATCACTCAATCAAGTCATTTTTAAATAAAAGAATTTCATATTCAAACTTTTAAACCCAAATATCAACTGTGATACAAATAACGAGTTCAAATCCCGCACTTCACACCTATTATATATACAAAAACAAATTTTCAATTTGATCCTATTATATTTTCTTTATTACAGAGTCATTCTACCGTAATAATATTATTGCAAGAATTGTATGCTTTGAATCATATTTTCAAATTCTGGCAAGTAACTTGTTGTAGTTGGCTTCTGAAATGACAAGATACTCTATTGCTATATTGGTTTGACCTTTCTCGATTGCAATAGCCTTGACTTCCTCCTTAACTGATGGATAAAACGGGAATGGGCAGATATAATTAATTTCTTTACCCGGCGCAGAATCGATTGTAACATTGTTTGAGGAAAGCAAATTGCAATATTTTGTTGTATCCAATTTACCATAGTTTATGACATTCCCGTAATGAGTTGGCTGACCACTGTTAAGCATCATGCCTTTTGGAGATATCTCTACAAATATGTAAGGAGGTGAATTTTCCCACAGGTTTTTTGAAAGAGATATTGAAGGTTTTTTTGAAACTGTTGCAGTTTTAACATTGTTGTCGCCAACAGATTCAAAACCATTCCATCCCGATGGGAAAGTAACTTTGAGGCCGCTAATATTGTCTATATATATACCCTCCACTGGTTTTGGGAAAGAGGATCCGGTCTGTTCATTGCCGCTTGTAAAATTGGCGGCGGGCTGTCCAAATCCGACAAGAGGAGTTAGTGATGGCAACATTACAAATAACAATAATAATGATAATGGTAATACAACACCAAAAACTAAAGTAAATTTGAGTATTGGCATGTTACCTATGATTTAATAAAAGCAAAGTTATTAAAATCCTTTTTGCAAAGGAACAAAAAGAGACTCAAGACTCACCGTTTCTAAACACACATCCTAACACAAAATCAAAACCTTATTACTTAGATTAGGTACAATAAATCATGAAAATATTATATTACTGTAAATGGCAAGGCGATTTCATTTGCAACAACCTTTGTGCTGATTTTTGCATTGATAAGCTTCATTGCGATGACAAATCTATCTTTGACATATGCAGCAACAAAAGATAGTGGTTTTAATTCAAATACCACTACTACGACTTTTGGCCCACCTGGTTACATTCCTCCACCAACTACAACATCCACAACTCAAAATGACCAAATAGCAAATAACAATAATCCTTCTACTGCAAACACTATTGGTAGTAGTAGTAGCAGCGGACAGTCACAACTAAAGCAAGGACAACAACAGCCAAATAGTAACTAACTGCTAATACTATATCCATGGTTGGCTGTGGCAGTATCAACCCTGACAAAACAACAAATCAAATCCAACAACTATTAACTCAACAACAACAGCCAAATAGTAACTGTAATACTAATACTGTATCCATGGTTGGCTGTGGCACTATCAACCCTGACAAAACAACAACATCAAATCCAGCAACTACTTCAACTCAACAACAACAGCCATTTAACTGTGGTACTAATAACATGATGATGTGTGGCAGCACTATCAACCCTGACAAAACAACAACATCAAATCCAGCAACTACTTCGACTCAACAACAACAGCAACCAGATAGTAATAACTGCAATACTAAGTTCATGGTAGGCTGTGGCAGCACTATCAACCCTGACAAAACAACAACATCAAATCCAACAAATCAACCTTCTACAACAATTCAGAATCCTACTACAAATCTTGGCGGAGGACCAACCAATCAATTGGTTAATCCCACTGCCTTTAATTATCAAACCAATCCTGCAACACCCTCTGTAGATATATCTAAAAATCCTACTCAAAAGATTAGTTCCGCCGTTACGAACAGCTTTGGACAAGGTGTACCTAATATACCGGTCATCATTCAAGTCAAAGATCCAGCTGGAAAGACTGCCTTTTTATCTACAGATAAGACAGATAATAATGGCAAAAACGTGGTCTCATTTCCAGTAAAAACTGCAGGAACTTGGACAGCACTTGTGGTAATATCAAGCAATGCAACAGTTGGCGGTCCTTTTTCAGATCAGATTACCTGGAATGCAATATCCGGCGGAACCCACTCTAATCTCACATCATTAGTCAATCTTGCCCGTACAATCGTAACTCTATCTGATGATCCGAGAGAACAAATCATTACAACAGTTAAAGATCCAACTGGAAAAGGTGTTAAAGATATAGCACTTAGAATAAAACTCACAAATCCTGATGCAGTTTCCACGACATTTTCAAGGATAACCGATGCAAATGGAGTAGATCAATTTGTTATACCAGTTGACAAAGTAGGAAACTGGGTAGCAACGTTAACCCTGAAAGATCCTAATGGAGAGACTGTTCCAATAACCGATGTTGCTTGGAAGGCCATTCCATAAATTTTTTTTTGTAATAGTAATATAATAATCAAAACCAATAAAGTCAAAAAATTTCTCCAGTCTCTTTAGATATTTTTCTTGTCATCATCGATTTCAATAATGAAAAGATACAGACACCTTCAAAAAGATGCAATCTGGATTGTTAAAAGATTATGATGACAAAGAAGATATCAGGTGGACATGGCAATCGGTAGATAGAATATCAATAAAATCACACTTAGGGGGGCGATGACTGTAAGCAGTCCTGTTGATAGAAGCAAATTGGGCATAAAAAGGCATATTTTAACTGATAAACACGGTATACCTCTTTCTGCGGCAAAATCATGAACAAGCATTCATGATATAAAATTGTTAACAAATGTAATTGATAATTCGGTTATTAAACGAACTTTTGTATAGGGCAAGCCAAAAAAGGGAATGAGACGACGGAAGGGCTCTGTTAACTTAACGATAAATCTATAGCTTAAATATGCTCTATTTCCTTTATGATATGTAGAGACAGAACACCTTCATTATATATTGATCATGCTTTGTATTTGTATTTTCTGGGCTTGTCAACAAGAGGCGTTGCCAAAGCACTGTCTTTTTTAAATATTGTCAAGAGGGGCCGCGTTGCAATCTGGAAATGGATTCAGAAACATAGTCCTCAAAAGATATCATCAAAAAGAAAGAACATTTCAAATTTAATAGTTGATGAGACAGTAATCAAGGTTGGATCAGAACTCATCTGGCTTTGGGTTGCTATAGGACCAAAAAACATGGAAATTCTCGCACTTAACATATTCAAAGAGAGAAACATGTTTGTTGCAGAAAGATTCCTGTTTGGGCTAATTAATATATGCCTAAGCCATCCTATAGTTTCAACAGACGATGGAACTTGGTATCCACAATAATCATTTGATAGGAACTTTGACTTTATTGGTAGATCCATCCGGTTCTAAATTGACAAAAATAATCATCAACTGGAGGCTTTGGGCCATCAGAATGGACTAGAAAATGTTGAAGATGAATTAATCCATCTCTTTATCATATCAAAGACCTATAATGTTATTAATAATCTGTCAATTGCCTAAAATACTGCCATTAGTTGAAGATTGATCCAAACAGTATCGGGTTCAAATCCCGCACTTCGCTCTTGAAGGGCAAATGCAAGCGGCCAATTATTTGTTAATTTATACTTCGACTATTTCCTTGCTTGCTGTGATCCATTTTAGTAGTCTCTATATGATTTATATCCTCATTTGCTCGTTTACTTGGTGATTTAGATGTAATATCTATTATGCCACAATTACGCTTAGATAGCATGTTAGTATATTTGATATATCTGCTACGAATCTAGTATAATATACATTGTAATAACCTCAATAGTGGGTGTGATGTTACAATATGATAAAAAATTTTACGGCAACAAATTCATGGCAAATTACATACGCCATATCACAGTTCTCTATCAATATAGCATAAAGATTACTCAAGCAATGTTGTTATCGAATAGTTTACAGCTATTGAGAACGTTATATAATTGATATATGTTTGTATTAATTGCATAGGAATAAAATAAAAATATTAGATTTTAAATGGCAAATAAAAAAAGATGTAGCACGCTAGGGCGTACAGCACTCTCCCTGTACCATTGTCTGGATTAATACATACGATTCCACCAAGGTCAAAGTATGTAATGCCTCTCATTGGGGGTAGTCATTTCCCGGTGACCCTTTCGCCTGGCGGTCCTTATTCTCCTTGAGGTCCATAGGACCTGTTGCTACTCCTCATATCTATAGGAAAGGTATTTCGGATAGCACTGGTGGTTCTCTCGGTCCAGGTGGTCCAGGTAGTCCAACAGGTCCAGGTGGTCCTTGAGGTCCAGTATCGCCTTTTACACCTTGTATTCCTTGTAGTCCAGTATCGCCTTTGTCGCCTTTGTCGCCTTTTACACCTTGGATTCCTTGTTCACCTTGTATTCCTTGTAGTCCAGTATCGCCTTTATCGCCTTTATCGCCTTTATCGCCTTTTACACCTTGGATTCCTTGTTCACCTTGTATTCCTTGTAGTCCAGTATCGCCTTTATCGCCTTTTACACCTTGGATTCCTTGTTCACCTTGTATTCCTTGTTGTCCCGTATCTCCTTTCGGTCCTTGAGGTCCAGTATCGCCTTTATCGCCCTTGGGACCTTTTAAAAATTCTAGTCCTCCAGTTCCACTCAATCCAGTAAGTCCACCGAGATCGATAGGAAATGCAATTGCTGATTGCTTTAATGCAACAGACATGAATCCAGTTAACAATGCTGTTGCAAATAATACTGTTATTGTTGATTTCTTATATGAATTCATTAATTTCATTTATCTATTACAATTTGAGGATATTTGCAGTTCATATCAAAAACCTATAAAATAATTGCGAAAGAACATACTATAATAAAATACATAAAAATATGATATTTGAAATTAAACATTTGTTATTGATCATTTACCACACCTAATACATTGATTATATACTCTAATTACTTGGTAAGTTTTGAACTTATTCTCTTATTTTCACCGTCTTCAATTTTCTGTATAACATGATAAATAAAATTAATAATCATTTTCAATACTTTTTGCTCAATTATTAAATGATATGTGATATGGGGTTTTCTACATGTTCTATGTTCTATGTTCTATTACTTTTTACTAATGTATGTTATTGAGATTGTTTATCGCCTAAATACTGTCATTATTTTGAAGACTGACAAATAGCATAGAGTTCAAACCCCGCACTTCATTTTAATATATTTTTGAGTTGTAAAATGAAACTATTGAATTTATAACTCAGGGATTATTGTGGATAAGTCTTGGTCTTTGTTGTTTGATGTCAGAGACTACTGTGATCATAAATATGATGATAAACAGAAAACAATTAAGATAAGAGATGAGGTTCAAGTATATCCAAACAAGCCATTGAGAGATGCTCTTATGAATAAGTTACTTGCTGATGGTAACAAGATATTTTTGTAATGGTATTTGATATATTATAATTATTTATTTTAAGATTAAAAGATAATTATCTCACTGTTTTTATCAAAAAAAAAAAGAATTAATTTTTTATTGTGGTTTTTATATTAAGCTGAGGATGTAGTAGAGGTTGTAGTTGTTGTTGATGTTCCAGTAGTGGTGATGTTTGTATTACTACCACTGTTGAGGTTGTTATTGATAGAAGCATTGAATCTTGAACTTGTATGTTGTGCTGCTGCTCTTACCTCTCTTGCATTTTGTTCAAATGTTTTTGCTGCTTTAGAGTTTAAATCGAATAAATGCTTTGAGTTATCTTTTGCTTGTTGTAATGTTGATTCCCATGAGTCTAAGCTGGAAAATATAATATTGTTTGTAGTTCTCAATGCAGATACTGCATTATCAGTAACTTACTTACAAATCTGCTATAGACATTGGCAACTGCTTCAGGAGATATACATCTACTATTAGATGTTGTATTAAAGTTCTGTTTAAATGGTATCCAGGCAGATTGAATAGAGTTTATTATTGATTTTTGAGATTCAATAAAGTTCTCTGATATTTCTCTTGCAGCTTGGAGTGTTTGTTCTTGATAGTTATTAACAATATTGTTATAATGAGGAATTTGATTTCTTGATTCATCTATTGAACGATTGATGTTATCTCTTGTTTGATCAAGTGATCTGTTGATGGAA
>CAWGRD010000011.1:0-15229 GCA_963824915.1 uncultured Nitrososphaeraceae archaeon
TAAAAAAGATTAATTATCGACTTTTTTTCTGTTTTTAATTTTAACAAAGCTGTTAAAAAGATTATAGTAACTATGGATAGTATAGTCCATGTTGGTGCATGGCATAAGAGCAGAATTATCATCAAAGCAGAAAATAATACAATATTTACCTTTCTAGGTTTTTTCAATGATCTTATTAGAAATAGAAAACCCAGGTAACCAAATATCAAAGATAACCAATCAGCATAGAGGCCAGCATAAGTTCCTACCAGAATATGGAACGATGTAATTGTAAGAAAAGATGCTAAAATTGCTGTAGCGTATTCAGCTGTTAATTCTAAGGTCAAAAAATATATAACGATTATGAGGATAGGTCCTAATATCAAAGGTAAATATTCAATAGAATTAATTAAATTTGTATTACCAACAGCTTGTATATATAAAAAAAAGACAACCAAAGAAAATGATCTATCTGCATTATAGGAATTCAGAAATACCTGTTGGAAAAGTTCTGAGGTATTCTTGGTCATAATCAAAGAGTTTAAAAGTTTTGCATAAGCATTAGTATCTGTGCCTATTATTTGGTTATCTTTATTAACTGTATTTAAATGAGGGATTACCGTCGTAGCTATGGATATAAGTATAATAAAAGAAAGCAATAAAATTCTTCTTTTTTTAGATAGAAAGGAATGTGGAGACAATGATGTTTTATAAGATGTTGTAATATTATGTATTGGGATTTTTCTAATATACTTACCTATTAATATTTTCAAAGGGAATGTTATTGCAATTAAAATAAGAAGGATTGGACTAAAAATTGAGAACAGTAGGTATATATAGTATAGATAATTGACTGGGGGTAAAGCTGAATCTGGATAAATTATATGAACTAATGTAATTGTTATGCTTATAGCTCCTATTATAAAACCAAAAATAGCAATATAATTAATATAAAGTATTTTACTAAAATAAAGTAATTTGTATTTCCAAATTTTGTTAATGATTAAAAGGGTTAGTATGATTGGAATTGAAGACAAAGTAAGTATATCCGATAGGATCGAGACATTATATGATGTTGCCATTAGAGCAGAAATGCCGTAAATTGACAATAAAATGATTTTCAAATTACGGCTGCAAATGGATATGAAAAGCCATATGGCTGTCCCCCACAATATTATAAAAGAATCATAATATTTGCCAATAAAGTATTTGTCAACAAATGGAGTAGCATATGTTACTCTGTCTATCAAAGGATATGTAGTAGGACCAAAGGATGATCCAATAGTCAAAATATAGAAAAAGATAAGTGTTGAAAACAATATTGAACTCACAATAATTTCTAATGACGCCCATTTGCCAAAAATTGTTGTAAGTGATACTTTAGTCAAATTAAATCTCAATTGGTATTCTTAATAATATCCATGTTCTTCAATATATTTTACTGTTTATTTAAAAATTATATAATTATATAGAACACAGAAAAGAAATGATTGATAGAGGACAACAAGAACATTTGTCACATAATCCTAAAAGTTCTTATTGGTCTTCTATAATGGTATAGGAAAATTGGAGATTACTCCCAAATAAAAAATAAATTCTGGAATGGACTCAGATTGACTAATAGGTAACAGATACCCATCCAAAAGTTTGAATTGGATGGATGATAACACTCGATGGAAACTTAGATACTAAAACCTTTTTAGATACAATTTCACAAAAAGTTTAATTGTGTAGCGACGAGCAGTAAAAAGTTTATTGTAGCGGAAGAATGTGTTTTCGTTGGCAATCATTTGATCAAACAATTATTACTCCTTAAACAAAGACAATTGTTATTGATAATTTTAGCAATAGTAAAATAAAAATATTAGAGATTTTTATAACATTCATTCAAAATATAATACTAACAACAATGTCATATTATATAACCCAGATATTCGTGATAAAGACTTTATCGATACCATATTCAAAGAAAATTCTCAAATAGATACGAGTATTCATCTTGATGCTAAAATTAGTGTTACGGACTCTATAAAGAATCCAACAGATACCATGGAAAATAACCCTTAACGAACTGGAAATATGTTATAGGTATCAGCAAAACATGGTATAAAAAATTTTATTTTTGCATCTTCAGCAGCAGAATACGAAAATTCATCAAATATGCCACTTAAGGAGACAGAGAAATGTAAACCTATTTTTCCATATGGTTTAAGTAAACTAAAAGGAGAGGAAATATATTAAAATACTCTAAAAGTATAGAAAATACAATTTGTCTCAGATTCTTTAATATATGCGGAATAGGACAATCTATGGAATACGGTGGAGTTATTACAAAATTTGCATAAAGTTTAACAAATAATAGAATAATCGTGATTTATGACGATGGTAATCAATCAAAAGGTTTTATTAGTATAAGAGATGGTGTTAATGCAATAATCCTATCCATTTCCTATCACAATAAGAAAGAGAAACTAAAAATATATGGTAAATACTCTGATAACATTTTTAACGTTGCTACAGGTAAACCTATAATAATTATCGATATCGCTAGATTGATGATAGGACTATTCTCTGAAAGTAATGATCTAAAAATATTTTAACAAATAAAGAAAAAATCAAATTTAAAGAACCTTGCGCAGGTGATATAATCCAGAGTTATTCAGATACAGTGAGAATAAAAGATTTAATGGGATTCAGATATGGGGAGGATATTAAAAAAGGATTGCAATGGATTTAACCAAATGTTGGTTAATAATTTTATAAGTTTACTTTTTAAGGAAATGGTTTATGAAAATGTTAATTAAATTTTCTAATCAAAAAATATGATTTAATACTCGTCTTTATTTTAGGATTTAAATTAGATAATATCCAAATTTTATCTTTATATATTAAAATTATCTTTTTCTAAAAAACCTTCTAACATTTGGTCTGTACAAATAGTATATTATTATTATATTTATAACAAGCCCTACAATCGAAAAACGCTGTCCGTTTATAATATTTAGTAAATAACCTGCCGCTCCAAATCCTGACAATATTAAAAGTAATATCCATGACCAGCCCTTTCCCTTATACAATCCAATAGAAACAATGATTGAAGCAATACCAAGTACAAATAAAAAGCCTGGACCTAGTAGCCCAACAGGACCTAGATGAACTAAAACAATAAATGTAAAAAAAGACATTGTCAATAAAATCAAACCGCTGATAACGGTCAATATTGTAATAATTACAATACCTAAGGGAGTTTTTTTTCTATTTTCGTTTGGTGTTGCTCTTGCTACTGGCGCCACTTGCTAGTTTATTAATATAAAGAATATAACTTTTTAAATAAATTGTGTATGTATAATGTCCATTCTTTGGATATCTTGTTGTTTTATGAAAATCGTTCAATTACACAGATAGTTTATTTATTTTGTGATTTACAAATATCTAAATCATGATGGCAAAATAAAATACTTTTTAATAGATGAATAAAAAATAATAAAAACCTTATATAATAATTAAAATAAAATTTTATATGAATTCCATAAAAAAAATAGCTATTTTTCATTCAATTTTTTTTATAATTGCAATTTTCATTATAATAACGCCTTCCAAAATATTTGCCCTAAATATTGGTTTATCGACAGCAGATAATATACCCACTTTATCGGTTGTCGGGGAGGCTGAAAAACAAATCCCCTCTGATGAATCAAAAATATCACTTGCTGTTGAAAACACTGCTACTGATTCCAGTTTAGCAAGTAAAAATAATGCCGAAAAAATAGGTAAAATAATATCCGCTCTAACTGCCAATGGATTGACCAACAAAAACATTTCTACAACAAGTTTTGAAATAAGACCTAACTATGATAATACAAATACAATAATTTCAACAAAATTATTTCATATACTGCTCTCAATAAAATAATACTTACAACTTCTGCAAATGTAAACATTTCCTCATTTATTGATTTGGCAATAAATAATGGTGCAAACCGGATAGACGGTATTGAATTTATTACATCTAAAAAAGTTATAGATGAGAATTTTAATAGTTTATTAAAAGAGGCATTTGATAACGCAAAACAGAGAGCAGAAACTCTTTCAGTGCAAGGTGGATTTTTAATAAATGGTGTAAAAAAAATTGATATACCTCAAACTAATGGAAATATGCCGCCGCAGCCTCCTGTACCATCTTTTGCATTTAACGCAGATTCTTTACAAAAATCATCATCTTCACCAACACAGATACTACCGCAAGAAAACAAACTCATTATTAATCTGCCGATAACATTCTATATCATAAACAAAAATCAATGATGATGGGAATAAGAATTATCATTATCCATTCAATAAATCTTTGAATTCACATCAGAGTCTTTTATTTAAAAATTTTTCATTTTAATTTTTTTTTTTTGATTTTAAATAAAAGCATTTTAAAAATAATTGATTGGCAGATTTGTTATAAAATACATCATACAACTATATTTATTAATATTATAGTTATAATCCTCAACTAACTTGCTATAAATATAATAAACTAGCAATTAATTTTTTTTATAGAAATATATTTTATAAAAATACTATTCTAAAAAAATTATTTCTATAGTAATATTATAATGTTTTAAAATTATTTGTACATAAAACTACTACTACTACTCTGCTTGTTCTTTCTTTCAAAAAAAAAGAGAAAACAAATACACTATATGGATTAATTTGCAAATATTATGTTATTTTTTAGAAATCTCTTTTATTATTTCTATAAAACATTTTGTTGTCTTGTTTAAAAGATCGATATTTGTAAATTCATTAGGAGAATGCATTTTATTCGGTAAAATTGTGCTTCCTATACAAATTGAATCTACAGACAAGTATTTTTTGAACATGTACATAGGTCCTGTTCCAGGTGATGAAATGTTTAAAATTACGCCGCTGAATATTTTATTTGCTGCATTTATAACTAGATTGACATATGGATTGTTAAGAGGTGTTCGATATGCAGGCTCACCACTTAAAAAATTAATTTCAAGCTCATCTTTAGAATAACCTTTTGATCTTAAATATGATACCAATTTATTGAATTGAGATTCTGGGTTCATAAATGGTACCAATCGGAAATCTAATTTTGCAGATGCAGATGATGGAATAATGGTTTTTACTCCTTTAGCAGTATATCCTGAATATAATCCTGATATGTTACATGTAGGCTCTATAGCCAATGATTTTTTGATTTCAAAACCTGAAATATCGTTAACAAACTTTTGCACACCATACTCTTTTTTAAAAGAATCACCATCAAATGATTCCTTTTCTAATATCTCCAATTCTATATCTGTTAATTGCTCGATTTCATCGTTCCAGCCATCAATTAAGATTCTCCCATGACTATCATATAGCAATGATAAAATATGAATCAACTTCCAGGCAGGATTTTCAATAACCGCCGAAAGACTGGAATGAACATCGCGAGCAGGTCCATTAACTTTTATTTCGACATTTAAAATACCTTTTTGACCAAGTGAAATTATAGAACGACCTTTATTATCAATATAGCCGCTTTCCCATATAACCAGATCGCAATGAAATTTTTCAGCATATTTTAACAAATATTTATCCAAATGTGGACTTCCAATCTCTTCTTCTCCTTCAATCAAAAATTTTATGTTGCAAGGGACATCTCCTGTTTGTTTTAAAAAAGACTCGACTGCTTTTAATCTTGTTATAAGCTCTCCCTTATCATCAGAAGATCCTCTTCCAAAAATTACATTTCCATCCACTTTGCCACTGAATGGATCTTCATTCCAATTCTCAATAGGATCAATTGGTTGAACATCATAATGATTATAAAATAAAATTGTTTTTCCTAATGGATTTGATTTTGATTTAACCTCTCCAAATACTAATGGTGGTGGAATATCCCAGCAATTTTGATTATAAATACCGAATCAGTAGCAGTAGGTAGCAGTATTAGAAGATTCAGTTTGTTGTTGTAAATCATTCAAGTATAATAATTCTGTTTTTATTCCAGCTTTATTCATCATTTTTGTTAAAATAAGGGCACATTCTTCAAGCCCCTGATGCAATGCAGATACGCTGGGTTGCCTAATAAGCACCTGAAGGTCGGATATCAATTCATCCATTGTTTCATCTACAAATGATGGAGACAGTAGAGTTTTATCGGCCATACCTTTTAGAAAACACCAAAACCTTTTTCATACAAAAAATAAATAAACCCATCATCAATTCTATAATTGATTTTGCATACAATCCTATTTAACGATTTTTTTAATTGGTATAATATTCTAAGTCTCTAATAAAAATTAGAGTAATATTTTATTTAAAATTATACTGAAATAATATACTATAACAAAGGAGAGTTACTTTTTGTTTTATCCCAAACATGCTGAATAATTTCAGAAACTGTTTGATTAACATTTCCATTGTATTTTGATTCCCATAATCTAGAAACATATAGTCCTGGAGATGTTTTATTGTTTAATCTAGTTTCCAAAATTTTTATAAATTCAGAGCCAAGGCCCAAATCTGATAATCCCTGTTTTGCAACATTTATCTGTGACCTGGCAGTTTCTGCAATATCAAAATGAGTTTTTGCATTATATCCAGAGTGAATAACCGCATTTCGCTCTTCCCGAATAGATGATAAAGGTCTTAGGGTTTTGCCATCAAGAATTGCCTTGTAAAGAAATCCAATGAAAAACTCTATCATGGCCACCATTTCCTTAGGAGTGGGCTGGACTGACATTATTCGTGTCTCTACTCTATAGAACTCTGAATTTAATCTAATTCTAAGATCATCATGCCTATCTTTTTCTAATCCAAAATAATCATTTGAGGTTTTTCCAGTTCTTGATGTAATATAATCTATATAATCTTCTACTTTATCCAGATATCTTGGTATTGCAGGAAATCCAGAATTTTGTTGTTCAGAATGATCATATAAATAAATTCTAGGGGCATACAAGGATATTATTTTCCCTGCAAATAATTTGCTATTGGAACCAAGTAAAAGTGCAGAGGGAATCAAATTAATTAAATAATTAAACATGTTAGCAGTGTAAATTGGATTTTTTCCTTGAAGGTGAAGATGAAAGCCTTGGATGGCTGTAGCTATATCTCTTGCTTTATACTTTTGACCCTCAAGTTCAATATCTGGTATTTTCTTTTGCTTATTATAAAGATCTAGATACCGCTCTTTTCTTGTAATAAATTTTCTTTTGAAAATGGTAGGAGAAGGGTTGCCCCCTAAAAAAACAGGAATTACGTTTCTATTTTTATAAACTTTTTTTATTGATAATGATAGAAAATCTAAAAATTCTTCAAAAAATGAATTAATATTTGAAAGGTTATACATGGATATCGGATCTGTTATCACTTCAAACTGACATTTTCCATATTCTGTATCCACTTTATATTTAGAGGAAAGTTCTTTGATTAGTGGATATGCATTTACGGGTATAGCTTTATCATCTAGTATACAGGCTTCAACCTCAACTCCAACCCTATAAATTTCGTCTATACGATAATCATCTTCTTGAACTCTTTTTTTAAGTCCAAGTGATTGATCCACTAAAACGTTATTCAATTTAATTGTTAGATTCCTCTATTTCCTGTACACCGAATTTGTTTATAAATATGTATATTTTTCATTTATACTAGAAAATATATTATATTTAATATGACAAATATAATCTATATAGAATATTTATCTACAACAATACATAAATAACCATTAGCAATCTCAAATATTTTGGACACTTTAATATTGGAATGATTAGATAAGAGCAACTCTTTGCTTTCTATTTTTTATTGTTACCTCTTTATGACAATTATAACAGAGTGTCCTTAAATTATCTTTATTATGAAAAAATTCAAGTATTGTTTTAATTTTATTCTCAAGGGTATCAAAACGATACCCAAAATTATAATAATAGGATTTAGGAACAATGTGATCGCACTCTAGCCAATTTTTTTTTAATTTATTATAACGTTTTTTCTTATCTAGTTTTATTTCACAAATCTGACATGTAAAATTATCTCTTTTTAATACTTTGCTTCTAACACGACTCCAATAAAAATTTGAGTTATACCATCTAGAAAAATCTTTGTTACATTTTTTAGAACAGTATTTTCTAAAGGGTTTACAAACTTTATTTTTACAATCAATATTCCTACAAATAGGTTCATTGTTTTCATTAAATTTATCAAATTCATTTATATATACAATAAATCTTTCACTTTTATTTTTTATATCCTTCATAAATCTAAATATTATTATTTGTAATAAGATTTAATTAAAGTATTTGGTCAATTAATAATTAAATCAATAATAATAATGTACTATAAAATATTTTTCTATTGTATCTCCTCCTCCTCTACAAAACAACAAAACAAAATAAAATAAAATAAAATAAAATGGAAAGAAAAGGACAAAATATATTTGAAATATTCTAAACTTAATTTTTTTTTATTTGTGTATATATAGTTTAATTCACTTTATCTCCCCAAAATAAGATAATATGACATTGAGCATGTAAATAGCAGTATGCGACTATTTTGTCTTGCTATTAATTATTATTATTTTATATTTAATTTTCTACTGGAAATATCTTTTAGATTTTCAACTTGGTTATACTGGTTTTTAAAGCTAATTTAATAATATATTTGAATTAATAATTTAAGATGATTTAAAAAACATTTAAAATATGTAGATTAACAATTTTATTATTATTTAAATTGAATGAAGGCAAAAAAAATCAGCAACAGCCACCACCACCACCACCGTCGTCTCCCCCACCAAATAAAATTAAATTTCCAAGTTTATCGATTTTTGCTGTAATATTTATTCTTCTTGGATTGATTTATTCAATAATGCTTATAGGAGTTTATATCACTTCTAGTCATCAAGGACTGTCATGCCTGACATGGCCTTTGTGTCCAAACGGCTTTAATTCTCCTCCACCAAAATATTTTTATGAACACATTCATAGATTTTTGGTTTTAATTTTAACTATAATACTGATTTCATTTACATTCTATTCCATTAAAAAGATTCCATACAAAAATATTAAAAATAAATTAATAATTGCATCAATACTTTTAATTACTCAAATATCACTAGGGTGGCTTGTAATCTTTACAAAATTACATCCTATTGTTGTTGCAACTCATCTATCTACTGCCGTAGCATTGTTTGGAATTATTCTTATTACTTTATTATCAGTTTATAATGAAATTAAAGAAGAAGAAAAGACCATCAAATATAAATAAAAATTAAATTTTTGTCAACTTGAACATGTTTAACATTTTAATTTCCATTCCATATCTACTTTCCTGGCTCTTCATATGAGTGTAGATTTTTAATAGATCTACAAAGTTTTTGAAAATACTAAATTCATTTGATATTTTCATTCTTATAAAATTATAAACTAGTGTATAGATTTTAAATGTGGTTAAAACATTTTTGTAATAACTTGGCAAATCATCCATATTTTTGATAAAAATATCTGCACAAATAGTAGATGGTATTATCCCTTCACCAAGTAACGGATATACTGTTCCGATGGATTCGCCAACACCAACAGTCTTTTTGCCATCACTAAAAGGAATACATTTTGAAGGAGGTGTTATTCGAACTGGTCTTCCCACCTTTTTGATTATAGTACATTTATATTTTTTTAAAAATAATTCAAGGAACTCATTTGTATGTTTGCGTCTAAAATCTCCTGAGCCTATATGGGCATATCCATTACCCAAAGGAAAATACCAAAAATAACCAGATAAAGAGGGAAATGCTTTAAGATAAAAATCATCAAAAGGAATACTATTTTCATATTTTACCTTGTACTGAATACATGGAATCCACAATTCATCTTTTAATTTGGGCAAATAATGTCTGTGAAATCCTGTAGAATCTATTATTAAATCAAAATCTTGTTCTAATGTATTTTTGTCAGGTGCTTTGTTATAAACAATATCTGTTCCTTTAATCATATCTTGAATAAGTTTTAATTTATCATAACTTATCATTCCCTTTAGATTTATATCAATACTGTTTTTTTTACTACTTTTGTCATCGGCATTACTACCACCTTTTCCTATATCTACAATCATTTTTTTTCCATCATGTAAAACATAATTTTCAAAATCAAGTCCACATTTTTTAGCATAATCTTTCATAACATTCTCGCATGTTGCCCACGCACAAACAGCATCATGATTTTTTTCTTCCATTCTCTCATAACCCACTACATGAACGTCATGAATACTGCTTAATTGATTCATTAAATATGCTCCAGCAACGCCTATGCCCACAACGGCAATTTTCATAATCGATTTAAATTTGATTCAAGACAAATAAATTGATTTCATTTAGATTTAAGAATATTAATAACAAAAAGTTGATTATATAAATGAGTAAGATAAAAAAAAATAAAAAAGTTCCAACTACCGTAAGAACAGGTATTGCATTGCTTATTGTAGGTGCAATAATAGTGGGTGTTGGTACAACTTTAAATAAAGAAGCATTATCTGTATATGGTTTTATCGTTGTGGTATCTGGATTTTTTTTATATTTTACATCATCGCTGTATCTAAAAAGACAGGAATCAAAAAACAATAAAGGACAAAATACAGAATAAAAATAAAAATAAAAAAATAAAAATAAAAATAAATAATTACTGTATAAATATAGCAGGTTTGAATGGTCTTGAAAATCTTGCCTTTTTATTCGGATCTATTACTTCTTTTTGATCTTCTTTATAAATCAAAATATTTTCAGGGGGAATCTTAAACTCTGTAGATAATAAGGAAATAGCATCGTGTAATGGTATAAATTCATTGAATTTTCCCATAGTATATCTTCTATTTCTTTCCATGGGAGCCAAAGATAGAATATCATCTATAGCTTTTTTAATAAATTCAGTATTATTTTTTACAATATTCTTTATTCTGTTAGCATCATTAGGCTTTTATCGGCAGGAAGAAGAAGCCTGCTTCTTCTGCTCCTGCTCCTGCTGTTGCTACTGAATCGGATAGTAATGATTTCATAACTTCACCAAAATTTTTAGTTTTATTTTGTGAAGTAACAAATAGTTTCAGAATTTCATAGTACAAAAAGTTTTTATCATCTGATGCTAAATAAAGGAATATTTTGTTTATAGTTGAATTTTTTGTTATCTTTATTATTTTATTTAGATCATTTAATATATTTACTATAAAATGTTCGTTTTCTTCGTTAACGTTGTTAATCATTTGATCTTTTTCTTTTTCTTCTTCTCCTTCTCCAATTGGCCATGAAGCAGTAAAAATTGAATTGTTGTTACCAAATATATGCCATAGTTCTTCTGAGAGAAAAGGACAAAAAGGAGATAGAATTTTGATTCTTTTTATCATGTATTGATATATTATAAATATATCATTTTTATTGTGATATAACTTGCCAGTTTTGGCAAATTTTCTTTTTTTGTACCATTCAAAATCTTTATCCATTAAATATAAGGCAGTATTAAGAGCTTCTCTTATCTTTAATTTATCAAAAGAAGCTGTGATATATGTAATACTATGATTTATTCTGCTTAACAACCACTTATCTTCCATATCCAGTTTTTCATAATCCTCTTCAAGGAATTTTTTTTCGTTAACAAAATTTAAACTGTTTTCTATAATGGTTTTATTATCTTTATAAAACGAATTATAAAAATTATATATTTCATTTAATTTTGAATATATACCTTTAAGTGTTGAAAAAGAAAAGTCAACATCTTGTAATAGTTCTCCTAAAACCAACATGGCAACCCTTAGGGAATCTGCACTGTATTGCTTTATTGCTTTCCTTAATGGGATGATGTTTCCCATAGATTTTGACATTTTTTTCCCATCCATCAAGACAGAGCCATTGACAACTATTTGTTTGGGCCATAATTTCTTTGGAAACAATATAGCATGATTAAAAATAAAAAAAGAGAGATGATTTGGAATGAGGTCCCTACCAGAATGCCTAGAATCCAGCGGGTAATAATATTCAAACTCTTTTTTAATTTCAAAAGTTAAATCAAAAAAACTTTTTAAATAGCCAATATCTTTAGTATCATCATCATTATTTTTTTTATAGATTTCCTCATCCCAAATAAAACTACCATCATCGTTTAATTTTTTAAAACTTTTATTTTTTTTATTATGTAATATATAATCAAAGAATGAGTCATCAATCAAGTTATCATAATTTTCCAAATTTTTTGTATTTACATATTTTGAAATAATATAATAAGTCATATAAATTACAGAATCAGATAGGCTTTCAATAATCCAATCTTTATCCCATGGCAGTAACGTTCCTAGACCGGATTTCCTTGCACAAGCCCTTTCTTTTAACCAGTCAAAAACATTTTCAAATTCTCCAATAATTTCATTTGGGATTATTTCCATCTGGTTTAAACATTCAAATGCTAATGCTTTCCATTTCTCATTACCATAATTTAGAAACCACTGGTTATTAAGGATTTTAACATAACAAAGAGATCCACATCTACAAAAAACCGGTTTATTTGTCAATTCATAAAATAGTGTTGCTTTATTAGATTTTAAAAGGTTATCTTTTACTTGTTCTTTAACTTTAGAAACAGGCATGCCAGAATAATGGAGTATTATCATTCATAATTCCATCATAAAATTCCAAATTATACAAATCCGAAGTTGCTTTTTCTAGATTGGGATCAGTTTGGTCGCGAATAGAATACTTTTTTAAAAAAATAGTTGATGGTATTAATTCGTTTTCTTTGTTTTCAAGATTGGATTTCTTGATTTCAGATTCTACTTTATGAAAATCAGAATTAATTATGACTATAGGCTTTATTTGTTCTGAATAGCAAATACTCTTTATTATTTTTTAATTTAATTTCTTTCAGGGCCTGCATATCAAAAGGTGCGTGGGCAGGAACTGACATAACTATTCCACTTCCTTCATCCATCTTAACAAATGATGCTGGCAAAATTGGGATAAATGAATTAGTCATGGGATTTTCTACCAGTTGTCCGAACAAATCCAAAGCTTTGATTTCGCAAATAATTTTTATATCAATATTTTGAAATTCCAATTTTTTTGCTAGCAGATTTGCTTATAATCCAAGTTTCATTATTATTTACTATAACCTTGAGATAAACATCCTTATCTCCCTCATTACCCTCTTTATCATTTATCCATAAATTAGTAGCACCATAAATTGTTTCAGGCCGTAACGTAGCTACAGGCAGAAATATATCTTCATTTTTTAACTTAAATTTAATCAAATTATATTCTGTAAATGATGGTTCGACATCTCCTATAGTATCATGTTGACTAACAGGATTTCCATCATTTGGACACCATCCAACAGGATGAGAACCCTGTTCAATAACACCTAATTCAAACAATGTTTTAAATTGCCATGAGATAAATTTTTTATAGATTGGATCAATTGTAGTAAACTCTCGTCTCCAATCGATAGAATATCCCATCTCTATCATTCCTGATTTGATTTCGTTATGAAAATATTTTGCAATGTTTAATGGATTGATAAACGAGTCAATAGTGCTCTGATCGATTAAAAATATATTTTGAAAATTATCAATTAATTCTTTATCTTTAGCTTGGACTCTTTTTGACATTCCGAGAATGGGTGTACCAGTATAATGAAATCCCATTGGAAATAGTACGTTATATCCCTTTAATTTATGATATCGAGCATGAACATCTGCCAAAGTATATGTTCGCCCATGCCCGATATGTTGGGGCGAATTTGGATATGGATAAGCTACGGTAATAAAAAATTTTTTCTTTGAATTATCAATATCAGAATTATTTATTTTATTTTTGTTCCAATAATCTAACCATTTTTTTTCAATTAAATTCCAATAATTTTCATTATTATTATGATTAAAAATATTATTATCTTTTTCAGAATCAATATTGGATGATTTTGAAAACATTAACTTTAAACAATTGATTATCGGTATTATTTAATTTATGCATTCATTGACAGTTTATTCTCAATTTTTATTATTCAAATTATTTAAAGAAGAATAAGAAGAAAAAATAAGATCAACAAAAACAAAAAAATTTCTCTCTAATAGCTATACTTTATTTCAATATTTTTATCAGCTAAAACATTGTTTAATTTGGCTAACTCAAATAATTTGGCTATTGATTTTTTCCCCTCTAATTTCATCTCAATTGTAAAATCATTGACATACATTTGAATGAATTTTGTAAGAATATTTTTTGAGGTATTCCTTCCATATTTTGTAGAAAAATTTACAGCTTCATCTATATTATCAATACTATACTTGATTGAACTCTTTAGTATATTATCAAATTCAATTATTTGCTCTGGACTAAGATCCTTTGAGCTTGCAATATTGATTCCCAATGGAACGGGCAAACCATTAGTTTTATTATTCCACCATTTACCAAGGTCAAACAATTTGGTTAGATTCAAATCAGAAAATGTAATTTGTGACTCATGAATCACCAAACCATAATCAATTTCCCCGCGTAAGACTGCTCCGGGAATTTCATTGAAAAGCATCTCCTTATAATTTAATTTACCAAAAGCTATTGACATCAAAAGATATGCAGAAGTCATTATTCCTGGGATTCCAATTATTCCCTCTTGTATTTTATCGATGGTATGCTTTTTGGATACTATTATTGGACCATAGTTTATACCGAAACTCCCTCCACTATTTAAAATTACATAATTTGATAGATATGCATAAGCATGAGCTGATATTGCGGTTATTTCTAATTCATGGTTAAGGGCCTTTTTATTTAATTTTTCTATATCTTCAATTACATGTTCTATTTCAAAATCCCCAGTGGAGATTAGCCCTGATTCCATACCATAAAACATGAAAGCATCATCAGAGTCAGGTGTATGACCTACTTTTATTTTTAAAACCATAATATGAACAATTTTTTAGTATATGCACGTGGATTATAAAAGTTAAAAAATTAGCTGTATATTATAACTAAGAATAAAATTAAGCATCATCAGCGACAGAGAGCAGAGCAACAACAACAACAGCAGCAGCAGGAGAACAGAACAGCTACAGTAGATAAAATTGATTTTCTAAATTAGATTGATTGATTTATTGATTTTATTTTACATAATGACATTTTTGTAAATAAATAATTTTACAAGGAACGTTTAATAATCCTAAAAAAACTTTTTTGAATTATACCATGCCGAAATTTAAATCAACTCAAGAT
>CAWGRD010000012.1:0-91791 GCA_963824915.1 uncultured Nitrososphaeraceae archaeon
ATATAGATTTATACATTATTCTTTGAATAAATCTTCAATTGTAAAAGGGAACCAGAGGTTTTCATAGTGCTATTACTATTAGAATAGGATTCATTTATCCTGTTAGAAAGAACGAGTTTTGTAATTATATTGCTAATTATATACTATCTTCTTAACCTATCCATAAAAATATATAAAATAGCAATAATTTCAAATCTTCCTAATATCATCTCTAAAGATAATATCGATTTTGATATATCATCAAGATTCATTGTAGTTATTCCAACTGATAAACCAGTATTTGAAATGGCAGAAGATGACTCAAATAATGCATCTATAAAATTCCGATTAGCAAGGAAGCCTATGACAAATGCAGAGACAATGGATACAGAAACAAATAGAAAAATAACAAGAAGTGCTTCTCTTAACGGTTTATTTGTTATTGAAATAGATGGAGGCTTTAAATAATTTAAAGAGGAAGATGAAGAAGATTTAGTAAAATCTTTAATGGACTACTACTAGTTTTTTGTATGTTATAATTATCTTTTTTGTATTCTATTTTACTTGTGTCAATATTTGCAAATTGACTTGGTGTTGATGAAATTGATGTAGAAGTGGATCCTAAAATATCCTTCAATCTTGTAGGTTTTTTTTTCTTTAATATTTTAAAAATGAGAATTAATCTGGCAATTTTAATTCCACCTGCTGTTGAAAAGGCGGTTCCGCCTATAAGCATAATTATGATCAATTCAATTTTGCCTTCAACTGATAGATTGGACAAATCAATAAATTGAAAACCTGTAGTTGTAGCTGCACTTATAACATGAAATGCCGAAATAATCCAAATAAGTTGAGGCCCTTTTTCTATCGAGTGTGACAAATCTTTAGATAATGTCTCGTTATTGCTTGATATTATTGAATTTAGATACTGATATTCTATTGATGTAAATAATAAAATGGATAAACTAATAAAAATAACATAGACGGCTATTTCTGAAGAAAGTTCCCTTGCTTTTATCTGTCTACTAAAAATACCATAATGAAATGCAAAAGGCAAAGCTGCTATAATCATTCCAGCCATTATCACCATTAATTGACCTATGTTTTCAAGAGTAAGAAAAGTAGATACAGGAACAAAACCTCCACTTGTAAGAGTTGCAAAAATTATAGAGACTGAATCAATAATCATTTTTATTTGATCATTGTTATTGATACCGTTTGTATTAACAGAGCTTCCTATAATGCTGCTATTAATTCCAAGAAAATATATTAAAAGTATTAGAATAATTGCATAAAATACAAATATGATGGATATCGTAGAAACTAATTGCCTAAACTTCAGTATTCCTGCTCCTAATATATTTCTCATTGAAGCAAGTTTCTTTTCTGGATAATAGAGGGACATTACAAGATATACAAAACTTAAACCACCAACCCACAAGGTATATGAGCGATAAAATGAAAAACTTTGAGGCAAATCTTCAGGATGTGTTATAGTTGATATACCTGTTGTAGTAAATCCAGATGAACTTTCAAAGAAGCTGTTCACAAAAAGAGTTATAGTATCAATGCCCTTCCAAAAAGGATTTACATACATATATGGCAAACTCCCAAAAATACTCAATAGCACAAAACCCAATACAACAACAATTGATGATTGTTTTAGATTGAGGGGACTTTTTTCGCCTAATGTGTTTAATACAAATCCTGTTATTGATGTGGCTACAACTGCTAAATATATTCCTGTTGCAGATTTGTTTTCTCCTAAAAATGTTGCAACTAGTGCAGGAGCTATCATTAATACACCTGCAAATTGCATTAAGAATCCTAAATTACCCGCAATGGGTTTGTAATGTTCTCTGACTAATACTCTATAAGGCCTAAATGTCCTCTCCAAAACTGAAGTTCTTATGGCATTAGCTAATGTTGCTTGAGTTACAATGCCTATTATCTCATGAGGATTCTCGTGGTTAATTATTATAACTCGTTTTATTTTTTTTATTCTCATTATTTCTAAAACTTCTTGAACAGTTGATTTTGCGGATAATGTTATTGCGGGATAACTCATTATATCTTTTAAAAAAATTTCATCTGAATCAATACCTTTGATTACAACCTTGTCTAAGATATCACTATCTGTTATTACTCCAAAGCTTTTTTCATCTTTTGTTTGGACAATTATTGTTTCTACTTTTTTGGAATGCATTTGACTAACTGCATTTGCTATACTGATATTCTCATCCAGCATTACGAATTGTCTTGTAATATGGGAGGTTATAGAATGCTCAAGAGGATCAGACAATTGGTATGTCTATTTGTTAAAAATTAAGTATAAAAATATCATGTTCTTATATTTGTTAAAGATACAAAAAAACCACTATTTTATTGTAAAGAATATCCTAAAGTTCAATTTATGAATTATAAAGAGGTTAAAAATAATTTATGATATTCCAAAGTTCATCAAACAAAATAATAATGTTTTAAATTATATTTTGTTGGATATTTCAATTTTAACAGGCTATCAGATTTATCACAACTAAAGCAATTTTTAGTTGCCATGTGCTCCTAGTTTTCTTGATTCTATTATATCAAATTCATATCTAAAATAAGAGAGTGATTTTAATTTTGAATATATTATATAGACAAACATTGTATCAAGTTTATGATAAACGATTTCGTCGTATTGTATGATTGTATAATAAATATATGATCTTTGAATATTAATGCATGGACTTATTTGTTGTTCTGAAAGTGCAGAAATGACTTCAATTTTCCAATTATTAACAAAGCAGACGTAATTGACGCTAAATCATAAATTGGAGTAGCTTTTGATGACGAGTCAATACGGATATGAGCATTATAATCTCAAAAAGAAATCAATAGTTAGTTTGACTCATTTTATTACCTATTTCCTAATAAAATTAGGATTTGATTTAGGCGATTCAAATAGAATTTTGAAGTATATTATTACTAGTGGTTTAAGGAAAACTTACTGCAAAGAGTATAAAAGATGGATGGATAGATAATATATCTATTTACCATATTCATCATGACGACAAACCCAATACTGGGGAAATTCATGGCCAATCTCGTCTCGTCCTTTGGGAACCAAGTCAAGATAGTTATATGCAGTATTTAATATATCTATTCCACGTGCATAAGTAGAATATGTATGAAATATTTTACCTGATGAATTTTTGTAAAAGATACTGACGCCTTCTCGCTCCTTACCAGGATTAACTTGATCAATATAATTATAGAATACTTTATTCTTGGCTAACTCCTCTGATGTAAACGATATGTGGTAATCATAGTTGAAATCCGTATTGTAAGAAGAAACCCACTTAAATTTCCAACCCATACGTTTCTTATATGTATCTATCTTGTTATATGGTGCTCTAGATACAGCCATCATAGTAACATCTCTTTGGTTCAAATGTATGCATATTCCATCAAAATTATCTGCCCAAAAAGAACACGATGGACATCCTGCATTCCAACTAGGATCATACATAAAATGATATACAATTAATTGACTTCTTCCATCAAAAAGTTCCGATAAAGTTTGTTTTCCGGTTGGTCCATCAAAGACATACTCTTTATCAACTTGAACCCAAGGCAGATCTCGTCTCTTTTGATTAAGTTGATCACGTAAAATGGTAAATTCTTTTTCTTTTGTCAATAGATCTTTACGAGCTTCCATCCATTCACTTTGTGAAACAATTTTATGATTATCCAAGACACTCTCTTTTTCATTTTCATTTATCTCTTTTTGGGCTTTTACAGACATTAGAAATAAATACAATTAATTATATTTAAATATTTAAATAACTATATAACTATTTAATTATTATAATGACAGGTTCGGTTTGGAAAGCATTAGCAGAAGATAGTAGAAGACAAATTTTGCTATTACTTAGAGAAAAGGATATGTTTCCTTCAGATTTAGCACAGCATTTTGATACGAGTCTTGCAGCAATATCTACCAATTTAAGAATATTAAAAGATGCAGACTTGATTAAAGAAACACGAGAAGGTCAAAGGAGACGATACTCGATAAATCCTCAAAAAACCCAAGAGATTAAAGATTTTTTTGATAAAATGTGGGGTTATAATATTAAGGGACTCAAAGAATTTGTAGAAAATAAAAGTGAAGAAAAGTGAGTAATGAACCAAATTTAATTAAAAAAGAAATAGTAATAAATGCGCCTATTGAAAGAGTATTTTCAGCGCTCATTGACCCAGAGCAGTTAACTCAATGGTTTCCAGATGTTGTTATGATTGAACCAAAACTTGGTGGTAAAGTATCATTTAGATTCCTAAAAGAAAATACAAAAAAAGATAATGATCATGAAATTGTAGGCAACATTGTAAGTTTTATACCAAACAAAGAAATATCATATACTTGGAATTTTATAACAGAACCTGAATATCGTAGAGACACTATAGTTAGTTGGAATCTTGACAAGTTAGAAAGCAATAAAACAAAACTTACTTTAATTCATAGTGGATTTACAAAAGAAGATACGGTACAATACGAAGATCATAGCAAGGGATGGACTTGGCATATTAACAGACTTGACAATCTATTATCCGCCAGTTTACAACATTAAATATTAATATGTAAATAATCTTGGCAAATAAGACAAAGATATCTAAAAGCAGTTGTTGAATATGTTGAATTGCTAACATCTAGAAAAATTTAAGATTAAATTATATTTTTACCTCTCAAAGGAACTACTCTTGCTCAATATTCTATATTTCAAATGTCTGTTGTAATGATTTTTAAGGTATATTCTTTGGTGTTGTCTATTGGTTAGTTAGTTGATACATTTTTTAGTATATCTTTTTTATAAAAATAGTAGATCAATTTATTATATCGAATAATTAATTTATCATTACGGAACTTGTTTCATAAAAATTATAATACACATTATGAAAGTATTTCTTTCATATAATAAAGCGAATTAATCATATGTGCTTGGTTGTCTTAAAATAAGATATAGCTATCCTAAGGGTAATTGAAATAATGATTTTGTTTTATTTTGATAGATAAGTTTTGTAATGAGTATTGTTCATAATCTCTATATAACATATTTAATATCCTACTATTTGTGTTTTTAATTGGTCATCAGTAAAGAGGGTATCCAAAATTTAATAAATTAGGAATCAACATTAAATTTCAATAGTTTACTACATTGATTAAAAATTAAAGACAAGATTTAATTATTTAAAGTGGCTAATAAAAAATATTGAAATAGTATAGCATATGGTATGTTAATGATATTAATGGTAAAATGTACTCAATGCGGTTTTGAACATCCCTCTGAAATTAAAGTAAATGAAAAATCCTTTCAAACAGTTGGGATATCAAATAACTATGAACGATGTCCTAATTGTATTCACAAGCCTACATATGGTAGACAGGATTATTATATCCAATAATCTTTCTTATATTATATCTATCTATACTTTTAAGTGTGTGATTAAAAAATTATCAGATAATTTAATTGCAAATTCTGCGTGATTTATTAGACCAAAGGTCAAATTTGTTAAAAAATCATGAGGTTTTTTGTATCAAAATATGATTAAAACTAAACTGAACAGAACCAATGATAGGTCAGAGAGTATAAAAGAGGTTTTTATTATTACAAGCAATTAATCAAATTTGTAATGGGCCAGGTCGGATTTATATTGTTAACGATACAATTTTGAGGCTCAAAGATTGAATAATTTTGTAGAATTTGACATAGATATTAACAATCATCCTCTTACGAAAGTATTTCTGTTAATTTTTTATCGGCTGAACCCATTATGAATTAAAGGTTGGGGTCCAAAGGGTTTAGTAATAGATACATTACGTGTCCAAAAGATGATAATTTTTCAAAAAATACACAAACTTATTTTATCCTTTTGAGCATGAAATCGTTATCTATAATAAAATACTAAAATCAAGTTTTATTGTTTTACTTATATAGAACAATATTCTAGATAATTTACAATCCTGATGGTTTTTCCTGATGAGGATTATCAACAATCCGATGAAAAAGAAGTATTTGATAAAATAGAAGTCTTGCATAGTAATGATGTAATTGTCAAAAAGACCTTAGAAGCATATGCAAAAATTAAGACGAGTCTCGATGGTGCTTTAGACAACACAGGTCCAGCGATATTGGTTTTGTATGAACCAATATGGACTAGTTTAAACTTGCTTAAAGAAAAGGGAATAAAAATACGCGGTGTGACAGAAGTCACAGCAGAAAATATTCAGCACTGTAAAAATATTTTAAAGATAGGCGATTTTCGTCATCTAGATGGAATAAGAACCAATTTTGGGATAATCGATGAAAAGCAGGTAATGCTCCATGGTGTTTCACAAGAAAAATATCCCCTTTCTCAAGCTATTCTGACTAATGTAAAGGGGTTTGTAGAAGCTCAACAATATATGTTTGAAAGCTTATGGATTATATTAATCCCAATTGAAGACAAAATTAAAGAAATAGAAGAGGGAATAAAACCAGAGATTATAGAGACTATTACAAATCCTACTAAAATACAAACTTTGTATCTGAATCTTTTAAGATCTGCAACTGCAGAAATCATGCTAATTATTCCCACTCATAATGCAATAAATCATCAATATGGCATTGGAGTGTTTAGTCTTTTGGAACAAATGTCTGAAGAAAATAACAGTAACAATAAATTAAACATTAGAATTTTAACACCTCAAATAAATAATGAAAATTATGACATTAAACTTAAACAACAGCAAAAAGAACAAAATACATTATTGTCTTTTTCTTTTTCCTGCATCTCGGATATTAATCTGAGAAATATTGAGGCAGATTCAATAACTAAATCTACGATTTTAATAATCGATAAAAAGGAATCTTTGGCTGTTGAAATAAAGGACGATACAAAAGATAGTTTTACTAAATCGGTAGGATTTGCAACCTATTCTAACAGCAGAGCAACTGTGTTATCCTATGTATCCATCTTTGAGAGTTTCTGGAAACAATCAGAGCTAGTAAAGAAACTAAAAGAGTCAGAGGAACTTCAGAAAGACTTTGTGCATATTGCAGCTCGATGAGCTCAAGAATCCAATACAACCAATCCTTGGTTTGACGGATTTTTTAATGAAAAATAAACCAGAAGATAAAAAACAATATCAAAATATAATAAAAATTATAAACAGAAATGCAAAGAAATTGATTCAACTTACAAGTGATATTTTAGATGTTACAAAAATAGAAACCAATAATTTACATCTTCAAAAGGAATTGTTTAATTTAAATGATCTAATTTCAGATATAGTTGAAGATTATAATAATCAGATAGAGGAAAATGAAAATATAAAATTAGAAATAGATGTTCTTTTTGAAAAAGTATTGAAGGATATATGAAAAAGTGAAAGGTTTATGAAAAAGAAGAAATTCGATATATGTTCTTGCCGATAGAACAAGAATAACTCAAGTATTATCCAATTTAATAAATAATGCCATCAAGTTTACATCAGTAGAAGTATCATAACAATTATAGTTGAAGAAAAATACGAGGAAGGAAAAGTGTATGTTACTGTTAAAGATTACGGCAGTGGTATAGACCCATTTATAATACCAAATCTGTTTTCAAAATTTACTACTAAATCAAAAGGAGGAACAGGGTTGGGATTATACATTTCAAAAAATATTATAGACTCATGATGGAAAGATATGGGCTCAGAATAATAAAGATAGTGAAAGTGGAGCAACATTTTCTTTGAATCTTCCATTAGCAATGCAACAACAATCTAAATAAATAAATAAATTACATCAAGTATTTGAAATTGAAATTAAAATTTTAGTCAAATGGGGCTAATGCTAATATATGCTTTTATTAGATGCTTTTATTTAAAAGCTATTTACAATCAAATTTTAAAATATTGTAATAATTTCAATTGCTAATAAAATATATAATTGTTATATAGAGGGTCGAACAATTCTAATTTGTTTGAAATGTTCTAATGAATTAATTGATATGTAATTAAAATTTGATTATTTTGCGATACATATCCCTAAATCAGTCTTATTCATACCCATCTCAATTAAATTTAATTGTCATCGAAATATTGTAGCAGCATTTGCAGTTTCCATAGTAATTGTAGGTTAAGTATTTGCACTAAGTAACAGCATTAATTCTACATTATCAATATTAACAGGAGACAATATGACCAGTATAAACTTGATGACCAGCCTTTGTAGCACCAGCGGCTATTAGGCAATACAAGAAAGAAATCGATTATAGCCCCAACTATAATTTTATTTTTGAATTAATTTTGATTTGAAATATCACATTTTATTTGTAAATTAGGCATCCCACTAATAATACAATTATAGAATTGAAAGTAGATTATTATCAATAAAATGTTCTTAGTATTTAGCTGTTTGTATCACTATGTTTAATTGTAAATGAATATTATAATTAATACTGAAAACTAACACAAATAAAATATTTGGGAAATGGATATTTCTTTTTACATTAACAATATTATATTTATTATTTTAATTCCATTATTTTCAATTCAAAAATCATTTAGCACAGGGGAAATAAAATTACCACCTCTCAAAAATGGATTTAACAGCAGCAAGGTTATAATTTTAGCATTTGATGATTCATCAAGAACAGAATTTGATTTGGCAAAACCAGTTTTAGATAAATATGGATTTAAAGGCAGTTTTTTTACTGTGTGCACTTATGTGAATCAAGGTTCGGCGGGTGCAGATAAATCACGTATGACTTGGCAAGATATCAATACGTTACAACAACAAGGACATGATATAGAATCGCATACAATGACCCATACCGATCTCAATACCAAATCAGCACAGAATCTAGAGTATGAAATAGGTGGAGCAAAGCAATGTCTATTAAATCATGGAATTAACTCGACCATTTTTGCATATCCTGCAAGCACCGGAGGTTATAATAACACAGTAGTTAATGTTGTTTCCAAATATTATAATTTAGCAAGAGTTGGTGATGCGCCACTAGCTTTTTTGCACTGTAATGGTTATAAATTAGAAGATAATAATTGTCTGCCTTTTACCAAAAGTGGAACTTTGAAATATGAAAATAGATATGATATTAGAAATTGGAGTGACCGTCCTAAAATAGAACAATCATCGTCAACTAATCAAGTGCCTGAGCCTATTAATAATATACAAATGTTTGATCAATTTATTAAAGATGTCAATCTTCAATCCTCATACAATAAAAATGGATGTATAAATGCAGTTCCCATTGTTGTATATCATAACTTTTTGGTAGACAATAATCATATTTATCAACCAAATGAATCATTTACAGATGTAAATTTGTTTGAGAATGAAATGAAATATCTTCATGATAATGGATTTATAGTTTTAAAAATGTCCAATCTTGGATTTGATCCTATAACCAATTATCTCTATATAAAAGGTCCTATTCCAGTATACACAAATAGTCCTGCAACTTTCTCAAACGTATCTTTAAAGAATTGTTAATTGTTAAATCATTTTAAAGAGGTTGAGTTGATTTGAGTTTTGGTATTTCAGTTATATTTATTATTTCTATAATAATAATATTTTTAATAATTCCTTCTTATAATCAATTTGGAATAGTTGTTGCCCGTGATCATACTGCATTGCATATTCCTAATAGAGACCATCTGCAACAACAGCAACAGCAACCGCTGCATCAAAAGGCCCCAACAAAATTATTATCTTCCTCTCACAATCAACAAATAATATCCTCAACAACACAATCGACACCAGTTACTTCAGACAATCATCAGATAATAGCCCCTAAGGTTTCAACCAATCCTAATAAAGTAGTCATTCTAACATTCGGAGATGGATACCAGAGCCAATATACCTATGCCAAACCCGTTTTAGATAAGTATGGATTTAAAGGCAATTTCTTTGTAACATGTAATAAGGTTGGAACAATTAACAAAATGACATGGCCAGAGCTAGATCAGCTATACAAAGAGGGAAACGTCATTGGATCTAAAACGGTAGATTATGGAACCAAAGCCATGGAAAATAAAGACCTGAATCATTTATCAGCAAGTAAATTAGAATTTGAAGTTGGTCAATCAAAACAATGTTTTACAAATAATGGAATTAACACAAGTTATTTTGCAGTTCCAATGAATATAGCAAATAATAATGCGACTGTAATAAACACAATTGCTAAATACTATACCCTTGCTATAAACGGCCACTCTAATTTGATGTATCTTAATTGTAATGAAGGAAGAGATATTCAGAATTCAAGTCAGACTGATTGCAGAACATACTTTGATAATGGCGTTTTAAACCCTGAAAACAGATATTCTGTTGGAGAATGGAGCGAACAACATATTAAAAATGGAAATTCATATAATGACTCTCAAATGTTTGAGAAATTTGTTACAGAGGTCAATAGTCAAAATAAGTTTAATAAAAATGGCATTGTAAATGCGATTCCCCTAATAGCATATCATGATATTGTTTTGTTGCCTGATGTAAGTAGTTCCAGTGAACCTTCTGCCACTACTCTAAATCTATTTAATGCTGAAATGAAATATTTACATGAGAATGGATTTAATATATTGACTTTTTATAATCTTGGATATAATGATACAAAAAATGTATTTTATCTGAAAACTTAACGATAGAAAGCCATTCAATAAACAATTATGGAAAGCATATTTACTAGAAAATAATCAATAATTTTTGTTCTCCAAAAGACTCTTACTCATTTAATCTGACTATCTTTCTCTTCTACTACTTTATCTAAAAACTCTAATAGTTTTGTTTTATGACTTTGTGGATCCTTAAGCCTGATATGCTCTTTAATACTTTTCAAATTGATATTCTCTACTTTAGGATCTAACTTACAATAATAGAAAAATGGTTTGTTACTCTGTATTCCTATTAAAGATGTACAAATACTATCTTTTAATCTATGTTCTTACCTTTGAAATAATCGATCAATTTGATCTATTTATTTCTAAAATAAAGATAATAATGGTTTATTTGCATCCATGATTATATCCATACAAAAACAAAATCCTTATACCAATAACTTTAATCCAATATTGATAGATTTTCAAATATGGAGAACAAATGGAGGATATTTGTAGATGTATTAACTGCTTTATCAGTAATTGCAATCATTCTGGATTATATTTATCCCAATTTAACAGGTCTTCAAAAAGATGAAATATACAGCTTTGATCTTTTTGTGGTAGCAATATTAGCAATTGACTTCTATAACAGAATCAAAAAGTCAAATATGAAAGTAACAAAATTTCTTGTTAAACACTGGTATGAAATACCGTCCATGATGCCGTTATTATTATTTTCTACTTTAGAGCATGAAATTCTAATAGGAACCGTTGTTAGAAGTATAAGGTTATTAAGATTATTTAGAATTGTTCATTTGTTTTTTAGAACTGTTACTATCTTTGAAGGAAATAGATTGATTTATATAATGAGTTTTGCGTTTACATCTATTCTTTTAGGTGCATTTGCAGAATACTTGGTTGAATCATCAGCTCAAAATACCAAAATAAATTCATTTGGAGATGCGTTATGGTGGTCCATCACAACAGTTACAACCGTTGGTTATGGCGATATATATCCAGTAACAATAACAGGTCGGGTCATAGCTTCTATTCTTATGATAGTTGGAATAGCGATACTAGGATTGTTTATATCAACTTTAGGAGAATCATTAATTGAATCAAGATTATTAAAAATGAAAAATCAAAATATTTCAAAACCAAATGATAATAGATATATCAATAATCAAGATATAGATAACAGTAACAATAATAATGCAATAAAAGAAGAAACTAAATTGCTAATTAAAAATAAAATAGATGTTTTAGAATCTTTAAAAGAGGATGAATTTAATGTATTGATTAAACTAATAAAAGCAATTTACTATCGAGATTAAATCATAAGATAGTCTTGATTTCGAAATTATATTTATTTAATATTGTTTTATTGATGAGAATTAACAATAAACTATAATAATTATAGTTCGTTTAATCATCTTTAGAGTTCTCTAATTTTTCTAATTGTTTCCCATCGTTATGGGGAAATCAGATTATTCATATATCTTCCTCCGTTAGCTCTTCAATATCTTTGCCTTTCAAATGATCTGAACCAGGAATTTGGGATGATATGTCTTTTGTCATTTCATCGTATATGTTCTCATTTCCATTTGAATTATCGATAGTATCTGCAAGATGACTGTCTTTAATATCTTGATTGATTGAACTGTATTGATCTTTTAATTCTTCCCTTTGAGATTTGTTAATGAGCAAATCAAAATTTTTTCTTACTGTTGTAGAATAGTGTGAACAATAATGTCATCCTGCACACTCTAATATCGTTATTATATCTAGTATCTCCCCTTGCTCTCATGTTGATATACTAGCGCATAAATTTCCTTGAGGGATTAGCAGCAGTAAGATTGTACATGTAAAACTGGGAATATAGCCATAAACACCAGTTATAACAAACGAACCCAAAAAAATATAGTCAAATTTGTAGTGGGCCGGGTCGTTTGCAGGACATTTTTGCCTGTAATCATAAAAATTGGTAATATAAATATCATTTCTATTACATAATCATCCTTGAAAGACATAATTTGTTTTATAGTGCCATCATTATCATTATTTTTTTCTTTTCAGAAATAATAGAAACTATTCCTTCTTCTTCAATGAATTTTATAGAATTCTCTACCATATTTTGAAAGTATTTCTTAATTAAAGACCACTAAAGGAAAGATGTAATGAGTATACAATTTATTTAATTTTGGCCTATTCCTTTAATTTAGAAACCATAATATTGGGTAATGATGAAATCTATAGCTTTTTTGCTTAACTTTACAAAGCCCTTTTTACACAGATATCTTTTAATATGAGAATGTTGTATTATGTATTACAATGTCATTAATACACAAAAACAACAAAACCATGAAAAATAAAATATTCTTGTTAGCGGTAGTAATAGCAATTTTCATAGCATTATTAACAATTGCAGGATTACTAATCGGGGGAGTTGGTTCGACATATGCTTTAAGTTGTCCTAGCTCTCCACTATATATATTCACCAGTCCGCCAATCCATCCATGTCCCTCCACATATATAATATCATTAATATAAAAGGACAAGTCTTAAATCGCTTTAAAAACAATTTCTTTATTTTTTTAATATTTAAAATAATAACAGATGATCAATTTTTTAATAATAGGCTCAGTTCACTTGATATTTAATTCCTCATAATGAAAATTCACAAATAGTTTTAACCAATTCATTCATGCTTTAACTTGTAATTCTTTCTTTTACAAGAAAAATATTTATCCAATAAATTGTCTAATATTTCATAGTTAATAATCAATATTATTTATTTCGGGTCGTTTGCAGGACATTTTTGCCTGTAATCTACATGCAAATAGATTAATTACAAAAGACCATAATAAATATCAAAGAATAATTGAATTAAATTATCATTAGTAGTATAAATTAAGAGAAAAGAGTTAATGAGGAACGCAGTTTTTATCAATTGGAAGATAACCAACTAAAGTGGATGAGTCGACCTTTGTCAAATTAGAGGAATCTGAGATTTGCTCTCCTGAAATTACAGATGTAATTTATGACATTAGCCAAATAGAAGGGTTGACTTAGCGGGCTATTAATTCTGCCAAAAAAGTGTTTTAATGCAGTATGGGATAAAATGTTGTATAAGTATCATTATAATTATTTAAAGGCTGGATTTGATTTACTTGAAAAAGGCTAATTGAAGAAAGACATTTAAAGATAAGACTTATTGTTCGTAAAGCGATCACGAGAAATATCGATTTGAGTAAAATTCTATAAAATATTATGACATAAGACACCTTGTATAATGTTAGAGGGAATTTTGGAATTTTAGATGAGAGAGCATATATGATATATATTTTTCATAAAAACAGTGAAAGACCTGAACAAGCTTTTTTTAGTAATTCTCATGGCTTAATAGATAAACAACTGCTGCTTTTTGAAAAGCTATGGAGATTGCTGTTCCGATACCCATTAGAAATAAAGAACTATTGCTCCAAGGGACATCAGAATTTCAAAAGACATTTTCAAGTTTAACCGAAATACAAAAAGAGACCAATTCATTGATAGAACAAAGTAAAAAAGAGATTATCATATTTTCATATATCAAAATATTGAATTTAATGATACAGAATAATAAAGTTTGGGAACTTTTTTCTCTTCTTTTAAAAAAGAGATATAAATATTAAAATCTTAACTGACGATTTTGTATTTAATAATCTCGTGAAACAAATTAGTGAAATAAACAACAGCATAAATAAGAATAATCCTATTCAAATAGAATATACAATAAGCTAGGGAATTTCAAAGAATTCGTAATTATTAGTGATGGAAAATATTTGTTGGAGATAAATTATGATAATGTTCACAATTTTGTAGAACGTTCTTTTCTCGATAAAGACTATCAAGTTCGGACTCAAAAGAAATTCTATCTGAGAAATACTGGAACGAGGTTAAGAGCCTCACAGATGCAAATAGATAATTAATGGTTTTTTATTAAAAAATATATAAATCTTATTCTATAATATATAGAATGATTTCCAAATTTGAGTTTGAAATGCTGCAATTATTTCAATAAATCAGATAAAAATATTATTTTTATCTGTGCCGGTTCTTGGATTATATTGTTAACGATACAATTTTGAGGCTCAAAGATAAATTAATTTTGTATTATTTGACATAGATATTACATGGAAATCATTCGCGGTTAAAAGTATTTTTATTAATATTTTCTTGACTAAACCCATTATGAATTAAGGTATTTAACCCAAGGGGTTTAGTAATAGATATATCACGGGTCCAAAAGATGATAATACTATATATAACAAAAGGTACCAAACTTACGTTTTATCCTTTTTAAGCATTATTCGTTATCAATGATAAGGTTTCACAGTCAAGTTTTATTGTTTTGCTTATATAGAAGAGTATATCGATATTGTATATTCCGGATGGCTTTTACTAATGAATGAATTTCCACTACCTGATAAAACAGAAGTGCTGCATGGTAATGACATCATTATCAAAAAGACATTAGAGACTTTTTCATGGACAAAAAAAAGCATGGATGGTTCTCTTGATAAAGATGGTCCAGCTGTCCATGTTCTATACCAACCAATATGGAATGGTTTAGTTTCACTCAAAAAAAAGGGAATAAAAATAAGAGCTATTACAGAAGTTACATTAGACAATATACATTATTGTAAGAAGCTGATGGAAGTAGGCGAGCTTCGCCATCTGGAGGGAGTTAGAACTAATTTTGGAATAGCTGATGAAAAACAAGTGCTACTTCATGGTGTCTCACGAGAATCAGATCCAATATCTCAAGCCATTCTAACTAGTGTGAAGGGGCTTGTAGATGCACAACAATATATGTTTGAAAATCTATGGAATAAAGCAATTCCAGCAAAGGACAAAATTAAAGAAATTGAAGAAGGAATAGAGCCAATACAAACCAAAATATTGGAAGACCAAGACGAAATATACCACCGTTTTCTAGATACAATTAAAAAATCAAAGGAGAGATACGTTTGCTCATCTATTGGTGGAATGCAGATAATCTATAACAATTTCTTTAATTTGTATAAAGAAATTATTGAAAAGCAAAAGAGAGGCGAAGGTAACGGAGTTAAGTGGCTTACTTTTATAGACAATAATAAAAAAAGTATTGACTTAGTAAAAAAGTTTTTAGATGCAGAAATACAAGTAAGACATATAAAAAATTTACCTTCAATGAATTTTTCTTTTAATAGCAATAATATTCAGACAACAATAGGAGATATGGAAGATGGCAAGTTTATGAGTAAACTGCTAGTTAGCAATGAACCGGCATATGTAACACAGTTCACATTATTTTTTAATGATTTATGGGACAAATATGGGATTGATGCTGAAGAGAGAATTAAAGATATTGAAGAGGACATGGATTACGATATCGAGATAATTAGACATTCTGATAGAGTCTGGGATATATATTTAGAACTTATTAAATCAGCTCAAAATGAAATCTTTTTTATATTTCCAACTCCCAAGGCATTTATTCGCCAACTTAAACCAGTATATTTGGCAAAACTAGTATCAAGAGATAGAAAAGCCAAAGTAAGAATACTAACACCTAGTAACGAATTAATTGAAGAATTGATAAGCAGTTTAGTAGAAGAAGATAAAGAAAAAGATGAAAAGAGAGAATAAGATTGATCAAATAAACTTAAAGTTGGATACGGATTATTTTTTCAATAGTGATATAAAAATTAGATTTATTGAAAAAATGTCCAATACCAAAGCTACTATTGTCGTAATAGATAGGAAACATTTTCTGGTAATGGAACTTAAAGACGATGCAAAAGATTCTTTTGCCCAAGCTATAGGACAGAGCATTCATTCAACAAGTAAAGCAGGAGTATTATCATATGTTGCAATATTTGAGAACTTATGGAGACAATCAGAACTATATCAAGAGATAAAAGAGTCTAATGAGAAATTAAAAAACAATGATAAAATGCAAAAGGAATTTATAAATATTGCAGCTCATGAACTACGGACACCTTTACAACCAATAATTGGTTTATCACAACTGCTTAAAGATAAAACCAAAGATAAAGAGCAAAAAGAGTTACTATGAGATCGTAATTAAAAATGCAAATAGGTTAAAGGAGTTGACAGAAGATATTTTAGATGTAACAAAAATAGAAGGAGACAGTTTAAATTTAAATAAAAATGCTTTCAATATTGTAGATCTATTACAATCTCTAATAAAAGAATTTGAGCATGGTGTTGAAGATAACAAAAAAATAAAATTTGAGATACACTTTAAGAATATTGATTCAAATACATATTGTTTTTGCAGATAGAAATAGGATAATCCAAGTAATTTCAAATTTGATAGACAACTCTATAAAGTTTATAACAATGAAAGATGAAAATGGTATAATATCTATTAATGTAGAACAAACTAAAATAAATAGCAAGGAAAATGAAAGTTCAGATAGTTTCAGTAGATGGAGTAATGTATAAGTATTAAAGATAATGGTAAAGGTATAGATTCCTGAAATTTTTCCAAGACTGTTTTCAAAATTTGCATCAAATCATTTCAAGGGACAGGATTGGGACTTTTCATACTAAAAAACATTGTAGAAGCCCATAGTGGTAAAATATGGGCAAAGAATAATCGAAGATAGTGAAAGTGGAGCAACATTTTCCTTCATTCTTCCATTAGCAATGCAACAACAAAATCTAATAAATAAATAAATTACATCAAGTATTCGATCTTAAAATTAATGGTTTTAGTCCAACGGGGCTAATGCTAATATCGGCTCTTTAAATCAGATTCTATTGTTTAAAAAAAGAGATATTTCATTTAAAGATTTTAGAATTATTGTAATAATTTCAATAAATTACATATAAATATATAATTTTTATATGGGCCGGGTCGGATTCGGACCAACGACCCCCGCCACGTCAAGGCGGTATCTTAACCAGGCTAGACCACCGGCCCTCTGATATTCTCATTGTTATACTTTATAATCTAAATATAAAATTTGTGTTTGGCCAAGAATAATAAATATTCATATTTATTAGATTTCAAGGGCATTACCAGAATATATGGAAAAAATACCTTAAAGAATATTGTTAATTAAAAAGATTGGTTTCGTTCATTATAAATAAACCTTGATTAAAAATTGATTCTGAATATATTTGGTTATGATGGTTTGCTACTATCCAGTCTAAAAATAAATATTTTTAGAATCAAGCAAATCAAAAGAACTGGAATATTCTATTAAAATCTGAATAACATATTTCAATCTTAGACATATTTATGAGAAACACTTTATCTCACACCGCTAAAGCAGATTGTATCTGCAAAAATGTATTTTCTTGAAACTAAAATATGCTCAGAATTGATTCAGATTCTATTGAATATCCTAACAAGTAATAAAATCAACAGGCCCACCATTGATTTCAAATAGATTAGTAATTTAAGAATAATACTTTAATTTACTTGAATTTCTAATTAAAGTGTAAATATATAGTTCTTATTAGTATCAATTTTTTTTAGATAATGTTTTAGCAGATAGTGGTAACAATAAATAGAAGAGACTATATCAGAAATAGATACTTTAGAAATCAATATTTATGAAATATGCTTAAAAGAATACATATGTAAATAATAGAATATTGTTTAGATCTAAATTAATTATATGAATTGCTTAAAAGGTATTATAGAAATATTGACTTAAAAAATATAGATTTAAAAATTCAAATGATTATAAACATGGAAAGTTTTGTTGTAGATAAATAATTATTTAATACTGTTTTTTTGAGTACATAACATAAGCATGTTCTATTCCATCCAAATAGTTCTGTGGATATTATCAATCCCACTAGGAGAACTAAATAAACTTAATTCGGATAATCACATCAAAATAACCTGCAATTACATCACCAGCACCAGCACCTAGTGCTCAATAAATAGTCATAAACGTTTGATTTGCAATAGGGTAGATATAGTATCCATGATTCTTACAAAAGTTAATTTTGGAGAAACGCTATCATGTGTACCTAGTTTTTGACTAGCAGGTGGAGAATTAAGGTTCATTATACTCTTCACGATATTATTACTATTTGCTAGAGTTATTGTTAATTTTCCCCTTGTTCCATTTATATTAACATTCCATGTTGACTCTTCGCATATGGAAGAAAAATCCATTAACGAATTTGTGTTAAGATATTTGTTTTCATGGCGATGAGGATTACTTGGTCAATTAAGATAAAAAGTAATAGTATACATATACAGATATTATAATCAATCTCTGGAATTTTTTCATTATAATTATAATTATATAAATTTAAAATCTACAAATGTTAGAATTTTAAAAAGATTTTATATAACAATCAAAAATAAATTAGGTTATTATGGACGATAATAAACAGTATAAAGGTAATAACACATAAATGATTCTGGAAATATTTAATCCAATAATATCTTATATAACATCAGTTATTTCTGGTCTGGGATACCCCGGAATATTTTTTCTCATGGTAGTAGAAAGTGCCATGATTCCAGTACCAAGTGAAATAATAATGCCATTTTCAGGATTCCTTGTTGCTGCAGGAAAACTATCTTTTGTTGAGGTAGGTACTAGCCGGATCATTTGGAAACCTGGTTGGCTCTATAATCACATACTATGTGGGTATAAAAATAGGAAGACCTTTGATTTTAAAATATGGTAAGTATATTTTTTTCAACGAGCGGCATTTAATATTTACAGAAAAGTTATTTGAGAGGCTAGGAGATAAAATTTCTTTTATAGGACGGTTATTACCAGGTGTTAGAACCTATGTATCTCTTCCTCTAGGTATTGCAAAAGCAAATCTCATCAAATTTATGATATACACATTAATTGGGTCTATAATATGGAATACTCTTTTAACATATGCAGGAATACGACTAGGAAGCGATTGGCAAAGCTTTCACAAATATTCGCCATATCTAGATATTATTGCAGTCATAATAATAGTAGCTTTTGTAATCTGGTTTATCCATAAATTGAAAAAAATGAATATAGATAAAAAAAATTTGACATGACATTAATCAAATCTATTTTTATTTTTTTATTTTTATTTAAATGGATATCAATAATAGCATCAAAGACTATCGGAAGTAAATCTATATACTCTATAGAATATAGATTCATCAATTATAATTATTTATTCGTTTAACGAATCTCGTGAACCAAATTCATTTTTTAATCCATACACACTAGCGATCCTTTTTATATCCATATTAGTAATTTTGCATGATTTGTGAGCCAACTTCAAACAATAAGGATATCCATTTATACTATGATAACAAATCATATCCACTATTTTTTGTATTTCGCTCTCAGATAATGATAAATTATTAACTATTTCGATTTTAATTAATGGAACAAAAGGCGATAGTCTTGCATAAATTTCTACAACATCAACTATACCAGAAAGATTAGAATTTGTATTGATATTGGGTGAGCTAAATCCAGGATTAAGACCTAATTTGTTGAAATAATATATATCAGCAGCTTTTGATCCATATTCTTTGAATTGATTTTTGGTATTAGAATTTTTTGAAATAAACAAAATCAAGGTATCATTATTTTTTTCTAACAAATTTTGCACTTTGTTTGTATAACGCGAGCTTTTATTGTGGAGAACGTTAGATATGATGGATCCATCAATGCATAAAATATCAGGTTTTTTTTCCATATCTATAACTGAACTTGACAAATCAATTTCCATACTCATCGCTTCTGAACTAAGCGAGTTACCACTCATAGTATTAACACCATATTTCCATCTTGTAGATAAAATATGATTAAATGACGTAACCGCAACACAGTCTATCACAAAAAGATCTATACCCTGATAAGATTTCTTATTCCAACTACTATCAATACCAACAGAAAATGTTTCCTTTTTCTCAGGAGAATATTCAATCCATCGTTCAGAAGCTATTTTTAAAATATCGGGAAAAGAAACATCATGTATCAAAGATAATTTTTTTTCTTTGTTTTTAATAGCGTCAAGATAGAGATCAGATAGCAATGATATATGGACATAATTTTAGCTTATTTATTCATATATAGAGAAATAATAAAATATAGTTATTTTTGAAAAATAGATTACATTTATTTTACTAGATATTTTTTATGGATAAGCAACCCAAAGTTTTAAAAAGTTCAAGTTTCCGCTTCTGTCATAATCGACTAAGAGCATGATCGCAATCATCCTTTTTCATCGGATTTCTTAAAAATGCTCAAATACCTATTTAATACAAAATCCTACTTTATTCTCTACCTTTCTTGTATGAACTCACAAATATAGCAGTTTTCAAGAAATAATAAATAACAAAATCAAAAGAAAAAAAATAGAAAATATTATTATTTTAATGGAAATTGCAAATTAAACGGTGTTTCAGAAGATTGAGATTGAGTTCCCCTAGCCAAAGTAGTAGAAAATGTTCCGTTTATAACAAATGAATTCGGTTTAATCAGGGTTTTGGAAATATTTGAATTAGTAGAATTATAGTTTTTAATTAGAGTACCATTTGAATTAAACAAGGAATTACCCTCTGAGGTTAATGGCTGTTTATCCTTCAAAGTTATTGTTTGATTGCCTATTATAGGATAAACAGAACTCAGTGAGTCTATAAATCCCTGGGGTTTTGATCCGATATCAGCAGAAGCCAATCTAACATTATCAAAATAAATACCATAACTTAGGGTTTCCAATATTGCAGCTCCCCTATTAGGATTATGTACATTTAATGCGATTTGTACATATGTAACATTATTGATAGGGACAATATCCACAGATTTCATAGATACTGTCAAATTATCATAATTGGAGGGGGAAACTTGTTTTTGTGATGATTGTTGATTGTTGTTGTTGTGGCAGGCTTGATTTATTTTGTATGCCTTGTTGATCGGCTACTCCCACAATATTCGAACTTGATTGGGATGGGGATGAGGATAAATAAGTAGTTGGTTTAACAGTATTAGGACGTAGTTTTACTGTTATTTAAAGAAGAAATAGAAGGATTTTCTGACGAAAAAAATCCAGAATTAATAATATAAAATATTATTCCAATCATTAATATAGCTATTCCAGCAGCATAGACAACCTTAGTATTCATAAATATCAATTACTAGGATAGGTGCCTATAAAATGGTTTAGAAAAATTGTTTTTAAAATACATGCAATCATTAACATCAAGATATCGGCGATAGCGTAAATGGATTCAAACAGAGAGAACAACAATTGGGATGCAGAAACCTATCACAAAGTTTCAAACATTCAAGAATCATGGGCAATAGAAATTTTAGAAAAAAGAAAATTTAAAGTAAATGAAGTTGTCTTGGACGCAGGATGTGGAACTGGCAGAGTTACAAAAATAATAGCAAACAATGTCAAAAGAGGCAAAGTTTATGCAGTAGATGTAGATGACAATATGATAACAAATGCTAAAAAAAATCTTAAAGATTTTTCCAATATAGTGTTTATTAAATCAGATTTATCAGTTGTAAAATTACCTGAAAAAATGGATTTAATTTTTTCTAATGCAGTAATACATTGGGTTCTAGATCATAAAAAACTATTTACAAATTTCTCGGCATTATTAAAGCCAGGTGGCGAATTATTAATCCAGTGCGGAGGTCAAGGAAATCTTGGTACAATTCCTATCGTCTTGGAGAAGGTCAGAAAAAGCAATTCATTTAAAAACTATTTTAAAAATTGGAATACTCCTTGGAATTTTGCTTCTTCTACAGATACAAAAAAAATTTTAGAGGACATTGGATTTAAAAACATACAAGTAAACCTAATTAAAAAGATAGCAAATTTTCAAAATTACCAAGAATATATATTATTTATGAAAACAGTTGTAATAAAACCTTATTTATCTTATTTACCTACAGACAACAATAATAAAATTAAAAATCTTTTCACAGATGAGTTTTTCCGTGAACTAGATAAAAAGAATAATAGAAATACAATCGATAAGACGATAGATACAAATTTTGAAATAGATTATGTAAGGTTAAATATAACAGGAACAAAATAAAGAAAAAAGAAAATTATAAAAATGTAATATATAATTATTAAAATAAAAATTCAAAAGTTGTAATTTGGCATACTGTTATTCAAATAATCTCTAACCGGTGAAATAATTTCGTTAAGGTATTTTGAGGTAGTCAGTTTTAAATCTTTTGGATGAATTTTGTTCTGTTCATAATCTTTTTTAACTTCTTCATACGAGTAATAAGATATGTTACCACCGTATTTAGATGGTCGCTCCACAACAAACTCATTATATTGATGAAAAATTATATATTTAATAATTTCCATTATAGGATTATCCTTGGTGGTTCCCATAGGACAATATGCTTTATTTATTTTATAAAGAATTTCTTGTTCACTATCATGAATTAAAATACTGCTTGAAGGATTGCTCTTACTCATTTTACTGAAAATTTTAGATTCGTCAAAATTTTTTTCTGTGATTGATGATGTAGATATTGATTCATTTGATAGAGATAGTAGAAACAGTAGAGGAAGTAGCAGCAGGTTCTGAAAGTCCTGGCAGGAGATGATGATGTATAGAAACGGGGACCTTCCAATTGAGTTTTGGAAATACCTCTCGAACTAACATATGGATTTTCCTTTGATCGGTTCCAGCATGGACAATATCAAGATCGAGTGCTTTGATATCCACAGATTGCATGGATGGATAGAGCAGTTGAGAAAAATCCAGAGTATCTTTCTCTGTTCTTCCCATAATAGTTAAAGATTGGAGTGTTCTTGCAAGGGTGATTTGTTTTGAGAAAAGGACAAAATTTTTCCAATAATCATCTGTTTCATCATAAAGTTTGGACCCAAAGAGTATATTAACACCTGGACAAAAAAATCTAAAAGCTTTCTCATAATATCGTGAAATTTCATCTATTAAATTCCAGTCATTATTTAATTTATTATTTATATAAGTATGCCAATCGGCTAAAAAAACATTTGATTGGATACCTGCTTTTATAAAATCATTAATTTTAAAACCGGTAAGTATTAAGCTACCTAGATGCAGCTTTCCAGAAATTTCTAATCCGATATAATGTTTAGGCGAAGTTTTGGTTTCAAACAATGTTCTTAATTCATCAAGAGTAACTACCTCTTCAGTTGGAGGTCTTTGAACAAGAAAGATCTTTTCCTCAATATCCATACTAAAAAATCTAATTGCGGACTGTTATTATAGATTATTAATTTTGTAATCCTTATTTTTTATTATATTTTAATTTTATTTTATTTTATTTTATTTTATTTACTTTTGCACTAATTATCTTTAAGGGAAATTTTTCATCGTGTTGATGATCCAATGAGTCAAATGAATGAGAATGAGAAATATAAGAAGAATTTACCCCGCAGTTAAGAGCAGGATCTAAATTATTCGAACGTATGATTGAAGATAGACCATTATAATTTAACTCGATAAGTTTTTTCTTCAAACGATACTTTTTATCCATATTCAAATAAAGATAATTTTCCAAAATGCCTTCTCTGAGTCCAGTAGGACAAACAAGTACCTCATCAAAACCTAATTTCTCCATCAGGATTTTAATCACATAGCTTCCGGTTGTGATAGTCTTAGATCGTTGTTGGTCAATCAATTTTATTTTTAATAATTCATCTTGGGAAAGTTTTTTAAATATATCATTAGAAAGATCAACTATTTTTTTATTTAGAATAACGCGATTATATGAAAAAGATGGAGATAATCTTAAAAATTCCAGATATGAATTTAGAGAGTGTTCTAACGGTACCTCCTATTCCAACCAATCTAGTATCCATGGAGCTATCTAAATCAAATTGTTCAATAGTTGGCATATGTTTATAAAGATAATCTTCCAATTGTTTATATCTTGTTTCTTCTTCTAGACTTTTCATTGAATTTTACAAACTTTTCAGATAGCCTTAATACACCAAGATTTAGGCAGATAATTTTTTTTATTTTGTAATTTTCTATATGAATCATCTCAAGACTGCCTCCCCCCAAATCAAAAAAGATTCCGTTTGGAACATGCATCACAGATTGAGCACCCAAGGATGAAAAAAAACCCTCTTCAAATCCTGATAATACATTAAATTCAAATCCGGTATTTTTTTTGATTTTTTTGATAACCTCTTTACCATTATCTGCATCCCTTACTGCACTTGTACCAATCGAAATAACAGTATCAATTTTCATTTGTTTTGATTCATCTTTAAATTTATTAAGAAATTTAATTACTCTTTCAATATTTTGAGACTCGATTATATTATTATTTTTATATAAATTATGACCAATTTGTACATATTCTTGTTGTTGGCCTTTTTTTGAATAATGACCATTTTTATAAACATTGTAAATAGAAATCTTGATAGAATTATAGCCTAGATCAATGATAGAAATATCTTTTACTTTCTTCTTTTTTACTGCGACAAGATTGTTATACAATTATTAGCATAATTAAAAAAATAGTTGTTTATTTATTTTTTTATTTACCATAGATCACATATTGGAGATAAACATCTTTTTTATTTTTTGATTGTGGCATTGATCACAAAATTTTTTTGAAAAAAAGAAATGAAATGAAATGGAAAAATTAACGGTATTGCGAAAGGGTTACTTTTTCTCCAGGTTTCATTTCTCTTTGAGTTTTTATCTTTTTAACAGCATCTTCAAAATGCTTCATTGTAACATGGGCTTCTGCAGCATGTTTAGTAGCCTCCTCAGGAGTACTATATTTTTGAAGATACTCATGTAAAACTAGCGAGACAGCAGTGTTTGCAACTGCAGACATATCAGCACCACTGAAACCATCAGTTAGTTCTGCGATTCTTTGAAGATTAACCTCAGAAGTAATGGGTTTTTCTTTTGCGTAAATCTCTAAAATCTTTAGTCTTGTTCCAAGATCGGGTTTAGGTACGAAAACAATTTTATCAAATCTTCCAGGTCTTAAAAGTGCAGTATCAATCATATCTAGTCTATTAGTAGCGGCAATGATAACTACCCCTGTTAATTCTTGAATACCATCCATTTCAGTCAACAATTGTGAAACCATTCTTTCTGTTCCTGCATTAACACCTTCCATTCCTCTTACTGGTGCAATGGAATCAACTTCATCAAAGAAAACAACACAAGGAGCAGCTTGTCTGGCACGTCTAAATATCTCTCTAACACCGCGCTCAGATTCTCCAATCCATTTAGATAGAAGCTCTGGACCTTTTACACTGATAAAATTAGCTTCAGATTCTGTTGCAACTGCTTTAGCAAGCATAGTTTTTCCGGTACCTGATGGACCATGCATAAGAATTCCTTTAGGTATTGAATGACCTAATTTTGTGTAAAGATCAGGATACCTCAATGGCCACTCTACTGCTTCTTGTAGTTCTCGTTTAACCTCATCAAGCCCACCAATATCACTCCATTTTACATCAGGAGATTCCAAATAAACCTCTCTCATGGCAGAGGGCATTACTTCTTTTATTGCATTATCAAAATCAGCTTTGGTGATTATCAATTTTTCTAGTGTTTCAGGAGGAATTTTTTCATCTTCTAGATTAAGTTCTGGCAATAATCGACGCAGGCATTTCATGGCGGCCTCTTTACACAAATATTCAAGGTCTGCACCAACAAATCCATGCGATACAGATGCAATTTTTTCTTGATTAACATCAGAATCTAAAGGCATGTTTCTTGTATGAATTTGAAGAATTTCCAGTCTACCGCGTTTGTCAGGCACTTTAATTTCTATTTCTCTATCGAATCTACCAGGTCTTCTAAGAGCAGGATCAATAGCATTGGGTCTATTAGTAGCAGCGATAACAATGACTTTACCCCGGGCTTCAAGACCATCCATTAAAGACAATAACTGAGATACAACTCTTCGCTCAACTTCCCCTGTTACTTCCTCTCTCTTTGGGGTAATAGAATCTATTTCATCGATAAATACTATTGATGGAGCTTTTTCTTTGGTTTCCTTGAATATTTCACGAAGTCTTGCTTCTGATTCACCATAAAATTTACTCATGATTTCAGGACCAGAAATACTGATAAAGTGAGCATTACTTTCATTAGCTACAGCTTTAGCAAGTAATGTTTTACCTGTACCAGGAGGACCATAAAGCAACACACCCTTTGGTGCTTCTATACCAAGTTTTTCAAATATTTCAGGATGGCGTAAAGGCAATTCAATCATTTCACGTACTTTTTGAATTTCTTCTTTTAATCCTCCAATATCTTCATATGTAACTTGAGGCACACCACGCAGTGTTTCACCACGTTCAGCTATATGGAAAACTGTTTTTTGTGTAACTAAAACGGCATCGGCACCAGGTCCCGGTGTAACCCCTATAACTTGAAATGTAAGTCTGCCACCAAAATAAGGTACCATAACATTATCTCCTTTAATCAATGGAACACTTTCAAGAGCATCAGCTAAATATCTCTCATCAATTGGAGGAATAGCTTCTAAAGGTGCAACAACGACTTTTTCTGCAGGAACAGCTTTAATCTTTCTGACAAGTACCGTATCGCCAATCGCTATACCAGCATTGTTTCTAACCAGACCATCAACCCTGATTATACCCTTACCTTCATCTGAAGGATAGAGAGGCAAACATTTTGCAACGGTTTTGCGTTTTCCTTTTATTTCAACAACATCTCCTGTAGATGCACTTAATGAATCCATAGAATCATAATCAATTCTAGCAACTCCACGGCCTACATCTCGTGTATAAGCTTCAAGCACCTTTAGAGAAAGGTTATTACTCTGAGACATGATTACTACACATACACATGACAACTTACTACTTATACACTTTTGTAATACAAAACTAATAATATCAACTTGAATAGACAAAATATAATTGGTAATAAAATAGCAAAAAAAATAGGTAATTAATCAGAATAACTGATTCTCTCTATAGACAGTTTAACCCACCCCATGACTACCAATAACACGGTACTATTTTAATGCATTAGATGAAATTAATCCAACTAGCGGAGTATTTTTAAATACATCAAACAAGTTTGATTGTTTATCAAAATTTATGACTAATACTCTATCATCTAGCAGAGTAATAGAAACATCTTGTCCTTTAAAGATATGAGTTTCATCAGGTTGTGTCGAATCGCTTGAATGTATATTTTGAACTACATCTATTTTTCCCACATATGTTATATCAGGGTTTTGTTGTGCTACAGAATTTGCAATGAAATTTGAAAGGAGATATGAAGTAGTGTTAGTAAAAGTTTTTGTTTGTGGACTTAAATTGGAAGGATTAGAGGTAGAAGTAGCAAGATTGTTATAATTAATAGGTTGTATAATAAATGAAGATTTAAAATCTTGAGAATTATCATCTCGTATTGTTAAAGACCAGTTTCCAAAAACACTATTTATTATAACGCTACCTGATGGAGCATATTCAACACTTGCGATTATCCCTTTTAAAGTAGGATTACTAGATGTGCTGCCGATGCTATTGCTGTTGGTGCTGGAGCTAACAGAGTTATTATCACCACAAATGTTTTTATTGTTAGTTGTAGTTTTTCCATTAACAGTTGTTTGGCTTTGTACAGAGATATTGTTATTACAATTACCATTATTAGAATTGGAATTAGATTGAACACTTGATTGGGTATTTGATTGAGATTGCTCTATAACATTATTTAAAGAACTTTGTGCATTTACAGAAAAAAAATCTTGGCTGTTTATAGCGATAAATAAAACAGGTAGCAATAGTATTAATAATAGATATTTTTTATTGTCAAGTTTATTGAATATTGTATTATGTCTTGATGTTACTAATAAGATATATTTTTTTCATAGTCATTAATAATTCATTTTTTAATGAGAAGAAATATGATATATGTATTACTAATAAAAAGAATATATAAACTTCGTAGTGTAATATGTTATATAAAATATTTATAAAATAACGTTATAATTACCTAAAATTTCAATATAAGAACAATAAACGATTTAACAAATGAAAAAAATATCTCCCGAAATAGACAGGCTCGCAGGAATAGAATATTATTCGACAATATTTAATGGCATAGGCGGAAGTATAAAAAAAAGCAATGAGGATTTTATTGTTAAAGAAATAATAGACCAAAAGTTCTTAAAAGAATTAACCCAGGTAAAAATTGAAAATAATATTTTTCCAGTATATGAAATAGAAAAAAAAGGAGTAGACTCTAATCACGCCATACTAATTTTGAAAAAAAAACTAGGAATGAATTTTAAAATAGTGGGTATTAAAGACGCCCGGGCAATGACTTCGCAATATGCAAGTACAAATAATAATAAAAATATAATGAAGCATATAAAAATTGGAGAAATTTCTTTGAAATTTATAGGTTTTTCAAAGAAACCACTTGAAAAATCTATGCTGATAGGAAATAAATTTACTATAAAAATTAATAATCCAAAATACAACTCTAAAGATAATCTATTACATTTTATATCAGAAATTAGCAACGTAGGAAATTTTTACGGCTTGCAAAGATTTGGTAGTGAAAGATTGGTTACTCATCTTGTAGGTAAAGCAATTTTGAAGAGAAAATTTAATGAAGCAATAGATATACTTTTAACATATACAACAAAATTTGATTCCAAATTTAGTATAGAAATAAGAGAAAAATTAAAAGATATAAAAAACAACGCAAATATCGTTAAAATAATTCCAAGAGGAATGGATATCGAAAAAAAAATTGCTTATGAAATAACAAAAGGCAAAGAATCGGTATCTGTTTTGAGATCAATACCGATAAATATTAGAAGGCTTTTTGTGCAGGCATTTCAGGCTTATATTTTCAACAAAGCATTGAGTACTGCGATAGAAAATGAATTTTCCCTAAAAAAGTGTGAAAAAGATGATCTTTGTTTTGAAGTCATTGACCAAATAGTATTAGGGAAAATACGGAGATTTGAAAATTCGGAGTCATCCAAATATGAAAAAATTCCGATAATTAGGTTGCCCGGTTATGCATACCAACCAGGAAAAAACAGATTTGATTTAATTGTTAAAGAAATATTATATAATGAAAATATTATCTCTAAAGATTTTTTTATAAAAGAGATGCAAGAATTAAGTGAATCCGGAGGATTCAGACAAGCTGTATTCCTATCAAAAGATTTCAAATATATCACATATGAAAATTCTACTTCTATAGACTTTGCTGTACCAAAGGGCACATACGCAACCACTTTACTTCGAGAGATTATTAAACCAATAGATCCAATAATCTCGGGTTTTTAATCAAATATTGTCATATTAAACAACAAGAAAAAAATATAGATATAATTATCATCATAATTTACTATATTAATGGTGAAATAAAATAGCAAGAGATAAAGAATTGCCTTTATTTAAAGTATTTTTTACATCAGGAGTATTAATTTTAATTTTTGGAGTAGCATTTATCCTAATAGATTTTATAGTCCAGTCATTCACAGAAGGTCTCAGATTCATGGGTATTAATTTTGCTATAGCTGGGTCAATTACAATTATAATAGCCTATTTATATAAATATCATAAAATTATAGGTTTTTTAATGGGTCAATTAAAAAACAAGATCAATAAACAGAATAGATTTTCAGAATGGCGTAAGCCATAGCAACATAAACAATAGAGAGAACACAAATGATCTTAAAAACAACATTACAATTTTATAGATAATAGAAAAAATATGCAAATATCATATATTTTAATTAGAACTAAAAACAATTAACATATAAAAATAAAAAATTAGGTTTCACTAATTGGCAATTCAAGAAGTAAGATATGATTTCACAGAACATGGTGAACATTTTCGAAATTTTTTTTTCAAAATTTTAAAATTGATCATAATTTCAAAATTAAATTGTCAAGAATCAAATGAAACATCTGTTAAATACTTTAATGAAATAGTCAACAGTATAGAGGACTGCAAAACTCATCGAGTAAAGTATGGCAAATCAATGATATTTACAAAATATTTGCAATATGAGTTCACTTATCAAACAATTAAAGTAATCTTAAATTTTATAGATAAAAATCTCATCGATATATTTTTTGAATCAATAGTTGAAGATTTTGTAAAATTTTTTGATGAACTAAGTAGTGATACAAAAACAATAAAATGGAATATTACTTATATAGATAACAATAATATTCAAGAAAATAAATTAATGAAAGAAGAAATAAAAAACATTTTTTATTTATTAGAATCATTTATAGAATCACTATATTATTTAACTACGATAATACCTACTAATAACAATGATAGTTTAATTGGAAAAACGATTGAAATTAAAGATGTATCAGTTATTAGAAAAAGTTTAAACATTGAAATATTAATTGACGACAATACAATAATAATAAATTTATCACCAAAAAAAAACAATTCAGTCTCAATAATTCTAGACAATGAGGAGAATATTGGAAAAACAATAAAGGAATTAATTCTCCAAAATAAAAAATTTTAGATATATTATATTTTTAGAATGAATCAGCAGCGAAACCAAAAAATAAAAACATTTAAACAAGATGACTCATAAGTTTGACCTAATACAAGCCTTTAATTTGATATTTTAAATAGAACAGGAAAATGATTTTAGAAAATATAAGGCAATTATAGATATAATCAATAAGCAGAAAAGTTTGGATAAAAGTAACCTCAAATCATAAGTTTCCATTATTAAGAATTGAGATATAAATAGAAACAGGCATTATTATAGAGAATTGTTTATTTATGTTCCATTGTTTTTCCACAAAGCAAAGGAGAAGGAAAAATAATACAGATTATAATCTTGATTATCTCTTCCCTTTCCCTCTTTCCATACCCACATATCCAAATCAATAATGATCTTGATATATTATAAAAAAAAGTTTTTAATACCTAGAATATAGATAAAATCGACAACAAAATGTTCTTAAGCAGACGAAGATTAGTTTTAATAGGTACCTCAGCAATTGTTGTAGGTATTATAATACTACTTCCATTAATATTAACAATAACACTTCCTGATTTAAATAAAGTAAACATAACAATTCAAAAAATAGAATATAAAGGGATAATAGAAAAAAACAATACAGCTTTATTAAATATATTCTTTAATATTAATAACCCTACAAGTCAAGCATTAACTACTTCAAAAATAGATTTCAAATTATTTACTAATGGAAATTCCCTTGGGAATTATACAATTCAATATATAGATATTCCAGTAAATGGGCGTCCTCAGCTCTTAGCAAACAGAGATAGCGTCATACATCAAATAATCAATGTACCAATATCAGATAAAAAATTAATTACAGATATAAGAAACAACAATGCAACAATGCAAAACTTACATTGGAAAGCTGAAGGATCGGCAATAATAGAATCAGGATTCAGTTCTTCTAACAAAAATTTTGTTTCTTCATGGTAATTAAATAATAAACAAGTAAATTAAACAATAATCATAAATCCTTTTAGGATAAAAAAATAAAAAATTTTTAGTTTATTGACTTTTTTTTCATAATTCTGTTTGTGCAATCATTTCAAATTTATTAAATGAAGTTGTTACCCAGTCTTCAATGATGTGGCATTTGGCAGGACTAATCGAACTTGATTCATCCTCAATTGAACACAGATGTTGAAATGTGCAGCAGATGCAAGGTGCTCCTTCAATCGCACTAAGATCAATAGGCTCTTGTTCAATATTGGCAATGGGAATAGATTTTTTGACTACTAATTTATATGTCCATCTACCGTTGTAAAGTGCTTTTTCACGCGTAATAAGAGATTGTTTCTCCAAGTTTCCTACAAGTCGTGAACCATCACGACTATCTAGTGAAAACAATTTGCATAATTCTGTTTGGAAAACTCCTTCTTCGCCACTTGTTGTAATAGCATTGAATACTTTATCCATAAGGTCGCTTTTAGAACGAATAGATAATTTGGAACTAGAAAATTCAGACGATGACAAAACATAGTACCTACAACGAAATAATATAAATGTCTTTAAATTTTAAGGTCAGTTCCGATAACAAAATGCTAATCTATAATCGTTATTATACGATACATGGAGTATCAACAACTACAATAACAAACCATAAGATATTGCTCATGAATTGAACTCTAGTCCTCTCGATGATTTTTTATATAAGAACACTTCAAAAACAATATTACATAGATTTGTAGATAATAGTCATGTTTCACTATGAAAATGGATTCGATGACACAAATTAAGAATGTAGTTAGAGAAAAAAAATGTTTATAGATTAAAATTGGTCATTTTATTTATCGACAACCACGCAAAGTAATGTAATGTTATAATAATAAAGCGTAAGGAAGATTAGCTAAATTTTCTTGGTAATAAATACCGATAAAAAAAGATGAGGTATATTGTTAAAATATCTGCTATAATATACTATGAGCATTACACTAAGTGTTATTTAAGATGGTGTAATAATGGTCCAAAGTTCACAGCTATCATTTATAACTAATCAATTCCATGATGAGTAGGAAGGTGCCATTTTAGACCAAGTTAGGATAGTATTTTATGCGCGGCTATTGTGATCAACATATACAGAGCCGGATACAGGATTGACAGCTATGCCAGAAGGATCAACGAATTGGCTGTTTACATTCCCTGTGAATCCCCATGTGGTGATGAAGGTGCCATTTTGAGAGAATGTTGGATACGATCATTGCCAGTGTCGGCAACATATACAGAGCCGGATACAGGATTGACAGCTATGCCAGAAGGATACATGAATTGGCTGTTTGCGTCGCCTTCTGATCCCCATGTGGTGATGAAGGTGCCATTTTGAGAGAACTGTTCAATACGATGATTATTGGTGTCGGCAACATATACAGATCCTGATACAGGATTGACAGCTATGCCAGAAGGACCACTAATTGGCCAGATGAACTACCATAAGATCCCCATGTGGTGATGAAGGTGCCATTTTGAGAGAACTGTTGGATACGATGATTATTAGTGTCGGCAACATATACAGATCCGGATACAGGATTGACAGCTATGCCATATTCGCCTATAAATTGGCCAGATGAAGTACCATAAGATCCCCATGTGGTGATGAAGGTGCCATTTTGAGAGAACTGTTGGATACGATCATTGCCAGTGTCGGCAACATATACAGATCCGGATACAGGATTGACAGATATGCCAGAAGGGCTTTTAAATTGGCTGTTTGCGTCACCTTCTGATCCCCATGTGGTGATGAAGGTGCCATTTTGAGAGAATTGTTGGATACGATGATTTCCGCTATCAGTCACATAGACTGAACCAGACATAGAGTTTACCCCGATAGCATTTGGCTTTGTGATCTTGTTATCCGCAGAACCAAATGAGGATGGAAAAAGATTTGAGTAATCGGAAATATATATTCTATTTTGATTAATATGATTTATATTAAAAAGAGAAACCGTAACAGGAGATAGCCAGATGAAAATAAAAATGGCTAAAAGAAACACAGTAATTTTAAACTTGAACAATAGTAAGTGTTATTATACATTTTATTAAAATATTTCATAAAATAATAAACTAATTGTATCAATTAAAACTAAGTAGTTGTACGTTTTCCCATTTACAAAATTTATACCAATCAAGGTAAGCAGTAGTAAAAATAAAAGAGCATAGATTCGATTAATAATAAAATATCGCTTTATTTTATAACCGTTAATAATTAAATATAATCGATAGAAGAATAAGGCGATTCACTAAAGATTTTTACCAGGTTATTTTGATGCAAAAATAATATAAACTTTACAAACTAAGCATTAATTTTAACAAATTAAACAGAATTTGACATTAAATTCTCTAATAATATTTTTTAATTACATTATCATATAATTAAATAATTGAAATTTTTCCTTAGCGAATAGAGCCGGATAATAAACACCATGATTCATAAAAATTAAATTAACATTCAGTATTTGAAATCAGGTTTCATTCTAGCAAATAAATTTAAAAATTATCTAAAATTCTAAAAGATTTAAAAATTTTTAAATTTAAGTAAAAATATACATAATGACTTTTTCATTAAAATTTAATGATATATCAAATAATGCTTGCCATATGGGGATGCATACCCGAATTATCATCCAGTTGTCAGGACATGACCAATGCTTCAAGTACTTATTTAGGTGTGATAGTAGGAGCAATAATAGGTGGTTTGATAACATGGTGGGTGTATTACAGACAAAATAAAACTGCAAAAATGCAAGATGAAATGTTAAATAAAATTGCAGGTTTAGAACAGTTGCATATTAAAACTCTTGAGAGAATAGAAATTTTGGACAAATATCATGATGCAGCCTTACAATCTATTTTAGAAGTAGATGAAAAAGTAAAAAGAATAGTAGAAAGAGAGAGAGATGAAAGAAAATCAATTTCAGATAATCAGTAAATATTAACCATAAAATAAATAATATTGTAATACATTTGACTGAAATAATTTTCATTGGAATAATTGCTGGTTTAATATCTACTGGGATGATGACAATATTCGAAATACCATTTTGGAAATTGTTGGGAATTCAAGGAATTCTTGAATGGCATGAGAATCAAATATTAGTATTAAAAGTTTTAAAAAAATTTAAAAGGAGAGAACATGACACTGTTTGTTATATAGGAATATTGCTATTACATATTATTAATGGCACTGTGGCATCAATAGTTTTTCCATTTGTCAATTTGTTTTTTACATCATTATTTTCTCAAAATGAAATTAGATTATCAATTATATTTGGAATGGCATATGGAATTTTACTTTGGACATTAACTCTTCTTCCAATTCATAAACCTATTACAGGATTATCGATATGGAATCATCCTCTTGGAAAAGGACCGGCAATAATAAGTATTTGTGGTCACTTAATATATGGCATTACCCTTGGTACTATTACAAGCATATTGCTTTGATAGAAAATTAGAGAAACAAGAGAGTAAAATAACAGTGATAAGGTAAATATTAACAAATCTTCTAATGTTTATGCCAAACTGATTATCAATATTAATAATTTTATAAACATATTTTTAAATTGTTATATTTTTAATATTATTAATATATAACAAATTTATTATACTAACTCTTGATTTTTCAGTTATTATTTAATTTATAAAGAAAGATCAATTGCAAAAATGTATTTATCAATTATAATTATTGGTCATAACTTGAATGCTTGAAAATGAAAATCAATAGCCCCTCAAATTATGACATATAAAATAATGCAAATTCGCCAAAAGATTATACCTCTAATAGGTTCAAATATAATGTAGAATATACCAGATTGTAGGAAAAGTATCGGTTGAAGCAGAATGATAATTACAAATTATTATGAATAATATATTCAGAAATATAATTATAGTTTACAAAAGATAAAATACAAAGAATAATTTCTTGTTATTTAATAAATATCTAAGGTATATACCCAATTGAAAAGAAAAACAAAAATAGAATACAAAAGCAAAAGCAAATTCAAGGGAAAGGTTGTATTAATTACAGGGGCATCCTCAGGTATTGGAAGACAGACAGCTATTGATTTTGCAGAAAATGATGCCCAAACAATAATACTCATTTCCCGTTCAAAACCAAAATTAGAGGAACTAGAAAAAATATTAAAAACAAAATTTACCTCTGAAATAGTAGTATATCCATGTGACATATCAAAAAAAGCAGAAGTTGTGGAAATGGGAAAAGAAGTGCTTGAAAAATTTGGACATGTTGATATTTTGGTAAATAATGCAGGTTTTGGGCTATATAGTAAAATACAACACCAAAGCATTGAAGAAATAGAATCAATTATATTCACAAATTACTTGGGCATGGTTTATTGTACAAAGTTATTTTTAAATTCCATGATCTCAGAAAGATCTGGTCACATAGTCAATGTTGCATCGGTTGCTGCAAGTTTCGGGATTCCCGGATTGGCAGCATACTGTGCTTCAAAATATGCCATGTTGGGATTTTCTGAATCTTTATATCATGAATTGCATGGAACGGGTGTAGGTATTTCAGTGGTAAGTCCTATTGGTGTAAAGACAAATTTCTTTAGCAATAAATCATTTAGAGACGGAGATCAGATTCCGAGCTACACAAGATATATGCTCGAACCAAAAACGGTATCAAAAGCAATTCTTACAGCTGCAAAATCACCTCGCCTTGAGATAATAGTTCCATTCTATGTAAGAATTGGGGTATGGTTTAAACATACAATACCATATATTATCAATCCAATAATTGGCGCTCTTTTTAGACGAGAGTTAAATAAATAAAAGAATATTTTAAAATAAGGAGATATACGTCCAGTAAAGAACATCTGGATTGCATATGGGTTCTTAGTTTGATTGGACTATTAACTTAACTTTAATTCCATATTATAATAACCCACGAAAAGATTTGACTTATTCTTTACATATTTTAGATTACATCTCTTTCTTCTACCTAGAAAAAAAGGGCCATCAAAATATTCCTCTTATCTTTAACAAACTGGATGGCACTTTTTTATGATAATTTTTTCAAAAGGATAATGGATATGATTATCCAGTCTCAAGATTATACAAACCTATAGTTATAGTTTTTCCTAATTTATAGAAACAATAGACTCAAGAATTTAATTTCTCTTTGTAGATATCCTTTTGAGGGGTATGCTTTTGACTCTGATTCCAAAATATGGAAACAAATTATTTATCTTGAAAAATCAAAAAAAGTCTTCGAATGTCCTTTTTAATCACACTCCAGAAAAATAAATATAACGCTAACCAATATTTTCTGCAGAAGGGATGTATTACTGTTTCTTTTAACATTAATATATGATAGATATAGAAAGTAAATCCGGGAATATAGAGAATCACTAAGTGAACAGAGTTAAACCCAAATTAATAACAATAATATACTTAAAAATTGTCTAAGAGGATTGCAAAGAATAATGAATAAATATATTTAAATTATTATCTTTATAACATAATAAATTATTAGGAGATGATGTTGATTATGACATCTATTGACCAAATACAGACGAATAAGGATTGATTATCGAATTTTCAAATTACAAAGATAAACATGTCTATATTAATACAATTATTATTACAATTAAATTTACTCTAAGTATTCATTTACATTGATAAAAAAAAACTAAATTGTAAATAAATTTTATACGAAATATAAATGCAAAATTGCAATAATGGATACCGAAGGATGCTCATAGGATGACTAATACACCCTATAAAAGAATAGGCTCCTGCTTCATTATCAATAAGCCTAAAACGCTAGTTACAAATCTATTCTATAATTGCAAAAATTTCTTTTGTTAACACTTTTATATTTTAAACCCAAATAAAAAAGACTAAAGACAAAGTTAGTATCTCAAGTAGGCGTGTATCCGTATAAAATCCAAATAATATTCATCCAATTCCAAATAAAAATATTATTAGTTATTTGTTGCACCGTTTATGACAGACACAGTATTGTCATTGGAATTAGTTACATAAGCTAGGTTAGTTATTGGATTGATAGCGATGGATTGAGGATTAGTGCCTACTGTGATAGTATCTATTATTTTATTTGTTGCACCGTTTATGACAGACACAGTATTGTCATTGGAATTAGTTACATAAGCTAGGTTAGTTATTGGATTAATAGCGATGGACTTGAGGATTAGTGCCTACTGTGATAGTGTCTATTATTTTATTTGTTGCACCGTTTATGACAGACACAGTATTGTCATTGGAATTAGTTACATAGACTAGGTTAGTTATTGGATTGATAGCGATGGACTGAGGATTAGTGCCTACTGTATTAATAGCGATGGACTGGGGATTAGTGCCTACTGTGATAGTATCTATTACTTTATTTGTTGCACCGTTTATGACAGACACAGTATTGTCATTGGAATTAGTTACATAAGCTAGGTTAGTTATTGGATTGATAGCGATGGATTGGGGATTAGTGCCTACTGTGATAGTATCTATTATTTTATTTGTTGCACCGTTTATGACAGACACAGTATTGTCATTGGAATTAGTTACATAAGTTAGGTTAGTTATTGGATTGATAGTGATGGATTGGGGATTAGTGCCTACTGTGATAGTATCTATTACTTTATTTGTTGCACCGTTTATGACAGACACAGTATTGTCATTGGAATTAGTTACATAAGCTAGGTTAGTTATTGGATTGATAGTGATGGATTGAGGATTAGTGCCTACTGTGATAGTGTCTATTACTTTATTTGTTGTACCGTTTATGACAGACACAGTATTGTCATTGGAATTAGTTACATAAGCTAGGTTAGTTATTGGATTGATAGCGATGGATTGAGGATTAGTGCCTACTGTGATAGTGTCTATTATCTTTGTAAATAATAAGGAAATTGTACATTTGATGGGTACTCCTCCACTAGCGGTACCAGAGCATCCTGAAGAATAGCTTGGAGAATAACCAGATGGACTAGATGAAGTAACGCTGTATTTGCCATCTTTCAAAGTAACAGAAGTTCCACTTGATGACCCAGAAAATGAGCTTGGGGATGGGCTATTGCCGGTGACAGTTATGGCAAAGTCTGAAGGTTTTTTGGTTCCTCCATTAGTATTATCAACTTGAGTAACAACATTAAGAAATGTCTCTGAACCTGGAAGAGGAGTATATTTATTAGTTATATTACATTTGATGGGTAATCCTCCACTAGCGGTACCAGAGCATCCTGAAGAATAGCTTGGAGAATAACCAGATGGACTAGATGAAGTAACGCTGTATTTGCCATCTTTCAAAGTAACAGAAGTTCCACTTGATGACCCAGAAAATGAGCTTGGGGATGGGCTATTGCCGGTGACAGTTATGGCAAAGTCTGAAGGTTTTTTGGTTCCTCCATTAGTATTATCAACTTGAGTAACAACATTAAGAAATGTCTCTGAACCTGGAAGAGGAGTATATTTATTAGTTATATTACATTTGATGGGTACATCCTCCACTAGCGGTACCAGAGCATCCTGAAGAATAGCTTGGAGAATAACCAGATGGACTAGATGAAGTAACACTGTATTTGCCATCTTTCAAAGTAACAGAAGTTCCACTTGATGACCCAGAAAATGACTTGGGGATGGGCTATTGCCGGTGACAGTTATGGCAAAGTCTGAAGGTTTTTTGGTTCCTCCATTAGTATTATCAACTTGAGTAACAACATTAAGAAATGTCTCTGAACCTGGAAGAGGAGTATATTTATTAGTTATATTACATTTGATGGGTACTCCTCCACTAGCGGTACCAGAGCATCCTGAAGAATAGCTTGGAGAATAACCAGATGGACTAGATGAAGTAACGCTGTATTTGCCATCTTTCAAAGTAACAGAAGTTCCACTTGATGACCCAGAAAATGAGCTTGGGGATGGGCTATTGCCGGTGACAGTTATGGCAAAGTCTGAAGGTTTTTTGGTTCCTCCATTAGTATTATCAACTTGAGTAACAACATTAAGAAATGTCTCTGAACCTGGAAGAGGAGTATATTTATTAGTTATATTACATTTGATGGGTACTCCTCCACTAGCGGTACCAGAGCATCCTGAAGAATAGCTTGGAGAATAACCAGATGGACTAGATGAAGTAACGCTGTATTTGCCATCTTTCAAAGTAACAGAAGTTCCACTTGATGACCCAGAAAATGAGCTTGGGGATGGGCTATTGCCGGTGACAGTTATGGCAAAGTCTGAAGGTTTTTTGGTTCCTCCATTAGTATTATCAACTTGAGTAACAACATTAAGAAATGTCTCTGAACCTGGAAGAGGAGTATATTTATTAGTTATATTACATTTGATGGGTACTCCTCCACTAGCGGTACCAGAGCATCCTGAAGAATAGCTTGGAGAATAACCAGATGGACTAGATGAAGTAACGCTGTATTTGCCATCTTTCAAAGTAACAGAAGTTCCACTTGATGACCCAGAAAATGAGCTTGGGGATGGGCTATTGCCGGTGACAGTTATGGCAAAGTCTGAAGGTTTTTTGGTTCCTCCATTAGTATTATCAACTTGAGTAACAACATTAAGAAATGTCTCTGAACCTGGAAGAGGAGTATATTTATTAGTTATATTACATTTGATGGGTACTCCTCCACTAGCGGTACCAGAGCATCCTGAAGAATAGCTTGGAGAATAACCAGATGGACTAGATGAAGTAACGCTGTATTTGCCATCTTTCAAAGTAACAGAAGTTCCACTTGATGACCCAGAAAATGAGCTTGGGGATGGGCTATTGCCGGTGACGGTTATGGCAAAGTCTGAAGGTTTTTTGGTTCCTCCATTAGTATTATCAACTTGAGTAACAACATTAAGAAATGTCTCTGAACCTGGAAGAGGAGTATATTTATTAGTTATATTACATTTGATGGGTACTCCTCCACTAGCGGTACCAGAGCATCCTGAAGAATAGCTTGGAGAATAACCAGATGGACTAGATGAAGTAACGCTGTATTTGCCATCTTTCAAAGTAACAGAAGTTCCACTTGATGACCCAGAAAATGAGCTTGGGGATGGGCTATTGCCGGTGACGGTTATGGCAAAGTCTGAAGGTTTTTTGGTTCCTCCATTAGTATTATCAACTTGAGTAACAACATTAAGAAATGTCTCTGAACCAATTAAAGGCAATTTGGCGGTTGTTGCTTTCTCGGGAACTGCATAAGATGTATAGTAGTTATTTGACATAAAACTTATTGTTTCGGAGACCAATAACAATAACGCAGTAAAAGAAATTATAGACAACATATAAATGGTTTTATAGCATAAATCTTCTTTTAAAAAGGCCTTCATTAATCTTTTTAATATTTGGCCATATATATCACCTTTTTAGAAAAATAATCTATATCATATTTTTTTACCAAATTAATCAACAATGTTCTTGTGTTATTTGAAATCGGAATAACTTCGGCATGGTCTAAAACAATTCCTTTTTTTATCTTATTGATTCTCTACTCAACGAGAATTAACCTACTCCAAAAACTTTCAAAATTATATTTTTGTTGCTCTATAACATCCTTAATATCACTATAGATAATTTGCTGGATATGTTCAGAGACGATATCTCTTATCCTTATTCCAAAGTTGAAGATGCTATATAATCTGATTTACTTATAGAAAAGTTTGCTTTAATTCCCTCTAAATGACGTTTCTTCCTAGTGAAATTAATTATTTATTTACAATAGGCAAAGGTTATCTTTAGTAATACCCTGAATTAACATTATTTTGATATTTCTTTTTTTTAATTTAGATAAGGATTTACTATATTCATTGACCTCAATAGGTAATGAAGTTGTTCTAGAATCATCACAAGAGTTTATTGTTTTTGATCTGGATACAAATTGTGATAACGTATACATAACATTTTTTTACCGTATAATACTTCTATCGTTTCAAGATTACTATTGGAGGCTAATTCTCTAAATAAACAACAAAAATGATGCACAGATAACAATTTTTGAAATTCTTATAAAGTATTTTATAAGTAAATAAATAAAATAATAAAAAAAGATGAAACATATATTATACCTTTGCTTTTTTACATTAAACTAAAACTTAATATTGGAATACAATACCAAAATCTTATTATAATATTAATGATAAAACATACAGAGTGATAAAAGTCTTTAGAAAGCAGGTGATAGAGGGAGTAGGTGGCATCCATTTTGGATAATCCAATTGATGATTCTTCCATCCACGACTATAAAGACAATAATATAATAGATAATACTGCGCCCACTGTTGCTACTTCTTTTAAATTAAATAATTTAAACAAAGAAGATAACGAAATAGCATTTACTAAATATTCCCATAGTTACTGTATATGTATTATTAGTATAGTTAATTCTACACAGAATGAAAATGAGTTAGAAAGTGCAGAAAAAATCAGACAATTCTATTCTATATTCATCAATACAATGACTTCAATAATCAATAGTCACGAGGGAAAAGTAATCAAGAATGTTGGGGACATTATACTATATTACTTTCCAAAAACGGTCAATCTTTCAAAAATGTCATCTTTCCAGAATGTTCTTGATTGCGGTTTAGCAATGATTGAAGCGAATTCTTCCCTGAATGCAGATTTAAGTAAAAATGACTTGCCGCCTACCAATTATAGAATTAGCGCAAACTATGGAAAAGTAGAAATGGCCTCATCACCAAATTCAAATAGAGTGGATTTATTTGGATCTGCTGTTAATATCTGCTCTAAAATAAATCATCTAGCTATATCAAACGAAATGGTTATTTACAAAGACCTCTATGACGTTATTAGAAAAACTCCTTTTTTTAAAGAATATCGCTTTAAAGAGACAAGCAATGAAGAATATTTCAAAAATCCATATTCAGTCTATACAGTACATCATTTTGAAAGTTCGAGACCACAGATGAAAATAGAAGATAAAAAAAGACAAAATCATGTTGAACAAAAACAAGACAATTCCACATTCAATATTCTGTTAATAGACGACGATAAGGATATTCTTTTTACCTTCACAAATATTATTGAAGGTGAGGGCTATAATGTAACCACATTTTCTGACTCTTACAAAGCATTGAATCACCTATCTGATCTAGATCCTTATTATTATGACTTGATAGTGACGGACATACGCATGCCGGGATTTAATGGTTTTCAGATTTATAAACAGATTAAAGTATGGAATACCGATACAAAGGTGCTATTCTTATCTGCATTGGATGTAGCAGAAGAAATAATGTTTATCTGTCCCGGTATGAATGCAAGCGATATTATAAAGAAACCAATTAGCCGGGATACTCTTATTTCAAAGATCAAATCGATACTAAAGTCACAGTAGACAATATATCTATGATATTATTTTATACCAAGGATCCTCTTTTAATATAATGCCAAGCAGATTATGGCACGATTATCTAAAATGCTTTAATTTTTTTAAATCGCTCTCTTTTTATATATCATGTCCATAACAATATTCAAACCATTACAATTCTAGTAAATTCTTTATTACCATTAGCAATGCTTCATTTTCAATAGGTTTTCTCAGACACAAATTCTTGCTAAATATTTCATTATCCTTATCAGAGTTCATCTCACCTGCAGTAAGAAAACAAACTTTCACTTTACTATCGATATTCCTTAATTTTTCGTAAAATTCAAAGCCATTCATTTTTGGCATCTTTATATCTAGAATAATCAAATTGTACATATCTTTTTCAAAACTACCTAGTGCTTTTTTTGGATTACTAAATGCATGAATCTCATAACCTTTTTCTTCCAAGACTTTTCTTAAAGTAATGTTGATATCTTTATCATCATCTACCAAGAGAATTGTAGTTTTATTATTACCCTTTGGTTTGTAATTATTTTCGTCATCATCTTTCCAACCACTACTATTACTATTATTGCCACTATTATTACCACTACCATATCCTGAGGAAATATTATTTTTTTTTAATAACAAATTATCATCATTATTTGCTCTCTGATTCTCTAAAATATTGTTTTGATAGGGTGATTCTGTGGTTGTGGTCGTGGATATAGGGGATATAGCAAATATTGGAAGTGTAAAGTAAAATGTTACTCCTTTTCCATCTTTATTATCTTCAAACCATAAATTGCCTCCATGAGCTTCAATAATGTTTTTGGATATAAACAAGCCCAACCCTGTTCCACCTTGACAACCTGTTGCGAATTTTTCATAAAGTCTAGAACGTAATTCTGATTTTATACCTGATCCTTCATCTTGTATGCTGACAACAGCTGTAGATGTAGCTGCTTGTCCTTCTTCTTTTTCATCTCCCTTTGATCCCTTTGCGCTCTTTGCTTTAAAATTATCATCATGCTGGTGAAGATGATGGTGAGTGTAATGAGGGAGGAGGTATAGATGATGATGATGAACTTTTTCTTTTCTTTTCTCAATTCTTTTTAGATCTATAAAAATAAATTTTGTTTTTCCTCTATCCTCATCTCCTTCTTTTTCTTTTATCTCTTCTTCTTCAGCATCAATAGAAGAGGATTTATTTGCATTGCTTAATAGATTTGATAATACTTGACTTATCCTTGTCTTGTCTGCTTCTACTACAATAGGTTGATTTTGGTAAGGAGGATTAGTTTGCTGGATAGTAGTTGTTGTTGTAGTGGTTGTAGTTGTTGTGGCAGGTTTATATATCATTTTCACATTCACAGAATTTAACAAATCATTTGATGACGATGATGATGATTTTTCTCTAGTTGAATTTTCAAAATCAGATATAATATTTAATATCAAATCATTTAAATCAAATCTTTCCTTATTAAGGATTAATGTTTGACCCTCTATTTTTGTTACATCCAAAATATCCTCTGCTAGATGTTGTAATTTAATTGCATTTCTGTTAATTACTTCTGCCATTCGGTAATTTTCAGTTCCTTTGATACTGCGATAAATCAAAAGATCGGATAGTCCCAATATAGGTTGTATAGGAGTTCGTAATTCATGGGCTGCTATATTTATAAACTCTTTTTGCATTTTCCCTGATTCTTCTAACTTTTTATTTTGTACTCTGATGAGTTCATTGCTTTTCTTTAACTCGACGTTAGATTGAATACTTGATAGTGAAAGTGCTATAATATTAACAAAATATGCTGCGTCTTTGAGAACATGGGCTATATTATGTGCAGTATCAAAGGATACCGCAGAATATGACATTATTATTTGTGAAAAGATATCCAGTATCAGATAGACAGCCAATCCTTTATAAAATAAGTCCTTTCTCTTATACAACTGCCTCTTGTAAAAAAAGAATAGAGCAACTGAAAATAATATTAGTGGAGGAATTTCATATGGTCTATGTAAAGAATATTCATCTATTACACTAGATGGAAAAACCAAATATAGTGAAGCTAATGCGACACCAATTGAGAAGATTCCAAGAAGGATTAAATATATAAGAATTCTTTTTTGTATTCTTAAACCTGGTTCTTGTTCTTGTTCTTTCTGTTCTTTTATTTGCTCTACTATGTTATCATTATCCTCTTCATTTGGTTGATGATACTTGTTGTTGTTGTCGTTGTTGCTCCTCATCTATCCCTTTTGCTAATTTTGAATACTTTAAAATTGCAATTGTTAATAATGAGCTGAGAAATATTCTTCCTGCAAACCAAGTTTGGGGTATGAAATATTTGATAAATAAAGGATTGCTTATTGCATTATAGGAAATTATTACGTGTAACAAATCTATCATAGCACTTATAAGGAAACCAAGACCAATGAAAAGACTAAAATTGTCATTAATGGTTTTAGCACGTAATAAATAATAAAATGATAATATTAGGCCAAATACTACTGCAAATAATTCAATATAGAAATGATGAACTTCTGACGATATCCAAAGAAGAGGATCTATAGATAATAATGCAATTATTATTAATGGTATTATCGGTAAAATAGTATATTTGAAAAGAAATTCGTGTTCATAAAAGATGGATGTAAGTTGATTCAATAAATAACAACAACTATAACAAAAATACAGTAGTAGATTGTTTTTTTAGAATAGTAGTAGTATTTTTCTTAAAAAAAAATGAAAAAACAACAAGGTGGTGGATATTGCTATTTTTGATGTTAAGGCAGTCAACAATTGTTGTTGTTTTCTTCGTAATAAAATAAATCATTGTTCTAAAAGCACCAGTATGCAAATCAGGATAATAGAGGCTGCTGCTGCTGCTGCTGCTTCTTGCATCTCTTGATAATATGTTTATAGACATTTCCAATAGACAACAAATATTAGCAAACTGAGAATATAAAAATATCTCTTGATAAATTAGTAATAAGCAATATTAATCAACATTAAATTCTGATAATGTAATTGCCTAATCGTTATGCATATTAATATGTAATTTAAACCATCTACAATTCCATATTTACTGTAAGCATCATCATAGTCACAATCAAATAAAAAACTCTTGGTGGCAGGTTTTTTATGACTTATTTTTACACCCTTCTTATAAATGCCTTTTCAAATTCGATACTATTTATTTCCAATTACATAACTAAAACATATAATTTTATAATTTCTTCTTTTTTTGTTTCCTACTAATATATATACAAATAAAATAATTTAGTATAAACTTCTTTATATATAAGGAAAAAGTTAGACAATGGATTTTATCTCTGATTCTTTAATTTCCAATATCAAATTTCTGTAAGCAAGTATTGGATAAATAATATGACAATATAAAATCCCTTTCATTTTCGTTTAACTATTAATGAATTTATATAATAATTCTATGTATAGATATATTTTGGGTAATTAATTAATCGCACACTTACATACCTCAAAATATACAATCATGCTTGATTAAAGAAAACAGTTCCTCGTAATTTGTTTACTCCATATACAAATAAATTTTCCTTCGGTAATCATTCAATAAAAAGATCTGAAATATTAATTGGCATTTAAATGTAAAAAGTGCAATATGGAGTTTGAAGAGAAAAAGCGTTTAGAGATCCATAAAAAGGTTCACGATCGAAAATCAAAAATATCTGAGTATGGCAGTCCAGGATTTAATGACGATAGATTAAGAGGAGGTTAATTTTATTATTTATTATATAAAGAATATACACGAAAAGTGGGACGATCCTTGTTTTTCGTAGAGGGGGCTTATTTGCAAGGTTAGATCATTCGCCATCATCAGAAATGACTTATATCCAGCATGTCTAATTTTTGTATATAAATATCAACACAGAGATTTTATATCTACAGGTAAAGGGATTCATATGCTAGTTAATAATTACTTTCTAGAGGCAGTTAAATCCACTAAGTTTTAGTGGCCGTACAAGAAAACATCAACGGCTTGGCATGGTAATTGGCTCTACATTTATTTCTCTAATCATCATGTATCAGCGAGGGCTTGAATATATATATAAAAAAGATATTATAATGTACATTATGTTTCCACAAATTAAATTGAGATATTATCTTAATGTAAGGAGTTGAAGTTACATGTTTGGTTTCTCCTGCAAGAATGCCCGTATTGACTAATTGGATTGCATAATTTCCAGCTGGAAGGCATACATCTAGGTCCTGTTAACTTAAGAAAATGCTATAGCTGAAAATCAGCTATAAAAGATATTGAAATATCAAAGGCATAGGACAAAACCAAAAGATATTGCTTATGGTTTATACTTGTATTTTTCCGGTCTTTCATATAGAAATACTACAGCAAAAGCAATATCAAGATTTGTTCATAGAAGTCATGTATCAATATGGAAAGGGATACAGAGATACAAACTACAACAAAAAGTGTGTATCAGCCAAAAAGAAAAAAGATTGAGAAACTTATCGTTGATGAGAGAAACATATCAGAATTGGATCTAAATTGATTTGGCTTTGATAGGTTGCTACTATATTATTGAACCAACAAAAGATAAAAAAATTTGTAATTGATAGATCTAAATAGAGAAATACGTTTTTGTTGCAGAACGATTTCTGTTTAACCTTTTAGAAGAATATGGTAAGCATCCTATTTCAACGGATGGACGGACAGACGAACTCGAGAAGAGGAGAAGGAACAAGGGTATCCACCAGCGCAGGACCTGCCAATTTCGGAAGTAGTAGAGCACCATATCCATACCTCATTTGAATAAAGTATAATCAAAAGACAATCCGATACCTAAAAGATAGAACTATAGAAGGATTTGATGACTATTTTCCTTGTCGAAAAAAAAGAAGTGTAAAATAAAACATGTATTAATTGGTTTAATCTGTTCATCGACAATTATAATAAAAAATAATAGATCAAGTTAACAGCACCAATATTTTCAAGAAACTGTACATAATTAGATGTATTTTCTTTGCTGGTTAAGGAGTCAATCTTATTTAACACCGTTGAAATATTAATGGACATTGTCCTTTGAACTTCCTATCATCAGGATTACAGAGTATCTTATGCTAATTGGCGTGACTTTAAAGTATAGTCATAAAGATAAACAATTTTTGATACATTCAACTTTCCTATAACGATTAACGAAAATATAGTATATTAAATGCTATTATTAATGCGGTCACCGGGATTTGAATTCCCGCCTTATCCATTAAAACAAATAAGGTCCCGGGTTACGGGCTTTCTCCATGATTTCGCATATGGAAGGCCAGTGTCCTAACCAAACTAGACGATGACCGCGTTATATTTTATATCATTTTATTCTGATATTAAACTTTTCCAATTTATGAATTCAATAACAGCAAAGGCAAATTATGTTATTTACTTGTTTTGTCTTTATTTTTTGGAAAAATATAATTTAATAATACATCAATAGCTTTATTGGTTATTTTATTCTTATAATAAATAGATCCTTTTTTCGGCTCTTCAACAAGCTTATCCTTTTGAACAACTTCATACGGTCTATCATCTAATGCACCTTCAAAGAAAACCTTATACTCCTTAAGTTTAGATGTAACTATAGAATTATAAACATCCTTTTGCCAAATAGATCCTATAAAATAAATACAAGGCGGATTTGCAAGTTTTGTTATTCGCATAAGAACACTATTAAAAACAGATTCAATAGTTTTTGACACGGTATCATATTCTAAGTATTGTTCTGATATGCCAGCACCAATTAATTTTTCTTTAATTTCTTGGACATAGCTATCCTTAGATATTATTATGATTGATGTGTGGGATTTATCTGGTTTTGAATTCATAATGACATTAAAGGTTTCAATGCATATGTTTATTCTCTCAATAATATAATCCGGAATAGAAGAAGAGGGACCATCATATTTACGATGGATATTTTCATTTTTAGTATTATCTGATGATATTGTTAGTGACTTCTCTTTATTAAAGATACAATATAGTAATAAAATATTACCATAGGTAAAATCAGCATGAGACAATTTATTATAATACACAAAATAACAAATTTATAGATAACGAAATAGATGGATATGAAAAAAATGAGTTATTTAACTAATTGATATTTTGATCTATAACCTCGTGGATTTATCATCATATTATCATAATTGAAAGATGAAGAATTACCAATAATAATAGTAGTGATCATTCCCATCATATCAGGATAGTCCAACATTTTCTCTAAATCTGTAATAACTATTGATTGGCTTTCTCTAAAGGCGCCTTTAACTATCGCTACAGGAGTTTGATGGCTCCTATATTTAAGAAATATATCACGGGCATCTTGTAGTTGATGAATTCTTTTTTTACTGGAAGGATTGTAAACCACAGTGACAAAATCACCCAATGCAGCAGCTTCAACTCTTTTTACAATTATCTCCCAAGGAACAAGCAGGTCACTCATACTAACAACAGCAAAATCAGTCATAAGCGGAGAGCCTATTAATGCACTGCATGAATTAAGAGAAGAAACCCCAGGAATACATTCAACATATATTCCATCGTTTTTTTTCCATCCTTTTTCTGCCAATATTTCATATATCAAACCTATCATACCATAAATTCCAGGATCACCAGATGAAACTAATGATACAATATTTCCTTTTTCAGCAAAATCAATAGCTTGATTCGCTCTATCAACTTCCTGTGTCATTGGATATCGATATACTTCTTTACCATCAATCATATCACTTATCAAAGAAACATAAGTCTCATAGCCTACAATGATTTTGCTTTCTTCAATAACTTGTTTAGCACGAAAAGTCATATGGTCATGATGACCTGGGCCTACACCAACAACATATAATTTTCCACTACTCATGATAAAAATACTAATATGTATTTCATTTATTTATTTCTCTATCATCATTAAAAACTATAGAAAATAATTATATCTTAGAACTAATGGTAGTTTAATCAATAAATAAAAGTGCATCTGTTTTAGATCATTTTTTCTAAATCGAACTCTTTATGAAGTGATTTTACTGCCTTTTCACAATCTTCATCCTTTACTACAAAGGCCAGATTTAATTCAGATGAACCTTGAACAATCATTATTACATTCACATTTTCTTTTGCTATAGAAGTAAAGATCTTTCCAGCTATTCCTTTAATTCCGCGCATACCCGAACCAACAACAGTAACGATTGATACATCTTCCAAAATACTCAAATGTTTTATTAATTTGCCAAGTAACTTCAACTCTAAAGCCGTTATAGCTTTACCTAGGTCATCTTTATTCAATACCATAGAAATACTAGATTCAGATGGTCCCTGAGAGATCATCATAATATTGACTTTATTCTTAGCTAAAGTATCAAAAATATTAGCAGCCGTTCCTGGAGATCCTACCATGCCTCCACCTCCTACATCTAATAAAACAGTATTTCTTATTGCAATTATTGATTTGATAATGCGAGTAGAAATTTTTAAATCATTAGTAATTGTTGTTCCTGAATGAGTTAAATTAAATGCATTTCGGATTTTTAGAGGAATATTAGATTCCATGACAGGCTCCAAAGCTCTTGGATGAATATACTTTGCACCAAACAAAACCATTTCAGCAGCTTCTGCAAAAGATATCTCATCAAGCACCCGGGCATCATCCACTATCAACGGATCTGCAGTAAGCAGGCCATTCACGTCACTCCATATATATACTTCGTTTGCGTGAATACATGATGCAATTATCGTAGCTGTATAATCAGAACCACTTCTACCCAAAGTTGTAACACGGCCATGTTGATCAGCTCCAATAAATCCAGTTACAACAGGTATAATATTTTGTTGAAATAAAGGAAGAATTTTTGCGTTAACTCTAAGTTTTGTAGTATCCATCAAAGGCCTAGCTTCTCCGAAATTAGAATCTGTAACAATCCCAATATCTTTTCCCGTAAAATATTCAGATTTTAAATTGGAATTGCGAAAAGAATAACATATAATTGGAGCCATTAAACGCTCGCCAAATGATAACATGTGATCCAAAGAACGCGGAGTTATTTCAGAAATTAAAACCAAACCATTCAATATATCTTGGAACTCGTTAAGAATACCTGAAACAATATTTTTAGATTCAAATTGCAATGTACTGTTTGTTATTGTTTTTTCTATCAGGTTCATATGAATAAAAGTCATTTCATCGACAAAGATCTTTACTGCATCACGATTGCCTTTCATTATTGATTCAGCCAAGAACAAAATCTTATCAGTTACTTGAGGCATGGCAGAGACAACACAAATGATATCATTATTTATACCATCCATATTTTTAAAAGATTTAGATATCTGGACAACATTACTTATTTTTGAGGAATCACCTAAAACAGAACCACCAAATTTCATTATTATTTTCATAAATATTCTATCGTATCCTAAAACAATTCAAAGTATTAATAATATTTCAATAGTGTTAATATTTTATTCATACCTAAATTATATCTACGCAATTTTTTTAATCTTGTACTCTAGGTGCCAGATAAAAATGAATTCTTCCTATATTTGCTATTCGAAATTCAAGTCTTATAGGCATTTTAGTAGAATATTCAATCGCTGATGAAACTCCAACCGAACTAACGGATTTAACAATTTTTAATAGATAATCTAGACTATAGGTAGCTCTAGATTCCTCTTTAACTTCAATTTCTTCTAAACCTTCGCTGTTAGGTTCCATAATAACATTTGCTTCCCCGGTATCACTTTTTCCCAAAAACTCTATTTTATCAGAATAGGAAGAAATTTCCACATATTCTGATACTACCTCAATATCGGATAATATTTTATCAAAAGAAGACAAAGATAATACCAATTTGGAATTAAATGATAATTTTGGTAGTGGAGTAGAAGCAGAAGAGCTTTCAATTAGCCTCATTTTATATTCTCTTTTATAACTGCCAATTGTTTTTATTTGCAACATATCTTCATCACTAATGGAAACTTCAAGTTCATCTTTTTTATCCGTACGTTTTATTAATTTAGAAAATTCAGAAATTCTTACTCCAAATTTTAATTCAGAATCACACTTGTAACTATCAAAAGTAGAATTAGGCCAAAAAATGTCAATCAATGCAACATGCGAAGGGTCCATACCTCTAAAAGAAATACCCTCGGCAGTAGCTTCAAATGTTGCTTCATCAACTAAAGTGGATATAGCTGAAGTAATTATTTTCCATTGATCAGGAGATTTTGTTTTTGCTGCAAATATCAAATTTATCATTTTGACTGCTCGTTATTTCAGATTTTAACATTACTATAAAAAATCATAAATATTCGGTATATTAATTATGAATAATTTCTCCAGGTATGATTACATTTGGTACACCGATAAAATTGAGTGGTTGCTTCATCTGCCGATCTTGTTTGCAACATCCACCAAAATGCCAAATTATTATAACATTTTGGGCATTCAATATTCGTCGTTGGTAAAGCATCTATAGGTTTTTCCACATCCATTATTTTTAATGTGTTTTCTGAATAACCATAATTGGAAACGGTTTCAACAATATTATTTGAGCTAACAGAACTGGAAATTTCATTAACAACATTATGGCCGCACTTTACACAAATCAATATTTTTTCTTCAGATTTATTTCTCATCCTAGTATCGCATTTTGGACAAAACTTCATATAATAATCACTATAATATTATCTAATTAATTTATTTTCCTAATGTTAATTTTAACATACCCGAGAGATCGTTTGTATATTGAATAGATAAATCAATAGAATCTAAAAGAGATTTTTGTGGTTCGCTTCTAGTTGTCAATATTTTTAACATATATTCCCTGATTAAAGGATGTTTTAATATCACCCCGGCAAATTTAACATCATCGTTTTTTTGTATTTCATGTTGTATAATATATAAAATGGAAATATCCAAATTTAGAATTCTAAATTCTAATTCTTTGTCCTTTGCATGTGTAACTTCAGCATGCATATACAAAAGACAACTACATATTGAGGATATAAATGATACTTTCTTAGTATCCAAATTGCCTAAATTGAATAATGATGAAAGTTTTATCAGCGATTTAATTTTAAAAAAATCACAGGAAAAGTCAACAATTGGAAATACGGTAACCCTAAGTTTGAATTTCACCATTAAAGGAATGATAAGAGACATATTTATTCAAAAAAATTGGGAAAAGGCCTATAATAAACACGACAATATACTTCGATTAACAATCAAATTAGATATTAAAAACAATGGGCAAACTATAGAATCAAAAAAGTTGATAAGAAAGGCAATCTTATTTTGGACTAGAAATCCCAAAATTCAACATCGAATTTGGATAACCATTGTAAAAGACGACAGTCCATTTTATCCATTAGAAGAAGAAGAGGCAAAAAATCTACTATTTGATTTTCAAAAAGAAATAGAGATAGAAGCCAATAAATTAAAAGTTGGCAAAAACAAGATATCGGTTACAATAAATCTATCATGGGGAAAACATGAATACATAGAAAAAAATGAGATTATAAAAGAATCAAACATAGAAGAAGTTGAAATTATCAATTAACAGAAATTAAAACTTATTCCAATAAACAACATTAGCAAAGTAATATAATTATTTGATTTAATTTAAATATAACATCAACAGCCTTTTTTACATGGCTAAATTTGACGGTATTAAAGGGCAAGAATTATTAGATGTTGAAGAGGCAAACAATGAAATCACATTGATTTTTAAAGACAACCGATTTCTATTCATTAAAATGGATAGTGGAAAAATAGTTAGCGATTCTGTCCCAGAATAAATCATTTATACTAGACTAACTTAAAAAAAGTTATCAATCAATCTTTACAAATATTTTTCCATTTTTCTCATAAATATCAAAAGTTTTCAAATCTTCAGAATGCCTCCAAGCCAATGTTTGTTCCATCCATGTATCATCCTTTTTCCAAGACTTCATATTTTCTAATTTGCCTGTAAATACATTATATTCATAACCATGCATATAACAAACTATATTATTTCCATGTAGATCACCTTTTGACAAAGATGCACCTCTGTGTGGACATACATTATCAAAAGCAAATAATTTATCATTAATTTTACCGACTACAATTTCTTCATTATTTTGTAAAGTGATCTTTTTAAAACAATTACTGATCATATCATCAGATGAAATACCTGTATCGAAAATCACTACAGCATATAAAAAAAATCTGGTTTATAAATTAGCTACTACAAAAATATATAATATTCCTCTAAACCAAATAAAAAAGGTTATAATATAGGTTTTGTCATAGATATCGATTCGGTCATTTGCTTATATAATGCAAGGAAACGACGTCCCTTGTCTGTTATTTTATATATTTGAGCCCTTTCATCATAAACTATCAATTCATGTCTCATTGTTTCTGACAGATATTCTTTCATTTGTAAAAATGAAAGATATACTTTATACATGATTTTAGCTTGTATTGCTCCACTATCTCCGACAGTTTCTAATATCATAGATATTATCTCTAGACGACTTCGATTTTTCATTTTATCCAATCTATCTATATATTTAAAAAATAAAAACAGAGCAATACTAATTATAATAGATATGTTTTAGTGATTTTTACAATTTTATGGTATCGATAGTATCCTCTAGAGAATACTAATCCTTAAAAAGAATAGTTTTAGTATCAATCAAACGACAACTATAGAATTTTATATTAGATTTAAAAGCATTTAAGAATAATAAAGCATCGAATAACTGCAAACAGATGACATCCATTTTATATTGGAAACAACATCGTATTAATTAAAACAATATAAAAATATAATGAATATTTCAATTATATAAACATTGTTCAAAAGAATCGCAGATATAAAAATTGATTATAATGTCGGAAGAAAAATAATGTTAAAAGGATGGATTCATCGACTAAGAAAACAAAAAGAAAAAACATTTATTATTTTAAGGGATGACCGTGGGGACATTATTCAAGTCGTATGTCCATCTAAGTTATGTGAAAATCTAACTATAGAATCATCCATTGAAATTACAGGAATATTAGATAAAGATTCCAAGAGCTCCCGAAGGAGGATACGAAATAAAAGCTGAGAGAGTATTATCATTCAATATAGCAGAACCAGATTATCCCATAGGAGAATATCAAAGCGATGAAATACTTCTGGATTATAGACACTTATCCTTAAGGACAAGAAAAATGATAAATGTTGGAAAGATAAGAAATTCTTTATTAAAATATTCGAGGGATTGGTTTTATGAAGAAAGTTGGATGGAAATAACACCACCATTAATAGTTAAAAGCGCAGTAGAGGGAGGATCTACCTTATTTGAAGTCAAGTATTTTGATGATACAGCATACCTTTCACAGAGTTCTCAGCTTTATCTAGAATCAATGATTTATTGTCTTGGTCCAGTTTGGAGTATTACTCCTTCTTTTAGAGCTGAGAAATCAAGAACTATAAGACATCTTGCAGAATTCACACATCTTGAAGCAGAAGCACCATGGATTAATATGGATGATCTTATCAATATCCAAGAAAAATTGATTTTTAATTTAATTGAAAACATTAAAAAGAATAATGCCACAGAATTGGCCTATTTAAATAAAAATTCAATGATAAAACTAGAAAAAATATTACCACCATTTAATAAAATAACTTATAGCAAAGCAATAGAGATTCTAAGATCAAAAGATTGCAAAATTAAAGAAGGTGAAACAGAACGTATTATCGAATGGGGAGATGATTTGAATATCGAGTCAGAAAGAGAACTAACAAAAGATAATGAAAATCCCATATTTGTTTATAATTATCCACTAGAAATCAAACCATTTTATGTTAAACAAAATCATGAGGATCCAAAGACTGGAATGGCGGTGGATTTACTAGCACCAGAAGGATATGGAGAAATATCAAGTGGTGGAATAAGAGAAGATAATTTAGTAAAAATAAAAAACAGAATTATTGAAGCCAAACTTGAACCTAAAAATTATCAATGGTATTTGGATCTTAGAAAATATGGTTCAGTTCCTCATGGTGGATTTGGTATTGGAATAGAAAGGGTCCTCAGATGGATACTCGGTTTTGACGATATTAAAGATGTATGTACTCTTTCCAAGAACAATATCAAGAATAACTCCATAACTAATTTATTTGTAATTAATAATACACATTGTTATATTTCAACTGCATATAAGCATATTAAAAATTTTATAGAATATCTCAATTAAAGTATAAAAGTAATTTTAAAAATAGCATAAAATAATTTATACATAACAAAATCAGAATTAACAATAAAGAATGTATCTAACGCAAGAGGAAGAAAAATCAATTGCTGGTGAATATGGAGAAGCTAATGCCATGGCATATAGAATTCTGGTTGCCATAGGAGAAGCTACAAACGCACAACATCTCATTCCGATTGCTTGGGCGCATGTTTCCGGAGTGAATTATAATACCATTGGAGATAGCGGATTAGAATTTTTAAAAAAAATAAGCCAAGACGGTAAAGTAAAAGTTAAAACATCACTAAACCCAATGGGATTTGACAGAAAAAATCTACCCGATCTATCACAAGATTTTATAGATAAACAATTGGAAATAACTAAAATATATGAAAAGATAGGAATTACTCCAACTTATTCATGTATTCCATATGAAATATTACCTATACCGCAATCAGGGACTCATGTAAGTTTTGCAGAGAGCAATGCGGCAGTTTTAGCAAATTCGCATTTAAATTTAATAACTAATAAAGAAAGTGCTTTGAGTGCTCTTGCTAGTGCCATTGTAGGAAAGACACCATTTTCAGATTTGAGAAATGAAGAACATAGAAAACCAACTATAGAAATAGTAAATGAGTCAAAAATTGAAAATGAATTAGATTATGGTTTATTAGGATATTTTGCCGGAAAAACAATAAAAAAAAGCTGTACTGGTTTATGCAATATTTCAAAAAATGCGGACTTTTGGAGCATTAAATCACTGTCCTCAGGAATAGGAACGTCTGGCTCATGTGGCATGTTCCAAATTAAAGAACCATCAGAAAATAACGAAAAAATAAATTATGGAGACAAAGAAATGGAAAAAACAAAAGATGAGTTAAATACTTCTGAAGACGGCGAAATAATCACATTTGGAAGTCCTCAACTTGGAATGGAAGAGATTTGCAAGATAGCTGTATTAATGGAAGGAAAGAAATTTACAAAACCCTGTAAAATTTTTTGCCCAAGACCAGTGTTCAATAAATCAGAAGAATTAGGAATAGCATCAATCTTACAGAAATCAGGAGCAGAATTTGTCTGTGATGCATGTACATGTCTTACACCACTGATAAAAAAAGAAAATTATGACAGTATAATAACAAATAGTGTTAAGGCAGCCTATTATATGAAAACATCAAACAAGATATCAGTAGCATTAAAAGATGTAAAAACGATCATAAAAAATTATTCAGATTAATTATAAAATAGAGATGAACAAAACAAAAAATATCAAATGTAAGCGGATCGTTGGAGGAATAACAAAAGGAAAATTATTATTTTCAGAACAACCATTGAATTTTCTTGCTATGCTAAATGTAAAAACTGGTCAAGTAATTGACATAAATCATGAATTAATCAATAAAACTTTAAAGAACAATATACTTGTTTTTCCTAATTCTGTTGGAAGCAGTGTTGGAGCATATACAATTTTTTCATTGAAAAACAATAATACATCTCCAAATGGAATAATTTGTACAAATTCCGTGGACATCACCACTGCTTCTGGATGTGCAATCTCAAATATTCCATTAGTATACATAGATAAAACCAATTTCGAAGAATTAAAGAACTATTTGGATAAAACAGATAAAAATAGTAATGGAATAATACTTGATGCAGAAAAGGAAATTATTACATTATTTTTCAATAATGACAAATCTATATAATCCATGGTAATATCACAATAATATCTCGACATATGGCTTTCGATGGGCGAACTGACCATCATTATGGAATGAAGATAAAAGTCCATATGTCGAGATATTAATTATATATTTGACATAATATAGAGCCATATAACAAATAAAAAAATATAGAATAAGAAATCAAATAGATATAAATACAAAACATTTTTGTATAATTTCCATTCTAGATATACTATTGGTCAAGGTTTGTCCAGAATGTGGAGGAAGTTTAAGTCTAGACTCTATTACAAAGAATTTTATCTGCAGAGGATGCGGTCTGTATGCGCCTAGAGAGAAGTTTGATGAATTACATGAAAAATTAAATAAAGTTGAGGAAAGACATGGAAAAGAGGAAGAATATTTAGATTGGTGGCAATCATCCAAAAAAGATAAAAGAAATCAAAACTAATCTTTTAGTTATTTTGATTCTAATAAAAAAATTGTTTTACAAACAGAACAAATTTCGTTGTTGGATGTATTACCGCATTTTATACAAGTCCGTTTTAGATCTTGAGATGATTCTGGATAAGAATTTTGTATTATTTTAGATATTTTATTTACAGAATTATAACAATTATATTTTATGCCTGGATGAATCTTTTCTAATTCATTAAAAAATTCACGAAAATCAGATCTAATACTTTCATTCATATATGGACATTGTTCTGACTGAAACTCTATTTCAGAAAGAAATGCATAAAAAACAATTTCATTTTCATAGATCTCCAAGAATGGTTTTACTTTTTTTAATCCAGTGTCATATTTTATAGGTGTTGGATACATCCAGCCAATTCTATCAATGTCACCAGAAAACAGATTCATCATAAATGTTTGTATATGATCATCTAAATTATGTGCCGTGGCCACCACATCGGCATCAACGAATTTTGCAGCGATATCAAGTGCTCTTCTTCTAAAAGTCCCACAAATCGAGCATGAACTAATCTTTTTCGAAGGTCTCTTAACCATTGCCTCATCCATACTTGTTCCAAATAGATCCTTGTAGCTAAAAATATTAAAAGGAATATCAATTTTTTTACAATGATTTTTCACGATTTGAATAGATTCATCCCTATAATCTTCTATTCCTTCGTCTATTGTTATCGCTATAATATCATTACAATTATTTTTTTTTAATATTTTTTTTAGAATAGATAAAAGTGTAAGACTATCTTTTCCTCCGGATACTCCTACGGCGATACGTTCACCATAACCAATCATAGAGTATTTTGAAATTGTATGCAATGTTTTATTTTCTATAGAAAGTAAAAAGCAGGCCCTACATAGAATTTCTCCAGAGTAAGATCTCTTAAATACACTATGATTTAATTTACATTTATTACAGGTTACTAACAATATAATAAAACAAATAGTTAGCGATTTAAAAGTTGATTGAAAACAACAATAAAATAGATTTTATCTGGTGGTGGAAAATGATCTAGCAAATGATATCCATGCATCAAAAGCATTTGTACTGTATTCATTAAAGGTATCAATTGCTTTATGATAAATTTTCATGTTTTCTCGAGTATTATCAATTGTATCGAAATTATAGTTATTACCAGCATAAAACGCTTTCACAAAATTATCAATATTTTCGTTTGATTTCTTAAACAATTGTTGATAAGTATCATTGGGTTGAGATGTGGATACATTTACAAATTCCTTTATGAATTTTTTTTGAGATGAAATAGTTTTAGTTATAGTATCTTTAGTAGATTGAATGGAATCCAGTTGAAAATCAGATACAGATTGTAAAAATCTTGGTTGAATTTTAACATACTCATCAATTGATTTAAGAATGTTATCTTTTATTGCATCAAGAGTTTTTTCCATTGTTTGCTCGGTCATATTTATATAGCTATTAGTATTATCAACGTTATTAGAATTTTTTAAATTATCAGGTTGGCTCATAACTATATTATAACACTATCCCTTATAAGCTTTACCTCGAAAATCCGTTATTTTCCAGTTAAAACCATTAAAGGGTCAAATGAATAAAAAAAATTAAAGTTGAGTTCCGCAGTTTCCACAGAACTTTGTGTTTCCGGCTTGTGCGCCACAATTTGTACAGTATTTACCACTACCACTGGTACTGGAACCATCATAGGATGTTGTTATTGGTGTCTTTTTACCTCTTGTACCAGCAGCAAAGAATGCAGCTGCAACTCCACCTATAATTACACCAATGACAATTATCATTATCAGAGTATTATCAAGATTGGATCCAAACATTGCAGTACCAGAACCATAAGCACCCTGTTGTTTAGCATTGCCAATTTTTTCTTTTGCCAATTTGAGTTGCTCTTCAAGGGTTACACCACCAGAACCTGAAGGTGCAGAATACTGTGCAAATGCAATATTAAGAGACTGGTAATACAAGTATAGCGCCGATTACCAATGAAAAAGCCGCTATCATTGAATAAGCCTTGTTCATATTAAAATTTACTCAAACAGGAATTATATAACCTTTATGTTAACTTAAAATAATAACATTTAAGATATGTCAATTTTTATATTAAATAGAAACAAATGGCGCGAACTCATGCTCATACACATGGAAAATCCCACACCAACCGACCCACTTCCAAAAATGCCCCATCATGGACCATTGCAAATCAAGAGATAGTATCAAAAATAGTAGATTTTGGAAAGGATGGATTAACTGCAAGTGAAATTGGTTTAAGACTTAGAGATGAATTTGCAGTTCCACTAGTAAAACCGATATTAGGAAAAACCATCACCCAGGTTCTAGAAGAAAATAATATAACTAAAACTATGCCCGAAGACCTAGAAAGGCTTGTTCGTAAAGCATTAGGATTACAAAAACATTTGAATAATCATAATAGTGATAAAAGAAATGTTAGATCACTAGAACTAATTGAATCTAAAATACATAGATTGTCCAGATATTATAAAAAAAATTCAAAAATACCACAAAATTGGAAATACAAATCGGTAATTGCAAAATTAGAGTAAGAGAATGGGGGCTAAAGAACTACAAAATAGTTTATTCATTAAAAGCCAAAAATTATTAAAAGAGATAGAACAGAAAAAAGATATTTTTATTTTTACCAATTCCACAGTAGATGGAATAATAAGTGGATCCATTATTTTAAAATCCATTTTCAATAATTTAGGAAATGCAATGATAAGGTGCTCTTCTGGAAAAATTGAAAACAACATAGATGAAATTATCAAAGAAAAACACGATTTTTATATTTTTACAGATTTTAATTCAAACATTATTGATATCATCAATAAAATTTTTAATGAAGATAACTTTCTATTCATAAATACCGATGAAATTACAAAATCAAATAACGATAATGTCTATGAAAATATCTTGAATCCATGGACATATAACATAAACGGACAGAAAGAAATTACTTGTGCAGGACTAGCCTATTTTTTAGTTAAAAATTTTGATAGAAATTCAAATAGTTTATCTTTTTTGCCAGTAATTTCAGCCATTTCAAAAGAACAAGACATAGGGGAAAATAAATCTTTGACAAGCTTTAACAATGAAATTTTACAAACATCTTTAAAGTTAAACTTAATAGAACAAAAAAAAAGATTGGATATTTCTGAAAAAGAGACAGTACCAATAACGAATATTTTAGAAAATAACATAAATCATTATATTAAAGAAATAACATGGAACAATGAAACGAGTTTAAAGATAATAAAAGATTCGAATTTGCTAAGTGATACAGATGGAAATCCAAAATTATTCAATGAGTTAGATGAAAAAGAATTTGCAAGTATCTATGAATCTATTGTCAAGTTCTTACAGAATAATTCAAAATTAAATAACATTCAAATAATTAAAGACCTGTTATTTGGATATAATTATATTCTAATTAATGAAGAGGACGAAGGTTTTATGAAAAATGCAAGATCTTTTGTAAAAGTATTAAGCTTGTGTTTAATTTCACAGAAAAGCGGGCTAGCTTTATCTTTATGTCTGGGCGAGAGAGGTGAAATATTAAAAGATGTTTGTGATTTGGTTATAAAATATAATAGTGTAATAAAGAAAACAAGTTCTCAACTCTTTGGAGAAAAATGGAGGTTTTATGATGATAAAGAAACGATTTTCATTAATGGCGAAGGAATCTTAGATGTAACCAATGTTAGTCCATTTGTTTCATTTCTTGAGAGTTCAGTCTCCTTTGCAGACAGGTTAATATGTCTAAGGATATTGGAATCAGAAGAATATTACAAATTCATTATTACCAAAACAAAGTTTTGTAATTATGATTTAATTAGTATTAAAGAAAAAATAATAAAAATAATCAATAAAGATGAGGATATCAAAATCAATGATAAAAACAAATTAGAAATTAAAATTTCAGCGAGTAATTTAGAAGGCTTTTTATCAAATATAAAAAAAATAATCATAAATGAAAAAACATCTTAATCTTAATATTGATACAACTATTGAAATAAAATGTCAAGACGATAGAGAGTCAAAAGTAATTTATGATTCATTATTTCCAGATAACATAGATTTACCAAAGAATTTAGAAATAGATATGAAAACGAATGAGTCTTTAATTTTATTAAGATTAAAATTTATTTCAAATAGTGAAAAACAAAATAACATCGGTACACTGTTAAACACAGTTGATGAGATAATGGAACATATAGGAATTATTAAAAATGTGATAAAAAATGATTGACTCTAAAATTTTAAAAGAAAATCCTAATTTGATTAAAGAAATGCTAGTTAAAAGGAACATAAAATTCCCCATTGACGATCTTTTCAGATTAGATAAAAATAGACGACAATTGATAATAGAATTACAAAATTTATATCATAAGAAAAATATAATCGCCAAAGAGATAGCGTTAAAAAGAAAGAGCAGTATACAAACTGATAATCAAATCCAAGAGATGAGCCATATTAGTGAAGAAATAAAAACACTAGAAGATAAAAGTAAAATAAATGATGAAAAATACAATAAACTATTATACAATATTCCAAATTTCTTTCACGAGTCAATTCCTGTTGGGGTAGACGAAAAAGACAATAAAATAATCAAAGTTTTTAATAAAAATAGATTGCTAAATAATATATATACAGAAGATCAACATAAGTTACTTTCACAAAAAAATACAAATAATAATTACACAGATCAACACATTAAAAATCACATAGAAATATCATGTGATTTAGATTTATTAGATTTGGAAAGAGCTGGAAAAATTGCCGGATCCCGTTTCTTTATTTTGAAAAACGATATAGTGAGATTAGGGTTGGCTTTAACTAACTTTGCAGTAGATTATTTGATGGAAAGAGAATATACTGTAATTCAACCTCCTTACATGATAAAAAAAGAAGCTATGGAAGGTGCAGTAATTTTAAGTGATTTTGAAGAAACTATTTACAAAATTGATGGCGAAGATTTATATATGATAGGAACTTCCGAGCATCCTCTTGCATCAATGCACATGAATGAAATATTAGATGGAAAAAAACTACCTCTGCGATATGCAGGCATTAGTCCATGTTTTAGAAAAGAAGCAGGAGCGCATGGTAAAGATATGAAAGGGATTTTTAGAGTACATCAATTTGAAAAAGTAGAACAATTTGTTTTTGTTGATCCAAATGAATCATGGAAAGAGCACGATAGATTATTGGAAACAACAGAAAAATTTTATGAGATACTAGAAATACCATTTAGAACAATAATTCTATGTTCAGGAGATCTAGGAAAAGTCTCTGCAAAAACTTATGATATTGAAGCATGGTTCCCGGCTCAAAATGCGTATAGAGAGATTTGCTCATGTTCAAACTGTACAGACTATCAATCTAGAAGTCTAAAAATAAGATTTAGAAACAACCCAAATGAAGAAACAGTTCTTGTTCACACATTGAATAGTACATTAGTGGCAATACAAAGAACAATGGTAGCAATAATTGAAAACTATCAAACTCCAAAAGGAACAATAAAAATTCCATCAGCATTACAGAAATATATGAACAACAAAGAGGAAATTACTCTAAAACCATAAAAAATATAAAAATTTCTATATATTTCGTCATATTTTAAAAATTTTATATAAATATTTTTTATAAAAAAAGGAACCAAAATGTATATATTTTAGTTATCTTGCTCATATTATAATGAGCTTGTTAAGCGTAATTTCTCAAACAAGTAGTAACTTAGGCTTGCAAATTGGGCCACAATATGACCCACTGTTTTACGATGTAATGATATACATATTTGGAACAATGTTATTTGCGGTGTTTTTGCTAGCGGTAATTTCATTTTGGTTAAGAAGAAAAGGTCTTGGTGGTCAATCTGCAAAAGAAAGATGGACACAAGAACTAGAAAAATATTTCCAAAAAGAGCAGATAGGATTAATACCGGACGAAGCACACCATTGGTAATCAAATAAAGAAGGGCTTTCCCTTTTTTATTTGATTATTTTTTATCTAAAAAAAACAACTATCAATAAGTTTGTTTCAAATAATAATAAATCATTCCGGTCTATCCCTTGGAGAAATTGAAGCTATAAATAACCTTTTTTCTGACTATTCAGTTTATGAAAATACTACAGATAATGACTTTGATTATGCAAGTATTTTAGAGTTCGAATTTATTAAACACAAAAAAAACTCATTTTTTGATTTCATTTCGATCGAGAAATGGACTTTATTAATAGAAATTATCAAGAATATAAAAAAAAGAAGAGGAAGTAAAGGATTAAAATTTAAAATAAAAATAACAAATGTTGATAAATTTGATGATTATGCGAATGATGAAGAGGAACCAATTATTTTTAATAAAACAGTCTTTCTACTGAACCATAAGAAGGATTTAGATTTTATTAAAGGACTAGAAAGAATCGAGATTATGATAGAAAATATCGTTGAGATGTATACTTATGAAAATCGAAAGGTAAAAGAAGAACAAGGGGCAAATAACAAACCCACAAAAGACAAGATTCGAAATAAAGTAGTGAACAAAAACGAGGATATAATGATTCTCATATTTGATGAAATTAATAGAAAATGGACAAGATCTATCTAGATAAAACATATAGTTTTTCGATAATTCAATTTATTAGGAAAAATACATTAATAACATGATATAAATACATTAAATTAAAACGGATATAAAAAAATAAAACATGACTAATAAAAATAAAAATATTAATGAAGGCAAAAAAATTGATTTAGAAATTATAGAAAAAGAAATGGATGGTAAAAAAGAGGTTGAGGGTAGAATAATAATAAACTATACAGGAAGATTTGACAGTATAAGTATAAATTCTCAAATAGAAGATTCATCAGATGTTTTTACATATATAGAAATGGATGACAAGAAAATTAATCATCCCTATGCAAGACTATCAGTTTTTAAAAAAGAGATACAAGATCCTGAAAAAGCAATAAAATTTAAAGCCTTTACAAATCATATTCCTAAAAATATGGAATCAAATGTAAAATTCAGAGTAACATTAATTCAAGAGCATAAAGAAATTGCTTCGGATGTTAAATTCATCAAAATAAATAAATAAAATTAAATATATTAACTAAAGTCTTTTGTGATTGTTACTTTACCAGTCATCCATGGATGGGGCTCACAATGATAAAGATATTCTCCGGCTTGAGTGAATGTAAATGTATATGTGCCCTTTGGCGGAATTAATCCAATAGTTGTTATAGAATTAAATTTTCCATTTATTGGATCTACATAGTTGTTATCGGTTGTAACAGAATGAGGTACCGAGTCAGTATTTGTCCATACAATTTTATTTGATACTCCTAATGCCCCTTTTGACTGCTTAGGTTCAAAATTATGAGTTTGTGACTGTTGAGAGGAGCCGGCATCTATTGAAACTTTTACTGTTTGAGGAGGATGCAGGACATTGTCAGCTACCACAGGTTTTGCATTATAAGCAGGTACGAATAAAAACTGATAATATGATAAACTAACAACTACTACCACTATAAAACTTACTATACTTATACCACCTATTTGATATTTTTTAACTTGTTCCAATCAAATTTAATAAATACTGAAGATAATAAATATTTATTTTATTTTAAATTTTCTATTATATAATCTAAGTTTCATGCTAATTGTAGATATTTAAAGTTAAAAAAATTTAATTCAAGATGATGTCAATAAATTATGTAATTGTCTTTTTATAATTATTTTCCTTTTTTTGTCCTTTTTATATAAAAAAATGATTAGGAGGTCGAGGATTTATCCATAGATGATTTCTTAATCTCTGGAGATTCGACAGGTTTTTCTTCTTTTATTGTGCTATCAGATTTATAGGGTAATGAAGATATATGTTGACCCACCTCTTTTGTTGAGGATATTGCCTTCTTTGATGTATCTTTTCCAAGCATTTTATTTCCAAATGATGAGAGACTGTAAACAGGTTTTTTAGATGATACAACCTCGATATTAGACTTTGGAAGGTTTTTACCATATCTGTAAAGATGAAACATCCCTGCGAATACTAGCATTATTATACCAACCAAGAACAATGAAAAGTTTTTCATTCCAGTCAATAAGGCATAATATGTAGCAATATTCAAATAGACTTGGAATCCTATCAAACATACAAATATTATATATAGCCATTTTTCAGGTAGTTGAATAGGGCTTTTTTCAGCAGGTTTTTTCTGGTTTTTAGCGTTTGCTTCAGCATTTTTAGCAATTTTTATCATCATATATGTAAATCCAAAAGATAATGGAACTAGCAAAGCCATTATAGTATAAAGAAATATTGGATCTATTACCAATCGCTCAAGTAATGATTTTGTTACATTAGGATCTATATAGAAGCCCCAATATGTAGTAACCATTATTTGTGCTATACTTGTTATACCCAATGCAGCTATTATCGGCCGATCCTTCCAAGAGAATTTTTTATATTTATCTATAAATGGCATAATTAATAGTGTTAAAATAAAAAGACCTGGCCAAGCTACTCCAGTTGTAAATTTATCATATCCACTCCTCAAAAATGCATATAGTCCAGTAAGATACCATTCGGGAACTGTAATACCAGGAGGGACGTTAGGATCAAACTTTAGCCCCATGTCTATTGGAAATACACCACCAGTTAGCATTATAGCTCCTGAAACAGCCATAACCATGGGTACATCAAATACCAAGAATCTCGGGAAATGTACTACCATTAGACCTAATAATGCTATTGGCAAAAAGAATACATGAAAAGCATAGAACCGAAGTATGAAATCATGGAAACCGGCACCAAAAAACGCATGCATCATATCTGGGCCCAAAATAGGAATAGAATTTGTCAATGAGGCCGCAATCGAAATCGCTAGTTCCGCACGTTCACTAAAAATAATATCATAACCAGTAAAAGCTTCTAGAATTGTTAAAACTCCTATAATTATACCTGAAACCCATAGAATTTCATTTCTAATTTTGTATCTACCACTGAAAAATTGATAATACATATGCAAAATAGCCAGCATAACCATGGCATTGGAAGCATGATAATGGATATTTCGCATATGAAAACCGTATGGTATAGTATCGTTTATTTTATGAACACTATCCCAAGCTCTATTTAGAATAGGTTCGTACCATATCATCAGAAGAGCTCCTGTAATACCCAAAATAATAAAAGTTACAAAAGTTAACATTCCAAGAAATCCAAGTGGACTTACAAACTTCGATGGAAATGTAAATTTTAGTCCCATGAAAATAGTTCTATCTACGCCAGCGTAAATCCACCTGAATAGCCTTACTAGGCTATTATCTCTATTATGTAAGGTAACGCCCATATCCTACCACACCATTTCCAGATGGACTCCAATTAGGAGGCTTTATCCACACATCACCTTTATCATCTACTTCAAGATCCAACATAGGTAAAACATTTGAAGGAGGAGCTGTAAGGAAGCAGGGCCAGCAAAAGCTGCACCAGTCATAGGATCATACATAGAACCATGACAAGGACATTCACCACGTTTTCTTCCATCTTCCGGCCAGTATTTCCATAAACACCACAGGTGTAAACATACCATACTATACATACGGAAAGCAGTATGATCATTTTTATTTCCGCCTAATTCAACGGGTAGTCGTATAAATTGCCAGGTTCTAAATGACTCGACATTTAATACCGGATCATTAGTCTTTGGATAAATAACTGCTTCAGCGTGATTGACCTGAAATGTTTTAACATTTGCTTGGGAACCATCAGGCAATTCCACTTTTGCTCTCTCACCACTCAGCTTCTTTTGGATTGGGTAAAAATTTTCCCCAATCAACAAAGGGTGTAAAAGTCATGACGGTTCCAGCAGCAGCAAGCAATTTTAAGAAATCCCTGCGGGAAATCTTTCCTCCACCAATGTTTGGAGGTCGATGCTGAGACATTATAGTAAAAAATATACAAATATATCTTATAAATCTATTTGAATTTGCAATATCGCCTTTAATTAAATGACAGATTAAGAGAAATAATCGATTCTGACTTTAATAATGCCGTTAATAACAGAAACCGATGATACATTCAAAGCAGAGTTATTGGGATTTGGAATTGAGATTGAAAAAGTTTTATCATTTTTTGGTATTTCAATTAATAAAATATTAGTAGTATTATCAATTTTTGTTTTAATATCAGATTTCATAATAATACCTCGAAGGTGGACAATTACATCCAAAAAACCATCTCCAAGGATAACTTCGGGGGATGCATCTTTCGCTACTGCAGCGTCTTCCTGAGAATAGAATTGATTTTTTTTGTTTATTTTTGTATCAGCAAGAAACCTGCTAAAGAAATGGGCAAAAAATTTCCAAAAATATGCCACCCCTATGCCAGCTAAAAATCCACCCACATGAGCAATATATGCTACACCTCCTGATTGCCCAATTAATGCAAAAACAAGTTGCATTATAAACCAAAATGGAATAAACGCCAAAGCAGGAATTCTTACAGTGGTAATAAAAAATGCAAAGATTATGGTGTGTATTTTAGCATGAGGGAAAAATATTAAATAGGCAGCAAGAACACCAGATATGGCACCTGATGCACCTATTGCAGGAATATTCCCACCACCAGTATTTATAGCATAAATACTATGAGCAATAGAAGCGATAATTCCCCAAATCAAATAAATTAAAAGATATTTATAGTGACCAAAACGACCTTCCAAATTGTCTCCAAAAACGTAAAGAAAAAACATATTTCCAATTAGATGGGCTATACTACCATGCATAAACATAGAAGTAAAAAGTGAAACAAGATTTTGACCAGATAAAATAAGGTCCGGAACAGCACCATAGTTAGAAAATAAGTGAAATTTAACCAAATTATTAGAAAAATTAGATGTAATAATTATTTCATAAATAAAAACGATAACATTTATAGCAATTAATCCATAATTAATAAATGGTTTTCCGTTAGTCCGGGGAGCATCGTCATTAATCGGAAACATCGTATTGACCTAAATTGACAGGTAAATATGATTACGAATTATGTTCCAAAAGGATTAAAGTTTGGCATATCACTGTTTTTTTCATCATGAGCTTTTCTAATATGGCGTCTCAATCTTTCATTATCTTCAAAGACCATATCACAATATTTACATTTTTTCTTTATATCGTCTTTCTCATGTTTTTTAGAAAATAATCGCACAATTATTAAGAAAATTGAAGATATAAATTAAAGTTACTATTGTTTAACCAATTCCAAATAAAAATAATCTCATTCCATAACAATCATGGTTAACGTGGATTTTACTCCATTTAATTTTCTAAGGTTCCAGGTAATAGTTTCTTTAACTTTATCCATAGTTTCACCCTCTACAAGAGCCACAATATCATATACACCATATACTTGATAAACATGTTTTACTAGATCTATTTTTTTTAATTCATTAATAATTGATTCTTCACTACCTAATTCTGCATTCATTAGCACAAAGGCTTCTGGCATCTATTATATAAAAACTATAACAGATATAAAAAGATGATTTAGATATCCATTGGATGAAAAATAAATCATATTTCAGGACTTAACTTAGATTCATCAAATTGTTTTGCACGAATCCATTCATGAGTAAAAAAATCCTCACACCAATCATGAAAGGATTCATCCTTGCTATAAAACATAATATTTAGATCAGGAGTCCCTTTTAAAGTAGGAAATGAAATACACGATTCTTTCTCATTGAATATAGTTACAATGTAGACTTTATCAACCAGACGACGTTCAACCAATCCTTTAAATATCATATTAGTCCATCCTAGTTTTTTTAAAAGTTCATTTCGGCCTTTAGGGATTACGACATCATTAGGAAAAATATAAGAAAATTTTACATTATTATTGATACGCTCTGCAATGGTTTCTATCAAATCAATAGGTACCTGAGAGAGTATTTCCTTGATATAGACTTGAGAATTATTATATACCATTTTCCAACGCTGAAGTACTGCCATAACACCAACAACTACTTCACAGTTATTTAGAGAACCCATTCTGTGAATAAACTTTAATGGAAGATTACCCAAAGTATGTTCTTGAAAGTATTCCCTATGGATAAATGGAAAATTAAAGTTTGGAATCAAAGATACAATGATTTCTCCATAAGGTGTCAATAGCAATTCACCTTCTCCAGTTTTTTTAACCAGTTTAGAATCAATTAATCTATTGATATTTCGATGGGACTCCTGCATTGTTGCATTTAAATCATTTGCTAGTTGAGATAAACGGTAAGGTTTTGAAAACAGTTTCACCAACATATATAGCCTTAAATCTCCTGCAAGTTCAAAAAATACAGATTGAACGTCATCTCCGGCCGGGCCTAGCATACATTAAATTTTATAGAAACTTGAATTTAAACTTGATAAAAATTGATAAAATATTATATTTTGAATAACAATTTATCAATACAATATCAAAAATAAATCTATAGAGAAATCAAAACATTTTAATTGGTTTTGCAAGACATAAAATTGAAGTGCCCGGGTAGTATAGAAATGCAAATATTTGCATTGTAAAGTCCGGTCCAGTATGGGGGACTGTCACTCCTTCGACCCGGGTTCGAATCCCGGCCCGGGCGCTCTAACAATTTTTTTTACCACACAACATTCTTTGTAACCAAATCATACAGGTTGGTAATTGATCAAGTACTCATCATAATCCATAACTTTAATGTACATTATTTTGTGAACAAAAAAATTATATTATAAAATACGATAACCCACAATTCTAGAATTTAATTACAGTGATTACCAAAAAAACAAAAATAGATGAGAGATTAATAAAAAATTTGGATTTTGATGTATTTCTGTATTATTATTTATTATCCTTTAGATTATTTTGTGGTATTATTTCCAGGATTGAAAAGTTTTCCTAATGTATCACTAACACCTTTTGTAGCATTTTGCAAAACTCCTCCGATTGGATTATTTTTACTGATATTGTTATTTCCAGCATCAGAAGCATTTCCAGGATAGGATCCAGCGTTTGATTGAATAGTGGATGAATTAGTAGCTTTACTTGCAGATTGTCCTGCTTGACTTGCAGTATTATTTGCAGATTGTCCTGCTTGACTTGCAGTATTATTTGCAGATTGTCCTGCTTTATTCAGAGATTGTCCTGCTTGACTTGCAGTATTATTTGCAGATTGTCCTGCTTGACTTGCAGTATTATTTGCAGATTGTCCTGCTTTATTCAGAGATTGTCCTGCTTGACTTGCAGTATTATTTACAGTTTTACTTGCACCGCCTGTCAAATTTTTTAGTCCACCAATTAATTGATTTAATGGATTTTGTGCATTAACAGTTTGCATTATTGGTATTAATAATACCGATAGTACCCGAGAGTAATATTAAAGGAGTGTATTTCATTACCATATTACAATAAGCAAGCATTTAAATTCCTTGCGGATATAAAAGACAAAATTTAAAAAACAGAAGACATTTTTTAATTATTTACACAATATTTCATTTATAGAATAAAATTTTTTTATAAAAAATAATAGAAATAGGAATTATGTCACTATTTCTTGCCCAATATGCTACCTAGCAATTGATCTAAAGGACCTTTATTTTGTCCGCCAGATTGGTTTTGTCCGCCAGATTGAGATTGTGCACCAGATTGGTTTTGTCCGCCAGATTGAGATTGTGCACCAGATTGGTTTTGTCCGCCAGATTGAGATTGTGCACCAGATTGGTTTTGTCCGCCAGATTGAGATTGTGCACCAGATTGAGATTGGTTTTTGATAGATACATTACTCATATTTGGTTTAGTAGTTAAACTCTCTTTGGACATACCAGCTATTGAACTATTATTTGATATACTACTACTGTTTTTAAGTAATTCCTGATTTCCCTTTGTCAAGTTTTGTAGATCTTTTACAGATCCAATATCGTTTTTTTGTGAGGCGGCTTTATTACCATTAGATTGGTTTTGTGCCACACCGTATTGCATAAAACTTGATGCATAGAGCAATCCAGCGATTCCTAAAATAGTAAATATAGCTATGGCATACTTTGTATGATTCATTTTAAATTTCATCTAATATCATAGTGTAACAAAGTTTATATCTTTTTTCTATAATATTATTCAAGACTTTTAGAATTAATTATAATATACATTAACACTATAAATTGCAATCATAATTAAAATAACAATCAAGATTTCACAAGGTGTCACTTGAATTTTTATTGAATGATCAGTAATTTCTATCTCACAATCCATTTCAAGCATATTTTTAAATAATGATTTTAGATATCCAAATAAAAATTTTGATCCCTTTAAACCTAATCTATGTCTAATTACAATTACTTTATTATTTGAATTTGTTATTTCATCATATGTTCCAAGTCTTCCATAAATACATAGTATTTTTTCAATATATTCAATAACAGAATCAATGGAAACATTTTTTTTCCAAAATAAAATAATATCATTTGGTAAGTCTTTACCCATTTCTAAACCCAAATCATAAGCTTGATCTTCTTCCACGCACCTCAATACATTCTTAAAAATTGCGCGATTTATTACAATCATATCCAATTTTGATTGAAATCGGGTAAATTCGGTATACTGTTTTAGGATAGAATTCATCATTGCGTTAACAGAGATTCCCATTCGATCTGCTTCAAGATGCAAAATCTCAGCAAAGTCTTTATCTATTCGAAAAGATCTAACAGAGGAAGACGATGATGAGGATGTTGTCATTAACTTTGTATACACAACAATAACTTAAATTTGTAACTATTTGTAACTAATAGTAACCTATATAATCAAAAAAGACAACTTGTAAACGTTCTATTAAATATGCACTATTACCATTAGACTTTATGAAGAGCTTGATGCAAGGAATGAACCTTTTGCCTCGTACTAATGCTCATACTCATTCAGTCATATACGACTATGACAAGGGTGAAAAAATTTGCAATCATTGTGGTATTGTAATAATAGACAAAATTAGTGACTCTGAGATGGATATCGAATATTTCAAAAAGAAACAAGAGACTAACTCCGTTTTACCATATTCACTAACATTATATGACCAAGGAATATCCACTTCTATGGCTGATCCATATAAAAATAAAACAACTGAATGGTCAAATAAACAATAACAATAACAATTATCACAAGATTGAGTTTCTAAACAAAATTGTTAGCTATTCTAATGAAAAAAGAAATTACAAGATTGCAATAGACATATTAAATCGTTTGAAGGATAAGATTCACCTTCCTACTGCGTGTATTGAAGAAGCCTTTTCTTATTATCGAAAGGCACTCGAAACGGGTTTGATAAAAGGACGTTCAATTAAAGAAATGATCATTGCATGTGTGTATATTACATGTAAAAAAATTAATCTACCCAGAACTTTATCTGAAATATCAAAAATAGTAAATGGAAACGAAATATTTGCTGCCAGATGTTATCGCATTATATCAAGAGAATTTAAAATTACTTATCAACAAATTGATCCGAGTCTATTTTTGCATAAAATCGCAAATGAATCTCAAATAAGTGAGAAAACTACAAGAAAAGCCTTGGAATTGCTTTTATCATTGAGAAAAAGCGAATTATTTGGTGGAAAGGATCCCTTATCAATTGCTGCTGCAGTTTTATATGCAGCATGTAGAAAAAATAAGGAAAAGATTTCTCAATCTAAAATAGCAAGTTCTGCAAATATTAATATAATTACTTTAAGAAAACGCTTATTAGAACTAAAAGATATGGTTGAAGACATATGAATTAACATCATATTGTAAAATGATCATAAACAAATTCCATCTTAAACAATAAAAAAACAACCAAATAGATACTATATTATTCACATATAAAAATAGTAAATCTATCGTTATTATATAATCATACTAAACATATCAATTAGGTTTTATCAACCAAAGTATAGAATAAAAATCACATGATAAATAAATTTTCAATCTTTACTATGGCATATTCTGATAGAAAGTAAAACCTTTCTATTTTTAGATAAATCGAAAAGATTTGGGTATCAAATATAAATCTATAGTTTTGATCTTTATTAATATATCAATCATATCACAATTCCTTGATAGATATCTTTTAACTACAAAAAAACAATACTATTAAAAAATATCTATTAAGATTATATTATTACTTTATACAAATACAAATTTTATAAATAAATAAAAGAATTCCTTTTTTTACATAAAGAAAATAGTTATTTTTAAAATGACATAAAATTGTATTAGATATCAAATCAACTATCTATTAACTGTTTGATTAATTTGTCTAATATAATTAATTTTACAGGTTTAATTACGAGAGTGATTTTTTTGTCCTTAAATACCTCTTCGTTATTAAAAGTATTTTTTATAGAATCAAAAGCGGTTGTCAGTAGTATAGGCACAGATGGATAACTAAGCAAAATTTCTTTTGCAGCATCAATACCATTTTTTTCATCAGGCAATCTATAATCAAGAATAATAAGATCGGGTTTAAACTCTAAATAGTCATCTGTAATATGAGTTGCAGTAGTATTTGTTACCAATACAATATAACCTTTATTTATTAAAAACTCCTTGTAAAGATGTAAGAGATCTTCTTCGTCTTCAACAATCATAACTTTTATTTTGTTTTTATCATTCATTGACCAAATATAGATAAACCTATCATCGTAATGATTATTTAGACTTTTCTCAAATAAATGGATATGAAATAAAATGATATGTTATCCGGATACATCTAAATCATTTTATTTCTTATGGTATAATTATTTCCTTTTTTAATATTGTAATAATTTTTTATGATTAACCAAGTTAATATTTGCTGGATTTACTTAATGTTTGTAAATCTCTATGTTTGAATCAATACTATATGAAAGACCGTTCGTTATATATTTATAGTAATAATATTGAAGTCTTCAGCCTTATTCTAAAGCATCTATGAAATAAATCTAAAACAGAAAATAAAATAATCATAATAATAAAATTCAGAGTGATACAACAAAGGGATTGCTAAAGGCATGATAATAATTTTTCAATTGATATTGAATAAATCATATATAACTACAACTTCATTTTAAGAAACCCAGTTGCTTCATAATTTGAATATTTTTATTATTAATTTTTTTTTGGATAATTATAGTAAATATATAAAAAAACACAATAATATAGTATATATTTATTTATAATTAATTTAAATCATAATTAAATACTACATAAATATTTATACTTTGTATCATTAGCCTATTTAATGATTTCAAAAAAAATAGTATTGTTTGGGATAGTTACTGCAATTATGTTTTCATTAACTGCAGGATTCCATTCTATCTATGCTGCACCAATTTCCTTAGACATCCATAAAGCTAAAAATCCTGGTCCTGGATTTGGGACTGAGAAAATAGGAACAGTAAGTATAGATGCAACTGGCGACAAAGTAACAATATCAGCAAATACTACAGCTACTCCTAAACAAGACAAAGTATTTGAAGCATGGCTTGTTGATGCAAGCGGATCTAATTATAAATTGAGTTTAGGACAATTAGTTAATGGTAAATTACAATTTACTGAAAACATGATTAACCCATATACTTATACTCAATTTATTATAACAGAAGAACCCAAGGCAGACAAAGATCCTAATGCTGCTGACACATATGGTGGAGTAGATTTACAGCCCCCATTTGGGCAATAATCTTTTCTTTTTTTTATTCATATTTTAAAAACAAATTTCTGATAGTATTATATAATACAATTAAAAATCAAATAAAATATCAATCTAAATAACCAATACTAATTAAACAGAAAATCAGACTACATTATTTGTACATATAGAAAAATCATTATTTATATATAAAACTCTCTAACTTTATACAATTTGACGAAAGATAATGATGCCATTGAGCTGCATAAAAAGCTGAAAGGTAAAATTGATATTTGTAGTAGAATTTCACTTGATAAGATTTTTGAAGATGAAATGGCAGGCAAAGGTGTTTTAGATCTGATATATACTCCAAGAGTAGCAGTGGTTGCAGAGCAAATACATCAAAACAAAGAGCTTGTTTATGATTATACATCAAAGTGGAATAATGTTGCAATAATATGTGACGGAACAAGGGTTTTAGGACTTGGAAACATAGGACCTGAAGCAGCATTAACAGTTATGGAAGGAAAATCTGTTTTATTTAAGCTGTTAGGTAACATAAATGCATATCCTCTTTGCATATCCACCCATAATAAAGAAGAGATCATTAATTTCGTCAAATCACTAGAGCCTACCTTTGGTGCGATAAATATAGAAGATATAGAATCTCCAAAAGTTTTAGAAATTGTAGAAATATTGCAAAACGAAATGTCTATTCCAGTATTTCATGACGATCAACACGGAACAGCATCCATTACACTTGCTGCATTGATAAATGCACTCAAGGTAGTTGATAAAAAGGCTGAAAATATTAAAGTAATAATTGCAGGTGCAGGTTCTGCAGGATATGGAATATTCAAGGTCCTCAATAGAGCAGGATTTAAAGAAATCATCGTGTTGGATAAAAGGGGAGCAATTTATAAGGATAGAAAAGATCTGAATAATCAAAATCCTGACAAAAGTGAAAATGATCATCGCCAAACCGGTATAAATAATTACACTAATTCTTTTAAAATGGAAATTGCGTCCAAGACAAATTCAAAAAAGATATCAGGAGATCTTGAGAATGTTATTAAGGATGCAGATGTTTTTATTGGAACTACTGGGAATGGAAACATATTAAATAACAACATGATAAAATCGATGAACTATGATCCTATTGTTTTTGCCTTAAGTAATCCTGATCCTGAAATAATACCTGAAAATGCATCAAGTTCTGGAGCAAAAATTATTGCGACAGGTAGATCTGACTACCCAAATCAAATAAATAATGCATTAGTATTTCCCTCTATTTTCAGAGCGCTTTTAGATTTAAGAATAAAAAACATAAACGAAGATATACTTATAGCAGTTGCCCAATCAATTGCAAACCTAGTAGATTCAGAACATTTGAAAGAAGACTATATCCTCCCAAAAATGAATGATCCTCGAATTCTACCAGTAGTAATCAAAGTCTATAAAAGAATATATCTTAAATCAAAAATAATTTTTCTATTTAACAAAATAAAAAAGATGGTACTGCTAAACTAAAACATATGCAAAAATGAACGAATATATTTTCAGGTTATTAAGATAAAGACTAATAATTAACTTTAACTAGATGAAATAAAAAAAAATTAATTGATCTATAAACTAGCTTCCAAGGTTATATAACAAGTATATAATCTATCATTTACATAAATTGATCATAATACTTTAATGATCAGATAAATGAAAGACGGTAAAGAAAAACTGGCGGAAAATTTGAACAATATAAAAGAAAAAAAAATTTTAGTGACTGGAGGAAGTGGCTTCATAGGGAGCAACCTGCTCAAGAATTTGATCTATAAAAAAAATTTAATGAAATACAAATATCATATTCGATGTTTAACAAGAAATAAAAAATCATTAGATAATCTAAAAGATAATGTAAAAAACATAGAAATAGTTGAAGGAGATTTGCTTAATTACGAGGAATGTTTAAATGCTCTTGCTGGAATAGATACCGCATATTACCTTGTTCATTCCATGGAAGGAACTACAAAAGACTGGAAAAAGTTCTCTGAAAAAGAAAAAGCTTCGGCAGAAAATTTTATGCGTGCAGCTACCGAAAATAATGTCAAAAGAATTATTTATCTTGGAGGATTGACTTACGAAAAGGACGATCAAATATCCCAACATATGTTAAGCAGAAAGAATGTAGGAGAAATACTTAAAAAATCAAATGCCAAGGTAACTATTTTTCGTGCTGCAGTTATTCTAGGAAGCGGTGGAAGCTCTTTTGAAATGCTAAGATATTTGGTCGAAAGATTATTCATAATGGTTTGTCCCAAATGGGTTATGTCCAAATGTCAACCAATTTTTATTGGGGATGTAATAAACTATCTTTCTGACTCTATTGAAATAGAGGAAACAGAAGGTAAAGAATATGATATTGGAGGTCCAGAAATTTTAACTTATAAAAATATGATGAAAATATACGCTAAAACCATCAATAAATCTATAATAATTATAATAATTCCAGTATTAACTACTAAATTATCTGCCTATTGGGTGGATTTAGTAACACCGGTCAAAGCATCTCTTGCTAGACCTCTTGTGGAAAGTTTAAAGCATGAATCAGTAGTAAAAGATCATTCAATTGAGAAAATAATCCCTCTAAAATTAAAAACATTCAAAGAATCGATAGAATATTGTTTAAAAGAAGAGAACAAATATAAAAAAATAAACATCAAACAAATGAAAAAAGAAAGGACATCATTTTCCATAAATTATAAAATTCTTTTAGTTTCTCTTATTTTATTACTATTTATAGGTACTACTTATTATTTCCTTGACAGCAGACAGGTATTTCTAATTCCATCCTGGTTAGCAGTGGCAGCAATTTGGTATTTATCTATAATTATTTCAATATATTTTATAGGATATGGAGCAAGACTAGGAGCACTGGTAGCTGGGATAGTTGGATGGGCTACTTTAATATTTTGGATGTTAGATAATTATTATATTATCTCAGGTCATTCTTTGATATTTAGCAACCCAAATGCCAATGAAACTTGGAGAAATGTATTAGGTATGATAATTGCATCATTTACCATAATTTCGTCCCACAATATTTTTAACAAGGCAAGAATCCATCATTGAGCATATAACATGGATATAAAATAAATTAGAATTCCCGTAACCTCAAATGACGAAATACAAGATCTACTCATCTAAAAAAAATAGATAAACAAGGAAATAGCAATAAAGGGAGATCGATTGTAAAAAAATTAAATAATAATATTAGCACTAGGTATTGAATTAGCACTATGTTAATATTTTAGAAAATCCAAATTTAAATATGGCATATATAAGAATTAAAACTGTAAAAAATATAGATTATCTTTACCTAGTTAAAAGTAAATGGGATCCGTTACTAAAAACATCTACACAACAAACAATAAAATACCTTGGAAAGGCATCCGATATTACTCTTGAGAGTATACCCCACGAATATAGAGAAAATCCTCGAATATTATCAGCATTAAGATCAAAAACCAAAAATCATTCAAAAAAAATATTAGCAACTCAAGAATTAAAAGAACAAGTTTTACATGCCTTAAAAAATGGAGAAGTAGAAAAAATTTTAAGAATAGTTGAAATGTATAAAGGAGAAACAAGTCTTGCTGAATTTTATGATGACATTCTAAAACAAGTTTTATACAAAATAGGTGACTTGTGGGAGCAAAATGAATTAGATATAGCAACTGAACATATTTGTAGTAACATAGCCAATGAGATAATATACAAAATTAATAGATCACATATAAAAAACAATAAAAACTCAGATATTCTTCTATGTACGCCTGATGGAGAAATTCACAACATTGCATGTAATATAATAGAATCAATACTTTTACAGAAAGGATATAGAGTACACAATATATCCCCATCAATGCCTACCGAATCTATTATAAAGTACATTAGAGATACAAATCCATCCATAATAATGATCTCTGTAACTCTTAAAGATAATATTGGGTCATCAAAACGATTAATCAAAAAGATAAATTCAGAATTCCAAATCCCCATTCTCATAGGAGGACTAGCATTTACAGAAATTAATGAAAAAGAAAAGAAGGATATTGAATTAACAAATACCAACACTAAATTATTAATAAATACAACACTAAAAACAATTGTTTATACTATTGGAAAATTAACTAAAAATTTTACAATAAGTAGTATGTTACTACAACATAAAGTATAATAAAATTATGAAAATAGTTTTTTCTGAAGACAGTTCTTATCACAAAAACTATTCAAAATATTTTATCAATAAATATTAAAAGAGATAGCGAATGGAAAATTAAAAGTTGTCCCCAAAGTTTTTAGTATGAGAATTAACTTCTTCCTGAGGGCTCCCTCTTCCTTGAGAACTCCCCTCTTTTTTATGTTTATGTTCATTCTTGTGAACCCTTGCATCCATTGCTTTTCCGTGTTCCTCACGTACATGATGTAATCTATCTTTTTCATGAAAGAATTGTTTTCCACATTTATTGCATTTTAAAATTGTATAATGATGAATTTTTCTTGCATGTTCAATCAGTCCATTATATGTTTCAAATTTTAGGCCATCATCATCACATTTATATTTTTTTCGAAAAAAATCCACAAATCTATTAGCTAAAAGATGTTATTAAATTTTTTATTTTATGAAATATTTTGATAAAAATCTTTTTTTTAATTGATTATACAATATTTTATAAGAAAATCTATAAAATTTATATTAACAAATTTTACTCAAGCGTGAATTACAACACTTAAGAAATAGTCACATACTAAAAATTATTTAATTAAAGTGGATATCCAATTAAACATTTCAGAATTTGAAACAGCGATAAAAGACATCCTGGAATCAACAGAAAAATCACAATCTAAATCATTCCCGGATGTATCAAAAATAAATCCACCTGATTCTTTGGCAATCAAATAACATGCAGCCATATCAATAGCTCTTATTTTATTTCTAAGATCTATATATGCATCAATTGAACCCTGTGCAAAATAACATATTTCTAGTGCATTGGCACCTAAATGTCGAATATGATTAACAGAAGATATCAATTTTGAAATAGAAACAAAAAGATTTTCCGATAGACCTGAAATATTTAATCCTATCACCATATCTTTTGTATTCTTGGTAGTTTTTTTTGTTAAATCTAACTTTTTTTCATTAACAAATGAACCTTTATTTTTAGATGCATAATAAAGATCACCAGATAAAAGATTAAAAACGATTGCATCAGTAATAGACTGGAGCCTTTTATTAGAAGAATAAGCTAACGAACAACAATAAAAAGGAAGACCACAATTAGCATTAGTTGTTCCATCTATTCCATCCATCACAATCAAACCAGAGTCATTACCTTTTACGAAACCACATTCTTCTCCAACAACATCAGGAATAAAGTTATTCTTTTTTAAGGTATCAAAAACAGATTTTTCTGCAACTAAATCTATTTTAGTTGAAATATCTCCCCCTGCACCCATATTAAATTTTTGTTGTCCTTCGAAAGTTCCTATAATATTTTTAGTATTTTGATAAACATTATAAGCACAATCTTTCAAAATATCTAAAACCAACACATCATATTCACAATCATACTATTTAGATAAAGTAATAAAAACTATATAAATCAGAATTAAAGGTTAAAAAGAATCAATTTATCTAATACAAGCAAGTAATTATACACTATTAAAAAAAGTACTGAGTATGTATAAAATATAGCAATACCAGCATTATCCACCAGTATCAAGATTTAAAGGATTAATATCCTTTAACAAAATACGATATACCTAAATAATGCAATTCGTCTGTATTCTTTACAACTTAATTTTAACGGATAAAATGAGGATAAAATATAATATGATATAAATACAAATAAAACATGAAATATCATGTTAGAAAGTTCAAGCCCTTCACCAATTACATTACAATCATCAATTCATGATCCTTTAGGAATAGTTATTGGAGTTACAAATTCAGGGTACGTTATTTTTGAAGGGAAAGAGCCAGTTGGTCTTGGAGAATATGTAATAATAACAAATAATGATAAGAAAAAGATATTGGGTGTTGTGGAATCGTGTTTCATTAGAAGTGATGCATTAGAGGACATTTCGAACTATCAAGAAGCTTTAGAAAGCAAGATTGTTGCCGAAATAAATAAAAGAGATAAAAGTTTTAAGGTAAATGTTAAAATTTTAGGTTTACTGGATTTATTAAAACAATCTAAAGTAATTTTACCTGAAATACCTCCGTTACCTGGAACCGAAGTTTTTAAAGCAGATAAAGACGATCTTAATGAAATATTTAATCCTGATAATGAATCATGGTTGAAAATAGGAACGCTGTTACGAAATAATCAAGTAAATACCAAGATAAACATAAATAAACTTACCACACGACATCTAGGAATTTTAGCAATGACAGGTATGGGAAAAAGTAACCTAGTTAGCATAATAGCTAAATCAATATCAGAGATTCCAGGAACAATGGTTATTTTTGATTATCATGATGAATATCGCTTTTTAGAGGGGGAAAATATTAATTTTGTCCAAGCCCAAATAAATCCAAGACTGCTTACTGCAGAAAAATTTGCAGAAGTAATTGAAGTAAGAGATAATGCAGATATTCAAAATACAATATTATTAAAAGCATTTGACAATGATGATTTAAAGAAAAAAACAGAAGAAAATTTTTGGGATTTTTTAGAAGATAGTATTAAAGAGATAGGCTTTAAAGAAAAAAGATTTACAACTTCTGCTGAAAGAGTATTAGACAAAATAAAAGAATCTAGAAAAAGATTTGACAGTATTTTAATCCCCAACTCTACAGATCCTGTTTCACATATTAAAGAGGGTAAAGTAAATGTCATTAATTTAATAGAATTCACAGAAAAACAAGCCAATGTTGCAATTGCATTTTATTTAGAATCTATATTATATCAGAGAAAATTATCAAAAAGTCAAAGTTTGAAGTCAAAAAATAACATAGATCAAATATTATTTCATGGTCCAGTTATTGTGGTAATAGAAGAAGCTCATGTTTTTATTCCAAAAAATGAAAATACGGATACAAAATATATTGCATCAAAAGTTGCCAGAGAAGGCAGAAAATTTGGTGTAGGATTAATAATAGTTTCTCAAAGACCCAGATCATTAGATCCCAATGTTTTGAGTCAAATGGGTTCTTTATCGATAATGAAAATAGTTCAGCAAGAGGATCAAACACAGATAGGATCGGCTAGTGAAGTTATAAATGAAAAAATTATAGAACAACTACCTTCATTAAACCCTGGAGAAGCACTTTTTGTAGGTCAATGGGTTAATTTACCTTCATTTATAAAAATAGATGAGATTAAAGAAAGAACGATGGGAAAGGACCCTGAACCAGTTAAAGAGTGGAAAAACAATTCAATAAATAAAGAATTATCAATAGAAGATAGTCAATCATACATTCGAGAAGAATATATAGATTAAATAATATTTTTTTAAAAATATAAAGGGAACAATATTTCTATTTTTTCAAATAATGAACATTGCTTTAATAACGAAAAATAAAAAACAGGTAAACCTAAAACTATTTGATGAACATTTAAAAGAAATAATTGAAGAAGAGTTTCTAGATATATATACATTGAATTTCTTTCTTCAGACAATTCCAAAAAAATATAATATAATTAAAACATTAATCATCTTCAATGATTTAGAAAAACTAAATTATAATAACGATAATAACAATAAAAATATCACCGAGTTAATATTGGCAGAAGAAGAGAATGCTTATTTTATAGATAACCATTCTACAACCAATAATTAATCCATTACGAATTTTTCATCAGAATCGTTAGCAAGAGTAAAAGACTTTCTTGCAGATGATACCTTGCTGAGAGTATAAGACTTTCTTGCAGATGATACCTTGCTACTTGAATGACATATAGGACATTCGGCCCAGTTTTTACCTCCGGAATATTGCCAACAATGACTGCATTTTTGATAAGAGCATTGGATCCAAAATGATTTTTTTGGATATTTTACCCAATTTGGCTGTTTTGGCTTTCTAGTTCTTCTTGCCTCTCTAGGTAAACGAGATAGCCTCATAGATTATTATCATTTATATTTAACATAAAACAATATTAAACTTTTCTAAATAAAAGATATAAAATAGAAAATTAAATTTTGTTAGATAGGAGTTACAATAGATCCTTTGTTGCTCATGGAAAATTTATAAATTTGTTCTATTTCAGAATTTTCAAATATTTCCTCATCATGAGTAATAATTATTATTTGGGATAAAGGCCCAAGTCCTTTGCTAAATACATCGGATATTATCTTGACGAATGATCGTCTACGTTCTTCATCTAAATTAGATGTAGGTTCATCCAATATAATAAAGTCGATCTTTGAAGAGCCCATTAAATAGGCAATTCCCATCCTCAGGGCGAGTGATACAGCTACTTTTTCACCTCCGCTTAAAGAAATTATATCTATTTCTCCTCTTTTACCATAACATACAACCTTTATTTCTCTAGGTTTTTCTATTAGAGATATTTTAGATATACCAACATTAAAAGAATTAATATAATCAGAAGATTTAATCGCTATCAGGTTTAATGCCCAGGTCCTTAAACTAGAGCTTACTACTCCATCTCTATTAAAAACCATTGATCTAATTTTTTCAAGATCAGAAATAAAGATAGAAGCTGAATATAATTCAGAAACCAATTTTTCAAATTCAACAATCTCGATTTCTAAATCAGATATAGTTTTTTCCAATATTGCTTTTTGATTTTGGATATCTATAAATTCTGATGATAATTTATTTTTGATAGATTTCTTTTGTTCAAGAACGTTTATATCGATATCACCAAGATCATTTTTCATATTTATAATAGTATCAATCAAATTTGCAGAATATTCATCAACTTTATAAAATAATATATCAGAATCGCCAAAATTATTAAAATTTAGGTTGGAAATGATTTGAAAATCTTTTTGTAAAGATGAGAGATGTTCTTCAAGACTATCAATGCTTTCATCAACGGAAATATCATAAGATAATAATACCTTTTCTGCAGAAATTATGTTTTTTTCTTTTTTTCTTAAATCTAGTTCTTCTATGTTTAACTTGATTAATTCAGATGAGATGAATGTTTTTTCTTTTTGTTTTATATCCAATTCTTTTTTAATATGAGAAATATCAAACATATCATTTAGTATAGTTATTTTGGAATTACATACAGGACATCTACCATCCTTGACTTGAATTTTTTTTGCACACTCGGTAAAACCATTTAATTTCCCAAGTTCCCCTTCTATTCTATTTGTATTTTTATTTAATTCATCTTTCTCAGATTGAACCATCTGCAGAGTTATAAGAATTTCATCTTTATTTTTTAGTATAGAAATAGCATTTTTTACATCGAAAAGCATCCTTTTTGTTTTCTCTATTTCAGTCTTCAAAGAAAGCGATTTTTCTTTTAGATATTTTAATAACATAGTCTCCAATGATTTCATTTCCCGTAACATTGCGATTTTTGGTTCTATAACTTCAATCTCTTTTTCTATCTCCGAGACATCCTTTGTTATTTTAGATAATTTCGCATAAATTTTATCAAGAGATAACCTAGATGTTGCAATTTTATTTTTATTTTCTTTGACTTTATTAATCAATAGATTTATATAATTATCATCATACCCCCCGGTGTTTTCTCTCAATAATTTTCTAAATTCATCTATAGCAGAATGCATATATACAAAGGATTCATCCAGTCGATTCAGACCCATCATATTATTTAGCAATTCTTTGAACTCTTTTGGCTGAGAATCAATTATTTTATTTATTTCACCTTGTTGAATGATACTAGCAATTTGTAATTTTTGATAATCTATATCAAGTATCGATTCAATTTCGTTTATAACCGACTCTCCAAGTTGTTTTCGTTCTCCGGAAATAACTGGTCGATAAAGAGGTACATGTTTTTCATTTTTATCCATAAGAATATTTTGTTTAAGTTGATCTAATTTAACAGATACCAGATGCCCTGCACTATTAATTTGTCTTTGAATTTTATAATCAACAGAACCGACAGAAAAATCCATAACAACAAAAGAGCCCGATTCGTCAGCTAATGTTTTATCAATACCTTTGGTCACCAAATTTTTATTAGATTTCCGAGTATGTTCATTAAAAAAAGCAAAAGTGATTGAATCAATAATGCTAGATTTTCCTGATCCATTATGTCCGACAAATACAGTTATGCCAGGATTAAATTCAAGTGAAGTATTCTTATGGGATAAAAAGTTATTTAATATTAATTTCTTTATCATCTCAGAATATCAACATCCTTTTTGATAATTTTTTTATTATTTTTATAATATTCCCACAGATAATTAGCAATTTTTTTGCTTTTATTTTTATTAATATTTGTATCATTATGGAGATCGTCATTATTTATCATTTGAATAAGATCTAAAGATAGATTTGTTAGATTTTCTGATTTGAGTGTATTTAAAATCAGCTTTGATAGCTCTTTATCAATTTTAAAGTCGTTTGCATAGTCATATGAATAGCCAGATATTGTTTCTTTATCAATTATATTCCAAGTATAATATAAAAAGTGCTCATTTAATTTAGATAGATCCCCAGATAATATTTTAGGATCAATCTCTGTTCCTTTTAATTTTAAGTCAAGAATTGGTTTTTTTTGATATTTCTTTGAAGATTCTAAAAGATATCTTATATATTCATCTAATCCATCATAATCTAGCGAGTGGCTTATTTGTGCTCGTCTATTTTCGATTTTGATCCAATGTGTAGTAACATTTTCATGATTATTAGAAAGATCGGCTATAAGGAATCCTTTCTCCACTTCTGAAATAGGTTCATTGTGACCTAGATCGAGTGATCCGGGATAGGCAACAAGACTATTATCAAGTTCAAAAAAATTTTTTTGTATATGATCATGGTAATGACCCATTGCATAATAATTAAATCCTAAAGGCAAATCGCTTGCAAAAATTTCTCCAGCAAATTTATTAAAATCACTCAATCCCTGATGTAGAACAAGAATTTTCTTTAATTTTTTGTGTTCATCACTTTTTATAATTTTTTCCAAGTTTTTAAATGGTTTAAGTAATCCATTATCAATATTTGATCGTCTTTGTTTGTTGAATCCATATATTAAAAGATCTTTTACTTGAGTAGGAGAATCTGGTTTTAATCTTCTAGCTAATCCTAAATTATGGAACAAAAATGGAATGGGTACATCATTAGTTCTACTTATATCATGTTCACCAAGTACAAAATAAACCGGAATAGATTTTTCCTTTAATTTTTTTAATTGACGTGCTAGTTGTATAATTGCTGCGCCATTTGGTTTAGGATTATGAAAAATATCTCCAGCTAAAATTATTGCTTCAACATGTTCATGGATAGATTTATCTATAGATTCTTCAAATACATCATAAAGATCTTCTTCACGTTCTTGCAAATTAAATTGAGCATAACCTAAATGAATATCGGAAATATGAGAAATAAGCAAGTCAATATAAATATAATAAAACCATATTTTATAGATTATTTAATAAATTAATATAAAACGTTATACTAACCGCCTCCAGCATTAGCCCCTATTGTCCCCCAAATTGTTTCTTGATAATTATCAATTAATTCATTTAAAAGGTCATTCATATCCAAATCTTGTTTTTTTAAATCTACAAAATCGGTTAACAAAGAGTTTAATCTTTTATACGTAATATCATCTATTTTTAAAGATTTCATTAACAAGATTTTTAAATATAAATATATATAGATTTAAAAATTGATATTTGAAATAATATTAATATAGATTTCACTTGGACAAATCAGATATACGAATGATTGATCAAATTGAAATAAGTTCAAAAAGTTCAAATAGGAAATTTCTCTTCAACATATTAAAATTTGATAATGGATATTTTATTTCGATTTCGGAAGAAAAATTAAGAATAGGATCTATTTCGATATCTTTATCATCAGCTAATCAAACAAATACAGCTAAAGTAATACAGGATAAAAATGATCAATTATTTATAGATACTCTATCAAGAAGAATTTCATTAATGATAAATGGAATCTGTATAATTTCATTTTTTACAAACAATAAATTACAATTTGAAGATATGAAGACAATTAATGATAGAATATTAAAAACAATAGAGGACAAAAAAGATGAATAACAATAAAGAGGAAACAATAAACAATAAAAGAGCAAAGATTTTCGCATTTAACGAGGACAAATATATTAATGATTACAGTCTTAGAGATTTTTTATCCATTTTAGAAGATAAAAATGAATTGATAGTGATTAATAAGAAAGTGAATAAAAAATTTCAACTTGCTTCAATAGTAGGCAAACTTGATAAAAAAGAAGCAATTCTATTCACTAACGTAGAAGGTTCAAAGTTCAAAGTTGTTTCAAATATATTAGGAACAAGAAAACGATTTTTTTACGGTATTAAAACAAATAGTATAAATGGCAAAATTGATTTTTCCAATTTCGCATCCATTAATAAAGAAAATTATCCAACAAAAATATCATTGGATGCACCATTTTATAAAAATAGTTCCAAAAATTTATTTGATCTTCCAATTATAACTCATTTTGAAAAAGATGCTGGCCCATTTGTAACATCATCCATAATTTATGTAAAAGATGAAGAAACAGATAATCAAAACTCTTCCACTCACCGCATGTTATTATTAAATAGTAAAGAAATGGTAATTAGAATGGTAGAAGGACGGCATCTTCATAAATGTTTTGTCCATTCTAAAGAACACAAGGAAGATTTAAAAATAAATGTAGTAATAGGCGTCCATCCAGCAGTGAATTTAGCTGCAGCATATCAAGCTGCACATGGTATTGATGAAATCTCGATAGCAAATTATTTATTAAATGGGAATTTGGATCTAGCAAAAAACCAATTTTCTGGATTAACGATACCAAAACATAGTGAAATAGTAATTGAAGGCAAAATACTTCACGATAAATTTGCCGAGGAATGGATGGTAGAAATGTTAAGGACATATGACTTTAAAAGAAAACAGCCTATTTTTGAGATCAATAAAATATGGTATAGAGACGATCCTATATATTATGATATTTTACCAGGATATACAGAACATAGATTACTAATGGGATTACCTATCGAATCGAAGATATTTGGTTATGTCAAAAACACGGTTCCTACTACAAAGTCAGTCCATCTAACAGATGGAGGAAGTAACTGGCTTAATGCAGTTATTCAAATTAAAAAAAGATTAGAAGGAGAGCCTAAAAATGCAATTCTTACAGCATTTTCGGCTCATCCTTCTTTAAAAATTGCAATAGTTGTTGATGATGATATTAACCCAGAAGATCCTGTAGAAGTAGAATATGCTATTTCAACTCGAGCTCAAGCTGATAAAGATATTATAATAATAACTAATACCAAAGGATCTAGTTTGGATCCATCAAGTGATCAAATTAACCTTTTGACCACAAAACTAGGAATAGATGCTACTGTTTCTCTATTAAAAGATAAGGATAGATTTGAAATAGCAAAAATTCCAGGCTTGGAAGATATAGATATAAATGAATTTATTTAAAAAAACAACTAATATTTAAGCAATAATTAAATTTATTTTATGGTTAGTACGGGAAGGCGATGAGGATAATTTTCACATCATGCAAATAACTTTAAGATAGTGTCTGCACATCAGAGTAACAGTATACTACTAATAGTAATTTACAAGAAAAGTTATAAATAAAATATGTATAATCATAACATTCAATCAAATAGCAAAACAGTACAAGAATGTAAATAATTATAAAATATATATCTGTCAATCAGAATAGTATTATTTATCAAATGTTACTACATGTAATAAATTTGTTAAAAAGTATTTCCACATATTGCTGTATATTATATCAACACAGATAATATAAAAAAGAAGATATAATTTTGATTAGAAATTCCTGGTTATATAATATAAAAAGTCTATTAATTGAATTAAGGAAGGGATTGTCATGATCAGCAACCATTTTTTACGATAAAATATCGGATACACTAGATAAGCGTTATAAAAAGGTACATACCTGAGAGAGATGATAGTTAGATAAATACTAGGACATTCATATTATATTATGAATCGCCTAATCGTTGAATCATACAATAATTCATCCATAAATAGAATTTTAGTTGATATCGGTAAAAAGTATTCCATAGATACTACCAAAGAACAATTAAGCGAAGATATAGATGTACAAGAAGTCAAATTCAAATACAGAACCTATGCAGAGTGTATAAGAATATTATATAAGAGTGTAGGATATGTAAAAGTGGTTTAGGTTCTTACTTTCATTAATTTAATATGTCCCGTCGTGCAGTTCTCTGGTCCTCCTACATGGGAATGCAAAAGTTCTTTTGCTTTATCCTCAGATAATTTTTCCGTGGAGATATATCCACATTTATCACAAATAATAATATAACTCCATTTCACCAAATATTCTCATGCTTATTATTATTTCACGGTATTTAATCATATATTGAATATTTACATAAAAACAATCCATTTAAATATAAAAAGACAGACAGTTTTAATATTCGCCTTTAAAAAATAACTAATTAATTAATTAGAATTTTAATAATTATTCTATGTATAATGATAGTATAAATTGATTGATTAACATATGCAATACTACAAATGTCAGTTTATAAATAAATTTTTTATCTTTAATCATATGAGAAATCTCAAAATAATATAATTATGCAAATCAATTAAAATAATAAATTCAATTCTAGGATTTATCAGATATTCGATCAAATAGTATATCTATATTATAATATCTTTGAAAACCTAATGAGGCAATATATCTTTGTTGAGGTTCCTGTAGTATAGATCTATATACTTTTACATAATTGGCAATTATTTAAAAATTCATGACAGAATATTGAACAAATCTGTTTTGTTATTTATTTTCGAAAATCTTATTATTTTTACTTTTTTATAAACATGGAATATTCAAGTAAAAGGTCCATTGATGTTTTTTTCCTTGATGTGAATAGATTGATTGGACGATTGGCCATTGACATTCTAGACATTGTTTATTTGTTTGTTTTATAATACCAGTCTGTGGCAATGGAGTAGTTGCAGTGTATTTATCTAAAGATGAATAAAATGAACATCTAG
>CAWGRD010000013.1:0-67725 GCA_963824915.1 uncultured Nitrososphaeraceae archaeon
AACAAAATGAAAAGGATAATAAATTTGTTGAAATAATGGAAAATACTTATTTAAACTATTCTCAACTAGCCCGTAAAGAATTAGAATCGATTAATAATAACCAATCTAAAAAAATATTAGAAGACCTAACCAACCTCGAATCACTATCATAATTTACTTTTGTACTGCCATTGGGGTTCTCATCCTCTCTATTTTCACGCGTATTAATAAAAAATAAATTACCTAAAAAAAACAAAAAAAATAAAGCCTTTCTTTTTCTTTCAAAAACTTGCTCTATAGCCAACTAAAAAAACCCACTTTTATCTTTTATAATCAATTTATTAAAGAAAGAGACTCCAATAACCTTAACTTCTCCGTCCGCTATATCTATCAATCAAACGCCGTATCCCCATTCGTTTTAAAAACACATTTGTGATTCTTTTATGTTCCTCATATATTATAAACGCCTATTATACCCGAATATTCAAATTGTTCATTATTATAATGATTGCAATAAAATTTACTACCTTAGAATTTTTCTAGCAAATCCAAGATAAGTAGTATGACCAATCATTCTCATATTCGGCCGTGTTTTTCCTTCTCGAGCTTCAATTTTTCTTAAAAATGTCTCTATATATTCACTGTCTATAAAACCACTTATAAAAAACTGTGTTGCTAATTTTTCAAGTTGATTCATTGTAGGACAAATACAAACTACAAAAGAACCACTTTTCATACATGGATGAACTATATCAAGATAGATCCATGGATCGCCTAGATCAATTATTACTAAATCGATATCAGTAATTTTGGATATATTATCTGGAGTGTAATGATTTAAGGTTACAAATTTATCCATTCCAGATTTTTCTAAATTTTTTTTTGCTATCGACATAAATTCATCATTTATATCAAATGTATACACATGGCCTTCAGGCATTACAATACTTGCCATAAAAGTAGCCAGGGCTGCACTTCCAGTTCCAATTTCTAATACTTTAAATCCATTTTTTAATCCTGCTCTTGCAGCAATGTATCCATAATCTTTGGGGTAAACAATTTGGGTTGTCCTTTGTGATTTCATTACAAAATCATAAATAGTAGGTGGGAGAAGGTAAACTTTTTTGTCTTTGTTAGTAATGACAAAAGAGCCAAAATCAAGACCAATGGAATAACCAACATCAATTATACCTAAATGAGTATGTAATTTTTTATCTTTTTCGACTTTAATTAACCATTTTTTTTCACTATTATAAAAATACAAAACAAATTCTCCTTCTGTTATTTTCACAGATGAAACTTTAATTCAATGAATTTAAAAATATTTCATTCAATCTCATCTACCTTTTAGCAAATTTAATAAAAGGTACTATGGATATAAATTATGAAGAATCTAATTACACATATTTTGTATAGTAAAACTAAATCATTTTATTTTCTATTTATTATAGTATCTTTATCTTTATTATTGATAGAATTTTCTTTAAATAATTATCTTGTACAAGGTTATCCCAATAATGGTTTAAAAACGATTAAAGTCAAAATGACTCAAGATCAATACAATTACAAACATCTACTAGGCCTAGTTGAAAATACCGAAAATAAAACTGTGAATCATGTAATCATCACAGCAAGGTTTTTAGATTCAAGCAATAAATCTATCGGAAATTTTAGCAAGCAAACAGAGATAACAACTTTAAATCCAAAGGAAATAACACCATTTGATATTTTAATTTTTGATAAAAACATATACGATAAAATTAAAGAATATGTAGTTAACATTAATTTTAATTTTACAAAGAATAAAGATAAAAACCTTGTAATTGAATCCAATAAATCGCACCTTGATGTAAATGGATTTTTTTTTATTGATGGAAAAATTAGAAATTTAGGGCAGGCATATTCTAACAATACAACAGTAACCTCCGTGACATTTAATAAAAATAATGAACTATTGGGAGTATGGAAAGCCCAAACCGAACCTTATTCTATACCACCCTTACTAGAAGCATCATTTTCAATACCGATAACAGATAAAATTCAAAGTTTTCAAATATCAAATTATACTTTATTTGCAGAATCAGATAAATTTACTAAAACGAATTGAACCTGAATTTGACCAAATGAAAATCGATAGTATCTAGTTATGTATTTGTACGTTAACTAAAGATTTTAAAATTACTTTATATCAGAATTAATTATTACAACAAAAAAAGATAAGAATAAAAAGAATATTGAAATTAATCGGGTATTATATCTTTATTTATTGCAATACACACTTATATAATTATGAAAACTGGATTAGCCATAGTAATAACCATAAATTTAAAAATAAAAAGCATCTATACAATAGTTTGGTATTAATAGGAATAAAAATACCACATATATAGATAATTTACCTTCATCATAAAATTTGAAAATCCTAAAATGAATAGAATTTAATCAATTATTTAACAGGGTGAGAAACGCTTATTGCTAGTCTAGATTATTCTGTTTTTGAATCTTTTAAAGTATAAGCATATTTTTCAATTTCACCCAATCTATGGATTGAATTTTCATTTTGTAAAACAGGAGCAAAAGATTCATCAGATTTAATTTTTTGTAACACAATAAATACTTCTTCTATTGTTACACCATGTTTTAAATCATAGTCAACCTGTTTGCAACAATTTGCAATCGTACCATATTTTTTATGTTGTCTTTTTTCCCATATACTAGCAGTTTCAGATAATCCTGTTATAAATTTTTTAATGGTTTTTTCAACGTGTTCCAAATGCCACTGTTTCATGGGAAAACTGTTTTGTGCCAAAAAAATATCACTATAATTACGTCATACATATATATAAGTGAAACATATAAAAAAATGAAAAAATATAAAACATTATTAAAAATTTAAACTCTTCTAAAACTGAATAATAAAATCAAATGAGTAATTTTATTCCGTTATATCCTCAACCTATTTTAATTATAGAAAATTCAAATATGGATAGATATCTAGTAATAGCTGATATTCATATCGGTTTTGAAGATAAAATAGTTAAAAAAGGAATATTTATCGATCCTAAAAATAATGTGGATGAACTATTAGATGATTTATCAAACATAATAAAAAAAACACGAGTAAAAAATTTGATCATTTTGGGAGATTTAAAATCATCTATTAATATCATTACACAATCTGAATGGAAGAACGTACCTTATTTCTTAAATTCTTTATCAAAGTTATGTAATATCTATTTAATTCCAGGTAATCATGATGGGAATATAATTCATCTATTATCTAAAGATATTAATCTAATGTCAAAAAAGGGTATGGAAATAAATAATATATTGTTAACTCATGGCCATACTATACCAACAATTGGAAAAAATATCGATAAAATAGTAACAGGACATTTGCATCCCATATTGAAAAAAGAAGGAAACATATGCAATGGTCAAAAAGTATGGATAAGAATTATTTTAAAGAAAAAGGAAAATGAAAATAAAAAAATAAAGAAAGATGAAATAAAAAATAAAGAAAGAATAATTGAATTTATAATAATTCCTCATTTTAATAAATATTTAAATTACTATGAAAGCTTTTATAATGAAAATATATCCACACGAAAAAAATCTAAACTTCCTTTATTAAATAACTTAATAACTAAAAATAAATGGGAAATAGAACAAGTATTTGTTATATCGTTAGATGGTGCAATTATTGGAGCAGAAACCGAACTAAATAAAATATTATAATAGAAATAGAATAATTAATTATCTATAGGATTTGTTGTCGGATAATTACTCTGTATCCACTCCAGTGTTTTTACAAATGAAATAGCACTTTCTACTGTGGTTAGGACTGGAATACCCATTTCAACTGCTTTTCTGCGAATAAGATATTCATCATATAACATTCCAACATATTTTTCAATGGTAGATGTAGATGGAATATTTATTATAAAGTCAATTTTTCGATTTGTTAGTAGGTTTAAAATATTTGGATGTCGTTCAGGTTCACTAATTTTATAAACTAAATCCACTTTTTTTATTCCTGATTTTTCAAAAAACTCTGCAGTATGCTCAGTTGCAAGAATTCTAAAATTCATCATAGAAATCATTGAAATTAGTGGAAGAAGCTTTTCCTTATTCTTGGTTCCACCAACGGTTACTAGTGCTGATCCTGATGTTGGTAATGAGTATCCTGCAGCAGTATATGCTTTAGAGAGTGCATCGTAAAATGTATTTCCAAAACAAGCAACTTCACCAGTAGACTGCATTTCCACACCCAATACAATATCTGCGCCTTCAAGTTGCATAAATGAAAACTGAGGTACTTTTATTCCAAACCCAGATTTTTTAAGCCAATGATCATTTTCTATATGAGGCAATGGAATATCCAAAATAGCCTTTGCAGACAGATCTATAAGATTTATTCCAAAAAACTTTGATACAAAAGGCATAGAGCGAGAGGCACGAACGTTTGCCTCAATTACAAAAACTTCATCGTCTTTAACTAGATATTGTATATTTAATGGACCTTTAACATGAAGAGATTTACCGATCTTGATTGTATAATTCATTATAGTGTCAATAGTTTTTCTATTTAATCTCCAAGGTGGAATACACATCATAGCATCACCTGAATGGATTCCTGCATTATCAATATGTTCAATAATCGAACCAATCACAATCCTTTCAGAACTGCCTACTGCATCAACCTCTACTTCTGAAGCATTTTCTAAAAATTTACTTATTACAATCGGGTAATCAGGGCTTGCATCAAAAGCTTCTTTAATAAATTGTTCCATTTGATCTTCATTCCAAACAACTTTCATTGCGGCTCCACTTAGAACATAAGATGGCCTTACAAGCATCGGATATCCTACATTCATTGCAAAATTTTTAGCTTTTTCTAAATCAGCAAATGTATTCCAAGGCGGCTGTTTTATTAAAAGAGAATCTAAGAGGTTACTAAATTTGGAACGATCTTCGGCTTTATCTACGTCCTGGCTTGCAGTTCCCAGGATTTTTATATCATTTTGACTTAATTTTGAAATTAGATTATTTGCGCTCTGTCCACCTACACATCCTACTAAACCATATGGATTTTCTTTGTCACAGATATCCAATACTCTCTCTAGGGTTAATTCTTCAAAATATAGTCTGTCAGGAATATCAAAATCTGTAGAAACAGTTTCAGGATTACAATTAATAATAGAAATATTTTTTATCCCATTTTCTCTTAAACCATATACCATGTTTACTGTTCCCCAGTCAAATTCTACACTACTACCTATTCTATATGGACCTGCGCCTAATACAATAACGCTTTTATTGTTACGATTATCAGTATTATTATCGTAATTTGAATAGGAAACATCATCATATTCGCCACCATATGTAAGATACAAATAATTTGTTTTTGCTGGCCATTCGCCAGCCAAAGTATCAATTTGTTTGACTACAGGTGTAATTCCGAATTTTTTTCTAAGCTTTCTTACTTGATGTTCATCTAAATTAAAGCATTTGCCTATTTGTTTATCAGAAAAGCCTAATTTTTTAGCTTCTAAAATTAGTGAAATATCAAATTTGGAATTTCTTAATTTATGTTCTTCATCAACAATGTTTTTTATCTTTACTAAAAACCATGGATCAATAGAGGATAATCCGCATATTCTATCGATACTAAATCCATTTTTCATGGCTTTTACAATATTGAAAATAATTTCATCATCCGGATGAATTAAAGAATATTCGATTTTTTCTATCTCCGAAGAATCAGACGAGGCAATCTCTATTTCTAAATTATTACTATTAATATTTGCAACCAATCCATCTTTGCCTATCTCGCACATTCTAATTGCTTTTTGAATGACTTCTTCAAAGTTTTTTCCTATGGCCATAATTTCTCCCACAGATTTCATAGCGCTTCCAAGTTTACGTTTTACCAATTCGAATTTTCTAAAATCCCATCGTGGCATTTTTAGAACCATATAATCCAAAGATGGCTCAAAACATGCAGAGGTAACTTTTGTAATTTTATTGACAAGTTCTGGAAGCGAATAGCCAAGGCCAATTTTGGCTGCCATATAAGCTAACGGATATCCAGTTGCTTTACTAGCTAAAGCAGATGATCTCGACAATCGGGCATTTACTTCAATTGCACAGTATTCATCAGATAATGGATTTAATCCAAATTGAATATTACATTCTCCAATTATTCCACAATACGAAGTTGCTCTTAAAGCAGCATCTCTTAACATATGGTATTCATAATTGTTCAGGGTTTGCGATGGAGCTACAACAATATTATCTCCAGTATGAACTTTCATTCCCAAAACATTTTCCATATTACAAACAATAACACTATTTCCTTCAAAATCCCTCATTACTTCATATTCAATTTGCTTCCACGTTCCAACATATTTTTCAATAAGTACTTGTTTGACCATACTTAGAGAAAGACCCCTCTGAACGATTTCATATAAATCGTAATCATTATAAGCTACACCTCCACCTCTGCCACCCAAGGTAAAAGCAACCCGAATAATGACAGGGAAGCCTATTTCTTTAGATATTTTTAGGGCGTCTTCATAAGAATATGCAGGGGCACTATCTAATACAGGAACGTTACTACTTATCATAGCTTCTTTAAATTTCTGCCTGTCTTCGGTTATTTTTATACCTTCAATAGAAGTATTTAATACATTGATACCATATTTTTTTAATACATCATTATCGAATAAATCAACTCCACAGTTAAGTGCAGTTTGCCCGCCGAAACTAAGCATTATAGAATCAGGCCGCTCCAATTCGATAATTTTTTCTACATAAGTTCTATTTATTGGTAACAGATAAACTTTATCTGCAAATTTCTTATCAGTTTGTATTGTAGCAATGTTGGGATTTACAAGAATACTCGAAATACTTTCTTCCTTGAGAGCTTTTAAACATTGAGAACCAGAGTAATCAAATTGGCGGCTAGATTTTATATCTAACTTTCGCCTGCTTCTCCGATTTTTATCGCTCCACTACCCAATACCAGTACTTTTTTTATATCATTATTTCGTGGCATTATACATCATCATAAATACTTACCTTGTGAGAATAACCTAACATTTAATATACTATCATTCCTTTTCATCTATTTTTATTACCGTTATTTATAATAAGATCCTTAAAATTTTTGAAAATAAACAAACAATCAAATGGGCCAGGTGAAGCCTCAGGATGAAACTGAACAGCGATTATCGGTTTTTTTTTATGCTTGATGCCTTCAACAGATTTATCATCAATATTCTGAAACCAAAGTTCAAATCCAGTATTATTCAAACTTTCCAATTCAACGCCATATCCATGATTTTGACTTGTGATAAATGAATGATTTGATTCCAAATTAATACAACTCTTATTTTGACCCCTATGACCAAATTTTAACTTTTTTGTTTTTGCTCCTGCAGCTAAAGCTAATATTTGATGACCTAAACAAATACCTAATGTAGGAATAGAATTTTTAATTATTTCTGATGCGGTATCTATTGTATCTCTACAAACAATAGGATCACCAGGGCCATTGCTAATTACAATTCCATGGGGTCTAAAAGACATTATTTGCTCAAATGTGGAATTCCATGGTAGTCTAATAACCCTAAAACCTAATTTTATCAGATTTCGTATAATACTAAATTTTGTTCCAGTATCAATTAAAGCTACAAGGGGATCAGATTTATCGCCGTAAAATTGGGGAGCAGGGATCGAAATATCGTTCATAAAATTATGGGAATTATAATCATTAAATTGTTGATCGTTTTTATTATCAGAAGATAATGTTTTATTCACATCACTAATTATTATTTTACCATTCATTACTCCATCAATTCGAATTTTTTTTGTTAGTTCTCGAGTATCGATTCCAAAAATTCCAGGAACCTTTTGTTGGTATAGCCATTCATCCAATGTTTTAATACAAGTGTAATGGCTAGCTACATTTGATAAATCGTGAACTATAACTCCCAAAGTTTGAACATTATCTGATTCAAAATATCTAGGAAGACCATATTCATCCAATTCAGATTCGGATGGAACACCATAATTTCCAATTGATGGATAGGTAAAGCAAAGAATTTGACCTCCATATGACGGATTGGTCAGGGTTTCAGTATACCCAACCATACCAGTATTAAAAACAATTTCTCCGGCTACAGTTTTAGGAAATCCAAATCCGATACCATTGAATCGTGTTCCATCTTCCAGCAATAGTTTTGCATCATACCCGATATATTTGCTAAATAGTGTTGGTATGTTTTATCCCCCAAATCCAAAAAAATTCCATCATTTATAAATTTTTTGCGGAAAATAAAATTAACAAAAGAGTAAAAAAATTTTAAATATATTATTTTGAATAATGATAAATTCGATCTCTCCATTTTATAACACCTTTCTTTTCAGATGAAATTATGGACAAGATAAAAGATATAGATATTATAAAACAGCCTATTGGAGTTCCTAAAAAATACAATACATTATGAGTTTTTGCCTCTCTTAGTTGATAATAATTAGTTAAATAAATTAACAATACATCGCAGAAACTAAAAATAAACAAAAAAACAAAGAAGAGATTATTAATACTATTTGTTGTTACAATGGCATTAATTAAGGAAATAATTAAAATCAAAAATGGTAATACCATCAAGATAAATACCCCTATGGTAATTGAAAATGCATTTTTTTTATTTGTAAAGAATACTGGAATTATTAGTCTTTTTAATGAATTCCATAGAGTATGAAAATCTCTTGCCCAATATGCACTTAAGAGATCTTCTCCCCTAAACATTTTTAATTTATATCCTGCTTCTTTTATTTTTTGACCTAGGGCTCCATCCTCCACTATTTCAGATTTAACGGATTCATGTGTACCTATTTTTTCATATACAGTTTTTGAAATAATAAAAAAACTGCCAAAAAGATACCCCAATTTTATTTTTGGGTCATTTACTCGAATTGGAGAATATCTTGAGAACATAAATATTGAAAGTACAGGCAAAACCATTTTAACTATAAAAGTAGGATAGATTAAATTTGGAACAGCAGTCAATACGTCCAAATTATGCTCCAAAAGGGTGTGCATCGAATCACTGACACTATTACTGGAATGTATTGTATCAGCATCGGTAAAAAGTAAATGATCTCCTCTAGAATTTTTATAACCAACATAACAAGGCCAATTTTTTCCTACCCAATCTTCAGGTTTTTTACCTGCTTTTAATATTTTTATTTTAGTAGTATTGTTATTATTTTTGAGAGATAGTAAAATTTCTAAAGTTTTGTCAGAAGAATTATCATCTACCACTATAATTTCATAATTTGTATAATGTTGTTTTAAAATGCTCAAAATACAATCTTCTATATATTTTTCTTCATTTCGAGCAGGAATTATTATACTGACAAGATTTTTTTTTGTATTTATTTTATTTGATTTTAATATGATAGGAGAAAAATGAAAAGATTTTTTTAAGATAAAAAACAAGTATATCCATATCCCTAAAGAACCGACGATAAAAATTGATAACAAAAGATAAATCATTAGATCAAAATTAATCATAACTTCAAAGTTTGCAAGGTAATATAAATAGGATAGAGAAAAAGTTTTAATAAATGTTTACAGTTTTAACTTACCTAATTTTTGATAGTGTTTATCATATTCAATTATAAAAATTTTCATCAATTATTTTCGTCATTGATAACTATATAATTTCAACTTGATATCCAATAATGGACTAACTTTTATCAATCCTTAATCCCTAATAACCAGTTTTAGGTAATCAGCAAGTAAAGGTTTTAGGTCGAGAACTGGTCCGGTAATGAATTCTAAAAGAATTTAAAATAAACTTTAGATCTTCTATATACAAAAACATAAAAATAATTTATTCCACAGATTCACTACAATATATATTAGATTAAATATGATAAATATGCCAAATACCACTTTTAATATTTCAGCCAATAGCATCCGTATAGTCCTAGTTAACCAATTATAAAATAAAGATAACCATGTTTTTGGGTAAAGTAAATAAAACAATACGTAAACAATAAAACAACCACAACTAAAAAAAGAATTTTAAAATGACAAGTTGACTCAGTCTTTTTTAATTTCAAAAATAAAAATATTAAATATTTTCTACATACAATTCTAGAACATCAATAAGAACAACAATTTAACCAATAACATTATAAGATTCATTAAATAAAAAGAGTACAACCATATCAAGATTCAACAATTTTTACTATTCTCAAGGTTTTGTCTGCTTTAAGACCTTTGGAATTAAATAAAGGCTTTATTTCTTTATATATGTTTTATTAATGAATAACAAAAATGAGATAATAAGTTTCCAAGACTTTCAAAAAATTAACCTCCAAGTTGGCAAAATAACAAAGGTTGAAAATTTAAAAGGATATAATAAAATTTTAAAAATTATGGTAGATTTAGGAAATGAAGAAAGAGAGATCATTTCAGGAATAGCAAAATATTATTCTCCAGATAAATTAATTAACAAATATGTGGTGGTATGGTACTAATTTGGAGCCGAAAAAATTTGGAGAATATCTTTCTGATGGGATGATACTAGCTGCAGAAAATGATAGCAAACCGGTTCTACTAACGGTATCTGAAGATGTAGAACTTGGTTCACAAATATCATAAAATTTAAGTATCTGAATTAAATTTTTTAGATTTACAAATCGGTCTCTAAAGTTAAGGTTTACATCTTTATATTAGTTAATAAAATAGATTTAAACATGGATATATTTAGATGGCGGCCTGATTTTATTTTAAAGATTTTTTCTCATTCTTATTGAATATTATCTTATCAAATTAATTTAATAGTTTTTGACTTACAGATGGTTAGAACTTTAAAAGTAGAAATTTAAGAGTATTAGAGAAAAATAAAATTAAACGATATAAGTTATGTTATTTAGAATAAAAACATATAAAGAATTACATCAAAATTTAGTCCTGTTAAGTTGACCTATTTTTTTTATTATAATTGTCAATGAATAGATTAAACCAATTAATACAAGTTTTAACTTACACTTCTTTTTTTACAAGGAAAATAGTCATCAAATCCTTCTATAGTTCTATTTTTTATGGATTGGATTGTTTTTTCGATTATACTTTATTCAAATGAGGATAGTTATGGTGCTCTACTACTTCCAAAACGGACAAGCTTGTGGTGGTGTACAATGTTCCTCCCCCACGGTCCGTTCGTTGAAATATGGTGACTACCATGTTGTCAAAAGGTCGAATAAAAAAAGTTATACAACAACCATAGTCCTCTTTTTAGATATGTTAAGTCAAAGAATTCTTTTATTCCATGGTTCGATAGCCAACCTATCAAAGCCAGATGAACTCGGCCAGCTTTGATTAAAGTTTCATCACTATGTATACAAGAATATTCTAAAATTTTGTCTTTCTTCAATGATATATTTTGAAGGTTTGAACTTTTGAATTCAATTCAGATGGAATCATGATGGCTTTTATGAACAAATCTATTTAATGCTTATGCTGTAGTATTTCTATAAGAAAGATGGAGAAAATATAAGTATAATCCATAAACAATATCTTTTGGTTTTGTCCTATGTCTTTGATATTTCAATATATTTAATAGCTGATTTTCAGCTATAGCATTTTCAAGTTAACAGGACGAAAAGGGAATTGAACAAGATTTACTATAGGTAATTTAATAATAATTTGTCAATTAAAGGAGAAAAATTATTGCTAAAGCAATAGTTCAATAACCATATTACAAACAAGAGTTTTGAGATAAAAATATCATTGATTTGTGCCACTATAAAATTCAGAGACGGTAAAAATGATATAAATTTAAATGTTAAAAGTAGAAGAAACAATATTGGACAATAAAGAAGAAAAGATTGATAAATTAATTGATGGAAAAAAAATTAAGAAAGATTATTTTCATTCCATCAAAAATTGTAATGTGGGAGATAAAAAGTAATAAAAATGACAGGTTATACTGGATAGATTTAAATAAAAACTATTGTTCATGTAAAGGTTTTTATTATAATTATATAACAAAAATTTGCTATCACATTATTGCTGTATCTAGGGCATATAAACAAAATAGATATCAAATTGAATTTTTAGATGATAATAAATTGAATAATTATATAAATAGTAAAATAGATAGCTTGATGAATAACAATATATAAACCCGTCAATTTCAAATATAAAATAATATTATATAATATATAGAAAAAATAATTGAAGAATATGTTTGATTATGAAAATGTATCTGATTATCGGATCAGGTGGAAGAGAACATGCTCTTGGTTGGAAAATTTCAAAAAATCAAAATATAAATAAAATATTCTATGCTAATGGAAATGGAGGTACTTCAGAAAATATTCAAATTCTGCCAATAGAAATTGAAAAATTATCAGAGTTTGCAAGAAACAAAAAATGTTTTACAATTGTAGGTCCCGAAATACCTTTATCATTAGGAATAGTAGATCTTTTTAATTTAAAAGGATTACCAATCTTCGGCCCCACAAAAAAAGCCTCAATGCTAGAAACTAGTAAAAGATTTTCAAAAAATTTTATGAAGGAAAATCTATTACCAACTCCTGAGTTTCGAACATTTAATGACAGTTCACAAGCTCTTGATTATATAAATAAAATAGATCACAATGTTGTAATAAAAGCTGATGGTCTAGCCGCAGGAAAAGGAGTTTTTGTTACAGACAATAAACAAGAAGCAATTGTAGCAATTGACTTACTTTTAAATAAGAAAAAATTTGGAAAAGCATCTGAAGAAATTGTTATTGAAAGAAAGATGATAGGAGAGGAAGTATCGATTATTGCAATTTGTGATGGAAAATCATTCAAAATATTGGAACCATGTAGGGATCATAAAAGAATATTTGATAATGATAAAGGGCCAAATACTGGAGGGATGGGAAGTTATTCTCCAGTTTCAGATATTACCGATGAGGAAATTGAACAAATTTCTAAAAAAATTTTTGAACCAACAATTCAAGGAATGATAAAAAATGGAAATCCCTTTAAAGGATTTCTTTATGCTGGCTTATTGCTTGAAGAACATACTAGAAAACCATATGTCCTAGAATATAATGTTAGAATGGGAGATCCTGAATGTCAACCTTTAATGATGAGGATGGAATCAGACCTTTTTGCATATCTAGAAGCCGTTGAAAATCAATCAATTGATTCAATGAAACCTATAGAGTGGAAAAATAAATACTCAGTTTGTGTAGTAATGGCATCAAAAGGCTACCCAGGTAAATTTGAAGTCTGGATATACTATAAAAGGATTGGATAGAGTGGATAATGAAGACTTGGTAGTATTTCACTCAGGAACGAATCTAAATAAATCAAACGAAATAGTAACATATGGAGGGCGTGTAATTTCAGTTACTTCTTTAGGAAATACAATCCAAGCGGCAATAATTAAATCTTATTCTAACGTTGAAAAAATAACATGGGGAAACAATTATCAACAATACAGAAAAGACATTGCACAAAAAGCAAAGTAATTAAATAGGTAAAACTTCTTTATTTGTAATTAAAACATTTAATTTAGCATCATGTAGCTCATATGGTATAGAATCAGATATTAACTGGAAGTCATAGCCAAGTCCAATTGCAGTGATTTTTTTCCTTGAAACCTTATTAAAAAAATTATCATAATATCCCTTACCATATCCTATTCTATAACCACTCCTATCAAAAACTAAACCAGGAGTAATAACAGTATCTACTTCGCAAATATTATTTTTATTTAATAAAGGCTCTCTAATATTATATTTACCCAATGTCAGATCGCTTACATTAGTAATTGAAAAAAAAATAATTTCGCCATCGAGTAGTTTTGGGAGACATACAGTCTTTTTTATGAATAAAGATTTATGGATAATTCTAAAAGTTTGAACCTCATTTAGTATTGGATAATATAATCCAATGATCTTGCTTTTCGAAAAAAAAATCGAATTTAATAAATTTTCCTGAGCATACCAACTGTTAATAAATACATCATATGAGGAAAGACTGTTTCTTTTCAATAGAAACTTTTTTTTTAAAGTTTCTTTATTATATTTTAATTTATTCAATCGAATTTAATATTTTAGCTGCTTTAACAGTATTTTTTAAAAGCATAGTAATAGTCATAGGTCCAATCCCTCCTGGAACTGGAGTAATATATGCAACTTTTTCTTTAACTTCTTCAAAATCTACATCTCCCAATAATTTACCTTTAAATCTGCTTGTTCCTATATCAATAACTATAGAGTTCTCTTTTACCATATTCTTTGTTAATTTAAATTTTTCTCTATCGCCAACCGCAGTAATGATTATATCAGAGTATTGTAAAAGATGGTCAAGATTTTTTGTATGAGAATGACAAACAATAACGGTAGAATTTTTTTCTAATAATAGAGTGGATAAAGGTTTACCAACTAAATTACTCCTATTTACAATTGATACAATAGAGCCATCTAAATCAATATTATAATACTTGAACATTTCCATTACACCCATTGGTGTACACGGTATCAGTTGGGCCCTATTATTAGTCAATAAACCCGAATTTAAAGATGTCAATCCATCAACATCCTTGTTAGGATCAATAAGATTTAAAACTTGAAATTTATCCAAGTGTTTATTTAAAGGAAGTTGAATTAATATTCCATGAACCTCTTTGTCATTGTTTAGTTTATAAATTATATCGGATAATTCCTGTTGTGTGATGTTCCCATCTAAACGATAATCAAGTGTTTTAATTCCTATTAAATTAGCAGTTTTTTGTTTGTTATTTATATAGGATATGGAAGGAGGATCTTCTCCAATAAGTATAGTTGCTAAGCACGGATAAACATTATTTTTATATAGCATTGATATTTCATTTTTTAGTTCATTCTTAATAGAATGAGAAACTAATAGTCCATCTAGTATTTTGGCTGTCAAGATTTTATTTGAAATTTAATCATAGTAGAATATTTAATTTATCTGGATTATGTTTTTGTTTTAGTATTTAAAAAATGAAAATAGATCTCGAAATAGTTACTTTAATTTAATTTTGGGTGATTCGGGTAGTTGATGCAACTTGTTGATAGCTATTTCTGCAGCTTTTCTACCGGATAATAGCATTGAGCCAAATGTTGGACCCATTCGAGGTAATCCAAAGGTTTCAGTTACAGACATCCCTGCAGCAATTAGCCCAGGATATACTTCTCCGGTATTATTTACAACTGCATCTTCGCCACCTTCCACCCACATTGGATTCATACCTTTCCATTCAACCAATCCCCTTTCCCTCAATCGTTTAACAGCAACCGAATCATGTCCGGTTGCATCAATAACTATTTTACTTTCAAATGCCACGGGATCAACACAAGTGATATTTCTAGGCAATGCTGAAACAGGCATCCAATTAATTACTACCCCACAAACCCTCTTATTTTTTAAAACTAGATCATCAAATTTTGTTAACTGTAAAAATCTTACACCAGCTTCACAAGCAGATGAGATAAGTTTAGAGCATGCATTTGGCCCCCACGTAGCATATAAATTTTCATTAATTTTTCTATATGTAACACCTAATTCATCCCATATTTTTTGTGCTGGTGCTCTAACTGTTACTGGATTCATCATGTATCCTCCTACCCAATATCCACCACCAAGATAATTATTTTGTTCAACAATCAATGTTTTAATGCCTTGCTTCGCAAGATCTCTTCCTGCAAATAGACCTGCTGGTCCCGCACCCAATATAATAACTTCAGAATCACTATATTCTTGGATAGTTTCATAAAACATAGATGCAATTGCGCGAGTAATCTCCTTCTCACTAACATCTGCAAAAATTTTGTTCTCCATATTTAATTTTCGTTTATGTATTATTAATACATTGTTGGAAATTCAGAGAATAACTAACCTAAAAAATTTGCCTATTTGTCCGTAGTTTAGATGAGTTTCATTTCATCGCAAATTAAGATTAAGAAATTGAGTAAAATACCATTTTTCTAGACAACGGTTAAAGAATTTTAGACTATGTTTAAGTAATCCTTTTCATTATGCATAATTATAAATATATTAATACATTTAATCAATTTTTGTTTTATCAATATATTTGGAATAAATTAATAAATTAATAGTACATTAAGAAATATATGAATGAAAAAGAATGTGCACTTTGTAATGAGCGTTTACCATCTAAATCATCAATCAGTATATGTAATGACTGTTTAAAATGCGCTGATTGTTGTACAGGTCTAGAGAAAATAGAAAGCATATAATTATTAAGCAAGCTCCACTATCTTTAAAGTGTCTGTTAAAGTTATTATGCCTATAACACGACCCTTTTCGCTTACCAAAACGCATTTAGCAAAACGGACTAGGGAGACTAATGCCTTCGCTGGTGTTGAAACATCTATTAATGGTGGAGGAGGCTCCATAACAGATACTATTTTTACCAAATGAATATCTCGGTCATTATGTTCTATCATTATTTTTGCAAGATTATCTTCAGTTAAAATACCCACTAGTCGTCGCGAACCATCAAATACAGGTAGTTGACTTATACTATGATCCCGCATTTTATGAATTGCTATGCTTAATGATTCTTCACTTTGTATAGTTATCAAATTCTTATTACAAATATCTCCTGCTTTTATAGATGCATTACTTTCCATTGACAATAATATTTCGAAAATTCGTTTAGCAGTATCATAACTCGGTTTACATCTTCCAGATTCAATTTGGTTAATCATTGAAGTACTTACGCCACATAGTAATGCCAATTTTCTTTGAGTAACTCCTAATTTTAAACGAGATTGTTTTATATAATCCAGCCGAGGCAACATTATAGTATACTCTTTATCATCATCATCATCTTTATAATATAATATTTTATCTTTTATAATTAAATGTATTATAGAATTATAGAATTATTGATTTATTTTTATATTTAATAATAAATAAATTTGCATTGTTTGATTTTACCTGTCCTTATTTGTTTTGATTTATTAATGCGACGGCCGGGATTTGAACCCGGGTTACCAGATTGGCAATCTGATGTCCTAGACCAAACTGGACGACCGTCGCTTTGACAATTTAGATAATAACTATGGTTATTTTAACTATGTGTTTATAAAATTTTAATTCAATAATAATTATTTTATAGATCCACTTCATGAGTTGGTTCCAATATTTTTTCAGTACCAGTGGGTTTTTTCATAACATTATACTCTTCAAATAGAATATCTAAAGTATCCTTTTTTACAAAAAATTCTTTTTCAATATAATCGGTATCATGATTGTCACTATATTCTCTAATAAGTACTTTAAATACTCCTTTTTTTATTTCTCTAACTAAAAAATCGGCGTTTTCACCTTCATAATTAAAATAAGTCACATATTCAGAAATAGGTACTTCCAATATCTCCCAAATAAGGTCAAAAATTTACTAATATTAGTGTATCAAATTTTTAATGATAAGATATATAATAAACTTATAAAGATTACATAATGACTAACCACGTATTACCTATGGTCAAGTCTTAAATAGTCAGGACCAGAATTAGAAATATGCATAAAAAATATGCAAATAAAATCCCAATGGTATTGATATCTGGTTCTTGTCAAAATTTTAATCTTGAAAGAAATTCAATTATGGAAATGATTGGAGAACTAGAATGGGGTGCTCATTATGAGTCAAAGTGCGAGTGCTCGTCGGATGGTAAAAAAGTAATGGGATGGGATTTTTTTCATATTTATATAGAAACAGAATTCATTTTGGCGCTGTCTCAAATCCATTCTAAAATACTTAAAGAAGAGGGTATCACAATTGAACAGCAATTTGTATTATGGTTAGAAAAGCAATTTCAAAAAAGAAAAAAGAATTATTATTTAAAGTTAGTAGAGATACCTTTTGAACAATCAAAAGGCTTTAGATTAAATCCTGAAAACTATAGAACAGAAGAGAATTTATATGATCTTAGATAGAATTAGATATAATTCTTATTAGATTTATGCCGCAACAAGGATTAAACTAATAGTGAAAACAATAATAATATCACATGAATCAGACGTAGATGGGATTTTTTCTGCATCTATTGCTTTAATGAGGTTTCCACAGGCTAAAACTTTTTTTACAAGTTATGGAAAGGAAAATTTTTTGAAAATTTCAGAGATTTTATACAATGAAATAATTTCAACCAAAGAGGTTGGTCAGGTAATAATTTCGGATTTAGGGCTAAACGATGATATGATTAGTATTTTTAAAGAGATTTTTCTTTTTTTAAAATCAAATTTGTGGTCAATTATATGGATTGACCATCATCCCTGGTCAGAAAAAGCAATAGAATCAACTAAAGAAGTGGGATCAGTCCTGCTGATGCTTGATAAAACAGAAAAGATGTGTGCCACTGAAGTAATGTACGAAAAATTTTTAAAAGGAAACTCAATTGCAGAAGAGTTATCTAAAATAGCTCATACTACAGATTTTTTTACAAAAAATCAAGAAATCCCACCTATATCAGAGCTAATCATATTTTATAAAACCTTTCCAGATTTTTATTCAAGGATTTCAAAATTAACAAATAATATTTCTAAAGGAATTTTATGGAATACGGAAATGCAAAAAGATTATAACCAATTTTCAAAACTTAGGGACCATGCCAAAGTGACTGCTTTTGATAAAATAATACTTTTTTCTACAGAAAACGGCATTAAAGTAAGCGTTATATATACATCTCCTTATTTGCAGATAAGTCTTTTTTCTGAAGAAGTATTTAAGAAAACTGGATCCGATGTAGCATTTTTTTTCAATAAGGAAGGAAAAATAAGTATAAGAAGAAACAATGAAAGGATACACTGTGACAAAATAGCTAAACAATTTCCTGAGGGTGGAGGTCATAAATTTGCCGCAGGTGGAAGATTAAAGTCAAATCCAGAAGAGACTGATAAAGTAATAAATGAAATAAAGTATGCTGTAACCAATACAACTGAAAATAAAATTTGATGGTTTTATATAATAAATATTAATTAAATAATATTTTTGTTTTTTCTATTGAGTCAATGATACCTCAATGTAAACATCTTCCGGTATTTTTAGTCTCATTAACTGTCTTATCGATCTATCGTCTGCACCTAAGTCTATAACTCGTCTATGAACTCGCAGTTCGTACTTGTCCCAAGTGTTTGTCCCTTGTCCGCATGGAGATTTTCTGGTTACTACACGCATTTTTTTTGTAGGCAATGGATGTGGACCTTTTAATTTTATACCATTTTTTTCTCCGATATCCTTTATTTCAGAGCAGACATTTTCAAGAGTTGAAAGATTGGTGCTTGTCAATTTTATTCTAGCTTCTTGAGGCATCTTCCTTCACGCTACTTTTTATTTGGGTCGTACTTTTCAGTTATAGTTTTAACTATACCTGCAGCAATAGTTGTACCCATATCTCTTAGTGCAAATCTACCTATTTCCGGAAATTCTTTGAATGTTTCAATAGCTAATGGTCTTACTGGTTTTATCTTTACTATAGCAGCATCTCCTGTTTTTAGGAATTTTGGTTTTTCTTCAGTTATACCTCCAGTTTTTGGATCAATTTTTGCTACAAATTCTGATAATGTGGCTGCTACCTGTGCAGTATGAGCATGTAAAACAGGTGTATAGCCTGGAGCCATTGCTGTTGGATGATGTATTACAATGATTTGAGCTTCAAATTCTTTTGCAACGCTAGGCGGACTTTCAATATTTCCTATTATATCACCTCTATGAATAAGTTTTTTATCTACACCCCTTAGGTTAAATCCAATATTGTCTCCTGCTTCAGCGGAATCCATCTGAGTATGATGTGTTTCTATAGACTTTACTTCGCCTGATACACTTGCAGGCATAACAATTACTTTTTGATTAGATTTTATTGTACCGGTTTCCACCCGTCCTACAGGAACAGTTCCAACACCAGTAATAGAATAAACATCTTGTATTGGTATACGTAATGGTTTACTAATTGGTTTTTCTGGAGGAGTAAAACTATCCAAAGCTTCAGATAGAGTTGGCCCCTTATACCATGGCATGTTTTGAGATTTTTTAACAAGATTATCACCTTTCCAAGCAGAAACTGGAATAAAGCTAACTTTCGAAGTATTATATCCCACCATTTTCAACATTTTTTCTACAATTTCTTTAACCTCATTAAATCTAGCTTCAGTATAACCAGCATCATCCATTTTATTTAATGCAACAACAATTTGACCAACTCCCAGAGTTCTAGACAGAAACGCATGCTCTCTAGCTTGACCTCCAGGTTCTGTAGCAGCCTCTGTTTCACCGGGTTTGACTGAAACAACCAAGATAGCTGCATCGGCTTCAGATGCGCCTGTAATCATATTCTTAATGAAATCTCTATGTCCTGGTGCATCAATTAATGTATAAAAGAATTTAGGAGTTTCAAATTTTTGGAAAGCTAAATCAATAGTAATACCTCGATCTCTTTCATCTTTAATGCTATCTAATACCCAAGCATACTTGAAAGTATCACCTTTGCCCGTTGCTTCGGATTCTTTTGCAAATGTATCTATAGTTCTTTGATCAATGACACCTAAATCTACCAATAAATGTCCAACTGTGGTTGATTTACCATTATCAACATGTCCAGTAACCACCAAATTCAGATGTGGCTTTTTACTTGCACTCATAATTGTTAAAAATCATTGAGGGGTTTATTTGTATTTCGATATTTGAGTAAATAAGACATATTTCAAAAATGATTAAAAAATAAGGATATGTTCAAACACGATCGTAAATATCTTTTAATCGTACTATATCGTCCTCCTCAAAAACCCCTGTGGAAATCTCCAAAATTATTGATGGATTATCTAAGTTTATTATTTGATGTTTTAGTCCTCTCTTGATAAAAAAAGATTCATTTTCTGCTAAATGGTATTCACGATCATTAATGAATATTATAATTGAGCCTTTAATCACCTTCCACCATTCATCTCGTTTATCATGATATTGTAAACTTGTTTGTGAATTAGGCTTAAGATATAGAGTTTTAACAGTACATTTCTCATTTTCGATATATCTTTCGAATTTTCCCCAAGGTCTATTTTCTACATAAATATCCATATTATTCCATCATCTATTTTTAATTAATATTCTATATATACAACAATAAAAAACATTATTTTAATTAATACATATATTCATATTAATACTTAACAATTAATAGATCAAGAATTATCCAATGTAACTAAAAAATATCGATATTATGGCATTCATGAAAGAAATAATATATTTATTCTAGAGTATGGAATGGTTTAACAACAATTATCGATTAGAAATATCAATATAAAAAATTATGTTGTATGTGTACAGAATTTCACTTTTTGAAAGATAAAAGTGCCTCATCCAATGTTGATAAGCATTGAAGAAATAAGGCTCCACTTCTTTTGAAAATCCATGATGAAAATTCCTCAAAGGTAAAGACTCGTTGATGATGAACTGCTAACGGTATGAATCCTCCAAATGCAATGACTTGAATAACAACATAATTTTCATTAATAATAGCTAGTTCTTGTTCACCATATTCACTCTCTTCATCTAATAAAGTAGTATAAAGAATTAAGGGTTTTCCTCTTCCATAATTTGTTAAATCAAGAGATAGGTCTTCTAATTTCATTTTAAAATTATTGATTAAAAATTCGTCAAATGACATTTGTTTTTCGTCACAAAGACCTTTATCTCTTTTCAATTGATCGATATTAAAAAAATAATTTATCTATATGGATGATCGTAACAATTGACTTTTTAACCAATGTTTATTAATATTTTTATTTATTTTAGGATTTATTTACCTTTTCAATGGTAAAACCGAAATTAAAATAAATTTTTAATTTCTCATTGAATAAATATCTTAATCTCTTTTCCATCTATATCAATTGATTTATAACTCAATGTATTATCGGGTGTCTCAGACAATATTACGTCTTTGACTCTTACAAGGTTCTTAATATCGTTAAAATATTTAGTTAAATGAATTCTTTCATCCTTTGATATATTTGATATGTATGCATAATTAAGAATTTCAGTTGGATTATAACCTAATTCTTTTCTTAACTGTTGTATATTACGAGATAAATCCCTCACTAAACCTTTTATTATCAAATCTTCATTTCTTGAAATATTAAGTATCAATAAAATATTATCTTTTTCAGTTGAAATATGATTTTCAGTAGGCAAATAAGATATACTTAAATCTGCTTCGGTCAATTCAATGGATTTATTAGTTGGAATATTTACAAAAAAATACTCCACTATTCTTAAGATCATATAAAATTTGAATAATATCCAATTTGGAAAATTCTTTTATTAAAATAGGGATATCAGATTTTATCTTCTTTGCTACAATTTTTTTATTAATATCAATTTTGGGGATGATAGGTGCTTTGTTTTCTAACAATTTCAGGATTTTTTCTATAGCATTTTCAAACTTTAACTCCCCAATAAATACATTTTGAATATTCAACTGATCATGTAGTATTTCTTTTATTCCTTTGATTCTTAAAAATTCAGTGGTATTACAATAAATATATGCAGATTCTAATGGCCATCTTCTTTTTAGTTTTAATTTATTTCGGACAGAAAAAGACATTGAGGCTATCTCTTTTATCATATCAAAAGCAGATTCGGTGTAGTTGTCAGAAACTTTCTTAAGAATTTCTTTATTAGACCATCCATCCATTAAAATAGATTCATTTTGTTTAAAACACGATAAATATAAAAAATCTGTAGTAAATGGACTAAATGGATGTAATAAAACATCGACATTTTTAAGGCAAGTAGATAAAACAGTATATATTGTAAATCTACGAGATTGATTTTTCAATTCATCATTCCATAAATCATATCTAATTAGAGGAACGTAGGTTTGACTCAATGAATTGATAACAAATTCCTCTATTGATCTGGATGCTTCATGATATTTACAAATGTCAATGAGTTTAGTAACGTTATCGATTAATTTTTCTAATTTTGTCAGTATCCATATATCAGGAGCATTCAAGAGCTGATTAGAAAAAATTGATTGTAAACCATCAGGATCATAGTTAAATTTATCATACTCACTATTTTGCTTATAATATACATGTAAATAATATAATGTGCTGATTATTTGGTGAGGTCTACTTAACATTTCTTTTATACTGAAATTTATTGGTTCTATGGGAGAAGATTTCCAAAGAAAATAAAATCTAACCAAATCAACTGAATTTTCTTTCAATAATAGTAATGCATCAATAACATTACCAATACTTTTACTCATTTTATTTCCTTTTTCATCCAATACATGACCCGTAAATAGAAAAGATCTGAATGGAGGATCAGAGGAATTATTTAAAATTAAATTCAACATCAATAAAGTATATGCCCAACCTCTTGTTTGGTCAATCCCTTCGGTCAAAAATTCAACAGGTATTAATTTGTCATACTCATCATCCGTTAATGATGCAAATGGCGCACTACCGCTATTATGCCAAGTATCCAATACAAATGATTCTCTATTCATAATATTTTGGCAATATGGACAAATAATTTGTATTTTATCTATCCACGGTCTATGTAATTCAAAGTCTTTTCCATCAGGGAGGTCAATAGCAGATTCAATTATTTCCTTTCTTGAAAACAAGCCTTTTTTACGCGAACATGTAACACAAGTCCATATCGGCAATGGAGTTCCCCAAAACCTTTCACGAGAAATACACCATGGAACCTTTTCTTTTATAATTTCGATATATCTATTTTTTGGCTGATCATAATAATATTCGATTCCCATAGCAGCATCCATGGGTTTATATTCAAGTTTATCAATCATATAGAAATATTCTCTTCTGGCCATCCATACTATTTTATGATGGGATCTCCAACAAGTAGGATATTTATGATTAATTTTACCTATTTTTACAACAGCATTAGCTGTATACATACTATTAACTACAATTTCATCTGCGTCTCTAACAAATAAGTTTTTGAATTTACCAGCTTTCTCAGTAAAGGTAACCTTATCATCTATAGGAACAAATATTGGAATATTTCTTTTAATTGCTATCTCAAAGTCTTGCTCACCATTTGCAGGTGACAAATGCACAATCCCACTACCTGTTGTCACATCAACAAAATCTTCTGCTACTACAAAATGAATTAACTTTTGAGATGCAAGTTCTTCTAGTCCTGGAATATATTTAACTAGTGGATGAACATAATAAGATCCTTCTAATTCTTTCCCATAAAGAGTATTTATAATTTTATAATCTTTTATTTTTAATTCTAACATTAGATCGTTTAATCTAAATTTTGAAACAATCCATTTTTCAAATTTACCGTTATTTTCAACAGCAGCTGTTACATATTGTGCATCTGGATTGACTCCGACCAGCTCATCGGTAACCAATGTAAATGGCATAGTTGTCCAAACTATTAGAAAAATATCACTATTTTCTAATTGTACTTTATAAAAAAAGGAAGGATCATCTACCTGCTCATAACTTTGATTAATTTCAGAATTACTAAGCGAGGTTTGACAAGATGGACAATATGCAACTACACGGAATCGCTCATTTAATATATTTTTTTCATAAGCTTTTTTGATATAGACCCATTCTCTCTCAATATATGAATCAGTGAAGGTCCAATAAGCGTTTTTATAATCAAATGACATACCAAGTAAATTGTCAACATCTAGCCATTTTTTATTATATTCTGAAATAATTTTCTTACATGTTTCAACTAATTTCTCTATTCCAACTTTTTTTAAATTTTCACTTTTGTTTCCAGTTAATCCTAAAACTTTTTCTGCATTTAATTCAACAGGTAACCCCTGAGCGTCCCATCCTGCTCTAAATATAATTCTTTTTTTTTCAATAGAATTTTTACGATACCATAAATCCTTTATTATGCGACCTCTTAAATGGCCGATATGTGGCTCCCCATTCATTGTAGGTGGCCCATCTATATATCCAATCGTTTTAGAAAAGTTATCAGGATTATGAAGAAAATTATTAATAATATTTTTTATTTTTGGATTCTGGTAATAATCCCTCATGTAATTTTCTATTAGATTGATATCAAATTTTTCTCCTAATTTCATCCTATTATTTGAACCAAGCCCTTCCAATTTTTATATTTTTGGAAATATGTTTTAATAAATACAAAAATAAGATATTCAGATAAATCAAAGGAGTCATTAAACAAAAGTACAATTCAACAGTATAAAATTCTTGTCACTAACAAATAATAACCATAGAAATATATTTAAACCATATTAATAAATTTTATGAATCTTTTTAATAAACTCAGTGCAGGAAAAAATCCGCCATATGATATATATGCAGTAATTGAAATACCAAAAGACAGTAATATCAAATATGAATTAGATGAAAAAACAGGACTATTATTTGTTGATAGAAAATTATATACGTCCATGACATATCCTTTCAATTACGGATTTATTCCTCAAACAAAAGAAGAAGATGGAGATCCAATTGATGTTCTTATTTTGAGTAATGATCAATACTCCCCATTGAGTATAATAAGATCAAAACCTATCGGTGTTTTAATAATGGAAGATGAAGAAGGGAAGGATTCAAAAATAATAGCAGTTCCTGACAAAAAAATCGATTCAAATTATTCAAAATTTGATGAAATTGATCAAATTGATAATGGATGTACTAGAAAAAATAAAGCATTTTTTTGAGCATTACAAAGAATTGGAAAAAGATAAATTTGTCAAGGTCATTAATTGGGAAAACAAAAACCGAGCCCAAGAAATAGTCGCACAGGGTATTAAAAGGTTCAAAGAAGAATACGATCGTAATTAAAGCGCCTTAAACTGCTCACTCCAGCGCATATAAGCTCTCACCATATCAGAACTAACACTTGGTTTCCTCACCTTAAGCATATCCTTAAAGTCGGATAAATTTATTGCTCTAGGTATCTCAGATTCATTTGATGGGTCGCCTTTTTCAAATAACTCATTCACAACTTTTAATTGAGCAGATTGACATATGTCTTTGATATCACTAGCACTATAAGACTCCGACATTTTCGCTAAATCATCTATTTTTAATGAAGAATCATTTTTTAATTTGGCAACGTACTGCTTAAAGAGATCTTTCCTAGAAATCATATCAGGCAATGTCACATAAATTCTTTTTTGAAAACGCCGTAGAAAACCTGACTCTAAACTCCAAGGTTTGTTAGTAGCACCTATTACGTAAATAAATGATTGACGGGACTTGTCATTAATTCCATCCATTTCGGTCAAAAATTGGTTTTTTACCCTAACTTCACCCCCCACCTCACCGTTTCTAGTACCAAGTAATGAATCAATCTCATCTATAAAAAGCAAAATAGGGACTTTTTCTTTCTCATGTAGTTTTCTTGCAAAAGTAAACAATTTAGAAATATTCTTTTCTGCTTCTCCTAGCCATTTACTCATCATAGAAGGAGCATCCAAGTTTATAAAATAACCATGTATTTCTGCTGCTGCGGCAGCTGCTAGCAAGGTTTTCCCACATCCGGGCGGGCCAAACAATAATATTCCCCGTGGCCAACCTAATGGAAATAGATCAGGCCTTTTTGTAGGGTAAACAATCGACTCTCTGATAGCTCGTTTTGCATCATCCAAACCTACAACCTCATTCCATGAAACCAACGGTTTTTCTTTGATAATCAAATTTTCAAATTCTGAATTTAATTCCGAAGTTTTATTTCTTATCATCTGAATTAGAGTTTTTGTTATGAATTGAATTGAGATGGTGGTTTTTATCTATAGAATATAAAGATTTATTCTGAATCTTAGAAACATTTGGGAAATTAGGTTTGTATAATGGTTTTAAGTTTTTATTGTTTGGAATATTTTTATTATCAACTATACTATTTAATTCTTTAAGACTTTGATTATCATCATCTAAGATTCCATTAGCCATTTGTAGAGCTTTAATCCGATTTTGATAGGCACTAGCCCTTTCCAGATAAACTCTATTTAATTTATACTCAGGATAAATTTCAACTAACCTTACTAAGGCATCGCTAGCACGTTGATAGGATAAAATTGCAACAGAATGAGAACCTTGAGAATCGAGTTTTATTGCTTCAGCAGCATATTTACTCGCAGTATTTTCTAATTCCTGTGGTGCTAGTGTCATTTTTTACTTTCTATCTATATATTCTAGTTATTTGAAAGAATATAAAGTATATAGTTATTATCTAAAAAGTAAAAAAAAATAGACTAGATTTTCCTTCTATTAATTTAATAGAAATTAATTGAATTTAGTTTCTTTTTTTTTAATTATTAATATAAAAATATTGACAATACTTCTTACAACCATATTATTAAAACTAATTTAATGATAGCTGAAGAAAAAATGGAAAATAATGAGATTTTAGGTGGGCTTGAGGAAGTTGGTCTATCAAAGTATGAATCTTCAGCATATTATAACCTACTTGGAAAAGGAATGATTTCTGCTGCAGAGATTGCATATTGTTCTAATTTGCCAAGAACAAAAATTTATTCTGTTTTAAAAAAACTTGAAAATAAAAAATTAGTTTTAATAAATTATCAAAAACCCCTGATGTGTAGAGCTGCTTCACCAAATGAGGCATTCAATGACATTATAATCAAATATGAAAACAAACTAAACGGATTAAAAAAAATTATCTCTAATTTACAACAAATTAATGATGAAGGACTACGAAAAAAGGGTATTGAAGAGAAAAAGTATTCTGTTTTAAATCAATTTTCTACCACTAATAAATTAATAGAACTTATTAGGAAATCCAAAGAATCTATCTATGCCATGATTAATCCATGGGGTAATAAATTATTAATTTATTCCAAGGACGATCTAGTAAAAACAATTATTGAAGGTGTAAGTGTAAAGATTATTTGCGATGATAAATGTGAATTTGAGAATAAGATTCTCCCTAATGCAATAGAGCAAAGATTTTCAAAAATTGCTACAAATGTTTTTATTTTTGATAATTATCATATATTGATATTAGATAACATTGGAACTAAATCTGTATTTATTCAATCAAATGAAATTTTCTTATCAATTATGATGAACCAATTTAATGATTTATGGAACGATAAAGGAAGCAAGATGGTAGAGTCAAATAACAAAATAGAATTTGCAAATAAAAGTTAATTCAACTTATCAAAATCCTTCATTACTAACGGAAGCTCTTCCAGCAAGTTAGATGCCATTAAATGCAGACCCATTTTATTATATAAACTAATTGCAGCTAGCCCATTGAAAAATAATCCCAATATTGATGATTCGAATGCATTGTTTTTAGTCAAGAATCCGGAAATTAAACCAGACAATACATCACCACTACCGCCAACAGTCATAGATGGTGTAGTACGTTCAATAACTGAAATTTGTTCACCATCAGATATAATATTCCAATACCCTTTTAAAACAATTACAATCCCATATTCTTTAGCTTTTTTCATAACAATATCCATTTGTTCAGATTTGTGTATTCCAGAGTCTTGTCCAAACAATCTTTTAAATTCGCCTGCATGAGGAGTTACAACAGATTTTGTATTAACTATTTCACCAAGAACATCAGGGATTAACGATGAAGCATCAAGTATCAAATTAGTTTTATCTTCTAATAATTGCCTTATTAAAAAACAAAGAGAATTTGTTTTAGAAATGCCTAAGCCCATACCAATTGCTGCACTATGAACCTTTTTAGGCAGCAAAGACAATAATTTTCTTGATGCACCCATTGTTAATTTATCATCAGGAAATGGCAGAAAGATCAAATTTGGAGAGAACATCCTTGAAGAAATCAAATTAATTTTTGGGATAGCAGTATAAACCAAATCTGTTCCACTTACTAATGCGGCTATTGATGATAAAAGAGGTGCTCCATGATATATTCTGCTTCCACCTACAATTAATACAATACCATTATCACCTTTTCGAGATTGGATATTTCTAGGTTTGATTATGTTTTTTACATATTTATTATCTACAGGAATAAAATTGGATATGTCCAATATCTAAATATAAAATAGAGTAACTTTTATTTTTATTTTGTAGTCATAAGTAAGTCAGAATATACAACATTTTTAATTTACTTTAAATACATATAAAGTATAAATGAAACAAAAAAATAATAATATTAAAAAAGATAACCATGAGCAAAATGAATTGATATCTACTGTACCATTAGAAATAGATACTCATTTTAAACTATACGGAAAACACATGTGGGAAGTAAGCTATGATGAAAGTTGTCCTTTATGCGAAAAAAAAATAGATGAATTTGGTTATTGTGCTTGTAATGCATGTTCAGGATAACAAAATAATGAAACAATTTATATACGCGCAACATAAAACTAATTTAAAATTCAAAATTTATAAATAGTCAAGTTAAAAAGTAAATTTAAATTTCATATTATAAGAAAAAATAAATAAATATTAAATAAGAGCTAAAGCGAGGATAAATCATGAGTGACGAAGTAATAGGAGTTGTTACCTATGAATGCATGTCCTGTGGAACCCTGGTAACTGCAGAAGAACTTTCATATTTACCCGAAATAAAATGCATATGCGGATTTAGAGTATTTAGGAAAATAAGACAGCCCATAGTGAAACAATTAAAAGCAATTTAAATTAAAGAGATTATGAAAATAAAGTGTCCTGATTGTAAAGAAAAGGCCTTTTTATCTGATGATTATGCTCTTGTAAAATGCGAAAACTGTGGTTATGAATCAACATATGGAGAATATGTTAAATATATTGCGAAAACCGATGTAAGATATTCAGACATTTTAAGTGACTATAAGGAAAAAAATTATTAGGGTATTTGTTTTGGAGGATATCAAAGGTTCGATAGAAAAAGGAAAACAGGAATTTTTTTGGGCAAAAAATAATATGCCCATAATTACTAAAATAATTAAAAAATATAAAAATAAAAAGATATTAGAAATGTTCGATTTGGGGATGTGTTTGCATATTACAAAAGAAACAGCAGTATTGGCAATGGGATTAAAACAGATAGGTGCAAATATTTTTTTATGTTCAGCAAATCCACTATCGACTCAAGACCACATAGTTTCATTATTAAAACAAAAAGAAATTATGGTGTATGGAAAAAAGGGAGAAACTATTCAAGCTTTTTATAATAATATGGATATGGTACTTGATAAAAAACCAAACATCATAATTGATGATGGAGGAGAATTTCATAATAAAGCTTTAAAAAAAAAATATAAAATTATAGGCGGTACAGAAGAAACAACTTCCGGAATAAATCGATTAAAGACATGGTCCAAAAAAAATTTAATTACATATCCCATAATTGGAGTAAATCAGTCAAATACAAAATATCTCTTTGACAATAGATATGGCACAGGTCAGAGCTCTATTGAAGGAATTTTAAGGACAACAGGAATTTTGTTAGCTGGAAAACGTATAATAATTTGTGGCTATGGGTGGGTTGGAAAAGGTATTGCAGGTTTTTTAAAAGGGTCTGGAGCCAAGATTATTATAACAGAAATTGATGCCGTACGTGCATTAGAAGCTTTTATGGATGGTTTTGAAGTAAAACCAATATGCGAAACAACTTCTTTTGGGGATTTGTATATAACCTGTACAGGGCAAATTAGAGTAATCAGATCAGAACATATTGAAAAAATGAAAAATGGTGTAATTCTTTGCAATGCAGGACATTTTGATGTAGAAATCGATATAAATTATCTAAACAATGAGGATAGTCACCCATTGGTAATCAGAAAAAATCTAAAGCGTTACAAAATAAATGGAAAAAAAATTTATTTGCTTTCGGAAGGTAGAGTCATAAATTTAGTTGCAGGAGAGGGAAATCCTCCAGAAATAATGGCCCTCTCATTCGCAAATCAGTTATTATCAATTATTTATATATCCATACATTATAAAAAATTAGAAAATAAAATATACAATGTTCCAAAAAAAATAGAGGATGAAATAAGTCGCTTAGCACTTCAATCATTTAACATTAAAATAGATAGCATTACTCAAGAACAAGAAAATTATTTTTATTATTAAATATCATTATTTTTAAAACTAAAAAAATTAAACCATGCTAACAGATTGATTTAATCGTAACTTATGTTTAGACAGAGAATTATGAGGTTTGGTCCTTAAAACTGCATTACAACAAGGACATCGAATTCCATTCCAATCTAAAAACAATTCACATTCTTTACAAAGTTTATATCCTTGACTGTAATAACTCAAGGTTTCACCTGTTTTATATGCCTTATATTTTTCACATAGAGATTTACAATACATCTTGAAAATATATAACAGAGTCATTATGATCATATTCCAATAAATAGTGAAAATCAAATTCTATTCTTTTCATGATATTAATTTAAGATATGCAAATAATAACTTAACGATTTAGAAAGTAACGTTATATATAATCCATATTAAAATTATTGTAATAAAATATAGTCTAAATCTTTTATTGCTTAAAGTATAATTCTCATGGATTATTAATTATAAAATTCTTTATCCTTAAATTTTTTAAACACTAATTTATTACCGCAACAACTACAATACATATATTTAATATCAAAATAATTTTTACATATACTGCAAAATTTTGTAGTTTTAACTATTTCAAAATCTCTCTTGCCTGGAACAAATGTAGCAAGTGATAAAGATTTTGCGGTATTAATAACTGTATAATCTGTTGACATAATAGGAAGATTTAATTGAAAACTTAATGCAATAATTGAACAATCTGGTTTTGATAATCCAAACTGTCCCAGTAATTTTATCTTTTTTAATATATTATTGATATTTACTGACGATGGTTCAATAACTATTACCTTTCCTAGATACAATAACAAATTAAGTCCATCTATTTTCTTTTTAATATGATTGATTTCACTTAAAATATCTGGTGTGATATAATATTTTAGGTTAGAATCAGATTGGAATGGAATTCCCATATAAAAAATATTTGAATCTGTTACATATTCTTTAATAACCAAGTTTGACCAGCTGTCTCAATTTATTTTTATTGAATCTTAAAAAAATTGCATCATGTTCATATCTTGAAATCGATATTTTTTCATTTTTAGATATTTCTTGTATTTCTTGACCATCTATGATTAAAGATATATCATAATTAGCATATAAATTCAAATCTTCCATAATAGGAATAATAAAAGATGGCATTCTATTAACTGAAGCAATTGGTGTTATCAAAAAACATTCTAGATTTTCATGTAAAATAGGACCACCATTTGAGAGAGAATGGCCGGTGGAACCTGTTGGTGTTGATATGACTATTCCATCCATTTTCTGAAAAATATTGTTATTACATATAGAGAAGTGAAAAGTTGGAGTTTTAGTTAGATCTGAACGAATAAAAACAAAATCATTCAATGCATGACAAACAGTTTTATCATTTATTTTTGCAAATAATCGAATTCGATTATCTAAGAAATAATCACCATTTAACAAATAGGAAATAATTGAAACAGCAGAATTTTTTGAAACCTCAGAAAGAATTCCACGTGTTCCTCCAGCATTGATACTCAATACAGGAATATCATGCGCCAATATTCTAAATGCTCTCAAAGTTGTACCATCACCACCAACTGCAAACGCTAAATCAATTTCTCTGTTATTATTAATTCTATTAAAAAAATCTCTATCTAATAAATAATCAATAACTTTGATTCCACTTTCTATTAATTTTTCTTTTAAAATTATAGAGACTTCTTTAGCCTCATTATTATTATGTTTAGTGAAAAATGCTATGCAGTTGATATTTTTTCTCAATTGATATTTATATCATGGAGTAGTATATTTTTTTACTCATTTGATATTTTGTATGATTTACAAAAAAATACCAATTAGTCGATTAATTGAACTGTTCTCTAAAGCTAAGAAATACCATGTTTATACCAGATAGTTAGAATATAATCATCGAATAAATAATTGAATAAAGTAGATGGGTACTAGCAATTTATAGAATTATTCTATATGTTATAGAAGGAATTCCTTAGCTTTCAGGGCAACATGTAGGTTATCATTTTGTTAAAAAAAACAAATAAAATAAATAAAACTTTACTGTAGGAATATTTTTTTTGATACAAATAAATAATTGTTTAATCGTTACCATAGCAATATTAAAAAAATAATTAAACTCAAATGGAGAAAATTATATGTTCCCTATCATATATTCATAAAATGATATTTACTTGGGTAACATATATTATGATTTTAAATTCATAAATAACAGAAAATAAATTATAATTTAGAAAAACAAAGCAAAGACCTGTACTTCCATTTATATAATATAATAATAAAAAAGATCAGGTAAATCTATTAAATAGCATAGAAACATTTAGCCATGATAAAAATAGTAATATTATCAAAACTATTTTAAAAGCCAAGGATTTCTCTATATGTATATAAATCATATATTCTAATTTTTGACAAATATAGTTTATAATGTATAAATTAGAAACTACATTTATATTAGAAAAACAAAAACCTAAAAAATCATAAAAACAGGGCCGATAGCTCAGCTTGGTGGAGCGTTCGACTGATAATCGAAAGGTCGAGGGTTCAAATCCCTTTCGGCCCACTACGATATTGTCCCTTTATTTAGGCCCAGAACTATAATAATTATATGGTTATGGAGGTCAATGAGATTTTAGAAACCAAAGAAAATCGATTGGGCTTTTTACATATGCTTTAAAATCACCCGAATCTCAAAGACAATATCCAAGAAATTAAAAGTATTTCTGGATTTTCTTAATTGGGTAGTGGATAAAATAGAATAACAATCCAATATTTTTCTTTAAAAGCCAAGAGAAATCATTGTGGCGAAGAAATGTAATGAAGTTTTGTAATTATCAAAAGAAAAGGGTGGAAATGGGGAAATTTCAAAATCAACTATCCCTAATTACTTTAAAGTCTACCAAACTTTTTTCTGACATGAATAATATTATCAGATATTGGAAACCTACATCAAAAGTAGCCCCTAAATAAACCAAGTATCAAATAATAAGGCGTCTACTTTGGATGAAACTATTGATATTAAATTTTTCAGACATCCTCTTTAAACCCATTAACCATATTATACTAATGATGTTTCTTCCAGTATAAGAATAGATTTCGTAGTGATAATCTTGAGTAGAAGCATACTCTCCAATAAGATTGATTATAATGCTGAGAGATGTTGAGATTATTAGTTTTATTAAGTAAAGTATAACAACATCATTTATACATAACATCAGAAGATAACAAGCCATAAAGGAAGAAGGGTTTTCAGTAGTAATATCAAAAAAAACAGAAGATTTATGAGTTATAAGAATAAAAAATGGTAATATTAGGTATATTCAATTAATTATATGATAGGGATATATTCTAAGAAAGGAAGGAAGCCATTCGTTACAGGTAAAAAGAATATAAATTATTATATGTATACAGATTAAGAAGAAGATATAAGTATAAAATAATTAAGTAAAAAAAAGATAATGCAACTATTCCAAATAATAAAATTACATAAATAATAGATATTCCAACATACTCTGTGAATAATTCGCTTGGAGAATGCCAAACATTTATTTTTAGCATACAAATAAATAGAAAGATAGTAGAAAATAAATCTAATAATTAAGGATAATAATAATTAAGATGGTAAAGAAAAGAATTTGTTTTGTAGACGACGAACCGGATATAATTTTACTTTGTAAAATAGTTTTAGAAGAAGGAGGGTTTGAAGTCCATGCATTTACTGATTCTCTTTTGGCACTGTCTAACTTTAAGCCCGATTTTTATGATTTAGTTGTTCTTGATATCAAAATGCCTAACATGGATGGGTTTGAATTATGTCGAAAAATAAAGGAGATAGATTCTAAGACAAAAGTATGCTTTTTGACAGCAAGTGAAATGTACTATGAAACATTTAGAAAGAAAGAATATGGAGCGGTGGATAAGGATCTCTTTCTTAGAAAGCCAATTGAAAACGATGATTTGATAAAAAGAGTAAATAAGATTATTGATAAATAATATAGATTCTAATTGTAATATATTATGATAATAATTATATTGTCAAACCGTAGTATTAATCATTTAAAATTAAGCAGATAGAATAAAAAAATACTTTAAATTAACCATACATCGCTGAGCCAAAAGATTTGAAAATGAATAATCAATTGGATTTATAATTTGGATATTTCATATCTAAAAAATAAAATTCTAGCAAATACAATAAGTTAAAAATAGTCAAGATTTCAATAATTGCTGACATTTAAATATTTTAAGCTATCGAATTATTTGATTAAATATCATCAAAGAATAGTGAGTAAATTTGATAAAGGTTCGTAAATGTTATTACAAATTTCGGCTCTGTTCACTTAAGGAATTCTTTTAACTAGAAGATGTCCTATTTCCATTGTGATTAAAAGAAACAGAACACCTTCAAGAGTACATTGTGTTATGGTCTTTATTTGTATTTTTCAGGATTATCCTTAAGAAGAACCTCTCAAGCATATTATCTTAATTTTATCAAACGAAACCATGTAACAATATGGAACTGATAGATTCAAAAGTATCATCCTCAAAGGATATCGTCTAAAAGCAGAAGGATATGATGAATTTATCATTGATGAGACATTGATTAAAGTTGGGTCAGAACTTATCTGGCTTTGATAGGTTGCAACAATCGAGCTCCAAAAACAAGGAAATTCTCGCACATATCAATCTCAAAAGAGAGAAACATGTTTGTTGCTGCTGAAAGATTTAATGTCAGGTATTAGTCACGATTCATGGAAATCATCCCGTTTCCACAGATAGAGGAGGACTAATGGTATCTACCGCAGGCCAGGTCTATAAGATTCTAAAATTACAACATCATATTCATTCTTCCGTTTGAAAAAAGTCTGGTTGAAAGAACAATGCAATACATAAAGGATAGGACTGGAAAACTTTGATGACTACTTTCCATGCAGGCTTGGAGAGAACATTGTAAACTACAAGCATGTGAAAAACTGGTTGAATTTATTTATGAATTACGCACAACAAGGAGTTAGCGTATAGTCTTAAATAAAGAGCCCAAATTTCCAATTTACTAATTTAAATACTTTGTAACATAATCCTTTTTTTATTTCAATCATTGTGATAATTCAAATATTGATTTAGATGACATTTAGATATATCCTTGAAATAAAGAAAATAAAATTAAATTTACACAGTATTATTAAGTAGTTGATTATTACATTCTTGAATACAGAAAAAGGTTGAAACCCCTGTATAGCAGCTACTTTAGTTGAATTCTGTTTTAGGAAAAAATATGTAGGAGTAGAACCCAATCCAATACCCTTTCCGAATTGATCATTTTTCGCAACTACTTGATTGTATTTGTGGGAGTCTACGCAAGATGAAAATTGTTCGATGTTATTTATCCCTACATTTTTGGCAAACCCAATTAGAGATTCTTTAGTGATCCACCCAGTATTCTCACCTTTGTAATTTTTATAAATTTCATCATGATATTCCCAATATTTATTTTGTTCAGCTGCACAATAGGATGCTTCAGCTGCCAGAGTTGACAATTTATCTTTTGGTAAATCATTGATTACCAAATCTTTAAAAACAAATTTCGCAATACCTTTATCTATATAGTTTGTAGTTAAAACATTTTTTGTATCATTATTAAAAGAAGCACAAAATGGACATTGATAATCACCAAATTCAACAATAGTTATTGGAGCTTTTGACGTACCTAAAGCTTTAGCACCAGGGACTGATGCATTTGTTAATATGGATATTAATTGTTCCACTTGGGCTTTTTTGGCAGCATCCTGATTTGGATTCTTACCAATGTTAGAAAAACTAGCAACAGTACCACCCACAAGTAGGGCTCCAAAGAGAACTGACATTATTATTATCTTTCGATATTTTGTTTTGGCTTTAACAGGTTTTCTAATCCTTTTTTTCACTTGAAAACACTATAAGGAAAACAATACTGATATTTAAAATAAATTCATTTAAATAGTTTGAACAATCCTAAAGTAATAATTTCAACATAATTTGAATATTAGTTATTTTGGGATTTTTTTATCTTCTCCTTTATCATTTCATAAGCTTTTTCTGCTTAATCTTTTTTTGGTAATTGAATAAAAAAAATATCATGTGCGGGATTTCCAAATGGAGCAAGGCCAATCATTCCAGAATTAGCAAGATTATAAAAAAAATCAAGGGTTTTATTAGCATATAAAAGATAAGTATTTTCCAACTGGGTATTAAGAAATTTTAAAGAGAGATCTATAAAAATATGATGTCCATCATCGTATATATTTAAATTTGTATCAATAGATGTTTTTCTATTATATGATATTTTTAAGATCTGATCGAAAAATGCACTATCAATATATAAAACCGGGATTTTGATGTCATTAAGGTCTACAATAGCATATCCTAATCTATGTGTATTTTTTATGAAATCATCAAGAGTATAAAGATCTCTTCTCAATTTTAATAAATAAATAGAATTAATTTGATTATTTATCTATTATTGATTTTAGCAAAAAAAAGAATTCAAATTAACAAAGTTGGATAGATTTTGCCAACAGGATTGCTTTTTCAGGATCTTCAAGTTTTATATCATTATCTGAATATTTTTTACTAAAATATAATAAATCAACTAATTTCCATCTATCAACTGTTACAAAGGTAGTACCGTTATTTTTTATATTCGTAATATTAGTAGTTAGTATAATTAATTTATCAATTAATAAATTTCTTTTAGTACTTTTTATTATTTTATCAAAATTTTTATTTTTATCATTATCAATAGCAATAGTCACTCCTATTTTTTTGCCCAGTTGATCATTATATACTGCATCTAGATAATCTTCCTGAATTCCATCCTCTAATTTCTTAACTGTTCCTAACTCCTCAGCATAATTTATTAAGTTCTTTATAGCATTTTTAATACCACTTTCTAAATAATTCCGGTCTATCGACATTTTTCTCATCTTCAAGAAATCAGAAATTGGAACACCCATAATACTTCCACGCAATCTCAAGCCAGGATATATATTTTTTATAGACTCTTCAATTGAGTATTCATCAATATTGATAGAGTTCTTCTTTGAAGATATATCTGTAGAATGGTACATAATATTCAATACCGATCTTATATTTCGAAAATCTGGAAACTCGTCGTAAATTATTTTGATTTTTGAAGAGAGATCAGTTTTATCGCTGTCATTTAAATTTGGTGTATTCTTTCTTATATACTCTAAAACAATATCATTTATCTCATCATAAGAATTTGATCCAGCCAAATCGATTTTATAATTTGCTTTTTCTAACCTATCAAAAAGAGATGGACTAACTCGAGATATATCAGAATAATAAGAAGGTGTAGTAATTAGCATTAAAATAGAATAAGGTATATGAGAATTGATTAAACCTTTTATATATTCTAAAGACTGACCATCAGAATCGAATTCATCGAATTGGAATATTGTCATCTTATTAAAAAATTTAAAATTGATTGAAGATAAACTAGTTAAAACCAAAATAAGATTGCTAAATGTCTTTAAATCAGAATAGTTTAATGTTCCTTTTTTTATAATTTCAAAAATTATTTGTATTTCCATCTTTGAAAAATCAAGGGACAAAAGATCAAATAAATATTTGAAAGAGGGTTGTATTTTTTTTTCTAATATTTTCTTCAATTTTTCTTCAATTGAATTTCCATTAAGAGTATCAAAAAAGCCATATTTTATTGACTTCTTAACTAATTTAGGATATTCAGAATACTTATTATTAACATATTCAACAAGTTTCGTCAAAACATCATTAAAGTAATTACCATCAAATCCTTTTATTATTGAAGAAAAAATAGTATCTACTTCACGTGGCCGAACCTGTGCTAAATCAACGTAAGAAACAATGGCTTTATTAAATATATCATCAATAGTTTTCATATGTAATGTAAGATGGGTTTTGCCAGAACCTATATCTTGAATAATTGTGATAACTTTAAATAAATCCTCTTTAGGATATGTTGTATCATTTATTTTTAAACCCAAATCATTAATACAATTTTTAATGCTGGCAAGTGCATCCGCGTGTTTTTTTCCGCCCAAAATTTTGGCAACTTTTACTGTTGGAGTAGGACTACTTGGAAATGGATTACTTGTTAGTTTATATGGGTACATTAAATATACCTCACAAATCCATGAACAATTCCTCTCAAAATAACTCCTTCATACCCTCCAGAAGAAAGCTCATATTTTTCAGGATATGATTCTGTTATATCACTTACATAACTATAAAATTCATTTTCTGACATATCCCATATATTGCAGATTTCGTTCTTTATAGATGATAATTCGACCCAACCAATAGATGTGGATTTATCCGCTAAAACCCGATCAAAATTTTCTTTAAAATTATCCAAAGAAATGGAATTTTCTAAATCACCAATTCTTTGAGATTTGTTATTTAAATCATTTATTTTATCTTGAATATTATTAAATGAATTTTTTATTTCAACCAGTTCACAATCAATATTTTCAATATATTTAAAAATACTATCAGAATAATGGTTTATTTTATTTTGAATATTAGTAATGGATTTATAAAGATATTTGAATTTTAGATCGGAATTCAGCATATAATCCAAGAAAAATTCGTTACCCCAACAATAAATAAAAGTGCCCTTTTTAGAAATGCAAATTTTGTCTTCTTGGATCAATTCATCCAATATGCCATCAAAATTTTCAATAGTAAATTTTTTTTTTAATTCAGTTTTTTTTATTCCAAAAGAATCCAAAAGAATTAATAGCATCAACAATAGCATCTTTATTGGACATATACAACCTAATAAGTAAAAAAACTTAAAAAAAAGATAGTGAAACTTTTGTAATGATAATAGTAAAAAATATTAACAAAAATAAAATTACTGGAAGATACAATAACTTTGGGAATGATGATACATAAAAACTGATTCATCTAATGATGAAAGCACTAGGGTATCTGACCTACTACAAATAATATTTTCGATGAGAACTATCTATATAAGTGGTTCTCTATTTTTTTATTCATTTAATTAAGTTAATAACCTTATGGATGGTTCCAATAATTATTTTATATGCTATACCTTATTCAAATTTCAAGAAATGATAAAAAATTACCTCCACATCATAAACGATCTAATTATATCAAAGAAAATAGCCACAAATTAGAATTCATATGTGTATTATAATTTAATAATCTAGATTATATAAATGTCAAAATACAGCTGATAAAATATGTATAAAGATAATAAATACGGAGAAGAGATTGGAAAAGATGATGTAACTAAAAGAACTAATGATCTTTTGGAAAATTTTAAAGAAAATTATATTAAAAATAATAATAGTGATTTTATCAATGATGCAATTACCAATATGACTGTATGCTGCAAAGCTTACGAAAAAATATTTGAAGGATTTATAGTAATTTCTCAAATAAACAAATTACCTCAAGAGATAATAGAAGGATTTGTTAAATGGTCGACAGGTCAACTAGAAGAACTTCAAGAAAAAATTCAGGAAATTGATAAAAAAAGAGATATGAGGTAATAATGAGATAAATTGTCATTTAACACCATCGAATAAGTTAAATTCAGGAAATTATTACAAAATAATGAAAACACTTGCACATTAGCAGTCATCTAACATTTTCAAATATTAAAAATTTTCTAGAGATTTCAAAGCCAAGGATTGTAATGGTTCTAGTGATTACCGCTGTAACCTCGATGCTTGCTGCTACTAGGTTTGACAATACTAGCAACGTTGCTTGGGATTTTTCAGGATGGAAATTATTATTTTTAATAATTTGTGGAAGTTTATCATCAATGGGTGCAAGTGCAATTAACATGTTTTATGATAAAAATATAGATAATTTAATGTCAAGAACTTCAAAAAGACCAATACCTTCTGAACGATTAAAAGCAAATAAAGTATTAATATATGGAATCACCATATCTGCATTTTCAATTATTATTGCTTGGTTTACATTAAATCCTATGGCTACATTTATGATTGGTTTAGGAATTTTTTTTTATATAGTAATATATACAATGCTATTAAAAAGAAGGAGTGTTTGGAATGTGGTAATTGGAGGCTTTGCCGGAAGCGCAGCTGCTATGGCAGGATGGGCAACAATTACAAACAGTATAGATTTATTAGGCTTTTTAATAGGATGGATAGTTTTCATGTGGTCACCGCCGCATTTTTGGTGTTTATCTATTAAAATGAAGGATGAATATGCAAAAGCAAATGTTCCAATGTTGCCAGTTATTTATGGAAATAAAATAACGTCAAAATACATTTTTATAAGCACACTTATTCTAATTCCTTATTCAGTATCACTATATTTTTTTGGACTTGGATTGTTATATACTTCAGTTGCACTAGTTGCAGGTTCATTAATGACAATATACCATTATAAACTAATGAAAAATCCAACACCACAATTTGCATGGAAAGCATATAAAGTTACCGCCCCATACTTGGTAATAATATTTGTATCAATAGCTCTAGATGCATTATGGTATATCAGATTTTAAAAATGAAATGATAAAATATTTGATTTTTTTTCTTTTAATATAGAATCAGTCTTTATTTTGATTTACAATTTCAATTCTTTTTTTATCCTTAGTTATCCAAGTAACATGAATTAATCCATATATTTCCAAATCTAATAATATTTTATTTAGGTCATCTTCTAATGTAATTATATTATCCTTAGATAACGAATTAATCAAATCATGGTCGGTAATATTTCCGTATTGTTTTATTTTCTCAAAAACGACTGTTCTCAAAGGATAATTCATAATCTATCACCATATTAAAGTTTAATATAGTTTTTTAAAGCATTCTCAACTTTTTACAATTATCCATAAAATATTTTATCACTAAATTTTGGAACAGCAGATGTTAATTTTTTTTCTAATGATAAATACCAACTATGAACTTCGGGGGTTATAGAAGGTTTCACAATGGTTAAAGCATCATCAAAATTAGAATTATGGATAATATCTGAATTGTTCTGTATTGCATGTATAGCTGCAAGTCGGCATAATGAAATTAAATCTGCTCCACTATAACCTTTGGTCATTGAAGATATTTTATTAAAATCTATGTCAGAAGAAATGGGCATAGTTGATGTTAATCGTAATAGAATGTCCTTCCTCGATTTGTCATCAGGGGGACTCACAAAAAGTATAAGATCGAATCGACCTGGTCTCAATAAAGATGTGTCCAAAAGATCAGGTCTGCTAGTAATTCCTATAACAATAACACCAAAATTACCCGCATCATCCATTTCAGATAAAATTTGAGACAAAACGCGCTCGTTTCCTCCAAAGTCTTCAGCGGTCCTAGATCTTCCAAGAGAATCTAATTCGTCAAAAACAACAATGCATGGAGATGAAGAGCGAGCTTTTCTAAATATCTCTCTTATAGCTTTTTCTGACTCCCCTATCCATTTAGATAAAATTTCTGGCCCTCTAACAAATATAATATTAATTGAACCTTCTGTTGCTAATGCTTTTGCTATTAATGTTTTTCCACAGCCTGGCGGTCCAAATAATAAAGCGCCTCGTGCAGGTTTAATTCCCATTTTTAAGAATTTTTCTGGAGATGAAATTGGAGACAAAAAATTATCTACTAATAAATTCTTTTCTTTGGTTAATCCACCTATATCATCCCATTTTATATTTGATGGTTCAACATAAAATTCTCTTAAAGCGGTAGGAACGATTTCTTTCATTGCATTGATAAAATCATTGTGTGTTATACGAATACTATTTAAAATTTCTGAAGGAACTTCCATATTATTTGCTAGATCAACTTCACTCAAATATCGCCTTATTGATTTCATAGCGGCTTCTCGGGAAAGTGCTTTAATATCAGCCCCCGTATACCCACTCAATAACTTGGATATATCCTTCAATTTAACATCACTATCTAATGGCATTCCAATTGTATGAATTTTTAAAATTTCAAATCTTCCATCCAGATTATGAATTCCTATTTCCATTTCCCGATCAAATCGTCCTGGTCTCCTTAGCGCAGGATCTAAACTATCTGGCCGGTTTGTAGCACCTAAAACTACAACATTCCCTCGATCAGACATACCATCCATCAATGCAAGTAACTGTGCAACTACCCTTTTTTCAACATCACCAAAAGTATCTTCTCTTTTGGGTGCAATGGCATCAAGCTCATCAATAAATATAATGCTTGGAGACGACTCCTTGGCTTTTTGAAAAATTTCCCGTAATTTGCTTTCTGTTTCACCATAATATTTATTTACAATTTCAGGTCCATTTATAATAAAAAAATTAGCATTTGATTCTGAGGCCAATGCTTTTGCTATTAATGTTTTTCCACAGCCTGGCGGTCCAAATAATAAAATCCCTTTGTGAGGTTCTATTCCAATTTTTGAAAAAACTTCAGGATGTCTTAATGGCAGTTCAACAATTTCCCTTAAACGGTTTATTTGATTTTTTAAACCACCAATTTGTTCATAAGTAACGTGATGAGATTCTTTGCGAAATTTCTCTAAACCGGGCTTTATTATTATTTTTGTATTTTTATTTATTTTTACAACTTCTTTTGGTAAAGAAGTATGAATTATAAATTCCAGTGTCGTTCCTAGAAAATTTAACACAAATTGATCTCCTTTAATAACTGGATAACCTTCAAACCTACTATTGAGATATGGAATAAATTCATCAGAGATATTCTGAGTGGTATTACACAATAATACAATTTTTTCAGCAAATTTTGGATTTGATTTCTTTATAAGGACATAATCGTTTAAACTTACACCAGCATTTTTCCGAGTTTGACCATCGATATGGATATAATGATTTTTCTTGGTTTTATCTTCCAAGGTATAAACTATTACGGCTGTAATTTTTTTCCCTATAATTTCTACAACATCCCCTTTTTGTACTCCAAGTTTATTCATAGTAATACTATCAAGTAACGCTTTTTTCTTGCCCATATCTTTAATTTTACACTCTGCAACTCTCAATTTTAGAGTAGTTACCAAATTGTTATTGGTTTTAATGTTATTAGTATTTTTCAAATAGATCGCAAAAAATCGAAATTTAATACTTATTTCATCTTAACTGACTGTCTACTTATAGTAATAACTTGAATTTCTCCAGCCCCATTAATTTTTTTTAATGATTCTTCTAATTTTTCCATTTCGCCTTCAGCATCATCTAGCAAAAAATCACCTACCAATGCATTCAATCCAAATGCAATTGGTTCTTTAGCATGTGCTTTTAACTCCATTCCTTCCGGAATACCATTTTTTAAATTGTTAATTAGAAATTCGATGTCGGTTTCAGAATCTGCAGGAAGAATTTTAATTCTAGCCACTAATCGAGCCATGGTTTTTATGGCCCCTCGAATCCACAACCTACACATTTATACATTCTTGCAAATTCCCTGCAGCTCTCACATCGCCATATGAGTACATAGCCACAATTAGGACAATAAAATCTTACACAGGCATCGTTTGGCATTATGGGCCTATTGCAAGATGTACAGACTGGTAATTGTAATTGTTTTGACATCTACTTTAAAAAAAATGCAAACCGCATTTATATCTTGCTTAGATCATTAATAATTTTCCTATACTCATTCCCCATTAAAGCATATAAAAAATTTATTGTAATCTTGGTATTTAAGAAACTTTTTAATGCCACAGCATGAAAATCAAAATCGCTGCTAGTTGAAATTTTTTCAATGTTAGTAGCAGATATACTCGAAAATATTTTATCCAAAGATTTATTGTCTAATCGTTCTAATATTTTTCTTAACAAGAGTAATCTATCAAATTCTTTTCCAAACGTATTGATCCAATTATTTTGATAATCTCTTAAATAATTGCAATCATTATTTTTGCTCAAGGATTTTGAGATTGATCTGCCTGCAAATATCCCCCCCATCCCGCCAGAATATATACCTCCAGCTGTTGTTGGTTTAGTTTGTCCTGCTGCGTCACCGATAATGACATTTCTCTCAAAATTAAAGGGCTTAATATATCCTCTAACCCATAAAGGTGCATAAATTTTTCGAATAACAGAATAGGGTTTGCCTTTTTTTTCTAAAAAATTTTCAAGTGTTAAATTTGGATTGATATTTTTACCAGCCACACCAATTTTTCCTTTTCCATCTCCAGTTGGAACAACCCATGCAAAAAAACCAGGATACAATTCAGAATCAAATTCCACTTCGATTGTATCTTTCTGTATCCATGAAGCATAAACTTCATATTGGCCAGAAGGAATAATATCTCTAAATCCTTTTCTAAAAAGGTAACTAATACCACGAGCTTCTACGAAAAAATTACTTTTAAAAATTTTTCCAGAACTTAATTTGACTATAAAAAGATTGTCAACAAAATTCACAGAAGTAATAGAACTTTTTGTAACTATCTCAGCACCTTTTGATTGAGCTTGAAAAGCAAGTTCTTTATCAAAAGAGCGCCTATCAATAACTATAACACGTTGTTTTTCAGAATCTATTTGAAAAGAATTATTTTTAGATTTAATAATTGCTTTCTTAATATCATTTTCAATAGTTTTAATTCTTGGAATTATCCCTAGTTTTTCTAATCCTTTTTGACTCACTACGCCACCGCAATGCTCAGGCGTTCCTATTTCGTGGTCCTCCTCTAATACCAATACCTTAAACCCATTAGACGATATTTCCCTTGCAGCTAACAAGCCGGAAACGCTTCCACCTCCTACAATTACATCATAAAAACATTCAGATTGAAAAGTCAAAATCGATAAAATTAATAATATATCAATCATATAATTTATTTTCTATAGAAGGCAATAATTCCACTATGTTGTAAAAAACAAAGAATCGAAATTTCAAAAAATTCAATCGAACAATACAAATACATTAGATATTATAGATAATAAGACCAAATAGAACATCAACATGAAATATCTTTTTTATAATCATTTTATCGAAATTTGTTTATTACAATATCCTTTGATTGGAAATTGAATAATAAAATAAAATACTAGTATCCAGTAAATTCATTGGACATCTTTCCCAATTTCGTCTTGGTTTTAGCAATATAATATATCCCTTCACAAATGTTTTAAGGTTTAGATAACGAATTGTAATTAACAAATTTAAAATATCAAACATTATAGAATTTTTAAAAAATCAACATAAAGAATAGAAATAAAAAAGTAATAAATCAGTTTTTCATCAATATATCAATACCTGGCATTTCATCTCCTGCCAGAAATTTTAAGCTAGCACCACCCCCAGTAGAAACATGAGTTACTTCTTTTTCAGAAACACCAGCCTCTTTCATAGCTTCCAAGGTATCCCCCCCACCCACCAATGTTTTAACACCTCTCCAATATGCCAAAGCCATACTTAGAGCGATACTTTTAGTACTATGGGAAAATAATTCTTTTTCAAAAAATCCCATGGGACCATTCCAAAAAATAGTACCTAAACCATTATTATGTATTTCTTGTATAAATTTATGCACAGTTTTATCACCTATATCAAAACCTTTCATATTGACAGGAATGTGATTCTTCACAATTTTATACTCCGTAGAATTTTCAGAAAAAGCTACTTTATGATCAATTGGTAAAATAATCTTATCATCATAAGTATCTAATGCTTTAGAAGCCCACGGTAAATAATCATCATCCACTAAAGAATCACCTACAGAAATCCCATTTGCTTTTAAAAAAGTGTATGAGGCGGCACCGCCGATCAGGACCTTTGTTGCTTTTGGTAATAAGTTATTTAAAGCACCTATTTTGTCTTTGATTTTAACTCCCCCTATAACTAGTTTGAAGGGTTTTGGCGGATTATCCCTCAATAAAGATAGATATTCGATCTCTTTAGAAACATTAAATCCAACAATTTTAGTGTCGAAAAACCCAACTGTCCCATAGGTGGAAGAGTGCTTTCGGTGAGAGGTACTAAAAGCATCGTTTACATAAATATCTGCATAAGAAGCTAATTCTTTTGAAAAATTTTCATCATTTTCTTCCTCTTCTGGATAAAATCGAAGATTTTCAAGTAAAAGAACTTCACCATTATTTAATAGACTAATTTTATTCTGTGTTTCATTGCCCATACAATCATTTGAAAAATGAACAGGAATATTAAATGGAGATAAAATTTCGGATAATTTTTTTGATACAGGTAATAAAGAATATCTCATGTCTCTGCCCTTTGGTCTATCTAGATGAGAAGCTAAAATTATTTTTGCACCTCTTTTCACAAGATATTCGATTGTTGACATTGTAGATCTAATTCTATAATCTTCACTTACAAAGCCATCTATTACTTTCACATTAAAGTCAACACGAATTAAAACCTTTTTATTTAAATAGAATGAATCTGTAAAATCCGTTAGTGATTTTATACCCATCATAAAAATAAAGGAAATTTAATGGTTAGAAAATATTCTACACAAGGCTCAAAAGAATTCCAGATACTCTATTTATCTTTATTTAATGGAGCTTATTTTAGTTAAAGTTGGACAGCCGATTTTACTTGATGCCACCCTAAAAGCCTTTTTAGCAAGATCCAGATTGGCAGATGTTACATAGGCTTCATATATTGTGTGATTTCTTTCAACCCTAGCAGCTAATCCAGTAGCTTTTCCAAATGCTCGTCTCATGCCCTCTTGCAAACGGTCAGCACCAGCTGTGGCGATCATTTTATTTTCTCTCAAAATTACATGTGGATATACCCTTAAACGAGCAAAGAAACTCATATCACCAGCTTGAGACATAGTTTTATTTGCAGCTAATCTAGCTGCTTCAAGAGAGTTATGACGAATTTGAATTCTTTCAGTTACAACCAATTCTAAAAGATAGTCATATTGATTTTTAGGTTGACCCGATGCAAATCTAGCTATTTTAATTTGTGGTTTACCTCTAATATATTCTCGCCTTACAAAAGGCATGCCTCGAATTTCTCTATAATTAACACCTTTCATCAAAACATCTCCTATTTTTAATAAATAAATGTGGTGTAATGCTCTGATTTATGTGTTATGTCAATTGATTTTATCAATAAAGAAGATAACAATGAATCAAATAATATTAACAAAGACCATAAATTTAGTGAGACAACTAGATGATAATGATAATAGTGAATCACAGTCAATTGCAGAAGCATTTATTGAAGAAAAACAGTTAAAAACAATTGTAAGTGAAACTAAGTTTAAGGATCAACTCAGAAATAAAGGATTTGGAGAAGTATTTAATGAAGAATATATTCTTAGTAGCCTTGAAACTCTATATCTACTTAGTAATAGCAAGCTAAAACTTCGTGGAAAAAAAAAGAGTATGATTTTTCATCCTTCCTCAAACTATTATTAAAAAAAGATAGAAAAATTTTAACTAAATATTTAATTTATAGAGATCTTAGAAGTAAAGGATATGTTGTAAAAGAAGGATTTGGATTCGGAACTGATTTTAGAATTTATGAAAGAGGAGAATATGGAAAAAAACCTTCCAAATATGTTTCTATCGGAATTAGTGAAGGATTAAATATTAAATCTAAAGATTTTGCAGATACTATAGACCAAATTGAAAATATGGGCAAAGATACTATAATTGCAGTTATAGAGAGAAGAGGAGAAGTAATTTACTATAAAACAATGAAAATGTCTTTTTTTGAAAATATAAAAAAGAACTGATTTTGATATACTAGATATCAAAATATAATTTAATAATCAAGTACGTTATAAAAAAATGTCAGAAAAAAAAAGATGGATGAGTTAAATAGAGAAAATTTTTGCGATTCAATATTCAGTATCGATGAAAAAATAAGATTTGTAGGAATAATAAATAAAAATAGTGAAGTAATTGAAGGAGGTTTTAAGAAAGGTATTGAACCGTTACTTGATATTAATGAAGAGCAGGATATGTATTTACAATCGCTGACAAATATGACTTTTTTTCAATCATTTTCTAAAAAATTTGGGCCAGTAGACTATTTAATAACAAAACAAAAAAAAATTACCATTATGACATTTCCATATCACAATGATCTCTTATGTTTGTCTATTTCATCAGAAACTGATATAGACAAAGTTAGGGATAAAATAATTGTATCACTTTTAAAAATAAATAAAAAATTATAAATAGACTATATAAATGATGATGATATTAGATAATTATGGTATATGCGGTATGTGAAGAATGTTTTTACAAAGGCTACAAAACTGAATTTGAAGATCATAGTGATTATTGCAAAGAATGTGTTTGTGATCATGCAATGTGTCCAAGATGTAAATCAGCATATCATACTGCGTTAATTACAGAATAAATATTAAAAAACTATTGCATAATAATATATATTTTATAAAATAATATGCTAATGTTACAAAACAATGAAGAGTAAGATAGTCCCCCTATTATGTTGAATTAAAATTCACAAAAATGAAGACAATAACCGGACTACTGAGTTTTGTAACAGTTATAAATATTAGAACAACTTCTAAGGTAATTAATGAAAAATATTAATGGATAATATAAATATGTATGAGTACTTTAATTATTAAAATGTCTATCTATATAGTTTTTGTAAAATATTTTAGAACTAGAATAACAAAATCAACAAGATAGATTTCAATCCGTTAAATATTATTTAGATAGTAAATTGATTATAAAAGCAATCTATTTGAATTTTTAAAATTTATTATTTAGATGAGACAAATAAAATACGAATTATAATTTTAATCAATTTATAAATTCTTTTTATAAGAAATATATTTTTTAAATTTTATTATTATAATTCTTGTACATAATATTATAAAATTTATATAGGTAAAAAGGCTAAATAATCTCAGGAATACAGATGTTTAACAAAGAGTCGTGCAGAAGTTGCGGTTCAACATTAGAAACAATTTTGGCCTGCACAGACTGCAAAGAGATCGTAGTATGGAATTGTAATAATTGTGGCAGTAAGGAAGAATTTACCCATATACATAATTATAATAACCTTGATAGATCAAACCAATCCATTACAATTGAAATAAAATCAAATGGAAAAAAATTCTAATTTTTTTATTATAATGATTATAAAATATAATACAATATTTACAAAAATATTTTAAGGTCTTATTCAATAAAATATACAATTTAATTCAAAAAAAATGAAATCCTTTTTATTTCGACTTTTAATAATACCTCTTTTGAATTCCTGCATCTAACCATTTTATCTATTATCATATTTATTGCAGATTAACAAAAATTTGGTTGGAGAATTCTCAATGGAACTTGATTTAGAAATTCGGGTAAAGCATTTCAGCATCTCATAAATTAGACTTTTTTATTCAACATATAATTTCATTTATTGTTTTAAGTATCTTTAATGAAATTAACTTCAGCTCGAATAATAAAGATTGAATTATTTTTAAATGCACTATAGTATATGTAAATGGATTTTAATTTTAATAGAATTAATAGTTTGAATTGTTCCTAAACCTAAAGCCATCTTAATAAATTTGCAGATAATTATTATAATAATAAATAATAAAGTATTTATTTCATGAATGCATTATTAATATGATTTAAAATAGGTAAACGCAAGGTCTTAAATGAAGCTCATTTAAAGGAATTAGTTATGCCCCATGAAGGGGAATTATTTGGTAGAGTTATAAAATTAGTCGGTGGAGATAACATAATTGTTAAAAGTAATGATGGAAAAGTCAGAACATGTAGAATACGCGGTAAAATCAAAAGAAGGATGTGGATAAGAGATAACGATCTTGTATTAATTGCACCATGGGACTTTCAATCGGATAAAGCAGATATCATATGGAGATACATAAGCGCTCATGCAGAGAAGTTAGATACAGAAGGTCATCTTGAAGGTTTAAAATAAAATTATTTTACAAATTTTTACTTTAACAAACTTTTAGTTGTACCCCGCCTCTGACCCACTACAAATCATAGTTAGCCTTACACTACGTGTAAAACTCATTGTGCACTCTCTGACGGGGATTATAATAGATTAATTCTACTATTATTTATCATTTCTTTAAACAACAATACCTTTGCTTTTGAATATAATGACAAAAGAACAAAAATCAAAACTATCCTGTTCCTTTTCTGCGATTTTATAGTATATCAAAAAAACATTATTTGAATTATGGATATCTTTGAGAATAATCATGTTATTACATTTCAAAAGATATTTTATAGAAAATATATATAACAAACAGGTACAGAGTAACTATAGAAAAAGTGTCAATTAATCAATCATCCTTTGCTATATTGTTTCTAAATATAATAAAAGAATATTGGTATATTTTTTATTTTTTTAGTTTATTACTCAAATAAATCAACTTTAATGCCAGTTTAATTTATATTGTTTCTATTATATATAACATAATCTAAATTTCTAAAACATTGTAATTAATCTAAATCAACATTAATAAAATTACAAGAAATAATTTGGAAATTATAAATAAAAAATATTAAATGGCTAGATGTATTTTATTTTATATAAATTCAACAATCTTATTAAACTATCTAAATTGATATGAAAAGCCGTAACCAAAGTCTTTAACTTAAAATTCTCAAGCACCTGTGGATAAACTTCCCCTATTTCTCCTATTTCAGATTCATTTAATAATATTTTAGCAGAATGTCCCTTAAGGTAGTATTCAAAATTAAAATGAGGAGTTTTGATTTTTTTGTTAAAACAATACTTTAATAGAGATTCTAAAACCGATTTAATTTCGGTATAATCAGTATTATTATGAGCTATAACGACACCCAAAGACCATTCTTCTTTAATCATAGAATTTTGAATTTGAAAGGTTTTTCCGATTTCAAAAAGCTTTTGAGGATATTTCTCATGGATATTTTTAGATAAGGTGATCATCATAGATGGAATTATGGAATTTCTTAAGATTTCAAATTCAGTATTTTTAGAATCTCTAATTGATACTATATTATTATTTTCAGTTTTTAAAAAAAAATCATTAATGATTTTTTTTGAAATAATATTTGTGTTTATTATCTCAATAAATCCTAAACCTATTAAAATTTCCCTCATACTATTAAAAATTATAGAAGTAGTATGTTTTTTTCCTGAAAAATATAAAGTAGGAGGAGAAAAAGTGTTGAATTGATATATACCATAGCCAATTGCAACCTCTTCAGATATATCAACAGGATTAAAAATATCATTTCTATACCGTGGGATATAGCAATCGATACCATTATCCAATATTTTTCCGGAACATCTACTTTTTTCAAGGCATTTGATTAATTCGGTATCAGATAAATTAAGACCAAGGATTTTGTTGATATAGTTAGGAGATATTGTAATTTTTAAAGGATTTAAGATCGGAGTTTTCAATGGTCCGTCAAAAGGAGAATTAATTTGAATCGAATAAATCTTAAATCCCATGTCATATAATTCAAAAGATAAGATGGAAAGAACATCAAGAGCTGAAGTATTACTTGTAGAAGTTACTTCTATCAATAAATTTTTTGTATTTAAGGTTATTTTTGTAAGATTTCCATTTATAATTGGCGGTAAAGATAAAACTTTTTTTTGAAAATCATATAATAATGGAATTCTATCAGAATTATTTATAATATGTCCATATTCTTTTCCCGTATCCAAATCACTTAATATATGTTCAATAGTAATTTCGTTTTTTTTATCTAAAGGTATAAAGGAAAAATTCTTAGATACAGTGGTATATTTCAATGGAAATACTATAGGGTCCAAATTATGCAATCCGATAGAAGATTTTTTTCTTTTTCGTCCTAACCCATTGTGTAAGTCTTCTTGCATGGAAATCAATTGCGAAATTTCATATTCATTGAGAGGATCTTTTCTTTTAGCAATAAATCCACATATAACAGGCCTGATATCAGCTAGAGTATCATCGACATCGATAACACAATCTGATTCACATACATCATTTATTATTGGCAAACCAACCTTAATTTCAAAGAGACCCATCAAAGCACGTATTATCCCATTTTCAGATGCATAATCAGGCCTATTTGGATTAAATTCGACCCTTATTATGTCGTTTTCTTCATCTATTCCTTCAATGTCTAATCCAATATATGGCAATTTTTCTAAAATTTCACTTAATTTAATGCATGGAAAGGAATTAGATAAAGTGGATAATCTCACCTTTACAACAGGCATTTCGGTACTCCCTTTAACCAAGCAAGATCATTATTATAGAGTTCTCTGATGTCATCTAAATCAAATCTTAACATAGCTAATCTTTCAAAACCACCACCCCATGCCATAACAGGATTTTTAATTCCTAATGGCAATGTGACCTCAGGTCTAAATATTCCCATTCCAAATAATTCAATCCATTTATCAAATTTATCATTATAAACCATTGATTGTAAAGAAGGCTCAGTATAAGGAAAAAAAGTAGGCCAGAACTTTATTTTTTTTATTCCCAATTTGGTGTAAAATTCAGTTTGAATTCCCATCAATTGCCTTAAATTTGCATCCTTGCTTGTAAAGATTCCTTCTATCTGATGAAATTCTACAAGATGTTTAAAGGAAACTTTTTCATTTCGGAAAACCCTTCCAATCAAAAAAACTTTATCTTCTTTAGGTTTTTCTCTGGCAAGATATTGTATAGTTACCGGTGTCGTATGAGTTCTTAAAACATAGGATTCTGCTTCAGAAATACTCCAATTATAATGCCAATTATCTTCATGAATATTTGATACTTTTCTGATAACATCGTCATCCGGTAACATAGGAATAATGTTTTTTGGAGAATGCAAGTAGAATGTATCCTGCATATCTCGAGCAGAATGATCTTGAGGGATAAACAAAGCATCAAAATTCCAAAAAGATGACTGAGTTAAATTTCCATCAATTTCGCTAAAACCCATTGCCATCAATATCTCTTTGACTTCATCGATAAAATCCACCAATGGATTTTTTTTACCACAACTCAATAATGGTAATGGTGCCTCGACATCTATTTGTTCAAACTCCAAATTGCGCCATCCTCCACTAATAAGATGTTCAGTTGTAAGTTTTCTTTCCAAATTTTTTTCAGAACTAGAATCAGCTTCAGCAAGATTGGGATAAGTAACAGCAGTCTTCAATTTGTTAAAGATTGCGATACCTAACTCAGATATCATATATTTTTTATTGGTAATTTTTTTAATATCTAAAATATTCGGCCTTTTTTTTAATATTTCAAAAGAAGAAAAATCTGATTCATTTAAATCAGAAAGTATTAATAAATTGGATTTGATTAATTTTTCAATAAAAATTTCCTCATTTGATAACTGCTCAGATTTGGACAATAAATTTACAGCGTTATCTTTTACTTCTATCCATCTATTATTTTTTCCAAATTTGATAGCTGCAAAAACTTCTTTATCATTATTGCCAAATTCATTGCTCTTAATAATATCTAAAATATATTTATTGCCATTTTTGATACAATTTACCAATTTTCTTTCTGGAAGTATAAAATCATTGTTTTCCAAAAATAATTTTTTTTTTAAAGATATTTCAATCTCGGAACTATCTTTGATTGTTATTAGATTTTTAAATTTTAACCATTCGATACCCCTTCGTATTTGATCAATAGATAATGTATTTTCTTTAATTAACTGATTATCAGTTATCCATTTCCCCCTAGAAATATATAATATCCTGAGAATTTTTTTTTCGATTGGATGTAAAGAGACAATTGACTCATTGATTAAATTGTCAGATAGAGGGGGATCGCTTTTATCACTACTCGCATCGATAGTCAAGTCAATTAAAAAAATTAGTTAATTATTTTTAAACGTTTAAACTTTAGAAAGACACAATTTTTAAGATGCAACATGAAAATAATAACATTTCATTTAATAATAGTGATCAAAGCATTCATCCTTTTATAAAAAATCAAAATTCTATAGACAATAACAATTTTACTATTACCCCTTGGGAAGTTGAGGGCGATATTGATTATAACAAATTAATTGAAAAATTCGGGACATTTGCAATCAATGAAGAAATTATTGAGAAAATTGAAGAAATAACAGGAGAAGTGCATCCTTTTTTAAAAAATAGATATTTTTTTTCTCATAGAGATTTAGGCTGGATTTTAGATGAATATCAAAAAGGCAATAAGTTTTATCTTTATACAGGAAGAGGACCATCAGGTCCAATACACTTAGGTCATTTAATGCCATGGCTATTTACAAAGTATTTACAAGACAAATTTGATGTAAAACTAATCTTTCAAATAACAGATGATGAAAAATTTCTTTTCAGTGATAGTAAAGATTTAAAAACAATAAACAAAATTACTTTTGAAAATGTTTTGGATATCATAGCAATAGGTTTTAATCCAAATAAAACAAAAATAATAATCGATACAAAACATATCAACTATTTATATCCATTATCTATAGAGATTGCTAAAAGGATTACCTTTTCAACAGCAAAAGCAGTATTTGGATTTTCCAGCTCCTCAAATATAGGGATGATAGGATTTCCACCAATACAAAGTGCACCCTGTTTTCTTCCAACAGTGATAGAAAAAAAATTAACTCCAGTTTTAATTCCAGCAGCAATAGATCAGGACCCATATTGGAGAATAACAAGAGACATTGCTGAAAAGATAGGATATTATAAACCAGCTCAAATTCATAGTAAATTTATTCCAGGTTTAACGAGTAATGAGAAAATGTCTTCGTCAAAACCAGAAACTGCACTATTTACTATAGATGAGCCAGAAGAAATTGAGAAAAAAGTTAAAAATACTTTTACAGGAGGACAGCCTACAGTAGCTTTGCAAAGAAAATTAGGAGGAAATGCAGACATATGCCCTGTATATTGGTATTTAAAATATCTTTTTGATTCTGAATATGAGTCTAATGAAAGATATATCGATTGTAAGGGAGGGAACCTACTATGTGGGGAATGTAAAGGTGATCTAATTAAAAAAGTTAAACCATTTATGAATGATATTCAAATAAAAAGAGAAAAGGCAAAAGACGTCATAGAGGAATTTATGATTGATGGAAAAGGACTAGACAATTAAATACAATGATTATTATTTAGATAAATATATCCCATTGTATCTCATCATAGGATATAAAAAGAGACAGTAATGATTCTAAAATTTATTTGTGAAGATAATTATGAAGCAGAAAAACTATCTAGTATTTTTACATTACAAAAGGACGGCTCGTTATATGTAATCGAGATAGTAAAAGTAATTGAAAACGAGGTAATAGTAAAATTAAAAGATGGCTCCTATCACAGTATTTTATTTAAAGATCCGGAAAATGCGCTAAATCTAATAAAAATATTTTCACACATAACGTCACCTCAAAATAGAGATAATTTCAACCAGACTATATAGAAAATGAAATGTTTATGGATTTAAAATGATAAATAGTTAAATAAGATCTTTATTAAATTCATCTAATATTATTTGGTATACTTTTTCAAAATATAATGACGTAGAATAGGGCATCAAAGGAATATAATCTCGAATCGTTTCTAAAACTAAAGGGACTGCTCTTTTTGAAAGATGAATATCAAATTTCATCCACAATAATCTATTCTGAGAAAATGTGATTTTCTCTCCTAGTTCTTTAGTGCACAAATCCTTTGCTCTAACCTCTATTCTTTTATACCAATAAGCTAAAACTTCTGGATCTAAACCTTCGTTTAAATTGTAAAGATCATCACAGTAATTGGTAATCAAATCATCTATTTTATTTCCCTTTATCACATAATTATTTTATATAAAAAAAATTTATTAGACAGTATCAAAAATATTTGATAATATATATATTATTTATTAATTTTCAAGCCATTCTCATCTATTTCATTAGATCTTATTCTACTAGAAGAAATAGGTAAACCATCATCAGCTAAAACCAATTTTACTGTATAAATATCTATGGACGGCAAACCTAGTTTTATTCTAACTGGATTAATCATTTTTCCTTTTGCTTCGGTTTCACTACTAACTACTAAACATTCAATATTATTAGAAGTCATTAACGGTCCAAAATCACTATCTAATTTTGTTATTTCATAATTATTAACCTTAATTTCCTTTTCAATAAAATTTTTTAAATTTTGCACTCTGATAGGGTAGGAATTTTTGGTCTTTTTCTTTAATATAGTAGTTATAAATTCATCGCTAGTTATCCCTATTACTATAAAACTACCAATTTCAAAAGATTTTTTTAATAATTCCAAATGTCCACGGTGAATTATATCAAAAGTGCCTCCGAGAGCTACATGATTATATTTTTTCAAACTAGAGTTTCTTCAAATCCATCTTAAAATATAAGTATTAGGTGATAACTCTCCAATCCTTACAAATTTTTAAATATCCAAATTACAAAAGATTTAATATTGTCATCATCAATTACCGAATATATTTGTGAAGATTGCGGTTCTATACTATTTCCATGAAAATCCTACTACTTTCCAAAGCATAAAAGAAGTTACATTCACAATTATGTCCTGTAAAACGCCAAAAAACACTAGCGAACGCTGAAGCAGAAAAACTAAAGAGGCTGGCATCAGAAAGAGCTGTAACACCAGTCCTTTCAACATCAAACTGCTTCATCTGCTGCTGGTCCTCAATTGGCTGCCGCAGTCTCATCATCACAAGCCACAGCAACAGCAAAAAGTGCATCAGTCGGTGGTGGTGGTGGTGGTGGTGATACAACAATCTCATTAACAGGATCAGGTACAGGTCATTCTACAGCCGATGGACCAATTGATATAGGATTTAAATCAAAGAGACAGCCTGTTGGCAAATTTCAAGGTATCGAGGTATGGGGTCCATATGATGCTCCTGGGCAATTAGGAATATGGGGTACGGATGTTTGTGTAGACTTTGATATATGTATTTCAGATGGTGCATGTATAGATGCTTGTCCTGTAAATGTTTATGAATGGTTAGATACTCCAGGCCATCCAGCATCTGAAAAAAAGCCTTTTATGATACGAGAAAAAGATTGCATATTTTGTTTAGCATGTGAGAATGTTTGTCCTCCACAGGCTATTAAAATATTTGTAAAAAAATAAAAAAAGGGAAAATATTATCCTTTTAAATATTTGAAAATTCTATATCTGAGATCGTTGTTGTACTTCATTACACTATCCCATTTTGATCCCTTTTCTGAGGTAAGGTCAATAAAGAATTTCTTTTGATCATTTCCAATTAAATCAAATGCATTTTCCCCAACGATTATCTCATTAGGCGATGCTAAAGATGTAATTTTAGAAGCTATGCTAATACTAAATCCTATTAAATCAATATGAGCAAATTCGATATTTCTTCCATAAAGTAAAATTATAGCCTCACCATATTCTATACCGATCTTTACGTTAATTGGGGGCAAAGAATACTTTTTGAAAATAGGATTTATTCCATTCTTTATGATTTCCAAAACATTCATAGCACAAGCCAAAGAATTCTCTATGGCTTTTCTTGGATTGTGTTCTGATGGAAAAAGGCCTATGACCGCATCCCCTACGAATTTTAGTATGTATCCTCCGTAATTTGTGATGGATAAGCTCATTTCTTGAGAAAAAATTTGTATAATCAATGATAATTCGGCTGATGATAAATCTCGAGACATTTTAGTCGAACCATTAATATCCACATATAATACTACAACACGAGTTTTCGAATTTATTTTTCTTTGTAGATATCTTTTGCAGTGATCTATACTTAAATCAATTAGGAGTCCTTTATTTTCCAAAGTGTGAGATACTCGAAGTTGTACTTTTTCAATTAGAGTCAACCCACCTGTTTCATGACTATACATAATTTTTAATTTAAATAAATACGCCAGTAGGTTTATTTTTTTCTATTATTGAATTTTTTGAAAAAAAAAGTATTTGAGTATTGTTTGTAAAATCCTATGAATTATTTATATTATTTTTTATAGCATAATACATTATAATAGTTAGAATAAATTACGTATGTTTTATTTTTTTATTTTATATCTATAAAGTTAGTATTTATGAAAAATAGTAATAATGAGAATCATAATGTATTTGTCAGGTAGAAACACATATGATCCAATAACAATATTATTTTGTTATACATAGATCATATAGTATATATTAATTACAGAGGATTGAGGTTGCTAATACTAGGATAGAGAAGAGAAAGAAATATCGTATTATATAATATTAAAATTCTTTAGATTATAAAGTAAATAACATTTTTCTTATAGACATGAATTTAATTTTGTATAAATAAAATCTTTATAAAAAATTACTTGTCTTAAAAAAAATATTTCAGTAAAATAAAAAAATAATATATAATAAATTTAATTGTAGATTTTTTCAATCTTTTTATTAATTAATAAAACAGAATAGTTTGATGCCTCAAATTAATTATTTCTTTAGAACACCAGATTATTATTATGAATATGAAAAAGATGATTTATCTCTAAATCTAAAACATCCTGAAACTGGGAAGAATCTTACATTTTTTGAGGCACTTACATGCAATCTGCTTTATGAATTATTTATAGATAGGACTATATGGACATTTAAGATTATTGCAGTGACAAAGGATGGACCCAGTCTGTATTTACTTGCTGATACTCGTAGAGTAATACAACTTAAATTAAAATCAAAATCGGAGTTTTCCGAGGATAAAAAATAGTTCGATATTGATTAATTATTATTGATATTTTGCATTATAATAAATTTTATATTTTGTCGTTTTTCCATTTTATAATTTTTTATTAGTTTGAAAAGATAAGAAGTAGATACACCAATTTTTTCATATGGCAACTGTAATTTTGGCACAATACATCAAAATCAAATAATAAAAAAAATAAGATGTAAATTTAATATGTTTGAATCTACCAAGGAAAATTATTGAACGTTCTACTATTTTAAAATGATAATTAATCTAGTAAATCTATCAATAATTTTTCCATTTTAAATTTTTTTGTATATTTAATATAATTTTAGTAGTATATCCAAAGTAATAATCCAGATTATTACTTTTTAGGGAATCCTCTTATTAATGATTATATATTGCTGACGTGATTTGTTTAAAAAAAATTATAATAGGATAAAAAAAATATCTGGGCGTGTATAATTTTAATAATTAGTATGATATCAAGTCTTGGGTTAGTTTTAGTTCCGATATCTCTTTTTCAATAAGTCTCAAATCTATGTCTTCTTTTACATATTTTAATAATCTTTCACATGCTTGTATTTGAGCTAATATTATCTCTCTTCTATCAATACATAAACTATGACTTGATTCTATAAATGAATATGTTATATTTTTCTTATTTTTACAACCACAAGTCTTTGCTTCAATTACAAATGGATTTTCTGTTTGAGCGATGTTCATTACTTTTTCAAAACCTCGTTTTTACCAAAGTTCCTTTTTTTAGATATGTATTTATAATATAAATTTTTGAAATATAAAACAATCTTATTCATATTATATATTAGATAAACTATATTATTAGTCTTTTGATATTACTCAATAGCAAAGACTTAAGTGGTACTATATTTGTAAATTCCACAAATTACTTTAATTTTATACGATTACGTTAACAAGGATTATATATATATTTATCTATTCATTTTTAAATACATAGTATTTATTAAACATACAATTTATTATAATTTAAAGTCGATAAAAAAACTTGACTTAAAACATTCTACATAAATGAAAATTCGTATGTTTTTAGACTTTCTTAAAAAAAATATCAATTTTATAATTCGTATTTTTCTTTCGAATAATTTAGAAAAATTTTATATTATAATGATCAAGATAATCTAGTATCATTTTACCTATTTTTTAAACGAATGTTTACTTTTTGGTCCTTTAATTTTAAAAATAGTATCTTTTCTATGATAAATATACATTGATAATCATAAATGGTAAAAAGTATTAAGAATAAAACATTTTAAAAATAATAATTAATTAATTATTTTCAATATCAATTAAAATCTAATTATATTTAATTTTATTTATATGCATATTTATGATATTTGTAAATGATATAATCTGTATCTGGATAGTACATTATATGTTTTAACCAGTAAATGGAATTATCTATCCAATCCAACCACCAGGTAACCTTGTTCCAACAGCCATCAATCATTACAGGAAGAAATTGGTTTACAATTCGTTAAAATAATAATAATGCAATATTTTTTTTAAAATAGAAGCTTGAAAAGATGTCAAAACCTATCAGAAGATTCACTAGAATGTATCAAGTTAGGAATTGACCAACTTAATAAATTGCAAATATCATTAACATTTTATTACAAGCCGGCCAAGTTTCTGACAAACAATATGATACCTTTATTAGTAATATTTAATTCTATAAATATATTCCACTTTTTAGTTGCAGGTCAAAGTGCAAGGCGTGTCGATATTGTCAAGAACCCTCGATCTCCTTCATATACCTATAAAAGCAGAAATCTATTTGAAATATAATAAATTAGTGAAGAAGTTAAAGTAAAAATTATAAAAAATAGGCATGATGAAATGAATAATAATGCGTTTATATCAAAGGTATCATTGATATCAGTTAACGAAAAAGTATTTTCAAAAGATCCCAAATCTTTGGCTATTAAGTGCAAAACATTATCTGTACCCGATTTGAAACTACAAAATGCAAGAAGTAAATGATTTAGAAAGAAAGAATTTGCATAATCTAATGTGGACTTTTACTTACAAGGGTGAAACAACTTTTCTTAATGACCATTAAATGGATTCCAAATTGGGCGATTGAAGAAATCAGAAGTATTTGAGGAGTTTTCTGAAGGAGAAGAAATACCTAATTTTCCAGAAGATCAAAATTCTATTCTGAATTAGATTTTAATTTGATAAAACCATTCATAAAATACAAATAGTATCAAAAACACCTTATATATGGAATTTTTTTTCTGTATAGCCTAAATAATACTAATTCATCTTGAATGTATTATTTGATATAAATTATAATAAAAATAATATAAATGACTGCACTATCAATTCTAACATGGATCCAGTCAATTCCAATATAAATTGGGATGATGTTCTAAAGAAAGAAGCAAGAGGACTTGACGATGCAGATTTTGGAGAAGTTCATGAAGTTGAGGATGATTTTGTTCTTACCCAGAAAGGTGTAGTACATAAAGATAAATTTTCTTTACCAAAGAGCCTTGTAACAAGATTTGATGGACATAAATTATGGTTTAATATAACCAAAGACGAATCTGACAAATACAAAAATATTCATGCTGACAATTTATCAGAGAATGCTACCAAAACTATTACAGATACTGATGATATAACCATAAACAAAAACATCGACTATCAAGAACAAAGCAAAGGTAATACCAACGGAGAATATTTGAATCGAGATGATAATATTGATCTAGAGAACAAGTCTCTAAAGATATTAACGACGTAACTGATAAAAGTATTAGTCATAGAGGTCAATACCAAGATAATGTAAATGATCCCGAACTACCCAGGAATACAATAACTACCGATGATAATTTTAATAATCGTGTTATAGATGAAAGTGCATTAATTACGGATAATGACTTGGAAAGACAAAAAATAAAGGTTGATGAAACCATTGATGCGAACACTGAATATAAGGGTAACATAAACAAGGATACTATTATTTCTAATTCTAGGCCCACTTTCGATTCCAATATAAATTGGGATGATGTTCTAAAGAAAGAAGCAAGAGGACTTGACGATGCAGATTTTGGAGAAGTTCATGAAGTTGAGGATGATTTTGTTCTTACCCAGAAAGGTGTAGTACATAAAGATAAATTTTCTTTACCAAAGAGCCTTGTAACAAGATTTGATGGACATAAATTATGGTTTAATATAACCAAAGACGAATCTGACAAATACAAGAGAGACTAAATCATTTCTCCTTATTTTATAGATTTAATAACAAACTCTTTTTTTATTAAATTATTTATTGATTACTAGTAGTTTATTTATTGTTTTGTTATTTCTCAATGGATTTGATCATTGAGGAAATGATTCATGAATAAATGAATAGGAGCATTAAAAGCATATCTTGATTCGATAGTGACAATTTTTGCATTCCACATAGATTTTGTATAATTAAAAAAGAGTTTCTGCTTTTTGATCTTCGACAATATTTCTATAAAGTTTTTTGGTTCTATCTTTATCTGTTCTAGTTATTTTTATGGTTATTATTTGTCAATATATCTTCTACCTCGACTCCATTACCGTTTTTTACAATAAATGCACAACTCATTTCGGGTTCCAAAATACCATTTATTAATAAGCAATGGTGTGAGCACAAGAAAAATTTACAATCTTTGCATTTAAAACCTTCAGTAGCTTCATTTATAACATGTCCGTTTTGAAAATCTAATTTTTTACCACCTCCTTTTATAAAATTCCACAAAACATCACCTGGAAGCATGCCATGGCCTTTGGGAGAAAAATATTTAGATATCCCATTCTCATTGTTAACCTTCCCTTCTATAATATGACATATTTGCTCTGCAGGTAAATTAAACTTGCATTTATCACAAGACTGTTTATTATCTCTTTGAGTATTATATTTTGTAATTCTCTATAATTAGATTCATGCTTTGAAATTTTTTTTCCTGTAGTCAAGTAATTATAAAGTAATTGATCCCCTTCATTCATATCATCTTCTTCCTGATCACCTATAGATTTGGCAATACCTGATTCTTTTGCCATATTTTAACTGATATTATAAATAATTTGTTAATAAATTATACCGAAATAATAGTCCAATGATTTTTTACTTGTAATCTGAAAAATGGTTTTATAATTTTTAAAATATATACAGGTTTAAATTCCCCGATACAAAATATAAAGAATTTTTAACATTAAGTTTCATATTTGTATATTTTTTATTCTTTATTTATTTTCTAAATTTTATATTAAATATATTTATAGTCAAACAAAATGATGTCCCAATTAAGCAAATTTGTGATACTTTTTCTTTGTCTTTTCTCGAATTAATAATATTTCTATATGCGGATAAGGATGCTCCGGCCGGGATTTGAACCCGGGATCGTCGCCTTGAGAGGGCGAAATGCTTAACCGGACTACACCACCGGAGCTTTTATTTTCTTCCTGATTGTTAATCTTGCTGAGAATATAAAACTTCGGTTTAAAGTCAGGTTTTCCCATATAGGAAGATTTTATAGATATAAAATTATCAGTTTGAGAGACTATGTTTGTATCAGGCTTATTGATATCAGTGAGATTTTCCTTTCTTTATTTTCAATAGTGGTTACCTTACTAAATTCAGTAAGATTGAGGTTAGCAAATAATGAGGATATTAAAGGGATTTCCGTACTCATAAAGTTGGAAATCTTTTTTTAAGAACAGATTTTAATTTGTATTCATAAGATCTTGAAATCATCTTTTTACGTCCTTGAAGTAATTGAACTTCAGACTTGGAAAGAAGTCACATATTTTAAATGTATTGAAATGGTTAAATCGAGTTTATCTATATTTATGATTGTTTTTAGAATCGATTCATATTATTAATGTTAGAACAGTAATTTCATAAATAATAAAAAAACGTTAACAATAAAGGTATCGCTATTAATGTCGTAGTAGATTTACTCTGTTCTACCATCCTGATTAGAGATGAAGTTGACTGTTGCGTTTTATCCCTTAACCTATCGGCCATCTTCCAGCCATATTTGATAACATATGGAGCGATAAATGTAGTAACAATAGTCATAGTGCCAACCTTTGGCAAAACTAAAGAACTGGTTGGTCCTATGTCATTTCCTCCCTTTGCAACAACTAATGCTAATTCCCCGCCTGAAGATGACAGACCAATTGCTGTACCAGCGGATGTTTTTTTACTAATTTTTTGTCCCCTACATGAAAGAAATACTGTTATAAATTTGGCTCCAATCGAAACACCAATCATACAAGTGCTGGAATTATCAAAGAAGGAATCAACTTAAAGTCCATCAAAGCACCAACAAGACAAAGAACAATGCTGCAAATCTTGTACAGGAGTTGATAACACACTTGTAACTGCACTAGATTTTGATTCTGCTACTAGAACTCCCGCAAAAAAACCACCGGTGCTACGGATATACCTAATTCTGATGCTAAGAAAGCCATGCCAAAAGCTAATCCAACTGCAGCCACAATCAAAACATCATGTTGATTGGTTCTAGCAACAATATCAATTAATTTAGGAACAGTTCTAGAGCCTATTATTAGTCCTCCCAAAATAAATGCTACAGTTACCCCTATAGACAGAATAATTTCATTAATTGATATATTTCCATTTGCTCCCGCTGTAGATTGAAATATCGCAAGTAAATATATAACCAAAATATCTTCTATAATTGCAGTTTCAAGAATTATAGTGGAAGATTCTTCTTTGAGCATATTTAATTCTCCTAACAATCTCACTACAATCACGGTACTTGTTACCGAAATTGAAAGTGCCAAGAAAAGACTATCATAAAAGACAAGGCCCAATTCACGAGTCGTCAAAAAATTCCTATAATTAGAGTCCTAAATGCCTCACTGGTTGCGATTATTATGGCTTTTCTTCCAATTTTTTTAGTTTATTTATTGAAATTCCATACCGACAGTAAAGAGTAACAATACTACACCAATTTCCGCAAAGAGATTAAAGGCATCTACTTCATGGATAAGACTGAGGGGAGGAGTGTGAGGCCCGATTATAATTCCTGCAACAATGAAGCCTATCACTAACGGCTGTTTTAATCTGTAAAAAATTAGTGCCATTGCTGTTGCTATTATCATAATAACTGCAAAATCTTGCAGGATTTGCTCATAGGAAGATTCATATGAAAAATGATATTCAATGTAATTTAAGTAATTGCACATAAAATCAAAGATAATTCCTGAAAGAGGAGAATATACCAAAACTAATTATATCAACTGAAAAAGACTAACCGCTAATATACAAGAATCATATTTGAATTTCTTCACTGCAATCACCAATATTTACAACATTAAGAATTACGTCCAAAAACACTAAAATGTAAATGAAGAATTGATTATTATGATGATGTATGGTTTTACATCATATAATCATTGTTTTATTGTTTGAAAGTAGAACTGTTTTATCCTTTTTTATAATTCTTCCAAGAAAAGTGGTTTTATAAAAAAATTGTTTTTCTCAATTCTTGGAAATAGTTCTTAAATCATGATAATAGTTATTGACTTCAGTAAAAAAAGAGAACCTTTGTCGTAACATCATTTTCATTGCTCTGAATTTCAAAACAACTAAAATTGTATTTTAAATTCAATCGTGACAAAATTAAAAATCTTATCAAACTTATAATGCTAAGCCAGTTTAATGACACCTTAACCTTAAACCACATCATCTATACAATAGATTCATAGGCTTAACAATGTTCTATTCATCATTTAGAATTTTCAACAGTCCATTCTTATTCATGTTTGTTACTACTATCGATTTCATTGTTATTTTTGCTGTTATGATATTTTTGTCCCAAATTGATATTATATTGAGAATGATTAGGAATTTTTAATTTTTGTTGACAGTATAGGAATTAGAAAGTAAGACTATTCTCCTAGTCCATCAGAATTGTTTTCTGCCCATATCAATCCACCATGAGATTGATAATACTTTTTGATATAAACAGTCCTAAACCAATGCCTGATTCGGACTTTGTAGCAAATTTTTTGTACAGAACCTTGGCATTATTGTAGGATTCATCTCTGCTCCATTGTCTTTGATACTAACAAATACTCTTCTTGTCACTTTTATTACTGTTTTGCATTTGTTGAACTGTAGTTGTAATAGATATCTTTCCTCCAGTTTTTTTGAAATTTATAGCATTATTTAAAATATTAGATAACACTTGAGTTAGAGTGCTCTCCTTTATCTGCTTCTCAAAAATTATATGGTCTTCGGGTTTATATAATATCTTTATATCGCCGTCATTCTTTTGAATATCGTTTTTGAAATCTTCTACCACATTAGATATTAGACTCTGTTAGATTGAATTGCTCTTTATTTATTTTTAATGTTTGGCTTTCTATTTTTGTGACATCTAATATATCGTTGGTAAGCTTCTTTGTAATCGCATAGCGTTTCTAGATATTCCATCATAGATTATTTCTCGTTTTTGTATGTTTGTACACAAATGAATAGCCAAGAAGTGCTTGGGGTGGAGTCTTTATTTCATGACTGGCAATATTAATAAATCCCTTTTGCATCTTATCATGAATTTTTAGTCGTTCATTTGCTGTTTTTAGTTCTGCAGTTCTTTTATCTACAGTGGATATCAATCTCTTGTTCCATAAAAATACTAACAGTGCAATTCCAATCGCTACAGATGCAATTGCAATTATTATAATGGTGCTAATATCCTTTTGTTGATTGATTAAGATATTTACATCGCTTGCAAGATTATGCGGAGCAATGAGATATAATGTCAAAAAGTATTTGCCATTTGACATTCACAGGTTCATAAGAGATTGCGTTCTTCATTCCCCCTGCAGAGATTTCACCCGATCCTTTACCTCCATTTAATGAAGTCTTTAGCAGATTATTCAACGAAATCTTTAGTTTCTTGAGGAAG
>CAWGRD010000014.1:0-59206 GCA_963824915.1 uncultured Nitrososphaeraceae archaeon
CCGGTTTACTTGAGATTTTCTCATTAATTGCTTGTTTTTTCTCTTATTTTATATCTATTTTCTGGTGGATTATCTGTAATTCTTTTATCCCTTCTCTGAAATATCGGCAACGATAACTCTAGAGCCTTCGAGTGCAAAAACAATCGCAGTAGTCCCACCAATGCCATTTGTTGCTCCGGTCACAAATGCAACCTTTTCTTTGAAGTTATTGCTCTTTATAATCACTATATTAGCAAGTTTTTATAATGAATTTTGGTTATCTGTATAGTTCATCGCTAACCTTTTCCATCCAGTCGCAGTCTTACCGTCAAGTCGTTCTTGAATAGCAATATGTGTCATAGCAGTTGTCGCAGTTGCACCATACCAATGTTTTTCACCAGGCGGGATCCAAACTACGTCACCTGGATGAATCTCCTTTATTTGCATCATCCCAACGCTGTACTAAACCACAACCAGAATCACAATTAGGGTCTGACCTAGCGGATGGGTGTGCCATGCTGTACGGGCACCAGGCTCAAATGTGACACTAGCGCCTACTGCTCGTCCTGGATCATGTGCTTGAAACAGAGGGTCTAATCGGACTTACCAGTAAAATATTCTGCAGATCCTTTGGTAGAAGGCTGTAAACCATTCTTTTGATTTCCATTGCTTTTCACTATCAATCCTTCAACGACGCCATGTCAATAACAAAGCGATATTTTACATCACTTTTGAGCATACGTTTGTATGCTTCATTGATATCTTGAATCTTGATTACCTCAATATCAGATGTGATGCCATGTTCTCCACAAAAATCAAGAGTTCCTGGGTTTCAGCGATGCCACCAATGTCAGAACCAGCTATCGATTTTCGCTTCATCACCAACGGAACGGTGTTAAGCGGAGGATTATCAAGAATACCTGGAAATCCTACCAACACCAATGTGCCATCAAGCGATAGTGATGACATATACGGATTAACATCGTGGACATAAGGCACTGTATCTATAATCAGGGAAAATTTGTTATTCACTGCGGCCATTTGATCTGCATCGGTAGAAATAACTACATTGTCAGCACCCAATTGACGGGCATCTTGCTCTTTTCCAGGCGAGCGAGTGAACAGTGTAACATTTGCTCCAAAGCTTTCAGCTAGCTTGAGAGCCATATGACCTAGGCCACCAAGACCTATAACTGCCACGTTAGTTCCCTTTTCTACTTTCCAATGTTGAAGCGGAGACCAAGTAGTTATACCAGCACATAGCAATGGTGCAGCGCCCTTCAGGTCTAAACCTTCAGGGATTCGCAACACAAAATTTTCAGGGACAATGATTTTTTCTGAATAACCGCCGAAGGTGGTCGTGTATTATCCAGCCTATCTTTGCTATTATATGTAAAAGTCGGTCCCTCTTCGCAATATTGTTCTAGCCCTTGCTTGCAGGCTGAACAGTGCTGACAAGAATCAACCATACAACCAACACCAACATAATCTCCTTGTTTGAAGCGAGTAACATCCGATCCAATATTTGTCACACGTCCGATTATCTCGTGTCCTGGCACCAAAGGAAAAATGCTACGACCCCAGTCATTTTGGACATAATGAATATCAGTATGACATATGCCACAGTATAGAATCTCTATAACAACATCGTCACCTCTTGGTTCACGACGCTCAAAGCGATATGGTTCTAATGCAGCCTTGGCAGAAGGTGCAGCATAACCAAGTACATTCATAGTCATAGATAATTTATGATATTTATGGTATTTATGCACAAGGTATTATTTGCAAAAAATTGCAACAATAAAGATGTTTTCTAAATAAAAAATGCTTACTAAATTTGTGCTATTCCTCCATCTACAAAAAGCTCTATACCTGTAATATACCTGCTATCATCTGATGCTAAAAACAAGACAGTTTTTGCCACCTCATCAGGAGTTCCCATCCTTCCCATAGGATTGGATTTCAAGACGTTATTAAAGAATTGTTCACTTTGCTCTTTACTTAATGTCCGATATACAAATGGAGTGTCAATCGTACCAGGACTGACTGCATTGACACGTATTTTTCTATGTTTTAGGTCAAGTGTCCAACAACGGGCAAACGAACGTATTGCAGCCTTCGTAGCATGGTAAACGCTTAATTCTTCAGTCCTTTGGATGCACCTATAGAAGCAGTTAAAATTATGGACCCACCATCTCGAAAAATTGGAAGGGCTTTTTGTTACTGTAAACAATAGCCCTTTTACATTAATACCAAATACTTTGTCAAAGTGTTCCTCAGAGATTTTTCCTAACGGAGCAAATTGTATAATACCTGCATTTGCAAAAAGAATATCAATATCAACTTTCTTATCTTTAACAACATTGAAGGCTCTGTCAAGATCTGCTAAATTGGATACATCACTTTGAATACCGCTACTAACATTTTCACCTATTTCTGATATAGCCGTATCAAGTTCTTTTTTATTACGATCTATTATGAAAACATATGCTCCCTCGGATACAAATCTTTTTGCAGTAGCTAAACCCATGCCACTTGCTCCTCCAGAAATAACTGCAACTTTTCCATCAAGTTTATTTCGCATCTATTGGCCCTCTATCATTATTGATATACAAACTATTTAGGCAGTCATTGGCCGATAGTTATTTTGGAATGGTAATTGCAATTGGGTTAAAGTAACCTCACAATATGAAAAGAGGGGGGATAACGATTCTCTTTTATGATCTCAGCGTGTTCACATTTTTGTAACATATATTTAAATGGGTTTTGTAATATTTATTTTTAATTTGATGTTTCAAATAAAATATATTTTAAACAGCAAATTCAAAACTAATACCAAATTAAAGATAAAGAGTTGTTTAACCTGAAACAAATTTTTTTTGATTATGCGTTTATTCAAATAAAAGAAAAATATTAGGGAGATTTTATCTCTGTGCAAGTGAAATCGCATGTCATCCCGGGAACACCTAAGCGTGATGGGCTGTAGCGCACAGTACATAAGATTACGGGCATTTTTAGGGACGTCAGGGTAGGACTAGCGTGCTGAATTGATCCTAATACGGATTCTCTCCAAAGACATTGCCTCCCCCGTGTGTGGGCCCCGGGCTGTAGTGGCACACCAGAATGTCGGTTGGTCCACTATTGGCGGTCCCGCAGCCGACCGAGGTCGTGGTCCGCCAGACCATCATCGTGTAATGACTAATCAATCCGGCGTTTGTCGCAGTGATCGGGCCACCGTGATAATTGTTCTTTTCGGCGACCCAGCTCTGCATATTCTGGGCTATCGGTACCGTCGTGTTGTGGCCGCCCGTTGCAATGCTCTCACCGTATTTGTATCCTGGTATGTAGCCGCTTGAATGGGCGTTTGATTGATCGATGACTTTAAGCGTCGCCAGATGCTCGGCCCAAGTCTTGGCGCCGGCTGCTAACGTGTCATTCCATACGAGCGGTGGAACTCCAACTGCAGCACGTTCTCGGTTATGCACAGCCAATACCATACTTTTCAAACTCCATCCTCCATTGTAGATATCATTATTGCATGTATCACAGTAAGCATTTCCGGTATTATTACTCACGGTAGATCCACTAGGTAATGCGGCATTATTCTGTGTGGATGTAGTAGTTGATGAGCCACTGTTATCGGTAGTAGTAGTTGACCCACCACTAGTTGATGAGCCACTGCTATCAGTTGACCCCGTAGTTGATGAGCCACTGTTATCGGTAGTAGTAGACCCACTGCCACCGCCACCGCTAGATGATCCAGAGTCGGCAGCATGATTATCTGAAGTAGTAGACTGACCACTAGCATACAGAATTGCTGAAGTAGGTAAAACCATTGAAATCACTAATAAAAATATCAATGAATTAGTTATTCCATTCATAATTGCCATTGCCGTAATATATATATAAAGCCGCTGTAAAACGAACAGTCCAAAGTAGAGAATGCAAATATATTAAAATAATTGTGAAAAAAATATGCAGCCTATTAATTATATATTTTCAACTCAATAAAAAATAGAACATAGAACATGTAGAACATCCCTATAGCATATACCCCTTCCATTAATAATTTCTCAATCCAACATCATCAAGAAGTAGACCTTTTTTTATTGAAAAAAGTGATAGTATATACTATACCATATCCATGTTCTAAATGTCCTATAATATTAAAAAGAGGATTCTATTCAATAATATAATGCACATTGATGTCTTTTGTATATAGTATATCAGTATTAGTTACATTAAAACAAAAAGTTGACGAACTATGTCAATCAGACTAGAACAAGATAAATGGTCTACTATAGTGTTCTGAATGTTCTATAAAGATATCCAATCATTAAATCAAGTGGTTATGACAAGAAAGTGAGTTCAAAGATACCATTTCTGATTTGACTCGTTTTATGTAAATTCAATTCCACCATTACTTGTAGCAAATATCCACGTCTTTAGCATATTTGTCTTATCACTTTGTGCACAATTTGAGTTAAAATTGAGTTCCATCAACGATAGAAGGTAGTTTAATTTTCTGGTTTTAGATGTTCAATTTCATCAACAAATAGATATATTCTGGTTGCATGTCAAATGGCATTTCTATCATACCATATTTATCAAAGTTATCATATATACAGCAAATAATATCCTTTTCTTTGAACTTTAAAGTCGATTTTTTAGAGATAAAATGTAAAATATGATAGATAAGAGATATGCGTATATACTAAGATATGGCAAAAGCAACATTGAATCAAATAACCAGTTTACTGGCACTTTTGCTATTGATTTCGTTTATTACGTCCGTTACGGCAATTACTCATGCTCAGGAAAACGAAATCCCTTGCTTAGGAGGCCATTGATGCCAATCAACCCCAAGAACATCCAAACCCTGGTGGACCTACACAGAATACTACATCTGATGTAGCAAGTAATAGTACTATAAATGTACAACAGCATAATAGCAGTACTGGAAGTACACCGTAGAGTGACAATCCACATCTAACACAGAAGCAATTAGAAGAAAAAGTAAACAACATCATCTGTTCACGGTCCCTGAAGATACATAGAAGGAAATCTACAACATAAAGCACCGCTATGACCTGATACAGAAATTAACTATTTAGATTCTCCCATTTGTGATTTGTAATAGGGTAGGCGTTATTATTATTGTATTTTTTTATGAGATTAATATGGATATTTGATTATGCTTCAACTGTATTAAGAAAGCATCTATCGTTAATACCATCATTAACAAGGATTGCTATCAATACTGCCTATTAGGAAATACCCATACACCAATGCATAGAAAAATCCCAGTAAATATTAGGTTTAAGTATTTAGCGGCAGAATTAGGAGCATAAATCGAAGTTGAACATATTACAAATTTACTTGTAAATTTCAACCCAAAAATATAATCAAATTTATCATGGGCTTGAGGATTTTATCCAAGGTTATCTTATGTTCATAATTTTACTAGCATGTAATCCATATGACAGTTGTGAGATAGTCGACCCAGGCCTTGGCGTGCTTATTCCTTGGTCGTCGATTGCAAAGAGACGTTCTCCATTCTGAATGCAGTATTCTATTTGCCATAACGTATTAACGAATTGAATGCATGGCGAGATGATATTAATCTTAAAGTCAGAAATCTAATCTTAGGACATGCTTCTAAATAAATTAATGAAAGATTTAAAAAATGAAGGGCTGTGTACGTTGACTTACGGCTGTACGGTTATCCTGCTGAATTTCCAGCATTGCCAGTGTCCTGTGTACTTCCAGCATTGCCAGTGTCCTGTGTACTTCCAGCATTGCCAGTGTCCTGTGTACCTCCAGCATTGCCAGTGTCCTGTGTTCCAGCATTGCCAGTGTCCTGTGTACCTCCAGCATTGCTATTCTGCGGTGTATTTCCTGTAGACCCTGGAATGTTTATTATTGTTGTTGCAGATGCTGGCTGAAGGTGTAGGTTGATGTCACCATCATATTTTGCACTAACTGTATATGACTGCCCAGGGCTAAATGGAGGTAAAACTCCTTAGCTCATAGCTACCATCGTTTCTGGTTGGTACACTATCAGAGCCTCCAGGGAGCCCACTAAACTTTATAGTAGCAGGATAAACTCCTTGACCCCCGCAGATTAGTTTACCACTATTGAGCCAGGGACCGCCTCATCTGGGGGGGTTCCTACTGTTAAACTACAAGGAATCGCAGCGGATGCTTGATATGTTATTCTGCTGTCCACTTCCAGCATTGCTAGTGTTCTGTGTACTTCCTGTAGACCCTGGAATGTTTATTGACGCTGTTGCAGATGCTGGCTGATGGTCGCTGTCACCATCATATTTTGCATCAACTGTATATGAGTGCCCAGGGACTAACGTCACTGCCCGATCAAAGTCACCATCGAACCATTTCAGTTTGCACGTCACTTTATTTGTGCTCCCAGTTGTAGTGCCATGTAATGTAAGGTGTATAGTAGCACCTCCCACTCCTTGACCGCCACATTTTAGATTGCCATTTATAAATGAATGTTGAGGATCTGCGTTTTCTAGTGTTATATTACAAGGAGCCAGCAGCGAATGCTTGATTGGCTAATGATTTAGTTGCACCGTACATGAGTGCTCCCATAACCAAGGCTGTGCCTATAGCTAATGAGATTGTTATATGTGAAATAGTTATTCTATTTATAGTTACCAGTGCCGTAACATATATATAAAAACATGGTAAAATGAGCAGTCCAAAATAGAGATGAAATATCAATTCATCAAATTATCAAACAGTGTTTGCAGCATCGTAATATCATCAGAAGTAAATTGGAATAATGCTGCTCGAATGCCGAAATATATATCTGAAATTGCAGGTGCTCTTTTGAATAAAATATTTTCACTAACTTTACTTATCACCTGAGTCCAAAGATATAGTCAAATTTATTACGGGCCCGGAGGGATTTGAACCCTCGACCTGACGCTTAGGAGGCGTCCGCGCTATCCATTTTACGCCCTTTTAATCTAAAAGGTCTGCGCTACGAGCCCTAAACAAATTAATTATATCGACCTTTATTTTTTTTTGTATTGTTTGACATGTTAAAGAAATATAAAAGCATGAATATCTGATTACTTGATTATTTTTATGATGATTATGATTATTACATTTACCAAATAGTTCTAGTGAAATTATAAATTATCAATGGTTAAATATAGAAAATTTGTTCCGATTTCTTTCTTTGTATATTTGACTCATATAGCACATCTATATAAAAATATACAAAATATAATATAATTTAATTCGAAAAAATTAATATTTATTATATTATTTTTGTAAATAAGTGAAAACATTAATAAAAAAAAGATTAGGATTTAATACTACTTGAAAAATATTAGAAAATTAGGCAGAATGAGAAAGTTCTTTTTTCCCATCTTTGTTAATAATTAATATATCAATACCATCTCCACTTGCCGAATCTCTTTGTATAGAAGATCGAATAGATCGTAGTGCAAGAGTGGTTGCTTTTTCTTCATCTAGATTTTCAGAATAGTCTGCATCCATAACTCCCAAAGCCATTTCTGCACCTGTACCAACAGCTGCATATTTATCGGGTAAAACAGACCCCAATGGATCTAAAGTATAAATCTCTGGTTTATCAGTAATGCCTCCAACTATCACCTGAGTTAATAAAGGAAAATACCTTCTTTCGAACATGATAACAGACATTAATTTTGCAACAGAATTGGGTTGAACATCTCTTCGAGTTTCTAATCGTCTAATTTTAGATAATGCACTAACCTGTCTTACCAGTACCTGCATATCTGCAACCATGCCTGCACATGCGGCGCCCACATGATCAGTAACAGTAAATGTTTTTTTAGTATTCTTATTAACTACAAAATTACCATATGAGACTCTTTTTTCAGAGGCTAATAGTATACCATTATCATAAGTAATACCAACCGCTGTTGCTCCAGGCATAAATTGAAAAGCCATATGTTAAATTAAAAAAAAGAGTTAGATTTAGTCGTTTCTATCTATTTTTTTAATAGTGAATAATCATGAATTTTTATAGCTTCAGAGATGAGTTTATTTTGAATTTCTAAAATATCCTTGGCTTCAGGATATTTCGATCCTACAACTACTTCTGCTACGATATTTGTAATATGTCTAAAAAGAAATTCGTCACCTCTTTCACATTCTGCTTTATAAGTAGAGTGTGCTTTATTAACAAAAACAATATTTTCACTTGTAAAACTATATCTAGAATCAGTTTCATCCTCATATGGAATAACTTTATAACCTATTTTTTTGAGTGCAAAAGTTTTCTTTAAAATTGGTTTTCTCACCGTTTTTTTTATTAAAGAAGTTTCGTTTAGTAAATTGCCTGTACCCTGTTGTTGATTGGTAGACAAATAATGATGCGTATAATCAATGTTAGTTTGTTGTTGTTGTTGTGTTGTGGTTGTGAGATAGATGATGAAAGAACTGGATTGTCCGATAAATTATTTTTACCCGTATCACTAGTTATTTGATGAATAACAAAAGACTGGTTAGTATTGTTTGATTTAAGATTCACATCATAATCTCTTGTATCGTAAATATTTTGCTGTTCATGATATTCTCCGGGTAAAGGGATATTATCAATTTCTGATGATTTGTTATCGATATCGTTTTTATATGTTGTAGAATCATCGTCATCATTTTTTTCGTTTAATGATTGATGAGATGGTAAACCACCATTAACGGATTTTTGAGAATCATTTGATGACAAGCCATCTAAATTATTTATTTGATTTTTGTTTAGATGTGGAGAGTAATTATTTTCTTTATTTATTTTATCTTCTTCTACCTTTTCAGAAGAAAAATGAGATTGTTGATTATCTATTGATGGATAACCATTATCTTCGATGCTTGGCACCTCGATAGATTCAAAACCCTGAATTTCTTCGTCAATTTGAAGCGTTTCTAAAACTGCTTGGCCCATTACTTTGTCTATTTCTTTATAAATTTTTGATTCCTCTCTAGTAATCAAAACATCTTCATATTCAGTTAAACTAGGAAAAACCTGCTCTATGATAAAATCCCTCATAGATTGATAAAACTTGAAATACAAATCATTTTCAATCAATGCAGATTTGTCTGCAAATCTAGAAGTCAATTGATCGCATTTAACATATCCTGTAACTCTGCTTAGTTTATTATCAAATCCAAAAGCACTCCGTATAACAACATGATTGCCAACCATTACTGCAATACCTTTTTCATCATGACTCAATGGCCTCTTTGCAATAATTATTTCACCCATAATAGGTGGACTAGTAATATTTACAATAATTCTATACCCTTGAACATCTGGAGATTTAATAATCTGAGTGTCGTTTAAATCCCATTCATTAAAGTGTTCAGAATTTTTAATATATACTTCAAAAAGAGGGTATTTTAAAATAGATAATTTCTTGAGTTCTTTTGATAGTTTTATTATATCGATGTGACTTTTCGAAGAGTTTAAAAATATTTCAGTTCCATTTCTTTTTAATGGGGATTCTTGTACTTCTTGTAATTGTGCATGCCCTCCAATAAGGTTCTCTAAAGCCTGCCCATCAATTACCAAAGTTTTATTAAAACTATCAAGTTTAGTTTTAATTTTCATATTATCAAATGAAGTAAGAAATGAAAGTCTTCCCGTTCCATATCTTCCAGTCCTAATTCTTTTTAATTTAGGTGAAAGATTTTCATGGGATTTATGAGGTGAACCTAAAATTAAAAATTTGTTAATTGAATCAAAATTCATACCTGCATCATCTTCAATTACAACATTTCCATTACTTAAAATAGTGACAATAACTTTAGTTGCATCTTCATCGAAAGCATTTTCAATTAATTCTCTTATTATTTCATAAGGAGAAATCCATGTTTTTGTAGCAAATTCTTTAAAAAATGACTGATGAACTTTTAATTCTAACGTCAATATATAGAAATTTGAAAACTCAGTTATTTAGTGAATATATAGAGTAAATTGATAAAAAGGTTAATTTAATTTAACAAACAGGACTCTAATGAGATAATATTTGTTTGTTAGTGGAATATCAACGTATTTGTACTCAACTCTATTATCGAGACGTTCGGAATTAATGTACTCAATCCAAGAATCAGGTGTTGGGCGTTCGGGTGGGAGTGATAATAAGGCAAGATGGAATGAAAATAGATTATTAAAAGTGGAACAACAAGTACTCCAATCATAGTTATTAATATTAGCCATGTAGCAGTCATCTTTCCAATTAGCATATTATTGTAAAAAATATGTCGATATATAAATTTTAAAATTGTAAAAAAAAAATTTGGCTAAATATTACAAACGAAATGAAATTTCTTTAAAAGTGTTCCAAAACTTATCTCCTACATAGTGAAGATTATCTATTACATACCCTTTTTGCAATTTTTCTGCACCAAGACTATCTTCTAAAGCCAAACCTACAGAAAGAAATTTTTCAAATTTTTCATCCTTAACCACAACAATATCATTTTTGGCAAATTTATCGAATTTTACTATGCCAGGACGCAGTATTTTTGCACCATTACAAATAAATTTTATAGATCCAGAGTCAACCGTAATGGATGAAAATTTTTCAAGAATTTCAGTTTTTCCTAAAAAGGGAAGTATTACTTCATTATTTATAAAAACACCTATAAGATAATCTATAACAACAATACTTCTATTAGTTTCAATTTCGAAAACTTTAATATTTTTAATTTTTGGAATCGGGATATTCTTCCAAGTTTTATTTAAAAGAGTAAGAACCTTTTCAGTTTCTTTTTTTGAAATAACAAAAGTTTTCAAGCAAACTATTAATGAATATATATATAATAAAGTTATGTAAAATAATTAACATTAATTAATTTCTACAATATGAATATTTTTATAATAATTCAGTTCATCTATATACAATAAATATGAGTTCATCGAGTTCATCGTCCGAGACAAAAACAAAATATGATGTACCAATCAAACAGGTCGAAAAATCAATTAAAATTACGGATAGTGCTAAGCAAGAGCTTAAAAGTTCAGGAATGATGGATGAAAAGGGAAAGTTGAAATTGAAAGGTGTGAGTCCTAAAATGTTAAAAAGAATGAAATTGGAATCTGTAGACTGTCCTGTGTTTGAAAAGGAAATAGGTTTTATTCAATGTTATGTCTGTAGTAATTTTCATAGTAGGATTAGTGGAGTAGTATATTGCAAAGGTGACCCCTTAAACTAAAATTACACAAACTTCATAAATAGAAATTGGTTCTTATCTTCATCAATTGAACGATAAGACGACCGCAACTGTGCCCAATAAAAAGGTAATAGGAATAACTGCTAAAAAAAATGATGACTTTAGTGAATGGTTCTCTCAAGTTGTAGAAAAGGCAGGATTAGCCGATTATATTTCTGCCAAAGGATTTATCGTTTTAAAGCCATATGGATATGCTATTTGGGAATCCATAAGAGAATATTTAGATAAAAAATTAAAAGAAACTGGACATAATAACGGATTTTTACCTTGCCTAATTCCAGAGAGTATTTTAAATAAAGAGGAAGATCATTTTAAGGGATTTAGTCCAGAGGTTTTCTGGGTAACTCATTCAGGAGATTCTGAATTGAATGAAAAATTGGCATTAAGACCAACTTCTGAAGCGTTGTTATATTCCATTTTTCCAAAATGGATTTCAAGTTACAGGGATTTACCCTTTAGAATTAATTTTTGGAATACTGCATTACGAGCAGAAATAAAATCGACGAAACCTTTCATACGAAATTCCGAGTTTTTATGGCAAGAGGGTCATACGGTTCATGCATCAAAGAAAGAAGCAGAAGATCAGGTAATAATGATTTTGGATATTTACAGGAATTTAATTGAAGGTATTTTATCTATCCCAACAATAACAGGATATAAAAGTAACAAAGAAAAATTTGTTGGGGCAGATTATACCACAACCTTGGAAGGGATGATGCCTGATGGAAAGGCATTACAATTGGGAACATCTCATAACCTTGGAAAAAATTTTTCTAAACCTTTTGAAATTAAATTTCTTAATAGTGAAAATAATGAAGAATTTGCTTGGCAGACATCTTGGGGAACATCATGGAGATTGATTGGAGCTATAATAATGGTACATGGTGATGAGCAGGGATTAATTTTGCCTCCAATGATTGCTCCCATTCAAATAATTATAATCCCGATTTACAAAAATAATAATGAAAAATTAGTAAAAGAAAGTGCGGCTTTATTGAGAAATAAGCTTTCTGAATTAGGATACAGAGTTTTTGTAGATGAAAGAAATGAATATACTGCAGGATGGAAATATAACGAATGGGAAGTTAAAGGAGTTCCAATTAGAATAAACATAGGACAAAGAGATATTGAAAATAATACTATAGAAATAGTAAGAAGAGACAAAAAGCAAAAACAGATTATACCTTTAATAAACTTAAAGGAGAATATAGAGAAAATTTTTAATAATATTCAAAGTGATCTATACGATGCAGCAGAAAAATATTTAAAAGAAAAAACTAGGATAGTTTTAAACTATACGGATTTTGTAAAAACCATGCAGGAACAGGGTGGCTTTATTGTATGCGGGTGGTGTGAAAAAGAAGAATGCGAATTGAAAATTAAAGAAGAAACAGGTGCAGACATAAGGGTAATACCATTTAATCAAACAGAGGTAAATGAAGAATTAGCAAACTGTGTTTATTGCGAGAATAAAGCAAAAAGAATTGCAGTTTTTGCAAGAGCCTACTAAAATACAAATAATTTTATTTAAATAATGAATAATGTAATTATCAAACAGAATGTTTATGTAAGGTTTTTTCAAACAAGTCATTATAAGATTGTCAGAAAATAATAAAAATAATAAAAAAAAAGACATTAAGATTATTATAGTTATTTCAATAATATTTGTAATAGCTTTTGTTTCTATAAGAGCAATTTTGTCAGATAGCAACCCATTTTATGTGGTAGCAAGTGGCAGCATGGTTCCTGTTTTAAATATCAATGATTTAATAATTGTATGGGGTAAAGACAATAATACTTCCTTTAATAATGCAAAGGTTAATGATATTATAGTGTTCAAAGCAACTGACCCTACAGAAGAAAACAAGACAATAGTTCATAGGGTAGTAAAGATATTTCAGCCGGGAGACATATTGGCAGGAGACAAAGTATTTAATGGGCTATGTGACCCGATTCCATTACCTACATTTAAAATAAAAAGTAAAATAATCATGACTAAAGGGGATGCAAATGATTGCTCCATTCCTGGAGTTGACTTTCCGATTACACAAAAAAACTATATCGGAAAAGTGATCTATACTCTTCCTCAGATTGGAATAATACCACAGATATTAAAACCTCCTGTAAATTATATACTCATGGCTTTAATAGCAGGATTGTTAATAGCATCATTTGTAAAAAGTAACAAAAAACAAGAAGAAAAATTAAAAGATGAATGATCCAAACATCCTATATACCAAAATTTCAATATTAATGCACAGACAGGATGATCCAAACAAATGCACTGCTGCCAAACTCATAAAATTTAAAATGGCGAAAGAAGTTAAAAAAATTCCATTTAACTTTATTATATTAAATCCTTTTTCAAAGTTAACTCTTACAAAAAAAGATAAACAAAACATTCATGGAATATGCGCTATAGATTGTTCATGGAAATTAGCAATTAACACAATCAGAATATCAAAAAGAGAAAATATCAACAATAGAAAACTTCCAGCATTGCTTGCGGGAAATCCAACAAATTATGCAAAATTAGGCATGTTATCCACCTCTGAAGCAATATCTGCAGCATTGTATATACTAGAATATAAAGAACAAGCATATGAAATAATGAATAAATTTAAATGGGGACACACGTTTATTGAATTAAATTACAATCTATTAGAAGATTACTCAAATATAACAGATCCGCAAAGAATCAAAGAAATAGAAAAAGAATATTTTCCAAATTTGTTAATTGAATAACTCTATATACAAACCATATTAAATAATGAAAGAAAGTAAAAAGTTAATAAGTTAATTTGTACAAGTTTCTTTGTGAGCTAGCTGGCAAGTCACTTCTCTTATAACGAAGAGGAAACTCCTCCCTCATTACAAGAACCTGAATTAGCGATAATTAGAAGGAGACTTCTGGCAACGAAATAGAAAAGAATTCAAGTAGAATCTTAAACGATGATGACTAATAATCTGAGTGATTTTATAACTGAAATGAAACTGTCGACCCAGGTTGAGAAAGGCCAAACAGAGTTTGATTCTTGTATATATACTCAGGTAGGCTGCTTAGCTGAATCTTGCTTAAAACAAAAGGAGGGTTATTACTAGGACACATATATATGGTCCTAGTTGAAGAAAATTGAAAAAAACAACTAGGACCATATCTCTTCTCCTCCATCACATATTTAAAATCAGGTAAAACTATTAAATTACAAATTTTTAAATATAATAAAAAAGATGAAACATGAAGTAGAATATTCTGATTTTTTTCAGAATGAGTATTCTAAAAAGTTAGCTAAAAGATATGGCTATAAAGATTGGATGATATCACGGTTTTTAAATTTTATTCCAAATACTGAAATTCTGTTAGAATATATTGAAAATAGCAATATCAACAACAACAAATCACCAAATCTTGAATACATTAGAGCAAATAGTTTAAAAATAGAATCCTGAAAATCTAAGAAAAAGATTAATAGAAAAAGGATATATTCTTAGAGAAACGTTACTAAAAGAAGTATTTAGAGTAGAGAAAATAAACGACGCAAATAAAACAATAAAGACTAATTTACCAAGCATAGGGTCCACCTTGGAATATTTAAAAGGATATTATTACATACAAGACCTTAGCTCTTGTATAGCAGTAGATGAATTAGAAATTAATGAAAATAATTGTACAACAGTATTAGATATGGCATCGTCACCAGGTGGCAAAACCACATATATAGCTCAAAAAATGAAAAATAATGGAACTATTGTTGCCTGCGAACCAAATCCTAAAAGAATACCTTCATTAATTTTCAATTTATCAAGATGTAATGTTAAAAACACGATGATTTTTAATATTTCTGGCGAATATATAGAAAACCTATCTATGACCTTTGATAGAATATTACTTGATGCACCATGTTCTTGTGAAGGAATAATAATAAAAGATAAAACAAGAAAAAAAAGTAGGAACTTAAAAGATATTGAAATTTGTAGTAACAAACAAAAAAAACTCATTCATTCTGCACTAAAAGTCTTGGAACCAAATGGAATAATGATATATTGTACTTGTTCTTTTGCACCAGAAGAAAATGAAATGATTATTGATGAACTTTTAAGAAATAATAAAGAATCATCTATAGAAATAGAACCCATAAAATATGGTGTTAACGGTCTGACAGAATTTAATAACCATCAATTTAAAAGAGAATTACGTAACACCAAACGATTTTATCCTCATATTCATAATACTAATGGATTTTTTATTGCAAAACTAAGAAAAAAATAATTTGACATGTTTAAAATTATATCTACAAAAGAAGAGACAATCTTAAAAAGAGCATTTAATAAGTGGGGAATATTTGATATTTATGAAAATTTAGAGATACTTATAAAACCATTAAAACATGAATCTATATCAGTATCTGATCATAGTGGACCAAGCCGAGATTTTTTAAAAGATAATAGTAGTATAAAAAGAATGGAAAACACCCAAGTAAAATACAAACAGGAAGAAATCAATAGAGATTTTGAAGTATATATTTGTTCAAATAGGGAACAAAAAGAATTGACAATTAAATTACAACCTATGCATTCAGGAATTATAATTGGCCAAGTAAGAAATAAAAAATTTTTGCCAAATTTAAATTTTGCAGAGCTAGTTGTAAACTACAATCCAAGATTAAATTATCCATATGTAATATTGGAAAACAAAGGAGCAAATCTCGCATTGTATGGACGAGATATCATGGGAAACTCTATCTTGGATTTTTTTCATGAAATTAAAGAAAATCAGATATTAATAATTTTCAACCAAAAAAAAGAAGTCATAGGAATAGGACAATCAAGATTTAACAATAACCTAATTACCCAAATTGATAAAATAACTATAGATAATGTTCAAGATATTGGAACACATTATTTAAAGGACGAAAATAATTATATTTTATAAAATAAATTCTATAAAGTTTTCAAATATACATATATAGATGATTATAAAGAACTCTTTGTTACTAAACCTATAGATAATCATTTTCCGCACCTGTTAAAATTCCAAAATAATGTAATATCTTTAATGGCTTAAGCCTAAGGAACCATAAGATAGAATATACCATTCTATTTGCCTTGCCAGCATAAACAACAAAGAACATATTCAAAGGATATTGGTATAGTTGTATTTGTACTATTTCTTGGTTTATAGTAAAAAATCTGGCAAAGATTGTTTTTTAATGGTTAAGATAATCTTTTATGGATATGGATACAGAAATATCAACATAAAAGGATATAATTACAAAGAAATAAAATTGATGAATTCATAGTTGATGAAACAATAATCAAAAGTTGGTTCACAGCATATCTGGCTGTAATGGGTAGCCATTGAGCCAAAAAACAGGCAAATACTCGCACAAAGCATATCTCAAGAGAGAAACATGTTTGTTGCCGAGCGCTTTCTGTACAGGTATTGTTCGAGATTATGGAAAGCATCCTGTTTCAACAGATGGTGGCACTTGGTATCCTCAAGCCTGCCAGTTTCTGAAGTTAAAACACCATACTCATTCCCCTGATGCGAAAAGCATTATCGAGAGGACCATTCAGTATGTCAAGGATAGAACTGAAAATTTCGATATATTCGGTCTGAAAAACACTGTTTAGATGTATTTATTTATTTATTAAGATAACTCAGATTAGGGTTTTTGGCTTAGAATTCTCAGGATTTACGAATTGCTGCAACAGATCTAAAGATAATTTGAAAAAGCACATCAAAAGAATCACATATGTCTTTGCTGAGAATACTTTCTATTTACAATTGTGAAGAGATATATAGTTGTTATCCAGTTTCTACATAGATACAGTGGTAGTTTAAATTCATCACAAGTATAATTTCTAGAAATTGATAAAACATCATATTTTTTCAACATTTGAGAAGTATATTCTAAAGTACAATGATGGTTTACAAATCATTTGAAGATATTACATTATTTTGGAATTTTAACAGGTGCGGAAAATGATTATCTATAGGTTTAGTAACAAATGAATAGAGATTTGTAAAGTGTTTTTTCCATATTTAATTTAAATTTATTGTACGCCAAATAAAACAAAATATAGAAAAAATGCATTATCTATCTATTTTCTTGCTTTTACAAGTACCAATACCGCTACTCCTGCCATCATGCCTCCAAAGACCAACAATACAAAAATAGGGAAACCACCAGATGATGTTTCTATACCTTGCGGTGCTACAGTGCTTACAAACGCAAATTCACTATTTCCCATCTTTTGAATTTTCGAAAAACCTCCTATTTGTATTTGTCCACTTGGCGGTGCTGTAAAACTATGCAAATCAACGTTTACATTGTCAATAGTAGCAGATTTACTGCTCTCTTTTGCAGAGTGTGTACCTTCTCTAAAACTACTTTCACCTAATGAGTAAATCGATATTATTTTTGAACCCCCTTTTCCAACGCTAAATCCAAATCCAGAAGCTCCTGCTTGAGATCCGGTAGCATCGAACAAAAAGTGCCAATTATCCATTGATGCACCAAACTCCTTAAAATCAAGCAATGGTTGGTTTAAAGTTTCCGCAAATGAAGTAGTTGCAAGTTTAGGAGCGAGGGTTGGAACTAGTTTTTCAAGGCCACCTATAGGATGATTAACATCTATTGTGCCATACTGTGTAGTATTAACATTTAATGGCGCAGATACTGTAAAACTTCTCCAATCCAAATCTACAATCGATGTATCGGTTCCATTGCTCGATGTTACTAGACCTGAAATCACTGGTTTTAATTGCACTTGGTAGGCGATTGTTGCTAGAGTGGGGCCTCCGTTTATGGTTGCCTTATATACAAGAGTTGCATTCACAAAATGCACTTGACTTTGTTTTTCTTTTAACAATATATTATTTAATGACGATAAAATTTGACTTAATCCATTTTTAGGATCTGATGAATTTATTGTAAAAGATACATTATCTTTTTTACCGTCTAATAATTTAGAAATAGGGCTATTTGCAGGATATGTAAATGTAAGAATATTGTCTCCTCCAAAAGTAGCAGTTGCTTCATTGAGTGATGGTGAAACTGAGGCTTCCATTTGTATAGCAAATGCAGGATTAAAAATACCTCCAAAGATAACTACAGTTAATAAAATTGCCATATATTCTGAGGCGATTAATTTCAATGATTCATTTCGACATGCCTTGTTTATAATCTTATTGAAATAATTGATATACTATAGAATTTGCATTAATTTATAAGGCCATTCCAGTAATAATTACATATTTTTTATTAAAATATATATATATCTATTATCGTTTATCATTATGGTTCAATTTTTTTTCAATTGTTAAAAGAATTAATCATCATATAAAGAATTACTATAGTTCACTTAATATTAGAATAAAATCTAGGATTAAAAATTCGATTGGGATATTTCAAATCATAACATAAAAAAACAAAAGGATAAAAGAATAAAAAAAGTAAGAAATATTTTTAGACATGATAACAATTTTGGCTGGCGGAACCGGTTCAATCAAATTGGTTAGAGGAGTTTTTACAGAGTACAAAGATATTACAGTTATTTCGAATGTTGCAGATAATTTTTGGTTTTATGGTTTATACATATGTCCTGATATCGACACAATTATCTATGGACTTAGTAATAATCTAGATAGAAAAAAAGGTTGGGGCATTAAGGATGACACCTTTAATTTTCTAGAATATATGAAAAAAATGGGTGAAGAGTCATGGTTTGGCTTAGGAGACAAAGATTTAACAACACATGTTTTAAGAACAAAAATGCTTAAAGATGGAAGAAAGTTATCCGAAATAACAGATTTCATTGCAAAAAAATACAATATACCTATTAAAATAATTCCTGCATCAGATAATCATTATGAAACTCATATGATTACTAAATCTAAAAAAGAGATACATTTACAAGAATATTGGATAAAATACAAAGGGTCAATTCCAATATCGGATATCATATATCATGATGTCGAAAAAGCTCAAATGACGCAATCCATCTATGAAATTTTGCAAAATTCAAAGACTGATAATTTTTGCACCGGGCAATCCCATCACAAGTATTGGATCGATTATCAGCATAAAATCATTTAATAAATTGCTAAAGTCTCTGAAAAAGAAAGTATTAATAATTTCTCCATTTATATCCAATAAATCTATAAGTGGACCTAGTGAAATATATATGAAAGCAAAAAAAATAGAGCCAACTATAGAGGGATTGATTAATTTTTATTCGGAATTCACCAATAATATGATTTTTTCAAAAAAGGATAAAAAAGAAATTAAAGAAAAAATAGGCATAAATTATCCTGATGTCGATTTTCATTTTACGGACATATTAATGGACACTCCATCAAAAGAAGAAAATTTTGCAAAATTTATAATTTCAAATTTTCACAACTTTTAAACTCGTGACTTTTGTTGAAATTATCGAAAACAGCAATAGTTATTCCAATAAAAAAATTTGATAAAAGCAAAACAAGGTTAAGTCCATTTTTAGATGTTAAAGAGAGAAAAGAGTTAACAGAATTGCTCCTGTTGGATACATTAGAAAAAACTCACAAATTAAAAAATACTCAAATAATTATAGTTTCAGGCGAAGTTATCAAATTAGCAGATAAATTTAATGACGTTGTAATTATTAATGAGCACAATAGTAATGGCGTAAATAATGCTATAGCCTTGACAAACAAATTTATCGAAAATAACGAATTTAGTGAATCAATAATCATTCCGATAGATTTGCCTTTGTTATCCACAAAGGATTTAAAAGACATGATAAAATTTTCAAGGAAATTTAAGAAGGGTATTTGTATAGTTCCATCACACAGATACGATGGAACAAATATACTATTAAGAAAACCAAATTTAATAATTGAAACATTTTATGATAATAATAGTTTCTACAATCACATAAAAGCTGCAACTGAAAAGAGAAGGGTTATTAAAATATTTAATATTGAAAACTTGATGATTGATTTGGATACAATTGAAGATATTGCTACGATAATCAACATTTACGAAACCGCCTATCATGATGATATAATAAAAAATAAAATAAAAGAAAGCAGATCTATTAATTTTTTGAAAGTAATAATGAAAAATAAATCCATAAACTGTGGGAATAAATAGAATTACTATTAAGTAATGTTGAAGATTTTTATTTCAAATAGGTGACTTTTTCATATTGCTTAATAACATTATAGCCATTATATGTATCTCGTTTATAGCAGTGGGAGCTTTATGGGGAATAGGCAATTTACTAAATCCACCAAATCAAAATAAAATTGAAAAAACCCATGATTCTATTTTATTGGTAGCGCAAAATAACGCGTTTAATGAAACTAATCCTACATTAATTGTAAAAGAAAACAAACCAACTAAATTAATAATTTTGAATAAAGATTTTGTTAAACATGATTTTATTTCCAATGAACTAGGAATAAATACGGCATATTTAACAACTGAACAGGATTTTGTTACTGCAATAGCCGGCGATAAACCAGGAGAATATACATATTATTGCTCGTTTCATCCCGCAATGAAAGGGAAAATAATAATAACTAAATAATTACCAAATATTTTTATTTCAAATAATAATACTCAATGTATATTATTGTATAATCCATCAGATGATACATTTTTTATTGAAGATATTATTATTAATTACAAGGGCAATTATGCTTTAGAAATAGGAATTGGATCTGGATATTTAACTCGCATCCTGTGTAAAAATTATAAATTTGTTTTTGGGACAGACATAGACTTTACCTCAGTATTATACAGCAAATATTTTCTTAAGGCATTTAGTAACAAATTCTTAATATGTTGTGATATAGGTGAGCCTATTAAATATACTTTTGACATCATAATAAGTAATCCACCATACCTGCCATCAATTAGTGAAAATATAAAAGATGATACCATTTATGGTGGAAAAACAGGAGTAGAAACAACTTTAAGAATTTTACAGCTATTTAAATCCAACTTAAAAGACGATGGTAAAATAATATTTGTAGAATCTTCTTTATCCGATAGTAATAAAATAGATCAGTTTGTTAAAAGGAATCTTTTAAAAAAAAGAACATTAGCAAAAAAGAAATTTTTTTATGAAAACCTCGAAATATGCGAGATAACAAAAATATGATTAAAAGAAAACTATTTCTTTAGAAATGTCACAGATTTTTGAGCAATAGCATCAGTCATTTTAGATAACGAAGCGGTTCCTCCTAAATCATACGTAACATATTTATTTTCATTTATTACTTGTTCTGTTCCTTTGAAAATCGCATCTGAAATATGTTTTTCTCCCAGATATTCGGCCATCCATGCGCCAGATAAAATCGTAGCAACAGGATTGACCTTATTTTGACCAGCATATTTTGGTGCACTACCATGTGCAGGTTCAAACATTGCATATGATTCGCCATAATTGCCAGAATATACGTTCCCTATAGAACCCACATGACCGGATGCGCATTCAGATATTATATCCATAAACAAATTTGTACTAAGAAGTATGCTTTTGTTAAATCTCTCAGGATTTTTAACAAGTTGCTGGGTCATATTATCAATATAATATTCTTCGACTTTGATTTCTGGAAACGTTTTTTGTGCCTCTACAACAGCATTCCAAAAAATACCATCGGTTTCTTTAAGAATATTTCTTTTTGTAACTGCAAATACTTTTGTAAATCCTTTTTGTTGAGTTAATTCAAATGCTTTTTTTACAATACGTCTACATCCTTTCCCAGTTGTTTTTCTTACAGCTATTGCAGAATCATCACTTGTCTTAAATTCAATACCACTATACAGACCCTCCGTGGCTTCTCTAACACAAACAAAATCCAATTGCAAATTGGAAGTTTTATATGTTTTTATGGGTCTGATATTAGCATATAACTCGAATTTTTGTCTTATGGTGACAGCAACACTTCTAGGTGCATTTGGATTTGGTACGGTAGTCGTAGGTCCTTTGAAACAAGCATCAGATGTTTCGAGCAAGCTCCATACCTCATTTGAAATATATGTATTACCACCGTTTTTCTCCCACCATTCGGAACCGGCATCGCATTTTATTAATTCAATATTCGAATTACAGGATTCTAATACATTTATCATCGAATTTACTAATTCAGGACCAGTACCGTCTCCTTTTATTATAGCTGCTTTTTTACTACTCAATTAAAATCAAAAAATGTTTTTGTGTATTTAAATTTATTTTTCAATCATTTTGAAATCAGATCAATTCTCCCTAAAAATGAATTTGAAAATGGGGGAAGATTCTCCAAATTACTTACTTTTGTAAAATTTCCTTTAACTGAATAATACGAATAATCAACATTGATATTTAGATAAATTTACTGTTTTATTCAAGTACTTGCCGGTTGAATTATCAATTATATTGATAGTATGATTTTCTGTTGCATAAGTTTTCATCAGGTCAGGCATAGATAATTTTACAGGTCGGATATATTGAACATGCAATAGATCGCCTACATAATCAGCATGAATAGGATGCATGCATTCTTTACCTTTTATTATTTGTTTTCCCAGGGTATCAGGAAATAGATATTGTTTGTTGTCCACAAACAGCATAACTCTAGGATAAACATTATATGGATCTAAATTATGTGCTTTTAAACATACGCTTAATACATCAGGGGGAGGAAAAAAATGTGTAATAACAAAACCAATCAAGACCGCAACAACTATAACCGCCGGAAGTAAAATTAATTCTTTTTTACCCATTTTCTTTCGGGGAATTGCTTCTTTTATTTTTCTCTTTGGCACAAATGCAATAATATTGTAATTATATAATATTCTTTATTAAAAAAAGGTGATAGGCAAAAGAAAAATAATATGTAAATTTATCATTTATTTTGTTATTGCTAGAAGTAAACATAGATGGTGCAAGTAGAGGTAATCCGGGTTTATCTGCAATAGGAATTATGGTAAAAAATAATGGAACAATACTCATGGAGCATGCAGAGTTTTTAGGGATAAGAACAAACAACCAAGCAGAATATGAAGCATTGAAACGAGCATTAGAGATTTGTAATCAATTGGATAAGGAAATAACCATATTATCCGATAGTGAATTACTGGTTAATCAAAGAAATTCTAAATATAGGCTAAGAAATCAACAACTAAAGATAATTTCTAGGGAAATTTCAAATTTAGAAAAAAACTTTGACAAAATACAGTATAAACATATTTCTCGTGAAAAGAATAATAAAGCAGACAGGCTAGCTAATAAAGCATTAAATGAATACCTGAAAAGAATAGATGGTCTAGAAAAATAAAAAATATTCATATCGATAACAATTTTAATACAGTATTATAAAATTTTGAAAATCAAATATTTATTTAATAATAAAGCATTCAGAAGAATTACATTTTGGAGAGGGGACAATATTTTAAATTGGAATAATAAATAGTCAAATTGATCTAAAAAAAATAACAATATTTAATACTTCTGTCCACATTAATAGAATCAAGTATTTAATAACAGATGCAGCGATGAGGAATCAGAGTTATAACGTAAAAATTATGATGAAAAGGCATTTGACTGAGCTGCCACTAAAACAAATAAACAAATAAAAGGTATTATGCTTTAAAGTGCATTTATCCTTCTTACAATAGTAAGTACATCTTCATCAACAACCTTATGATCTAATCCAACTTTTTGGCCTTCGAATTTAACACTTTTTCCCCATATCTGTGCAAATTTAAAATCTCTCACCATATTTCTATGTATTTTTCCACAAATATTATGTACTGTGCTACCTCTTGGCATAATTAACGGTTCAATAAAATCAGCTTCTTTACCTTTTGGCTTCATGTAAATTCGAATGAAATCAAGTTTATTATAGATCTCTTTTTTAAGTGATTCAATATTTTTATCTGTATCAGCTGAAACAGAGACAAAAGGAACATTTAATTTCGAAGTAACCTCTTTTAGATATTGAGGGTCCACTAAATCTATTTTGTTTACTACTACCAATGATGGTATATAGATACGATTTCCGGATATGACATCAATTAATTGATCGATAGTAAGTCCTTTTTCCCTTATGGTAATGCGACCGTTATGATATCCATTTATTCTCATCACATTTTTAATAAAATTTTCATCTACTTCTACAGGAGCTTGAATATTGATTGAAATCCCTCCAGTAGAAGTTTTTTCAACTACCACATCAGGAGGTTTTTCATTTACTTTAACACCAATTTCGAAAAGTTCTTTTTTTAATACTTCTAGATGATGAATTTGAAAAACATCTAGTACCATTAAAACCAGATTTGCATTTCTAGCAACAGATAATACTCTTTTCCCAAGGCCTTTGCCTGAAGAAGCACCTTCTATAATTCCCGGGAGATTTAAAATTTGAATTTGTGAACCATTATAGTCTAACATGCCTGGAACTGCCGTTAATGTAGTAAAAGAATATGCGCCGGTCTTGGATTTTGCATTGGTTAGAGAATTTAGTAAGGTGGATTTGCCTACACTAGGAAAACCAATAAGGACCACAGTAGCATCACCAGCTTTTCGAACATCAAAACCCGCACTTCCACCACCAGTTGAAACAGTTTTTCCATGAGCATTCTCATCCAGCTCTCTTTTTAATTTTGCAATTTTTGCTTTTAAAAGGCCAATGTGAAATTCAGTAGCTTTATTAATTTGTGTTTTATGTATTTCGTCCTGAATGGCCTTGATTTTCTCTGGAATTCCCATTAGTTTTGTTATTAACTTATAGATTTTATAATAAAAATTTTGTTAATTTAATTTATATAGTTTTATTCATTTAAGCACCATAAAAAACTTTAAACCATACAGGATAGCAATAGCACTAATAAATCCTACCATTCCAATCCAAGGCATAGCTGGAACTTTAGGGGATTTTAATTTTATATGGTGATCGTCTATAATGTTTGTTATATAATCTTTAATATATGAGTGCCATAATTGATATTCTATACGATGTTTTTTTAAAATTGATTCAATTTCATAAACTACTGGAACTCTAACAGATTTTATATGTTGAAAATAATTTCTAGAAATTTCGACTTCTGCGTGAATTCCGATTAAGCCTTGTTTAAAATCCAATAGCCTTACATGCATTTCCCATGGTTTAGTTAATTTTTTTGAGAAACCACTGCCAATTTGGAAAGGCTTTTTATTTTCGAACTTCACCATTTTAAACCCTTCCGAGGCAAGAGTATTGACTATTTCATCTTTTTTTATTTGAACCATTAAAAATAGTTGATCTAGTTCTACTTCTTCTCTTTTTATCAAATTTTGAATTCCTTGCAAAAGATTAATTCTTCTCGGATATAATGTAGAAAACTCAGTCATAGTCAAATATCTCCAATCAATTTTGTTATACTATTAGTGATTATTTATTATTAAATAATTGTTTTCTTTTATTATTTTTGACATTGTAAAGATAATCCTCTTATATAGATATCAAATTTACTTTCTATACCCAATGAATTATAAGATAATTTTTTATCACTTAATTTAATATCTGTATTCCTAATTAATATTACAGGAGTGGATTTGTTCGATTCACCCATAATTAATATACCCAAAGAAGCAAAGCAATCGGCTATATTTTGCGAAGTGAATTTTAAAACATTACCGAATAAATCTTTTGTACCTTTTAAATCAATAATAGGCTCAAAACCGGTACATGCAAGAGCTATCCCTACTGTACCAATACGCATTGGAAGAATTCGACTATCAGATAAAATAATGCCTACTCGTATTTTTAAATCAATAAAAAATTTCTTTCTTATAATTTCGATTGAATGATAGGGGTTCTTGGGATATAAAACAACTTTTCCTGATGGAATATTCGATTTATCTATTCCAGCATTAGGAGATAAAATTCCGTGAATCTCAGTAAGAACAAAACCATATAAGCCACCAAAAATTCTATCAGACTCCCTTATAATCAACTCCATTAATTTTGGATTGATATGATATAATTTTGAAAGTTTAATAGAGTCACTGCTGGGATTTACTTCATCAAGTTTTTTTATTCTTCCTTCGCTAATTGAAAGATATTTACTTGATATTATTAACAAATCCCCATTTTGGAACTTTACATTATTTTTATTTTTAAGAAGCCTATCATATAGATTAAAACTTTTTGATTCTCTTTCCAGTCTCAAAGGAATTATCTGCAATGATGTAAAGATATTCAATTGCTTTAAAAAATTTATCGAATAGTGGCTATTATTGAAAAATATTATTCATCATATAGAATCCAAAAGGTATTAATCTTTAGGTCAACAAAATAATAATATCAATATGGGAATGACAATCACAGAAAAAATATTATCCCAGGCATCAACTTGTAATAAAGTATCACCAGGTGACATTATTTTTGCCGATGTTGACAAAGTAATGATTCATGATGTTTCTGGTCCTGGAGTGATGAAAGTTTTCAAAGAATTAGAAAAAAAAGGTAAACCCATAAAAAAAATATGGAATCCTGATAAAGTATGGATTTCAGAAGATCATTTTGTTCCTGCTTCTGATAAAATATCTGCAGATAATGTAATACAATTAACAAAATGGGCTCAGAAAAATGGCATAAAAAAACATTTTAAATATGGCTTGGGACAATATGGGATTTGTCACACATTATCCCATGAAGAGGGATTGATTTTGCCCGGCGAAGTATATGTAGGTGGAGATTCTCATACAAATACAACTGGTGCAATTGGCGCTTTTGCGACTGGATTAGGACATACAGATATTGCCTACGTTTTAATTAATGGAAAAATATGGTTTAAAGTTCCTGAAACGTTATTGTTTAAAATAATTGGGAAAAAGCCGGATTATTTAATGGCAAAAGATATTATTTTAAATATCATATCGGATATTGGAACAGACGGAGCAAATTACAAAGCAATGCAGTTTGTAGGAAATGTTATAGACGAAATGGAAATGGAGGAACGTTTGACCTTGACCAATATGACTACAGAAGCAGGAGCCAAAAATGGCATAATCGAGCCGGACAATGTAACTTTAGAATATTTAAAGCAAAGAACTGAATTAAATTTTAAATTGATCAAATCTGATATAGACGCGGAGTTTAAAGAGGTCTTTGAATATGAATGTGACAATATGGAACCATCTGTAGCAAAACCTTATACTCCCGAAAATGTTGTAGCAGTAAGAGAAATTCAGAGTACAGAGATAGATAAAGCCTATATAGGTTCATGTACAGGAGCTAAATTATCTGATCTCTAGAACTGCTGCTAAAATATTGAAGGGAAAAAAAGTCAAAATTAGAACAGAGGTGCTTCCTGCAGCTCAATCAATATATCTAAAAGCAATCAAAGAAGGACTCATAACTATCTTTATGGAAGCAGGCGTAGTTGTTGGTCCTCCTACCTGTGGTGCATGTTGTGGGGCACATATGGGAGTTTTAGGAAAAGATGAAATTTGCATAAGTACAACAAATAGAAACTTTCCAGGAAGAATGGGACATGTAGAGTCCAAAACATATCTTGCATCACCCATTGTAGTTGCAGCTTCTGCGTTGACCGGCAAAATAACAGATCCGAGGGACATTTAATGATACTATATGGAATAGTTCACAAATATAATAAAGCAAATATAGATACAGACGTCATTATTCCTGGTCCATATTTAAAAATACATGATCACGATGAACTTGCATCTCATGCTATGGAAGGAATAGACCCGGATTTTACAAAAAAAATTTCATCTGGAGATTTTATGCTAGTAGGGCATAATTTTGGATGCGGTTCAAGCAGAGAACATGCTCCGATAGCTCTTTCTAAATCGGGAATTCGAGCGATTTTATCCCCATCTTTTGCTAGAATATTCTATCGAAATGCTATTGATGGTGGTTATTTACTACCAATTGAAATTGATGAAAATGTACTTGAGCAAATTGACGACAAGGATAAATTAGAAATAGATCTTGAAAATAATACAATAAAAAATACAACAAAAAATAATAAAATTCATAAAATAAAACCATTTAGTAAAATAATTTCAGAAATAGTCAAAGCTGGCGGATTATTCAATTATAATCTCAAGTAGAACAATGTAAAAAAATTGATAAAACGGAAATAGAATTATATCAACTTAAATTAATATATTAATCAATATTTATCTTTAATTTATTCCACAGATATATAGTACTAGACAGGTCATCCATTAGTCAATAAATAAAAATCTATTAATTATTGTATCAGGTCCCTGATACTTTTCTGAATTACATGTTTTGCTTCCATCGATATACTATAACATTCTAGAATTCTTTCAGGGTTTTTTATTAATCGTTTCCTGAATTCAGGTTCGCTAGCTGCTTTTAGCAAAATTTCACTAATAACTTCAGCTTCTATATTTTTAGAATTCAAGTAATTCCTCAAAAGAATTTATAATATAAATACTTAATCCCAAAAATATTAGAATATATATTATTGTTATTTTTTAATATATAAATTAAAAGTTAACAAAAAAACACCAAAAACTAGAGTCAGTTTAACAAATAAACAATAACAATTAATATAATATTTGATTACTATTTTATTAATAACGTTAATTGGAAAATAATATATTATCAACTTTGAAATCCCGAAAAAAATGGACATCGGAAGGAACTACAAGAATTCAACCTGTTGAAACAACCCTTGAAAAAGTACATCCAATTATAAATCAAATAGGAATTAGCAGGATAGCAAACATAACCGACATGGATAGGTTAAAAATACCTAACTATTCAGCAGTACTGCCTGGAACCGAAGATTACATTTGGGTCTATGGAGGAAAGGGTCCTACTAAAAATCATGCCAAGGCCAGTGCAATCATGGAAAGTATTGAAAGGTTTTCATCATTACAAAGAAATTATCCAAATGAATTAATACAAGGAAGCTATAAAGAATTGTCCAATAATTATAATATTTTAAAATATGATGAAGTAATAGAGCCTATATCTTTTTCTTTAGATGATACAATGATAATGGATTATTGCATTGGATTTGATCTTTTGAATGAAAAAAATATTTTAGTTCCCGCACCATTAGTAATTTTTAAATTCTTGCCAAAAGCACCTTCATTAAATCCTTATTCTTTTTATCATACTAATGGATTGGCATCTGGAAATGTTATGGAGGAAGCAATTTGTCATGCATTATGCGAGATCGTAGAAAGAGATTCGATAAGCATATCAGAATTCGTTTCAAGTGCATTTCAATTTCATATATTAAAAACCATAGAGAATTCGTTATTTCAGAATGGTATAAACGTAAATCATATAGAATCAAAAAAATTTATTGACGATAATAGGATATATCCTGATGTTGATTTAAATGATATTGATAGCAAGTCAACTAAAAAACTATTAAAAAGATTTGAAAATTGTCAAATACCCTTAATCGTTAAAGATATTACCTCTGATCTTGGCATCCCCACATTTATAGCAAGTAGTGTTGAATGGGTTAATCATGATTATGGTTATTTAGTTGAAGGTCATGGGACGCATCCTGACGCTAGAATTGCATTAATTAGATCTATTACAGAGGTATCCCAATCAAGAGCAGCTAATATTCAAGGTTCAAGAGACGACTTAAGGAAAATGAAATATGATATGGATGATAGCGATGACAAACGATCTTGGCAATTTTTAAAATCTTCAACAAAAATAAACTTCTCAAATATAAAATCATTTTATAATGAAGACATTTTAGATGATATAAAATTCATTTTAGCAAAGTTAAAAGAAAAAGGATTGAATAAAGCAATAATAGTTAATCTAACTAATCCAAAGACTAAATATTCCAGTAGTGAGGGCGATAGTTCCTGGGCTAGAAACATTCAAGGTAAATAAATCAATAGTTGGTAATAGAGCAAAAGAGAGTTTTAAAAAATGGTTAAACCAGTGATTTTTCTGGGCCCGACACTTTCCACAGAAAAAGCAAAAGAAATACTTGATGCAGATTATAAGCCTCCAGCTAAAAAAGGGGATCTATTACATTTGATTCCCAGCAATGTAAAATTAGTTGGGGTAATTGACGGATATTTTTTACAAGACTATCCTCCAACACCTATCGAGGTGTACAATCTATTAAGAAAAAAAAATGTAATGGTTTTTGGTTCATCAAGTTTAGGAGCACTTCGGGCAGTTGAATTAAAAAAGTTTGGTATGATAGGGATTGGAAAAATTTTTGATCTCTTTTTAAAAGGTGTGATTGATTCAGATGATGAAGTTGCAGTTACCTTTACAGGATATTCAGGGTATAAATCAGACGCATTAATTGATATACGATATAATTTATTTTTAGCTCAAAAAAATAAAATAATTGATAAAAATACAAAGAGAAACATATTACAGATAGCAAAAAAAACCTACTTTCCCTATAGAACGTATAAAGATATAATCGGTGAATCGAAAAATATGTTTCCATTACAAAAGAAACAACTTGCAGATTTTGAAGAATATTTGGTAACAAACAAGAAAAGTTTGAAAGAATATGATGCCATAAATCTTTTAAAGCGTATAAAAGAATCCACTTTAAATAATAATGAGGATAACTAAAAAAAAGTTAATTTTATATCTCTTTTGATTTTAAAAAATCAATTATGAACAAACCCATTTTAAAACTTTTCACCAGTTTGGATTCTTATCACATCTATATAATTATTTTTTATTTTTCAGCATTTATGATGTTATATATAACATCGTTTGGAATGTACACAAGTTGGATAGATTACAAAAATAAAGGAACAATAAGTGTGGGTGAAGTGATTGTCAAAAATGATTTGTTTTTTAATGGAGGTGGCAAATTAGTAACATATTTAGCAATTTTTTCAGTATTATCATGGTTTTGTGTTACCAAAATTGGTTCAAAAAGGGTAGAAAACACCCCAAAAATAGTTAAAGACATATTTGGAACAATAGCTATAATCTTAATAGTGGTATCAGCTTATGAATTTGTATACAATTTTACAGTATGGGGATCGCTTATAACAATCAATATTTTACATAAAACAACAAATCTAGATGAACTGGCAATAAAATATCCAAATCCGCAAACACCTTGGAATTTAGATTTCGCTACTAAAATGACCCTTGCAGCATTTATAATATCTTGTCATTCTTTTTATGTAATACATAAATCATATACATCAACAACAAATTTAAAAAAAAAATAGGATTATAAATAGAACATTAAATAATATTAGCAAATAATTTTGGATATAGGAATTAATTAACCACTGTATTTAATTTCAATAATATGTCAATAATAAATATTAAGTTCATTAATCCACATCCCTTTTTTTATAAAGTATAATTTATCTGCATTGTCGCATGGTTCTGTAAATCGCTTTTGGTTAACGCTTTAACATGATATTTGTGAAATAAATAGCATAATTTAATACATTTTGCCAAATTTCTGACAGTTTTAACTGTTTTTCGAATCATGCACCAAAGTATATTTTATCTATTTGCGCATCATCTGTAATAGTTTACGGTCAGAAACAATATAGAAGGTTAATCAGTAAAGCCATATTATAATACTACAAATTCAATTTTTTATTGACCCCTAGAATTAGCATTTGATTATACTCATTTTGTACTATCTAAAAATATCATTGCAATATATATAAAATATAAAAGCTGTTAACTCTAGACTATTTATAAATGAATAATAGTAAAAATAATTCAGCAAACTTTGACAATCATAATAATAGTGCGAAATCAAGCGAGGATAAACAAATAGAATCCAATTCAGACTTGCCGAGTACGATAACAAATAGTTATTTTTGTTTTGAGTGTGGAGCGATAATGACAACCAAAGAAGATAAAAAACAACATGAAAAGATAGAGTCAAGTATAAAAACAGAAAATACGGAAGATAACCATAATTTTATTTATGAATAGCTACAAAAATGATTTATACATCATTATGTTCAAACTTTTGTACATCTATTGTAACTTTGTCACCTACCTTTATTTTTAATTCGTCATATTCCTTCATAGTAACTTTAAATGTAGGAGAATCACTTATAGCACCTCCTCCACCAAACATATTTGTAATATTCGACATGGCTTTAGGCAAGTTTTTCATTAAATCTTCTGGCGAAGTAAAAGCCATTACATTAGGACCAAATGGGTTTGTCTGTTTATCCCCAGATTTATAGTATTCATTTTGATCTTTAAATGTCACATATATATAGGGTGAACCGTCTGTTGATGCTTCAACTTTAGCAACTATAAAATCTTTTTTCATTTATAGTCATAATGAACATCGATATAATAAATATTTAATTTAAGATGGAGTTTATAAATTCAAATAAAATAGATCTTGTAATTCTCTAAATCAAACATCTTCAATACATTTCTTTATAAATATAACTTAAAAGCAATTTTAATCAAGAATTTTAATGTTTATAATATCATTTTAGCGACTTTCTTCTTTTTCTATTTCTCCATCTTTTAAATAAATTATTCTATTTGTCCTCAAAGCTAAATCTCGGTTATGAGTAACCATTATAGTAGTTGTGTGATACTGAGAAGATAGCATTTCAAGCAAATTAAAAACTTCATTCCCGCTTTTTGTATCTAAATTTCCTGTTGGTTCATCAGCCAGTATGATAGAAGGATTCGTCATTAATGCTCTTGCAATTGCTACTCTTTGTTGTTGACCACCACTTAAATCATATGGTTTGTAATTAGCTTTATCTTTTATTCCCAATATTGCCATAATTTTAAAAGCACGATTTAGTCGTTCTTTTTTATTTATTCCTGAAATAATACAAGGTATTTCGATATTTTTTAATACAGATGCCCGATTTATCAAATTATAAGATTGAAAAACGAATCCAATCTTTTTATTTCTTAAAAAAGCAATATCCCGATCATTCAAAGAAAATACATCCACACCATTTATGAAAATCTTTCCTGAGGTAGGTCTATCCAAAGTTCCCAGTATATTCAATAAGGTTGATTTTCCACTACCGGATGGACCAACAATACAGACAAATTCACCCAATTTTATTTTGAAATTGATTTTTTTTAAAATCAGAATTTCGCCGGTTGAGGTGGAATAGGTCTTAAAGAGTTCATTAACTTCAAGAACGGTTTCTTCAGACATAATATACATCTAACAAATAAAAAGAAAAATTCACAATTAACTTCCATTATTTGATGAAGGAAAAAACAAGATCTTTTGAAATAAAACATATTAAAAAAAAATAAGAAGGGATAAGAGAAATAAACAAAAAAAACACAAAAATGATTTTCAGTTGTTATTGATGGATTCAGAGAAACAGATATCAAATTAATATTCTTTTGATTACGATCACTTAAATTTATAACTTCTTAAATATGCTTTTGCAATTATTTTTTTACCTCATTTAAAATGCTAAAAGATATAAATACTTGAATTACTAAATTATAGTATACAATATTATGAATAAATATTTTGTAATATTCTTATATTTTTTTTATATCATATATATTAGTATTAAATTTTAGTTTGAGTGAATCTTATTCACAAACATATACCAAGATCGATAATAATGTTATTCCTCTTCTTACTCCACCCTATCAGTTAACGAAAGAAAACATACATAACAATACCAATTCGCAGATTATAAATGTAACATATGTTCCATCTTATCCATAAACTAAACAAAAATGTATTTATATTATAATAGAAGATAATTTCAAACTATATTATAGAAATATTTATCAAAATCCATTTATAGATAAATCAATTAAAACAATTATACATCATGAATCGAGGAATTACGTTTAGCTTTGTATTGATGATAATGGTAATTTCAATCTTTACATTCGGTAGTTATCAACTTATACATGCAACATCTACAATTACTAATACCGATTCCCAAAAAATTGACTGCTGATAATGCCAAGAATACTCCCGATTCCCAAAAAAATTGACTGCTGATAATGCCAAGAATACTCCCGATTCCAAAAAATTGACTGCTGATAATGCCAAGAATAACAATCCCATTCCAAAAAATTGACTGCTGATAATGCCAAGAATACTCCCGATTCCAAAAAATTGACTACTGGTGATGGAAGAGCCAATCCCAATCAAAATCCAACAATCTTATTACCATTTAATTCAAATTTTGCAGATACCCAAAATGGAAATGACATCCCATTTCCATGAATTAAATTATCCTATTAATCAGTCAAAGTTTATTTCAATTTAGGCATTATTTCTTTTAATGAACTTGCCATGCCCAATTTTATCTTCATATACAACCCCGTTTTCCATAATTACTGCGCCTCTAGAAATAGTAATTACAGGCCATCCCTGTAAAATATAATTATCATAAATACTATAATCTGAAGATGATTGTAATACATCCGGGTTTACCTTCCTTGCCAAATCTAAATCAATCACAACAAGATCAGCATCTGAATTTTTTTGAATAGTACCTTTTTTTGGATACATTCCAAAAATCTTGGATGTATTATAACTAGTTAATTCAGCCACACTTTCAATAGATATTCGTCCGGAATTAACACCATAATGCAATAAAACAGGTAACATGGTTGCAACTCCTGGAAATCCCGCAAGAGCCGACCAGATATCTTTTTTTTCACCATATTTCAAATTTAAAACATTTGCAACATGATCGGTACCGATGGTATCTATTACGCCATTTCTTAAAGCTACCCATAAACTTGCAATATCATTTTTTGAACGCAATGGAGGAACAACTTTTCCTCTAATACTATTGAATTCGGTAGAATGGGTCAAATAATGTGGACATGTTTCGACATAGATATTACAACCACCAATCTGTTTTTCCATTAAAATCGCATCTAAGGAGGCATTTGAGCCTATATGAACAAAATATAAATTTGATCGAAATTTTCTACCAAGATTTACAATCTTTTTAATTGCAATTACTTCGCTTTCTGATGGTCTAGATTTGGACCAGATGTCCAAAGCATTATACTTTTTATCTGGACACTGTATGATTATTATTTAGAAAGTTTTTAGATTTATATTTATTAATTAGATTGGAACACATATTGTGATCTTCTGCATGAATTAATACTACAGAATTATGAAAATATGACGCTTTTTGAAGTACATTTTTACAAAGTTCATCGGACACGTTAACAAATTCTGGCATCATTTTATTTTCATGAGGATTCATATCCATCAATATCTTATTATCAGTAGATCCTAAATTCATATACAGTTTAAATGAGGTTATTCCTAGATTACAAAGATAAGGAATATTATCGATCTGATTTGGGTTTAGAATTGAAGCATGTATAGAATAATCAATAAAATGATTGTTTTCACTTGCCTTCAGATGTTCAGTTATCTTTTGTTCATATGATTCATTCAATCTTAACATTCGCATCATCGTCGTAATACCACCTATGGCTGCGGAGCGAGATTCGGTTGTTGAAGATCGATCTACAGGTGAAAAAACACCATAATGAATGTGAGGGTCAATCAATCCAGGCAAAACAAATTTTTCCTGAACATTAATTTTCTTTGAATATGAGATATTATCAATGGAATTTGTTATATCTTTAATTTTTTCATTTTCAATAAGAATATTTGTATTCACAATTCCAATTTTAGGTATCACTACTTTAGCATTTGTAATTAAAAGATCACAAGAATTTTGCATCTCATCCTTTCACTTTATTTACTACAAGATAAATAAAGTTAAATTGAATTACTAGCACAAAAATCATTTTTATTAACTTTATCTAACTTTTGAAAATTTCCATCTTTTAATGCCTTGTAATAAATTGAAGCAGGCTTTATAAAAAACCCTGTTTCCAAAATTCCAGGTATATTTTGTATTTTTTTTTCTAAATCCAGAATGTTATTATAATTATCAAACATCGTGTCCAAAATAATGTTTCCGTTTTCAGTCAAATAGGGATAACCCTTTTCTAAAGTTCGAAGAACAGGTTTGCCACCAATCTTAGTTAAAAAAGAAGTTGCTGCAGTTCGGCCAAAAGGAGTGTACTTCGATGGGAAGAGATCTTGAAAAACAATTAACAAACTTGGTAAAGTCGGCTACAATAATTGTCTTTTTTGAAGAATAGTATAATATTTTTTCTCGTAATAAAGCTCCACCTCCACCCTTTATCATAAAAAAATCTTTATCAATCTGATCTGCACCATCAATGACAAGATCCACAAACGGGATCTTTGTTTCATCTAAAACCTTTAATCCTTTTTTTTCAGCGTCAATTTTTATTTGAAGTGATGTACAAATAAACTCACAATTTTTAATAATTGAATCAGGTAAACTATTCACAATTTCCGAAATAGCTCGACCACTTCCCAATCCTATAAGGAGCGGATTGCTACCTATATGTGTATAAAATATATCTTGCGTAATTTTCTCAAAACTTTTTTTTAAAGAGATACATTGAGAATTGTTTGATGATGTTAACATAACAACTAACTGTGAGATGAACGTTTGAAGGTATTTAAATTTCACTGGAATTACAAATTAAAAAAAAGATAAAATCATACTTTAAACAGATGTACTTTCCAATCTTTGTAATATGTTTAAAATATCTTTTTGAATTTTATTTATCTCTTCTAAATCAAAATCTCCCGAATTATCTTCCTTTATAATAGATATATTTTTTTTTTCACGATTATTCTTATTATTACAATTTTTTGTGTCATTTTCATTTGCATGGTTATTAACAATCGCAGAAAAAGTCATAGAATCATCCTCTTCAGCAGCATGTAGCACATTCATTCCTTTTTTTTTGGATTCACTAAAAGGATTTAGAGAATCAATATATTTATGTAATCCATCCAATTTACCATGATTTATACTTTGAGATAATTGGATAGAATGTAATTCTGATTCATTCTTGATTTTTACTTCCTTTTTATCAATATTTCTATTTTCCTCCTCCTTCTCCTCTCGGATATAATTGGGAAAATTCGACAATCTATTATCTAATTTAGCAATAGAATCAGATATCAAAGAAAATATTTTCTTATGATACTCATAAATCTCTTGCAATTCGACGATGGGTTGTAGTTTTAAGATCTGTACATTATAATGTTCTAAAAGTTTACTATATTTTAACAAAAGTTTATCCTTTTCATGCATATCTATTTTTTTCTCTTCAATAAAATAGTTAATTTTATCCAATGCTTCTAGTGTAATATCTTTTTCAAATACAGGTTTATCTAATTCGAATTTAGTATCGTTAGATAATTTGGATTTATTTTCTATTTTAGTTGTTAACAATCGATATATAAAGACTGAACTAATTATTCCTAACAGGATAGAGCCTAAAATAATTAAAAAACCTAGCATTCAAAATCTTTATAATTTGTAATATAATCTAATGTCTTTACGCAATCAAAATATTTGTTTCATTTTACACGTCTCTTAATCCATCGATATTTTCTGAGTTTAGAATCAGGATATCCACATTTAGAACAAGTTTTACCACGTTTATGAAATGAATTGTATCCACATCGTCTACAACGAATATGTGTTTTTTTTCGGGTAAAATTACCCATAGATGTTGTTCCTTTTGTCAAATCTTATTCCTCCTTTTTTTATAATATTATTTAAACTGCGGAGGAGATATAATTACTACATTATCTCCTCTTACAACAATATTACCTATGTCATCAGATTTACCTTCTTCTAGAATTTCAACAGAACCTTCTAATAATAAATTCATGTGTTGATCAAAGCCTTGTAAATTTCCTCTAATAACTTTGCCACCTTTTAATTTAATTAACACATCCTTGCCAAGGCTCTCATCCAGAACCTTTACAGCCATATCTACTGACAACTTTTATCTAACCTAATGTTTACAAGTCAAGGCTCTATTATAAATTTATTTTTAATTTATGATAAACTGGAACATGGTGAACGATTTATTTGTAATATTCTTCTGAAATTAATAATATGATTTTTTCAATAATAGTTGACAACATTTTTTTTCCATTTTCATATGAGGCGTTAATGGGATTTCCCCAAATACCATTTTTTGTAAATTTAATAAATCCGCCCGGATTGTTGATGGACATATTTATTCCAATTTTATGGAGTTGGTTATTTTTGTCATCTACCAATTCCAATCCCTTTTCTATCAAGTCCATTCTTACTAGATCTGGACCTATAACTAACATTAAGGATGTTTCAACTTCGCCAGCATGATCGAAATTTCTGTCTAGAGTTTGCCAATAATTAATATAATAAAAAAATTTTCCTTTTATAGAATATTTTGTTGAAATATGTTGTCCAACATACTGCAGTAAACCTATGTTTCCATGATGTCCATTAATAACATATATATGATTAATTCCTTGCTTAAATAAAGATATACAAATATCTGAAAGAAAATTTATGAGAATGTTATAGCTTATAGAGACATTAAAAAAAGGCTCATGTTCGAAAGAAACACCATAATAGAGTGATGGAAGTAAAAAAGCATTTTTTTTTTGTGCAACAATTTTAGATATATATTCCACGATTATAGTATCTGTTGAAAAAGGCAAGTGTGCTCCATGTTGCTCAATTGAACCAAGTGGAATTATGACCGTATCAATTTTGGATGAATTGAGTAGATTAGTAAATATACGTTGATTTAAATTTTTTATTTCCTCTACCATACTATAACAACTACAATTGAAACGTGATATTAGGTAATATAAAATCACATTTAATTATGTTTTATAATTTACTTTTCCCCAGTACACTTCTAATTTATCATTTAAAAAGAGCTTTACTGCCTCCAACAATGCTGTTGATTCTGCTATTTTGCCTTTATTCTTTATTGTTTCCAAGGTATCATCAGGTAAAACTTTGAATGATTCTTGAATTATTATTGGACCCTGATCTAAATCCTCGGTTACAAAATGAGCCGTGCAACCAATTATTTTTGCTCCCCTTTCATAGGCTTGAACATATGCCAGTGCACCAGGAAAAGCAGGCAAAAGAGAAGGATGAATGTTTATTATTCTATTAGGATAACGCCACACAAAATTAGGCGTTAATACTCGCATATACCTAGCTAAAACAATAAGATCGATATCAAATTGATCTACTAATTGAAGAATATTGCGTTCGGCTTCCTCATGATTAACATGGTCAATATAAAAAAAAGGAATAGAATGTAAATCTGCAATATATTTTAATTTTTCATCTGAACCTATTATCATAGAAATATTAGTAACCATTTCACCATTTGAAATAGAATTTAGAATTTTCAATAAACAATGATCCTCTTTGGTTACAAATATTGCAATATTTTTAATTTTATTTTCTTCATGGAAATGGACTTTTATCTCCATTTCTAATTGATGAGATAAGTTTGCCAATTCTTCCTTCATTTTGGATTTATTGATTTTTTGAAAAGAAGCCTCTAGATGCATTCCAAAAAGATTCTTTATAACATTCTGATTTATTTTTTCAATATTTCCACCATTTTTAAAAATATATTTAGTAATATCTGCAACAATTCCCTTTTTATCTTTACCAACTATTGTAATTTCAATTAATGTTTTAGTATTTATATGGTGATTTTTAGAATCAACAGCCCTAACACTATCAGTTTTCATTTTAACAAAATTTTTAGGTCATCTAAAATAAATATGATACACAATAAAAAAAGTATAAACAAAAATAAATATTATTCTGAAATAAGATTTTTTTAGTTATTATTTATCCATAATTAAAATCATCGACTTAATTTATTAAAAGCTCTAAATTATTCAAAATAATATGGGAAGTAGAAAAAGAAAAACAGCAAGGCCAATTAAGAAAACCAAATCCACTGATGGAAGATGTCCAAAATGCAAAACAATAGTGAGGTTTAACGTATCAGGACCAGTCGGGAGTGAAATTTACGAATGTATGGGATGTACAACTAAATACAAAGTAGATGATCTATAATATTTAATATTGACACAATATTTGTCATTATTTCGGATATAGAAATCAAATTAAAGGACAACGGTATGTTTTTCTATTTCAGAACTTATTATAAATAGTGTCTCAACATATAGAATATACTGAAAAAGTTTACTTATATAGTAGTGGAATGCCTGAAGAACTGATAAAAAAAAGTAAAACCAAATTACAGGATCATGGTGTCAATTTAAATGATTTGATAATAATAGAATCTCCAGAAAATGTACCTGCAGGTGCAATTATGATCACTTTATGGCCGCATTACCTTTCTGTTGCCAAAGTTAAAAGAGTAAGAGATGGATCGATATATGCACCACAATTATTTAATATAGATTTATAATATTTATAAAATATGTTTATGACTTTTTTCTGTAAAAGAGATAAGCATGTAGACTGTCCTATTAAATGGCCAGTTAATGAAATGTGCGGTCCCAATGAAGACTGTTCGTTTGACATGAAAATAATTGATTGTGAATGTGAATGTCATAAAATATCATACACTAATAAAATTACAAAGAATTAAAATGGGAGAAAGGGAAAGAAAAATACATCTTGCAAAAAAACCAATAATATAGAAATAATGAAAATCAATATTTTACAAATTCCACATTGTTTTAATTTATAAAAATGATTTTAAAGATTGCGCCAATATAACCAACTTTTTAGATTCCCAGATAAAGGTCGATTAGAATTTATTGTATTGGATGAGTATAGACGGTATTACTACAACCGAGTGTTAATGCATTTATATCCCAATTAAAGTAAATATCCCTAAAAAAGGGTACAAATATACGACAGAAAGAATAAATTAAAAAAAAATATTCCCAAAAAAGAAATCATTATTTACGAAGTGATAGAAAAATTTGAATATATGGTTAAAAAATTAATAATTTGTATAAAAAATGCCAGATACAACATAGTTAAAAAAATGGACAATCATTAAATAAGGATTGACATGAATTCAAAATATTAAAAACAAGGATAAAATAACATTCTAAATAATGTAATGTAGTAGAAAAATGACTGAAAATAAAGATAACAAAAAAGATGAAATAACTCTCAATCAAACAAAATGTTTATCATTTCTAAAAATTTCGGAAAAAATTAGATATGTTGGAATAATAAATAAATTTGGAAGGACTATTACAGGCAAACTTAGAAGTGGCCTTAGACCATTACTAACTCCAGAGCAGGCAAGAGACGAACGTTATATAGAATCTACTAGACAACAATTAAGGAAAGCATTGAATATATCAATAGGAAAGTCAATCTTTACCATTGAAAAAAATGAAAATGTAACATTTTTACTAATTCCAGAAGTAACCAGAGATCTGTTCTACTATATAACCATAGAAAGAGATGCGACATTAGCTGAGATAAATGAGATAATAAACAAAATAATGGAAAAAAATAGGTAGATAATAAATTAATTGAAAGTTAATTTACTTCTAATTTCTTTGTCTTTTATTATGGCAGGGTGATTTGGATCTATGAGAATTACTTCGTACCACTGATACATTCCATCTTTATATAAAAAATAGGAACCCAAGACTTTAAGGTTAAGGAATTTTTCTCCAACACGTCGTTGGGCAACTAGTTTCATGCTAATACTTTGTTTTATATGAACAACGCCTAAATGTTTGGGCCTTCTACCAGAAACCGGTCGTTGTTTTCTCATTCCTCCTCGACCTACACGAACTCTTACAACTATAATACCTTGTTTTGCCTTATAGCCCAAAGCCCTTGCTCTATCTAATCGACTTGGCGAATCAATTCTATGTATTGTAGGTTCCCTTCTCCATAAATAAGCTTTATCTTTGAGATATTGTGATCGCGTTTTTAACATCGACTTCCAAGTTTCTGCAATATGGTGGTACATACTTGAAAGTTATTTTAACCCATTAATATTTTTATTTAGAAGTAAAATAAAAATAAAATAAAATAAAGTTAACGTCTATGAGTTCTCTCTGGTTTTTTCTGACCAGGTGCAATTCTTTTTTCAAATCTTTTTTCAAAGTTATCTTTATTTCTTACTTTGGATGCAGGGCTAGTTCTCTGACGTGCTTGAATTTTAGGTGTCTGACCTCTGACTTTTCCAGCTTTGGTTAATGATCCGTGAGTTGGCATACCATATCAATAACAAAACCTATATTTAATATATGCACAAAACAATTTCCAATACAAATTGCATCATTAGAGGCAACAATTACCTCGAATAACAAATCAATGGCAATCACATACTGAATTATTACTATTTAAATTAAAGAACTGAACAGTAAGTATATAAATAAATGTCTGTATTAAATATTGACTTCACTAAGGAAATACAAAGGTTAAAAAAAGAAAAAAATGCCATTATTTTAGCTCATAATTATCAAATTCCACAAGTTCAAGATATTGCAGACTTTATTGGAGACTCTTTAAAATTATCAAAAATGGCTGCAGAAACAGATGCCTCAATAATTGTTTTTTGTGGTGTACACTTTATGGCCGAAACCGCATCGATCATAAGCCCCGATAAAAAAGTATTGATACCAGATTTGGATGCAGGATGCTCTCTTGCGTCTTCGATAAACACTGAAGAACTGCTACAATGGAAAAAACAAAATCCAGACGCAATAGTTGTAAGTTATGTAAATACATCGGCAGAAATTAAAGCATTATCTGATTATTGCTGTACTTCATCCAATGCAACAAAGGTTGTAGAAAGTATTCCTGCATCCAAGTCGATTTTATTTTTACCTGATATGTTTTTAGGATCTTATGTAGCGGAAGCTACCGAGAGAAAGAATATAAAAATATGGCCAGGAGAGTGCCATGTACATGCAGGTATTAAATCAGATGACATTAACAGTATGCTAAAAAATTATAAAAATGCAGAATTTTTAGTTCATCCCGAATGCAGCTGTACTTCATCTACACTCTATCATATTTCGAAAGGCGATATCAATAAAGACACTAAAATTTTATCTACAGAAGGAATGATGAAAGAAGTAAAAACATCTACTAACAATCAATTCATCATAGCAACTGAAACTGGAATGTTATATAGAATGGAAATGGAAAATCCGGAAAAGGAATTTATTCCAATTAAAAAAGATGCAGTATGCAAATATATGAAAAAAATTACCGTAGAAAAAGTATATAACTCCCTAATAAACGGAGTATACGAGGTCAAAGTTCCGCTGGAAATAGCATCTAAAGCAAGGATACCGATAGAAAGAATGTTAAACATATCTTAACGTAATTTCTTGTCAAACATGATCAGAATTAGACAATGATAATTAAGAATTAAAAATAATATATTCTAATTGGAAGATATTTCAAGACTAAAATCAATGGATTGAAAGGAATGAGTTAAAGAACCTATAGAAATTATGTCAGGCATTGAAGATGCATATTGATATATATTATCTAGTGTAATGCCGCCTGAAACTTCAATAACAACTTTGTTTCTTAGTCTCAATTTTTTAATTTTTTCCATAGAATTGCGAACCGATTCTGGAGTAAAATTATCCAACATTACAATATCAGCACCGGCTTTTATGGCATCCACAAGGCCATCAAAATCACTTACTTCACATTCTATCTTTCTACTGAGACCACATTTTAGTCTAATTAACTGGATGGCGGACTTAACTGAACCAACTATTGCAATATGATTGTCCTTTATCAATATCAGCTGATCAAGTCTAAATCTATGAGATATGCCGCCGCCTAGTATTACAGATTTTTTATCAAAGTATCGTAAACCAGGCGATGTTTTTCTTGTAGACGAAATATTTACATATTTAGAAAATTCGCCCAATTTTTTAATAAATCGATTCGTTTTAGTTGAAATTCCACTCATATGCATGATAAGATTTAATGCGGTTCTTTCGGCTTTTAATATTGATTTAGCTCGACCTTGAATATCCATAACAATAGTTCCTTTTCTTATAACGTCTCCATCATTTACCAATAACACAGAATTACAATTACATATATCAAAAATAGTTTTAGCTTCATGTAATCCGCTTACAATAACTTCTCCGTCATTTTTACATATAATTTTTGCATTAGCCTCTATTGTTTCATCGATCAATATATTACTTGTAATATCCCCTGTTCCTATGTCCTCATTTAAAAATTCAGTTAAAAGTGATCGTTCTTCTATTTCGTTTTTTAATGATATCCAATTTTCATTGTAAAGATTATGGTATTTGCTCAATTTAAAATTAGGTCACTTTTAATGCATATTTATGAGAAACAGTAATTTCTAGAGTGGATGCAATTTTAGATTTTTGATGATCAAAAATTAACAGTATCCCAGACCAGTCCTTAGACAATTCTGTCGATTTACAAACAGGGCACATTTTGCCCATAGTTAATGCCTTACACTTTTTACATGCAAATTCTTTTGCCAATATTATATTTATAAGAGCGCAATTTTTATTTCTTGTCTTTTTTTGTATTGGAAGAAATAATGTTAGACGATGACCCGGATTTTTTTGAATTTGTAGTGGTTTCGACTTTGTCATGTGGATCATGAGCGCGTTTTATTTCACGCTCTACCCAATCAAGAGCACCCAAGAATGGCTGCCTGCATGTAATACCAATCTTACCCATAGATGCGCTTTTTCCCAAGCTTATTGCAGTTATACGTGCTCGGATTTTAGAGCCGATTCGTAAGGTTTTTTCAGACTGATTAGATAATATAACCCCCTGCTTGACATCACTTTTCAAATAATCATCTGTAATTTGAGACAAATGTAAAAGAGCATCAGTGGGACCTATACGTACAAAAGCTCCAAAGTCGGTAATTTCAACCACTTCCCCTTCAACAACTTCATGAAGTTTTGGATAAAATGTTAGAGCCGTAAAATTAACTTTATGATAAGTTGCACCATCCCCAGCAATAACCTTTCCAGTAGAATTTGCTTCTGCATCGATAATCAGAATAACATAGCCTAATTCAGCGTTAACCATACTTTCATATTTCTCTTTTAAAATTCCTACCGCTGTTAATTTCAAGGAATTTGTTAATTTACTAGGCGGAATTCTCACAACGTCGGTCATATGTGCTATAGCAAACATAATAAAGATACAACATATCCAGAACTTTCAGTTTATGAACTTTATGTTTATCTGTTAGGTTAATAAGATAATCTTACATATTGTAAAAGATGAATGATTTAAATAATCATCGCCCGAGTTTTATATTATCATGGTTTCTGTAGATCAAGTCCTTACAGCATTAAAAAGTGTAAAAGACCCAGAGATACATAAAGATATTGTTTCTATGGGCATGATTAAAGATATATCTATTAATGAAGATAAACTTGCTTTTACATTAGAATTAACTACTCCAGCTTGTCCATTTAATAGCGAAATTGAACAAGATGTTAGAAACTCGATATCCACATTAGGAATAAAAGATTTGGATTTAAAAGTAACTGCAAGAGTTATGGAAGGCCGTTCAATTTCAATGGATCAATTATTACCTAATGTAAAAAATATCTTGGCAGTAGCTAGTGGAAAAGGTGGAGTTGGCAAAACAACTGTATCAGTAAATCTAGCATTAGCATTGGCAAAAACAGGTGCAAAGGTAGGAATCCTAGATGCGGATATTTATGGCCCTAGCGTACCGTTAATGCTTGGATTAAAACAGTCCCCAGAAGTAATTGATAATAAAATACAACCGCCAATAGCGGAAAACGTAAAAGTTATGTCGATGGGTTTTTTTTATGAACAGTCCCAACAAGCAGGTATATATAGAGGTCCTATTATAGCAGGCATTGTTAAGCAGTTTATAACAGATGTTAATTGGGGAAATTTAGATTATTTAATTATTGATTTACCTCCAGGAACCGGAGATGCACCCCTAACAATGGCACAAACTATTCCCATTACAGGTATTTTAATTGTAACTACCCCACAGGATGTTGCTATGAATGTTGCAGTAAAATCTATCGGGATGTTCAGTAAATTAAATATTCCAATAATAGGAGTTGTTGAGAATATGAGTTACCTTGCTTGTCCAAATTGCAAGGAAAAGATTAATATATTTGGAAAAGGTGGAGGTCAAAAGATAAGTGAACAATTTAATATTCCATTCATCGGCGAAATTCCTTTAACTTCTCAAATAATGCAAGGCAGTGACGAAGGGAAATCTATAATAATTTCCGAACCAAATTCAGAATATTCTCAGGCCTTTTATAAAATATCAAAGATCACCGCCGGGAGGATAAGTGTAGTTGCTTTAGAACTACATGACCAGGAAGATAAAGAAAAGGAAAAGATTCCTCAATAATAATCAATAAATCATAGTCTAAAATTGTTGAATCGTTTCTAAAGTTAAAGATAATAATTCCACATATGCTAATTAATCCTCGGTATAGTAATTTATTGAAAGAGCCGTTTGGTCTATTAATTAAAGAAAACGAAGTTACCAAAACAAAAATCTATGCATTTATTAATGAATCTGATAAAATAGTTACAGTCGGAGATACAACTACTCAGAAAATTCGTAGAATTTGGATACACCCCTGATCTATCGATTATAGATAACAAAGAAAAAAGAAAAACAAAAAGTAACAATATAGAACTTCAAGTTGATAAAGTAATATATTGTGAGAATAGACCGGGTGAATTAAATATACAAGTGATGGATCTGATTAAAAAAATAACTTCAATCAAATTTAACAAAATACAAATTATAATAGAAGGAGAGGAAGATTTGATTGCTTTGCCTCTATTTATGTATTCTCCAAATAAATGGACTATTTTTTATGGACAGCCAAATGAGGGATTGGTTATGGTAGAGATGAACAACGATAGAAGAAAAAGAGCCAGGTTAATATTTAATAAAGTCTTTTCTCAATAAGTAAAATTGATACAGGGTATGATGATGTGGTGGCTATATGAAAAAATTATGATTAATTTACCATTTACTGACCCTGAATTTTATAACGATATATTACAAAATAAACAGAGATTAATTTGACTAAAAAAATTTAATTTTACAAGTATTATATAGCATTTAAGATACCTATCTTGTTTAATAGGGATTCATATTGCAAAACATGCTCAAATTAAAAATAACAAAAATATTATTTATGCATATTTAGATATAGCCAAGCATGCATAACTAAATGTAAAAATTTTACATATGAAAATAATAATTAAATTAATCAAGTTTTATTGATATATAGTTTATAAATCAACCCAGTTTCATCACTGATATAATTCCAATTTTCAGGTCTAATATCCACCATACTAAAATAGCTTTGTTCTTCGTTAGATAAAATGTCATAAATTAGTTGTCCGACTATAATGTGATCGACTTTAGCATAGGCGGTCATTTTTGTAGTTATACTAATAGTATATCCCAAAATATCATAAATTGGTTTTTTTATATCAATTTTGCTTTTTAATGAACTTATAGATTCTGATTTGCTCTCCTTGAAATAATTTAAGTTTTCAGTAATAGGTAGATATTTTACAACAACATTTTCACCATAATCTATACCTATTCTTACACCCATTTCTGGATAATCATATTGATTAAGAACAGGATTAAAACCCTGTTTGATCACTTTAATCATTGTTTTTGCACAATTAATTGCATTAATACATGGTAAATACAAATTATCAGTATTTATATTAAAAAAACCGATTATTGCATCACCAATATATTTTAAAACATATCCACCATACAATCTAATAACCTTAGTCATCTCCTGGGTAAATGCCTGAATAATTTTTGAAAGACGTTCGATGGGAAGAGTCATTGATAATTTTGTAGAACCAACTATATCAATATGCAAAATAATTGATTTAATTTTAGAATTAGAATAATTACTTAAAAGTTCTTGTGTTTCATCAAATGGAAAAGTAAATACAGGGTCTGTTCTTAGAGCTTTCCACATATTCGATTGGGAATTAGAAATTATTTCTTGAATATCTACTATCGCATCTAAGTAAAATACAGATTTCGAAGCGTTACTATAATTATCAACCTGGTGTTTTTTTTCTATATCATATCTATCGCTTATATTTTGAATAATTCTATTAACTTCGTCCAAATCAATATCCAATTGTAATGCAATAATTTCTAATGGAATACCAGAATCAAAAAGATTAATAATTGTTTGTCGCTGTTCATTTTTATCTATCTGACTGTATTGTTTATTTTCCGAATTATTTTCATCTTTTTGTGAAATGTTAATCAGATAAAATGAAATAAAGATATACTTAAACTATTATTACACATTTGTAAATTCTAATTCTAACAAAAAATAAAAAATAGGTTTAAAAAATAAAATTTTGATTAGACAATGACATTTGATTCATTATTAAAAAAGAGACCAATAATAAAAACGGTATAAATTGCATGTCCATTTATTCTAAAAGACTTTGTATGTTTTTATTTAAATGGGTATAAAGAGGAAAAGACCTAAAAATTATATCCGACTAATATTTATTTTATGGTTGTGTATCGAAAGCATGTGCAGGTCCAAAGTATCCACTATATTCCCGATATTTTTTTCCATCGTTGCAATTGTCATTAGATTTTTTTATACGCTATCTCTTTTTAAGTAGGTATATTGCTGTTAAAATCCTAAAATGTATATTTGTGCTCGCTTGCTCGTTCGTTCTATCTATGGCTTTATTTTTGGAGAAATTTCATCAATTATAACAAGGTCTACATAAATGCTAAAAGTTGATGGATTGTTTATAGAGTGTAAATTCTTCGTCCTCTTTAGTTTTAACGTTTGATAAAATTTATCTAATTGAATGTATAGTTATTAGGAGAATAAACATCATTTTATTTTTATTGTGTTTTATCGCCATATGCTGTTATATTATAACTATTAAAATTACTTGTAGATATCAAAAAGTCAAAATTCCTTTCATCGCCAGGTTTAATGGCGAATGAAGGGGGTGTAACAAACCGGTACTGTTTCTGTAGACAAGCCATTATTTACATCTAACAATTTGACTTTGACCTTTACGTTTTCTATATTTGATGTAGAATTATTATGAACCACCCCCTTTACAGAAATCAACCCTGTAGGACTATTACCAACAAATATTTTATCGATATTTAGATAAATTGGTGAATTGGTAAAAGTGTTTAATGTTTCTTGTTCTTGAGATAGAGTAAAATAAGGAAAAATAAGTCCAAATAAAGTTATTAAAAATATTGTACAAGTTATGATAATAATACAAATATACTGGAAGTTAACATTAATTTTTTCTATCAATACTATTTTTATATATGGTAAATATTAATTCTTATATTATATGCGGGATTTCTACAAAAAGATAAAGGTAATAGGTCAATCAACATTCAAATAATACATTAATTATTTCATTTGTTGCTTTATCTATTTTTCTTTGTTCATATCCGTATTGGGGTTTGTTTTTTCCAATCTTTTTAGAGCATTCAAAATCTCTTTTTCTAACGTTCTTAATTCATCAACAGAATTGTTTTCGTAATTTTGAATATTGAGGTCGTCACGGTTATTTTTATCATTTTCGATATTTTCTAGTTCATCCTTTAAACTTTTAGATTCAACAATATTGTTATCTAATTGATTTGGTGTATGAGTATATAAAGATGGAGGAACTGAAGTTGGCAATGTGGATGCAGAAGATTTAAAATTCATTATTGATTCAGAGTTAGAATTAGAATCAGGGTTATTTGAATTGCCATCAATATTTATTTTACCATCATTAATCTTCAATGGATCTGAATTGACTTTTTTTAATAACCCATATATATCTGACAATGATTTTTGTAAAGAAGAATTTTCAGAAGACCTATCATTTTTCAAAATTAAAGCAGATAAATTTTTAATTGTAGATATTAATTCCTCCACCTTATTATCCAAAATTTCTGTTAAACTATTGTTACTATCTGTAATTTTTTTTAATCTCTTAAACAAAACAAATAAAAAAAGAGAAAATAAAACGTTCTGGATAATAAGTATAGATATTATATATTCTTCATACAAACTAGATATCAAAAGGAAATAAAGATTTAAAAATTTTCACTTTTTAAATGGCCTGTTAATAACAAATTATTTTTTTATTGTGTTCATGGATGAAAATAAATTTATCCAGTTCTTTAATGTTTTAATGTATATTCACTCTTCTTTCCATTGCAAGCAAAATAATTATCAAAATTTTCTTGCAATTTTATCTTTCAAATATTAAATTGTTCTTTCTCTTTTCATTTGTATTACGCGCTCCATTTCTCAATGATTCTCTTTTCTCCAATGGAGAATGTAGAATAATGTTGTAATTTCAAGAATTGATAAGATTGTAGCAGGTAAGGATTATCAACCATGTCTTTGGAAATAGGATACTCTTCAAATTCCTCTGCAACTTTAGACAAAAAATATACTGCTACAGGCTATTTCTTTGCTTTCCTTTTTGCTCTAATTTCAAAGACCATTCCAATAATTCCTTTACTTTTAAACTATGATGGTATTTTCTTCATTCATTTCCGGATTGATATATATTGTTTCTTTTGAGAAAATTTAAAAAATATAATACTAGGACTATTTTAAATGATAAATCTAAAAAATAAAAGTATAACCATAGTTAAAAATTCTGAGGAAATATCTTTCCGACATTTTTAAAAGGAAATAGAAGAGGTATTCAAACTAGATTTATCGTTTTTGCTAACAGGGGTTTTTAAAATGTTCATATAAAATAATTGTAATGGCAATATTTTTTTGTCACCTTTAATGTTCCTTTATTTATAAAAAAGTTTTATTTTATCTTTATTTTAATATAATTTATAAATTTCAATTCTGTCCTTTTGCTAAATTATTCAATAACAAATGATCTATGTTAGGATGAATCTTCAAGATTGCGGTATGTTTTTGTCATCCATATTTAAAGACATTTTTTATAATTTTCTCAAAAGAAATACAAAATTGCTACAATGGAATAACTAGGATACTACCTGATATAAAACTTTAATATAAAAGTTGTTATCTTTGTGACCCATTTTTATGGCATAATTTTAAATTTTTTTAATTAAACAATTAACAAAGGACAAAATTACATGTAGACATAAATATTTAAATTGAAAATTATAAAAGAAATCATGTGTGGAAAATATTAATTCCAAAAAAAATTGCTTATGGTGAAAATGCAGCTAAAGAATTTGAATATCCTGACAATTCATTAATAATAACAACTACTGAAAGTAAAATATATGAAAAATGGATTGAATATATGGGTATAAAAAATTATGAAATTTATGACAAAGTAACACCAGACCCGGCCATAGAGACTGTTGAAACAATAAAAAATCAATACGAAGGAAAAAAAATATCTCACTATATCGGACTTGGCGGTGGCAGTTCTTTAGATGTATGCAAATATCTTAGCAAAATCACGAAAATTCCAAAAATCTTAATTCCAACAACCTTTGGAACTGGAGCAGAAATGACCACATATGCGGTAATTAGCTTTGATCATAAAAAAAAGCTATTACAAGATGAAGCCTTTCTTGCAGATGCGGCAATAATAAATCCATATTTTTTGCCTGGAACCCCTTTTAACATTATGAGAAATTCTGCTTGTGATGCAGCAGCACAAGCATCAGAAGGATATGATAGTAAACTTGCCAACCCACTAACAAAACTTTTCTGTAAAGAAGCATTTGATATTTTGGAAGATGCAATAATAAATGATAAACATGAATTACTACCTTATGGGGCAATGCTCTCTGGAATAGGATTTGGGAATTCCTCTACGACTTTAGGACATGCATTATCATATGTTTTTTCAAACGAAGGTGTACCTCATGGATATTCACTTTCATCGTGCACTACAATTGCACATAAATTTAATAAATCTCAATATTATGAAAGATTTAAAAAAATATGTCAAAAATTAAAATTTGAACCTCTCTCACTAAAACAATCTCTAGATCAAGCGGCAGATGTAATAATGCCAGATAGAGGACATTTAGACTACAATCCCATTGAAGTTACAAAACAGGATATCATTAAATGCCTTGACGAGATAGTGAATAATAACCCTTTAAAATAAATAATATTTTTTCTATTTTTATATTGGGCTAATATAGACTTGGTAAACAAGAAAACTATAAATTCATATTATTTATTGATTAACTTAACTTATGACTACCATTAACAAGAGTATGGAGATTGCCGCACCATTAACTGAAGTTTTTACTTATTTCGCAAGGCCTGAACACATGGCAGATCAATTTCCAGAAAACATGGGTCTAAATATAATACCATTAGAGGTTAGAAATGGATTCGGAGTAGGTACCATTTTTAGAATAAGCGGGGATTTTGATGGTAAAAAGCTAGAATGGGATTGCGAAACAATTGATTATATTCCTCATAAAAAAATTGTTGCAAAAATGATAGAAGGTCCTTTCAAGTTTTGGCAAATTACAGTTGATTTTGACCAAATAAATGAGAAACAAACCAAAACTTCGATTACAGTTGATTATGATATGCCAATGGGTCCACTTGGTGGATTTATTGATAAAATTAAATTAAAAAAGATTGCTGAAAGAGGAATGGAAAACGGATTATATAGAGTAAAAGCACTTTTGGAAGGAACCGGGTCAATTCCAGTATATATAACATTAGACGCATATAGAAAAGTTTTAAAAGAAAAAGAAAAACTAAAATGCTCAGTATCTGAGGCAATAGTACAAATCATAAACAAAAACAAAGAAGCTGTACAAATCCAACAACAATAATTTTTTTAAAGTTTAGTTTAATTTAAATAGTGTTTAGTTGATTTTATTTAATCGTAGGGTTCGTAGCTCAGCCAGGTAGAGCGTCTGGCTCTTAACCAGATCGTAAAGAGGTTAAAAAGTCGTGGGTCCGAATCCCACCGAACCCGCAACGAATCTGAAACCAGTCCTTATATATTTATGAAGAAAATATTACATAATGCATAATGAAGATGCTTTTAGTCATAATGTATATAACAATAAATTAGATCATCTTACACCTTATGAGAATTTCTTGTTTGCCCTTAAATCAAAAGAGACTAGGAGACAATATCCAAAGCTTCTCAAAATGTTCTTTGATTTTATAAATATCGAACCTTCTAAACCTATTGAAGAGCGAGTCGAATATTGTATTTGAAAAGGCTAAAGAGGATAGAAAATGGTTTGAATCTCAAATATTTAGATATGTTATCTATAATAAACAAAAGGTTGAAAATAAGGAAATCATTGCTGGAACTTTAAAAAATTATCTTAAAATCATAAGATTATTCTGCAGAATGAATGATATAGAGGATCTTATTCACTGGAATAAAATAAAAATTAGCATGCCCAAAGTCAAAGAATTTGCAGATGATAGGGCTCCCACCATAGATGAGATTCGCAAATTAGTGGAATATAATGATGTAAGAATAAAACCAATTGTTTATACTATGGCTTCTTCTGGTATACGATTGGGTGCTTGGGATTATCTTAAGTGGAAACATGTGATACCAATAAAAGATGAAGATGATCCTTCTGTTATTAAGAGCTGCAAAACTGATTGTATATGCTGGAGAGCCAGAACAATATTATACTTTCATAACTTCTGAAGCATATTATAGCATTAGAAAAATGGATGGATCTAAGAAAACGCCATGGTGAAAATGTAACTGGAGATTCATGGTTATTACGTGATATTTGGGAAACAAGAAATAAAAAATATGGTGAATTAAATAAACAGGCTTCTAATCCTTCTAGATTCAATAGCACAGGTGTAAAAACTATGCTGTCTCGTGCTTGGCATCATCAAGGTATATGGACTCCACTTAATAGCAAATGAAAAGAGACATGAATTTAAACTAGCACATGGTTTTCGCAAATTTTTTGAAACAAGAACTCAACAAGTAATGAAGCACAATAATGTCAAGATTTTAATGGGTCACTCTAGTTCTATGGGTTTGTCAAAGAATTATTATAAACCCACTGAAACAGAGGTATTAGATGATTATTTAAAAGCAGTTGATCTATTGACTTTTTCTCAAAATAATAAAATGTTGGATAAAAAAGTAAAAGAATTAGAAGAACAAAATAAAAATACTGATTATATTATAAAAGGAAAACTGCAGGAAAAAGATGAGCAGATTAAATCTCTTACAGATTAATTTTCATCTATGAAAAATATGCTTGAGAGTTTGGTTAAAGGATTATCTGAAACTAAAGATCAACAAAAAGCAAATACCATTGCACAATCTTTATTTTCCTCCGGCATGCTAAAACCAGCTGCACCATGACAAGTGGAAGGTATCTTGATATATTCACTCATGTATTTATATGACATGACAAACAATTCGAGAGCAAATTACAGAAAGCCCAACTAGACTTATATTATTGGGACTTTTCCTCCCTTGTGTAATTTTATCCTTACATCCATAGGTAATAAAGATGGGCTAAATGTGCATGAGAATTTCTTCTTTGGCTTTTCTTTCCTTGATCCATTCTTAACTTCCTCCATTTCCTTTTGATAGTTTTTATTAGAATGATAGATTCGAATACGCTCTTGTCCAACTTTTACTGCTTTAAAATCGTCATTATTAGTTCCTAAATAATAATCATTGCTGTTATTAACATTATTAGTATTATCTTCCAATAGTTTCTGTTGCAATGAGTTTGTATGTTCTTTTAACATTCTGTTGATGGTACCATCATTATCTTTATTATCTCTTCAAACATCTTATTATATTCGGCCTTTAATTCCGGATCCATATCAATGTAATGGTGCATTAATGTCAAAAAATAGAAAAAATAAGGAGTATAACAAATATAATCCTGCCAAAATTGCATCACTAGATTTATTTTATCCTTAATATGTTTAGGCGATATTTTGCCTCCTGTTCCTTGTTCTTCTCCATCAAGCACCAAGAGCAACTTTGCTGCTCTATTTGGAGTAAAGACTTGGGCATATCTGACTATCCAATACCACTCATACCAGGTATAGCGATAGTTTTTATCATAAAACTGTCTCCTATATTTATTGATAATGTCAAATCCTTTTTTAAGTAATTCAATACCATTTTTAGAAAAACTTTTAACAGGAATTAAACCATATTTGGCTACTACTATTGCATAAAAATCCATGGGAAAATCTATATGACGAAAAGGATCACCCATATACCTGTATTTTCGAATCATAGTGATCGGATTCCATTTAATGACAATGTTATTGCTTGTATTGTTTACCTTTTCTCCTTTTTCTTTTTGGTCTATTTGTAACTTCATTACTATTTGCCATGTCAGTAGCGACCCATTTGCTTAATTTTTTCATAAGTCTCATAAATAGAAGGATCTATCTTTCCCACTTCTTCAGTTACGTCCCATAATGATTCTTTTCTTTCTATTTCTTGTTCGTTTATTTTTCTTGCTTCTACTCTTGATTTAAGTCGTGATACATATGTTTCCATGGTCACCCTATCTGTGTTGAATAAGGGTGTTGAAAAAGGAAGGAATTGCCAACCATTACGTCTTAGCTCTGCTAAATCCTTTGTAGCTTTATCAAGTAATTCCTCTTCGCGTCTAGCGATGATTGCATTTCTTAATGAATAGTCAACTGGATTTAATTCAGGTCTCTTGGGTATTTGTAACATGTCTGGCTCAGGTCTACCCAATAATCTCTTCTTCCTCTTTACTTTCCTAGTTATCTGCTTGGGTAAGAACTGTATTGAACCATAATCTCTTCCGCAAACTACACAATTGAAGTCTAATGGGCTACTGTTAGCAGGCAATTGTTTTTCACTTGTACGAGTTTCTATTACCTCGAACTTGTATAATATCTCTTACTATGAGTAGCAAAATACTCGGTTCAGTGATTATTCCTTCTAAAAGAGGAATAAGAATACAATGCAAATGTGGTTACCAATGGACATATTCAGGAATTAGCATTCTTTTTGCCTCATGTCCAAAGTGTCATAGGACTATTACTTTGCAACCAAAACGTAAACAACAGCAACAAATCAAGAAAAATGGAGGTGCTGTCTAGGATTGGACGCCCATGCAGCAAAACACTCCACACCAGAACATAATCTGATAAATACTAATAATAGAATATCTATAAAAAGGCTATCTGCATCAGAATGCAGAAGTAGAAAATCAGTAGTAATAACAAAATGTTTGTGCGATCCATGTCCAAGATTATATACAGATATTTTTAAGACGATATTGATTGTATGCAAAGACCCATCTCATAAAGACGATAAATATACAGACAATGGCAAAACAAATCGTAAATTCAGCAATTATTATCAGGTGATGCAAAGTAATGGCCATTAGTAACGAAGATCAAAAGAAATCTGGACCACAAACAAGATAATAGAAGAATCCATTACAATCTTATTTCCGCAAAAAGAGAAGATGGTTTACGCAAATATGAAGAAATGGCTAGATTTCTATTAAATAGAATACCTATCTGGAGAAGACCTAAAACAGGAAATAAACAACCTCCTGAATTTATTATAGATCTTAAAGATATATCCGAAGAAGTAAAAGAACAGCTTGCTAATGTTTCGAAATAGAAATTTCAAAGTCGATAGTTATAGAAGCAGTAAGCCAGTTATTTGAAAATCTAGGACAAAAAGAAAAAGAGTATTTCAACAAAAATGTCAGGCATTTACTAAAAGTGAGATTCATCTAAGAATTGTCTAATATTGATGATAAACTGAGAGAACTTTTTAATTCAAAAGATATAGAGAATAATGCTGATTCTGTTATTTCACTATTAATGATGACAACGATAGTAATAAATTAGAATCAGTAGATAAAGATGACATAGATAAACCCATAGAAGAAATATATGAATCCGTTACTAAAACTAAATATAATGATGATAATGATAGCAATAAATCCTATTACTTCAAAAGATATCCAATTTGTATTAGATACTCTATCAAAACAGGCTCCTTATGATAAGACACAGATAAAACAGATCTTTTATGGAATATGCAGTCTCTCAAACCTCTACAAAAATACATCATAACATCAACTCAAAAAAATCAGGAGAAGGAAAATCATATCTTTTAAAACTTGTAGTCAGATCTATTTCCAGATTCTTTTATTTTAAAGTTTAACAATATGAGTGATAAAGCTCTTTATCATCAAAAAGGATTTGAAGCAATAAAGAATGAAGAAACAGGCAAGTATGAAGAACTAAAGCCTATTGCTAAAGCAGTTAGAATCAGAAATAGAAGAACTAGAAGAGAAGATAGAGAAGAAGAGGATAAAGGAGCAACAAAAGATAAACAATTATAAAAAATCTATAGAAATCTCAAATCAAAGAAACAGAAGAAGAGATCAAAGATCTCAAATCAAAAGCAGTAAAGATAATTGATCTGGATGATAAAGCATTTATATTTTTAGATACTCCAAACGAGGGTCTATTTAACAATTTGATGTCTATTTTAAGCCAAGATTCAAGAGATCAACTATATATATTTACAGATAAAGATAGTTCAGGTAAACGATTCAAACAAGAACTGTTCTTCTTAAGAGGATCTCCATTAATCATGACAACTCAAGTAGTGGATGATACAAGAAACTATCGATTTGCAGAAAAAAATAGAAGGTTTATCCATGTCAATCCAAATACTACCGAAAACAAAATAGAAGAAGCAATGAGACAGATGGCTATAAAGTTAGGCGGTCTATCCAGATGACTTTGAAAGCATTGTTTCATCAGAAGATATTAAAAAATCCAAAGAGATTATAGAAAAGTTATGTAAAAAACTCAAAGATCATAATCAGAAATTTCTTATAATGATATTACAGATAATGGAGTAAAAATTCCATATGCTTCTATTCTTTATTCTAGCTTGCCATCTTCTGATGTCTTGGTCTATGACTGTTCTAACTCGTTTACTAAACTATATTGCAATAATAACAAAAGTGAATATGGATTCTAGGCCTAAAATTGTTGATACTCAAACAGGTGTATTCTATCCTATTTCCATATATGATGATTTAAAGGAGGCATTGGAAATAATGGAGACTGCATCTCTTAGTATAAGACCATATCAACAAGAATGGTATAACTAATGTATTTTTGCCTGCTTTTGAAGAGTTAAGTCCAGAACCAAACTGCAAGATAAGTGAATATGGAAATATAATTGAAAAAGAAACTGTAGTAGGTCTTAACTACAAAACAAATAGCAGATAAAATGAAGCAATAGGATTGAAGCATCTATTTCAAATATATATGAAAACTATTTACGTCCTTTGATAAAACAAGGAGTTATTAACTATAGTAAGAGTGTTTTAAATGGCAAAGAAAATCTCTACTATCCTGTTAATAATGAGGATACAGAAAACGGATTACTCTATCAATATTTCCTCTTACAGAAGATTGTCGTCTTATCTTAAGCAAACCATTTGATGAGAAGAAAGTTCTAGAAGAAAGTTTTAGAACAATTGTTAGAACGACGGAGCAACAGGGGGTGGAATAGTAAATATAAAATTATTGATACTGATGGTTCAGAGTTATCAATATCAGATCTTATTAGAAAAATATTTTTTTAATGAAAACACCATACCTCTTGCTCCGTCATCTTACCAAATTCCATAACAATACTATAGAACAATATTCTATAGTTGAGATGAGCAAACATAAGATTAAAAAGAAGATACAAAAATTCAGCAAATAATGATTGAATGATTCAACAAAGAAATACTATTTCATCTACTTTTTCAAATTATAAATATACTAAAGAAGATATTGAAAAATTCTTTGATTCTAACAATGGACAAGAAGAAGAACATCATTAGAAGAAAGTATATGCAGACCTTTAATAGGAAAACAAAATTACAAACCATTTTTTTATTATTGTAAGATATATCCTAAAGTAGAGAATATAAATTTGAAAAGTATTGAAGATCACATTAGACTTAAAGATCCAGAAAGACATAAAGCAAAACTATTAGAATTATTGAAAAGGAAAAAACAAACAAATATTGATTAAAAAATAGACATCATAGAATAAA
>CAWGRD010000015.1:0-107311 GCA_963824915.1 uncultured Nitrososphaeraceae archaeon
AATAGATTCCGTATACCTACCAGTTTTAACTAAAATATTTCTATTTGATAATGGCCGAATATGGATGTATGTGATATATTATCTATATAATAGTTTGTTATTTAATATCATGATTTGCACAATAATTATTTTTAAATATGTTTATTCAGACAAAAATCTTAAATTTATCTAAATTACTATAAATAATAATGATAATGTTCAAAATAATGTCTCATTATTTGCAAAACAAATAATTAGATTGTTTTTTTAAGATAATTTTTAAAATATTTGGGAATATTTTATATTTTATAATATAAGTTATTGTTATATAAAAGAGAATTATTATTTTAATTGAAGAAAGATATTTCTAATTTCTCCTTTTGCTTATTTGTAAAAGGAGTAAATTCTATGAAAGGCCATTTCAAAATCTTATCTGCTAGATTGGTCTCTAATCGGTACGCAAAATCAAATGAATTTTAGTTGCAATATCTAACAAAATAGGGGATATTTTAGTAATACAGACTTGGATAACAGATTTATTTCCTTTGCTTTCACTAGTTAATAATGTTAATAATGATAATAACGGCTCTGTTCATTTAAGAAAAAAATCTATAGCTGAAGATCTTCTATTTCCATTTTGTGTTTATAAAAAAATTAGAACACCTTCAAGGTACATATGTTATGCTCTATATTTTTATATTTTAGGTTTATCTTTAAGAAGAACATCGCAAAGATTATCATCTGATTTTATAAAACGAAATCACTTTTTAATATGGATCTGATGGATACAAAAATACACTCCTAAAAAGATAACTGCAAAGAGAAAGAAAATCGAGGAATTCATAGTCGATGAAACCTTGATAAGAGTTGGTTCAGAATTCATCTGGCTTTAATGGGTTGTTATTGAGTCCAAGCACAAACAAATCCTTGGATTAAGCATATTTAAGGCGCGAAATATGTATGTAGCAACAGAACGATTTATCTCTCGTTTAATCAAAAATCATGGCAAATATAATATTTCTACTGAAGGCGGTTCATGGTATCCGCAAGCTTGCAAGTTTTATAGATAGGTCATCATCTTCATTCCTCTTATGAAAAAAGCATTATTGTGGAGAGAACTATGCAATATATAAAGGATAGGACTGATGGCTTTGATGACTATTTTCCATGTAAAAAGGACAAGTGTAACTGAAACATGTAAAGAATTGGTTAAATCTGTTTGTTGATTTTCATAATAAAGAATTGAAAGCTCAAGTGAACAGAGCCATAATAACGTAATAAGTTTCATAAATTTTAATCAATACTGCACACATAGTATTATAGACAAAGTTGCTATCGCATTATATATCCATACAATTTTCATTTATTGAATAACAAATGATTTAAACCAAAATACTTTACGAAAAGAAATATCATATTTAGGCTTTCTAATATCTGTTTGATGATCTCAAAAATATCTGTTTCAATTTTAGTTATTGCTATGAAGGTTGTTGGAAGAATACCTGTAACGACCATTGAAATATGATTTACACATCAATAAAAAATTATTTGAAACAAAAAAATGGCGCCATTGCAAAGTCTATAAACGGTGGTGGTATACCCAGAAATGACTTCACCATTGCTTCGCAGGGAGAATGCCTGCGTTAATGCCAAAAAAAAAATCATGGCTATCATTAATTAATAATATATATCCTCTCTTGAAATCATGAACAGGGGATACCACATCTATAATTAGAAACGAAATTATATTAATAGAATATCTCTTTTTTTTAAATTTTATGATTGATTTTGATAATTAATAGAATACCATTGTTATATTGCGGTAAATATATCTTCTGTATTGGAAATTTATTATACAAAAAACTTTGCAATCAATAACAATAATAAAATAAAATAAAATAAAATAGAATAATATGGTAATATAAAAATCAAAGAAAAGACATTGATTTACCCAAGCAGAGATATTTCTGTGGATAAATATTGATTTTAGTTATTATTAATGCAATAGTCTATATTATTTGTATCAAATAATATCACATCATGATTAGTTACCCATCTGCAAATAATAACGCTGATGGCCGGCTAGAAGTATTTTTAGTTGGACAGAATAATCAGCTTTATCACAGATATCAAACAGCACCAAACAACGACTGGAATTCCGAATGGTTATCTTTGGGTGGAAAGTGGGATAAAGATAAAATTCCTGCATTAGGAAATAACGCTGATGGCCGGCTAGAAGTATTTTTAGTTGGACAGAATAATCAGCTTTATCACAGATATCAAACAGCACCAAACAACGACTGGAATTCCGAATGGTTATCTTTGGGTGGAAAGTGGGATAATAACCCTACTATAGTATCAAACGCTGATGGCCGGCTAGAAGTATTTTTAGTTGGACAGAATAATCAGCTTTATCACAGATATCAAACAGCACCAAACAACGACTGGAATTCCGAATGGTTATCTTTGGGTGGAAAGTGGGATAAAGATAAAATTCCTGCATTAGGAAATAACGCTGATGGCCGGCTAGAAGTATTTTTAGTTGGACAGAATAATCAGCTTTATCACAGATATCAAACAGCACCAAACAACGACTGGAATTCCGAATGGTTATCTTTGGGTGGAAAGTGGGATAATAACCCTACTATAGTATCAAACGCTGATGGCCGGCTAGAAGTATTTTTAGTTGGACAGAATAATCAGCTTTATCACAGATATCAAACAGCACCAAACAACGACTGGAATTCCGAATGGTTATCTTTGGGTGGAAAGTGGGATAAAGATAAAATTCCTGCATTAGGAAATAACGCTGATGGCCGGCTAGAAGTATTTTTAGTTGGACAGAATAATCAGCTTTATCACAGATATCAAACAGCACCAAACAACGACTGGAATTCCGAATGGTTATCTTTGGGTGGAAAGTGGGATAATAACCCTACTATAGTATCAAACGCTGATGGCCGGCTAGAAGTATTTTTAGTTGGACAGAATAATCAGCTTTATCACAGATATCAAACAGCACCAAACAACGACTGGAATTCCGAATGGTTATCTTTGGGTGGAAAGTGGTATTAAATATAACACTTTATTACATAATTTGGTAGTTCGAAAAGACTCTGACTTCATTAATATTAGTAAAATGAAAATGAAAATGAAAATGAAAATGTGCAACACAGGTTTTCTACTTGATTCTAAAGATTAGATAGTCAATAAAAAATATCTCTTTGAGTCTGTTTATAATAATATAATACCTACCACGGTCAATGGTAAAAAATATTTATAAATAAATAACACAAATATAAAATAAACTATATTTTATTATTTTTTAATCTTTTTATTTTATAGTATTATATGAATGAATAATTTAAATAAAATATTATTATATTGGAAACAAAGCAAATTTTACTAAAGCAGAATGCCAAGTCGGAAAACAATTGACCATAAAAAAGATACCGGTATCTTGCAAATTCTTTTAGGCTGTAAAATGTAATATACACTATTGTAAAAATATTTGCAGGATTACAGTATGTATATTATATAATCTACATATTACAGAAGGTTTGAAATACGCCGTATTTTTTTCTTGATTGGCTTTATTTATTAAATATATAAAGTAATAACAAAATATGATGTTTTATATATTTGATTTTCATAAAGTTCCAAGATTACACATTAATGCTTATTATTACCAAACTTGATGATCTAACAAAGGCTAAAGTAGTAGAAATGATACTTTGTAAAAAAACAGAAGAAGCAATACAAAGTCTAAGTGCGTATTACAAAGTTTATCCTCCTCAAATTGTTGTCGGAACTATAAAAGGAAAAAGAAAAACGGTATATGCTGTTTATATTCCAAAAGAAAGAAAGATTTATTGTATAAATTCTGATATATTTTATAATCCATTTATAGTATTACATGAATTTTATCATCATATCCGAACAACCGGCGGTATTCATAGAGGATCTGAAAAACATGCTAATAACTATGCAAAAAGTTTCATTGTTTCATATAATATAATAATAGAACAAATAATTAAACAAAATCAGGTTAACAAAAATAATACAAATACATCTTTAGATACATCTAAAGAATCAAAATAAATAAATAAATAAATAATATTGTTTTTTCCTTTATCTTTTTCTCTCCTTTTTTAAAAATATTAGTCCTTCGATATTATTAGGATTCATATACAATTCTCCCATAGCTGATTCTTTTATTCCAACTATAGGTTCGCCACATTCTGGACATATTTGATAAAATACAAATATGCTAATGTTTTGTACGTTTTTTCCAATAAACGAGTTTTTCATATTGGGATGAAGTTGCAGATTACATGTTGGACATTCCATATTTTATATTTAATTTATTAATTTAAAAAGTAATTGAGAGAAGATATAAAAGAATTATTAAACTGATTCTGCACAACTAGCTAATATTTTTTATCGATTGATCTATGCCGTTAAAAAATGAAGGCAATGAGGATAAACCTTGATATAGAAACTATATAATATTATAGAATATAATAATGAAAATATAACATATACAAGATAATTTTGATGTATCTATAATAGACGGAGGATTTGCAGGGTTATTTACTAATGCTACTGTACATATAATTCTTGGCAAAATGGAATGGATATTTTCAGTAATTTGGAATATACGTAACATTAAACTCGATGCATTTCATTTTGATATCAAAGTTTATGTAAAACTGCGGTTAATTTCAAGGATTAGTATAAGAAATAAATCTACTATATAATTATAGTAGAATATAATATAACTCTAATATATCATGATATTACTATTAATTTTACGATGGAAAATATAACTAAAAAACAAGCTACTTTAGCATTAGTTGCAGTACTATTTGCAACAGCAATGATTGTAGGCACTGTTGCATCAGCAGACCAAAGTGCTTTTGCAAAACATCACAAACACAAACATCACAAACATAGCAGTGATAGTAACAGAGGCGATAGTAACAGAGGCGATTCAACCCGTCAATCAATAGACCAAAGTAACGTAAGTCACCAAAAACAATTGTGTCAAGCTAGCGGTGGTATTGCAATAGGTACAGGTAGCGGTGGATTAGTTGGAGCAGGAATTGGAGCAGGTGGAACTGGTGGACAAAACTTCTGTGTTAATAGCAACCCACAAACCAATGCCAATACTGGAAACAACGGCAACCTAAATTAAGCATAACAAATAGCAAATAACACAATTTAAAAACAAACAAAAAAGGAAATAACATTCCTTTTTTCTATTTTTTTAATTCTTTTTATCATCAAAAACGACTCAGGTTTCTATTGATGTATCGGATATCGCCACTAAAAGATCCAGGCAAACAACAAATCCACAGAATATTGTTTATTTGTATATGTTTATTTTCTTCACAATTTTTTGTTAAGAAATACTTTCAAAGTTATATCAAGATTTATTACAAAGAATCTTGATGTGATGCTATATATTGAATCAAAATATATGCTAGAAAAATTTTTCTATAAAAGATAAAACTGTATCTAATTCCTTGATGGTGGGTTAACCTCGCCTTTATAATACTTGTTTACACATTAGAAAATAATTTTAGTCAATTGCTAATATGTAACAATTTGCATTTTATTATAACAAAGAATTGATCAACTTATAGAATCGTCAACACAAATCCAATTTAAATGATGTATTGCATGGCATGTATCATAACATTGCATATTTTGAAACCGAAACACCAGAATTCTTTTCTAAAAAAAAGTATTCTGAAATCTTAAATTTCGTAAAAGGTGTAATATGATTATTATAGGAAAATGAGAATAATTAACCTATGTGTAAGGCTTTATTTTTTTTTATATGTCATTAAAATATTAAGATAATGTTTAACTTTGAAATTAAAAAATGAATAAATCTCTTTATATTTTCATTAAAAAGAATATATTATAATTAATAGTAACTACATACTAGTATGACATCTAGTGATTTTGTTAAGAATCTCTAATATTATATAAATTTAATTATAATTTGAACATAATGGTTACCTTAAACAAAAAACAAACATCTTTAGCATTAGTTGCGGTCCTATTTCAACAGTAATGATTGCAGGCACTATTGCATCAGCAACAACAGGAGACAACATGGCTTTTGCAAAACACAAAAAAGTCAAACAAAGTATTGGGCAAAGCAATTCTGATGTACAGAATTCCCGATGTGACTCTAATGGTGGTTTTGGCTTAGGAACTGGTAACGGTTTGATATTAGGATTAGGTGTAGGAGTAGGCGGACCTGGCTTATTGAATCTCTGTGCAAATAGCAACCCACAAACCAATGCCCAGACTGGCAACAACGGCAACGTAAACTAAACATAACAGATAGCAAATAACAAGATTTAAAAACAAACAAAAAAAAAGGAAATATATAATATTTCTTTTTTTCTATTTTTTCTTCAGATTATATTATATTTTATATACTTAATTTATGAATCTATAAAACCCTTTTCTTCAGTTTCGATTTTATTTTATTTTTTTTTTTTTGTGTATTTGAAAATTTATTAGAGTTTGAGGTCAACCATGTTTAATTTATTAAAATCCATTTTTGAGGTTTATATCATTATCTAGTTATTGTATCAAATTTATTTAGTAAAATTTTCGTAAAATTTTGTATAAGAATCGATGATATTATAATATTATAGTAGAATATATTGTAACTCTAATATATCAGTTAATTATATTACACTTTACGATGGAAAATATAACTAAAAAACAAGCTTCTTAGCATTAGTTGCGGTACTATTTGCAACAGCAATGATTGTAGGCACTATTGCATCAGCAGACCAAAGTGCTTTTGCAAAACATCACAAACACAAACATCACAAACATAGCAGTGATAGTAACAGAGGCGATAGTAACAGAGGCGATTCAACCCGTCAATCAATATCTCAAAGTAACGAAAGTCACCAAAGTCAATCATGTCAATCAAATGGCGGTAGCGGAGTAGGTGTAGGTAATGGTGGATTAGTTGGAGCAGGAATTGGAGTAGGTGGAAATGGTGGAACAAACCTTTGTGTTAACAGCAACCCACAAACCAATGTCAACACTGGCAACAACGGCAACGTAAACTAAACATAACAGATAGCAAATAACAAGATTTAAAAACAAACAAAAAAAGGAAATATATAATATTTCTTTTTTTCTATTTTTTCTTCAGATTATATTATATTTTATATACTTAATTTATGAATCTATAAAACCCTTTTCTTCAGTTTCGATTTTATTTTATTTTTTTTTTTTTGTGTATTTGAAAATTTATTAGAGTTTGAGGTCAACCATGTTTAATTTATTAAAATCCATTTTTGAGGTTTATATCATTATCTAGTTATTGTATCAAATTTATTTAGTAAAATTTTCGTAAAATTTTGTATAAGAATCGATGATATTATAATATTATAGTAGAATATATTGTAACTCTAATATATCAGTTAATTATATTACACTTTACGATGGAAAATATAACTAAAAAACAAGCTTCTTAGCATTAGTTGCAGTACCTTTGCAACAGCAATGATTGTAGGCACTATTGCCGCATCAGCAGACCAAAGTGCTTTTGCAAGAACACACCAAAGCATTCACCAAAAGAACAAAAGTTCACAAAGTCAAGAATGTCACGCAAATGGCGGTAGCGGAGTAGGTGTAGGTAGTGGCTTATTAGCAGGTATTGGTGCAGGTATAGGTGGAACTGGTGGAACAAACCTCTGTGCAAATAGCAACCCACAAACCAATGTCAACCTTGGCAGCAACGGCAACGAATAAACATATCATAGCAAATAACAAGATTTAAAAACAAACAAAAAAAGGAAATAACATTCCTTTTTTTCCTTTTTATTAATTTCATTACCACAAAATAGACTCTTTTTCAATTAATATCATATAAAGAATATTTCTCAAAATATTATTTCAAATTGATTAATAAAAATATTAAGTAGTTATTAAAAGATAAATAAGAGATATAAATTCTACTATATAATTTCAGTAATAAGTTTTTTAATTCAAATATATTATGTATTATAATCATTTTTACATTGTCTAATATAAATAAAAAACAAGCTTCTTTAGCATTAGTTGCAGTACTATTTGCAACAGCAATGATTGTAGGCACTGTTGCATCAGCAGGAGACAATATGGCTTTTGCAAAACATAAAAAAGCCAGTCAAAAAGTTCACCAAAGTAACGCAATACGCAAACTATGCTATGTCAATCTAGTGGTGGTATAGGATTAGGAACAGGAAATGGTTTATTAGCAGGTATAGGAGCTGGTATAGGCGGACCTGGCGGATTGAACCTCTGTATCAATGACAATCCACAAACTAATGCCAATACTGGAAACAACGGCAACGCAAACTAAACATAACAAATAGTAAATAACAAACTAAAACAAAAACAAAAAAAGGAAATAACATTCCTTTTTTTCTATTTTTATTTAATCTTATCAATAAAGATATAGATATTACGTTAAATTAACAATAGATTGTATTTTTAAAGTACGACCGATGAAAATAATCCTAAAAAGGGTGACAATGGATCTGGAATGCATGTCAGCATAAGTCTATGGACAAAATCATCATCTAAAAATCTCAATTTATTTTATGATGAAAATGATGATTATGCAGAGCACTTGGTCAAACAGGACGGTATTTCATAGGTGGCATATTGGATCATGCGGAATCATTAGCTGCCATTGTAAATCCTACTGTAAATTCTTATAAACGGATAGTTCCAGGATTTGAAGCACCCGTGTATATCGCATGGGCTAGAGGAAATAGACCGGCTGTAATACGGTTACCAGTAAATGAAAAAGGAAATACTAAAACAAAAAGGATAGAATTCAGAGACTCCAAATCCATCATCAAATCCTTATCTTGCATTTTCATCTATTGTAGCGGCAGGAATGGATGGTATAAACAAAAAGATAGATCCAGGAAGTCCCGTCCATGAAGATATTTTCAAGATGACTGATTCAAAACGAAAAAGTTTAGGAATAGATGTGCTTCCAGATAGTTTAGAAGAGTCGTTGTCGGCATTAAAAAGCGATTCGAGTTATCTTGGTCTCTGCTTTCACAACGATTTGATGTACAAATATTTTGATTTAAAAAATAACGAAATCCATGAAATTGGTATTGATTAATCGCGAATAAATCAGTTCATGTTTTATTATGATGTGTAATAACATCCATTTCAGATTTTATTAATTTTTATTTGACAATCATTGAAACGACATACTGAAATTATAAATCCATTATTTTATAGTTTATTGTTGCAAGTTTTAAATGTAATTTATGAGCTAACCTGATATGAAATTTCCTTCATATTTGATTTTTTGTTTGATTTTTCTGTTATTATACCTTTGAATTTGTTTTAGAAAATAAGTAGAAACATATACTATAGTTATTATTCTTGATGTATCAATATGTACAGTAGTAATAGGACTGCTAATGTTATTTTGTAAACATTTACAATAGTTTATGCTTTCTTTCTTTTTGATTTGACGATTAATTGAAATATATTTATAATATGCTCATTACTAAAATTGGTAAAAATAAATCAGAAACAAATATCTTTTATATTAAAATTAAATAAGATTATCTAATGCGTGGTAAAAATAAATATCAAAAAGATATGATAAATATAACGATAGTAAAATAGATAAATAATTCTTTTTCAAAGTTACTAGAAATACATTTACTAAAATGAACATGATTTTCATTCATGTTCATAATTTTTATTATAGTGAGGTATCTGGTTATATGGTTGTATTGGTCCATTTGTTGAAATATTAAATAAAACATTTTTTTATTAGGTATTTTTTTCCTGGTATTCTCATAAAATAAATATTTATCATTCTAAACCATGTTCAATCAATTATGTCGCTATGTGTTAGGATTCAAAACTATTTGACGCTACTTTTGAAATAATATCGTTACTGATATAAAATAATTACATATGAGGCTAATAGTATAATATACGATGCATATTTTGTTTTTATTTATTAATTTATTTATATTCCCTTAATTTCGTTGATGAAAAAACTATAATTTAATATATTTATATAAAGTATTATTAACAAATTTTGTTTTGCCAAAATTTAGAATAACATCCATTCACATTATTGTTAAATTATTTATTCAACACTATTAATTTTAGATTAATTTTTTATAATATTGGTTGATCTAAAAATTAGAATAAAAAATAACAGAAAGGATTTGGAACTGTACTTGTTTATTATTATATTTTTTTTTACTATTGTGGAAACTAAAGATAAAAATTGTTAAAAAACCTTTTTTTTATTTAAAAATAATATCTGATAATTAAATGTAATCATATACTAGAATTACATACAAGAATTTAGTTAAGAATCAGTAATATTATAATAAATTAATAATAATTTGAACATAATTATGACAGTAACAAAAAAACAATCATCTTTAGCATTCGTTGCAGTATTATTTGCAACAGCAATGATCGTAGGCACTATTGCATCAGCAACAGGAGATAACATGGCTTTTGCAGGTGGTCATGGAAGTCATGGTAAAAAAGGAAATCATAACAAACAAAGTATTGGACAAAGCAACACCAGCTCACAAAGTATGAATTGCAGTGCAAATGGTGGTAGCGGTTTCGGATCAGGAAGCGGTTTAATTGGAATAGGTGCCGGTGTAGGCGGACTCGGTGGCTTGAATCTCTGCTTCAACAGCAATCCACAAACAAACATTAATCAAGGCCAAAATCAAAACGTTACCTCAATAAGTAAAATCAAAAAGTAGAAATACTTTTCCTATTTTTTTATCCGTATTATCGATAGAATATAGATATTATTATAAATAGACTAGATTTTTTAAAAACTACATTCTATATATTTAGAGCACCTTTATCTTTTAAATCAATTAAAAAAACTTGTATTCGCTTACATAATTATGTGGAATTCTTTACCCAAAGGTAACTCTATCCAATAAATACAAAAACTATTTTGGTGTTGAATATCCAAATAGCAGAACACCTTCAGAATAAGTATTCATACTATTAGTATATGTTTTCCTATTTTCTACTCAGTTTACAGTTGCTCAAATCAAAATTGATTCTTTTTGTTCTGATATATATGGTATCCAATTTTCAAAATCTGCAAAAAAAGGACATCACTCATCAAGCAAGTCTTTTGTGTGTCAACATATCATCCATAAACATATAAACATTGAAATTTTAGCTTGAATATTTTTAAATAATTAAAGACACTCGTCTTGAATTTATAATGTCATCTGAATAACTATTACTACATCTTTTTCTAATATATATAATGGTCCTAATACAAGAATGGATGTGCGAACCTATCAACTCTTTTGAACTGGTCACAAAAATATGGGTCTGAAAAGAATCGCAAATAATAGTAAAATATTGATTATTATATAATCAGTGAAATCATCGTCATTACCAATGGGCTCCCAATAAATTTGGATATGATATTTTGTCGTATGCGTGAATAATATGATTCTATGCATAGTTTCTTGATGGTTGTTGAAGGAAAACCTTTCAATTTCTTAACACATGTTATCAACAATCTATGGCAGTAATTATTTGAGTAGTATATTAGTTTAAAAACAACCATCAGAATCAGATCTCAGTAAACAATACCATAAAAAACTATCAGAAATTTGGACAGAAACATGATTTTATGATTATTTTTTATATAATATCAACATCAATTCAAATAAATATAAATTAATTAAATAGTTAAATAGATATCTGGGCTCTGTTAACTTAAGATGCAATTTATTTATTATGTCGATCAATGAATATACCAAGTCATTGTTTAACATGGTTTAATTTACACTTGTCCTTTTACAAGGAAGGTAATCATCAAAGTTTTCAGTTCTGTCCTTAATGTACTGCATTGCCCTCTTGATAATATTTTTTTCAAGAGAGACATGAATATGATGGTTTCAGTTTCAAAAACTTATATGCTTGCGGATACCAAGTGCCACTATCATCTGTGAAAACAGGATATATTTCATTCTCTTTTATAATATTTGAAATAAAAGCCGTTCAACTACAAAAATTATTTCGCTCATTTGATATATCAATTGAAAGGATTACTTTATTTTTTTGGTTCAATAGCAACTCATCATAGCAGGATCGATTCAGAACCAACTTTAATTACGGTTTCATCGAGGATGTATTCATCGATATTCTTTTTTTAACATTTTCTTTGTTGGATTGTACTTTTGTACCAGTTCCAAATAGAAACGGGATTTATCTTTACCAAATATAGAAGATACAATGATTTTGCAGCATTTCTAAATGTTAGACCAATATATTACAGTTGTAATCTATGACGATAATTTGTGAGGATGTTCTACTTGCAGAATGCATAAATGGATTAATCGTTTTATATCCATAGGTTTTTCCCTAAGTTAACAGGGTCGATATTGTAGTGGAAATAAGAAAAATCCCGCCAGCCAGCAAAACAGGTCAAATATTCAAAGTTTTATATTTTCAATAAAAAAAACACATTATAATTAATAGTAACTACATACTAGTAAGACATCTAGTGATTTTGTTAAGAATCTCTAATATTATAGAAATTTAATTATAAATTGAACATAATGGTTACCTTAAACAAAAAACAAACCTCTTTAGCATTAGTTGCGGTCCTATTTGCAACAGTAATGATTGCAGGCACTATTGCATCAGCAACAACAGGAGATAACATGGCTTTTGCAACAAAGAAAAAAGTCAAACAAAGTATTGGGCAAAGCAATACCAGCCTCACAAGGTATGACTTGTAGTGCAAATGGTGGTAGCGGATCAGGAATAGGAAGCGGTTTGTTAGCAGGAGTAGGTGTAGGAGTAGGCTTAACTGGTGGATTGAATCTCTGCTTTAACAGCAACCCACAAACCAATGCTAATGTCGGCAATAACGGCAATCAATAAACACAACAAATAGCAAATACCAAAACCTAAAACAAAAACAAATATGGAAATAACATTTCCTTTTTTTTATTTTTATACTTTTTGTATTTATTTATTGTAAAATATATTTGATATCTTCTCAATCTTATTTAAATAAAATTATTTTTGCTCTGTATTTAGATTCTTTATCATAAAGCATCAGGTATAAATGATTCTTCTGCGAATCAGAAGTATTTTTGAGTAATGCATGCCGCATATTAACAATTTAAACAAGTAATCTGTAGGTGTCATTTATCCGCATAAACATGAATATCTTACAAAAAATGAAGAGTCACCGTTTACAGAACTATTATTATCTATCAATCATATGACATATTTATTCAGTTCTATTCGTTTACATATAATGCTTTATTTTAAAAATAACATATAATAATCTCTATCATTCAATATTATTGGGTTCAATTTAGGTGCTAAATGAGATTTAGTAACTGATGTTAAATTTATTTAGCATTTGGTCAAAGTATTTTACCTTTTAAAATTATATATACATTTGTCAATTTATGGTGATTGACTCGAAAAAGAGAGGTAACTCTTAAAAATCCAGATGTTCATAATAACAAAGGAAATCTAATTAGAGATAAGGCTAAAACCGTTATGGATAATTCTACAGGGCAACAACACCATCCAATAACAGAAGTAATAGGGGGTTGCGGAGATATTGCTGTAAAGAAATGGTTAGCAGATATAATAAAAAACAAACTTCAAAGAGCATCTATTTTATCTTTACATACTCATAAACCAATATGTCTTTATAGAAAAACTATAGAAGAAAGCGAAAATGCTGTTGAAGAGGAAATAAGTTATGTAACAGGTAATCATGTAGTACATATGATCTATGCATATGGAGGATTTGTTCCATCGTCTTTTCAAACTATTGAAGTTTTTACTATGGAGAAATTTACCAGATGGATACTGCAAGCAAAAAAGAAAGATACCCTTTTACAATGCCTTGATGGATTAGAATAGCTGTTATAATATTTCTATTTGCAATTATTAATTATTAATGTCTGAATTTATTTTTGCTTCTCGAGCAATATGTAGTAATGAATTAATCCATCCACTCTCCTAAAAATAAATAGGAGCGTAGTATAATACTTTTGAGGCACATTGATTTAAAAACTATATTAAAGTCGAATATAGACATTATTTAACAATTGTTAAAGAATTTTTTTGATATTGGGTTCAAATTTCCTGTTTACTATAACTTATTTGAGCATTACTTTTAATATTATTTACATATATTACATTTGACAAACTTATTACCTAATTGTCTATTATTATTAATTTAATATATAATATATTTATTCATATCATATAATATGGGATGAAGGTGCTAATAGCTGAAGATGAACCGGATATTGCATTAATTTACAAATTGTGCCTCGATATGAAAAACTATGATGTGACAATCGCTTCAAATGGGGAGGATTGTCTTAGAATATATAATGAAGAACTACACAGGATAAAGTTTGACACTTGTTATAACAAGAACTCTTACTATTCTTTAGCAAATAATCCACCTTTTAATATTGTACTTTTAGATTATCGTATGCCGCATATTAATGGATTAGATGTAGCAAAAGAGATTTTATCCATCAATCCTCATCAACGAATAATATTTGTATCTGCATACGTTGAGAACACACTAGAGGAATCAACAAAAAGTTTAATACCTGGTGTAGAATTAATGCAAAAGCCATTTACAATACGGGGTTTAATAAATGTATTAGAAGATGATAAATTATATTCAGAATTACAAAAACTTGACGTAGATATAGAGATTATTAAGGCGGTTTCCCCTAATCATGAACAGATAGTTGATTTATTGGAAAAAGTCAAACAGACTAGAAAATAAGATCTTTTTAAATAGATGTATTTGAAATAACAATCAACTTTGGAATTGAGAATATATTATATAAACTAAATGTTAGGTAGTTCGACATTTTCTAATAGGATTATAGAAAGGGATTGATTTATTATTTGAATTTCTATTAAAAGACAAAATACTATTTACAAAGAATTACTTTGTATTACTTTAAAAACTATTTTTACTTTGTTTATTTAATTTAGCATATAGATTGAAAAGGCTCTATTTGTTTGGTAAATACCATAGATGGAACTTTCTTTGGTATTTTTGTATTTTGTTTTTATAAAGTTTTGTCATTAAGAAGAACAGTATAATACAGGCTATTACCTTCTTGCTTTATCATATCGAATCACGTTTTCATTTGAAACTACATATAAAAATACAAACACCAAAGGATATCTATACAGAGAAAGAAAGTTTTAGAATATGTAATAGATGAAACCGCAATCAAGATTGGCTAGTCAAACTATATCTGGCTTTGTTGCAATAGGCTCTGAAGGTTGATTCATACAATAAACTTGTAATTGAAAATGAAGATGATTGTTGCTATGGAAATATTTATTTTCAGTTTATATGATGAATATCGATATGACAAATGGTAGAAGATTCTGGTCTCCGAAAACATGTAAATTTTTGGTTATAATACATCAAATTCATTCTTAATGTGAAAGGATGACATAAAAAGTAGTGTCTGTATATGACTGATAGAACAAAACAAAATGCAATAATTAATGCATTCCAAAAAAGAAAGAAATTAAACATCCTGTTATCAAAGGCTGAATCTGTTTTAGATTCTCATAACAAAGAATTAAAGATTCAAGTGAACAGAGCCGACCTATCTATTTCAATGGTATATAAGGGAAGATGTTTTTCATAGGTGAATCCTAATTGATGTTCCCTTTATGTTGTTTCAAAAAAAAGATAATGCCGATAGTAAGGGAATTGTAACTGTGAAAGTGTCAATTAAAAAAAATTTTGCCGTTAGATGAGGAATAAAACACAAAGATCATATTCGAAATAAATCCTTTAAATATCCTCAAATAAAAGGATTATTTTTTCCATGGGAAAATCAACATGGCTTATCAAAACATGGAATTATAAGACTACATGAAGATATAGTAAATACGGTTATTAACTATTTTGACTATATTATAATATCGGAGGTTATGTAAATAGTGAGTATAATAACATCAACAACAATCAGGACAATATCTGATATAAATAATCTACAAAAAAACAAATCCATTCTTATTGCAGGATTTCCCGGGCCTGGACTTGTAGGATCAATAAGCACCAGTTATATTATTGAGAAATTGAATATGCGTCAGATTGCATGTGTTGAGTCGGAATATATTTCTCCAGGTGTAATATATGTAGATGGAAAATTGAGACATCCATTTCGTTTGTATGCAAATGAGGAAGGAAACGTTTGTGTAATTGTATGTGAAGCCCCTATAATGATAAATGGTATTCATTATGTTTTAAACACTGTAATGGATTGGGCCATAAAAAACGCTATCCAAGAAGTCCTTGTTTTAGATGGCATTTCTGTTCAAGGTATTCCAAGATCTGACAGACAGCCTATTATATTAGGAAGTACTGAAATGGATGAGAATATAAAAAATATTAATGATAAAAATGAAGAGAATGTTTCACCCTCTTTGTCCAACAAAATATTCCTAGTAATTTTAACAAAAGTGCTATTGGAGATTCAAATAAAAGATATACTACCTTTATAGGCGGCATTGCCGGAGGATTATTATCTGCATGTTTATCCTACCAAATTCCATGCGCTGCAATTCTTGTTCCATCTTCAAGCGGCATCCCTGATCCTGAAGGAGCTGCTATTTTAATTGAATCGTATAATAGCATTATAAAAAATGAAAATTTAAAAATAAATTCTGATCAATTAAAAGAACAAGGGACAAATTTTAAAAAAACAACTAGAGCAAATCATAAAATCAGAACAGGAACAACGAGACCATGGGCCTATGACGGAACAAGGAGTAATGTATGGATAACCTTTAATTGAAATTTTAATTTATATGATATATATCCATCATAATTAGATAAAAAAATTCATTGTTGAGAAGCCCGTATTATTTAAGGGTTAATATGCTATTACAATTACCAATGATCATCCGAAAATGGATTCAATATATATTCAATTGAATAATAATTAAATAATATATAATTCTTATATAAGAACAATAAGATATTTGAATTTTGTTTTATGTGATGTACTGTTAAATGGGTATAAAATAATCTAAGGATTTTCCTCGCATAAAGTATTTTCTTGGTATCAATTAGAATCATTTTTTAATAATCTTTAGACCTATTTTTCTAATTACCAATTCATGTCAGAATAATATTAGATTAATTTTTAAGTATATTATGATTCTGAAAACTTTGTTTTCCTTTTTCTTCAATCAGTCAAAAATCATATTTATAAAATTATATTTGAGATATAAGTCTAGTATTAATAGTTTTATTGGGTCGCGTAAGTTTTGGAGGCATTTTGAAATTATAATCTTAATTAAATTGTGCATAAAGGTTAAAACTTTCTTCACAATCACTTGAGAAGAAACTGGATATATTAAATTGCTTATATCATGTTATTATGGATTCAATGAATGATTATGCCTTCATTTTTTTGAAGGCTAATTTATCTAATTTATTTTTGTTGTCAAGATAATTGTACTGCTACAATCTTGAATATATGATATTTTATAGTTCGATTTAAATTGGAAAGGTTGACTAAAGTTGACTGTAAAATACTCCTGGTTATGGCATGCAATAATCAGATTGATATTAAATTAGAAATAAAATGCCAAATAATTGCAAATGTTGTATATTTGATGTTTGTTTTAACAAATTCACATTATTTAGTAAAAAATAATATTTATAATTAAAATATTATAGGTTTTTAGATAAAAGATGTAAAAAATCTAAAATTGCTGTCAATTAATACAATAAAAACGTTGAAAAAAGATAATAAAGATAATTCAATTTAGAGGATTTTACTATCTAAATTTTATTTTGAAATGATAAAAAATAAAATATGATTATTTGAAATGATTTTCATAAATTATTCAAAAAAAATGGTGTTTTGATGTTATTGATGTAGTTTTTATTGGGTTCTGCCGCCCTCTAATTCGCACATATCTTGTCCTTTGAGACAATGATGATGTGTTCCATGGCAGTAAAATTTTTTGTATTACCTCCGTTAGCACCGCTGCCTCATTTTGCGGGTGAATTGTCGTTTGATTTTGCACTATCATTGTCGTTTGATTTTGGTGAATTGTCGCTTTGAGTTTTGGGTCTACTGTACTGGTTTGCCATTAAAAATTGTTGCTTTTTCAAGAACTTTACAATTCTTAAGTGATTTAAATGGTCCAGAAAAATGGATTGAATGAAGTGCAAACACTACATTCATTGTTTAAAGAGTGGGTGCAGATATCATACCAAATGCTGTTATAGCAAGGATGATCAATAGTCTATTTATTGTATTTTGCATGTTCTTATGTTAAATAGCTATTCATAGCTTGATAAAGTTTTAGTGAAATTTTTATAGAGAAAGATTACTTAATATTATAACAGTACATTATACTATTATAAAATACCTGTTAACAAACTAATAAATATGTTTATTATGACCAAAGACTTTTCCATTTTTTAACCATTGCATGAATTCCAATTAAAGTTGGTTAAAGTAATTACTTATAGATTTAGTCATTATGGATGATATTGTCATTAAGATATATTTTTAGAACATTCTAAAAATAACTATAATTATAAAACAAAATAGAACGTTTCTCAAATCTGTAAAAAGGAATGATGTAATGATCTTCTCTATTATCTTGCAAATTTATTCTTAATTATAAAATCTATAAGATAATTTAATCATTTGAGCAATGTTCGCCTTATATTTATTTACAATAGATATAATTTTTGATTTCTATTATATCCTCTTTTTAGATATCATCAAATGCCCAGTAATACTTTGCTTATATGGAAAATGATGTCAATAAAACAATCCTGATGTAACGATCGATTTATAGGAATAAAATGATTTATACCTTCAGTTAATTATATAAACTCCTTCAATGGATGTAAATGCTAATATTTCTTATTTTATCAAATTAATTGCTACTATAACAATAAGATGTATACTATGCTCATTGTTGGATTTATTAAATAGTGGTTAGTATTTTTACTTTTTATACAGTTATAATCGCTATTGAATATAATATTTTTTAAAAAAGACTAATGAAGGCGATATAAAATAAGAGAAACCTCAAGAAATTAAATATGTGATCAATAAATAAATAAGTCTATTGTTATTAATTTTATTTTTTTTATCTATAGAGTTCTCTTCCGTCAAAAGCTTAATCCAATAGTATTCCATATAGGAAGCAGATATCTATTTTATTGGATCGATATTTACATAAGACAGAAAGACCGATGTTTTTTATTGAACAACTTGTGACTATGATAATATACTCAGTAAAATTTTAATGTAGTTTTTATTCGATTATCTTGAGAAAATTCAATATATATGTAAATAACTCATGAAGAGCAACATTATCTCCAGCGTGATATATATCAGATTCAAATCAACAATGATTGTAAATACATTTCATCATCGTCAGTATGATTTTGTTTACATCCGCCAAAAAATTAATAATAGATTATAACTTGTGCTCAATACAATAGCAAGAATCCTAAATTCCAGTCCACTACATCTACTAAATTAAATATAGACCCGAATAGATGTACTGCAAAGATATGCAATATATAATATTCACCAAACCAAAAAAGTATTTTTATATGGGTTATCTTTTTACAATGTCAAAAGATTTGTTATATTATTTATATCATAAATAACAACCTAGAACGAAATAATAGAACTACTCATTGATAGACCTTTTTGATGTATATGATATGATGATGGTCTTTATAGGAGATTATTTAATAGATAAAGTAGTTAGTTATCTACAAATAAATGAATTCATTCAAATAGTATTAGAACAAAATAAAAAATATAATATGGATATATCTTGGAAATTGGTTATTATTACTATTACAATCTTACTAGTATTTGCATTTTTTAATAATGAGATAAAATTATCTTTTGCAAAATCTCAGAACAAAAATGGTTTTGTTAATCAAAATGTAATTCCAATCTGCTGTGCTTGGGGACCCGAGTTAAAAGGAGGTGTTCTTACCTATTCGATTCAAGGAGGCAGTAATAGTCTTGACGCTGCCGTGACAAAGGCAGTAGAATTATGGAATCAGAATCTTAAAGGCATGCAATTTGTAAAAACTGCAAATGGCAATCAAAATATCATAGTCTCTTTTACAAAAGATGGAAAAAAGGTTGCAGGAAAGACAATAAACTCTGTTGATAGTGATGGATTCATTAGAAAATCTTTTGTAACATTATCAAAAAAATCTTTTGGCCACCAGTTCAGCTCTTCTCAAATGGAACAAGTTGCAGAACATGAATTTGGACATGTATTAGGATTAAATCATGCAAATTTTAATGGTAATTTGATGAGTAGTCGTGTAGATATAGGTAGTGGAACAATTTCACCATGTGTAATTGAGGCTGTCAATACTGCTAATGCATGGAAGTTAAAAGAAGGTGGCGTTTCTATGCATGCTCCAACACAAAACTATGTTACATGTTAAAAATTCCATAGGTTATCATCTTTTTTAAAATTGTACTGGTGATACCAATATCGATTAAATCATCTTTTAATAATTCTCTTTTACTAACTATTATTCATTAGTTCTCTTAACATTAATCTATTGATACCTTTTCAAAAAGTTAACAGTATCTCAATACCTTGGACATTCTATATTATACTTTGGCCACATGGCAGAAAGAGAAAATAAATAGATATAAGTAATCTATTAAATACAATCTGCAAAATATGATAAAAAGAATACTTCTTTTTTTATTTTATGATGTTTAGATTTTATAATACTAATTTAATAGTTATACTAATAATAATAAAAGATAGTTGGTAAAAAAAGACAGTATTTTATCCTCGCTGTTCTCTATCCACCAAATTTCACATAAAGTACAAAAAGGAGATATCTCTCCTGTAGATTTGGTTAATGTCTGTCTATCTAGAATAAAAAAATTAAATCCTATTCTGAATTCATTTATAACGGTTATCGATGAACAACTAATTTACAAACAAGCTGAAATTTCTGAAAAAGAGATAAAACAAGGTAATTATTTGGGCCCCTTGCACGGAATACCGTTTTCTATAAAAGATATGTTTCATGCTAAAGGTACTAGTTTTACGGCTGGTTCAAGGATATTTACCAATTATATTTCTCAAGTCGATGCAACAGCTGTAAAAAGAATGAAGAAAGCAGGTGCAATCTTACTTGGATCCAATAATCTTAATGAATTTGCATCTGGCATAAATGGAAAAAATCCTTTTTATGGTGATTCTAAGAATCCATGGGATCAAGAAAGAATATCCGGAGGGTCGAGTGGAGGATCCTGCAGTTGCTGTTGCAACGGGCATGGCTATGGTATCCTTAGGAACTGATACAGGAGGTTCTATTAGAGTTCCATCAGCACTTTGTGGTGTCGTTGGTCTAAAACCAACCTATGACTTGATTAGCAAAAATAATGTTTTTCCTTTATCTCCTTCATTAGATCACGTTGGATGCATTACAAAAAGTGTATGGGATGCAGCTATAGTGTTACAATGTTTAAGTAAAAAAAATAGGTTTAATAAAAATGCTGAAAACAAAAACATGTACTTTTTTATATCTTAAAAATCTAAAAAACAAAAAAATTGTTTTAGGTGTACCCAAAAACTATTTCCTTGACTTTTTACATCCTGAGGTAGAACATATATTTTGCAATTTTTTAAAAAGTCTATCGTCGTATAATATTAAACTAGAACCCATAGAATTACATAATAGCGAAAAATATTATAAAAGCTGGAGAGATATTAGACTTGCCGAGGCTTCTGAAATCCATCAAGTGTGGTTAAATTCAAAAAAATTCTATTATAGCAGTGAAGTAAAAAAAATGCTAATAGAGGGTACGAAAGTATCCGCGATTGAATATCTTCAAGCAATGCATATCATAAAAGAGATCAGGAAAGAATTTTTGTCATTATTGCAACATAAGGTGGATGCAATAATTGTTCCAACAACTATTATTCCTGCTCCGAAATTGGATGAGAACTCGGTATTTATCAACAAAGATTTTTTAATAGATATCCGTGAAGCTCTACTTAGGAATACTATTGTATTTAATAGTATTGGTTTACCTGCAATTAGTATTCCATTAGACTTTACAAGAGAAAAGGGTATGCCGGTTGGTTTGCAAATAGTAGGACCACCTCATGGAGATAATTTGATTTTATCAATTGCATATCTATTTGAATGTAATAGGAATGAAATTTTCAAATTTATTCCACCAATTATAATCTAGATAAATTGATTTCATGCAATTTGGATTTAGAAAGATATATTAGTATAAGTGTGCTCTCCTAACTGACTTTGGGCTGTGTTTTTATTTTATAAGTTATTGTATTAATTGATTAGTTGCCTAATAAAACCGAGTATCAATTAATTTATTTTTCCTTAAATTAAAAAGCGCTATTTCAAAAAACTAAATAAACTATTTCAATTTTATTATTTAGTAATTTATATTCTTTTTTTAATTGGTATTATATTTTTTCTTCATGTTTTTATATCCATTTTAATTATATCTTTGTATTACTGCATTATCAAATCACAAGATAATAAGAATTAAATTTATGGGTGTATAATAACATATCAATTAACCATTCTGTTTGCTGGTTTCATATTCTTAATTGTTCCAAGGAGGAGAAACTAAATTGGGATTGATATTGATTCTAAATTAAAATAGTACAATTATTTGGATATATTTATTCTGCTTGTATAAAAAATATGACGGGCTATATAGTACATATACATAAATGATATACAATTGTTTTTGCAGTTTTTATATACCTTTTATTTTTTTCTAATTCTGCTCTGTTGTATAACTAATTTTCATTAAATTATTTCCATCCATTTTATGCCATTCTTCTAAACAAATTATACAACGATACTTTTAAAATCATCTCTTTCATCATATTATTATATTTTATTGCAGATACATATTCTCCATATGCGTTATCTTTATAGATGAAAAAACAGTTTCTTTAGCAATCCCTCTCCGCTGTTTCCATACTTTTTGCTCTTCATTTTCCATTTTAAAAGATCCTTTAACTGAGAATAAACTTCTCTATTTCTCAAACTATTGTTTTTGAACGAGATGATGGAATTTTTCTTACTTTGATGCCCGGTTGAATCTTTTTCTTTAAAGATATTTGAAATTATTATTACTATCGTAGGAACCATCACCTAAGGCAGATTTAATTTTAATATTGTTATTGCTTCTTTTGAAAATATATTCAACCATCTTTGGCGTAATTTTCCATCATTTGCTTTTTCGACAGTAACTTCTACAGGAATATTTCTTTGGTCTTTAAATTTACAGCAGGCAATGTGAATCTCTAGATAGCCTTTTTTTCTTTTTAACTTCATCATTTCTCTTGCATCCATTGGCCTCTGTTTGTTACCTTTATTCCTCCTGTACTGTCTATTGATATGATTTTGCCATCCTATTCCTCCTCCTCATCATCTAACCTCTTGCTTGGTATATCCAACTTGTTTACTCTTATACAAATCTGTGAATAACTTTGATGACCCGGAAGATTCATTCCTACAGTTGTTTTTATGAATCCTTTGGTTTGTCTATACGGTAGATGAAAATATGTATACTCCTGTAACCAAAGATAAGTAAGAAAGAACCAGAAAATGAATATGGTTTGCCTTTTTTATTTTCATTCATTCTGTCAAGATTGGCATTCCCTATATCCAGAAAATCATATGAAAAAAGGATTGGCCTTTCCCTACAAGAGATTGATTATAAGAAGGTCAATGGACCACAATTGTTGAATAAGATTAATCCTGGCCAAATAGATTCGAGGTAAGCAACAAATCATCTAATTCGATAAATTAATAGGCGTGTTTAGGCTATATGTATATACAAGTAAAAATAAAAAAATGAATGAAGATAATAGTAATAAAAAAGATGATAATCAAGATAAAATACACAAAGCCTCTACACCATCACCTCTATCACTTTTATCTACGGAAAAGCAACTACAACATTCCTATCAAAGTAAGTTATCCCATGTAAAAGACTTTAATGAAACATTTGAATTGGTCAAATCTGCTGTTGATGCTAAATTTAAAATGCATAGAGCGGGATTAAGTTTGATATTGCAAGTATTACCTACACAATTGGGTGCCTATCATGTATTGGGCTCAAATATGATTATTTTAAATAAACGCATACTGGATATCATAAAATCAAAAAAGTCTTTGTTAGAATATAATTCATACTTGTTTATGGTGCTATGTCATGAGTATCTTCACAGCTTTTGGTATAATGGATGAAATACAAGTTAGAAGAATGACGTATAATCTATGCCGGTCTTTGCTAGGTGAAGAACACTCTGCCTCACTTATGGCCAGAGATCAGCCATGGAAAGTTTTTCCCGAATTGCAGTTAGATCAAACAAATAAATTTGGAAATACTTTTGAAATAATAAAAAACTTTGATAAAACAACTCAATCCTATATAAACTAAATATTAAGAGATCTATCTTTCTAAAGTTAGAATATGTTGCAATTTAATTTTATAAGTCCATGTTCGAATGACATTGATATTTTTAAGGAAAGATTTTAATATATTTTGATTTAGATAAAATAAGAAAGAAAAATGAATAATTGTATTTGAGCAAAATCATAATATTCTTTCTTAAACTTGAAATACGTAATTTTGTTATAATCTATTTCTAGAGTAGAGTTGTTGAAATGTTAATGTGAAATGATGGACATCCATTAATCACGTAATAGAATTGATAATAACAGTGGATGGTATTTCGTAAAGTATATCTCAATTTATTGAAGATAATTTAAAGGATGATCTGTTTGTAATTTATAAATGAAAGTCATAAAATGATATTATTTTTATATTTTTTATTCGGGTTATATTTTTTAAATATTAAAATGATATTTTAGATAAAGAATGTCTATTTATTTTTTTATTATTTTAGACCCGATCAAGATGAATTAATCTCGTAATTGATTAGATTTGTACATTAATATGAACCAATTATTAGGATCGATATTTACCCTATCTTATGTTTAGCAATGATAGTAAAGATATTAAAACAAAATGGATCTAATTTTATATCTTTAAAAAATGAAATGAATTTTTATATCTAAATTGTTTAAATTTATATTTGATAGTTAATCAATATTATTTTATTCTATTTATTAGATATCTAATAGACATTTTAATATAATAAAATTAACCAAATACATATGGTATCAGTTCAAAACAAAAATAAATTACAATTTGGCCTATCTATTCCGCAAGGTTGGAGAAGTGGGAATTGCCACTGAATAATGAAAACAATCCCGTTAAGCAATATGAATTTTCAAAAACTATTTGCAAGTTAGCCGACGATCTAAATTTCGATGCTATATATGCATATGATCATTTGATTCCTCATTATAGTGATGACATCGAAAAAAATATCTTTGAATGTTTTACTATGCTAACAGCTTTAGCAGCAATTACAAAAAAAATAAAAATAGGACAGATAGTACTGTGCAACTCTTATCGTCATCCATCATTGTTGGCAAAAATGCTTTCTACTTTAGATATTATAAGTAAAGGGAGAGTGGAATTAGGAATAGGAGCTGGATGATATGAGCAAGAATACCATGCTTACGGATATGATTTTCCATCTAATGTTGAAAGAATAAAACAATTGGATGAAGCACTAAGTGTTATAAGATCCGTATGGACAGAAAAACAATCTAGTTTTGAAGGCAAATATTATTCTTTAAAAAATGCTATTTGTAATCCAAAGCCACTTCAAAAACCCTGCCCTGTTATTATGGTTGGTGGCACTGGAGAAAAATATTTACTAAAGGTTGTTGCAAAACACGCAGACCGATACAATCTCTTCTTTGGTTCCCCGGAAAAAATGAGACGAAAAATATCGATATTAAAAGAATACACTAAATCTATTATAGGCAGCAGAAATAACAATGATATTCAATATTCTGTAGTTCTGCCATGTATAATTGGAGATTCTGAAGAAAAAGTTAATCAAATTCTATTACAATATAAAAGAAAAGATAAAACCATGAAACAATACCTAGAATATCTTGTTAATGGGATTGCAATAGGAACACCTGATATTATATTAAAAGGTATAAATGAATATGTGAAAATTGGAGTTACACACTTTATTTTGCATTTTATCGGATTAAATGAAGAGAATCTGAGGCTTTTTAATTCAAAGATAATAAGAAAAAGATGAACGAGATTAGGAGTGGGGAGGGAGATGCTATGATGGAGAGCATTCAAACTTTTTGTGTTTTCTTATGATCTATCCCAATGGTGAAATCATCGAATATTACATTGCTATCGATACAATTGATAGAAATTTATTTGTTATTTTTTTTCAGATCAGTAATAGAAATTTACTATTAGGAGATCCGTCATAAACTAAATTTAGAAAAAATATATCAAAAAATTACAAATTGAGAATTGTGATTTAAAATTATACATTCCATAATTTTAACATACTTCTTCTTTGATTGTTAACATTGCCTCCTGAAATCGATTTTAATGGAAATTATTATACATCATAATAGAGCATGAATTGATTAATTCGCGATTTATCAATACCAATTTCGTCTATTTCGTTATTTTTTAATTCTATATACGTATCTATTAAATCATTGTGAAAACAGAGACCAAGATAACTCGAATCGCTTTTTAATGCCGACAATGACTCTTCTAAACTATCTGGAAGTACATCTATTCCTAAACTTTTTCGTTTTGAATCGGTCATCTTGAAAATATCTTCATGTACGGGGCTTCCTGGATCTATCTTTTTGTTTATTCCATCCATTCCTGCCGCTACAATAGATGAAAATGCAAGATAAGGATTTGATGATGGATCTGGAGCTCTGAATTCAATCCTTTTTGTTTTAGTATTTCCTTTTTCATTTACTGGTACCCGTATTACAGCAGATCTATTTCCTCTAGCCCATGCGATATACACGGGTGCTTCAAATCCTGGAACTATCCGTTTATAAGAATTTACAGTAGGATTTACAATGGCGGCTAATGATCCAGCATGATCAAATATGCCGCCTATGAAATACCGTCCTGTTTGACTAAGCTTCTGCATAATCATCATTTTCATCATAAAATAAATTGAGATTTTTAGATGATGATTTTGTCCATAGACTTATACTGACATGCATTCCAGATCCATTGTCACCCTTTTTAGGATTATTTTCATCGAATATTGGTTTAGGCATAAAGTTTGCAACTTTATCATATTTTTTTGCAACATTTCTGACCACATCTTTATAAATCTGGACATTATCTGCTGATTTTGTTAAATAATTATGCATAAAATTAATCTCTATTTGACCGCTACTGGCAACCTCGTGATTTAGATTTGTTACATCTATGTCAAAATATTTTTTTAATATATTGGCAACTTCAAATCTGAATTCTATTAATGAATCCTGAAATGTTGGTACATCATAGCCAGCCTTTGGACGGATTGGATATTTACCTATTCCATACTGTTCCGTAGAAAGTATTGTTACATCTCTAGCTAGTTGATAATTGTTGTTGAAATGCTCCGTGTCATCATCAACCTTACTTTTGTCATTATTGATATCAAAGACTATTTGATCAAAAATAAAACATTCAACTTCTGCTCCAATTTGACATGAAATTTGATTTACTGCTAGGTGATCTTCTAATACTTGAGAAACATGTCGTGGGTCTTTTAAAGATCTTCCTTGATTATACCCATTGTATACATCAGCTATCACTGCATTTATATCAAATTCAGATAAGGGTATTCTTCTTAATGTCTCTCTATCTGGAAAAAGCATCATATCTGATTCATCTATATTTGCAAAACCTCTTACTGATGATCCATCCAGACTAACACCTTTTCTAAAAATGTCTTGAATATTCTCCTTATCTGTTTGTATATATCTTGCAAGAAATTTTCCTAAAAGATCTGTATATCTTATCTGTACCAATTCTAAATCTACAACATCTTTTTTATCTTTTTGATTGTATAAAAGCATTATTCATTATAATCTCAACTCAATTGACTATACAGATTGATATAATAAATAACTTTTTTACATTATCTTTAAAAGGGCAGTAGGTTAAATTCTATTACATTAACAATATTCGTACTGCTCGTTAACCAATATTACTAATTAAATTTTTTAATTTTAGATATAGCGTAGAATATATCAAGTTCTGTTGTTTATATTTATATACATTTAATACAAAACATGAATCTTTTATTTTTCAATCTTATTTTTCTAATATATTTAATGGAAAAAGTGTCAGGAATTTATTTTGATAGATTATTAATATTTTAAAAATATTAATTAATCACTATAAAATAGAACAAACCATAAAGTTCAAATCAAATCTCTTTTTCCTTAAATTAATTGTATCCAAAATAAAATATAATTAATTGACTTGTTATTATTATAACTGTTGTTTATATAATGACTAAAAAGGGTAAAATAGAGGAAATATTTAGTAGAGCTATTTATGCTGACGATCCTTCAAGCTACATAGTTACCTATAGAGATTTTGAGAATTTTAAACAAATTAATCTAAAAGATTTTGTCGATTTGTCTGAAAAATTTCAATTAATACCAGTCTCAAGAATAACTCAAATACAAAAAGGAAAAAAGATTTTGTATAAAAAATATGTATAAAAATTAGGACTATAATATCTGATATAGAAAAAAGTTTTTAAATGCGATATTTAAAAGATATCTGATTTCTCATCCTGATTAAACTTGATTTAAGAATGATTATATAAAACGTTCTAATTGTCTATTATTTGAATAGGATATTCTTTATATCCTTTTCTATATTGTAACATAAAATTAGGTCACTTTGGTGTAAAATGAATTTTGTTAATTATACAGTATCCGTTTAGGTTTTTTCTTAATATATCACAGCATATTGTATAACTACATTCGATTATAATTTGAAAATTAGATTCTCTCTGTAAACACATTAGCATAATTATATGGATATAATAGTGAAAATTATTTTATGAAAAAATAAAAGGATTGCTTAATTTGTAGTTGGTGAAACCCATATCAAAGTTGGTTCCAAGTACATCTGATATATATGTTCTTTATAGAACCAAAAGATAAAGATGCTCTTTCAATGGATATATCCAAAGAGAGAAAAATTATGTTTTTGAATTAAGAGAGAAATTTATCTCTGTATAATCAAAATTTACGACGTATATTAGATATCTAAAGATAATGAAATGTAGGGATATCGATGTGATTACCATCTTCTTTTTGATATCCCATTGAAAACAATTGGATGAATATATGTCAGGTTTTTCGAGAAATGTTTTATATGTTTACGTTTTTAGATACATTGATGAAAACACGGTTATTCTCGTTTTTGGTTTTAGTAGGAGTATTGACAATATCTGCTATCCTCTTTTCTATGTTGGAAATGGCTTATTCCCAACAACGACATAATCCATTGACTTTACTTGAAAACCAAAACACCAACTTGACAATGGGAAAGCCCATCTATATAGAAAGTTTTAAAGTTCCTGAATCTCAGAATGGTATTAATAACAATAATGCCACATCCAGTAACTCTATATACTCATTTGTAGGCAATGGAACTTTAACTGGCATGAAAATATCTGCTACTGGTAGTGGGATTATAGTTCCCAGGGATGATGGTACTAGCTCTATCAAAGGTCATACGGTTTTTGTATCTCAAAATGGCAGTGCTAGTTATTCTTTTGAGGACATAGCAAACACCGAACATAACATCACACAAAGGTTGGGCGCTGCATTCTTTGATGCCAACGCAACTGGAAATTTGGAATTTCTCAAAAGTAAAGTAGGGATTTATGAGTCATATGTGAATAATGAGGATAGGCAAGGAATATTTGCCATGTGGTCACTAAAAGGTTTTTCAATTAAATGAGATTCTCCTTGTCGATAAAATTTTCTTCCATCATTACTTCCAAAAGATGAATCACATTAGGATCATGCGATAGTAGTGTCAATATTGTTATTGTTTAAAAAAGGAAATCATTGAAAATCGTGTTATTCAACTCATTTCTAATAATGGAAAATCATTATTTGCAGGGCAAGAAATTAAAAAATCATTACTAATTTTTATAATTAAAATAATCTAAGGGCTATTCCCTTAGAATTACTTGGCAAGATTCAAGCTCTTATATGAATCTACAAGATATTGTAAATTATTATATGACTGTTATTATTCTATAATCAAATATTTTAAATATATTATTTATTTTGTTTTTAAACATTAAATTTATCGTTAAATGAGAAAAATTCCTTCTCCTATAATAATACTAGTATAAATCGTCGTAATCGACGTATAGTAGTTCTAATGTAAACGTCATATTTTATTCATAAAAAATTTACAACTATACTACGGTTACTAATATATTATCCGTCACTTTTTTTATGTGATATTGTAAAATTAAGAAATAATGCGTGCATTTGTATGGTTAACATGAGAATTCTTTCGTTCAATCATTTGCTTAGGGTGAATTACAACTACGTCAGTTTATCGTATTATATTACTTTGAAAGAGCAATTACAAGAATCATATATTGTTGTTAATTCATAGACCAAGGTATACTTGTCATTGAATGTAATATATTCTGTTATTGTTATCTTTAGAGAATTTTTATTGTCGCATATTTATCCAAACTATTGAGTATCTAGAATACAATACCTCAAAAACCTTGACTTTCATGACCAACTACATGATATTGGTTCAAGTTGAACGGAATATTATTGCGCTCCTTGAGTAAACATATATTTTATGAAAGATAGACTTTTTACAACTTCAAATGTGATACATCGGTATTATTTGCAAAGTTATTTTCTTCTTTATTCTTATTGCTCATTTTATTACTAATATGTGAATTTAAATTTTAGATATCATAAAAGTTTTTTATATTAAATAAGAATAATTTATTTGAAATTAAATATTCTACAATACATACCTACCAATTCAACCGTTTAAATTCACTTTTGAAAAAAGATCCCAAGTTCAATAAATCTATTACTTGAAATTGTATTGTGTCTTTTGAAGGTTATTGTTGAATTTTTATTATTAATATCAATTGAGATAAAGATGTCATTGTATAACCTGTTCAGAAGAAGGGAATAGGAGAAATGAAAACTTGTTAATAGAACTAGTTATGCAAAAGAGCAGAAATTAGTTGTTATTTATTGAATAAAATAGAGACAGTCTTAACCTATACATTCGATGTATTCTTATTAGACGATTTTGTTTAATTATTATCCTTTGTTCTTACCGCTGGTTTCTTTTTGGTAACTATTCCTCTTCTATATCACGAGATATTTTCTTAACATCGCCTATCTCTTCTTTTTTAACAGGGATTGTTATATCTTCTTTTGAAGAAACAGGCTTCTGTGCTTTTGTATCTCCACTTGGAGGCCTCCTTTCAATGGTTACTTCTTCATGTATTAACGGAACCTCTACTTTTTTTGTTTCCTTAACAGGCTCTTTTGTTATTGTAGTTTGACTTTGTTGAGTTTCTTTAGATACTTCCAATTTTTCATCTGCTAAAGGAACTTCTGTTTCTTCTATTTCTATTCCTCCTGCACTACCACCACCGCTATCAATTTCAATGGTGGATTCGTATTGATCTTCTATTGAAGCAGGATGTGATTCTCCTGCATATCTGTTTATTTCATCTGCTGAAATTTTAAACCTAAGAACATGCCCATCATAACTTTCTACTTGGTCTTGTGGAATGTAGAATTTTTCTTTATGTATCAAGCCTTTTTGAACTAGAACATAACCATTTGTTACCTCATGAACTTCACCTAAATCTACATCTTTCAAGACCTTTTGCCTCTTTTTTTATAACATCATTCCAATCTATATTGGAGCTCATATTCTTTTATCAATTAACAAATATTAAATATTTATATAAATTAGAAATAAGCAAAAAACCAAAAAGATAGAGAAAAGCGCTTAATTTCCAGCATGATAAAACAGCTATACATTAATTTGCCTTTTTATAAATATGAAAACATTAAATCAATATCATACAAATAGTAATAATTTTAACATACAAAATTCGTTGGAAACTTTTTTTATATTAGGATTAGAAAAATAAAAGACAAAATATCAGTAACAAAAGAAAATTTGAATTTGTTCTAAAAAACTTATAAGAATATAAAGGCAAAATATATAGACAGGTTTGTTGAACATAAAAAGATAAATCAATAGTTTATCATAAAATAGCATTAGTTAGAAAAAAGGTAACAAAGATTATTCTCCTTGTGAAAAGCAAATGATAATCTCTCTTATCAATGAATATTTTCTTTTTGGTGCTTTAGATAATGAAATGGTAGAATGCGTTCTAAAAGGAGAACAAGAACATATCGTATATTTTTCTATCGTTTAAAGAAAGAAACAAAAGCAAAGAGTGGAGATTTAGATAATGACTTGATTACTAAAGATATCTCTATAAATTTTTAAAAGAAAAGCAATAATGTTTTGCCTCAAAGTATTACAAACTGCTAAATGATCTAATTACAAAACATCAACAACATGAGAAAGGCAGTTATATGAAAGAAGGCGTAACAAATACAATAACTAAAACCAAAAACTGCATCTCCGCGCTCAAGTTATGCAGCTTCACATAGGGTTAGAAGAAGAAAAAGAAGGGGAGAAACAAGATAAAGATATAATAAATCAGTTATCTAAAACAGTAACAGAAAGATCCAAGACATTAACAGAATTTGATTCATCTCATATTTTTCTTTAATGCGTAATTACAACTTGAATATAAAATAGAGAATACTATCTGTTTTATTTTTCTTTAATGGTGGAAATATATTTGGTGATGAATTCTGAAGATTTGAAAAAGCAAACTCTGTGACATGAACGTTCTTTATAATTGATAATGGTTCTTTGTCTCTGTTTTGCCCTTCTCATCCTTTATTTTTTCTCTCTTTCTATATTAGGAATATTTTCTTGTCTCTTTTTAGTCTCAAGAAGAAATATCAATAACTTTTGATATACTATAGCCGTTTTTTCGACAAATGGTGAATGACCTGCATCGGGTATCATTACAAATTGAGAGTTGGAAAGAATTTGTTTAAAATTAATTGCATATCTTGATGGTATAAGATTATCTTTGTCTCCCCAAATTATTAGACTAGGAATATATTTAATTTTTTTTAATCTATCCAAATCGATAGACGCTGTAGTGCTGTTTCTGAATGCAGATTCAAATGCGTGCTTTGCTCCGGGTTTTTCAATTACTGAGATGAATAGGTCTACTATAATAGGAAGTAAAAGAAATGGGTTTGCAAACATACTTTCAAATACTTTTTTAAGTTTGTTATGTCTTGCAAAAGGATCGATTTCCAATGCTGCATTCAAGTATTGTTCTAATAATGGGGTAGGAGAACTAAGCATGCCCGAGGTATCGATCAATACAAGTTTTTCAATCTGTTTTATATTTTCAATTGCATATTCAGTAGCAATATATCCGCCTAAAGAATGACCAATAATGCTTATTTTATCTAGATCGTTTATCCCAATTTTTCTCAAAAAATTTTTAATAAATTGACTAAAATATGTTATAGTATAATCCACTTTAGGTTTATCACTTCCACCAAAACCGATTAAATCAACAGATATGGTATGAAAGTACTCTGACAAAGCCTCAGGAATATCTCTCCAAACAATTGAAGATGCACCAAGCCCATGGATAAATAATAGATGTCTTTGCTTATTTTTTCCGTATTCATCATATTTTATTTGGAATCCATCTATTTTCGTATACATTTATTAATATTGTGTTGAACAAATATATCAATTACAAATTCATATCCATGTCTTTCTTGACGACCAATTTTGCTTTTTCCTTCATAAATTCCTCTTCAAATATCTCCACAGCGGTCCTTTTCTCTTTATTTTGGTTTCCGGGTATTTGAGTAGGAATAAATGAAAACGATGGTGGGCGTGGTTACGACGGTTTTGGCGGAGAATAATCCTGAATTTCTGCCTACCATATATTCAATGAATGGAACTAATGATGCCTCACCATCTTGCTGGTTTGTTATATGGCGTTTTACACTGATTTTCTATTTGAATACATGTCATAAATAGAGCATATCCAATTAGCTTTCACAGACGGGCTGGGACCTCCATGTCCTTAATGCAAAGTGCAACAATGTGCAACACTGTGCTATTACTTACAAGACATTAATAATATAGTATTTGCATGAATTAGGTCAAAAAATCTGCTCGATTCCAATATATCGAATGAACTGTGCGAATATATAAAAAAATTTATGCGATATTAGTACACACTAACTTTGCTCTGAAAATATTGATGAATTTATCGACTATTCAAGACATAGATTATGACATTATTGTCACGCATGCTTAAAATACGCTCATATTATAATTTTGAATGAATTGACGGTTTATTTGACGGCTTTGACGTAATAAATGACGAAAATGACGATTAGAATAACTGCCTACAATTTATTTATTAATTTTTTTCTGAATAAAATTTAATTTGTTATAATATTGAAACAAATAGAAAATCTATATTAAATCAGCGATATTTAATTTTTCTTTTAAATCTTAAATACCAAAGATATTCAAAACATTTTAAATAAATTGAATTTAAAGATTATTTATTTGGGTTTTAGTTCTACAATCAAACCAGCTACCGGTTTTGTACTCATTAACTTTTGGACCTCGGCTTCTAATTGAGGTTCGTTGGCTTTATCAATAATTCTTGCAGTACCTTCAAATCTATTATGTCTTATTTCAATCAAAACCTGAGGATCATTAATAATATTCTGTACCCAATGTGCACTTTTCATGGTCTCCGACATAATAAAATATTTATTATCGTATTCTACAAACCAAATTTCTATTCTATGTTGCTGACCTGTTTTCCATCCTTTGGTAGTTAAATAGAGAAAATGATGATTAGATTGAGATCCCATATTTTTATATTCGACTTATGCTATAAGACAATTCTCATTTTCAAAAGTACGAGTATATCTATGTATACCCGTTACCGATTTTCTTTTATTTTATCTTGCTTTAATTAATGGAAAAAAGTGTAGCAGAAAATATCAAGTCAGTCAAATTGAACAAATTGTTATTTATTATTGTGATAATGAATTAAGGCAAAACTGATTTTTTCAAAATCCAATTTTTTATTCTGTATTTACTATTTTATATAAATTTTATTGATTTATTTTTTTACTTTCAATGAATACTTTTTTTAATTTACTACTATGATAAAACAGGTTTGACGATAAAATTCTCTACATCTATTATTTAGATGAGTAAATCTTGTAGATCTGTCCTGTCTTTTTGTTAATGTATTTCCAATTTTCAATAGCCGTTTTGATTTCTTTAAACTCCACTTTCAACTTGGGATTTAAATTGCTATACATATCTTCTCCTATCGTTATTGTGTTTGGATAAGTTAATGAAGTTATTTTTGCAGATTTGTTCATAGAATAACCAAGAATATCAATATGTGATCTCTCATCATGTCCATACTGGATAATTATACTTTCTCCAACATCAATACCAATTTTAACTTGAAGTTCTGGATAATCATATTGATGTAATATAGGACTAATTCCTTTCTTGATTATGGTTATCATTGATTTTGCACATTCTATAGCCTTGTCACAAATAAGGGATTTATTATAGTCAAATGGAAAGAAAGCGATAATTGCATCGCCTACATATTTTAATGCATAACCTCCATAATTATGTACTATATGAGACATTTCAAAAGAAAACCCTTGAATTATAGTAACCATTTTATCAATGGGTATCATCATACTCATGTTAGTAGATCCAACAAGATCTGCATACATTATAATAAGAGAAATTTTTGAATTTACATGTTCAAGAAGAAATTCTTGAGCAGGTTTTAAGTTCGATTCGAACTGATAACGCCTTTCCAATGCTCTTGAAAACCTCTCCTGTGTTTTAGCCAAAAGTGTTTCTATATTACATGTAGTTACGAACATCGGTTTTTCTATGGACGAGTGTATACTTTCATCCATCGTTATATTAAAACTTGATTCAGATTTTTTCTTATCTTTTATCTTCTATTTATTTTTTCGAAAGATGGTTTATCATTCATAGTGTGCTCCCTATTTGGCAATGGCGATTAGATTTTAATAGTAACAGGTAAGATTTAAACATCGTCAGTTTGAATTTTATAAACATATAAAACTACTATGACAATATCATTAGTCAACTAATATAAAATAATTATTCCAGATTTTTAAATGAAAATCAAGATAATAATACAAAATAGCAGAAAGTAGAGTATAAAATTAATAATTCACTTTGCTTGAAAACAGATCCCTATAACGAAATTGAGGTTACAAGTAATCCAAATAGTTTTTCTCCTCTTATTAATTATGATACTTCATATAATGACAATTGTCTTAAATTCTATTTAATATTTTACTCTACTTGATTATTTTTAATACATCGATAAAGAATACTATTTAATATATATTTTAATAGTATATGTTGTTAATTCTCTAACGATCCTATTTACCGATGATTAAATTGTATGATTAGCAAAAGTATTTTTATATAATATCTATATGACAATATCGTATTAATGTTATGATATCGATGATGAAACACATATTAAATATTACAACAAATTATTTTATTACAGGATTTATTAGTTGAGATATTTGGTAACATATAATTGTTACTATTGACCCATGGTGATACATTATTTCCAAGTCACTTTTAAAGTACTTGAATATATTTGCAGGTAGTACTCCAGATCTGATTATTTGCCCTTCTATTATACTTTCTATGTTCTCTATAATATATCACGACTACAATATCTTTACTTGTATCTTTGTATTTGTTATCAGAAACTTATACTGTTCGTATTTTAAAATATTGTTACCCAAATTTCATGTAAGGCCAGCCACAGCGTAATTAAATCCCAACCCGGTTGAATACATACAACTTCATCACCATGTTACCAAACTTTTTTCATCTTTTCTATCAATAGACTTTGAAAGGGCTTTTATAAAATTTATCATTGGCTTCTTTGATTACATCAATTTCGTCTTATATGATAATAATTTTATAATGTTGGGTTACTAATTATTATATCAATATACGAAAATGGAAGATAGTGTGACAACAAATAGATCGCCATAAAACACTTCTGTTAGTCTAATTTTATTTATATGTGATAAACAAAATACTATTCTCTAAACTCCACAGCTTTATAAAATATAAATTAGTTATTTTCAAAACTGTTATTTTGTATAAATTGTTCTTGCATTTTTTATTATTCGTTCTGCTAATTGTTCAGATTCTAGGATATTGGCTATTGTTGCTTTATTATTTGGATTAATCAATTGGTTTATCGAATTTATTCCTGCATTTGCAAGCGTAAATGACCTAATGCGCCCAATTTCTCTTATACCACATAATTCTAATAGCTCTTCCTTTACCATTCCTGCATTAATCCTTTTTGATAATGTAATTAGCATATTTGAAATTGTTTTTAATGCCTTTATATCATCAATCAAAATAAACTGCGCAATTCTTAATGTGGCACCAATTAGCCATTCCATATTTTCTTGAAGAGCTGCAAAATCTCCTCGGCCAAACCTTTGATATGTAGATTCAAAGCTTGCTCTATATGCAATATCATCCATATTCAGCTTATCATAAAAAGCCATGGCTGTACATAAACACTTTCTCTCATCTTCAGTCAGTTTTTCCTCCAAATACATTGCTTGGTTTAACATTATCTCTTTAGTATGATTTCTTAAAAATTCTATTTCAGCATCCTTTAATCTTGTTGTTTTCCATAGATTTTGTAATTCTTTTGCATGCATTAGCGTATGGATAAAAGATAACATGCTAATTTTTCTTGGAATGCTTATTCTCTTAAACAGATCAGACGAACTAACATTTGTCTTTGAAAAATAAGACTTGAGTGCAAAAAGCATATTACGGATAAGATAACCAGTACCGGGGATTTAGATAGAATCTTATTGTTTCATAACCAATCTTTGTAATACAGTATGTTTTTACATTTGACTGGTCATTCATCAAGATGGATATTACTGGTGGTAATGCCATCGTCTGTTATTTTATTCATATTGATATTGACATTTTTTATTTCAGTATTGTTCAAATCATCTTTTGGTAATTTCTTGCGAATTGTTATCATGTCCATATCAAGAAGCTGATTTAAGTAACTGTGAATATCAATTTTAAATCCACAAGAAAAATAAAAACTATGTTTAAAAAAATTATCTATATCACTAACTGTTGTATATTTTTGACCATTATCTGTATTTCTCTTTATTATGGATAAAGTCTGAAATACAAGGGTATCTAGTGTAAATTGGCTTTCTACTTTTTCTAATGGTCTTGCAATGAATTGAATAGCAGATAGTAAAGAAGATGCCATAAATAATGCTCTACCGCGTGTCTCAAATCCTGGTCTTCCTGCCCTTCCACATCCGTTCAAAAAATCCCTTTTTGCCATCGTCTGTTTATTAGTTCCATTCCAAAATGAGAGGGAATCAAAAATTACTAAGGTTGCCGGTAGGTTCACTCCGGCAATAAGTGTTGTAGTGCTTAAAAGAATCTTTATTTTTCCTGATTTGTATGCATCCTCAACTAATTTTCTTTTTTGTAAATCAAGACCTGCGTGATGGAAAGCCACACCATTTGTCATAGCAGCAATTAGTTTCTCGTCTTTTACTTTCATTTTGGATATGAAATTATTCTCAATTTCTGCAATATCTGTACTGGAAAGATATTTATGGAAATTCTTTGAATTTTTCATCAAAAATGCCATCTTTGATGCAATGGATTCGGTAGTTGCTCTATCAGTTGCAAAAATAAGAACCTGACCATTGTCTTTAATTGTTTGTTCTGCCAAAAACCATAGCGGATTCTCTATATCTTTTGCCTTTTGTTCATATTCTAAAACTTTGTAAATAGAATTAAGCGAGGCTGATGTTGCCATTGAATTTTCCTTGATATTTTTGTTGCAGATTTTTGCATTATATGTTGTATTTAAGTAGAACATTATCAGTAGAAACTATTTCTTTTCTATTTTCCTTGGATTCTATTGTTTTATTCCTAAAATTAGTTGAATTAATAATTTTGCTAATTGCATTAAGGCTGCCATACTTTACTAGAATTTCTTTAGGTTCTAACTCACTTTTAATAATTTTTTCTAAATTTGAATTAAGTGGATTTTTTTTATTGGTTTGATATCTTTTACTATTGCTACTATATAACGCAAATCCAACCTGTAGATCTACAGGTCTCCAATTACTAGTACCATACTTTGCGTTAATCCAGTTGGCAACGCTTTCTACATTTGGAAGTACTGCACTGAGCATAAGGATTTTTATTTTTTTACTAAATAGGGTAATGACTTTTGTAATGGATGATTCAAGTGTTGGTCCTCTCTCAACATCACTTATCATATGCGCCTCATCAACTACCAGTAAACCTACTCTCTTTAACCAGCCATTAACAAAACGAGCATTATTCAATACAGAATCAAATTTTTCATATGTCATAGAAATTAAGTTGAACTTTGAATAATCGATATTATCTTTTGTTTCGTTTGGATTTGCAGAAGAAATACTGGACCATCCATATTTGTTGTAATATTCAAAATCTTGTCTTTTTTCTTCTGCAATTGCCTTATAAGGAGAAATAAAAATGACTTTTTGTCTTTTCTTTAACGTATCAACAATACGTAATTGTGCCAGAGCTGTTTTTCCTGTTCCTGTATTTGTAGCAACTATGTAATTGGAAGAATAATCAATAAAGTCTTTATTTAATATTTCTTTTTGTGCGCCATTAAAATCAGAAAATCCGTCTTTGGCAATTAAATAATCTATGGCTTCTGGATGGATAGTTTGCATATAAAAAGATCCATTAACATGTATCCTTACACATTTTTTAGTTTAATGTAATCTGCTTTCTGATTTATTTCAATACTAATGATAATTTATTCACAAGATTCCACTCCCTTTTTTTGCTAGAATTTTTAAATGTATATAATATTATTTTATACTTGGAATAATTAGATTTAACAGTATTCTGACAGACATTCAAATACAATTTTTAAATTTTGTGAGGTTAGACATTAAAATAATAATACAGTAAAAAAAGGATATGATGTTTTATTAAATAACAAATAACCTATTCTACATAGTGTTGATGAATTAATTGGTCGTAGAATCTTACTGATTTTATATTTACAAATTCTAAAATTCCATATCTTGACAATTCTCTACCAAATCCACTATTTTTAATACCTCCAAAAGGAACCCTCGGATCTGATACCACTACATTATTTACCGTAACAATACCTGCCTCTACTGCTTTTGAATATTTTTCTGCCTTCCCCAAATTCTGCGTCCAAATGCTAGCCCCAAGACCGAATTTAGTATTATTTGCTACCTCTACTGCTTTTTTTTCATCCTCTACAGTTAATATGGGTGCAACAGGTCCGAATGTTTCTTCTTGTGCTAATTCCATATCTTCAGTAACATTCTTAAAAATAGTTGGGCTGTAGAAATATCCTCTTACATTGCCATTAATTTTGATATCCTTTCTGTGGCCACCTGTAAGTAACTGGGCACCCTCTTTTATAGATCTCTTGACAATCCCGTCAATACTCTCAACAGCTGTAGAGTTTACTAGTGGTCCTATATCAGTATCATCTTCCAATGGATCGCCGACCTTGAGTTTTTCAGTCTTTTCTACAAATTTTTCAATAAATTCATTTGCTATTTTCTTTACAACAATGAATCGTTTTGATGCGATACAACTCTGGCCGCAATTGATAAATCTTCCCTTTACTGCCCCTGATGATGCTTTTTCAATATCTGCATCTTCACAAACTATGAATGGATCACTGCCTCCTAATTCAAGAACTGTTTTTTTTAGATGAGATGTAGCTCTTTGTGCAACTTGAGCGCCGATTGGGACACTTCCTGTAAAAGTTACGGCATTAATATAATTTGAATCTATTAGATAATCTGCTTCTTTAGATGACGCAATGATTGTTTGAAATATACTAGGAGGTAGCCCTACTTTTTCAAATGTTTTTTCAATTTCAATTCCACATTGCATTGTAACACTAGATGGTTTTAAAATAATTGTATTTCCGGCAATAAGAGAAGGTGCTGCAAATCGCAGGGCCTGCCAATAAGGAAAGTTCCATGGCATTAAACTTGCTATTACTCCTATTGGTTCAAAAGCAACAATACTTTTTCTTGCTTCTGTATTTATTATTTCATCCGTTAGGAATATTTTACCATTGTCTGCAAAATATTCAATTGCCAAAGCACATTTTTCTACCTCTGCTCTTGCCTCCTTGATAGCTTTTCCCATTTCTTTTGTAGCAATTCTGGCAAGGTTTTCCTTATCTTTTCTAAACTCGCTAGCAAATGCGTACAGAAAACTCGCTCTTTTGTTACTATCTTTTTTCCATTCTTCAAATGCCTCTTTAGCTTTCTTTGCCTTGCTGTTTATTTCATCTTTTGTTATATTCTCATACTCTTGAATTACTTCTTCTGTTGTAGGATTAACTGTTTTTATTGTCAAATATTTATGACACCTCTACCAATAATTTTGCCCTCTTTTAATTTGGTTAGGGCCTGTGTAGCCTCGCTTAACTTGAATCTATCAGAAATAACTGGTTTGATTACTTTTCTCTTTGCAAGTGAAACCAATTCGGCCATATCCTGTATATTTCCAGTATATGAGCCAATAATGCTATATGCCCTTGTTGGCATTGATACTAGATTTAATTTCAGCTCTCCTCCAAAAAGACCTACTAATACCACTTTGGCTCTTCTTCTTAATAATTGCATATCTGCTTCTACAGTTTTTGAAGCATTTACAAAGTCAATAACTGCATCTGCACCTTTGTTATCTGTTAATTCCATTACCCGTTTAATGGGATCTTCGCTCTTTGAATTGATTGTCTCATCCGCACCATTTTCTTTTGCTATCTTTAGCTTATCATCGCCTAAATCAAGAACAATTATTCTAGCACCAAATACAGCTTTTGCTAGCTGTATTGCCATTAGGCCCAAGCCTCCAGCTCCGACAACTACAATGTTATTATCAGGTCTTATTCCTGCATTCTTTACAGCACTATATGCTGTCAATGCAGAACATGATAAAGTTGCTGCTGTGTCTGAGTCTAGTTCGTCAGGTATTTTAATAAGATATCTATAGCTTGGAACAAGTACATATTCTGCATATCCACCATCTTTGTATACCCCTAATGATCTGGGATTATCGCAAAGGTTTTCATTACCTGTTCTGCATGCAGGGCAGAGTCCTTCTCCTATCCATGGATAAACCATTACTTTCTCATCTTTTCTAAAGGCCTCTTTTGCATCCTCGCCCATTTCAGATATTATGCCTGCAATTTCATGTCCTGGTGTCAATGGATATTTTACTCCTCTATCTGTTGTTTTTAGGAGTTGTCCACCTGGTCCTGTATATCCACCGTCCCAAAGGTGAATATCACTATGACAAACTCCAGAAGATTGAACTTTGATAAGAACTTGAGAACCCCGTGGTTTTGGGGTTTCCAATTGTTTAATTTCTAAAGGTTCTTTTGGTGTGACTATTTGTGCAGCTTCCATTGGGAAGCTAAATCCTGGTATTATATTAACGTTAATTAAATCAATATCTCTTATACTATTTGTTTATTTTTTAAAATACATTGGTGTTTGATTATTGAATAATTTGTATTTCTGTTAATTTTTTTTGTTATCGGTGCATAAATACAAATAGTTCATATAATTTTTTTATTAAACTATATATAATATAGTTAACCGTTTAATACATAATTTAGAAAAAAAAGTCTGAAATCTTATTCTGTTTAATGACATTGTTATAGATTTTGCTATTTTTAATCCATTCTTTATTTGATATAGACATAAAGGTGCTAGCAAATGAAAGTGCATTTTCAAAACTCTCAAACTTGGTAATAGGACTTCTTAATGCCTCTCTTATCCCTTCTCTTATCTGCCAAACTCCTACTGGCATTACATATTCAGGATGGATTTCTCTCAAAATCAAAACTGCAGCCTTTCTTTTTATTTTATTTAGGTGTTCGGATACCGATACTCTAGCAGCAAAGAATGCTCCAGCAATAGATGGATGATGGTTTAATTTTGCCTCATTTTCATAATCTATTCCCATTGCGATATTTCCATTATTATCAATCCAACCTTCTTGCATTTCAAAAATCCAACTATTATAAGGAATTAAAATAATTGAATAATAGTTTCCTAAATGATGATGTTGATAAACTTCAAATAATTCTATAGATGAATTGTTTTCTATCTCTTTTGTCAGATTGGTAGATATTATATCATCTGTAGCAGAAATACTCCATCTAGTAGGAACAAGTTTTCTCTTCTTTTGTACTCCTAGCATTCCCATGCTAAAGATACGGTTAATTTTGCTAATTTCAACTCCTTGATGATATAGATTGATTATTGATTCTTTTGCAATGAGATCCTTATCATAAAAAGCATTTTCCAACCTTTTATCAACCGAAAGTGATGAAGATGTTTTAAAGGTCTTTAAAGGTGCAACGAGGCCATAAGGGCTGCTGGCATCTGTATCAAAACCAAGGTTTTTCTTTTGTTCAATATCCATAATAGGTATTTTTTCAAATACTATTTCACTTTCAGTCGATCGATTTGTCATGGCTAATTCTTGCAATGATTCTATTTGCCTTCCAAAAGTCTTGTGTATATCAGTATTATATACTCCTCTTACAAGGGATAGACGATAGTTTGCAATTTCTTCAATGTTTTTTCCAAGCCATTTTTCAGGACTGTCAAATATTGTCGTGTCTCCATGCAGTGGGGGTATCATTGGTCCAACTTTTATTTTGGGATATCCATGATGCCCAACAAATATTGAAGGTGGTGAGGCACCAGAAAGCTCTTTTATTGTTAACTTTGCAGCATTTGAATTAATGAAATGGATCCAATTATATTCAAGATTTTTTTTTATATCTTGAATACTGGACATAATAATATTTTTGATCTTGTTAGTATAGTTTTTAATGATTTATGCTATTTTTATTTTCGTTTAGAGTAAGTCATATTTTTTTTATATTCCACTAGATGCGTAGATGTCATTGTTTATTCTTCTATCTCTGTTATTTTATCATCGGAATACTTGATAACTTTTATCTTGCAATTTTTACATTCGTAATAATTGGTATCATGAACATGACTAATAGATCCGTTTAACCATATCATTAAATTCCCGCATCTTAAACATGACATAGTCATATTAATTTAAATGATAAATTGATGTATTAAATCTTTTTGAAACTTAATAAAAAAAAGAAGTAAAAAACATTTTCTTATAAATACTTTTTTGATTTTGATTATTACATTTGTCAATAATATCTTTTGTTTTATATCCATCTTCAACATACAAGAGCAGTCTAATTTTTTTTATTATTTTTTTTATAATGTTATTTTAAAACAAATTAAATTGAAATTTGGATAGTATTGCAAAAAATATAAAATACTTTATATTTTATTTATTGTATCATTAACCTTTAAGTAATTAATTTTGGAATCTATAAAAAAATTATATATGGTATACATATTGTAGACTTTATGAGCAAGAAAATCAAGGTTGCTATTGCAGGTGTTGGAAATTGTGCATCTGCTCTTATTCAAGGAATTCAATATTATAATTCCAATCATTCTGATGATATTGTTACAAACAATACCACTAATAAAAATAAAAATATTGAGAACCAAGATCATTCCTCTTTAACAGATACTACCAATTCAACAACTGATGATTTTATTGGGCTTACTTCTTTAAATATTGGTGGATATGAGCCAAGTGATATTGAATTTGTTGCTGCTTTTGATGTTGCTGATACAAAAGTTGGAATGGATTTGTCAAAAGCTATTTTTGCTCCTCCCAATAATGCTATTAAAATAATGGATATTCCATCTTTTGATGTTAAAGTTCAGAAGGGCGATGTTTTGGATGGGGTGGGTAAACATTACTCTGAAATAGTAAAAATTAATGATAACTCATCTGTTGATATAGCAAAAACCTTGAAAGATGTAAATGCTGATATGCTGGTAAATTATTTACCTGTTGGCAGTAGAGAAGCAACAAGGAATTATGCTGAAAAGTGTTTGGAGGCCGGTGTTAGTTTTATCAATGCTATTCCAGTTTTTATCGCATCAGACCCCAAGTGGCAAAATCGTTTTATTGAAAAAAATATTCCATGTGCTGGAGACGATGTGATGAGTCAGCTAGGTGCAACAGTTGTTCATAAAACCCTTGCAAAATTATGGGTAGATAGAGGTGTAATGATAGATGAAACATATCAGTTAAACGTTGGTGGAGATATGGATTTTTATAATATGTTAGATGAAGAGAGATTGGAAGATAAGCGGGTCAGTAAAACATCGGCAGTAAAGGCCATGGTACCATATGATGTTCCCATGAGAATAGGACCATCTGATTATGTTAGTTTTCTAAAGAATGATAAGGTTTGTTATATCTATATGAAAGGTAGATTCTTTGGCAAAGTGCCTGTGGAACTTGATTTGAAGATTAGGGTTCCTGATGCGTATAATAGTTCTGGAGTTATGATTGATGCGATTAGAGCTTCTAAAATCGCATTGGATAGGGGCATTGCTGGCCCTTTGGAAAGCATATCAGCTTTTTGTTTTAAACATCCTCCGATTCAGATGCCTTATTCTCAGGCAAAATCTAATTTCTTGGAATTTGTTGATGGAAAAAGAGATAGATAATATATTAAATAAATAATAAATCTATATACCAATATAAAAAAATGACCTTTCATATATTTTATTTTAGTTTTTTTATGGTTTGATCAAATACGTTGGTTTAGCTAGATCTGTTATATCTATCCAGCATTTTGCTATTTTATCAAGACATGATATAATGTTTACAACTGCGACAAGAGATGTTTCATTTGTTAAAATATCTTTATTTGACTTGATATTTCTTTTTAGATTAGAAAGTGAAATCCTAAATTCTTCATAATTTTCTATTACTTTGAATGCTTTATCTCTACTCATTTTGGTAAATGCTTCTATCGAATAAATCTGCATCTCCTCCAGAGAACCACCTGTTTTTTTTATTAGATCTGTTATCTGTTTATCTTCTTTAACCTCTGTTAAATAAGATATTAATTCTGTGATTAAATCGCCAGCAGTTTCAAGAAAATTGGCTGCTATTCTATAATCTAACATATCTATGTTACTTAGGTTTAGAGTACTTGCTAGTTTTTTGTTCATTATCGCTGTTCTTATTAATCTTACAAGCAAAAAATATTGTCTATCTATCTCATCATCTCTGCTTGCTATCTTTTTTTTTAAATCTTGGTTAAATTTGCCATCTATCGAATATATTGTTTCTTTGAACATTCCTGTTATTATGGAATTCATCATGTTTAGTATTTTTTCAATATTTAGTGTTTTTGCATCTAACAGAAATTGCAAGTTTATGTTGTAATTATTCTCATCTACTATTTCTAACCCTATTAATTTTCTGATAGATTTCTTTATTTCTTCACTATCTTCAAAAGATATGGGTTCTTTGGATTTGATGTTTATTGTATTGTATCCTAATAGATATGCACCAAAAATTTTGTTTAACAAAATTTTTATATCCTCTGTAGTTTTTCCAATGGTTGAAATTTTATTATCTTTATCTATATCATGCTGTATTTTTTGTACATGATTATCGTATTGATAGTTAAATTCTATTTTAATTTCTTGATCTTGATTATTATTATAAATTGAAATTGTATTATCGCTATTTGTTTCAATATTGATGCTTTTACCTTTGATTAAAAAGTTTTTTTTTATCCATTCCGTAGGAAGGGATACCAAAATACTGCTTCCTATTTGTTGTAGTGTTCTTGTATAAATTGTCATAATTTATTTAAACTAGTTTAAATAAATTAAACTATATTTTTATATTTTATCTTAATATTAATAATATCAACATAGATGGTTATAGTAGCCCAATTACCAGTTTCAATTGCAAAGGCCTTTTGTCCCGGTCATTTAACTGGTTTCTTTGCTACCGATAAATCTGTACAAATGACACATCCAAATTTTAACGGTTCTCTCGGTGCTGGTTTTAGCATTAGTAAGGGAATTTATACAACAGTCAAAGTTTACAATGATTTTAGTAAAAATTATAAAATAATTATAAACGGTGTTAATTCTTTTGATGCTAGAGTTTCTAAATTTGTCATTGAATATTATTTAAAAATGATTGATAAGCCTGTTTTTGTTTCCGTGGACCATGAGTCGGAGATTCCTATTGGTTACGGTCTTGGTTCCAGCGGTTCAGCAGCACTCAGCCTTTCCTATGCTCTCAATCAAGCATTAAAAACAAATTTATCTAAAATACATGCAGCTCAAGTTGCTCATCAAGCCGATTTTATTTGTAAAACTGGACTTGGCACTGTAATATCCGAGTTTACTGGAGGTTTCGAAATACGAACCAGTATCGGAGGTCCTGGAATAGGAAAAATATTAAAAATTCCCATTTCATCAAAATACCGTGCTATAGTTTTTTGTATAAAGCCAATCAGTACTTCACAATTATTAAACAAATCCTTATTCTCTAGTGAATATGATTTATTAAACAATTCAGGAAAAGCAATGATCGATGAGTTAGTAAAAAATCCTGATATTGATACCTTTTTAGAATTATCTAGTGATTATGCTAAAAAATGTGGCCTACGAGATGGTTTTTGTAAAGATCCTATTTTGTCATTAGAGTCTCTTGGAGTAAAGAGTAGTGTTGCGTTGTTTGGACACGCTCTTTTTACAATTGTAGAAAAAAAAATTGTACATAGAGTAATTCAAGCATTAAAACAATTCAATGGAATATTACTTGATTGTAGTATTGATAATCTTGGAGCAAGAATGATTGAAAACTGAAATGGCCAAAAAAATACTGATACCTAAAAACCATCCTAGATATTGCTCTTTGGTAATTAGAGAAAAATTAGTAGATGGCTTTGAAAATGGCCTTGTTGCTCGTGAAGGCTTAATTGCACATGGTAGAGGCGAGTCCTTTGATTATTTGTTAGGTGAAAAGACTATTTACCCTGCATTAAAAGCTATAGATGCTGCTTCGGCCCTGTTTATCCTTGCAGAACACCCTATAATATCCATTAATGGAAATACAGCTGCTCTGTGCGCCAAAGAAATATCCCAATTAAATCAGTCATTGGAAAAATGCTCTATCGAAATTAATCTCTTTTACCATACTAAGACTCGAGAAAAACTAATTGCAAGTGAATTGCAAAAATATGGTGTAAAAAAAATTTTGGGTATTGATAATAGTAAAAAAACCACAATTCCAGAGTTGGAAAGTAATAGACGAAATGTTGATTCAGAGGGTATATTTAAATCAGATGTAGTTTTTATCCCTTTGGAAGATGGCGACAGAGCAATTGCTTTAAAAAAAATGAATAAAAAAATTATTACTGTTGATCTTAATCCTTTGTCAAGAACATCTATAGCTTCTGATATCTCCATAGTTGATAATATTGTTAGAGCTGTTCCTCAATTAATCAAATGCGTTGAGTATCATAAAAAAAATACTACAAAAAAAGAATTAAAAAAAATTATAAGCAGTTTTAATAATGAAGAATCTTTAAGCGATTCTCTTGATATTTTGAAGTCGAGTAAAATGTTAACCAAAACGATGATATTGCTAATACCTTGGAGTCAAAATATATATTTAAAACTTTATGCTTTAGATGGGATGTTTATAAAATAAAATGAGGATAAGCATTACTGATATACAGCAAAAAAAGAATAGATCTGAAAAAATAGCGGTTGTTACCGCATATGATTATTCCACTGCAAAAATTTGTGATACTTCTGGGATAGAGATAATATTAGTTGGGGATAGTGCTGGTATGGTGATGCTTGGATATAACAGTACAATCCCTGTTACTGTAGATGAAATGCTAGTGTTTTGTAAAGGTGTTATTAACGGATCAAAGAAAGCTCTTATTGTAGCAGATATGCCATTTGGTTCTTATCAGTCGGATTTATCTTTAGCTTTTCTAAATGCTATTAAATTTATCAAATTAGGATGTAATGCAATAAAGATAGAAGGCGGTAGTGAAATTGCTCCTCTTGTACATAATCTTACGCAAAAGGGAATTCCAGTTATGGGACATATTGGATTAAAACCCCAAACAACTCCTTTGTGGGAGGGATACAAGGTTCAAGGAAAAACATGTGATTCTGCTGTTGATTTATTTAACGATGCTCTTGAACTTGAAAAATCAGGTGCTTTTAGTATTGTACTTGAGATGGTTACGGCTGAAGTTGCAGAAAAAATTTCTCAAGGAATTTCTATTCCAACAATTGGTATAGGATCGGGAAACAAGTGTGATGGACAAGTACTTGTTTTGCATGATTTATTGGGACTGTATGATGATATCAAGCCAAAATTTGTAAAACGTTATGCAGACTCCCATTCATTATTTTCGACCGCGATAAAAAACTATATTAATGATGTAAAATCAGTAGATTTTCCAAATCCTGAACATACTTTTGCTCTATCAAAAGAGGAACTGCAGAAATTTGAAAATTATATTTATTCTGTAAGGAAGGAATCAAAGTAATTGATAAAAAATAATTTTTCTCTTTGTATAACAATAAAGGTGCGTGAATATCCATAATTAATCGTAATCATAATGATAATAATGATGATGCTGCTGATTGCGAAGATGGCATCGTTTATTTTCATCCTTCAAAGGATATAAAATCAACATTAGGTACTGAATTATTAAATAAAAAAATTGTTATATGTGTTACTGCTAGTGTTGCTTGCTATAAAACTATAGATTTAATTCGTCTATTGATGAGACATGGCGCAGAAGTATTTGTAGTAATGTCTAAAACTGTTGAAAAGTTTATTTCTAAAGATTATTTTTTATGGGCAAGCGGTAACAAAGTTATAACTAATCTATCTGGCAATTTAGAACATATAATGCTAGCAGATTATGATAAATCTGATTTAGTTATTGTTTATCCATCTACTGCAAATACTATTGGTAAATTTGCAAATGGAATTGATGATACATCCACAACTTCAGTTTTATCAGTTGCTTTGGGTTCAAAAATTCCCATAATTATTGCACCTGCTATGCATCAATCCATGTATGAAAATGAAATTATAAAAGAAAATATTGCCAAATTGGAGAAAAAAAATGTTATTTTTGTAAATCCTACTATTGAAGAAGGAAAAGCCAAAATCGCTAATATTGATTCTGTTTTGGTATCATCTATCAATATTTTGAAAAAAAGCCCAATTCATTTCAATAATAATTTAAATTGTGATGATGATCGTTACAGAAATAAAAGCGTCGATTTTATTAAAAAATCTGAAGAAATCCTTTCTGAAATTAAAGATAGTCAATTAAGAGATTTTTTTAAAGATAAAAGAATTTTGATATCTTTTGGTAGTACTGTTGAATATATCGATCCTATTCGAGTAGTTTCAAACACCAGTTCTGGAAAAATGGGTATTTCCTTGGTAAAAAATGCTCTGACTTTTGGATCAAAGGTTACAATTGTAAAAGGTTTAACTACATTTAATATTTTGAAGAATGAAACATATGTAAATTCTGATTTTAAAGTATTGGATGTAATAACCTCTCAACAGATGAATGATGTGATTATTAATGAGCTTAAATCATTTTCATATGATCTTGTTATTTTAGCTGCTGCCGTTTCAGATTTCAAACCTTCTGATTACTCTGATTTTAAAATAACTTCTGATATCTCATCATTAACTATTACTTTTGTTCCCACGGTGAAGATTATTGATAAAATTAAAAATGTTCATAGAGATTTATTTTTAGTTGCATTCAAAGCCGATTATAATGTATCAACAGATGCATTACTTCAAAAATCATATAAAAAAATGGTGGATGCGGATGCCGATTTGGTTGTTGCAAATGATGTGGGTCGAAAGGATATACATATAGGATCCGATTTAAATGAAGTTTTCTTAATTTGTAAAAATAAAAATTATTACCATTTTCCAACTCAAAATAAATATGATGTTGCTACTAGCATATTTAAAATTATTTATCTTGATATGTTCAAATTAAATAAAGCCTAGTCCACCTCATCTCACTATTAATCTCGCAATCATCAACAGGTAGTACTAGCAATAATAGTAGTAGAGATATTCATACCATTATTTTTTATTTTTATAGAATATTTTTTTGGGTAAATTCTATCTATCCTATCTTAATAAAGTTCTAATATTTTGCTTGTGTGAAGGTGAGGATGGTGCGGTTTTACTTTCAATTTGTTTTTATTACGGTCAAATTCTGTGTATTAAATATTGTGATAATGGGGAGATTTAATTTATTCTACCTTGTTTTTTTTACAATTAAAATTATATAGAGTCAAGGAAGTGGTTTATTATTTGTCATTAAGCGAATTACTGTCTCATAAAGATGAAATTTTAGTTATGCCTGGTGTATATGATGCATTAACTGCAAAAATTGCTGAGCATGTAGGTTTTAAAGCGATTTTTCAAACAGGTTATGGAACATCGGCATCAATGTTGGCAATGCCTGATTTTGGGTTTCTTAGTATGGCTGAGACATTGGAAACTGCACGAAGGATAACTAGGGCAGTTGAAATTCCATTAATAGTTGATGTGGATACGGGATACGGTAATCCTTTGACCGTTTGGAAATTGGTAAATGACCTTCAAAGGATTGGAGCTTCAGGAATATTCTTGGAAGATCAAGTTTGGCCTAAACGATGTGGTCACATGGCAGGAAAAGAAGTAATTGGGGATGATGAATATATACCTAAATTAAAATCGGCTATTGATGCAAAAAAAAATAATCCTGATTTTATTATTGTTGCAAGAACTGATGCACGATCTCCACTTGGTATTGATGAAGCAATAAGACGAGGAAAAAGATACAGAGAGATTGGAGCTGATGTGGTATTTGTTGAGGCGCCTCATTCAGTTGACGAATTATCCACCATATCTTCCCAGATTGATGCACCGTTAGTAGCCAACATGATTGAAGAGGGTATTACACCAAATTTAACATCAAAAGAGCTTTTAGATTTAGGATATCGTATAGCTGTTTTTCCATTGTCAGGATTATATTCTTCATCTTTTGCGGTATATAATACATTTAAGACATTAAAACAAACTGGAACTACAAAACCGTTAACAGACAAAATGATTAGATTTTCAGAATTTAATAAATTAGTTGAACTTGAAAAATATATGAATATGGAAAAAAAATATATTAAATAATTGTTAGTTTAGGTTTTTTTCATTTGATTTAATATGAATAAATTATTTTTTTATTACTTGTTAATTGCCTTTGGTATAGGATGTCTAATAAGATTAGTGCCTGTTATAATCAATTTTCCATTTCCTGTCGGATATGATTCTGTAAATTATTATCTTCCTAATCTATATAATTTTGAAAATAATTGGATTACTTTAATTACATCTTTTCCGGTATATTTGAGCGTTGTTTATCTATTTTCTTCTGTTTTTAATCTTAATATTTATTATTCATTTTTGACTTCTAATGTGATTTTATATGGATTTTTTTCTGTAACTATTTATCTTTTAAGTAAAAAAATACTTGATCAATCTTTGAATCGAAGTTTGATTTTTACCATCTTTGTTATTTTTCAACTTGGAACTTTGAGAATATCCTGGGATTTATTTCGTAATCTTTTTTCTCTTGTTCTGTTCAATATTTTTTTATTATTAATTTATGATTTTACTAAAAAAAATATCTTAAATCGTTTTATTCCACTCGTATCCATTTTCTCAATTTCAATTGTAACCATTTTTTCAGATCGTTTGATCGGTATTTTACTTATTATAGTTTCTTTTATTTCTTCAATTATTTATAAACAAAAATATCTTTTTATGATAAACGCTTTTTTTACTCTTTCCTTTCTTTATTATTTTTTAACTTTTGATAAGATTACTTTTGTTTCAATCAATATAAATTTTTTTGATATATTATTTAATCCTTTATATAGTAAAAATACCTTCTCTCAATTTGATATTTTGATTCTCTTTTTGTCTATGTATGGCGTCTTGATTCCCTTTTTTATTATAGGTTTTATTTTTACTAAATTTAAAGACAATATTTTGATTATAAAAATCCCATTAATAATAACTCTGATTTTTTCTTTTACCTGGATTTTTATACCAAATTACAGTTATCTTGTTCCAGAGAGATGGCTTCTTCTTTTTGGAATTTATATGTCACTAATTGCAGTATATGGATTTTTTTTATTGGTTGATACTTATTTAGATTTAAAACAAGAGAAATTAAAAAAAGGAATTATAATTTCATTTTTATTTATTTTTGTAGTATATGGATTTTTGTTTGCTGTAATGCCATCTGGAGTTGTATTTTCTCTTCCATCGTACTTTCAGGAAAATACTGGATTCATTTTTCCATTTTCAATGAGCTTTAACTCTTTGAAGATTAAAGATAATTCTGATCTGCTAAAATCCATTGATTGGATTAATTCCAATATCCCGAGCAATTCTGTTATAATTGGTACAAAGCATTGGAGGGGCTGGTTTTCTCTATTTTTACATCCGTCACACCAATATTTCTATACCGAAGAGTTTGTTGATTTTAATGATACATTGATGAATAAAAACCAAATTAAGAATTTTACTCTATCCTTAGAAAAAAAATTCTCTTACTTGTGCGATCGAAATAATCCATTTAAAAATACATTTTTGTATTTTATCGATTTAAATAAAAAATATGATTCACCTTTTTTTTCATCTATTGTATTTCATACATCAAATTTTGTAATTTATGATTTATCTCAAAAAGTTTGTAAATCTTAATTATGATTATTTGTTTAAAATATTATATTAATCATATACATGTGTATCTATTTTAAAACTTTAAACTTATTATTCAAATAATCTTTTGTTAGTATTTTTGAATAAAAAATCATATCAGATTTTTTTGAGCATATCACTTGTAATATCTAATTTGATGGTTGCCTGTGATGAATAAACTTCTTTTTCTTTAGTATTTTTTAAAATAACTGCACCTGCTCCTATTATACATTCTCGTGCAATTCTTATACCGTTTCTTATTGTTGCATTCATTCCTATGAAACAGTGTGGTTCAATTATCGTATTACCTGCTATGGCTACATGAGAAACAATAAAACAATGATTCATTATAGTTGTGTGATGGCTTATTACATTACCTGTCCATATAATTACATTGTCTTCCAATTTTACAAAAGGTTGTATTACGTTGTTTTCAAAAATAAAACAGTTTTCCCCAATTTGGAACTCATCATTGACAATAGTACTAGGGTGAATATAACTTATTAAAGAATATCCTTTATCTTTGGCCTCTTTGAAGAATTTAGCTCTTTTTCTATTCATATCTGTATATCCCAGCGCAATAAACATCTCAAATTCATTTGGAGAGTGAGTTTGCTCGATTGTTTCAAATGGTATGATAGGTAAATTATAGAGAGTTTTTTCTTTAATTGCCCACTCATTTGCAGTAAATGCTACTATTTGAAATGCTGGATCTTTTTGCAAATATAAATATATGATTTGCGCAAATCCGCCAGTACCAAAAATAATGACCTTTTTCATATTTTAAAATATTAATTTTGATTGCTTAAACTTTTCAATTTCTATTTTTAATATAATAACTATCCTATACTTTATTTTCTAAAATAATATTGGCCAAGTCTACCCCTCTTTTGATTCTTACCTTTTCTTGGTACATAAAAATTCTAATATCTTCTCATATGCTCTTCCACCTTTCATTTTTAATACATTATCATGCCATATTACAGTAACAATACTAAATTCATTATTTTGTTTTTTTGCATAATCTAAAGTATCGCGGAATAAACTGATAATTTTATCCTCATGTATATGCATATACGTAAATATGTATGCATCCATTAGAGTTACAGGAAATTCTATAATATCATCTATGATCTTGTATCCCATATCTTCTTTGTCTATTTTATCTTTTGATTTTTTATATGAGGAATCATATAAGAAACCAAGATTGTTAAGAATAGTGGGTAATTTGTTGCTAAAAGTTAGATAGTGTGAACGATTTGCTTTTATAGAACTTTTAGTAATTTCTTCTAATTTCTTTTTTTCATTGCTTATTTTTGCATAGTCGTTGATCGAGTTGGGATCACAATGAAGTCCTATTTCCCAGCCGCCTTTATACAATGTTTTGATATCTTCCTCGTAATCCATATAATTTCCGTTTTCATATATTGTCCTAAAGAAGAAGGTGGATCTTATATTATATTTTTCTTCTAAATACATATAATCCGGTATATTATAGTACGGATTTTTAATATTGATGTCTTGTATAATTTTGGGATCAAATCTATCTTTTCTTGAGATGATATGATCTATAGGAGCTCCTTGTCGTCTCCAATCCACGTCATGACTCATTAGAATATACTGCACAGGATTTAAATGGAAAAATATTTAATATTATATATGCTTTTCTCAAATAATATCAATCGTTTTGATATCTTTAATGATGCTTAAGGCTCTTTAAAGTTAAGGAAAAACTCCACATTTTATTCCTTCATTTTATATAATATATCAACAAGATTGAGTACAACACATTGCAAAATCGCTTTTTCTCAACAACTTTATTTTTATAACTTTTATTTCAGAAATAATTCCATGGCATATCCAGTCTTGAAACTAGAATCAACTATACTTGTACGATAAGAAAAGAAAAGAAAAGATTGTATACAAAAGAAGTCCTTATAACAATATTTTAGGACCTTTCGCATCTTATCCCTCCCTGATAAACAAATAAATAAGTTAGTTTTTTAATTTTGCTGTTTGAAGAATGTATCACCTATAGACCATGAATCAATTATGAACATGTTGACATTGAGGTATGATCCAAACAAAAAAACAGTTAGGGAATCCTTGTCAAGTGAGGACTTTATACCAATATATTATGATGATATTGAATCGAATATTATTAAAATAGTTAAAAATGATCTTTTACAAAAACAAGAAAATTTAAAGTTTGAGAAGGTTTCTGTTGCACTTAGCGGAGGTATAGATTCAGGTTTTACATTGGCAATGCTACGTTCAATTTTACCTGATATAAAGATACATTGCGTAAGTGTTGGATTTGGGGACGTTGATGATGAAGTAAAACGTGCTGAGGAACTTGCACAAATTTATGATTGTGACTTTTATGGTATGTTCATTGAAAATATTTTTACCGATTTGCCAAAGTTAATTAGTATTGTAAAAGAACCACGATGGAATCTATATCAATATTATCCGCTTGAATACGGTAAAAGAAATTCTAATGTATTCTATAGTGGAGATGGAGGTGATGAAATTTTTGCAGGGTATACTTTTAGATATAACAAATTTCTTTCACTCCTTAAGCCTTCTTCGACTTGGATAGAAAAAGCTGAATTATATCTCTCATGTCATGATCGGGATTGGGTGCCAAATCAAACAGAACTTTTTGGATCCAGTGTTAATTTTTCATGGGAAAAGATTTATCATATTTTTAAATATTCTTTTAATAATAGTTTGTCTCCACTGGACCAAGTATTTCTTTCAGATTTTAATGGAAAACTGCTTTATGATTGGCTACCTGTAAATAAAGCATTTGGAGAAGAACTTGATATACATATAGGTTCAGTTTTTTTAACAGACGCCATGATAAAATTTGCTACTCATATTCCATGGCATAAAAAATATGATAATGATACGATAACAGGCAAACTGCCAATACGTTCAATACTTCATAACCAAAGAGGTTTTGAACAATTAAAACCATTGAAAAAAGGTTTTTCTTTGGATCTATTGTCGCTTTGGAATAAAAGTGCTAGAGATATTGTCAATACCTACATAAATGATGATTGTGAAATTGTAAAGGATGGAGTAATTAAGAAAGAATGGATCATCTCAGTCAAGAGGCAACTATCCGATACAAATGCTCAATTTGATAAATCTCGATATATTAGCAAAATGTTTTCGCTCCTAGCATTAGAAATATTTTATAAACTCTTTGTTAGCAGGACTCTAAAGGAAAATCAAAAGCTTTAATATATTAATATGATATTTTTTAATAAATAAATAATATTATTGATTTTATACCTAAAGAGTTTTAATTATCTTTGATTGACAGTGAATATTGTATAACAAGATCTATTATGTTATACGTATGAAAATGTGATGGGTATTTTAATTATGATATTAATATTCAAATTTATTTGATTAAATATAATAAAAGCACTTTTATAACTAATATTTTTTATCGCTCTATAACTATAATATATGACTTGTTGAATTAATATTATTTATCTCAAGATTGTATATGATAGATAAGCCCATGAACAAGTTTCCATCATATTGGACACTTATTACAGTTAAAAACGGTGAAGATACTATCATAAAGTCTGTCGAGTCAATTCTTTCACAAACATCACCACCATCCTTAATTTGCATAGTAGATGATGGTTCATCCGATAAAACTCCGATAATTCTCTCAGAATTAAAGAAAAGTCATAATGGTATAATAGATGTTATTACTTTGCCTGACAAGGGATATGATATCAGACGAATTGTACATAATTGGAATAAAGCATGTGAGTATGTTAAAAAAAATGGAAAAAGCTATTGCTATCTCCTCATTTCAAGTGATGATATTGTCTTTCCAAAATATTATGTAGAGAAACTAATTATCAAAGCTGAAGAAAGTCCACAACTGGTTATTGTATCTGGCTCTCGTGGCCTTGATCCATCTGATCAGGTTTCATTTCCGGAAGGGGCGGGCAGATTAATAAAAATTTCTTTTTTTGAACAAATAGGGTATTCCCATCCTCCATATTATGGATATGAGTCTTGGATATTGTATAAAGCGCTTCAAATGGGTTATCAAGTAAATAAACTAAATGATGTCAAGTATGAACATTTGCGGGAGTTCGGCAGTGGCCATAAATTTGTAGAATATGGTCCCGCAATGCGCTGTCTGGGATATCATCCCTTATTTATTGTAATAAGGGTAATGAGGAATTTAATAAATACAAATGCAGGTATATCTAGAAGCTGCTAGTATCAGAATGCTTTTTGATTACATGAATAAGACTAAATGGTTAAAAGATCCTTATTTCCATTATTTTGAGTCTGATCTGCGTTTCTTTGTACAGTCTTTTCAAAAGAAAAGGCTTTTAAACAAAGTTTTAAGCATCATAAGAAAATAGTTGTGCTACTAGGGCTGTTAAAAATACGAATATATCATTCTATATTTACTTATATTAAAATGGCAAAATATTTGGTGACAGGCGGATTTGGTTTTGTAGGTTCACATTTAAGTGAGGAATTGGTTAATCAGGGACATGATATTACAATAATAGATAATCTTAGCAATGGGCAATTAAGTAATATAGCCAAAATTAAAGATAAGGTAACAGCATATATTTCTCAGGTTGAACAACTGCAATCAGCGGTATTTAACGATCAGTTTGATGGGATATTTCATCTTGCGACAGCACCAAGATCTTCAAGTTTAGCAGATCCGATGAGAGATATTGAAAGTAATTGTAAAGGTATGATAGCCGTTTTAGAACTTGCCAAACGTAATGGTGCAAAAGTGGTTTTTACCAGTAATTCTGGAATATATGGATCTAGTGATGATGGCAGTGCCATAAACGAAGATTCAATCAACAATCCAACCACGCCATATGATGCAAATAAGCTTGTATCTGAGTATTATTGTAAAATATATTATAATATATACGGCGTTAAAAGCACATTAGTTAGATTTGCTACCGTATACGGGGAGCGCCAGAAGGTAAATGAGAAGCTAAATTGGAAACCATTAGTTGCAACTTTTGTAAAAAATGTCATTAATAATGAAAATGTAAAGATTAATGGCGATGGTGAGCAAACACGGGATCTTATCTATGTAAAAGATGCAGTACAAGGTGTATTAAGAGCAATGGATAGTTCAGAAGATAATGCAAATATATTTTTATTATCTACCAATACCGAGACTTCTGTAAAACAGGTATTACATCTTGTAGAGGAAATAACTGGTAAAAAAGCTAATGTAAGTTATGATGCTCCTTTAAAGGGAGATATAAAAAGAATGCGTTATGATTATTCAAAAGCAAAAGAGTACCTTGGATTTGAACCAAAATTTACTGTTCGAGATGGAATTAGTAAAATTGTAGAATATATCCAATAAAATTTCTATTCCCCTATTTATTATAAAGGCGACAATAATACATATACTGATTTTCTTTATTTAATTAGATTTAATATTCAAATTAAAATTAAAATAATTTTCAAGATAAAACCGGCAACCGATCACTGTTACCTTGGATAGGATGTATATCCACAATTAATTTTGTAGTTGAATAAATTATTGAAATAAATTTACTATGATTAAAGTTAACTTTGTTTTCATAATATATATGGGAATAGCCCGAAGGAGAACAAAATATTAATTATAAATTATGTGAAAAATATTCACAAATCTTAAAAAAGACACTATATCTAGATTAATGTATATTGATATAAATTGGGAATAATTTTTTTAAAAAATGACTTCTTATGCGTATACTTATTCTAGGAAATATGGCAAATGATGGCTATGCAATAGCAAAGGGATTATGGGAAATGAATATGGAAGTTGATTTGGCAATCAATTCTTCTGATTTTGGTATGGCATTGCCCGAGTGGGAAGATGGTGATATTAAAAACAACATTGACCCTTATAATATCCAAAGGGATGAATTGAAACACTACTCATATCACATTCCCAAAGAATCCGCCATTTTGATTTTTTAAATAAAGTCCCGAAGAAAAAAGCGTTAATTGCAAAAATAAAGTCGAGAATTGACTTGATTAAAATGATGCGAGAATATGATATAATAGAGGCACATGTTCCATATTGCATTTACTCTCAGTTTTCTGGTATCCCTTATGTTACATATGATGCCGGATGGATACGTTATCTGCCCGATGACACTAGCATAAAGGGCAAACTTGCACGAAGAGGCTACAACAAAGGAAAAGGTTTAATTATAACTAATCCTGATACATTTGAAATATCGGATCATTTGTCCTTTCTTGATCAAAAAAAGATCCATTTTAGCCCATTTGCAATAGATCCAAATAAATATATGCCAATTCCAAATGCGGAATTGCGGAGTACATTTGTTAAAGATGGCAGAGATGAATTGCTATTATTTTGTCCTGCTCGACAGATGTGGAAAGAAAAAGGAAATGATAAAATGATTACTGCGTTTTCAAAATTTGTTAAAGTTTTTCCAAACTCAAGGTTTATTATGGTAGCATGGAGTACAGGATGAATACAGAAGTAAAAAACTTGTAGATGATCTTGGAATTTCAGACAAAGTGATATGGATAAAGCCTGTCCCAAAGAACCAGTTAATACAATATTATAATATTGCAGATATAGTGCTAGACCAATTTGTTTTAGGAAGTTGGGGAACAAGTACCTCCTGAGGCAATGTCTTGCGGAAAACCTGTTTTGATTTTTTACAAAAAGGAGTATATTTTGCGTGCATTTGGAGAGGAGCCTCCAATACTAAATTCATATACTGAAGAAGATATTCTTTCTAATTTGATCAAGTTGGCAAAAGATGTGGATTATAGAAAAGATCTGGGAAAGAAAAGTAGAGATTGGATAATGAAAACTCATTCACCAAAAGTTGTGGCAAAAATTCATTTAGAAATTCTTAAATCTTCCTTACCTAAATAAAAAATGGGTACATCTACTTATTTATTGATCAGATATATTAATAAAAGAGTATCTTTATTATATTTGAATATATTTTTGAATAGCACAATATTAGCATATTAAAGAAAGAATCCTAAAATGATAAAACCTTGCTTTTTCTATATCTTGTATAAATCGTTTCAGAAACCCGTTAAAATACACTGAAAATAACTGATAATATATCTTAATTAATCATACAATTTTAATATGATTTTAATATGATTTTCCGTAGGATAAGGATTTAAAGGTCATATTATTATTATAAATGAGAATTTTAAATGACCGATTTTGATTATCAGTGGAAAAACCTTCCCAGCAAAGATATTGAACTTAATGAAACCCGAGTTAAAGATTTTTTATCATTCACCAAGATAAAACCTGATAAATTCATTAAAGACAAGTATTGCCTAGATGCAGGATGTGGAAGTGGGAGATTTTCTTATGCAATGCAAAAGCTTGGAGCTAAAAGAGTAGATAGTATAGATCTCAGCCAAGAAGCAATAGTAAAATGCAGAAATGATGTAAATCCAAATGCTTATGTATTTAATATAATGGATCTAAAACCAAATCCATTATATGATTTTGTTTTATGTTGGGGGGTATTGAACCATATCCCTAATCCACGAGAAGGATTTTCTAAAGTTGCATCTCAGGTAAAGAAGAAAAATAGCAGTGAGGGAAATAATGCAGGCATGCTGCATATTATGGTCTATCATAAAGATACTCAAAAACCATATGAAGAAGATAGAAAAAAATGGCGTAATTTATCCTTGGATCAACAGTTAAAACTTTGTGAAGAAAAAGTACATAAAATGGGTGGAACGGTTCATGGATGGTTTGATGCACTCAATCCCGAATATAATTGGAGCTTTGATGAAAAAGAAATAAAGAAATGGTTTGAGGAGGAAGGATTTTCAAAGATAAAACTTGTTACTAAACATAATATTAATATGAGAGGGGAATTAAGATGATATCTATCTTTTTCATATCGCAGTTCCAGTCTTACAGAAAGAGTATTGAATTTTATGCTGATCTTTTGCCAGTTACAAAAAGATCTCTGCTTTCTTTTACCCATTGTGGAGTATATCTACGATATGTCAAATTGTATCTGGAAAACCATTTCTTTAACTCCTCCTCTGAAATTTCAAAATTAATTTGAGTAGATAATGTATCAAATAGTTCATGAACACTTCCATGAAGGATTCCCATTCTTATTAGCATCTTTATTGCTTTCTCTCTATTGGGTAAAGAAAGAAACCCCATTATTTTTCTAAGTGTTTTAACTCTGATACCTCTATCAAAACTGTATACATACAAATGCAAAATGCTTTGAGGATGCATTAATTTAAAAAGTATGTCAAAAGCCTTTTTTGGATTGCCAGTATGATGAATCACTCCCCAGCACCACACTATGTCAAAAGTCCTTCCTTTTAATTTTGTATATAAATCAAACAAATCTGAAACAATAACTTCTGCAGTAGGTACAAATTCTTTTGTAATCTTTGCCGGACCTTCAGAAACATCTACTGCAGTTACAGTACAACCAAGTTTCGCAAATCCATAAGTCCACCTTCCGCCACCGCATCCAATGTCAATCACCGTCTTACTCTTTATTTGATCTTTACTAATAGAGATTTCATCAAGTATGTATTCATCAACATTTTTTTTCCAGTTTTCATCATTCAAAATATACTGCGAGTCCGATAAATGGGTCCATTGATAATCAAAGCTTTTTATAGTGTCTTCAACAATCCGGTTCTTTGTGGTTTTTTCCTTATTTTCTTTAATTGACATTATTAATTATCCCCGTCCTTAAGAATACCGTATATTTTAAAAATTTATACTTTTATAAATATAATTATCCTCTCACAAAAAGATTCGGTTGGTTTTACATGAATAATGTTATTATTACAAATCGATTTGTTTCAGGACGGTGTTTGAAATAATATTGCATCCCTTAATGTGAATAAATACAAATGTTTATTTTTTTTTCTGCCTATGATAAAAAGCATATAGCCATCATTATACTTTTTTATGTAATATCTATCTAATACTCTGCCAATCTTATATGCTATATAGCTGTCAAATCCGGCGAGTATTCTTGAAGCATAATATTTGAATTTTTTATTTTCTATTATAAAATCCGCATATTTCATTTCAGAAATCAAAAGGTCAAATGAAATAGGAGCGTGATGATCGCTTGGCTTTAATTCAAGATGGGAGACATCTTCATATTGTCTAGTTCCAATTTTACGAAAGAAGAATGCTAAGGATCTTAAAACAAAGTCCTTTTTAATATTGGACTGAGGAGGCTCCTGAATTATTAATAGTCCATTTGGTTTAAGAATTCTTTTTGCTTCTATTATAATATTTTTAAAATGGGGAAAATGGTGTATAGCACTATGAACATAGATAATATCAAAACTATCATCCCTGAATGGAATTGATTCCATATCGGATTGTACACAATAGGAACAGCGTTTTTTTGCTATTTTCATCATATTAAAAGAAAAATCTATACAATATCTCTGAATATTGTAAACCTTATCATAATTAGATAGTAAATGAGATATAATGCCAGTTCCACAGCCTAATTCTAAAATTTTAATAGTATCAATTTTTGATTCTTTTTGAAACTTCTCTTCTGATTTCATCAGAAAAGTCTTTATACATTGCTTTTGCAAACCTTGTGCTATTGTATACAAAATCATAATTCTGTGCCATGTAATCTTCTACAAATCTATCACCATGTTTCCATGCTTGCTCATCTGGCAATTGGCCTGTCAATGTTGTATCTATTACTAAAAGTTATTTATTATTTAGATTATCTTTTAAATTGGACTGCGTTTTTATATCTTGTGAGTGATTTGGTTATTTTGAAGCAAAGCTTTACCTGTTTTTTATCTATCTATGTTTTTTGAGACATTTGAATAAAGAAAATCATTTCGAATACTAATAAGAAAGACAAATAGAAAAAATACAGTCATCAGACAAGAATAAAAATGGATGTTCCGAGCATCGAATACCACTTTTACATGTAGAAAAATAAAGAGCACAATAAATAATATTGGAAGTCAGATTGTTTCTTTTATGTTTTCATACATGTATATATAAGAATGATCACTGGGGAAATTTTGATAATTGTTATTGTTATAATAGAAAAATAGCAAAGCGATTTTATAATGAGTATAGATTTATTAGTTAACATATAGATGGTTCGTTTTTATCATTCTAATGTAGATGATATCTCTAAATCTGATATTGTCATAATTGGTGTACCTGACGAATCAAAATCTCATGCTACAAGAAAAGGCACAAGCAGAGGACCTGATATTATTCGTATTGCATCAAATCAGTCTGACTTTTTTAAAAGAAATGGAAAAATTATTCCTATCTGTTCTATGGATGGTCGTCGTATTGATGATAAAAAGATTTTTGATTATGGAAATATTAATAGACTGGATCTTTATCATCTAGTCTTTGATTTAGTTTCTAATAAAAAAATTCCTATACTTGTAGGAGGTGATCATTCGATTACTACTATTGCTTTAAAAGCAATTAATGATTTCTATGGTAATGTAGGCTTGCTTTATTTTGATGCTCATCCGGACTTTGTTTCTTCTACCTTAGATTATTACGGATCTGTTCTAACTGATTCTTCTAAAAATATATGCTTTGAAAAAAGTATGCTTATAGGAACCAGATCTGCTGAACTTGAAGAATTAAAAAATGCTGATGGGGTGGGATTGGAAGTTATTACACCTCTTGATATAATTCATCAAGGGATATCAAATATTGCTGATAGAGTTAACTCTAAAAATAATAACGGTAAACGCTATATCTCTATTGACCTTGATTGCCTCGATCCTGCTTTTGCTCCAGGAGTTTCTGTACCATCTCCCTGTGGTCTATCCAGTATAGATCTGGTATATCTCACAAAACTAGCAATTTCTACTGGCATTGTAGGATTTGATATTGTAGAATTTTCTCCTGATTTTGATTTTAATAATATCACTGCATCTTTAGCTGCCCGAATTTTATTAGAGTCCATTTCATCTATAATTATGACTTGAACCAGAACAAAAAATGTATATATTTTAAAAAATTATTTAGTTATGTAAAACATTCTTCATAAGGCTGTTTTTCCTGAAAGTATTATAAAAGAGATTATTTAGTTATTAGAATAAAACTAAATTAGAGAAATAATTAATATTTGGATATATGCTAAAAAAAATTAATCGAACCTATTTTCGTCGAAGATGGCTTGATTTTAGAAACGGTCACAGTATTTACCTTGCTTTTTTATTGACCTTTGTTAATTTTATACTGATAACTTATAATTTTGCTATAAAGCAATTGCCATTTGGTATTGGTAATCATTTGAATCTTCCATTATTTGTAATTATTTTTGCTTTGTTGTATATACCATCTTCAATAATGATAGGATATTGGCATAGAAAACATCAATATTCTGTTGAAAATGAAGCTCTAATTAAAGAAAACTGGGTTTGGGCTTGGATAAGCCTATATCAAATTAGACTAATAAGAGGAAAAACAAGCCCACATGAAGACGAAATTATTATAAAATATCTTAATGAAATAATGAAAGGTTCAAATAAACACGAATTGATGGGAAAAGACAATAATGATATTCTTCCAAATCCTCCTGAAGAAATACTTAATGATATTACTCAGTTAACCAATAAAGATGAGAATCAATTACGAAAAGAGGAAAAACGTGCTGGCAAATAAAAATAGGAAAATGCTCATTGTGTTATAGTGCATTTACTAATCTTCTCATTTTTTCAAAGCTTATTTCAAAACCAAATCTTTTCTCTTCCTTCTTCATATTTTTATACATGCTATACAACAAGTTAAAGTGTTTTACAGTGCTTAGTTTGCCATCCATTTTTAATCGTATTATTCTGTATACATCATAATAATAATGAAATTTTTTCAAAACCCTTTTTCTATATTCTTCTTTGTTAAATTTGTCATTTCTATCTTTTTTTTCCCCAAGAACTTTTAAAAATATTTCACAACACAATAAAGATGGTATAATTCCTTCTCCGAGCATTGGAAATACTGTTCCTATTGATTCGCCTACTCCTATAACATTGCCACTAAAAAAAGGTTCCATTAAAATTGGTGGTGATAATCTAATAGGTCTTCCAATTTTTTTTATTATTTTTGCATTAGGGTGATGATTGAAAAACTCTTTTATTCCATAATAATTTTTATCTATGTCTCCTGCACCAACAAAACCTTTTCCATTGTTAAGCGGAAAATACCAAAAATAACCTCTGGCTCCTTTATATCCTATCACATAAAATTCATCAATATCATGGATATTTTCTACTAAATATTCATAGGCAGGAATGATAAAGTCATTTTTGGTTTTGGGTAAGAATGCTCTGTGAAAACCAGTACAATCTATAACATAATCATACTCATGGGAAGGAAATGTTTCTTTTTTACAAACAGTACCAAATCTAATATCAATATTTTTAAGTAAATCATTTTCCCATTGTTTTTTGTTATATGTTACTAATCCATCTAATTCCAGAAATTCTTCTTTATCGTTGGGAAGTTCCATTTTAATTTTTTTCCCAATATGGAATATGTAATCTTCGAATTCTAGGCCTGCTCTTTTAGAAAAATGTTCCAGCATGTGTTTCGATGCTCCCCATGCACATACTGGCCAGTGTTTTTCTTCCTGATATGCTTCAAATATTGTTATATCATGACCATTATTATAAAGCATGTTGCCCAAATAACTTCCAGCAACACCAGCTCCTATAATGGCGAATTTCAAATATTGTTATATATTCATGATAATAATATTAATTTTTGTTTGACCTAACGTCCTCTGCATGGTTATAAATATAGAGTATAATTTACCAAAGAATCTATCATATAAAAGTTATAATTAATCTACTGGTTAATAATTTATATTTCATAGAAAGTAATCTTGAATTAGGTACAAATAGCAGTTTCCTATATATATTATACAATGATTGTATGTTTGAATGAATAATAAATTATACCTCATGACGGCAATATTGGCATTTGCATCTGTTGGTGCTTTGTTAATACAACCAACTTTGGCATCAGCACAAACAAAAAGTAGCATATTAGATCCTACCTCTGGAGGTTCTACCTCTACTGCAACGAAAAAATCCGCTACTGCTGCTGCTACCGATTTGCCTGCTAAAAGTTTATCTTGCGGCGAAGTAATTAAAGAAAGCGTAAAGTTATCTGCAAATCTTGATTGCAAATCTGACGGCTTAATTGTAGGTGCTGATGGTATTACTATTGATTTGAATGGTCATGCTATTAATGGACCTGGACCAAAAAGTTCTAAAATAGGTATCATGCTTGCAACATCTAGTGGTGTAACTATTCAAGGACTTGGAACAATTTCTGGATTTCAAGCAGGAATTTTGAATACTGGTGGCCAAGATAATAATATAGTACAAGTAAACTTTGACGGTAATCAAATTGCAATATTCAATACAGGTGCAAAAAATACAGACATTGAAAAGAACATGATGACTTCTAATGACATTGGTTTTGCAACTCACTCATCAACAGGAACAACACTGACAAATAATATATTCACCGATAATACATTGGCTGGTGTAACACTAGTAAATTCTGGTGAAAACAAAGTAGATACAAACATAATTCAAGGTTCAAACAATGGTGTATTTGTAGATGGACAAAGTACTAAGCAATAAAATAACCTCAAATACATTAAAGGGAAATACTGGAGTTGACCTTAACAACGCTAATGGTTTGCCAATTAACATCAACAAAAACGTCATTCACAGGAAACATGTGCAGCACATCAGTACCAGACGGTCTATGTTCAAACCCTTAAAAACTCCAATCTTTTTTTATTGAATTATTTTTAAATTTTAGTTAATTAATAAATTTTTAATTATTTTGCTCAAATAGTAATATATATATTTTATCAAATAATTCATAACTATTAATATGCATGATAAAATTATAAAAATCTTTACTGGTTTATTCGCTCTGACTTGTATTAATTGTTTTTAATTCATTTCCTTCTACCGGCAATCTTTTTTCTTCTATAAGTAACAATTTTATTTCGCAGAGCTCAACAAATAAACTCGACCGAAAACGGTAATTTATCTATTGGATCCAATCATACAGTACTATCATTGATACCTCTTATGATAAAAGAAATGGAAAATACCAATGCTACTTCTATTCCAATTAAACAAGTCATCAATGCAACTCCATCAAATGTTACTGCCCTTCAAAATATGGCCAAAAACAACCTCTTAAATAATATCAGCAAAAACAACACCTCTTAAATAATATCAACAAAAACAACAGCCTCTTAAATACCACTAGTTCTGGTAGTAGCCTAAACAATAATACCATAGATAATAATCCTATCTTAAATACCACTAGTTCTGGTAGTAGCCTCAGTAATTTTAATCCTAAAAATAAAACTGATCTTATCCCAGTTGTCGTTAATTTAACTAAAAACACCAATGCTACTGATATTCGCAATGGCAAAAACATTCAATGCAACTCCATCAAATGTTACTGCCCTTCAGAATATGGCCAAAAACAACCCCTTAAATAATATCAGCAACAGCAATACAATCAGCAATATCTTGAATAATATTCGCAATAATAATACACCTATAAATAATACTAATCAAGTTAATAGTAGTAATTTTAATCCTAAAAATAAAACTGATCTTATCCCAGTTGTCGTTAATTTAACTAAAAACACCAATGCTACTGATATCGCAATGGCAAAAACATTCAATGCAACTCCATCAAATGTTACTGCCCTTCAAAAATTTTCTAAAAACAACTTTTTAAATAATATCAGCAATACCATCAGCAACACCATGAGCCTAAGCAACACCAAGAATCTAACTAGGTAATTTTTTTGCTAATTTGATTAAAAAGTGTCATGACCTTGTCAAAATTAGAAATAGTTAGGTGACATCATCCGATAATGCTTTTTTAACATTAATATTTTTTAATATTCTCTGATACTTTTAAATCTATTTTTCTACCTTTATTGATATATCTATTTTTTATGAGCATCGATAACTCTATATCTAATGTATTTATCCTCCAATGAAAATTTCGGAGGATGAGGATCGTTAGTTTCCTTTTTGCAGAATGGGCATATCTCTTTTAATGTATACTGATGACAGATTTTACATCTTTTAATTCTGTGTTTCATTCTTATTTTTCTTTATATATTGTGATGAGTTTTTTTAGATTCCTCACGTGAAAATTTAAATGTGCCGCCATTTTTTTCAATATTATTCTTTATTTTTTCTATTGCTTGGTTGAGAACTTTTTCTGCGATTTTAAAATTTTCCGCAGTAACTGTTATTCTATATTTTGGAGCTCCAACATAAGTTATATCAATTTTCGCGACATTTTTAGATCCCTCTACAGAAACTAAAATATTCTTTATTATATCAATTCCATTACCTTTTTTAACTATAATTTCAAGTACTGCTCTTACTTCTATATAGGGTATTTGAATTTTTTTACTTTCATGTTCTATGGCTTCTATTACTTCAGGTTTAAATTCTAGACTGCTTAATATATCAGTGCCTTTAATCGCCACTGCTTCAAAGGCATCATAAATAAAATCATATTTTTGACTTAATTTGTCCTCTATTTCTTGAATAGTATTTTGATCATACCCCAATTTTGTCTTTATAATGTCCATAAATGCCGATCCTTTTTCATCTTTCTTTACTTCAATTACTTTTGACTTTTTTTCTTCACCTGTTACTTGTTTTAATGATAGATCTACTTCTGATCTTGCTTGATTTACTCTTATTACTTTAAGTACTGTCTTTTGTTTTAGTTTTACATATCTTTCAATGTTTCTAATCCATCCTGTAGCTATCTCTGATATATGAAGAAAGGCTGTAAGATTATCATATTCATCGAGGGTTACATATGCACCATGTCCTGTAACCTCTTTGACTGTAACTATTACTATCTCTCCTAATTCTGGGAGCTTTTTTGTTTCAGAAATACTCAATATAGTTAAACCATTTTGTTAGATTAATTAATTTTGCTTTTTTTAATTTAAAAATCAATTCCCTTTTTAGCTTTTATGCCTTTTTTATAGGGATGTTTCACTTCTTTCATTTCAGTTACAAGGTCGGCAATTTCTAATATTTTATCAGAAAGATAATTTCCAGTCATTATTATATTTAATTCTTCAGGTTTTGAATCCAGTAGATCAATTACTTCATTTTCTGTAATAAGATTCAGCTTTAATGCATAATTTATTTCATCGAGAATTATTATATTATATTTGTTAGAACTTATTTTTTCTCTTGCTATTTTTAATGCATTTTTTGATGATTGTATATGTTCCTCGATAAGATGATCATCATCAATTATTCCAATAAATCCTTTGCCGGTAACTATTAACTCAAAGTTTGGTTTAAGTTTATTTGAACTATATAATTCTCCATAATCCCATTCTCCCTTAATGAATTGAATCATGCATACGTTGTGGTTGTATCCGATTGCTCTTAATGCAACACCCAAAGCTGCTGTTGTTTTGCCTTTTCCATTGCCATAATAAATAATAATCAAACCTTTATCTATCATCTTAATTCACGCACACTATTACCTTCAAACGCGTTTTAAATTAAATAACTAACTAATTTATACTTAGAGCATTCTTTTAATTTTATGATTTTTGAGTTATCTGCTGAAGAAGCAGAATTTATTGTTAATAATGAGTGCTGTAGACTTGCTACATGTTTTAAAAATAAACCTCATGTAGTACCTGTTTGTTATATATTTAGCGGATGGTTACTTTTATATCTCTACTGATTATGGTACAAAGAAATTCTATAATATTAAAAATAATCCATATGCTAGTCTTGTTGTAGATGTCTATTCTCCTTTGAATCATAAAGGAGTAGTTATTTGTGGTAGTGCTATACTTGTTGAACGAGGGGAATTGTTTAAAGAAGTTTATACAATGTTTTATAACAAATTTGAATGGGTTAAAAATAATCCTTGGCTTGAAGGTGAATCTCCATTTATAAAAATACAACCAGAGTCAAAAACAAGCTGGGGGTTGAATAAAAAATGAATTTTAAAAAAAAAATAGAACATATTGCAGGTGAAGCTTGTAAAATATTATTTCCAGTTTATGTTGATAAGTTTGAAGGTCATGGTTCAAATATTTCTCTATGTGCTTTGTCAAGCATTAACCTTTTGATAACAATATCAAAACTAGATATAATGGATGATTTGTTGATTGCAGGTCGTTTGCATTCTGAAAATAAGGGGATAGATCAGATGATAAACTATTGTATAAACCATCCCCAATTAAAATATCTTTTATTGTGTGGAAAGGATACCAAAGGTCATTATCCTGGTGATGCATTAATTTGTTTAATTGAACATGGAATAGATGAAAATGGTAGAATTTTAGGAACGATTGCTCCATCTCCTTTACTAAGTTCCGATAAGGAAAATGTTTTAAAATTTAAAAAACAAATATCTGTTATTGATATGAGAAATTGTTTTGATATCCATAAAATTTCGGAAATTATTTATGGACTCAGTTGTTGATTATTTTTTAATTTTCACTTATCAGTGGAAATGTATTGCTTTTTTCTTCTCTCCTTTGGATATATTCTTTATAATCTTCATCTATTCCTATTGCTGCCTGTAATATTTTGCTTTTTATTGTATTGGAAGAATTGATAAACATTTTTGTATCTTTAGGTAAGCAATGACCACCTATTCCATCTCTTGGTTCCATTATTTCCACATTCCACTTTGTATTGAGCGAATCTCTTAGTTCTGTAAAGCTTATATTATTTGATTTACAGTACAGATACAATTCTTCTGCAAATGCAATTTGAAGATATCTGTGAGAATTTTCAATAATTTTAGTTAACTCGGCAACTTCTATAGATGATACTGGATGCATTGGTATTGATAGTGAAGGTGTGTTTACATTGATAGAATTAAAGGTAGGAGAGGGAGAGGGAGAAGGAGCAGAAGGCAAATTGTGATTCTTTGTTGTTGTTGTTGTTGTTCTCTGTTGCTTTCGCTTGTTCCATCATAAAAGTTCAAGCCATGTTGTAAGCAACAGTTACTTACTCCCCCTAGAATGCGCAATTGATTGACACCGTGAATTTGTTCTTCTAGTGCATACCATCTGTGCGGAGCATGAACAACATGGAGTCTGTGATCTACTTTTTCAAATACCTTTTTTGATGTCCCTTTTGGAATGGTACTTTCTATAGATATCACAGCCCCTGTTTTAGCTTCTCTTGATATCTTTTCCACTACCGACATCAATCCATCTACTTGTGGACTGAATATATCGTCTGGTCTATGTGTAGATACACATATTATCAATACGTCAAAATCACTAAAGGTGGTTGCTTTTTTAATCCCATAATTTGATTCGGCTATCTGCATAGCTTTTTCATTTATATCGTATCCATAGGTATCAAAACCTTTTTCTTTGACATATTTGGCTACAGGAAGTCCTAATTGACCAAGCCCTATAACAACTACTTTATTGAACTTAACTAAATGATTATCATAGTACATCGCTGGATTCTAATATTAATTTTCCTGCTTTGGATAGATAACACTTTCCTATCTTTTTATAATTATTAAGATCTATTCTATTTTTCTATAATAGTTTACTGTATTAAAAATTATTTAGGTTAATATACGCTTTTGAATGTTTTATAAGATAAGGATGTATTAATTTACACTCAGTGATTTTTTTATTATATGGATTAATCTGCAAATAGAATTTATAATGTACATATCTTATGATATCGTGAAAAAAAAGTTCCTGTAAATGTATATTTTTACCATCTTTATCTCTCTTTTCGGTCACTGTATTTGTAAAAATAATCATTATTTTTCTAGATAATGTTACCATTGAAAGGTCTCTTATAAATCTTCTAACTTCTAATCGTGTATTGTCTTTGAATTTATAGGTAAACATAGGAATAACGTCGTCAAGTACTATTAAATCAAAATTTAATATTCTTATTTTCTTTAATATTTCTATGAGGTCTCCTAATTCATAAATTCTTTTATATGCAATATTTTTTAAATATATTTTGCTCTCGTCTTTGTTAGTCAAATACCTATCTATCATTGACTTTATTCTTTCTGGCCTGAAATTTCCTGAACCGTCAATGTATATGGTTTTTCTATTATTTAGGCTACTAATTGCACAAATTAAAAAACTAATTTGAGTTTTTCCAGAACCCTTTTTACCTGTTAGTTCTATGAGGTTTCCAATTTTTTTTTCATTATATAGTAATTTGTCTAAAATCTTTATCTCTGTTTTATATATGATGTAATATAAAATCTGACAAATAAAAATCTAATATTTTTTCTTATTCTTTGTTTGTATTATAATTTGATCTAGTAATAAAGGAAGCTTTTTATTGTCGCCTAGATTTTTTCACAATTGAATAATAATATGTCCACATCTCCATCACAGCAACAACCTACTAAAAGACCTTTGAATGTACTACAAAAATCTGTTAATAGAAAAGTTGCTGTAAGATTAAAAAGTGAAATTGAATATAGGGGTAGAATGACAAACGTTGATTCATATATGAATCTTATTTTAAATGATGCAGAAGAATTTGATGGTAATGATTTGATGGCTAATTATGGTAAAGTGGTTATTAGAGGTAATAACGTACTTTTCATTAAATTGGAAAAAGAATTTTAATTATTAATATAATCTTCTAAATTGTTTTTTAAGGAATAGGAATGTCAAGAAGATTTATATTTACATCGGAAAGTGTGACAGAGGGTCATCCTGATAAAATTTGTGACAGAATATCGGATTCTGTTTTAGACGAGTTTTTAAAAAAAGATCCTGATTCTAGGGTAGCAGTAGAAGCATTAACCACTACAGGAGTAGTAATCGTGGCCGGGGAAGTTACCTCTAAATATAAATTAGATATACAGGAAATTGTACGAAATGAGATCAATGATATAGGTTATAATAAGCCTGAATATGGATTTGATGGTAATACATGTTCAGTTTTAGTATCATTACACGAACAGAGTCCTGATATTTCTTTAGGTGTGACATCAAACGGAGAAAAAGAACAAGGTGCTGGTGATCAGGGACTAATGTTTGGATTTGCTATAGATGAAACTCCTGAATTAATGCCTCTGCCAATTACACTTGCCCATAAGCTATCATTATGCCTATCTAATGTACGGAAAACAAAAGAATTGGATTGGGTTAGACCTGACGGGAAATCTCAAGTATCTATTATATATGAAGATAATAAACCAAAGACAATAGACACGATTGTCTTGTCCACTCAACATTCTCCTGATGTGTCCCAGGCACAAATCTATGAAGAAATAAATAATCATGTAATTAAACCGGTATGTCAAGAGTGGATAAATTCTAATACCAAAATATTTGTAAACCCTACAGGGAGATTTGTAATCGGTGGACCACCTGGTGATACTGGATTAACTGGACGAAAAATAATTGCAGATACCTATGGAGGAATGGGGCGCCATGGTGGAGGTGCATTTTCAGGCAAGGATCCTTCCAAAGTAGATCGGTCTGCCTGTTACATGGCAAGATATATCTCTAAAAACATTGTAGCTTCTGGATTAGCCACTAAATGTGAGGTTCAAATAGCTTATGCAATTGGGGTTGCAAAACCCATTTCTATAATGGTGGATACATTTAAAACCTCGCGTATACCTGAGGAGAAAATTGAAGAAAAAGTTCGCGATATTTTTGATACTAGCCCGGCTGGTATAATAAAAACTTTGATTTTAAAGAGGCCAATCTATAAAAAAACCTCTGCATATGGTCATTTCGGACGATCTGATGATGATTTTATGTGGGAACAAACGAATAAAACAGATCTTTTAAAAACTCTATTGGTTTCGTAATCATATTTAATTTATTAATTTTATTTTAAAAGAAAATTTTTTAACAAAAGTTGATAATATGATATACTTGGAAAGCTTTTTGAAAACGTCTAATAGTGATGATCAGCAAAAAGACGATGAAGATTTATCAATTGCAGAAAATGAACAAGATCTTTCAAAAGAAATACTAGAAAAAAAACAAAAGGGGTTATTAAAAACTGGACTTTCCACAGGAACTTGTGCATCTGCTGCAACAAAAGCTGCATTATTATCGCTCTTGACTAAAACATTAACTAAAGATGTTCAAATAACCCTTCCAAAAGGCAAAGTAGTTGCCATGAATATTTCATGGACTAAATTTAAAGATAATTCTGTTACCTCTGCTGTGATTAAAGATGGGGGAGATGATCCTGATGCAACTCATGGAGCTGAAATTTGTTCTACCGTAAAATTATCTGAAAACATTGGAAAAATTGTTGTGGATGGCGGAATTGGTGTTGGTAGAGTGACCAAGCCTGGTTTAGGATTAGTGATAGGCACAGCGGCAATTAATCCGGTACCAATGAGAATGATTATTCAATCTGTAAATGATGTATTTGAAATTTATGATAAGGTAATTAAAAAAAATGGATTGAATATTATTATTTCTGTTCCTGCTGGTGAGGAAATTGCAAAAAAAACTGACAATCCTCGATTGGGTATAATTGGGGGAATCTCAATCCTTGGTACAACCGGATTGGTTCTTCCTTATTCCACGGCATCATTTGCAGCATCAATTAGACAGAGTTTAGATGTGGGTTTAGCCTTGGGTTCTGATGTTTTTATACTTACTACTGGAGGAAGAAGTGAAGATTTTTGTAAAAATTTATTTCCATCAACTTATCCTGATCATTCTTATGTCCAGATGGGAGATTTTGCTGGATATAGCGTTAAGCAATGCTATGAGAAAAAAGTAAAAAAGGTAATCATTGCTGGTTTCGTTGGTAAATTAACCAAGATAGCTATGGGTGTAAAACAAACTCATGTACGAGGTTCTCACGTAAATATGGATTTTATGGCAAAACTTGCTTTAGAATGCAACGTATCTGAAAAAGTTATATCATTAATTAAAAATGCAAATACCGCACGACATGTGTCTGAAATAATTGATTCAAATGTCGTTTCTGGTTATTATGATCTTTTATGCAAATACGCATTTAATCAAATGTCTGTATATTCAAATAATCAACTCTCGATTGAAGTAATTATGTTCAACTTTAATGGTAACATCATTGGGAAGTATCCAAAATAATTTATCAAATCCATCTTGTATTGTATTTATCGCATTGAAGGATAATCTGTTAAAGAAATCTTATAATATTGAGCTTAAAAAATATTATTAAAAGATGTTAAAAGTTAAGGAGTACAATTTATTTATATGACTTTGGGATTAACTAAACGGGAAATTGCAATAGTAGCTATTACTAAAAATGGAATTGAGATTGCAAAAAAACTGAAAAGTGAGTTTAGTACTGCATCTTCAGTGGATATATTTGTCCCTTCAAAGTTTCCCAATACTGATTTATCTATAATTTACTTTCAAGAACCTGTGGCCCAAAAGATTGGCCATATTTTTTCAAATTATACTTCTTTAATTCTTATTTTTTCTTTGGGTGCTGTAATCAGACTTGTTTCTCCTCATTTAAAAGATAAAAAAACCGATCCTGCTGTAGTGGTGATTGATGATTCAGCAAAATTTGTAATAAGCACACTTTCAGGACATTTGGGTGGTGCTAATGAACTTACATTGCGTATCGCTGATTTCTTAAAATCGATTCCAGTCATAACTACTGCTGCTGATGTTAATAAAACTATATCTGTTGATCTAGTAGGTAACAAATTTGGTTGGGTTATAGATAATTTTGAAAATGTTACTAAAATAAGTGCAATGATGGTAAATGAAGAGAAAATAGGTGTTTTTCAAGATGCCGGAGAAAAAGATTGGTGGCATCCTAATGAATTGCCAAAAAATGTTGAAATTGTAAATAATATAAATGATCTTTTAAAAGATAACTATAAATCTTGCCTTATAATTACCGATAAATTAATTTTTAATGAATTGATATTAAAGAAATCTGTTATTTATAGACCTAAATCATTGGTTGTAGGTATAGGTCTTCATTGGAATACTACTAAAGAAACAATTGAAAATGGAATAATGAGTGTATTAGATGAAAACCATTTAAGTTTCAAAAGTATTAAATTAATTGCATCATTAGATAGAGGAAAACCTGTTCCAGGGCTTGATAAGTATTGTAAAGACCATAATTTCAGTGTTTTGCTATTTGCTAAAGAATATCTTGGCAAAGTTATTGTTCCTAATCCATCTGAAATTGTTGGAAAATATGAAGGTACCTATAGTGTTTCTGAAGCTTCATCTATATTAGCTTCCGAAGGTATTTTAATAGTACCCAAAGAGAAAGTTTCCTCCAGATTTGACAGTTGCAATAAGCAGGGTGAATAGTCATTGAAAAAAGCCTTATTAATAGTTGATCGAGGTAGTAAAATGAAAGAAGTTCAACAAGAATTATTTGAAACCTGTTTAAAAATTAAGTCGCAGACGGATTATTATTATGTAGATTATTGTTTTCTTGAAGTTTTGCCTCCTTTTATAAAAGAAGGTCTGAATAAATGTTTAGAGCAGAACGTGAATACAATAACTGTAGTTCCGTATTTTCTTTATCCTGGAATGAAACTTAAAGATGCAGTAAAACAAACTTCACATTTTACTAAATTTACTACATAGTAAAATAGTAATTACAAAACCATTGTCTTATCAACCAACAATATCAAAAATTGTTCTTGATCGCGTAAATTCTTTATTATATGATAAAAATATTAAAGACCAAAATTATTCTCTTTTGTTAATTGGTCATGGCAGCAGTGATAGGCGTGCTAGAGATGCATTCTTGTACACCGTGGGAAGTTTAAAAAATCACTTTAAACATGTTAATTTCTGTTTCCTTGAGCTCGAACCGCCTAACATAGAAGAGGGTATTAAAGATTGTCTTGTTTCTAATCCTGATTTCATATTTGTTATCCCTTATTTCTTGCATAAGGGTATTCATATACAAAAAGATATATTAATTGATATTGATAAAGCATTAAAAAAATATAATTTTTCTAATTTATATATATCTGAACATATAGGCGTCGATTCTTTAATAATTGATCTTGTAATTTCATTGGCTAAGGATGCTGAAAAAAAAAGTGGACTATTCAATTAATTCTGATAGTGATTATAAAAGTGGTTCTGCAAAAGGACGAGATATGTCAACTCGTTCCTTTAATATAGAAAAACAGAGTTTTGACATTATTGAATCTGAAATTGGGAAGCATGATTACAATGAAGATCAGTGGGTGATCGTCAGAAGAGTAATTCATGCGACTGCGGATTTTGATTTTGCAAAAAATTGTAAAATTATTTTTCATCCTAATGCCATCGAATCAGCATTTTTGGCTTTCTCTAAACAATCCTTACATTGTAACCGATGTCGAAATGGTTTTACACGGTATAAATAAAAAATCACTTTCAACTCTTAATATTACTGGTGTTTGTTATATAAATGACCCAGAATGCATAAAAGATTCAAAAAAATTTAATAAAACAAGATCCGAATTGGCAATACAAAAATCAATGGATAAAATAAATAACGGAATAGTAGTGATTGGGAATGCACCTACTGCTTTATATGAAGTTATATCTTTGATTAAGGAAAAAAAACTTTTTCCATCTCTTGTTATAGGCATCCCAGTTGGATTTGTGTCTGCAGTTGAATCAAAAAATGAATTATCTAAATTAGACGTTCCATTTATAACAAATAAAGGTAGAAAAGGTGGTAGTTCTGCCGCTTCATCAATAATTAATGCACTACTGTTACTTTACATTGAAAGAACTACGAAAAATAAAGCATAATAATTTTCTTTACCTTGATCTCTATCTATTCAATTTTTATTATCATGTTTTATATTAATAATTTTTTTTGAGACTAATGATTTTTAATCTTGATGAATGATTATTGTTATTGTACTTTTTTATCTTTTAATTACTTTTTTGAATAGTTTTGACAACTTTTTATAAAATTATTGGAAATCTTGGAATTAATGAAATGTGTGTGCATATACGAGGCAATACAGTTATTTGAATAAAAACCATCATATCCATCAATAATTCCTTTTCCCTTCTTTAATGTATAAATTAACTTTAAATCTTTATTATTGTTGATTATGTTCGAATAGTGAAATTCATGTCCACGTAATTTTTTTATGTTACCAAAAATGGTTTTGTTATCATTTAATATAGCTTCGGTATATCCTAGAGTTAGTTTTCCGGTCATTATTGTTTCTGCATCAAATAACCCTACCATTTTATATTTTTTCTTATTTTTGTTTCTATATCCTGAAATTGATTTTGTTAAATACATTAAGCCGCCACATTCTGCATATAGTGGTATGTTATTTTGTGCCAATTTTAAAATGTCCTTTTTCATTGATGAATTCTTTTCTAATGCATCTGCTATTATTTCTGGAAAACCTCCACCTATTATTATGCCGTTACTATCAACTGCAAGTGAATTATTATCAATAGGACTGAAAAACTCTATTCTTGCTTTTTTTTGTAATATTTCTAAATTGTCTTTATAATAAAAATTAAATGATTTATCAAGAGCAATAGAAATTTTTATCCTTTTTTCGTTTGATTTTTTCTTGATTTTTTCCGAGTAATGTAAAAATTGCTTTTTGTAGGCTTCTTCTCCTTTTATTTTTAGTCGATTATTATTAGACCCATTTCCAATTTCAATCACTTTTTCTATATCAAGATCTTGAGATGTTTTTTTAGCATTTTCTATAATGCTGTAGATATTATGAGAGTTTAATTCTTTAGTGGGAATAAGACCTAAATATCTTTCTTGAATTTTGCTGTCTTTATTGTTAAATATTTTGCCTACTATTGGTACCTTTATTTTTGATTGAAAAGCTTCTGATATGTATTTTAAGTGTCTTTCACTTGCAATATGATTTATTATTATACCTGCGATCTTTATCTTTTTATCAAATTTTATAAAACCTAAAGTTATTGCAGCTAGTGACCTTGCGGTTTTACGTGCATCTATAACTAAAATTACTGGAATATTGAGGATTTGTGAAATATGTGCAGTACTTGCGTAGTTGTTTTTTCCTGATAGTCCATCAAATAGTCCCATGACGCCTTCTAATACTGCAAAATCTGAATCTTTTGTAGAAGTAAAAAAAGATTCAAAAATACCTTGTTTGCCCATTAACCATATATCCAAATTTTTGGAGGCTTTTTTTGCTATCGAATTATGATAAGTGGGGTCTATATAGTCAGGCCCGATTTTAAATGGTTGTACTTTGTAACCTTTTTTTTGAAGTCCATATATTATTGCCATTGCAATAGTTGTTTTTCCAACTCCACTTGTTACACCCGATATAATGACTCTAGGTATATTCAATAACTATTTTTTTTATTTACAATGAATAAAAATATTGTTTATAATTCGTAAAAAATGTCTAGATTGGCATGATATATCATAACAACCCTATATTTTATTTGCTTGGTTAAGTTAATTTACTTTTGTCTACAGAAACAACATAACATAAAATATGAATTGTTGAGATGTATTTATAGATTTAGCTGATACGAATAATAAACAATTTTACTATGCTCTAAAAATAAAAAAAAGTATAAAATAATTATTGTTAAAACACAGGAACAAAACTAACCAATTATAGAAATCGATGGTTATTGGTCTAATGTAGGATTTAATGTTAATAATTGAAGGAACGATCTCTCCCAAATAATATTATTTTTAGTATCGTATAGAAAAAAAACTGTAATTATATAACAACATTCAAATCAATTGAGACATCAAAATTATTTGGATAAAAAATTACATGAAAATGCTGCAATAGATGATGATGCTCAGGGGAGAAGATCTGAAAACCAAGAAATCCAGGTTTAAGGAAATTGATCTGATATATTTTGCACTTACTAATGCTTTTAAAGTATGTTATACCGATATTATTAATGTCTGACGAGTATAATGAAGATAAAAGAGAACTAAAAAAAGACGCAAATGGTGCTATTGATGATGCTCATAGTACGCTAGGTGATGAAGGTATTAAAATTCAAGCAGGTACAAAAGCAATATCCAATAAAGTCAAAGATCCGAATACAGATACCGGTAGTGAATATCAGAAAGAAAAAATAAAAGAAGAATTAGATTAAACTGTTTATTGTATTATGTTTTAGAATCCAATTTTTTTGTTATATTTTACCTACATTTTAATCCATTTTATAGTACGTTATCGAGCAGATTAATAGGATATCATTATGATTTTGAAATTGGATGATAGTTTTAATTTTAAATTTATATATGGATAACCTATTCTCATAATTTGAACATTCATAGTTTTTCTTACAGATAATAATCATTTTATTATATCTAATAATGTCTAAATATTCAATTAGAAAATTAATTTTTTATTTGAAAACAGTAGCATTGATGATATTATTTTAATAAATCTGTTAAATTTAGAATTATACACAATTCCAATTAGATCATAAAGATATGGATGTACCTACTGTGCGTTTATGTCATATAATTCAATATACCTTTACATCGTTTAATAATAAATCAATCTGATTGAATCCACTTTCATTTTTTCATAATTTTTGTTATAATGCTTGTTGTCGATATAATTTGACACCATTTTAAATTGTATTTGAGAGAATTTATATGCAAAAATGATAACTAACTTTTTTCTTAAAGGTTTATAGCTTTGTTTATTTCATTATAATTAGGCAGAGCTATAGCGGTGTTTTAATACCTGTTACTTCTATATCCTGCAAGAAATCGTTATTATCGTAACATGTGTAGTGGTCAAAAACCTAAACACATGTTATTTTAATCCAAGATACAAACCTTATTGTTTATAATGATATTTAATAATACCTTGTCCTCAAAAAAAGGATTATTGTAAGGCTGTATTATGATTTCAATTTATTCCATTTGTTAAAGTGAAAATGAATTGCATCTCTAAAATAAGATATTTTCTTCCAAAATTTTATTTGATTCCTGGTTAAATTAGATTCCATTAAAAACTTATTAGTTGTTATAAACATGTGGCTTTGTTTATATCAAAATTCTTACACAATAAATCCTAGAGCATATAAATTACAGCTGAATAAAATCCAATGGGTAGAAAAACTAAAGAGATACTATAGACAAATCTTTAAAAAGTAATTCCTGATTTGCAAAAAATTATATACTAATGGATGACTTGCACACGATCTGTATTTATTATTATTTGGTTTTATTCTGGATTATTTAAAATTTTCAGGTTTTTCGAAACTCGATATAGTTACATCAAATGCTATTGATTTTAAAAAGTTTATGTTATATGTTGTTATTATTGTGTTATTTACTATCATAAATAGATAGAATGTTATATTGTTATTGTGAATACAATTAAAAAAAATCACTAATTTAGATTTTACAAAGCACTTCAAATTGTATAATGATTGCCAATTATCTCACTATTGTTTAAATTCTACTTTGAGATAAGTTATTTCATTATTATTTTTCTCAATTTTCTATTATATGCTAACCCAAATCTATGTGATTCATCACGTATATGTTGTAATATTTTTAAAGATTTTTTATTTTTAGGGATAATTATTGGATCATTTGAGAAGGATGTAAATATCTCTTCATTTTCTTTTGCCAGTGAGACGCATTCTAATTTTTCTAATCCGATTTTTTTTAAAGCCTTTAAAGCAATATTTAGATGACCTTTTCCACCATCAATAATTATGAGGTTGGGTAATTCATCTGTTAATTCTTTTGTTACAGAATCTACCTCCTCTGCCATTATATTTTTATTTTTATTACTGGTGGTATCTTTATCTATCCCATTCTTTTGTTGTTGTTGTTGTTGATATTCATTCGTACGATGATACCTCCTAATTATTATTTCTTCCATCATTGAAAAATCGTTTTGATTGAATGTTTTTTTGATTTTAAATCTTCTGTACCCATTTTTATATGGTACCCCATCAATAAATCTAGTACAAGCACCTACAGCAAAATCATTTCCAAAATTTGATATATCAAAGCAATCTATTATATGGGGGATTTTTTTTAATCTTAATGATATTTTCAAATCCTCTAATGCCGGTTCATAGCTTTTTTGAATATATGTCTTCAAATTATTGATAATTAATTCCATTATCTTTATTTTATCATCATCCTCTTGGTTTGTACGATCATTACCTGATTTACCATAATATCTATCAATATTGTTGTCCTGACTATTGGTTTGAGTTGTTATCATATCTATATTTTTTATTTTTACATTGTGACCTGATATTTTTTTTAGGACTAATTCCAATTTTGATTTGTCTTGCAGTTCGTCATTGAGATAAATTGTGTTTGGTATTACTGGATTTGAATAATAATATTGTGATATAAAATTTTCAAATGAATTATCTGCAATTAAATCAAATTGGTATTTTTTCATATCATTTATTACACCATTTTTACTTACTAGTGTCATAACATATGCTATGTTTTTCATCTTTTCATAAACTATGCCTATATATTCCTCAAATGGATTGTTTTGGAAAGTATTTTCTATTTTTTGATGATAGCGTAAATTTTTTAACCTCAATAAGGTGTCTCTGATATGTATTGCTTTTTCATATTCCTTTTTATCAGATGCGACTTTCATTTCATTTTCTAGTTTAAGGTAAAATTCATCAAAATCGTGATTTGTTTTTAAAATGTTTTTTATCATTTCAATATTTTTATTATATCCTTGTTGTGATATTTTGTTAATACAGGGGGCATCACAATTACCTATATGGTATTCTAAGCATTCTTTTTTTGGTAATTGTTTGCAAATTCTAATTTTAAACATTTTTCTTAAGAGACCTATAGTTAAGAATCTTGAACTTCCTTTGACAAAAGGGCCAAAAATCTCACCTTTTGGACCCATGAATTCTCCATTTCTATTTCTTCTTGTTACTAAAAGTCTTGGAAACTTTTCATCAGTTATTTTTAAGTATGTATATCTTTGTTGATCTTTTAATTCTATGTTAAAAAGTGGTCTATATTTTTTTATTAAATTTGATTCCAATAGAAAGGCCTCAATTTCGTTATCTGTTATTATGTAGTCTATTTTTTTAATTCGGGATATTAGAATAGATGTCTTGTCTCTTGATTTGTTATTATCTTTTGAAAAATAGCTTTTAATTCTTTTATTTAGATTTTTTGCTTTACCGATGTAAATAATCTTCTCTTGGATATCTTTCATGATATATACCCCTGGTTTTTGAGGAAAGGTTAGTTCTACTTTGTAATCTGGAATTTCTATTTCCAACTTGTTAGTTATTTATTGCGAAAAAATATTATTTAAATATCTTTTTCTTTGGATATCCTTATCATTTTTTTATCTTTATTATATTTTGTTCGTTTAAATTAATATTTTGCAATAATTTTTCTTTTAAAAATTTTGCAGTATAGCTTTTTTTATTATGGATAATTTCTTCCGGAGGTCCTATTGCTATTACCTGACCTCCATTATTTCCACCTTCTGGACCCAAATCTATTATCCAGTCTGCTGCAGATATTACGTCCAGATTATGTTCTATTATTATTATTGTGTTTCCCATTTCTCTGAGTTTATGAAGAATTTTTAAAAGTTTTTTAACATCTGAAAAATGCAATCCTGTAGTAGGTTCATCAAGGATATATAGGGTATTTCCCGTATCTTTTTTTGATAGTTCAGCAGCTAACTTGATTCTTTGTGCCTCCCCTCCGGATAATGTTGTTGCTGATTGACCTAAATGTAAATATCCCAATCCTACATCATTTAATAGCTTTAATTTGTTCGCTATTACTGTAATATTTTTGAAAAAGTCCAAAGCTTCCTCAATTGTCATATCCAAAATTTCAGAAATATTTTTTCCTTTGTATTTTATTGCAAGTGTTTCGGTATTGTATCTTTTTCCATGACATTGATCACATGTTATGTATACATCAGGAAGAAACTGCATTTCTATTTTTCGAACACCAGCCCCTTCACATACATCGCATCTACCAGATGGTAAATTAAATGAAAATCTTCCGGGTTTGTACCCTTTTTCCTTTGATTCTTGTGTTAATGAATAGAGCTCTCTTATTTTAGTAAATGCATTAACATATGTTACCGCATTAGATCTTGGTGTTCTTCCAATTGGAGATTGATCAATTCCTATGATTTTGTCTATGTTTTCAACTCCTTGAATTTTTTCAGATTTTCCTATTGTTAGTTTTGATTTATAAAAATGGTTCATCAAATAATTATATAGTATGTCATTTACTAGAGTGGATTTTCCTGACCCTGAGACTCCTGTAACAACGGTAATCAATCCAATTGGAAATTTTGGATTTATATTTTTTAAATTGTTTTCACGAGCGCCTAAAACTGATATGAATTTTCCATTGCTTTCTTTTCTTTCAACATTGTCTATTACTTTTTTCTTGCCCGATAAAAATTCGCCTGTAATGGAATTTTTGTTTTCAATGATATGCGCTATTTTTCCAGATGCTACTATTTGACCACCGTGGATTCCAGCCGCAGGTCCTATGTCTATTATCCAGTCTGAATTTCTTATTATGTCTTCGTCATGCTCTACAATTATTACCGTATTTCCAAGATCACGCAATCTGTGTAATGTTTTAATCAAAAGAGAGTTGTCTCTTTGGTGCAGTCCAATAGTGGGCTCATCAAGTACATATAAAACACCTGTTAAATTAGACCCTATTTGTGTTGCTAATCTTATTCTTTGTGATTCTCCTCCTGATAATGTCCCTGCTTTTCTGTTTAGATTTAAATAATTTAATCCAACACCTAAGAGAAATTCAAGTCTACTTTTGATCTCCTTTAAAATCTGTTTTGAAATAATTGCTTCACTCTGTGTTAAATTTATTTTATTAAAAAAATCTATTGTTTGATCTATTGGTAAATTACATATATCCATTATTGATTTTCCATTTATCTTTACTGAAAGCGCTTCTTTTTTTAATCTATAACCTTTGCATTTTTCACATGGTTTTTCTTTCATAAATTTGCTTATTTCTTCTCTTTTTGATTCCGATTCTGTTTCGTTGTATATTTTTTCTAAATTTGGTATCACTCCTTTGAATCTTCCAGAATATTCCCAAGAACTTTCACTAGATTTAGAAATATAGTTATAATTTATCTTAAGATCTGTTCCATATAAAATAACATTCAATTGCTCTTCATTCATTTTATCAATCGGTGTATTCAAATTAAAACCAAATTTTCTTCCAACATCCTTTAGCATTGATGTTCTGAAACTTGCGAACTGACCGGTTGACCAGGGCTTTATACCTCCATTTAGGATACTCTTGCTCTTATCTGGTATTATTAAATCAGGATCAAATTCTATTTCTATTCCTAAACCGTTACATTTACTACATGCTCCAAATGGTGAGTTAAATGAAAAAGATCTGGGTTCCATTTCTCCAAGGCTTATGTCACAATATGGACATGCATTTTTTTGCGAAAATATGTAATCCTTATTTTCTATTTGTACTATCATTAAACCCTCTCCCATATTCAATGCATTTTGTACAGATTCAAAAATTCTATCTTTCTCTATATTTTCAGAATCAAGAATAATTCTATCCATAACTACATCAATTGAGTGCCTTTTTTGCTTTTCTGTTTCTGGTATTAGATCTAATTTTTCAAATTCATTTAAATTTATTATTTTTTTATCTATTCGTATCTCTTGCATATCCTTCATCTTTTAAATCCTTTAAAACTTTTTCATAGATTCCTTTTTTTTCTCTAATTATGGGTGCTAAAATAAATATTGTCGATTTTATATCCATTTTGTAAATATTTTCCATTTCTATCGTTATTTTATTGACTATTGTGTCGATAGATTGATTTGATATCCTTCTATCACACTGCGGACAATGCGGAATCCCAATTTTGGAAAATAACAATCTCAAATAGTCATAAATTTCTGTTATTGTTCCTACAGTAGAGCGTGGATTTTTATTTGTGGTTTTCTGTTGGATAGCAATTGCTGGAGACAATCCTTCGATTACATCGACATCTGGCTTATCCATTATTTGCAAAAATTGTCTTGCATAGGCTGATAATGATTCAACATATCTTCTTTGACCTTCTGCAAAAATTGTATCAAAAGCTAGTGTGGATTTTCCTGATCCAGATAGCCCTGTAAAAACTATTAATTTATTTTTAGGAATATCTAAATTTATATTTTTTAGATTATGTTGTTTTGCTCCTTTGATAATTATATTATTATTATTATTATTATTTTGCATTTAATTTCCTATATTGTAATTATATTTTTATCAATAGAATTTCATTTATTTTTCTTAAATCTTCTCTCTGTTCTATAGCTTTTTCAAAATCTAGATCCTCTGCAAATTTATTCATTTGATTTTCTATTCTAATTGAAAGGTTTATCAAATCATTTCTTGTCATTGTCTTTAAATCTATATCAAATTTTGATATATTCGAAATTTTTTCTGGAACTTGTTTAATAATTGTTTTGGGCTCAATTTTGTTGATATCGTTATATTCAATTTGTTTTCTACGTCTTTTATTGGTTTCTATAACTGCTTCTTTTATAGACTTGGTTACAACATTTGAATACAAAATTACCTTTCCATCTATATTTCTTGCAGCTCTACCAAAAGTTTGAATCAAACTTGTATAACTTCTCAAAAATCCTTCTTTATCTGCATCCATTATTGCGACAAGTGAAACTTCAGGTAAATCAAGTCCTTCTCTTAATAAATTAATTCCCACTAGAACATCAAATTCTCCAGATCTTAATTGTCTTAGTAATTCGGTTCTTTCTATCCCATTTACTTCTGAATGTATGTATCTTACTTTTATATCATTTTTTGATAAAAATTCTGCCATATCTTCTGCCATCTTTTTGGTCAGTGTTGTAACAAGTGTCCTTTGATTTTTCTCAGATCTTTTATTTATCTCATTTATTAAATCTTTTATTTGATCTTTAGTTTCTCTAATTTCTATCTTGGGATCTACAAGACCTGTAGGTCTTACAACTTGTTCAACTAGGTTATCATTATTACTTAATTCATATTTTCCAGGTGTTGCAGATACAAAAATCACATTATTAAAGTATTCTTCAAATTCTTCGAATTTGAGAGGTCTATTGTCAAATGCACTTGGTAGTCTAAATCCATAGTCTACCAATGTTTTCTTTCGCGAATGATCTCCTTTGAACATTGCCATAACTTGAGGTAATGTTACATGAGATTCATCAATTACCAGCAAGAAATCTTTTTTAAAAAAATCAAGCAGACAATATGGTGGTTGGCCTGGTTTTCTTTTATCAAAATGTCTTGAATAATTTTCAATTCCGTTACAGTATCCTAATTCTGTTATCATTTCTAAATCATAGTTTGTTCTTGACTTGAGTCTTTGTTTTTCTAATTCTGATGGAAGATGAGGCAACCATTCTTCCATTTCTTCTTTTATTGATTTTATTGCATTATTTTGTATATTATCATCTATCAAATAGTGTTTTGCTGGAAAAATTGTCACTATTGATTCTTCTTCTCTAATGGTTTCTTTGGTATCTTTATTTAGGGTGTAAATATTCTCTATTGTGTTACCATAAAGACTTATTCTAATCATCTCTTTTGAATATCCTGGAACTATATCTATGACGTCTCCTTTTGATCTAAAAGTTCCATTAAGTGGGCTGGTATCATTTCTTTCGTACCTGATTTTTACTAGCTTGTGAATGATTGATTTTCTGCTAATATTCAAACCTTTTTTTAAAATTATTGATTGTTCTTTCCATTCTGTTGGCGATCCAAGTGAGTAAATACATGAAACAGTTGCTACAATTATAGTTGGCTCACCTGACAGTAACATGGAGGTTGCTTCCAATCTCATTTGCTCAATTTTTTCATTAATTTCAGTATCTTTTTCTATATATGTATCAGTTTGTGGCATATAACTTTCAGGCTGATAATAATCATAAAAACTAACAAAATAACCCACATTGTTATTTGGAAAAAATTCTTTAAATTCTGCATACAGCTGTGCTGAGAGAGTTTTATTATGTGAGATTACCAGTACATTTCTATTTAATTTGGAAATAACATTTGCAATAGTAAAAGTTTTACCACTTCCAGTAACACCTAATAATATTTGTTTTTTTTTATTTGATTTTATTCCCTCAATTAAATTATTAATTGCCTGAGGTTGATCTCCTTTTGGAGATAGAGCTCTAGAGAGTATAAAATTTTTTTTTTATTATTAGGTAAATTTTGGTTAACATTATCAATAGCATTTTTATTATTATCTACATCGCCATTGGTTAGAATATTGTGTATAGTAGAGGATTCATTCAAATGGGTCTTTAATATTATACACAATGCGAAATAAATATTATTTTATTATTTTCAGAAAATATATATTAAAATTAGAAATATTTATTTAGTGCATTTACAGGGGAAACTCTTGAGCCTTTGTAGGCAGGATATAGCCCAGAAAAAATACTCAATCCTACCACCACTATGAAAATCTTTAATATCTCTGTTATGTCAAATACGGGAAATATTTTTATTGGTAATTTTAAAAAAAACAAAAATGCATTCAAAAGAACATAAGAGCCAAGAAATCCAAATAAGATTCCAATTCCAGCGCCAATCATTCCTATTATCACCGATTCTGTTAAAAACATGCCCAGTATTGTTTTGTTTGTACTACCAAGTGCCTTCAAAATTCCTATTTCTCTAGTACGCTCAATTACCGATGTATATATTGTAATTATAATTCCTAATGAACCTACTACAAGGGAAAATACTGCTATGCTTGATATAAAAGTAGAAATGCCTACTATGAATTTGGTTAGAGTTTTAATTATTTCTAGAGAATTTAAAATTGAAACTTGGTTGTTAAAATGTTTCTGTATCGTTTTTACAATGCTGTCTACTTTGTCTATATCTTTATACGTTAAAAATAATATGTCATAGTCACTTGATTTATTGAGAATTTCTTTACCTGTTTGAGTTTCAATAAATGCAGAGTTATCTATTATAGGATTACCTGTAGAATTAATAATTGCAATCACGTTAAAATTATTATTATATTTTAATATTGATGACGATGGATTTGTACTTTCCTTGATGTTTTGTACAGTTATAATATCATCATTTCCTTTTCCTCCTTTTTTATTGAGAAGAGAAAGACTTTCACTAGTTTTTTGGGGTAATATTATTATTCTTTTATTCATTGACGATTCGTTGGATATTTGATTATTGATATTAAAATCAGGGATAATGTTTTTTAAATTTGTAAAATTGGCTGCAATCGCATTGGTTATTTCAGATTTATTTCCATGATTTAGTAATATCATACCCTGATATGCAGGATCAACAAACTCTACGCCATTTATATTTTCAAGGTATTTTATAGTGGAATTATCAAATGGTATTCTTTTTTCAACTACTGTTAGATTTTTATCAAATAAAACTTCAAGTTTATTTTGAATATTTTGCATGTTTGATTGTTGAATCCTATCTGAGTTTGAAATTATTATCTGATTAGGTAGAATTTTCTTAAAATTCTGTTCTACAAAATCAATAAGCCCCTGAGTTAAACTATTTAAGGAAACTAATAGACCACATCCCATTGTTATCATAATTATGGTAAGTATGTTTCGGGTTCTTCTTTCTTTTATTGAACTTAAGGTTAAAAAGACAATCTCTTTAAAATTCATCCTTACTTATTGAGATGAAATACTTTGGCTATTATAGAATGTTTTTAATGTTGATTTTAAATATAATAATGTTGGGTGAATCAAATAAGGTTCTTGCTGTTCAAAATATTCCATGCGAAAAATTGGGAATCTTAAAAGAATTTCTTCAATCAGATGGCTATAGAATTTCTGAAATCCTTGCATCAAAGGATGCAATCCCTAAAAACATAGAGAATTTTGATGCAATTTTTTTATTAGGTGGCCCTATGTCTGTAAATGATAATTTTGAATATATTCAAAAAGAAAAGCAACTAGTTGTGGATTCTATTAATCTTGGAATTCCTATTTTGGGTATCTGTTTAGGCTCTCAGATAATAGCTACTCTTGTGGAGGAAAAGTATACAATGGATCAAAAAAAGAAATTGGTTGGGGATTAGTTGATATAACTGAAGATGGTAAAAATTCTTTATTTAAAAATATTACAGAGCGAAAAATTCAAGTATTCCAGTGGCATGGTGACACATTTGAGTTACCTAAAAATGTAAATGTTTTATCATATTCTAATATGTACTTGCAAGCATTTAAATATAAAACCGCTTTTGCAATTCAATTCCATTTAGAAGTAACAGAACAAATGATTTTAGACTGGATAAATGAATATCAAAATGAGATTCAAAGTGAGAATATTGATAAATATGATTTAGTATTTGATATGGAAAAAAAAGTTAAAGATTTAACCAAGTATTCAAAAATAGTTTATAAAAATTTTATGTCCCTAATAAAACGATAGTTTAATATTATTATTTCTCAATCGAGTTTGACATTTGAGTATTTATTAAACGATTTGTTATTATACTTTTATTCTATTTCATTATTTATTCTTTTAACATTTTAATTTGGAATTATTTTTATTTTTCCTTTTTCATATATTTAAATTGGATTATTTTTTTTGAAAAAATAGGAAAACGTTCCTTAATCTATAAACACCAAATGTTTTTTGAATGTGTATTTATAACATGCAATTAGAAATTTGATTTAATTGATATATGCTTTATAAAAATGTAATATAATTTATAGACTTTTGTAAAAAGGCAAATATTAATAATAACCATGGTTCATACCGAGAATGAACAAATATCGATCCATAATTCCTACCTTGCAATAACTGAATGGGAAGCGTTCGATATACAAACCGAATCTATAATTGGGATAAGTAATAATAATGACGAAATTTATGGACCGTTGCTAAAACCACCATCTGTTGATACGATTGGTAATTGGTAATGTTACATTATTTCATAAAAAAATTGTTTGTTGGTATGGTGGCTCCGATATACATATAATGCGCAATGGATAATTTTGTCCACTTAATAGGTTACGGTAGAGTATGCTTTCATTATATATATTCTTTGGATATTGATTAATATACAAATAGTTAATTGATCATACAATAGTAGCAGTAAGGTTTAACCTAAATATGTCATATTACACTCTCTTATTGTTATCATTTGGTAGTTTTATTGAAAATGTAATTATTTCATTGTTATTACTTTGTTCATGAACATGTCCCGCATTTCTTTCTCTTTCTTGCTTTTATTGATAATGACATTAATCCCGAGTTTATTAATTGTGCCTGTGATATATGCTGCTTCTCAATCAAAGGGCAGGACACTGCCAGTTCCAAATGATATCCTAACGCCGCCAAATCAGGCTCCTGTCAATTCTTTATCTAGATCTCAAATCGCCTCAGGACTTGAGCTTCCAAAAAATTTAATTATACCTCCATCTTGTTCTTCGGGTGGTGGTAGTAGCAGTGGTGGCAGCAGTGGTGGCTGCCCACCAATTGTAGGCACAAATGGTCCTGATATTATAATTGCAACCGGTGTTGCAAATGCTATTATTTATGGCATTGAAGGCAATGATGTTATACAATGTGGAACTGGTAATTGCAAGATATATGCGGGAGTAGGTAACAATATGATGGTATCTGGTGCATCATCTACTGCTCAACTCTATGGCGGATCAGGAAATAATATATTCATAGGTGGAGGAGGCGATACTCTTATGGTTGGAGGTAATGGCAACGATCAATTATACGCTGGAAGTGGTAATGACATTATGATAGGAGGGGGTGGAGCTAATTACTTTGATTGCGGAACAAGTGGGAATGGAGTAGTATTAGATTTTAATGCCAAAAATGGAGATACGAAAGCCGGTAATTGTAAATATCTTATCACTATAAATACTGGGGTTCCAGCACTCCCTTGATAGTTGTTTATTTTAGCAATTACTATAATTTATTTTAAAAATCTTTTCATTTTTTGTTTTGGATTTTATCTATTATTAGTTAGTTAAATTGTATTTTGCGATAAAATTTGAAAGAAACATTTAGAAATTTTTAAATTTTATGCTTATAAAGCGATATAGACTTTATTAAAACAAAAATATTGTCAAATTAATTTGTTCTTGCAATTGAAAAAATTATTAACCATAAAGTTAACTCATGGCACAATTACTAATTATATATTAAAAACTAGCAAGATGCCTATTTTTGTATGAACCTTTGAAAAGAAGTGAAATATCTTCAGGGTGTATTATTCTGATTTTTATTTTTATGGTTCAGATTTTTAATCTTGCTATAAAAAAGATAATAGTGATTCATTAAAAGGACATATGCTATGGGTCCAAAAATTTGGAATTGGATTCAAAAGCGATCTAAAAAAAGATTCTTGATATGTATTTTATGACCTGAATTAAAGTTAAATTTATTTTCGTATGAGTAAATTAAGATTTAGTTAATATGAACAGAAATATTGGGAATAATCCTATACGTGAAGACCATCTTATAGAGTTTACCTCCAGATAGATTGATAGGTCTTTAGCACAAACATTTTACATAAATGGAAGATGGATATTGATATCCTTAAACTTGCAGATATTTAAAAGTAAAGTTACTTTTTTTCTTATTATACGAAATGTATCACAATGAAAACTATTCAATATGTTAAAAGACGGAATTGAAATCTTTGATGATTTCTTTCTTGCATTCTGAAAAAAGAAATGTAAATATGGACATATAATTCATTGATTGATTCTTTGTATGGATTGTAGTAATAACAAATTAAAATTTTTGAATCTTTTTTGATTCTACTTCTCAATAATGGAGTTGAAAATTTTGATCAAATCTTCAACCAGTGATTAATAAGATAACTATTTAGGTATGGACCAAATAGAAAGAGAATACAATACTCATTTATGATTAATCTCAATTACTATTATTATATAGCTAGTTTTGAAAAATATACAAACCTATAATTTCTATTAATAAATAAACTGTATTATTCTTCCATCAGATATAAGTATTGGATAATTCATTCATATTTATGAATAACTTTAATCACTATATAGTTATCAAAAAAATTAATATAGTTATTTGTTCTATTAGTTTGATTTTGTTACTAATCGGTGATGATCATACCCTTATAAATCGGGAGAGACCATAACATGGTATATAGGATCTCTTGCAAATTTCTAATATTTCATCTTTTTATTGTGGTTATGTTAACTTCCCTAATTGTAATCTCACCTATTTATGCAACTAATAATCTAAAAGGTCGAACCCTTCCAATACCCAATAACCCTCTTACACCTCCAAATCAAGCTCCAATAACAACTCTATCTACCTCTCAAATTGCCCCAGGACTTCAACTTCCTAAAAACTTAATAGTGCCATCTTGTATTGCTGGTAGCACTAATGGGGGTGGCAACGGTTGTCCGCCAATAGTGGGCACTAAAGGACCTGATATAATAATTGCCACTGCAGTTGCAAGTGCTTCTATCTATGGTGTGGCGGGTAATGATGTTATACAATGTGGGTCTGGTAATTGTAAAGTATACAGTGGAAATGGGGATAATATATTGATTGCAGGTGCATCTACTACCGCTCAGCTCTATGGTGGAGCAGGAAATAATATGTTCATAGGTGGATCTGGTGATACCCTGATGGTGGGAGGCAAAGGAAATGATCAATTATACGCTGGAAGTGGTCATGATGTTATGATTGGTGGAGGAGGTACTGAATTACTTTGATTGCGGAACAGGGGGAAATGGAGTTGTATTAGATTTTAATGCCAAAAATGGAGATACGAAAGCCGGTAACTGTAAATTTGCTATCACCGTAAATACGGGTGTCCTTGCACTTCCTTGACTGCGTTATATACGATAGATCTATTTTCTCAAAATTGATTTTTTTACCATCAAAACATTTTTGTTTCTTATTTAAGAATGATAATCCTGATAAACATGCTATTTCGGAAAAAAATCAGATTATCCATCTAAAGTGGTAAAATGAGGATATATGACATATTATTTAATCTAACTTTTTATAATAAAAAGGCTATGTACATGTTTTTATAAATTATTCTTTAGATCCAAGGTATTATGTTTTTATTTATGTTGGTGGAATTATATCAGAGTATAAAGGTAACAGCAATTGCAATTGTAATTAACGAAAGCTAGACTAAATTTAAACAGTGTAAAACTGTATATAGCAAATAGGAGTATAATCATGAGAATAGTTTGATTTCAAACAGCAATTCTGAATAATCGTTTTATTATCACCCTGGATTAAGAGATGTTATGCTGATTCCTAAAAGAAATATTGTAAATTTATTCGAATTTTTATAAATTACATATTCAAAATTTCTATTTTTTTGTACATTGGTATAAATTACGAAAAACAAATCATACTCCTCTGCCATTTTAATTTGAATTTTAAAAATAGATTTTATTCTTTCCATCAAATATAAGTATTGGAAAAGTCTATATGTTCTATTATAAATGAGAATACCAAAAAATTATGAGATATCAGGGATTGGTTTGACATTGATGAATTCCATATAGATCTGGAGCAATGATAAACTTGACAATTAATGGTGACTATAAAGATAATGTTAATAACATTACTAATCTGCATTCTGATAATATTTATGGTCATGATAATTCTTCTATTGCCTTAAAGGTCGAAAACCTGTATAAAGTCTTTGAATCTGCGGGAGGTAAAGTAATAGCTCTACGAAAGATCAGCTTTACTGTAAATAAAGGAGAGTTTGTATCAATCGTAGGACCATCTGGTAGTGGCAAATCTACATTATTGAATATGCTAGGGGCTTTAGATAAACCGAGTTTTGGTAAAATTTTCATCGGAGGAATAGATGTCTTTTCGCTAAAGGATAATATGATTGCAAATATGAGGAATAATTTAATAGGATTTATTTTTCAGTCATTTAATTTGATTAATAGAACTACAGTTCAGAGAAATGTGGAGATTCCTAGCATTATTGCTGGTATGGGAGCTAAAGAACGAGCATCACGTTCAATCAGACTTTTGAATATTCTGGGTATTGGTGATAAGGCAAAACAAAAACCCGTGAACCTGAGTGGAGGCCAACAGCAAAGAGTAGCGATTGCAAGATCGCTTATAAATAATCCAACAATAATACTAGCCGATGAGCCTACTGGTAATCTAGATACAAAGACAGGAAATGAAGTTTTTGAACTACTTAAATTACTGTCAAAAAAATACGGGAGGACAATAATATTGATTACTCATAACCCCGAACTTGCGGAATTGACTGATAGATCTATCTTTATTAAAGATGGACAAATCGAAAAAGAAATTGTATATTAAAAGGTCATGTTGTTGACAGGATGATAACAAAAAATCAAAACAATACTTGTATTGATAGGTCTATAAAAGATAATGTGTTTCAAATATTGGTAATTATGACAAAACCACTCTTGCCTGCACCTTCAAAGAAGATGTCTATTATTTGTCTATATTTTATAATTTTCGGGATTATCTTTTTTTCTTGTATTGAATGTTCAATTACGATAACACCATCTTTTGCTCAACTGATTACTAATAACAACAGCAAGACGGGTAGTTATACTATATTCCCAGACAGCAGTTCAGATACTGATAAATCTCCTGCATTTTTAGATGCATACTGGACAAATTATCTGAGTTCTTCATCAACTTCAAATAATAATTCAGTAAAGAAAGAAGTAGGCCCTGGAGACGGTGCTTCCACTCTGGCCATAGTATTGGTAAATAAAGGGCGATCCGATATTACTGGAGTTACAGGGTATCTGAATATGCCTTCTTCAGGGGGATTTACACCAATCGAAGGGAAAAATAATGGAACATCACAATCTGTAGCTAGTGCGTATTCTATTGTAAAATCCGGTGATACATTTGTTCTTTATTTTGATATGAATGTTTTAAAACAGGCTAAAGTAGGAGGATATTCAACCATCCTTAATCTTCGATATTCAAAAATAAATCAAATTGGTGAACTTATGACAGCGATTAAGGTGCCTTTTAGACTCACCGGAAAGGTTATTTTGGATGCAGTATCAGAAAATTCACAATTAACCCCATCCACTCCTAATCAATTAAAAATATTAATTCAAAATAAAGGGAGTGCCAATGCAGCAGGTGTAGTTGTTGCAGTTACCGGTATAACCAGTGGAACAAGTGGTACTTCTGGTAATACTCAATCTGTTAGTGACGCCAGTAGTAGCGGTACTAGTCTGAGTAATACAAATACAAACGTAACAAATCCTGCTGTACAACAATCAGTATCATCACCTTCATCTACTCCTGCAGTGAATGTAGGATCATCAACATTCGACATAGGTACTATATCTGCAAACGGTTCGACAGCAGAAATAAATCCAATTATTTATCCAAGTGTCTCTGCTGGAGAGACCGTTCAGAGCTTGAATATCCAAATAACTTATGATGATTCATATGGAAACCAACAGATTTCAAATATCCCAATTGGATTAATTATATCGCCTACTCCCCCTCAATCTGTTTTAAATATTACAACAAATAAGGGAAACGCTCTTACGATAACATCAGGTAAAATAAAAGATTTGAATCTTACACTCGCTAATAGTGATACCAAAAATCCAATAACTAATGTTGTCGCCACTCTTGCTTCTCAGTCTAGTTCCGTACAAATTCTTGGGGATTCTAGATGGACATTCAATTCCGTACTACCTCAAACTAGTCTAAATTTATTTACAAAGGTTTTTGCCTCTGCCAGTTTGGTTGGCCAACCCACTCTATTTACATTGACTATAAATTATATATCTGCAGGACAATCAAAGACTGATACTCTTAATATTGGAGCATATGTTAGTGGGGATATCAAACTTCGGGCATATGATGTAGGCATTAACTTTATTGGCGGCAAACCAAATCTTATCGGAAATCTTTTAAATGAAGGAAATACTGTTGGACTATTTACTACTGTTGAGACTATCAAGTCCAACTCAAGTAAAAACTATATTCCTGTATTGCCTTCTCAGTATCTTGGAGACCTTTCGGTAGATTCCCCTCTACCTTTTAGTATCCCGATAAATGTAGATAACAAGACAATGGCCACCATTCCTCCTGGACTGCATCCTATTACACTTAAAATTACTTATAGTGATGATTTGAAAGTTCAACACCAGTTATTGGTAAATAGTTCAGTTGATTTTAAAACTAAACAATCACAATCCGCTAGAGCAGGAAATAGTGACGGTGGTTTATTTGGCATTGCTGGCATAATTAATAATATAATGTTTTTTGTTATTGTTGTTGCTGTAATTATTTTAGTAATATTTCTTATAAAGAAAAGGAAATCTAAATCAAAGAAAACAAAATTTACCAGCAGTTCGGAGATGGAATCTTTTCTTGATGATGTTTCTTCTACTAATGCAAATACAAGCGAGGACTTGCTAAATGAAGAATTAAAAAGAAACAAAGTTACAGGGAAGAAAGGCGGATCAGGGGGAATAGATAGATGAATATTAAAGAACTTTTTATATTATCCTTTGAGTCTCTGTGGGATCGAAAGATTAGGTCTATCCTGACAATTTTGATGGTAATGGTGGGAAGCGCTCTTTTAATAGCAATTAATGGAATTGGCGCTGGATTTTCTGCATCATTTAATAAACAGTTTAGTAATTTGGCACCTAATATATTATTTGTAACTAGCTCCCAGTTTGGAGGTGGAGGGGGTGGACCAGGTGGAGGTATTGGTGGAGGTGGAGGTTCACCAAAAATTACTTTAAATTCTGCAATAGAAAATAGAATACATTCGCTTCCTTTTGTCAATGATGTGATCCCTACATATAGAGGTACAGCACAAGTACAATCTCAAAGTGAAACTAAAAATGATGCAATTTTGTCTTTGGACCCGGATAAACTTCAAGTTATTGCACCAACCTTAGAATATGTAGATGGCTCTACAATACAACCAAATAATCCCTCTTCTATAATTGTGGCTCAAGATGTTGCTAATCCTCCAGGTGATGCCAATCCTTTTTTGGTTTTAGGCAGAAACGTAAAAATTACATATTCTTTTGTCGATCCAACCACAAGCAAACAAAAACAAGAATCCAAGAATTTTGTTGTATCAGGCATTATTAAAGAAACCGGCAATCCTACTATAGACAATGGCATTATCCTTAATCCACAGGCTGGAAACTCTCTTCTACAAAAGTCAGGCAAATTTGATTCATTATTTGTAATTGCTCAATCTTCTGACTTGGTAGATATTGTAGAAAAAGAAATAAGAAGTCTATACGGTAATAATATAGGAGTTAATACAGTAAAAGCTATATTAAAGACAATACAACAAGCCACAGGTGGAATCAACGCCTTTCTTACAAGCATTGGAATTATATCATTGATTGTGGGTGCAGTCGGGGTTATTACTACTCTCTATACGGCGGTTATCGAAAGAACTCGCGAAATAGGTACTTTGAAGGCAATTGGTTCACAGAATAAAGATATATTATCGCTTTTCTTAGTTGAGGCTTTGTTGATAGGAATTTTTGGTGCAACAATAGGTCTATTAATAGGAATTGGATTTGGTTATGCTTTAAGCGATATTATGAAATCCTCTGGTGGCGGTGGGCCAGGTGGAGGGAGATCTTCCAGTCTCCCAATCTATTTGATAAGCGATATGGCTAGGGTATGGATGATATCTGTTGGGCTGAGTATACTTGCAGGTATATTGCCAGCAATACAAGCATCACGATTAATGCCAATTAAAGCTCTACGATCTCAATAATTCATTGATCAAGCACTCAAATGAGTAGTGGTCGTAAGAACCATTCTTTGAGTCGATCAAAACATGATTCTGAAAGTTATAATTGCTTTTGGCATATTTATGAGATAAATGGCAATTTGATATCACTTATTCTACAATACATGTGTATGAAATCATGTTTATCTTCATCAATAACCTATACTTTTTTATAGTCATAATTAATTGGTCTTTTGATTTATCAAATGTTATAGTAAGCATAATTTTGATACATTGTATAACTATCAAAGGAAATCACAATAGAATGAAAATTAAAGTATTATTAATGGAGAAAAATTAAATCTTGCATTAAGTTTATTTGATTATGATGGAGTGGTATTGAAACAATATGTGGAAATATTCACTATATGTTTTAATGATGTGAATTATATTCTAATCCGAAATGATTTATTTCAAAATATTCTAATTTCTCGACCTGTATTGAGTATCCAAATAGTGAAAATGATATAGCATCCTTATCCTAAAAGCATATCATTGTTTCATCATCCACATATTTCTCTTTTGAAAAAAGTATTTATCCAAATACAATAAAAGATATCAAACTATGGAATAGAAAATTTGTGGTTCCTTTCAATATTAAAAATTAAATACAAATAAAAGTAATACTCGATTAATTAAATTATTGAATATCTTAGTAAGGGTCTTGAAAACATTAAGTTTAATGAAAAGTTTTTAGTGATTATATATTCATTCTGATCATCATAGTTCTGCAATCACTCCACTAGACTTAAATGCTGGCATCGTAATTTCACTATATGATAAAAGAATTTTTAATTCAAGATAATTCATATTATTTTTATTATTATCCAGTTCAAGTTACAGAAGAAGGTCGATAACAAGAGATGAAAAATACATTATGTTATACAACAATCGCATTTCTACTAGCATTTGGATTTGGATTTGTACATTTATACTTATTTGATCACGCAGATGCACAAATATCATCGCCAAATGTAAATGCATCATCTAATACAGGAGGAGCAAAAGTCATATCCTCTCCATCATCAACTCCATCATCAACTCCATCATCAACTCCATCATCAACTCCAGTTGCAGAAATTAAGACCACTATCTTTGCAGATCTTGCAAAATGTATTGCAAACCGAACATGTCATCCGCTAATGGGATCAGAAGGAGATGATCGTGTATCAGGAGGCAATGATAGCAACGTTATCATTGGTTTAGCAGGAAATGATATCATTCGAGGGGGAACAGGTGATAATATAATTATTGGTGGCCCAGGTGATAATCAATTATACGGTGGCGCTGGTAACAATGTCATTATTGCTAGCGGATCAGGAATTAACCAGATGTTTGGTGGAAACCAGAGTAATATACTCATTGCAGGACAAGGTAGCACACTTCTTGTAGCTGGTAAAGGTAACGATAAATTATACGGTGGCGGTGGTAATGATATCTTTATTGGCGGATCAGGTGCAGACTATTTTGCATGCGGAGCCGGGGGAACCGGAGGAGCAGGTGGGAGTAAAAGCGTTGTATTGAATTTTAATGCAGCAAAAGGTGATGATACCGATGGTACATGTGGTACAGTGCTGGGTCAATAGCAACATTATGTTACAGCCCATACACATAAACTAGAATTTTTTAATACAATGAGATCAAGATACCTATTCAAACAGATACTAAAAATTATTAATCGATAATGATTTGATATTTATTGTAAATAATATTTGGATTTTAATAATCCATATATTAATAAATCTCCGTTTACCAACCGATTTCGTAAATGAATAAAGTGAATAGTAAAACATCTGCGTATAATTCTAGAATCCATCCTGTTTTATTATCTACAATGGTACTAGTTTGTACATCATTGGTTTTTTCCATATATTTGTCCATTTTTATATTTTTTAATAGCAATGCTATGGCTATTGTGACAAATAATAATACTTTTAGTTCTAATATAGGAAATAGTAGTAGCAGTATTTCAAATATTGGTAGTGGTAGTTCAAATAGCAATACTAATGACTTACCTAATGCAAAATCCGTTTATGATACCGGAAAAATGGTAATACCCTCTTCTGTTAAAGGATTTTTAATTGATATACTCTGATGAAGCTCATCATGTGGAGACAGATAATTTAGTGATAAGCTCTGCAAATGCACACTATCTTCCATCCAATCTTGTAATTCCATCTGGAACATCTATTGCATTTGTACATGGCGATCCGAATCATATCCATTCCGAGACTGTGACCGATAGTAATGGGAACAATGTTGCATGGCAAACTACTCCAATCAAACATCCTGGTGCATCTGACGATAAAATTTTACCACCTGGAAGTTATAGTATCACCGACGCCAAATATACTCCAATGAAAGGTACAATTACAGTAGAATCAAATGTTAAATCAAGTGGTAACCTTGTAACGGGAGCAATATTTGTTCCTACTCCATCTTTAGTAAAATATAAATCAGATTTTCAAACTGCCGGATTTCAAATACCTTCGACATATGATTTTACAAGTGGAGCAGCAAAACAAAAGGATATTAGCGGTCCTACTACTTTAATTGTTTATTCAACTACAATGGGTATTGATGATGCAAAAACAAAACTTTTACCGATATTAAAATCATTACCATATCGTTAGTTGACAAATACTTCATTTTTTTGTATTAATTAATATATTTATTTTCAGTGACTCAAATAAACTATATGGATTAATATATGGATTTCTTTACCTATGATGTCATGTTTTATTAGTTTCACATTATGACAGGATAGAATTATTTAAAGTAACCAATAAATACCTTGAAATATCCATATTTTTATTGCCAAAAAAATTTCCACTTTTATTTATATTTTTATTTGCAGTTTTCTCATTTACATTATTATCATCTTCATTAGTATCTAAGACCAATAACAATATTCTTACATCATTTTTCAATTATAATCTGCATAATCACGCTGCCTTTGCTCAATATGCTGTAGCACCTATGGCGCCGACGGGACCAACCATTTTTGATCCTAATCTAAAAGCAGAGCTAATTTTCCCTAATAGTACCTCTAAAGCAAAGACAGGTATGGCATTCTTGGGACCAAATGATATACTGGTTTTAGAAAAAACTACTGGTAAGGTAAATAGAATACTCAATGGTAAGATGTTACCTAAACCTGTATTAGATGTCCAAGTCGCAGGTAAGATTGAGAGAGGATTGCTTGGAATTGCTGTTGCCCCCAATGTTACTTCTGATGGTAAGAGATATGTCTATTTATATTATACTCAAGCCGGTGGAAGCAAAGATGGAGATGAATTCACGGGATCTGTACCTCCTTTAGGAAATGATGTTTATAGATATGAGTTTGTCAATGGCCAATTAATAAATCCATTACAATTGATGGATTTGCCTGCAGAGCCTGGTATAACTGATCGTCCTGATCATATTGGAGGAAAGGTGGCAATTGGACCTGATGGCAACATTTATGCTGTCATAGGAGAGGTTGGTGGTCATCAAACCAAGGCACAGAATGATGCTAGTGGAGGCCCCGCCGATGGAGTTGGGGGTGTATTAAGAGTTACTCCGGATGGTCAGTTCGTTCCAAATGGTCCTTTTGGAAAAAAAGCACCTTTAAGTTTATACTTTGCATATGGTATCAGAAATAGTTTTGGTTTAGCTTTTGATCCTGTTTCTGGTAATCTCTGGGATACTGAAAATGGTCCAAACTATGGGGATGAGATTAATATGGTTGTCCCAGGCTTTAATAGCGGATGGAATCTAATACAGGGTTATGCAAAAGATTCTAAAGAAGGACATACTGATCCTTCTGATTTGGTAAAATTATCAAAGAGTGCGGTATACGCTGATCCAAAATTTGAATGGGCTGACCCAATAGGACCTACTGCGCTTGTATTTTTAAACTCTGATAAGTTAGGGGCACAGTATAAGAACGACATGTTTGTGGGGGATATTAACAATGGCAATATTTATCATTTCAAATTAAACGCGGACAGAACAGAATTATTAACTCCAAGTGGACAACCTATTGCGAAAACTGCAATAACTTCTCAACAAATTCCATCATTTAAATTTGGACAGGGATTTGGCGGAATTACTGATTTGCGGGTAGGACCAGATGGTTATTTGTATGTACTTACACTTTCTGGAAATATATTTAGAATAGTTCCTTCTAGTGTTGCATCTACTACTAATACTGCCTTTCCATCACCATCGTTACAGCCCCAAAATAAGGTAACAACTAATATAGCTGATGTAAAGAACAAAGTTATAATTGAAGGTGTAAAAGGACTGCAATCATATAGCCCCAACCCTATTAGTATAAAAGTTGGAGACACAATAACATGGACCAATGCTGATGTTGTTTCTCATACAGTAACATCAGGTAAAGATTATAATGCACAAACCTCTGGCAAGCTATTCGGTTCTGGAGGTATTTTAAGTAATGGGGTTTATAGTCAGAAGTTTAATACAGCAGGTACATTTGATTACTTTTGCCTATTTCATCCTGAAATGAAAGGACAAATAATTGTAGGTAAATGAAAAATTAATTTTCATATTCTTATTTTTCAATTAAATATGTTACAAATGAAATATCTAATTAGTTAATTGTTATGAATTAATAAATTTATAAATTTATAAATTAAAGAAACATTTTATTCAAAAGTTACTATAAAAAGTTTATTACAAACTTGACTAAACAAGAGGCATGTTTTAACACCTAAATAGAGAATCCTACTTTCGACTGCGAATATAACCTATGTCAATAAAAATGATATAAAAGTAGCGATGAATGTTATTGATAATAAAGTTATCAAACGACCTGCTACATTCTTATCTGCAATAAAAGTAGGAAGAAAAAAATCAGTATCAATATCCATGTCTTGTAGAGCATAAAGCTCTAAATTAGTAAAACAGGAGATAATCGAACGAGGTTATATTCCTTATATATCGTATAAAAGAAATAGAGAACAGAAAGAGATTGCATATAAAAAATATCCCCTATAAGAAATAAAAGATGGGTTATAGAAAGAATACATTCATGACATAATAAGATCCGAAGTCTGCTTACAAGATAAAAAAAGAAAGCAAAGAATTACTACATAGTTCTAATACATCTACTTGTAGTATCATCATCTATAAAAATAATTTTGAGCTCGGTTTAATGTAACAATCTGTCTAAAAAAATAAATGTCATTATAAATATTTGTTCTTTTTAATAATAGCTAAAAAGAAAAGAATTAAAATTGCAAGAGTTATAGATGAATTTAAGAAAGATAACAAGTAATTATCTACAATATCATAATTTTCATCAAATACTTCTATAAATAATCTAATTGCAAACAATCCGAACGCACCTGCTGCATATAAAATATTTTTTAAACCTGTTTTTCTATAAGATGAAATAGATAATAATAATAATAATACAGAAAATATTCCAATAAACAAAGAAATTAAATGTTGTGTTATTCCCATTGGTTCAATATCCAGAGAAAAGGTCAAAGAGAAGTTTAATTGACCTAACCATATAATTAATAGTTGTGAAAAATAAAGCGCTATCAATCATTATCATCCTTTTTTGTTTCCTCGATAGATGAAAGAGATAAAAACATTTCAGCTAATCTATTACTCCATTTATCCCAAATATTAGGATAATAATTTTTTAATAATTTTCCAACATACAATGAACTTATTTCAGAATTCAAAATATATCTCTTGTATTTACCATCTTTTATTTCTTCTATTAAATTTGAATGTAATAATCTGTTCAAATGCCAATTAATAGACGAGGCCGAAATTTTGATTTTATTTGCAATATCCGTTTGGGTGGGACTTCCTTGTTCTGTAATAAACATTATTATTTCCCTAGAAGTCTCTTGAGTTAAAAAAGTCATAATTTCTTTTTCATGATCTTTAAAAACACCAACAGGAAAGTAATGTTTGTGAAGGCCGCTTCTTTGCGATATAATTTTCCCATCATTTTCCAATTTATTTAAATGATATTGTATGGTTCCCATCGATAAATGCAAATCATTTTTAATTTGACGAAGGTAACAGCCAGGATTTTCTTTTATATGGGTTATTATTCTATATGCGTTTTCATCTAGATCCCTGGAACGTGTCATAGAACAATCCCCAATTATAAAATCAATGTATATTCGATTACTATATCCCTATTTGAATTTTATTGAAAACAATCAATTTATTTCTTCATAAAATATTGATTAATTATATTAAATATCATCCTAATCTATGTATGTCTGACTAGATCAAGCAAAAACATTTACCTTGATAGCGTCAGCCCTATACCGCTCATTCCTGCTATCATACAGCTTCAAGGTAGCAATCTTAATAATCTAAATGCAGAATTAACCGCATCCAATGTATGTCCTCTTACCAAATGTACGCTAGGTGAGATAAACCAACAACAGGGTACCGTAATTTATATCCCTGGTTCTGACATTATTAGCAATAGCGGTACTATTATTGATGCTTTCACTTACAAAGTCAGCGATAGTAAAACAGATAGTAACACTGCTACTGTAACTATAAATGTAAAACCTGCAGGCAGTATTAGTAAAGTAATATTGGCTCCATTCAACAGCCATTAACATTCAACAACTATCCTGCTAATTCATAGTCCTTTTAAAAATATCTTGGCATATTTTTTAATAAACAATATAATGTAATTTTGCACTTTGGTAATGGAATACTGTAATTAAATATTCCTCATAAAACAGAATGTTATTCGGATAGGATTATGAATAGTAATTGAGTCTTACTGACTCTTTTCTATAATTCTATGTTGCTTTAGCGATTTTTTTCTTTAATATTATTATCTTTTTCATTTGGTTTCCTTAGGTAACGTCACGCATCAATTTTATGATCTCTACATTACGACTAGGATAAGAAAAAATTTCATCTGCGATTTTAGATAATTCCTTTATACCAATGGGACTATTTGATGGAAATTTCTATTTACTTTGATAATCTCTTCTTCCCGTCTCGTTTTTTTAATCTTAGTATGGTATTTTCATTTTCCATATCTATCAAATCTTTTATCAACATCAATTTATATTTCTCTAAATTTTTTAACGCTCTCCCTAACTCTTGATTCTTATTTATCGGAGATCTGTTTTACCTATAATCTTTCAAATCTTGTATCGTTAAGTTATGTTCTTCATTAATTGTTTAATTTGTCTTTGTTTTATTGCTATTTCTTTGTTAATCTCGGTAATTGTTTTGTCATTTGATTAATAAATGAGGGAATATTATAAATAGAAATATCCAGATTGTTATCTAA